>NZ_LSEF01000064.1:129578-146977 GCF_001641695.1 Bradyrhizobium neotropicale
GGCGACCTGGTCCGGCGCGGCCTGCGGCGGCGGCGCGTCCGGTGCGCTCACGAAGAAGCTGAACTGCGCGCTCACCTTCTGCTCGTCCCACGGCACCTGCGCGCCCTTGCTGGATTCGTTGACGCGCAAACGGAGGCGATCGAACACCTCCGGCAGCGGCAGGCCGCCGGTGCGGATCATTTCGGCGAGCGACTGCGCGTAGATGCCGTAGGGCCCGGGTTCCTCGGGCGCCACGGTGCCGGGCGCCGCGTTGAACGCGATCAGCATGTTCGCCTCGGGCTCGACCAGCGCCAGGCCGCTCGCGATCGGCTGGCCGCCCTCGATGAAGGGCTGCGCCCGCGCCGCGTCGAGCACCACGATGTTCGCCTTGAGCGGAATGGCGGCGAGCTGGCGGACATAGTCGCTGATGCGCAGCGCCTCGGTCGGAATGTCGGTGTCACGCGCAATGTTGGAATCGACCGGGATGAAATAGTTCTCGCCGGCAAGCTGCACGCCATAGCCGGCAAGATAGACCATCGCGACCGTGCCCGGCCCTGAAGCCTGCGCCTTCTGGATGAAATCGCGGAAACTCTTGCGCAGCGTGTCGCCGTCGAGGTCGCGGGCGCCGACGACGTCGAACCCCGCCGCCTGCAGCGTTTGCGCGATCAGGCCGGCATCGTTCGCTGTCGTCGCCAGCGGCGACTTGGCGTAGGCGCCATTGCCCACCACGAGCGCGATGCGCTTTTCCGGCTGCTGCGCCCGGGCCGGATCAACGAGCCCGCTCGCCGCAACGAAAAGAATTGGCAGGAGGAAACAGATGAAGGCCTTGTGTGTCCCACGCATGGCTTGCTTGCCCGCTATTGTTGTTGAGTTTGCTGCCGCGCATCAGGCGCGCCGCAGCCTGAACGGCAGTTGAACGAAAGGCCCGGATTGAGGCGGCGGCATGGCCGCGCCTCATTGTCAGGCCCGCGTCAGGTCCGCGTCAATTTCGCGAACGCGAGGACGGCGCGCGGCCAGATCGTCCGACCAGGTCGCTCAGCCCTGCGCGATCAGATCGACTGTTCCCGTCGTGAGGCGGTAGATGCCGCCCACAACCTTCAGCTTGCCTTGTTCCACGGCGGCATTGAGGATCGGCGCGGCCGATTTCAGCTTCGCGACGTTGTCGATCACGTTCTGCCGAATCGCCTTGTCGAGCACCTCCCCGCCCTGCTGCATCGCCGCCTTGGCGGCGGGCGCGATCGCATCGACCAGCGAGGGAATGTGTCCCGGCGGCTGCTTGCCGTCCTTGAGCGCCTTCAGCGTGGCATCGACGGCACCGCAACTGTCGTGGCCCAGCACGAGGATCAGCGGCGCGCCGAGCACGGCCACCGCATATTCCAGGCTGGCGACGGTCTCGTCGCCGGCGAAATTTCCGGCGACGCGGCAGACGAACAAATCGCCGCGGCCGGTGTCGAAGGCATATTCCGGTGCGATGCGCGAGTCGGCGCAGCTCAACACGGCAGCGAACGGATTCTGGCCTCCGACCAGCGCCTCGCGCTCGTGCTTGAAGTCGTGGCGCCGCGACACGCCGTCGACGTAGCGCGCGTTGCCCTCCATCAGCCGCTTCAGCGCGCCATCCGGCGACAGCACGTTCTGCGGCTTGGGCGGCGTCTTGGTTTCCTTGGCGAAGCCCGCGCCGGCGAAAGCGAGGCCCAGGGCGGAACCGCCCAACAGCATCGCGGACCGCCGCGACGGCGCGATCTTGTCCTGCAGGGATTCAGAGCATTTGTCGCACATGTCTCGTTTCCTCCCGGAGACTCAAAATGTCCGCACGAACGAGCTGCATCGCCGCGATCATAGCCGCGATGAGTGACGCAACCACAACATCGCCCCCGTACCCGTCGCACGGGCCGAACCGCGCCGCACGCGGTCGCGACCCGCAGCTAGAGCTGCTGCACGTCGACGACGCCGGCGACCGCCTTGATCGCGCCGGCGATCTGCGGCGAGACCTTGAAGCGGCCGGGCAGCTTCATCTCCACCTCGGTCTCGAGGTCGAGCATCATCACCAGCGACACCTCGCCGTCACCGTTGGAGCGCGGCGCGATGCCGGGACTGCCGACCTTTGGCGCTCCGCCGTTCGCGGCAGCCACCTCGGGTCCGGCGAGACGTTTGGCGATCGATTCAAGCGGCTTGGTATCGCGCAGGAAGATGCGCAGGCCCTTCTGCGTCTTGGCGGCCGCATCATCCAGCGGCTCGGCATGCAGTACGCGCGCGCGGACGTCCTCGCCCTGAAGCTCGGCGCCGAGCTGGAGCAGTACGGCGGCGCCCGGCTCCAGCACGTCGCGATATTGCGCGAGGCCTTCGGAGAACAGCACCGCCTCGAAATGGCCGGTCGGATCCGACAGGCCCATGATGCCCATCTTGTTGCCGGTCTTGGTGCGCCGCTCCATCCGCGAGACCACGGTGGCCGCGACCTTGCCGGCGGTCGCGCCGGTCTTCACCGCACGCGAGAACTCCGCCCAGCTCTGCACGCGCAGGCGCTTCAGCACGGTCGCGTAGTCGTCGAGCGGATGGCCCGACAGGAAGAAGCCGACCGCGTCGTATTCGCGGCGCAGCCGCTCGGCCGGCAGCCAGGCCTCGATCTGCGGCAGCATGATGGTGGGCGCATCCGCTGACATGCCGAACATGTCGTTCTGGCCGATGGTCTCGGCCTCATGCGCGCGCTGGCACGCGGCCAGGATCGAGTCCGCGCCGGCAAAGACGCGGGCGCGGTTGGGCTCCAGCGTGTCGAACGCGCCGGCAGCGGCGAGACTTTCGATGATGCGCTTGTTGATCGCGCGCGGATTGACGCGCGCGGCGAAGTCGGCGAGCGAGGTGAACAGTCCCCGCTTGGTCCGCTCCTCGATGATCTGATCGATGGCCTGGATGCCGACGCCCTTCAGCGCGGCAAGCGCGTAGTAGATCGTCTTCTCGCCGACGTCGAAGGTCGCGCCGGAGCGGTTGATGTTCGGCGGCTCGACCTTGATGCCGAGGCGCTGCGCCTCGGTGCGGAATTCCGAGAGCTTGTCCGTGTTGTTGAGATCGAGCGTCATCGACGCCGCGATGAACTCCACCGGGTAATGCGCCTTCATGTAGGCGGTGTGGTAGGACACCAGCGCGTAGGCGGCCGCGTGGCTCTTGTTGAAGCCGTAGTCGGCGAATTTCGCCAGCAGCTCGAAGATGGTCTCGGCCTGCCCCTTCGGCACGCCGTTCTTCACTGCGCCGGCGACGAAGATGTCGCGCTGCTTGTCCATCTCGGCGCGGATCTTCTTGCCCATGGCGCGGCGCAGGAGGTCGGCGTCGCCGAGCGAGTAGCCCGACATCACCTGCGCGATCTGCATCACCTGTTCCTGGTAGATGATGACGCCGAACGTCTCCTTCAGGATCGGCTCCAGCACGGGGTGCAGATATTCCGGCTCCTCGTCGCCGTGCTTGCGCGCGCAATAGGTCGGAATGTTCGCCATCGGGCCCGGGCGATACAGCGCGACCAGCGCGATGATGTCCTCGAATCGGTCGGGGCGCATGTCGATCAGCGCGCGCCGCATGCCCTGACTTTCAACCTGGAACACGCCGACCACGTCGCCGCGCGCCAGCATCTGGTAGCTTTCGGCGTCGTCGATCGGCAGCGTCGCAAGATCGACATGGATGTCGCGCGGCTTGAGCAGCTTCACCGCGACGTCGAGCACGGTCAGCGTCTTGAGGCCCAGGAAGTCGAATTTCACAAGGCCCGCCGGTTCGACCCATTTCATGTTGAACTGGGTCACCGGCATGTCCGACTTGGGATCGCGGTACATCGGCACGAGTTCGCTCAAGGGGCGATCGCCGATCACGATGCCGGCCGCGTGCGTCGAGGCATGACGCGTCAGGCCTTCGAGGCGCTGCGCGATATCGAACGCGCGCGCCACCACCGGGTCTTCATCGCGGAACGCCTGCAGCTTCGGCTCGCTTTCGATCGCGGCGGCCAGCGTCACCGGCGCGGCCGGATTCTGCGGCACCAGCTTCGTCAGCTTGTCAACCTGGCCATAGGGCATCTGCAGCACGCGGCCGACGTCGCGCAGCACGCCGCGCGCCTGCAGCGTTCCGAAGGTGATGATCTGGGCAACCTGGTCGCGGCCATAGCGCTGCTGTACGTACTGGATCACCTCGCCGCGGCGATCCTGGCAGAAGTCGATGTCGAAGTCCGGCATCGAGACGCGTTCCGGATTGAGGAAGCGCTCGAACAGCAGGCCGAACTTGATCGGATCGAGGTCGGTGATGGTCAGCGCCCACGCAACCAGCGAGCCTGCGCCGGAGCCACGGCCCGGCCCGACCGGGATTCCCTGCGACTTCGCCCATTTGATGAAATCGGACACGATCAGGAAGTAGCCCGCGTACTTCATGCGCATGATGACGTCGAGCTCGAACGCCAGGCGCTTGTTGTAGTCCTCCTCCGTCGTGCCCTGCGACAGGCCGTGCACGCGCAGGCGGTTGGCGAGTCCCTCCTCCGCCTGCCGCTTCAGCTCGGCCGCCTCGACCGCTGCGGCATCGGAGCTTGCGGCGGCGCCGACGGTGAAGAACGGGAGGATCGGCTTGCGCGTCATCGGGCGGAACGAGCAGCGTTCGGCGATCTCCACCGTCGAGGCGAGCGCCTCCGGAATGTCGGCGAACAGCACCGCCATCTCGGCGCGGGTCTTGAATCGGTGATCGGGCGTGAGCTGCACGCGATCGGTCTCGGCGATCAGCCGGCCGCCGGCGATGCACAGCAGCGCATCATGCGCTTCGTAATCGTCGGTCGATGCGAAATAAGGCTCGTTGGTCGCGACCAGCGGCAGGCCTTTCGCATAGGCGATGTCGATCAAGCCGCTTTCGACGCGCCGCTCCTTGTCGATGTTGTGGCGCTGCAATTCGATGTAGAGGCGATCGCCGAACAAGCTGGCGAGACGTTCGCAGCGCAAGGCAGCAACCTCGGCCTGCCCCGCGGCAAGCGCCAGCGAGATCGGCCCGTCCGGGCCGCCGGTGAGCGCGATCAGCCCTTCGGTCTCGCCCTCGAGCCAGTCGAACTTGATGTGCGAGGCATGGGTGTCGGGCGTCTCCAGGAAGGCGCGCGAATTCAGCCGCATCAGGCTGCGATAGCCGCGCTCCTGCGCCGCCAGCAACACCACGCGCGACGGCGGAAGCGCGTTGCGCGCATTCGGATCCTGGTCGCCGAAATCGATGGCGAGCTCGCAGCCGACGATCGGCTGGATGCCGGAGCCCGCCATCTTGTCGGAGAACTCCAGCGCACCGAACATGTTGTCGGTGTCGGTGAGCGCCAGGGCCGGCTGGTGGTCCTTCTTGGCGAGCTCGGCCAGCTTGGCGATCTTGATCGAGCCCTTGAGCAGCGAATAGGCCGAGTGAACGTGAAGGTGGACAAATCCGGCGCTCGGCATGGTCGCGTGACGGCCTCTTGCAGATGA
Source organism: Bradyrhizobium neotropicale (assembly GCF_001641695.1). Lineage (GTDB taxonomy): Bacteria > Pseudomonadota > Alphaproteobacteria > Rhizobiales > Xanthobacteraceae > Bradyrhizobium > Bradyrhizobium neotropicale. The sequence goes on from NZ_LSEF01000064.1 coordinate 135,011, forward strand.
AAGTGGAGCGGTCGCCGGCTCCTCAAGGCATCATGCACTCGCCCGGCCGACTCGCGTCATAATGGTGGTGCCTCGCGGGGCCAGAGTCCACGCCGGAGCGGCCGATCGGCCGCGTCGTCCCGCTTTTCCCCAAGGGCCCCCGTGCGGACCCCCTCACTCGGGCTCTGAGCAACGAGTTTACAAAGCCGCCGCTCAGAGCTGGGGAATCACCTGCGCCCAGATCGCGATCATCCCGACGAACAGCGTGATCGACGCCAGTGCGGCGGCTTCTTCCACGAAGATCTTCAACATGGCCTTGCTCCATCGCTAGAACGCATGGAGAACATTGTTCTCATTTCGTTCTCAGGAGTCAAGCCGTCTCGGCTATCGCAAAACAGGATGGTTAACTCGCTGACTTCAAACAACAAAAAAGCCCCGGCGCAAGGCCGGGGCTTTCGCGATCCGCTCCGGTGGGAGCGATCGATCAGTACGAGACTCAGTACTTGGCGAGGATCGGACCGCCGAACTTGTAGTTCAGGCGGACGAGGCCCATGTCGACGCCCTGCTTGATGTGGTCGGTCTGAACCAGCACGTTGCCGTTGGTCAGGTTCTGGTCGTGACCACCCAGGAAGATGTGGTTGTACTCAGCGCCAATCGACCAGTTCGGAGCGAAGCCGTATTCGAGGCCGACGCCGACCGTACCGCCCCAGCGGGTGTCCTCATTCGAAGCAACGAACGCGCCGCCCACGGTGCGGACGTCGTACTTGGCGCCGACCACAGCCGCACCGCCCTTGACGTAGACGAGCACGTTGTTCCAGGCGTAGCCGACCTGACCGGTGATCAGACCGAACGAATCGATCTTGGTGCGATTGTTGAAGCCGGTGAGCGCGCTGGTGTTGCTGCCGGAGAAGTCGGCCCAGTTGCCCTGGCCTTCCACACCGAACACCCACTGCGCCGACTGCCAGCGGTAGCCGATCTGGCCACCGACCGTGCCGCCGGTCGCATCGTGCGAACCTTCACGGCCGAAATTGACCAGATCCCAGGTCGCGTGCGACGAGCCGCCGCCGCCGTTGATACCGATGTAGAAGCCGCTCCAGTCGTAGATCGCAGCGACCATCGCGGGCGGCGCCTTGGTGTACGGACGCGCCGCGAGATCGGCAGCCACCGCCGGCGCAGCCGCGCTGAGCGCGACGAGGCTCACGGCAGCAAGCAACAAATTCTTCTTCATTTGATTCCCGTTCCAGTTTCTTCAGTGTAGGCCCCTGGCCATGCGCACCTCTTAGCAGCGATCGACTGAATTGCTGTAGCCGTGACGCAACAGTCAGGTCCAAAGGGCCTTGGTTCATTAATGAACATTGAGCAGAGCGCGCTGGAGACCCTTTGAAACAAGGGTTTTCGTGAATTCCAATGTCGACGACACGACATGAGCAGAACATGCGCACGGAACAGTGATAATTGCACAGGGACGTGATCGGAGAATCGTGATGCGCGGACTCGCCACTCTCCCTATTGTCGCCACATTTGCGCTCGCATTCGCCACAATTGCGCCTGCACGCGCTTATGGCGTGAATCATCCCTTCTGTCTGACAGGTGATGAATGGCCGGGACTCAGCAATTGCCGCTTCGACAGTTACGCGCGGTGCCAGGCGAGCGCCTCCGGCCGCGCCCTCACCTGCATTGCGAATCCCTATTTCGCGGGACAGTCGGATGATCCCTACGCCTATCCAAATCGTCCGCGCGTTCTCGCACCCGGCTACTCCTGGCCGCGCTGAGAGGCGCCGCGCTCGCCTTGCGCTCGCCGCGATCGGCACGCTCCTCGCGAGCGGGCATGCGCTCGCCCAGACCTATGATCCCCGCTATCCCGTCTGCATGCAGATCTACGGCCCCGTAGGCTATCTCGACTGCCGTTACACCTCGCTGCAACAATGCAGATATCTCGCCGTCGGCCGCTCCGCGACGTGCGTCGAGAATCCGTATTTTCCGCCGAGGGCTCCGACGGCCCCTCGCCGATCAAGGCAAGCCTATTAGTTGCATCATCATCAACGTTTTGGGCGCTCGCGCGGGAATGGCCACACACAAATCGGGACGCTGATATGCGGCCTGCCTTGTGCTGGAGCTCCGGTGTTGACGTAGACTGATCCCGGTTTAAGTACGACGGATAAATCTTGCAGGGGTGGCGACGTTCGTTGGGCTGGTTCCCGTTGACGCCACCAATGCAGGACTCATGACGACCTCGCCTCAAGCGACCTCGCCCCGCGCCTCCGCGCCCCCTCACCTCGCCATCGTCCTCTTCTCGCTCGCGATGGGCGGCTTTGCGATCGGAACCACCGAATTCGCATCGATGAGCTTGCTGCCGTTTTTCGCCGCCGACCTCGGGATCGACGAGCCGACCGCGGGACACGCGATCAGTGCCTATGCTCTCGGCGTCGTACTGGGCGCGCCCCTGATCGCGGTTCTCGGCGCACGCTTCGCCCGCCGCACGCAGTTGCTGGTCCTGATGGCCGTGTTTGCGCTCGGCAATGCGTTCACCGCGCTTGCACCAGGCTATGGCTGGATGATCGCGGCCCGCTTTCTCTCGGGATTGCCGCACGGCGCTTATTTCGGCATCGCCGCACTGGTCGCGGCCTCGCTCGTTCCCTACGATCGCCGCTCACAGGCGGTCGGCCGCCTGATGCTCGGCCTGACCTCTGCCACGATCGTCGGTGTGCCGCTCGCCAATCTGATTGGCCAAGCGGCCGGCTGGCGCGCGAGCTTCGGACTTGTGTCGTTGCTGGCGTTGCTCACGGTCCTGCTTTGCGCCCTGTTCGCGCCGCGCGACCAGGCCGGCCGGTCGGATCCGCTGCGAGAGCTCGGCGCCTTGAAGAGCGGCCACGTCTGGATCACGCTGGCAATCGGCGCCATCGGCTTTGGCGGCATGTTCGCCGTCTACACCTATCTCGCGACGACATTGATCGAGGTCACCAAGGTCAGCCCCGCGGTCATTCCGTTCTTTCTGGCCGTGTTCGGGATCGGAGCCACGCTCGGCAATCTGTTCGTGCCGCGCTTCGCGGACCGCGCACTGATGCCGACGGCGGGCAGCATCCTCCTGTTTTCAGCGGGCGCGCTACTGGTGTTTCCGCTCGCCGCCGGCAATTCCTGGCTGCTCGCGGCAGACGTCTTCGCGATCGGTGCCGGCGTCTCGCTCGGAGCGGTCCTGCAGACGCGGCTGATGGATGTGGCGGGCGACGCGCAGGCACTCGCTGCCGCACTGAATCATTCGGCCTTCAACACGGCCAATGCGCTCGGCCCTTTCCTGGGCGGCGTTGCCATTCGCGAAGGGCTGGGCTGGACCTCCACCGGTCCCGTCGGCGCCGCGCTGGCGCTTGCGGGTTTCCTGATCTGGATCGTCGCCTGTCGCGACGCCGGACACGCTCCGGTCGAGTTCAGCTCAGGAAAAGACGCAGCTCCACTGGAGAACGCTCCCGGGAGACCGGCGCCGCCGCTGGCCCCGGATGACCGAAACCGTTCGGATTCCGCCAGGGAGCCGGTGGCATAACGTCTGCAGACGTGCGGCCAGACCGTGTCCGCAATTCCATCGCTCGCAGGCGAATGCCCACGACCGCTCGGTTATGCCACCCTGGACCGGCGTGTCGATCACGAGCTTCAGCGCAGGATCGTCGTTGGCCTGAAAGCTCGTGTGCGCTACGAACAGCAAGCCCCCTTCGTTTGAATCGGAGGGCACGGAACGGTCCCGTAGGAACAGAAGACGCAGCAGTCGCCCGGCTTGGGCTTGAGCCGGAGACCACAGCCCCTGCAGTCGTAAAAGAACAAGCAGGCATCCGTTGGCATGGTCTCGGTTTCCTGATGACCACAAGCCGGGCACGTGAGGGTTGATTCCAGTTTCATCAGTTCAACAGAGCTTCGGGCCGGAACACCGAGGGCGCCTTGTGGGCCCTCGGCTCCAACAATCGGACAAGCGACTTCTGCGCGATGAGGCTTGTCATCCCTGCTTCACCCGATCCGCTCGTCTCAAGCGACGGACTCGACCGGCAGGCCGGCGGCTTTCCATTCGGGGTAGCCGTCCTCGAGCCGGCGGACGCGATAGCCTCGCGCCCGGAGCGCTGCGACCGCTTCGAATGAAAGGACGCAATAGGGGCCGCGGCAATAGGCAACCACTTCCCGGCTCCTCGGAAGTTCGCTCAGGCGTCGTTCCAGCTCGGCAAGCGGGATGTTGAGCGCGCCCGGCAGATGGCCAAGAGCGAATTCGTCTTCCGGGCGCACATCGAGCACCGTGACCAGATCGTCGTGCAATCTTGCGACCAGATCGTCCCGCAAGACAGGTTCGAGCGCATCGCGGGCGTGGAAGTAGTCGGTCACGATGCGGTCGATCTCGGCGATATTCCGCTCGCCGACGCGCCCCAGGGCCTTGATCAGCATGACCACCTCGGCATCGCCGGCCAGACGATAGAGAACATGTTTGCCGCGCCGCGCGGTCTCGACCAGGCGCGCGCGCCTGAGGATCTGCAGATGGCGGGAGGTGTTGGCGAAACTCAGATGAGCACGCGCCGATAGCTCCTCGACACTGCGCACCCCCTGGGCAAGGTGCTCCAGCAGCTCAAGCCGGTGCGGATGGCCCAATGCCTGCGCCACTTCGGCGAGGCCCTCATAGATCGCGTGCTTCGGTCCGGTGCTTGACACGGCAGGTCCTGAATATATCATTCAGCAGATCGATTGAGTGTTGTCTAGCCGCTCTTAGAGAGGAGTGCAAGTCCATGATCCTTCGTCAGTTCTTGCACAGCGATCCCGTCGGCATCTCCTACCTCTTCGGCTGCGGCGGCAAGGCAGCCGGCGCGGTCGTAGATCCCGTCGGCGATATCCAGCCCTACCTCCAGGCCGCCGACAATGCCGGCATGCGCATTCACTTTGTCATCGATACGCATGTCCATGCCGACCACCTTTCGGCAGGCCGGGCTCTCGCCGACGCGGCAGGAGCGGCCTACGTGCTCTCGTCGACCGCGGGCGTGTCGTTTCCGTTCAAAGCTGTGGCCGACGGCGAAGTCCTTCCGCTCGGCAACGTCACGGCAACGGTTCTGCACACGCCGGGTCACACGCCCGAGCACATCTGCATTCTCGTGACAGACCGGACGCGCACCGACGAACTCTGGTTCGTCCTGACCGGTCACACACTGATGGTTGGCGATCTCGGTCGTACCGAACTCGCGGTCAGCGCCGAAGACGGTGCAAAGCAACTGTTTCGCAGCGTGAGCAGGCTGAAAGGCCTGCCGGACTATGTCGAGGTCATGCCCGGCGCCTATGCGGGCTCGGTCTGCGGTCGTCGGCTGAGCGGCAAACCATGGTCGACCATCGGCTTCGAGAAGCGGCACAATCAGGCCTTCGCGATCGAGGACGAAGCCGAGTTTGTTCGGTTCATGGTCGCCGAGATTCCGCCGGCCCCGCCGGAAGCCGCGAAGATCAGAGCCGCCAATTCAGGCGTCACGGCCGCTGCGGCCTGATGACATGAGCGAAGCGGTGATGATGCCATGAGCGATGCGGCAGCCGCCCCGCAACGCGCCCCTTCGGTCCGGCTGGGGCTAAAGGAAAACTGGCCGCAGTTCGCTCTGCTGGTCCTGATCAACGCCTTCGTGGGCGGGATGGTCGGTATCGAGCGAACCGTCGTGCCGCTGATCGGCGCCGAGGAGTTCCATATCGCTTCGACGACGCTTGTCGTCTCCTTCATCGTCAGCTTCGGCGTCGTGAAGGCGTGCGCCAACCTGATCTCCGGCCAGCTCGCCGACAAATGGGGGCGTAAGCGGGTTCTGATCCTCGGCTGGCTCGTCGGCCTCCCCGTGCCTTTCATGATCATCTGGGCGCCAAGCTGGAAATGGGTGATCGCCGCCAATGCCCTGCTCGGCATCAATCAGGGCCTTGCCTGGTCGATGACCGTGATCATGAAGATCGATCTCGTTGGGCCGAAGTCGCGCGGCCTGGCCGTGGGCCTGAACGAGTTCGCCGGATATCTTGCGGTCGGCGTGACTGCCTACCTCACCGGCTACCTGGCGTCGGAGTACGGGCTGCGGCCAACCCCGATCTACCTTGGTGTCGCCTATGCAATCCTCGGCGCCGCGCTCTCGATCCTCCTGGTCCGCGACACGCGCGAACACGTCCGGCTGGAGACCGCGGCGCATGCTCATCAGGCATCCCCAATCAGTTTCCGGGAGATCTTCGTCCTCACCTCGTTCGGGGATCGCAACCTGTTCGCCGCATCGCAGGCCGGGCTGGTGAACAACCTCAACGACGGCATGAGCTGGGGCATCTTTCCGCTGTTCTTCGCCTCCTTCGGTCTCGCCGTTGATCGCATCGGCATATTGAAGGCCGTCTATCCGGCGACGTGGGGCATCCTTCAGGTCGCCACGGGTCCTCTGTCCGACCGCTGGGGCCGCAAGGGCCTGATCGTCGCCGGCATGTGGGTGCAGGCCGCGGGCTTGTTCCTGACGGGGGCAACGAGTCATTTCGAGTTGTGGCTCGTCGGCAGTCTGCTGCTCGGGCTTGGCACGGCCATGGTGTACCCGAGCCTGATCGCCGCCGTCTCCGACGCATCACATCCGAGCTGGCGCGCGCGCTCGCTCAGCGTCTATCGTTTCTGGCGCGATCTCGGCTATGCGATTGGCGCACTATCGGCAGGCATCATTGCCGACCAATTCGGCCTGTCGGCAGCAATCGGGTCCATCGCTGCCCTCACCTTTATCTCCGGCGTCGTCGTGGCGGCGTTCATGCGCGAACGTCCCCACTGAGAAGGCGCGATCGCCCGTCCTGTTTCCGGCATACCCGTCTCGCGTTGCCTTTCAGCCTACGGACACGCCCGCTTTTGCCCGTCTGATTCCGAGAGCCAGAATGCGATGCAACAGGTCCGGATATTCGAGGCCGTCATGCCGGGCCGCTGTCGCGAATTCCTGGCTCTTGGCGATTTCGGGATTGGGATTGGCTTCGATGAAATACGGCGTGCCGTCGGACGAGAGGCGAAAATCGATGCGCGCGTATCCGTCGAGGCCCAGCGTCCGGTAAATGCGCTTCGCTGTCCGTTGAATGCGGGCGGACACGTCCGGCGCCAGGTCATCCGCAGGCCCATCTACAATTCCGACACGCTCCTGATAGCTGGGATCGTGCTTGGCCTTCTCGGTCGCGATGCGCCGCGCAACGCGGCCTCCCATGTTACCGAATTTCAGCTCCCAGATCGGCAGAGCTCGTAGCCGATTGTTGCCGAGCACGCCGACATAGAGCTCTCGGCCCTCGATAAACTGCTCCGCGATCGCGGCGGTTTCGATCCGCTCGTGGATGAAGGCGACCCGCTCTGCGAGCTTCTCGTCCGTATCGACGATGGACGCCTGCGAGATGCCCCGGGATCCATCCTCGTTCAGGCTCTTGACGATGAGCGGCAGCGAAAGGCGCGCGGGCCTTTTGACTTTGCGACGCATCGGGAACACCGCGAATGCCGGCACCGCGATCCGGCGATGATGCACCAGCGTTTTCGACAGGTCTTTGCCGCGCGCCAGGACCAGGCCGCGCGGGCCGCACCCGGTATACGGTATCTGCATCAATTCGAGGTAGCTCGCGATGTGCTGGTCATACGTCGTCTGATAGTGGAATTCCTCCAGCAACGTGAAGACCACATGCGGCTTGAAGCCTTCGATCTCGTCGCGCACCGGCTTGATTTCCTCCTGCACGCCGAGCGGGCGAACGTCATGGCCGGCCGCGCGCAAGGTGCTTACGACGTCGTATTCCGTCTTCCATTCGTTGATTTGCCGCTCGGTGTATCCGTCGGTGGAGTCCGGAGGCACGAAGTCCGGGTGCATGAGAACCAGGATGCGCCGGCGTCTCATAGCGCGATCCATTTGCGCCGCGACGGACCGAACAGCGCGTGCATGGTCTTGGCAGTCAACAGGACGGTGAAGTCCATCACAAGCCTCCGTTCAGGGCCGACGGCACGCAGATCGAGCTCGCGGCAACGGGAGATCATGTCATCCAGCACAGCATCCAGCGTAAGTTGGTTCTCACCGGTCCAGCGCGCCACCAACCGCCTGATCTGGGCGCGGTGCCGTCTAATGAAGGATGATGCCGCTTGCGCGCGGCGATGCCGTGGATCGGTCGAAAACAGCCGGGACAGGTCACGGTCGTAAGTCTTCGGTGGCGTGAAGGCATAGAATGCCTGCTTCTTCTGGTAATGTTCACCAAGCGTCTGGTTGAGTATACGCAGTGGATCGACACGCTCACGCGTTGTGAGCAGCGGCCGCTTCCCTGCAATCTCGGCCATCAGTTCGTCGACATATTCCAGCTTCTTCAGCGCCGGCCAGCCAGCATAACGCGTTCGCCAGTTGGACCGCGGCCGCAGCCACACGGCAAAGGTTTCCGCGAAGTCCTCGTCTGGATGGCTCTGCGCGTACCAGAGCCGAAGATGCTGGACATAGCGCCGGCTGGCCGGATTGGGCCGGTAGTAGCGCGGGTAGTGTTTCGAAGACGGACCGAACAGCTGTTGCCAACGCCTGCGACGTTGCAACTGGTAGCCGTGCTGCAAGGCATGCCCTGCCTCGTGACGGAGGATAGCCATGCACTCGGACCAGGTGCCGCCCTCGACGTCGAGCATCATCCTGTTCTCGAGTTTCATCAGGCGGGGATGGGCGAGATAGAATGGGATGGCGATGCCGGGCACGTTCGCCGGACTGAACCATTCGCTCGAGATCCACGTGTGGGGCCGCAGCCGGATGCCCCGTTCGTCCAGCTCTTCATACAAGGTGTGGACGCAATCCTCGAGCCAGGTGCCTTCGACCGTAACCCTCAGGCTACTGAGGCGGTGCTGGAGCAGTTGTTGATCCGATAGCTTTTCCCAGGGATATTTCCAGCGCGGCATAGGGCTTCTGAAAGTCGTGAAAACGCGGCGCTCGGATGGTGTCACAGGTTGTTGCCTACAACAACCGTGCCGTTTCGGTTGAAGAACGGCTCGGTCGGTACGGACGGAAGTAGGCGAATCAGGATTTGCCGGGGACCTGGCTGGCCGCAGCGTTGCGACCAGCGCTATATGTCAACGCCGACTGATCCGCAGGACTTGAAGGTTTGGAGCGAGCGCCCATGCAAGCACCCTTCATGTTTCTGGGCATAGGCAAGCACGCCCATGACAATCAAAGCCACCACGACTAATCCGGCTACTAGGTTCTGCACCATGGCTGCCACTCCGGGTGAACTCATGAACGAGGCGACCGGCCGAATCCCGGGGATCGGCCAGTGGGCGCCTTCGACGCAGCTAGCTCCCGAGAATACTTCCGCGCACACGACAAGGGCTTCTTCTTGATCTGCATCAAGCTAGTTGCGGCTTCTCCGCTCCTCGCGGATCATCCGCGCATAGCAACGCCCGGCATCAACCGGATTGACGTGATGCATGCGGATTATGCTCCGGCTGCACTCCAGCGGCCCACGCGGGCTCTCCGCCCCTGCGCGCCACCAACTCCTGCCGCATTGGTTTGAGCACGAAGACGGCCATCAGGGCGGCAACAACATTGAAGAGCGCGGCGATGATAAAGGCGCCTTTCCAGCCCCCGGTCTCCATCACCAGCACGTTGGCGAGCGGCACCAGCAATGAGGCCGTTCCTTTCGCCGTATAGAGCAAGCCTGCATTCGTTGTGGCGTACTCTACTCCAAAGCAGTCGGTGCAGGTGGTTGGAAAGAGGCTGTAGATCTCACCCCAGGCGAAGAACACAACTCCGCTCAGAAGCACAAAACCGAGGGGGTTCTGCCCATAGACGTACAGAGCCCAGATGCCAAGGCCCTCCAGCAGGAAGGCGATGAACATCGTGTTTTCTCGCCCGAGGAAATCGGAAACCCAGCCAAAGAACGGTCGTGTAAGTCCATTGAGAACTCGGTCGATCGTCAACGCGAATGTCAGCGCAGGCAGAGTGATGCCAATGAGCGTGACCGGCACGGTATCGAGATGGAAGTCCTTGGCGATGGGCTTGAGTTGCGCCGTTGCCATCAACCCGCCCGCCGCCATCAGCACGAACATCGCATACATGACCCAGAACGTCGGCTCTCTGAGTACCTGCAGCGGTTTGTATTGAATACGACTTTGCTGGACGAACCTGCTGCCCGAGGCCTCCGGAGTTTGTCCATGGCGCGGTGCGAACAGCAACAACGACAGCACCACCACGATCAAGCCCTGACCGATGCCGAAGGTGAAGAATGTCGTCTCGTAGCCATGAGTTGAAATCATCCTTTGAATGGGAATGATCGTGAGAGCTGAACCAACGCCGAAGCCTGCGGCCGTCAGTCCGGTCGCGAGACCGCGGCGGTCGGGAAACCACTTGAGTGCGTTGCCGATGCAAGTGCCGTAAACGGCGCCCGCGCCGAGACCGCCGATGATCTGAGCGACGTACAACATCGCAAGCGAATCTGCGGTGGAGTTGAGAACCCAGGCGAGCCCGGTAAGACACCCGCCCACAAACACAATAATCCGCGGGCCGAAACGATCGACGAGGTAGCCCTCGACCGGCACTAGTGGTTCATCACAGTGGTTTTGACTCTTTGGCGGCAACTGGATAGGCGCGACCGAGTTTGGCGCGGGCTTTGTCGGTTGTGAACATCCATTTGATGCGGTCTCGCGCCTTGTTTCGCTGCCGTTGCCATGCTGCGATTTCTTTTCGAAGCCTTTTGGGATCGTCGATGCGACGGCCGAGACACTGGCGCTGCAGCACGCTGATCTCGCACTCGACCATATTGAGCCAGCTGGCGTGTTTCGGGGTGTAGTGGAACTCGAGGCGGCGCAGGATGCGACGGGCCTCGGCAGGCGCAAATGCCTGATATAGCGCGCCGGCCGTATGAATCGACAGATTGTCCTGCACCACACGGATGCAGGCGGCATTGGGATAGTGGACGTCGACGAGTTCGCGCATGCAGTGCGCGTAGTCGACCGCGGCGCGGTGGTCTGTAACCTTGACATTGCGCCAGCCGCGATGCGGATCGAAGGTGACGAAGAGATTGACGGTACCGTTGCGGCGATATTCGTAATCGTAGCGCTCGCGCTGTCCCGGTTGGGCAGGGATCGGCTGGCGTACCTCGCCGATCAGCTGGACTGGGGTCTCGTCGAAGCAAACCAGGGGCCGCTCGGGATCCGGCGCCTCGGCGTAGAGATCGAGCACATCCTCCATCCGGGCGACGTATTCGCCGTCGACATGAGGAATGCACCACATATCCCGGCGCCACGGCTTGAGGTCGTTGTCGGCCAGCCGGCGGCGCACGGTCTCGCCCGACAGGCTGGCGTGATCGGTGAGCTTGACCATCGCGTCGGCCAGCAATGTCAGCGTCCAGCGTTTGCGGCCGGCGGGCGGCTTGGCGCATGCCGTCGCCACCAGCAGGGCCTCTTCCTTGCCTGTCAGCTTGCGTTCCGCGCCCGGACGCGGCTCCTCACTCAAGGCCCGCTCCAGATTGCCTTCTACGAAACGGCGTTTGGTCCGGCCGACGGTGGAAAGGCTGACCCGGACGGTTCGGGCAATCTCCGCGTCGCAGCTGCCTGAATCGGCCGCCAGCACAATCTGAGCCCGTTTGAGTTTGCGGGCGGAATGCGTGCCGCCGCCGAGCATTGCCGTCAGTTCGTCCCGCTCGGCTTGGCTCAATTCGACCCGATAACGTACATTCATGCTTCGCCTCCTTGTCGGAGGCCGGGACGAATCCAGCTATGAGTCAAAAATCAGGCGCGCACTTCACCGAGAAGCAGGGACACTATCTCGCTTTCATCCATACCTACTCGTACATGTTCGGACAGCCGCCCGCCGAGGCCGACATCCAGCGGCATTTCCGCGTCAGCCCGCCGTCAGTCCACCAGATGATCCTCACCCTCGAACGCAACGGGTTCATTCGTCGCCAGCCCGGCGTCGCTCGAAGCATCGAGATCCTCTTGCCACCCGAAAAGTTGCCTATCCTCGGATGGCTCGGTATCAAAACGTCAAAATCACTGTGATGAACCACTAG
>NZ_LSEF01000065.1 GCF_001641695.1 Bradyrhizobium neotropicale
GGGCGGATTCAACCGCTCGTCGCAACACTCGAGCAAAAGAGGTTGCGATGGAGAAGCGTGTGCGGACAGATCGTCCCCGAGAGGTCCTACGAGAAGATTATAGACCGTTCTGGACTGCGATTGCCTTGGGGCGATCGAGCGGGGATGCTGCGGTTGAGGCCGGGGTGTCGCCGTCGGTCGGAGTACGCTGGTTCCGGAGGGCGGGCGGTATGCCGCCAACACATTTGTCGCGATCGTCCAAACCTCGGTCGGAGCGCTACCTGTCGTTCGCCGAACGTGAGGAGATTGCCATCTTGCGCGCGCAGGGGCATGGGGTGCGAGCCATCGCTCGTCAGCTCGGCCGGCCTCCATGCACGATCTCCCGTGAGCTCCGTCGCAATGTGGCGCGCCGCCATGGCGCTCCAGAGTACCGGGCGACCACGGCACAATGGCATGCTGATCAGTCCGCCCGACGGCCCAAGTTTGCGAAGTTGGCAATCAACCCGACCCTGCGGGATTATGTGCAGGACAGGCTTGCCGGTATGATCGCTAAGCCAGACGGGGCGCTCCTCGTTGGCCCGAAGGTCGTGTGGAAGGGCCGCCGGGCGGTGCATCGGCAAAACCGACGCTGGGCGACGGCATGGAGCCCGGAACAGATTTCTCGGCGACTTCGGCTCGACTTTCCCGAGGATGAGACGATGCGCATCAGTCACGAGGCAATTTATCAGGCCCTTTATGTGCAGGGTCGAGGAGCTTTGCGCCGTGAACTGACGGCCTGCTTGCGCACTGGGCGGGCCTTGCGGATGCCGAGGGCGCGCGCCCGCAAAGGCAGAAGCTTCATTCCTTCCGAGATCATGATCAGTCAACGTCCGGCGGAAGCTGCCGATCGAGCTGTGCCGGGTCACTGGGAAGGTGACCTCATCATGGGCCTCGGTAGTTCCGCGATCGGCACTTTGGTGGAGCGCACGAGCCGTTTTACCATTCTGCTGCATTTGCCGCGCATGACCGGTCAGGAACAGGATGCTCGCGTGAAGAATGGACCTGCACTCGCCGGACATGGCGCTGAGGCGGTGCGAGACGCCATCACCCGCGCAATCTTCACCATGCCCGAGCGACTGCGGCGGTCTCTAACCTGGGATCAAGGAGCTGAGCTGGCTCAGCACGCGCGTCTGAAGATCGATGCAGGCGTGCAGGTCTACTTTTGCGACCCTCACAGCCCGTGGCAGCGCGGCACCAACGAGAACACGAATGGGTTGCTGCGCCAGTACTTTCCAAAGGGGACGGATCTCAGCATGCACGATGCCGATGATCTGGAGGCCGTGGCTCTTGCACTCAACACAAGGCCCCGCAAAACCCTCGGCTGGAAAACACCGGCAGAAACCCTCGACGAATTGCTCCGAGTGAGCGATACACGGAGTGTTGCGACGAGCGGTTGAATCCGCCCTGGATGCCCCGGTCAAGCCGGGGCATGACAGCGGAGCGAGAAGCCCTACGCCTTCAGCGTCTCCAGAAACCTCACCGCCTCGCCTTGCGATGGCGTGACGAGCTCGCCCTGCCACATCACGCGGCGGCCGCGGATGAAGGTACCGACAGGCCAACCCGTAACGCGCATGCCGTCATAGGGGGTCCAGCCGGCCTTGGAGGCGACCCATTTGTTGGTGATGGTTTCGCGGCGCTTGAGGTCCACGATGGTGAAGTCGGCGTCATAGCCCGCGGCGATCCGGCCCTTGCAGGCCATGTTGTAGAGGCGCGCCGGGCCGGCGCTGGTGAGATCGACGAAGCGCGCCAGCGAAAGACGGCCCGCATTGACGTGATCGAGCATCACGGGCACCAGCGTCTGCACGCCGGTCATGCCGGAGGGCGAGGCCGGATAGGTCTTCGCCTTCTCCTCCAGCGTATGCGGAGCGTGATCGGAGCCGAGCACGTCCACGATGCCCTGCTCGATGCCACGCCAGATCCCCGCGCGATGATCGGCCGAGCGCACCGGCGGGTTCATCTGCGCGAGCGTGCCGAGCTGCTCGTAGCATTCGGGCGCGGCGAGCGTCAGATGATGCGGCGTTGCTTCGCAGGAAGCGACATCCTTGTGGTCGCGCAAAAACTCGATCTCTTCCTTGGTGGAGATGTGCAGCACGTGGATGCGCTTGCCCGTCTCATGCGCGAGCTTCACGAGGCGCTGCGTCGCCATCAGCGCCGCGGTCTCGTCGCGCCAGACCGGGTGCGAGCGTGCATCGCCCTCGATGCGCAGCGACTTGCGATCGTTGAGGCGGTACTCGTCCTCGGCATGGAAGGCGGCGCGGCGGCGGATCACCTGGAAGATGCGGCGCAGGCTCTCATCGTCTTCCACCAGCAGCGCGCCGGTCGAGGAGCCGATGAATACCTTGACGCCCGCGCAACCCGGTGCGCGTTCGAGCATGGGGAGGTCCTGCACGTTCTCGCGCGTGCCGCCGATGAAGAAGGCGAAATCGCAATGCATGCGGTGATGGGCCCGCTTCACCTTGTCGGTGAAATCGGCTTCCGTCACCGTCAGCGGCGAGGTGTTCGGCATCTCGAACACGGCGGTGACGCCGCCCATCACGGCGCTGCGCGAGCCGGTCTCGAGGTCTTCCTTGTGTGTCAAGCCGGGCTCGCGGAAATGCACCTGCGTGTCCATCACGCCGGGCAGGATGTGCAGCCCCTTGCAATCGATCACTTCCGCAGCTGAGGCCTGCGACAGCGCGCCGACCTCGGCGATACGGCCACCCGCGATGCCGACGTCGCGCGGGCCCTCGCCGTCCTGGTTGACGACGGTGCCGCCTTTGAGGATCACGTCGAAACGCTGGGTCATGGCTGAAGGCCTCTCTCATCCCCAAGCGCAGGGCTCGAGGTCTTGTCGTTTACGCGTTGCGGGCTTACGTTCCGGAGCAACATGTCGCAAGAGATTTTCGCATGAAAGCAGCGTTTCTTCCCGACCGGAGCGTGATCAAGGTCGCGGGCGAGGATGCGCGCAACTTCCTCAACGGCCTCGTCACCACCGACGTCGACAGGCTCAAGCCGGGCCTTGGCCGATTCGGGGCGTTGCTGACGCCACAAGGCAAGATCGTCGTCGATTTCCTGATCACGGAGGTGCCGTCCGGCCATGGCGGCGGGTTCCTGATCGACTGCCCGAAACCCTTGGCGGACACCCTCGCCACCAAGCTGAAATTCTACAAGCTACGCGCCAAGGTTACCGTGGAAGACCTCTCCGCCGACCTCGGCGTGCTCGCGACCTGGGACGGCCAGCTTGCGGCCCAGCCGGACCTCACCTTTGCCGATCCGCGCGACGAGCGGCTCGGCCACCGCATCCTGATCCCGGAACAGCTCAAGCAGAAGCTCGCCGACCTCATCGGCGCCGAGCTCGTCGATGCGTCCGAATATGAGGCGCAGCGGATCGCGCTCGGCGTGCCGCGCGGCGGGCTCGATTTCATGTACAGCGATGCGTTCCCGCACGAGACCAACATGGATCGTCTTGCCGGCGTCGATTTCGACAAGGGCTGCTATGTCGGTCAGGAAGTCGTCTCGCGCATGCAGCATCGCGGCACCGCGCGCACCCGCAGCGTGAAGGTGGTGCTCGAGGGCCCCTCGCCCGAGGCCGGCGCGGCGATCCTTGCCGGCGACAAACAGGTCGGCACGATCGGCTCGACCGCCGACGGCAAAGGCATCGCACTGGTGCGCATCGACCGCGTGGCCGACGCGCTCGACGCGGGCCAAACGCTCACTGCCGGTGGACTCGCATTGCAGCTTGCGGAGCCCGAGGTCGTTCGCATCCCAGCCAAGCAGCCCGTCGCATGAGCCGCGCCCCTCGCCTGCATCCCGACGGCCTGACGCGCTGCCCGTGGCCCGGTGAAGATCCGCTCTATGTCGCCTATCACGACACCGAATGGGGCGTGCCGGAGTATGACGACCGCGCGCTCTATGAGAAGCTGATCCTCGACGGCTTCCAGGCCGGTCTCTCCTGGATCACCATCCTGCGCAAGCGCGACAATTTTCGCAAAGCCTTCGACGATTTCCAGCCGGAGAAGATCGCGCGCTACAATGCGAAGAAAGTCCATGCGCTGATGAACGATGTCGGCATCGTGCGCAACCGCGCCAAGATCGACGGCACGATCCTGAGCGCAAAGTCCTATCTGGAGATCATGGAGAAAGGCCCGGGCTTCTCGAAACTGTTGTGGGACTTCCTCGACGGCCGGCCCAAGGTCAACCAGTTCAAGACCACGGCGAGCGTGCCGGCCTCGACGCCGCTGTCGGTGCAGATCTCCAAGGAGCTGTCCTCGCGCGGCTTCAAGTTCGTCGGTCCGACCATCGTCTATGCCTTCATGCAGGCGACCGGCATGGTCAATGACCATCTCGTCGACTGCCACTGCCACGCGACCTGCGGAAAGACGCAGCGCAAGCCGCGCCTCAAGGTCAAATGACGGCGAAAAAGACGGCGCACGATGCGCAGTCCCGCGCTTGGCAGCGGATGCTGTCGGGCCGGCGGCTCGACCTGCTCGATCCCTCACCGCTCGATGTCGAGATCGCCGACATCGCGCACGGCCTCGCGCGCGTCGCGCGCTGGAACGGGCAGACCACCGGCGCTCACATCTTCTCGGTCGCGCAGCACACGCTGCTGGTGGAGACCGTGATGCGGCACGAAGCGCCGCGCGTCGATCAGCGCATGCGGCTCGCAGCCCTGCTGCACGATGCGCCCGAATATGTGATTGGCGACATGATCTCGCCGTTCAAGGCCGTGCTCGACGGCCACTACAAGGCGGTCGAGAAGCGCCTGCTCGGCGCCATCCATATCCGCTTCGGCCTGCCGCCGGTGCTGCCCGAGGAGATCACACTGGCGATCAAAGCCGCCGATCGTGGCGCGGCCTACCTGGAGGCGACCGAGCTTGCCGGCTTTGGCGAGGCCGAGGCAAAACGCCTATTCGGCCGCGATCCCGGCCTCTCCGACAGCGTCCGGCGCGATTATCTCACGCCCTGGACCGCGGCGCGGGCCGAGAAGCAGTTCCTCGAACGGTTCAACGCCGTGTTTGCGTAGCTTCCGTAGAGCCTGTGAACCAATTCGGTTTGTTTCGGCATTTGCCATCAAGGAGCGGTAGGGCTCCCTGATGGCAAGAAGCCGGCGGCGTCAGGCCGCCGGGTCCGCTTCTGCGGTCTATGCTTTTGCGAGACGGTGTCCTTGCAGGATGTTGTTGGTGAGGGCGTACCAGAGCACGACGGCACGAATCTTCTCGATGCCGCGCACGGTCAATTGCCTGAGGTCCCAGTTCCGCCATCGGGCATGGATGCATTCGCAGATCGTGCGGGCTTGGTACTGTGCCTTGCCGGCTTCGCTGGCCATGCGAGCACGCCAAGCCGCTACCCCAGGACCGTCGCTGCTCCGGGGTAAAAAGGGATCGACACCGCTCCTGGATTTGGGGGGAGGACAGTAAATCTCAACACCTTCGCCATGCGCCCATTCGATGTCCTCGCCACTGCAGAACCCGCCATCGGCGAGGTAGCGGCCTGGCAAGCGCTTCAGCCGAGCGCGCGTTCGCTCCAGCATCGGCCGCATCAAGCCACGATCTGAGCCGCTGTTGTCGACATCGATCGCGACCACGAGCAGTTCGCCGGCTGCACTGGCGACCTGCACATTGTAGGCCGGGCGGAAGCCGGCATCCGCCATCTTCATCACCCGTGCTTGCGGATCAGTGGTGGAGGCACGTGATTCCTTCGGCTTTTTGCCGTTGCCGCCCTTGTCGTCGAGCTGCTTTCGCTTGCGCCTGATCTCAGCCAGCGCGGCTTGGGCCGCTTGCACCCGCTCGCTGCGTTCCCGCGCCGCACGCTCCCTGGCAGCCCGGATGCGCCGATTGCTGGCTTCCGGATCCGCATCAACCTCGCGCCTGAGCTCTTCCACTACGGCCTTCGCCTGTGCCATCTGCCGATCCAGCGTCGCCTCCCGCCGGAAGGAGCCAGTTCCCGCACTCGCCCGTATCCGCACCCCGTCCTGAGTCAGCTTCTCCAGATCGACCAGCCCTGCCTCATTCAGGGCCATCAGATGTTCGACCAGCAAACGGTCGAGCAAGTCGGCACAGCCGACCCGGAAGTCCGACAGCGTATGATGGTTCAAAGACACGCCGCCGCAGAGCCAGCGATAGACGTCGTGACTATCGCAGAGTCGGTCCAAGGCACGCGCGCTGCCAACGCCATCGCTCGTGGCGTAAAGCCAAAGCGCCAGCAACAGCCGCGGCGACGGTGCTGGATGGCCGGGCGTGTTTTCCCTCGCCTTGACCCGATCCTCCAGCTCGCTCAGGTCCAGCCCCTCAACATAAGCCCAGATCACCCGTGCCGGATGATCCTGCCCGATCAGGCTATCAATATCGACCGCTCGCAACTCGATCTGATTGCGAACAGGCTCGCGCAGCCGAGGTCCACCCCGCGGCACCTCCTCGGTTCGTGGCCCCGACTGTTCCGGCAATTCGCCAAAAAGTCCGTCGTCAGACATCACTGCCTCCAGCAATCAACCTGCTCAGAGAATCACATCCGCCCAACGCCCGGTACAAAAAGATTCACAGTCTCGTAGGGTGGGT
>NZ_LSEF01000066.1 GCF_001641695.1 Bradyrhizobium neotropicale
GCTTCCGGCTGGAGCGTTCGCCGGGTGGGACTTGCACCCACTGGAAAGCGCCGCCTTCTCACGGCGCACACCCGAATCGGACGTTTCGCAATCCGACAAGAGGCGTCGTGCGGGAAG
The DNA here is from genome assembly GCF_001641695.1 of Bradyrhizobium neotropicale. Lineage (GTDB taxonomy): Bacteria > Pseudomonadota > Alphaproteobacteria > Rhizobiales > Xanthobacteraceae > Bradyrhizobium > Bradyrhizobium neotropicale. Next base: position 118 of record NZ_LSEF01000066.1, read on the forward strand.
CGTAGAACAGCTCGCTGCAAAGCGGAACAGATGGCCCGAAGTTCAACGCAACCTCACCCCTTCCACCCGGCCTTGTGCAGACCGTCGACGAGATGGGCGTGGTCTTCTGGACGAAACCACGGAGCTCTCTTGCGAACATACATGTCGAATGCCCCCGGCGCGCGTGAGACAGCCTTTTCCAATTCTTCTTTCGCTTCCGTTGTACGGCCAAGCTGGCCAAGCGCCGCCGCAGACCACCGGAAGATCATTGGAAAATCGGGATACGACCGGATCAAGCGTTTTGCGGCCTCGATCGAAGCCTCGTATTCGCCGCAGAAATAAAGACCGCACGCAATGTGCAACAAACGGACTGCCAGATAGGGGTCGCGGGGATCGAGCCTGAGACACGCATTGAGAGCCGTGAGCCCCTCCTTGGGCCGTTTAGCAAAGATCAGCGTCGCGCCTCTATGGCCATGCGCGATCGCCAGATTTGGGCTCATGGAGAGAGCCCGCTCGATCTCCGCCAAGGCATCGTCAGCCTCGCCGCGTGCTTGCAACGCCCAGCCGAGGCACGATCGGGCTTCTGCATCGGCACCATCGAGCGCGACTGCCTGGCGGGCCAGGGTTTCGGCCGAGCGTTGCGCGTCTCGCAGGTCGAGCTTCTGGTAGAGCGCGGCCGCTTGCAGTTGATACAAGGCGAGCGCACTGTAGCTGCCGCCGAAAGTCGGGTCGAGTTCGATGGCCTGTCTGAAGAATTGCTCTGCAGTCTCATCGTCGTCCGCGGTAGCTTTGCTCAGATGCCACAGGCCGCGCTGATAGGCTGCCCAGGCATCAAGGCTCCCCGGTGGCTTGCGCATGGCGCGTCGAAGCTCAGCGTCTGCGATGGCGGGGGTCAGCGCGATCGTCAGCGCTTCCGTAAGCTCATCCTGTACAGCGAAGACATCCGCGAGATCACGGTCGTAGCGCTCGGCCCACACGTGATTATTGGTCGCCGCCTCTATTAACTGCGCCGTGACGCGGATCCGATTGCCGGCCTTGCGCACACTGCCTTCAAGTACATAACGAACGCCGAGCTCGCGCCCGACCTGTCTCACATCGACCGCACGCCCCTTGTAAGTGAACGACGAGTTCCTAGCAATGACGAACAACGAGGGATAGCGGGATAGTGCCGTGATCACATCCTCAGCGATTCCGTCCGAGACAAATTCCTGCTCGGGGTCGCCGCTCATATTGGTGAGTGGCAGTACGGCGACAGACGGCTTGTCGGGCAAGGCGAGCGCCGGCCCCTCGGGTTTGGGCGTCACAGTCCGTCGGTGAGGATCGGTGATGATGCGGTAAACATGGACAGGTCGAGCAATATTCTTCAGAGTTTGCTCGCCAGCTTCCTCGACCTCGAAAGCCACCTTATCGCGGGCGTGATTGAAAACCGTCTGAGAGATACAAATGCCGCCGGGTTCGGCAATGCTCTCGAGCCGCGCCGCGATGTTCACGCCGTCTCCAAAGATGTCATGAGCTTCGACGATCACGTCGCCGATATTGAGCCCCACACGGAAGAGAATGCGCGCGTCTTCCGCTTCACTGATTGCAAGTTCGTTGATGCAGGCCTGGAATTGCATGGCAGCTCGGACCGCTTCGACCGCGCTCGGAAACTCCGCCAGGAACCCGTCGCCGGTGTTCTTCACGATGCGGCCGGCGTGCTCCGCAATCGCGGGCTCAACACCTCGCGCGAGGAGCGCCGTCAGTTTGGCGTGCGTGGCCTCTTCGTCATTGTGCATGAGCCGAGAATAGCCAGCCACGTCGGCGGCCAATATCGCTGATAACCTGCGCTCGACCCGGACCCGCTCTTGCACCATGGCACCCAATCCAACCCACAATATTGTACGACGGATCAGTCCGCAGCGCCAAACGCGCTTTGACGGGATCTCGGACATTGCAGTTAAGTTGAAACGTCAGCCGCGTTGACCGAGGTGTGCCTGGTTACGGGAAGAGCTCGAATGTGCGCCGCCACTGAGGTCTCGCACGGTTGTGTTGAAGATGTTGAACACGTGAAATGTCGCTTGCGCACTTTGTTTGATTGTTGGTTGTCTTGTATTCGACAAGGCAGAGGCCTGCGCGGTGGCGAGTTCGCAAAGTGGTGTGCTCTTTGACCATATTCCCGAAGAAATCGACGCGCCAGTAATCGTCGAGGTGACGATCGTCAGCAGAGAAGCCGATATTAGTTGATCGTCGCGTTCACATTAATTACCGATGCGCCGGAAGCCTTCGGGCCCTGCCCCGTAGCCTTGATAATGAATGTATCGCTCCCCTTATACTTACCCTTGGACTTGTATTCGTAAGTGGTCGCATTGAGCTTTTTCAGTTTGCCGTGTGCCGGCTTCTGCAAAATGTCGGAACTACTCACAGTGCCACGCATGGGGATCGAAAACTGACAACTTCCCCCCGATGCGACGCTAATATCCGCAGTGGAGTTCTCCCCCCAATCGGCAAGCCCTACCAGCTTTGAGCATTCAGGAGCGGCAAGCGCTAATGGCACCGTCGTTGAGTTTGTTGCACCAACGGTGAGCGCGAGGGTCACGATCTTGAACAGCCGCATGGTGCTTCCTCATTTCGGCCAAGAGTACCTAATCGCCGCCGGTGCGCCCTGGGAGGACCTGGCAATGCCGGCCTCGCCATCCCGCACGCGCACGCCCTAGTGGTTCATCACAGTGATTTTGACGTTTTGATACCGAGCCATCCGAGGATAGGCAACTTTTCGGGTGGCAAGAGGATCTCGATGCTTCGAGCGACGCCGGGCTGGCGACGAATGAACCCGTTGCGTTCGAGGGTGAGGATCATCTGGTGGACTGACGGCGGGCTGACGCGGAAATGCCGCTGGATGTCGGCCTCGGCGGGCGGCTGTCCGAACATGTACGAGTAGGTATGGATGAAAGCGAGATAGTGTCCCTGCTTCTCGGTGAAGTGCGCGCCTGATTTTTGACTCATAGCTGGATTCGTCCCGGCCTCCGACAAGGAGGCGAAGCATGAATGTACGTTATCGGGTCGAATTGAGCCAAGCCGAGCGGGACGAACTGACGGCAATGCTCGGCGGCGGCACGCATTCCGCCCGCAAACTCAAACGGGCTCAGATTGTGCTGGCGGCCGATTCAGGCAGCTGCGACGCGGAGATTGCCCGAACCGTCCGGGTCAGCCTTTCCACCGTCGGCCGGACCAAACGCCGTTTCGTAGAAGGCAATCTGGAGCGGGCCTTGAGTGAGGAGCCGCGTCCGGGCGCGGAACGCAAGCTGACAGGCAAGGAAGAGGCCCTGCTGGTGGCGACGGCATGCGCCAAGCCGCCCGCCGGCCGCAAACGCTGGACGCTGACATTGCTGGCCGACGCGATGGTCAAGCTCACCGATCACGCCAGCCTGTCGGGCGAGACCGTGCGCCGCCGGCTGGCCGACAACGACCTCAAGCCGTGGCGCCGGGATATGTGGTGCATTCCTCATGTCGACGGCGAATACGTCGCCCGGATGGAGGATGTGCTCGATCTCTACGCCGAGGCGCCGGATCCCGAGCGGCCCCTGGTTTGCTTCGACGAGACCCCAGTCCAGCTGATCGGCGAGGTACGCCAGCCGATCCCTGCCCAACCGGGACAGCGCGAGCGCTACGATTACGAATATCGCCGCAACGGTACCGTCAATCTCTTCGTCACCTTCGATCCGCATCGCGGCTGGCGCAATGTCAAGGTTACAGACCACCGCGCCGCGGTCGACTACGCGCACTGCATGCGCGAACTCGTCGACGTCCACTATCCCAATGCCGCCTGCATCCGTGTGGTGCAGGACAATCTGTCGATTCATACGGCCGGCGCGCTATATCAGGCATTTGCGCCTGCCGAGGCCCGTCGCATCCTGCGCCGCCTCGAGTTCCACTACACCCCGAAACACGCCAGCTGGCTCAATATGGTCGAGTGCGAGATCAGCGTGCTGCAGCGCCAGTGTCTCGGCCGTCGCATCGACGATCCCAAAAGGCTTCGAAAAGAAATCGCAGCATGGCAACGGCAGCGAAACAAGGCGCGAGACCGCATCAAATGGATGTTCACAACCGACAAAGCCCGCGCCAAACTCGGTCGCGCCTATCCAGTTGCCGCCAAAGAGTCAAAACCACTGTGATGAACCACTAG
>NZ_LSEF01000067.1 GCF_001641695.1 Bradyrhizobium neotropicale
GAGCTATGCGGGATTTTGGGTGACGAGGTGATCAGGCGGCGTGGGTTGCCGGCATTTGGATGACCTCGATGCCGTCGTTGAATCTGACACCTGCGATGACCTTCGGCAACTGATTTGTGCCTTTGAGCCGCCGCCAGGTCTTTGATGCGGCGATCACCAGTTTGAATACCATCAGCTTGGCGGTGGTCGGCGACAACGAGCCCTTGGTGCGCACCGTCCTGTGCCGCACGGTGGCGAACACGCTCTCGATGGGATTGGTCGTGCGCAAGTGATCCCAATGTTCGGCAGGAAAGTCGTAGAAGGCCAGCAGCGCGTCGCGATCCTTGATCAGACATTCGACCGCCCGGCCGTACTTGGCGCGGTATTTCTCGGCGAAGACGTCGATCGCCGCTTCGGCGGACGCCCGGCTCGGCGCCCAATAGACCTCGCGCAAATCTTTCTTCATGGTGGCCTGCACCGAGAGAGGGACCTTGTCCAGGACATTCACGGTCTTGTGCACCCAGCAGCGCTGGTGCCGGGTGCCGGGAAAGACCTCGTCAAGCGCCTTCCAGAAGCCGAGTGCGCCGTCGCCGACGGCAATTTCGGGCGCGATCTGCAATCCGCGCTGCTTGACGTCGATCAGGAGCTCGCGCCAGCTCTGCGCGCTCTCCCGCACGCCGACCTGAAAGCCGATCAGTTCCTTCCTGCCTTCTGGCGTTGCGCCGATCAGCACCAGCATGCACTCGCCGTGGTCTTCCATGCGGGCCTGCAGGAAGACGCCATCGGCCCACACGTACACATATCGCCGCGCCGACAGATCGCGCTTCTGCCAGCGCTCGTACTCGCCTTGCCACTCGGCCGTCAGCCGGGAAATCACCGCGGGCGACAGGTTCGGCGCCTCCTTGCCCAGCAAGGCCGTCAGCGCCTCCTGGAAATCGCCGGTCGAGATGCCGCGTAGATAGAGCACCGGCAACAGCGCATCCAGACTTCTGGTCCGCCGTGCCCACAACGGCAGGATCGCCGAGCTGAACCGGATCCGCTCGCCATCGCTGGCCGCCCCGCGGTCGCGAATCTTCGCCCGCGCGACCTCGACCGGGCCGATGCCGGTCTGGATCGTCCGCGCCGGGCCGTAGCCATGCCGCACGACACGGGCGCGTCCGTCGGCAAGCTTCAAGTCCTTCACCGTGGCAAGAAAGGTCTCGACTTCGACCTCGACAGCCTGCGCCAGAAGCTGCCGCGCACCAGCGCGCAGGATATTGGTCAGTGGATCATCGATCGCGTCGGGCTGACGAAGCGGGACAATGTTGCTAGTCTCGTTCATGGCGTATCGCTCTCCTTGAGAGGTTCTGGCAGGCTTCGACACCCGCCTCGATACGCCGCCTATCTCAGGCCGTCATCACCCAGCTTCCCGCATAACTCCGCCGAGAGTTATAGCGGGCCACGATTGGTGTCGGTGGCGGCGCGGCGCAACGGGTTGTCTACGAGCCAATTGTTCACGTGGCGCCGTTTGGCGCGCGATGGCCGGCTGAGCGGGGATGTCGTGCCGGCTCTTGTTCCCGTCGAGATCACACCTGCGCCAACACCGGCATCGATCAGCACGCCGCAAACTGCGTCTTCACCCCCTGCACAGCGCGCAAGGACTGGAATCATCGAGATCGAGATTGGCGGCGGCTGGCGCGTGCGCGTTGATGGGGACGTCGACACCGAGGCGCTGCGGCGGGTTCTTGAACTTTTGAGACGGCGATGATCCCGATCCCGAGCGGCGTCAGGGTCTGGATCGCCACTGGCCACACCGACATGCGTCGCGGCATGCAAAGCCTGGCTCTCACGGTTCAGGAGAGCTTGAAGCGCGATCCTCATGCCGGCGATCTCTACATCTTCCGGGGCCGCCGCGGTGATCTAGTCAAGATTCTCTGGCACGATGGGCTGGGTATGTCGCTCTATGCCAAACGCCTTGACCGTGGCAAGTTCATTTGGCCCGCGGCGTCGGCCGGCGCGGTATCGATCTCAGCGGCGCAAATGGCTTACATGCTCGAGGGCATCGGGAGATGCCCATAAGAGTGACGATGACGTAGCCACCTTCGAAGAGGTGGAAGTCGTCGATCCGCGTCATCCGCTTTATGGCCGGCGCTATCGATTGATCTCGATCGGTAAGGAGACGACCACGCGTGGAGCGTGCAAGGAGCTCTTTGCGCGTGTACATTACCGATTCGGTCTCACGCTTCTTCTGCCGCTCGGGGTGACGAATCTTGAGCGGAACGGCTTGCCGTGCGCCGCGCCGACCAAGCTGAGCCTCGACGCGCTGCAGGACTTAATCGCGTTGGCCGAAGAGAGCGGGGGCGCATGCCCATCGGAACCTCGAGAGGTCTGGCGCGGTTTGCCGGAAACGCTCCGGCAAGCGATCGCAGAAGATTTCGGCCAAGTCCTGCGGGAGATGAGCGATGGGCTCGGAACTCGTCAAGCCGGATCACCTGGACCGCAAAGCAGTGGTGTATGTGCGGCAATCGACGCCACACCAAGTGATCAACAATCAAGAAAGCCTCAAGCTTCAGTATGCCCTCTCACAGCGCGCTCGCGAGCTCGGATGGCGCGAGGTCGACATCGATGTGATTGATAGCGATCTTGGGCAGAGTGGCGCTGCGGCAGCCCACCGGAAAGGATTTAAGGATCTGGTCGCACGCGTCACTCTTGGCGAGGTCGGTCTTATTCTATCGATGGACGTGACGCGCCTGGCGCGCAATTGTTCGGATTGGTACCCGCTGCTTGATGTCTGCGGGCACCGCCGTTGTTTGATCGCCGACCGTGACGGCATCTACGATCCCGGAACCCCCAATGGCCGCCTGCTGCTCGGCCTGAAGGGTACGATCTCAGAGCTGGAATTGCACACGATCAAAAGCCGGATGACGGCTGGGCTTTTGGCAAGAGCCGAACGCGGTGACTTGGCCCTGCAACTGCCGGCGGGCCTTGTCCGCGATCCTTCTGGGGTGGTCACCAAGGACCCGAATCTCGAGGTGCAGGGGCGCCTGTTGCTGCTCTTCGAGACCTTCCTGAAAGTACGGACCGCCGCGCAAGTGATGCGGGCCTTTGTTGGCCGCGGCTTGGCACTGCCTCGCCGCGACCGCCATGGCGATCTGCGCTGGCAGCCTGCGACGGTGTCAGCCGTGACAGCGATCCTCAAGAATCCGGCCTATGCAGGCGCCTTTGTCTATGGAAGGACTTGGCAGAAGCCATCCCAAATACCGGGAGAGCGTCCCCAAAAAGCTCCGCGTCGTGGAACGGACTGGAGGATCGTGGTGAGGGAAAAGTACCCGACCTACATCGATTGGGAGACCTTCGAGAAGATCCAGGCGATGCTGCGCGACAATCGAGCGGAGTACCAGCACATCAAGAGCCGTGGCATCCCGCGGGATGGGGCAGCCCTGCTTCACGGTATCACCTATTGTGGCGAATGCGGACACAAGATGGCCGTGCGTTACAAGGGCGGCAGTCAATATGTCTGCAATTATTTGAAAATCCAGCGCGGTGCGCCGGAGTGTCAGAACCTGCGTGCTGCACCGATCGACGCACAGGTTGCAGCGGCATTCTTGGAAGCGGTGGCGCCGGCGGAAATCGATGCGTTGTCCAAAGCGCGCAAAACCCATCTGCAATCCGAAAGAGCCCTGTGTTACGCTGAGGAGCAGCAGGTCGAGAGGCTTCGCTATCAAGCAGCCCTCGCCGAGCGCCAGTTCAATCGCGCCGATCCCGACAACCGGCTGGTGACCGGCGAGCTCGAGCGGCGGTGGGAAGCCGCTCTGTCGGAGCTGCGCCGAGCTGAGGAAGCGTTGACCCAGCGAAAGATGCCCAAGGCCAATGAACCCTTGGGCGTTCCTCACGATGTGCGTGCCAAGGTGATCGCCCTCGGAAATCGTCTTCCGGCGCTGTGGGAGAATCCGGCGACCCGCAGGGATCATCGTAAGGCGCTCTTGCGCTGTCTGATCGAAAAGGTCGTGATGCGTCGTTGCGCCCGCGACAAGGCCGAGGTGCGCATCGTGTGGCGCGGTGGCGCAACTACTGAGCTTCTGGTCACACTACCGGTTAATGCCGTGGCCGCCTTGCCGCGGCACCGAGAGATGGTGGAGCGCATATGCACGCTGACTCGTGAGGGCATGCATGACGATGAGATCGCGCGCATTCTGACGCAGGAAGGGCATCACTCGCCATGGGAGGCGGATAAAGTCCTGCCGATCACGGTCCAGCGCATTCGTCTTAAACGCCGCCTCAAGGTGCAACATCGGCAAACACGATGGCCGGCGGTCGCAGACCATTTGACAGTAACCCAATTGGCAACCCGCCTCGGGATTCCCACCAAGTGGATCTATGTTCAGCTCAAGCGAGGGAGCATCCTGACCCTCCGGGAGCCTTCAGGCCGCTTTCTCTTTCCCGACAACGCAACCTCCTTGCAAGCCATTCGCAGCTTGAGACATCACCGTGTCGCGAAGATCGATCTGAGGGAGGATCACCATGAAAAGTAGGGGCATCAACAAAGGCCCTCGCTGGAGGGCATCGACTGGCGGAATCCGCAGCTGAGTTGGCGGCCGCATAGTGCGGGCTGAGCATAGAATCCGCAGCGGCTTTTTGCATTTTGAGGAGTCCCAACGCGTTCAATCTGTGATTCACTGCGTCGCATGGATGCTGACCGCGACGCTGTTCCGGATGACGTTGCCGCCCTGAAGAAGGCGCTGGCGGCCGAGCGCGCGAAAGGTTTGGAGATTGCGGCTGAACTCGCGGTCGCCCGCGCGAAATCGTCGGAACACGAGGCGCTGATCGCCCAGCAGAAGCTGCAGATCGCCAAGCTGAAGCATCAGATCTACGGGCAACGGTCGGAACGTTCGGCGCGGCTGATCGAGCAGTTGGCGCTGACGTTCGAAGAGCTGGAAGCCGACGCCACCGAGGACGAGCT
>NZ_LSEF01000068.1 GCF_001641695.1 Bradyrhizobium neotropicale
GAGCTATGCGGGATTTTGGGTGACGAGGTGATCAGGCGGCGTGGGTTGCCGGCATTTGGATGACCTCGATGCCGTCGTTGAATCTGACACCTGCGATGACCTTCGGCAACTGATTTGTGCCTTTGAGCCGCCGCCAGGTCTTTGATGCGGCGATCACCAGTTTGAATACCATCAGCTTGGCGGTGGTCGGCGACAACGAGCCCTTGGTGCGCACCGTCCTGTGCCGCACGGTGGCGAACACGCTCTCGATGGGATTGGTCGTGCGCAAGTGATCCCAATGTTCGGCAGGAAAGTCGTAGAAGGCCAGCAGCGCGTCGCGATCCTTGATCAGACATTCGACCGCCCGGCCGTACTTGGCGCGGTATTTCTCGGCGAAGACGTCGATCGCCGCTTCGGCGGACGCCCGGCTCGGCGCCCAATAGACCTCGCGCAAATCTTTCTTCATGGTGGCCTGCACCGAGAGAGGGACCTTGTCCAGGACATTCACGGTCTTGTGCACCCAGCAGCGCTGGTGCCGGGTGCCGGGAAAGACCTCGTCAAGCGCCTTCCAGAAGCCGAGTGCGCCGTCGCCGACGGCAATTTCGGGCGCGATCTGCAATCCGCGCTGCTTGACGTCGATCAGGAGCTCGCGCCAGCTCTGCGCGCTCTCCCGCACGCCGACCTGAAAGCCGATCAGTTCCTTCCTGCCTTCTGGCGTTGCGCCGATCAGCACCAGCATGCACTCGCCGTGGTCTTCCATGCGGGCCTGCAGGAAGACGCCATCGGCCCACACGTACACATATCGCCGCGCCGACAGATCGCGCTTCTGCCAGCGCTCGTACTCGCCTTGCCACTCGGCCGTCAGCCGGGAAATCACCGCGGGCGACAGGTTCGGCGCCTCCTTGCCCAGCAAGGCCGTCAGCGCCTCCTGGAAATCGCCGGTCGAGATGCCGCGTAGATAGAGCACCGGCAACAGCGCATCCAGACTTCTGGTCCGCCGTGCCCACAACGGCAGGATCGCCGAGCTGAACCGGATCCGCTCGCCATCGCTGGCCGCCCCGCGGTCGCGAATCTTCGCCCGCGCGACCTCGACCGGGCCGATGCCGGTCTGGATCGTCCGCGCCGGGCCGTAGCCATGCCGCACGACACGGGCGCGTCCGTCGGCAAGCTTCAAGTCCTTCACCGTGGCAAGAAAGGTCTCGACTTCGACCTCGACAGCCTGCGCCAGAAGCTGCCGCGCACCAGCGCGCAGGATATTGGTCAGTGGATCATCGATCGCGTCGGGCTGACGAAGCGGGACAATGTTGCTAGTCTCGTTCATGGCGTATCGCTCTCCTTGAGAGGTTCTGGCAGGCTTCGACACCCGCCTCGATACGCCGCCTATCTCAGGCCGTCATCACCCAGCTTCCCGCATAACTCGTTTCCAGCTGCTCGCACGTTTTCATGTAGATCTTGAGGGTCTCGATGACGTCTTGCTCAAATACGGAGCCCGCGATGTAGGGCCTGCCGTCGTCCAAAACGCTGAGCTGCTTCACACCTTCGATCGCCCCATCCCTAAACAACAAACCATAGCCGTGGCTTTCCGCCATGGACGAGCCCGAATAGAGGAAAAGGCCGTCTAGATTTACTCCGTGGCCCGCGCCTCGGCTGCCGAGCGGCACAGGTAACGTCACGGGGCGCGCTGCAAGTTCCTCCGCCACGTTGATGAGCCTGCGGTCGCCGAACGAGGGTATCGGAATCACATGCAGCACTATGCTCGTGCTCGGCGACAGCCGGCAGGGCGTACTGCCGCTCGCGATCTTGGCCAGCCGGTCCCTGCGAAACTCTCGAATACGATCCGATATACCCTCGCGCAGCACGAACGCATTGCGCAACTCGCCGACGTCGAGAGGATATTTCCCAGCAGAATTACGTCCATAGAACTTGTCGTTCTTCGTCACACGATGGGGCGACAACCAGCTTCGCTGGGCTCGAACCATGAGAACGTGATTCTCATCACCGCAAGGGACCGAGTGAAAGGTCACCAACGGAAGACGTGGTTCAATATTATCGGCCAGCAGTTGTTCGAGCCGGAGCTTTTCATCGTCAAATCCCGCCAGCGGCACCCCGCTGATGGCTGTCGCGACGCCGTCTTCTGCCATGATCCCTATCAAGAGGTCGCCACCTGCTGAATTTGCGAATGCCGAAACAGCGGCGAGGAATTGAATGACCTCCTTTTCCGACTTGGCAGGCATCATCTGCTTGAACTCGAGGGTTTTGCTTTCCCGCGCGACACCTAGCAGACGTTCCAGGTCAGCCAGTTCTATTTTGTCGATCTGCTTCAGAATCATTCGCGTCTCCAGTATACGACGCCGGTTTGACGCTCCCGGCTGACGCCCAGCCGCGGTCGTCTCGTCGATATAGCGAGTGAACCAACGGATCGGGGAAGGTGTGCGAAGGGCATCAACGCGTTCCTCCGTGTGGCGCGTTCGGCTGCGCCGAACCAGGCTCTCGTGAACCGAGCCGCAGGCGTCTCGGCCATCTGACTGCGATCCCTTCTGTAATCCGAGTTGGAAGGTCAAGCCCCTTTCCACCTGTTCCGCCGCCCTGTGCAAAAGCCGTCTACGCAGCGATGTTGTCTTCCTTGTCTGCGCCGCGCATGACGATCTTCAGCGCATCATCGGCCAAAGGACGCTGCAGCGCCTTCGCCTCATCCCAGGGAGCGCGCATCCAGATGTCGCGCTCCTCCTCGGTGGTCAGGATCACCGGCATGGCCTTCGAGTGGATTGGCTCGACGACAGCATTGGGCGATGTTGTGAGGAACCCGTAGACGAGGTGAGGGCCTGGGATCGGCTTCGACTTGGTGCCGCGGTCGCCCTTGAACTCGGTCCAGATGCCGACGAAGCAGAACAGCGGCCGGCTTTCCTCGAGCGCAAACCAGACGACGTCTTTCTTCTTCGTCTCCGGATTTGGCTCGGGGGCGTACTCGGCGAGGCGATCGATCAGATCATTTGGGCTTTTGACCCACCACGCCCCTGCCGTGACGTTGTCGACCACAGGACTCGTCCAGTAGGTTTGGGTCAGATGCTTCAGTCTCCACAGCTTGATGCTGCGAAGCTTACCACGGACCACGGAGCTGACCTCGTAGTCCGTACCATTCCACAGACGCGCCATGGTTCTCGCTCTCGTCGTCCGATGTCGCATCGCCAGCGTCTTCACGAGGCTGCGGAACACAACAAGCTCCAACAGTCCCAAGGCGCCCTTGAAGTCATCAGCAAACGAATGGTAGTTCGCAAAACCACGGAACTCTGAGTTATAGGCGAGGACGGTTGCGACATCGCTGGTAACCAAGAACTGCTCGCGAGGACGGCCAGTTTTTCTGGCGAGATCGCCATAGTCGTGTCGCTTGCAGAACGCGGTGACCTCCTTCCGCGGCACGCGCAAACTGACATTGCCGGTGGTCGGCCGGCGTACCACGCGCCATGTCCGTCCATCCGGTCCCGTGCGGTTGGATTTGCGTCCAGCCCCATAGGATGTGTATGTCGAGATGCGATAGCTGAGGAAGGTCACTCCCTTTGAAGCGGCATAGACCCCACTTTTCTCGGGCGACACGGTGAGCTTCAATGTCTCCGTCAGGAATTGTTCGACGCAGACCATGATCTCACACGCTTCCCGCTTGCTCCCGATTATGCCGATGAGGAAGTCATCGGCGTAGCGGCAGTAGCGGAGCCTTTTGAAGTTCGGGTCCATCGGATCGACGGAGGGCACTTTCCGTCTCTCCTTATTAATGGCTTTGATCTCCGCGAGTGCAGCGTCGATCTCGGCCCGATCCGCGCCGCTGGCGCGGAGCCGTTCAATTTTACGGCGGAGACTGAGTACGCGCCGTTCCAGCGCCGCGTAGCGCGGGAATGGACGTCGGTCGCGGCCTTTGTCGAAGCCCGCCTTCATTGTCTGCATGTGCTGGTCCAGCTCGTGCAGATAGATGTTGGCGAGCAGGGGCGAGACAACGCCGCCCTGTGGCGTGCCACTATAGGTGCGTCCGTAGACCCAATCTTCCATGTAACCTGCTTTGAGCATTCCTTCGATCAGAGCGATGAACCTATCGTCATCGATCCGCTTCTTTAGAAGCCCAAGCAAAATGTCATGGTCGATGTTGTCGAAGAACCCACGCACATCCACTTCGACCAGCCACTTACAGCCCGTCCAGGTCTTCTTGATGGACTTGAGTGCGGTATGACAGGATCGTCTCGGGCGGAACCCATGCGACTCGTCGAGGAACACGGGTTCGTAGATCGCTTCGAGAAGAATCCTGACCGCCTCCTGAACGAGCCGGTCTTCCACCGTTGGGATACCCAGCGGTCGTGTTTTGCCGTTGTCCTTTGGGATATAGACCCGCCGGACTGGCCGGAAGCGATAAGTGCCATCTGCTACGCGCCTGGCGATGTCAGCGAGCTTCGCCAGCGACATGCCGTCGAAGGTCTTGCCATCTACACCGGGCGTCAGGGCTCCCTTGTTGCGGGAGACCTTTTCGTAGGCCCACTCGAAGAGATGCGGAGATCTCATCAGGCGGTGAAGGCCATTTACGCGCTTACCCGACCGCGACAAAGTCGGCAGTGATTCAATTCTTCTCTGGATGGTAGCGGCCTGCATCAGCAGAACCTCTCCGTCGAAGAATCTCTTCTACGCATACTGCAAATGCCGTTTTTAGCGGCATCCTCCTTCCCCCGATCGGAGGCGCTTTCGGTCCGGTCACCCGGCCTTATACGCATGATCGTCCACCTCGCGGTGGCTGTCCCGGTCATTACGCCGGGCATTTGGGTACTATGACGGCTCCGTCGCCATACAGGTTCTTGAAAGAGCCTGCTGCAGGCGATCCCGTAGTTGCGTGTGTAGGAAGTTGCGGTGTGTTTAGGTGTCCCATTCGTCTCCTTGACCCACGGATGGTGGTCGTCCCACGCAGACTGGTGGCGGATCGCACTGGCCGGTGCGATCTGCCCCGCGTGGCATAGCGTGTCAGCCGCGTTCGCTACGGCCAGCCCTTTGGCAACTGGAAACTGGGATTCAGGCAATACAGCTTTCACCATGCACACCTTACTTTGTGCTCTCCACTGGGCTGCGGCGCCCGATTTCGAGACGTTTCCCGGCATGCTTTGGTCCCGTTCTCCTTTCGGAGTCTCAGTCGTTTCCGACACCGGTAAGCCGGGCAAGTAAGAGCCATAACCAGCAGGCTCTATTCTTTCGAACACTCCCTTCTTCTCCACGCCTCAACGGCGCACGCC
>NZ_LSEF01000069.1 GCF_001641695.1 Bradyrhizobium neotropicale
GTGACAGTAGGTTTCGCCTTCTTGGTAGCGAGATGTGCCGGCCCCCTGTCACGGCCACGATGAGCCGGCTGCTTTTCGGAGGCTGCCGCAATTGTAAACTTGGCCGATTTTGTTCGGCTATTGGCTTTGGATGACGCGAGTTTAATCGGCTGATCGGCAGCCGTCCTATTGGAGCAGGCGAAGCCATGTTTGTCAGTGCACGATTCTATGGCCGCTTGGCGCGGTGGTTGACGACTACAGCCGACCAAGGTCGCGGCCAGCGCGATGATGAGAGGTGTTCTCAAGCAATCACCCTAGAGGATGAATTCCTGCCGGTATTCTCTCTGCGTATTGATCTCCGCGCTGATCGTTATCTTTTGTGCGAGAGTGTTAAACGAGCATTAAGCGTCCGCCGTCAGGTACGAGAAACCGCCGTATGGTTAACGCCAGGGGTGGAGCGCGTCACATTGGTTCACGCGGCGGATCGCGCCCGCTATAGCGACCTTCTCCGACAGGTAGGTTGGCGCGGTGGAGGCTGGCGCGGCGGATTTGGTCCCGCTCTCGCTGGCGGATTTATCGCGGGAGCCGTGATGTAGCGTCGTCAGCGTATGCCCGGGGTCCGGGCTACGGCTACTACGGTGGATATGCATGGGTATTATCCATGGCCCGGCTACGGATACAATCGCTGCCCTGAACCCGGGTACGGGGAATACTACAACTGCGGCGCCTACGCTGTGCCGAGGTACGGCGGGTATGCGCCTGCATATTACGGTTATGGACCGGGTCCTTGGTGAAATTGCGAACTCGCCAACGTCCAGGCGGTTGACCCGGAGATAACCTCGCAGGCGCGATCCGAGCAGGCTGCGGCCAAGCGCGGCGGACATGCTGCCAGGTCCGAGAATGAGATCGGACGCGCGCTGATATCCAAGATGCCCCGGAGCACTGCGCTCCAAGCAGAGGCCGGATACATTGATGCAAGACCGCATCTCCGGATCGTCGAAATCTTCTTGCACCGCATGGCAGCCGGACTGATTGAAGCTGAAGACTGCGCCATCGCCTGCATCAACGCGAAAGCCGCCATCTCGGTTGCCCAGCGGTTGGCTGTCACCTCCGGCCTCTGCGGGGCATGGGACTTCGGACCGGCGACCCCTCATCGGGCTACCTCAAGCTGTCATTTAAGCTTCATAAAAACCCGATTAGCTTTGTCTCCCTTTCTAACAGTTTTGGAGATTGCGCACGTGGCTATGGGTACTGTGAAGTGGTTTAACGCAACCAAGGGCTATGGCTTTATTCAGCCCGACGATGGCAGCAAGGACGTGTTCGTCCACATTTCTGCGGTAGAAAAAGCTGGATACACCGGCCTCGCAGAAGGCGCGAAGGTCAGCTTCGAGGTCGTGGCGGACCGCCGTTCCGGCAAGGCCTCAGCGGAGAACCTCCATATCGCGTGACGGCGGGCGATCGAAACAAAGAGGCCGCTACGAATGGCGGGCTTTTTTGTGCGTTCTTCGCGAAAGGAAAGAGGCTCGCCGGTTCACGGTGGCGGGCATCAACTCAGGTGGGTTGCCGCCGCGTCGTCCGACGCAACCTCCCGAAAGCCGGTGGCTGGGAATGTCGTGAGGCCAGTGCATTGACGGAAGACCTCCCTCTCGCCGGCCGAACAGCACGGACAGGAAGATGCACCAGTTTGCCCAGCTTGCCGGATCCTTGAACCAGCAAGCAAAGAGCGCCTGATCGCGCAGGCCTGCAGGATGTTCATAGCTGACTCTTCGCGGTGATGTCCTGCAGCGACGATCCAGTCTGCTTCGTCGCTTCGGTCGGGGCCGGCCGCAGGCCGGTCGCTCGCGTCCCTTGCGTAACCTGCCGGTCGGACCTCGGCGGCGGCTTCAGGCCGGCCGCGCCGTTGGAGCACTCGCGCCCAGATGGTCAACGCGGCGATCTGCTCGGCGGCGATTTTGTCGGCCATGGTTGGCGCCCGACCCATCGAGCAGGCCCCGGATGATCTCGATCTTGGCCGCCTCATCCTGCGCCCGCAATTCTCGATAGCGGCGCCAACCGCGGCTGCGGGGGGCCGGAGGCGCGTAAGATGCAGGGTTCGCAATACTGTTCGACATGGGGTTCGGAAGATACTGCGAATTTCCTGTTTTCCAAAATAACTACCTGCAATAATTATTAAAGATCAATGACTTGTGCACGTTATCGGTACAGGCGCAAGGCAACGAAAGCCCCGCGGGGCTTGGCAGTCTTCAGGTCAGTGGGGGCGACGATCAGGAGCTTGCCGACACGCGCCAGCGCACGGGCCTGCGAGGGCCAAATGGGCCGCCCAGTGTCGGCAATCGAACCGACCGGTGATTGAGGTGTCGACTACCTTGCGGATGCTGGGCGGCACAGGGGGACGGCTGTTGCCATACGAGAGCTATGCACTCGCAGTTGATGTCGTGGGGATCGCCGTCTTCGCGGTTTTGATCGTCGGACAGCGGCCACGTCGGCGTGCCCGACGCCAGTGGCCGTCGGGCTGACGCGGGCCGGGATCGGTACTGCCTCGCTCGGACTCTTCACTTTGCACTCGTCGGCAGGAAGGGAAGCCTCCACAGCGGATATGAGAGATGCTGCCGCCTTAATGCGATCGCGGCCCGCTTCAATCGAAGACCTGCACGCAGGCAGGATCATGCGCGGCTCCTGATCAAGTGTAGCAAATGTCTTCCGAAAATCATCAGTGGGGGGTGTTTACTCAGAGTGACAAGCTCTGGCGTTCCAGGAGTGAAGATTTCAGGCGCCGTGTCGCGAAGATCGCAATTTGCCACGTCACAATCCTTGCGTTGATCTATGTCAAACAACCGCGTCGTGGCTGGATGGCGTGCCGTTTGCGGCCCTTATGCCCGGATAGGTGCCCATCACAATAGTGTCGCATACGCCACATTGATCACGAGTAGTGGTGGCGCTAGAGTACTACGATCATATGTTAAAGAGCGGCGTTAGCTCAGGGTGGGCGCCGCGTCATGAAATAGCTGACGAATTCATTCTAACGAACTGATTGCGTAGCCGTTACCTGTAACAGCGTACTTTTGCGCCTCGGGGGGCCGAAATGCCCTGGAGTAGAGTTCTTGCGTTTTCAGATCCGTTGCTATGCCAGGCAGCGATCCTAGCTGCCGACGTCGAGATACTGCCAACAACGAAGGATGCTTTTGAGGTCGAGATCACGCAGGTCGGTGCCAACCGGCTCTGGGTGCAAGATCTTCGTGCATCCGCGCCAACAGTCTGCACCGTCGCGTGCAGACCCGAGCGGCGGTCGATCGGTTTTCTGACCGAATCTAATTCGTCGCCCCTCCAGCACTGTGGATTGGAGGTCTTGCCCGGCGACATCATCGTCAACAAGTCTGATGTCGTCCATCGGCGATCAGGCCCTGATTTCGACTACGGTTCGCTCTCTCTACCAACCGATGAGCTGAATCACGCAGTCGGAGCGATCATCGGCTGCGAGTTCGTGGAAAAATCAGATCAGCGTATTGTTCATCCACACCCTCAATTGATGTCGCGGCTGTTGAAGCTGCACAGAGCGATCGGACAGCTCGCCCATGACACTCCAGATGTGCTGCAAATCCCGGAGGTGCTTCGCGCACTGGAGAGCGAACTCATCCATGTCATGATCCGATGTCTCGCCGACGGCGTCGGCGTAGAACCCAAAACGGGTGACCGTCACCACGATGCGATCGTCGCTCGTTTCGAGGATTTTTTGGCGGCAAATTCCGACCGGCCGCTTTATCTCACCGAAATCTGCGGCGCCATAGGTGTCGCGGAGCGAACGCTTCGCGCCTCCTGCGAAGAGCATCTGGGCATGGGGCCGATCCGTTTTCTCACCCTGCGCCGGATGCACCTCGCGCGTCACGCGTTGCTGCGGGCGGATCCGTTGAAGTCAACCGTCACGCGCATTGTCGCCGATCATGGTTTTTGGGAGCTTGGCCGCTTTTCGGTCGCCTATCGCGCGCTGTTCGGTGAATCGCCATCCGAGACGTTGAGGCGCCCTGCGGAGAGGATTGCCATCCACCTCAATCGGCCATCGTCCCTTGTTGTCACCGAACCTGGATACGCCTGAGTTCAAGGGACGCAAGCAAGCCCCGTATGGGAGCTTGGGCAGTTTGCCGATGCCTACCCCTCCTTGGAGTGTCGCCATCTGAGACATTGCGACAGCCCACCCATCAGGCTGAAATGCGGCCCAGCTATCTCTCACCCCTCGCCACCGGTTACACCTAAGTGCGTCTTTATCGGCACCTCCTGCTCTACTTGAACCTCCTGCGGTAGGCGACGACCGGCTTCAAAATCACCAATCCCGAATAGCGCACGATCAATTTAGGAACGCCGTGACGTCCCTGGCGTTACTCGGGCAGATCGCAAACCGAAATAGGTTGTGCCGGCCGGCTGCTGACACGGCAGAGTCTGGACGCCTGTAACATAGGCGCGACACCGGCCGCGAAAATTTGCGCGCGTTGGAAAAAGCTCCGGATAAGTCGGTCCGCTCTGTTGCGCAGTCGCAGAGACGCTCATTCACTGTGACTGGATACAGGGACTCAAAAAATGCGTGGACGTGCCGATCATCTGCTGCTCGGTTCCTTCCTTCTGTTTGCGACCACCCAGCATGCTGGTGCAGCTTGTATCGATCCCGCACAGCTCGCGCACTCGACCGTCGGCATCATGCGCCATTTCGATGACGCCGACCGCGATGCGCTTCCGAACCTCATCGGCGTGCGAGGCACCGGTTGGTTCCTGTCCCCAACGACGATCGTCACCGCCGAGCACGTGACGGCGGGTATGAAACTCTCGACGGAGGAGTGGAAGTCGCTCGAGATCGCGGATGGAGAGAGCAGCCATTTCATCGCCGCGCGCATCCAGCGTCTCGCGGGAGCCCGGGCGGAAAAGCTCGCCGTCGTCGAACTCGAACATGCCGTTTCCGCCGCTCGGAGCGTCGCCATCCGGAGAGAGCCGCTCGTGCCGGACGAACAGGTCATAACGCTCGCCTATCCGGCCGGCAGCCTGCATCCAGTGGGAGGACGGTTCGTTCGTTTCGGAGACGATGGGAAGCTCGCCGGCATGGCACTCCTGGAATTCTATGAAGGCGAGAACCGCCTTGTCATCGATCATGGCGCGTCGGGAGCACCAGTGATCGATTGCGACGGCCGAGTCGCGGCAGTCATCAGCAACGTGTTCACGCAGAGTATCGTCTGGGCGTCCCATCAAATACGGATCTCGACAGCGTGGGGAATGCCCAACGTCGTCTCCGTGCCGGTCCAGGTGCTGGACGAATTTGCCCAGGCCAACTGAGATTCAAGTGCGCAACTATCTTGGGCCAGACGTAGAGGCCAGCTAGGTCCATCGGCCGCCCGCGCGAGCTCCGCAACAGGGGTGATCGCGTGAAAAAGCAGGAAACATGGGCTGTCTATTGCCGACCTCATGGAGCTGAGCCTGCGCTCAGACTGGCAGACCGCTCCTGGCTCGATTCCGAACCTGCATAGTCAACCGCGCGAAGTCGGCGCTAACCTGCCATGGCCTGCTATCGGCGGGCTCGGCGGCCTGATGAGATTGCGTATCTTCTTCAGGCACACCACAAGGCCGTCAACCGACTATGCCGGAGGGACGTCATGCTCTTCAATCTGCTGCGCATGCTCGCCATCACCGCTCCCGTGTTAGGGATGACAAGTCTAGCATCGGCACAGACAACTCCTCCACGCCATGTCTCGCTGCCGAAGACAAGCAGAGTAGCCAAGCCAGAAACAGTTTCCTCACTTTCCGTCGTTCGGGACCTGCGGAAAATTCCGCCACCAGTTGATGGCGGCAGGTGCGGCTGTGTCCTTTGGCAAGATTTGTTCGATCGCAATAACCCGAATAACTTGCGATCAGATTATCCCGCTCCGCCTGCTCAACCCGGCCAGTTCTAATCGTTACCAGGTGAAAGCCTCCTATACGGAGAGCGGATTTTGTGCTCCCAACCGCCTGTTTCAGTTGGGGGATCCTTGCCGTAAGTGCATAGCCGCCCCCCGCTCCGCAACCTCGCTGCAGGCGCGAACGGCAAAAAAGACGGATGTCAGGGCCGCACTGCCGAATGTTTCAGGCGGGCCAATGCCGCAGCAAACGGCGTGTCGGCCGGCTTTTCCGGTGCGACTGCCGACAGGCAGGCTCTTGGAATAGACGCCTATCGTGACTGTTGCCGCAAAATGGGGATACGGCCATAGACATTCGGCTGCTATCTGAAAAACCGCCCCCTTAGGGCGGCCTTTCAATTAATCGCGGCGCCTGGTCAAGAGCCCTTCCCGCCTGCCGAACTTACATAGTCGTCGGACTCCGCAATGCACCTTCCAAGTTCCGAAGGCGCATAGTCGAAGAGCGTCAATTGCCTAATGCTGGCTCCCTTGGTGCGACCCAAGAAGCTTCAATCGGTCGCAAGAACTGTTCCGCCGGTCCGACGGGGCATGGGATATGGCAGAAGGCGGTACACGCACATTTGGCGATCCGGATGGTTACGCAGCCGCGTTTGGCGACGTACGCGTCAACCTCACGATTGCGGGCGCCGGAGACTTCAGGGCCCGGCTGACACGGTTGAAACTGAATCATCTGGAAATTTATCGGTGTTACGAGAGCCTCCCCCGCATTGCCTATATTTCGCTGCTCCGCGAACGGACCTTCCTGTCGTTTCCAGTCGCCACTGCATCTATCGGATGCGGCGGATTGGCCTTGCAAAACGGCGACATGGTCCTTCACAGCGGCGGCGAGCGCGTGCATCAACGCTCTAACGGTGAGTGCCAGTGGGGGTTACTGTCGTTACCGCCCGAGCAACTCGCCGATGGCGGCAAGGCATTGACCGGACGGCTGATCGCATCACCACCCGCCAATAGGAAATTCCGTCCTTCGCGCGCGCTAGCGTCAAGATTCCAGAGCCTGTTCAGGCAAGCCTGCCATCTCGCGGAAAGCCGAAAGGACTTGATCGAGCGCCCCGAGATCGCAAGAGCGCTGGAGCAGGAAATGCTTCACGCCATCATCCATTGCCTGGCCGCCAACGAGGCTGACGACCATCCCAGGGGAAGACATCATCACGCCGCCGTCATGGTTCGCTTCGAAGAAGCACTGAGCAAGCGGATTGATCAGAAGCTCAACATGCCAACGCTTTGTGCGGAGATCGGCGTGGCCGAGCGAACGTTGCGGATGTGTTGCACCGAGATCCTTGGCGTAAGCCCCACACGATATCTTTTGTTGCAGCGCTTGAACAAGGCTCGCGCCGCGCTGCGGCGCGCCGATCCTTCAAAATCGAGCGTCGCGGAAGTGGCCCGAAATCATCAGTTCCTGGAGCTTGGCCGTTTTTCGGTGACGTATCGCACCACCTTCGGCGAATCGCCTTCGACCACGCTGCAACGTGCTCCGCAGACGCAAGCGCCACCAGACGAAGGCGCATAGCCCATCCTGCCCGCTTCGCATGCGCGGGTCGCGTGGGTTCCTCGCAACCGATCCTGATTGAAACGTCATGCGGCCGCATGGGTCTGACGCATTCACCACTCCGGCGGCCGGACTGTCGGTCCAATATCTGCGGGCGAAGGAAGACCCGGGGCCGGCGGTTGGGGTTGGCCGGCCGGCGGCAACAGCCCTCCCCAATTGGTCCGTGCTCGCATTTGGTCGCGCGTCGCAGCGGTCACGAAATAGCTGTCCTCCCGTATCTGCCATCCGCCCCCGAGCGCGCGGTAGATAGCGGTTGCACCGAGTGCGACATTGGCAAGGCTGTCGCCACGTTGCTTTCCGCCTGAAACAGATTCTGCTCGGCGGTCAGCACGGTCGTGAAATCTGTAGCCCCTTGCTCGTACTGTTCCGTTCCAATTCTCAAGGCACCGCGCGCCACGTCCGCGCCGAGACCGCAGCAAGGGCGGATTCGTGAGGAAGCCGCGCGAATCCTTGCGCAGAAGTTCGTTGAAGAGAGCATCCGCGAATTCTGCCGGAAGCGCATAGCCAACTACGCTGCGGCCGCCGACAATGTCGGACTACGGTTCTGTTTCCTCGCGCGAAACCAAAAGAGTGGAATCGACATACAAATTAGAGCGGGGCGCACGGCTGGCCGTGCGGTCAGCCATTCCAGGTCGGCATGATTGGCCAAGGTCCAACGCGCGGCGACCCATGCCCATGTACAGGGCCGCTATTCCAGGCGCGCAGTTTTAGGAAAGGAGAATGACCATGTTGCGTAAGGCTTTGATTGGCTTTGCAGCCACCGTCCTTGTAGGCGCAACCTTAGTCCCCGACGACGCGCTCGCCCGTGGTGGTTTCCGCGGTGGCGGTTTCCATGCTGGAGGGTTTCATGGCGGCGCGGCACATTTCCGAGGGGGCGCTGTAGCGGGGCGGGGCGTGGCTTATCGCGGCGGCGCCTATCGCGGGGCGGCTTATCGTGGAGCGGCTTATCGTGGCGTCGCTTGGCGCGGAGGATATCCCTATCGGGGAGCGGCGGTTGGCGCAGCGGTTGGGGCGGCCGCGGTGGGTGCGGCGGCGACCGGATATTACGGAGCCTACGGCTACAACAACGGCTGCTATCGTAACGCCTACAGCGCTTGGGTCTGCCCATAACGCGCGCAGTGCGCTTCAGACGGCGGCACGTACCATCGGGATCTGCCGCCGTCGCATTCGTCATCTTCGGTCGTGTGCGCCGGAGTAACGCATTGTGGGCACGATTGATACCGAATCTAAAATAAGCGAGATCATCTTGGTCATCGCTAAGGGATGGTATCCTCGCCGACGCTGCTCGCAGCGCTTCCGGAAGCGAAAGCGCTGCTTGATTCTTCGGTGTGAGACGCTAGCGACCATCAGGCGCAAGATGCCATCGGCTTAGGGCCTGATACCCACTCTCTTACAGCATGAGACGTAGGTATCATATGCATATTGCCCAGCATCCCCCTGCGGAAGGGTAGAGGCTTGGCCCTGCCTGGCGGCCGCCGCATGAGCTTCTTTGAAGCACGCCGCTCGGGCGTTTGTTTCTTTGTCTGTCTCCTGGGCCGTGATTGGCGAGGTCAAAGTCAGGAGAGCGGCCGACAGCAAAGTGCCTGACAAGATCTTCCAAGTCATAGGTAACTCCCTTCAGTTAGCTCTGGACTCAGTACTGACAGCTTAAGATGACGCCTGATTGGGCCACTAGTCTGCGGAGAAGCGTACCAAGTAAATCTGGCTAGCGTCGCTGGCTATGCAGATTCGGAATTTTTCAAGGGACCTGCGCATGGTCAGAGGGGCACACCAAACGACTGCTCTTGGCCCCAACTCTGACATCGTAGGCAGTGAGCGGCTGCTTCCCAGCTAAGCAGTCACATGGACGGCCGAAACGTACATAGCCGCGATCTCGATCGCATTTATTTCAACAGGCTGCGATTAGCCGAAAGCGCATAGTCGGATGCGACATTTTGCCGGAGGCTCCTTGGAAGGCGCCTCGGATGCGTTCGCTCGGTGCGGCGATGCGAGGGGTTGGGTATTGCAAGCCACTGACCATCTGGAGGAAACAGATCATGAGCATAAGGAGTACTTGGACCTGCGGGCTCACGCTGCTTGCCGCGACAATGATGGCGAGCCCGCAAGCAATCGCACAGCAGCAACAGAAACCCAACATTCTCTTCATCATGGGTGACGACATCGGATGGATGCAACCAAGCATCTATCACCGCGGGCTGATGGTCGGCGAAACGCCGAACATCGATCGTATTGGCAACGATGGCGCGATCTTCATGGACTACGTCGCCATGCAGAGCTGCACCTCCGGCCGCAACGCGTTCTTCACCGGCATGTATCCGCTACGCACGGGCATGATCCCGCCACAGCTTCCGGGAAGCCCGTCTTACCTAAGGCCCGGCACCCCGGCGCTCGCTCAGTTCCTGCTCGATCTCGGGTACAACACCGGCGAGTTCGGAAAGAACCATCTTGGTGACCACACCGATGCCCTGCCGACGGCGCACGGCTTCCAGGAATACTGGGGCTATCTCTATCACCTCGACGCCATGCAGGGGGTGAGCTTTCCCGACATCAACAAGACTCCGCTGCAGCAGACTGTTGCGCCGCCGTGCAAGAACACGCCGATCCCCGGCGTGCCGGAAGTGCCTGGCGCGGTGGACCCCAAGACCACTGTCTGTTTGACGCCCCCGCGCAATATGCTGTCATGCAAGTCCTCCGACGGTACTGGCAAGAACCAAACGTGCAGCGACGAAGGACCGCTGACGCTGGAGCGCTCCAAGACAGTAGACGAGGAGATCTCGACCAAGGTCATCGACTTCCTTGATCGCAATGACCCGAAGAAGACCAACAAACCGTTCTTCGTCTGGTACAACCCGGCGCGCATGCACGTCACGACCGTGTTGCCACCGAAGTACGAGGCCATGATGGGCGAACAGGGCGGGAAGGATTGGGGACTCCAAGAAGCTGGCATGAAGCAACTCGACGACAACATCGGGCTCGTCCTCAAGAAGCTTGACGACATGGGGCAGACCGAAAATACGATCGTCGTGTTCACCACCGACAACGGCGCCGAGGCGATCACATTCCCTGACGGCGGCGTGACTCCGTTCAAGGGCCAGAAGGGCGAAGCCTGGGAAGGCGGCTACCGCGCACCGTTGGTGATCCGCTGGCCAGGTCATATCAAGCCGGGCACGGTCAAGAACCAACTGTTCGCGGCGCTGGACTGGATGCCCACGCTCGTCGATATCGCCGGCGGCCCCAAGGGCGACGAGTTGAAGCAGCAGATCGAGGCAGGGAAGTACCCCGGCATCGTCAAGACGACTCTCGATGGCTTCGACCAGCGCGACTATCTCGAAGGCAAGTCCGAAAAGTCGGCCCGCGATCACTTCTTCTATTTCTCGGGCGCGACGCCGTCAGCGGTGCGCTACAAGAACTGGAAGATGTACTACACGATGTCGCAGCCCGGGCCGGCCGGCTGGATTTTGCCGCTCGTCCCGTTCCACTTCACTCTCGTCCAGAACATCAAGCGTGATCCCTTCGAGCAGGCGGTCGGCATCGATCAGAAGACCGCCCTGAGCATCGGAGGAGCGCTCGGCGGCCCGACGACTGCTTTTCTGTACGACTGGAACCTCCTGCCTATCGGCCAGCAGCTTTGGTTGCAGCATCTGACGTCGTACGAGAAGTACCCGCCACTGCAGGCGCCTGAAAGCTACAACCTCAGCGGAGTCCTGGAAGAGGTCAAGAAGGCCAATTCCCGTTCAGCGAGCGACTAGCTGCGTGAAGCGGGCGTGATGTCATCGGGCGGACGCTCCTGGGGCGTCCGCCCACGACGGGCGAAGCGATGACTTCCGGTGCAATCTCTTTCGACAGACCACCGAGCCGACCCCGTACGCTTGGGCAACAGGAGGCATGCAATGCGCACCAAGAGATTGATGATCTTAGGCGGTGTTGCGATCACCGCATCGGTGCTGGCGCTGGCTCCAGATCCTGCCGTAGTGAGAGGAGGCTTCGGCGGCGGTGGATTCCATGGCGGCGGATTTCACGGCGGGGGATTTGCGGGAAGAGGTTTCGGGGGCGGTTTTAGAGGCGCCGGATTCGCGGGAACCCGCGCCATGGCCATTGGCGGGCTATGACCAGTGCATATTCTGGGACGGCTTTGCCTGGGTGAACGGCTGCGATCAACCTGATGGGGTGGTGAAACAAGCCCGAGGGAGCGCCTGATACGCATCATATTCACCTAGGGGCGGCAAGACATGAAGCTTGTGAGCGGAATGTTCGCGGCAGCGCTCATGCTCGTATGCATAGGAGCGTGCCAGGCAGCGGTTCGGATTGCAAATGACCGGGGAGGACCGATCGATAGCTACCTGGACAATTATGAGGAGCTGGGTGCTTCCGGCCAAAGGGTGATGATCGACGGCCTTTGCGCGTCGGCGTGCACCATCGTGCTGGCGGCGATCCCGTACGACAAGATTTGCGTAACCTCGAGGGCCAACCTCGCCTTCCACGCGGCCTGGCAGTTCGGCGCACACCGACGCACCGTCACGAACCTTGAGGCAACCCGGGCGCTCTATGCGATGTATCCCGTGCAGGTGCGGCGCTGGATCGCTCGCCACGGCGGGTTAACTCCGCGGACAATCTTCCTCCGCGGCAAGCAACTGCAGACGATGTATCGCCCGTGCTGACTTGGTTGCAAGTCCGAGAACCAACGCGGACAGCACGGGTCCTCGTGCGGCTAACGGGAACAATCTCGCATTTGCCGAACTAGCATAGTTGTGCACGCGCCCTCTCCGGTATGCTCAGGAGTGAGGAGACCCGCAGCCATCCCGCGAGGAAACAAACCCTAGAGGAGGATCGCAATGAGTGATCTCGTCGTAATCGCATTCCCAACTGAAGCGAAGGCAGAGGAAGTCCGACAGAAACTGCTGGCCATGCAGAAGGAGTACTTGCTCGAACTAGGTGATGCAGTGGTCGCCGTGAAGGACGACAAGGGCAATATCAAGCTAAACCAGATGATGAACACGACCGCCGCGGGGGCCGTCGGTGGTGCCTTTTGGGGAACGCTGATTGGCCTGATCTTCTTGATGCCACTCGCCGGTGCTGCGCTGGGCGCAGCCTCCGGCGCTGTCGGCGGCGCTTTGACCGATGTTGGCATCAACGACAAATTCATGAAGGATACGGCGGCCGCCATCCAGCCCGGGACAGCAGCGCTCTTCGTGCTGGTGCGGAGGGTCACTGCAGACAAGGTGCTTGAAGGCCTCAAGGGTGAAGGCGGTACAGTGTTGAAGACTTCGCTCGATCACACCAAGGAAGCAGCGCTGCAGGCGGCTCTGGCCGGCGTCCAGGCGGCCGCACGTGCTCCGTCTCCCTGAGTTGCATCTGCATGCGGCTACCTACCCTACCCGCCCTGCGGCTGAAATAGCGCGGATCGATCACGCATTCCTACTGGTGCCGGCGCAAGCGATCGTCGCGCAGCACATCGCGAGCTTCCGCGAATTCCAGCCACGCCAGCGGCCCGGCAGTTTCTCGGTCGAACAGGCGATGGAGAAGCTGAGGCTTCCGCCGTCCACGAACTAGGAGGCGACCATGCATTCTCTCCTGAACCATCGCACGAACCGTCGCGTCCTGATTTCGACCTTGGCGCTGTTGCCTGCCTTGTCCGGACCGCTCCTGACGGTCAAGGCATCGGCGCAAACAACACCATCGGGAAACCCATTGCCTTCGTGGAACGACGGCGCCCCGAAGCAGGCGATCCTCGACTTCGTGCGCGCCACAACCGACACCGCGAGCCCGAACCACGTGCCGCCCGAGGATCGGATTGCCGTCTTTGACCAGGACGGCACGCTCTGGGTCGAGCATCCGATGTACACGCAGGTGATGTACTGCCTGGAGCGTGTCCCGGCAGTGACGGCGGGCAAGCCGGCGCTCAAGGACGTCGAACCGTTCAAGACCGTGCTCTCGGGCGACCGGGAAGCGATCGCCAAGCTTTCAATGCGGGATCTTGAGGAGATCCTCGCGGCGACGCTGACCGGCATGTCGGTGGACGAGTTCGACGCCGAAGCGAAGCAGTGGCTCGAGACCGCCCGGCATCCGCGCTGGAAACGCCCGTATACGGAGCTCGTCTATCAGCCGATGCTCGAAGTCCTGCGATTCCTGCGCGACAACGGCTACAAGACCTATATCGTGACCGGCGGCGGGCAAGACTTCGTGCGCGTCTACGCCGAGCAAGTCTATGGCATCCCACCCGAGCAGGTCATCGGCAGCGCCGGCGGAACGAAATATGGCTATGGCAACGACGGTAAGCCGTTCCTGACCAAGGAGCCGAAGCTCATCCTGAACGACAACGACGCCGGCAAGCCCGAAGGGATTCACCTCATGGTCGGCCGGCGGCCGTATGCCGCATTCGGCAACTCGACCGGCGATCGAGAAATGCTGGAGTGGACCGGTGCCGGCGCCGGCGCTCGGCTGAAGATGCTCGTGCTGCATGACGACGACGCCCGCGAGTACGCCTACGGCCCGGCGCAAGGCCTGCCGGACAGCAAGGTCGGCACTTTCACCTCCGCGCTCTATGACGAGGCGAAGAAGGACGGCTGGAGCGTGATCAGCATGAAGAATGACTGGAAACGCATCTTCGCGTTCCAATAGCTTGCCGAAAGTGCATAGCGCACCCAGGGCGTTTCGACCAATCTCCCGCCAGCGAGGCGTCCGACCGATTGCCGACCTGTGATCCTCCATCGATCACAGTGCAAACTCGGTTGGTGGATGGAGTTGGGCGAAGGCTGCGGCCCGGGCTTCGGCAGCCGACATCGAGGAAAGCAACCATGAGCTTGTTCAAAGCAATCTGGGGCGCTCTTGTCGTGTTGTGTACCGCCACGACACTCGCGTGCATGCCTGCCTCCGCGCAGCAGCAACGGCCGCCCAACATCCTTGTGATCATGGGCGACGACGTTGGCTGGTTCAACGTCGGCGCTTACCACCGCGGAATGATGTCCGGCAAGACGCCAAACCTCGACAAGCTGGCGTCCGAAGGCATGATGTTCACCGACTACTACGCCGAGGCAAGCTGCACGGCGGGGCGAGCCAACTTCATCACAGGCGAGTTGCCGATCCGCACCGGATTAACGACCGTGGGTCAGGCGGGCGCCGATGTGGGCATACCGGACCAAGCCGTCACACTTGCCACCGCGCTCAGGTCGCTCGGTTACGCAACGGGACAATTCGGCAAGAACCACCTCGGCGATCTCAACAAATATCTGCCGACGGTGCATGGCTTCGACGAATTCTTCGGATACCTTTATCACCTCGACGCGATGTCCGATCCGTACTGGTACTCGTTCCCAGCCAACCAGGACTACTACAACAAGTACGGCCCGCGCAGCCTGATCCACAGCTACGCAACGGATAAGGACGACCCCACCGAGATGCCGCGCTGGGGCAAGATCGGCAAGCAACGGATCGTCGACGAGGGGCCGCTGCCGCCGTTCCCGGACATGTCGAACGTGCCGAATATGCATGATATGCCGTTCTTGAAGGCGAAGTACGACATGACCACCTTCGACGAAGTGTTGGCCAAGGCCTCCAGCGATTTCATGGACAAGGCCAAGCGCGACGGCAAACCCTTCTTCGTCTGGCACAACACGACGCGCATGCACGTCTGGACGTTCCTGCAGAAGAAGTACAGCGCGATGCAGAACTCCGAGACGAACTACGGTCTCGAGGAAGCCGGCATGGCCCAGCTCGATGACAGCGTCGGCACCCTGCTCAAGCATATCGACGACATCGGCGAGACCAACAACACCATCGTCATCTTCACGACGGACAATGGCGCCGAGGTGTTTACTTGGCCGGATGGTGGCATGACTCCGTTCAAGGCCACCAAAGGGACCAGCTATGAAGGCGGCTTCCGCGTGCCCGCTATCATTCGGTGGCCGGGCCGCATCAAGGCGGGTTCCGTCGAGAACGGCATCTTCTCAGGTCTCGACTGGTTCCCGACACTGACCGCTGCGGCGGGAAATCCCAACATTACCGAGCAGCTTCTCAAGGGTGTGGCGCTGGAAGGCCGCACTTACAAAAATCACCTCGACGGTTACAATCAGATGGATCTGCTGACGGGCAAGGGCCCCTCCGCTCGCCACGAGATATTCTATTTCGCTGGCCCGCATCTTGGTGCTCTCCGTCACGATAATTTCAAGTTCCAGTTCTTCCAGCAGCCGTACGGGTGGCCGGGCGAAAAGGACACGACCGACATGCCGACCGTCATCAACATCCGCCAGGACCCGTTTGAGCGGACGCCGATAACCCGCGGCGAAAGCCTGAACAACGCCGGCGGGGGCTATATGAACGATTTCATGGGCCGTGAATTCTGGCGGTTCGTGGTTGTTCAACAGGAGGTTGCCAGATTGGCGCAAACGGCAATCGAGTATCCCCCAATGCAAGCGCCGGCGAGCTTCAATCTTGAAGCCGTAAAAAGAGAGGTTGAGCAAGCCATCAAAGCTCATCAAGGGCAGTGATCGGCCCGACCTTTCAACACGCGGGCGCTCTCAGGAGAGCGCCCGCAACCCACAACGAGATCGTCGGAAGGAGCCTCCAATGAACGGCGCGTTCTTGTCACTCGCACTGGTTACTCAACTTGGCGGTCCATTGGTAATGCCCGTCGGAGATGTGGTGCCCGTTATCAACGTCGAAAGGACCTGCAAGGAAACGGCGGCCACGGACAAGGCCATGAACCTCGATCTTCCTCAATCAGTCGAGAATTGCATGCGCGACGAGAATGCTGCGCAACAGCAGCTTGCCGCCATCTGGTCGAACTATTCCGCTTCCGTTCGTGACCGCTGTGCAGCCGAAGCGACGCTTTTGGGATCAGGCAGCTATGTTGACCTGTTGACCTGCATGCAGATGAACGACCCGGCGACATTGTCACCAACACCAGCCTTAAGGGGCGCGAGCAAGAACCGGAACAAGAATTAGCGCCGATCACTATGCTTGTTGCCGAATCTGCATAGCCCGAATTGGCCCTTATTGATCAAGCTCTGAGGATCGCAGGTCCAAGGGGCAGAGCCAGTGGCGCGCAACAAGGGCACGACCGGCAAGATTGACAAGCACTCCCGGCGCGGAGTCACTTCGAAGCCGGGCCTCGGCAAGACGGACAACGCTCGGAGCGCCGCTTCCCGTTCAAAGCTGCTAATCGTGTCACTGGCAGCGGTCGGCGTGATCGCCGTTGGTGGCCTGGTCCCGTTGTTCTTGGGCGGCGGATTTGTCCTGCCCAAAGCTCTACGCAGCGGCGGCGAGGCCCCTGCCCTGGCCTTTGTCGGCAGCGAGGCCTGCGCCGGGTGCCACCAGGCCGAAACCGCGTTGTGGAAGGAATCGCAGCACAAGCATGCCATGCAACACGCGACAGCCGCTTCCGTGCTCGGCAATTTCGACGATGCCAGCTTCGACTATTTCGGCGTTCATTCGCGATTTTTCAAAAGGGACGACAAGTTCTTCGTCGAGACCGACGGCCCCGACGGCAAGCTTGCGACCTTCGAGGTGAAATACACCTTCGGCATTGATCCGCTCCAACAATATCTGATCGAATTCCCGGATGGCCGCGTGCAGGCGCTCTCAATCGCCTGGGACAGCCGGCCGAAGAACCAGGGTGGTCAACACTGGTTTCATCTCTATCCCAACGAAGAGATCAAGCACGACGACGTGCTGCATTGGACCAGGCTCAATCAGAACTGGAATTTCATGTGCGCGGAGTGTCATTCAACCGGCGTGCAGAAGAACTATGAGGCGGCCAATGACCGTTTCCACACGACGTGGACGGAAATCAGCGTCGGCTGCGAGGCGTGCCACGGCAAGGGCTCCCGCCACGTCGATTGGGCGCACAACCAGCGGAGCTGGTTTGGAAAAGATGATGACCCGCGCAAAGGACTGGCGGTCTTTTTGAACGAGCGCGACGGCGTCACTTGGCACCCCGATCCGAAGACCGGCAACCCGCAACGCAGCATCGCGGCTGCGGTCACACGCAGAGAGGTGGAGACTTGTGGGCTGTGCCACGCGCGACGCGGCGAATTCTCGGAAGATTGGGTGCCGGGACAACCCTTGTCCGACACGCATGTCGTCTCCCTCCTTGCTCGTGGCCTGTATCATGCGGACGGGCAGATGCGAGACGAGGTGTACAATTACAGCCCGTTCAAGCAGAGCAAGATGTTCGCGGCCGGCGTCACCTGCAGCGATTGCCATGAACCCCATGCCGCGAAGCTGCGCGCTCCAGGCAATGGCGTTTGCCTGCAATGCCACGCCTCCGACAAATATGAAATTGCCTCACATAATCGCCACGAAGGCGTAACGCCGGCGGTAACCTGCGCGTCATGCCATATGCCCGTCAGCACCTACATGGTGGTCGACAAGCGGCACGACCACAGCCTTCGAATTCCCAGGCCGGATCTCTCCGCGAAGCTGGGCACCCCAAATGCCTGCAACAATTGTCATACCGACAAATCCGCACAATGGGCGGCCGACACGATCGAGCGCTGGCACGGGCCTGTCCGAAAAGGTTTCCAGAACTACGCCGAGGCATTCCAGGCGTCCTGGACCGACCGAAGCGACGCGGCCGCGCTGCTGGCTGTGGTGGCGGCCAGTCCCACCGCGCCGGCAATCGCGCGGGCGAGCGCTCTCAGCGAGCTTCATTCGCGAGTCTCACCAGCGAATATTGAGCTCGCCCGCAAGGGATTGGCCGATCCCGATCCAATGGTGCGGGTCGCGGCGCTCGACATGCTCGACGGCCTCCCGGGCGACCGGATCTGGCCGCTCGTCTCGCCGCTTCTTTCCGATTCAAGCCGCGGCGTTCGTATCAGGGCGGTATCCGTTTTGGCCGCCGTGCCCGCTGCCAGCCAGCCCGCCTCCGACCGCGCGGCATTTGAGCGGGCGTCGGCCGAATTCGTCGCGGCACAACGCCTCAACGCGGACCGGCCCGAAGCCCGCTCGGCGCTTGGAAACTTCTATGCGCGTCGCGGTCTGACAACCGATGCAGAGAGCGAATACAAGGCAGCCCTGCGGCTCAGCCCCCAATACACGCCGGCGGCGATCAATCTGGCGGACCTTTATCGGCAGCTCGGCCGGGATGGCGAAGGAGAAAGTGTCCTGAGAACAGCGATCACGTCTTCACGGCAAGACGGCGGCTTGCACCATGCTCTGGGGCTCACCCTTATCAGGCAGAAGCGACCGAACGATGCGCTCAGCGAATTCCAGACCGCAAGCGAACTCGAACCTGACCGGTCGCGCTACGCCTACGTGTACGCCGTGGCACTGCATTCGTCGGGTCGCGTCGGTGAATCAATTGAAGTCTTGAAGACCAACCTGGTCCGGCATCCAGACGATCGCGACAGCCTGTCCGCCCTTGTCACGTTCAGCCGCGATTCCGGAAACATCGGTGCCGCCCTCGAATATGCTGAGCGGCTCTCTCGCCTCCTCCCGAATGACCGTGAACTAAATCACCTCACCGATGATCTGCGCGCACGCTTGAAGTGAATGGCCGAGGAGACCGTGGCGATCATTGGCTGAGCGCGTTGCGGATGCCGTGCCAGACCTGGTCCTTCAGGGCTATCAGCGGCGGTGGGGGCATCGTCACTGGCGCTTCTGTTCGCCTGGCACCATCGACGACCAGCGTGGCGACGTGGATTTCTCCGTCCGTATAGTACGGATCGCCTTCGCCGTTTCGGCCGAACAAGGTCGGGCCCGTTCCGGATATCTGGAAGAAGTCTTGTACCATGCCGGCCTCCCGCAAATCCCGCATCAGCAGGTCACGTTCGGCATCGATGTCGGGGGCGATGTGATGGGTCACCTGACCCGTGTCGTGACTGAGACCGACACCACGATCAAACGTGATTGAACCCAGCCAGACCGGACGGCCAACGCTTCCTTTTTCAAGGACCATCCAAAGCCGAACGTGATGGCGTCTATCAGCGCTCCTGCCATCCGGCTTCTCGTAGGCGAGCTCTTCCTTTTTCCCATCATAGTAAAGCGGGCTCACAGGCGCATCATGGTATGGCCGATCGAGCACCACGCTGCCGACGATTTCGATGCTGGAGCGCAACGTGATTGGGTCGGCAGGAAACCAACCGGCTGCATGCATAGCGCGCACCACATCTTCTTTGCTGCCGACGAGTCCGACGTTGAGCGCATCGCCCGGGATGCCGCTCGCGGTACGGGTTACCATGGGCAAGGAAGCGAGACCCGGTTCGCGTTCGTGATGGTGCCACAATGCGGGCAGTATGACATAGGCCAGCGTCAGGTAGGTAACGAGCACGCCCACCGGAAGGACCCACCACCGTCGCCTGCCTGCAATCTGCGTCATGCGTTACCGCCGCCGTCGACTTCGATAGCGTCGTTCGGCAGTGCGCCCTTCCTCCTCCGTGAGACCCGGCCGAACTCGCTCGCTCCGACCAGGATCAATTTGCTCAAGCGTGAGCTTACTTCGCTACGACGAGACGCGTTCGGACCTGCGCTCCTATTTCGTGAACCTAGGCCTTGTGGACGTCGGCGGCGTTGGCGCCGCGGGCGAAAGATTGAACGTCAGCCAGACATTCCAGCCCGCTGGCCGATTTTGATTGGCGAATTCGCCGTAAGCCTTCAGGTTCAGATATCCCTGCATGTCGCCGACCGGAAAAATGTAGCCGACTTGCGGGCCGACGCCGACCACCCGCGACTGGAAGCAGCCGACGCGGTCGCCGGAGCCGCTGTCGCAGCCGATCTGCTGATAGAGGTAGCCGACGAGGCCGACCTGCCATTGCTTGGTCAGGAATTGCGACGCGCCCCAGTCGAGGTGCATGTCGACACCACTCTGATATTGAGTGGCGGGGTTTTTGAAGTTGTATGAGAAACCCAGCACTGCCGTAGCTTCATGCCCGGTCTTTGGATCGAAATAGGTGTAGCCGCCACCAGCGTCGATTACCCAATGCCCGAGCCCTAGATTTGCAAGACGGTCCGACTGATAGGCCCCGACCGGGATGTCACCGGTGATGTAGGTCATGTAGTTGTTGACCCCGGCATTCCACTTCATCTGGAACATTGGCAGCAAATCGCCAAATGCCGTGAGCGAGCTATCGATGGTGTCGAAGCGCGAGAAGGGGACCGTAGCGCCGCCCGGGAACGTCAATGCCCCCGTGAGCGATCCCGCCAGCGACGTGGAGTTGGAGCCGTAGACGCCCAGCAGGCTGGCAGAGGCCTGACCACCCAGCACCGGCGTTGCAAAGGTGTAGGTCCCGGCCACAAGGCCAAGATCCACATTCGCCTTAACGTTCGCGTTCACGGTGGCCGTCAGATTCGCAGGGATACGACCGAGCGTGATCTCGCGGGCCCGCGCGACGTCGGCGCCTGCGGAAACCGAGGTGTGATAATATATCGAGGTCATCGACCAGCCCGGCGCCTGCGCGGGCACAGCCGCGAGACTGCCGAAGAATCCGGGTATCCAAAAGCTGACGCCGCCTTCGTCGGCTCGCGCCGCATCATTGGGGAGCACGAGTAAGGCGGCAATTGCCGCCGCGCCCAACCGCCAAACAAAACCAGCCGTCGATACCGACGTCCCGACCTTTATCCGCATCTGCCGATCCCCACTCTTCTGCCCTCCACAACCGAAGAACAATCCGGCCGTGTGAGGACCCGGAAAACGAAGCAGACGCTACCACAGCGCGTCTATGCGGAATCGGCGCATTCCCAGCTTGTGCATCTTTAGCGGGAGACTGTGCCTTCCATGCCACATTTTCCCGGTGTGCAGCGTGGTGTTTTTGCCGTTTCTGCATACCGTCGACCATGCTCGCGACAAGCAAAAGGCGCCGCCGCCAGCGACGCCTTTCAAAGTTGAGCAAATTCGGAATGCGCAACGCCCCCAGCAACGAGACGGTCACGGCTCAAGAAGATCGGACTCCGCCCAGTGTTGCCGGGAACGAGACGCGCGCTATGCACGGATTAGGCCGATGCCGGATGACCGACGCAGCATTCTACCTGCGTCGGAGCGGCGGCAAGCCTCGCTGCCAGATCGTCCCATTGTCGAACTGAATGACCACGCCGTCCGGGGAATAGACCGCCCCTTCGTTGAAGGCATCGATCCAGATCCGGCTCGTCGGCGAAAACCAGTCCGGCCATGCCTGTGCAGGGACACCTGCTTCGGTCAGGAGGTTGAGTGCAGCTCCGTTCTGCGTGATATGGGCAGGCAGGCTTCCGCGGCACCTGTCAACGCACGTATAGATGCCGGTAAGATTGATCGATTGTGCCGACGCGCCCACGCTGGCGAGCGCGGGCAGGATCGCAATAACTAGCCACAAACGCTTCATGACATCACTCCGTTGTTAAATTAGTTAGTCAAACCGGGCTGAAAGCCCTCTTTCGGTCGCCTTTCATTGTTTCGGCGGGTACTCGCAGGGAGCTAATCCAGCCTAACGCTTCCGGTTCATCTGACGATATGCGACTCCGGCAGCAGACACCTCAATGGCCCACTGCGTGTGGAAGGCAGTCAATCGCGACCAGTCGATCCCGTGATGTGATCCCGGCTTCGTTTGTAATGACCGATATCATGCAAGGAGATACGCGCCTCGCGCACCAGGTCCACCAGCGACAGAGTGAAGAAGCTCAGGGCGATGACAAAGAGGACCGCAACGCCATACTCATGTTGGAGTTGAAAGAACGCGCAGATGAAGGACACGATCACCAGCAACGACGTGACCATCGCGCTAATCGTGGAAAACACTATGGCCTTGTTCAAAAGTACAGCCCGGCGTTCCAGGTTTGGCACCTCGGTCCTTAGCCACGCTCGGGAGGTGTCCTCGTCGCTTATCAAGCTCAACGCTTGTAACCTGTCGACGGTGCGGTTCATTCTCCCGATCAGCACCGAAACGAACGCTGCCACCGCGCCGAGGAGAAAGGAGCCGTCACCTGGGAGATAACCTGAGAGAGCTGCGTGGCGGATGGTGTCTCAATGGGCATTTGGCATGCTGTCCTTCGAACCGAGCAGTGCTCCGCGCTTCATACGGCGATATTGCGCACAGCGGCAGGCGATCGTAGCGAGAGGTCGTGCCCAGCGTGCATAGGGAACGTGGCCCGCGCTATGCAAGTTCGGCAGGATTGTCCGCAGCAAATTGTGATAGCGAGCATTGCTCATAGCCCACATTAGCTGTCATGAGATTTTTCTTGATCTCCCGGTGCACACGTCGTGCACAGACCACCCTCTAACCAGTTGAAAAACCGGGACTCTCGCTCCAGTCCATCATGGGCCAATTTGAGCCAATTTGGGCCAGCAAGAGCCAGACGGAGCAAACGTCGTTCACTCTGTGCCACAACTGTGGCGCAAACGGCCGAGCTAGATCGCCGTATAGCCTCCGTCGGCATTGATGCATGCACCGGTGACGAATGACGCTCTTTCGCTTGTGAGAAAAGCTGCGACCTGCGCGATCTCGTCGGGGCGGCCGAGGCGCCCAATCGGTTGGCGCGCCAGCATCGCTTGTTGGGTCGCTTCAGGGAGCTGTGCCAGGAGCGGTGTGTCGACATAGCCCGGCGAGATACAATTGGCCCGGATGCCCTGGCGCGCGTAGGTCAGCGCTACCGATCGGGTGAGATTGACCACCGCAGCCTTTGCCGCCGAATAGGCATTACTGTTTTCCTGGCCGACATGAGCAAGGATCGAAGCCATGTTGACAATCGCCCACCAGCTCGCCGTGGAATGGGGGCCGCGGCTACCTCATCACCGTGGCCCCGCCCTTCCTGCAATCCGCGCTCGACAATGATGCCGATCTCGTCGAGGGCTTTCGCATACCGGTCCGATTTCTCCCGCAGCAAATCGGCGGTGACATCGACCTTGTCGACCTGTTCGCCTCGCTCGAGCATGAATTCGTCTGGTCGGCCCCGGGCCGCCGCACGGCCATCAAGGCCTATCTGCAACTGCTCGCGGTGACGGTGCGCCGGCTGCTCGAGCAGGAGCGCGCGCGCCCCGTGTCCACCGCACGCGACGCCGACACGGTGATGCGCTTTCGCGAGCTGGTCGAGCGGCACTATCGCAATCACCCGCCGCTCGATTTCTACGCGCGCAAGCTCGGCGTGACGGCGGCGCGTCTCAATGCCTGTTGCCGCGCTACCACGGGCAAGTCGTCGCTGGCGCTGATCAATGACCGGCTGCTCACGGAGGCCAAACGCAACCTGCTCTATTCCGACATGACCGTGAACGAGATCGGTGCAGCGCTCGGCTATGCCGATCCGGCCTATTTCAACCGGTTCTTCTCCCGCAATGTCGGCTTGTCGCCCGGCCGCTTCCGCGAGCGCCTGCTGCCCGGCCAGACCCGCGCGGTCGCCGGCTGAATCGCTCTCGGGCAAGCTGCATTGCGAGCTCAGCTATCGCGCGAAGGCTAGTCCCTGCCGCTGTAGCGCCACGGCTCGCCGAAACACTCAAGTAAATTCAATAGGCCATCGGGTCTCAATAGTGTCCCGAATAGCTTTCGTGACCGATCCGATGCCCCGCGTCACTGGACGCCGCTATGGCCCTCCAGGATCTTTCGCTTGGCTCTTCGCGGCAAGGGGAGCCCACGACCAGCAATTCTAGAAAGCCGCATCACTGGAGACGCGATTTCACCAGAGTGTCCGAGGGTCGTTCGCCGAACTGAAGACGATAACTCCTCGCGAAATCACCTAAGTGCCAAAATCCGAAAGCGAGCGCACAGCCCTTTACGCTATCCGTTCCGGCCAGCAATCGTTGCCGCACGAGCCAAAGACGTCTCAGGCGCAAATATCGATGGAGGCTCATTCCTCGGTATCGCTTGACCGCCTCGTTCATGGTTCGCACCGAGGCGCCAACTTCTCGCGCAAGTTCTTCGCTGTAAATCGGACGCCCGATGTTGCCGGACAATACTTCCTGAATATCTCGGAAACTCCTGAAATGCCCAAGGTAGTTCGCATGAAACGCCCATCTGGCGTCAACAACGTGGGCGAATGCGGCATCAATTCCAGCCAGTAGGGACTCCCGGATTGCGGACGAGGCGTCGCCCGCCTCCCAGGCATCGAATGTCACGGAAGTTGACAAGATCTGCCTCACGAGCTCGCGCAGCCAATGCTGCGCAGCGGTGCTCGTTTCGAACGCTTTCCAGTTGGGACCTGCTTGGGGCCAGCCACGATCCTGTATCGCTGGCGTGAAAATAATCGATGCGTATTGCCGCTCGGTCCGTTCGACTGTGGCATATGCAGCTCCGCTGCCGCCTATCGCGATAGCCGACTGATCTCTTTCGACCCCGTTGAAGCGAATGGGAAAACCGTCATCCATCGAGAACCCGACAGCTGTGCAATTGTCGGCAAGCTGACCATCGGCGATGCGCGGGAAAGACTTGGCAAAATTGATGTCACATCCCGGGAGATTCAGGATGATTTGCTCAGCAGAGATTTTCCGTGCGAGAGGTGTAAATTCGACCTTCAGATTTCGCACGGCTGTTCGATACTGATCGAGATCAGTAAAGCGAAATACCTTTGGCGCCAGCACAGCGAGAGCCGCTATTTTCCTATCGAGGGACAAGGCCCTCTAACAATACTAAAGCCGAATCGGGTTCTAGAGATTCCGGAATACTACGGGTTGAGCGTATAGCGACGAACACGTCAGGTCTTGCCGAATTTCGGATCACGTTTCTTGCGCAACCTTAAGATTGATACCCGCCGCCGGCAATGTTGCGCAGTGGCCAGTTGGAACGGAGCGGATTTTGCCTGTCGGTTCGAAAGGCGACAAATGGATGCTCTTTTGGTCGCAAGTGTGGGAATTAGGACACAGACACACATCGCAACCGCACTGTTGGCGCCGGGCGGACCTTCGAGGCCCGCACGACATGCGAGCCTCGCCCCAGCTTCAGGTGAAGTGTTGACCCAGATGCAATCCGGTCAGGCCGCCTTCTTGAGAAGGCCGAGCTGTGTCAGCGCTGTGACCCCGTCGTCCAGACCGATCTGCTCGACGATCACGCCGTTGACGATCTTCAGCACTGTAGTGCCGGTGAAGTCCATCTTGCGACCTGTTGCGGCCGGCAGGCCGCCGACCGGAAAATCGTTGAACGCCGGGCCGGTGTGAGTGCCACCTCCTGGTATCAAAACGCCGCGACCGGCCCTATCAGGCCGGGCGGAGCAAGTATTGGGTCAAAGTGAAGAAACGCAAACATCCGGCGATGGAGCGAGTGCTTGACGCATTCGCATGACCGCCTTAAGCCAGCAACCCGATTACGCCGGAGACGATCACGTGGCCAAAAAGACGAAGAGCAAGCGTAAAGAATACACCAAGGACGACATCAAGCTGCTCAAGGCACATTCCAAGGCCCGCACCCCCGTGGCCAAACTCGCGAAGCTGATGAAGCGTTCCGAGGGCTCGTTGAGACAGAAGGCTCGCGGTCTTGGAATTGGACTAGGCCATCAGCGTTAAGCGAAAAGGCCCCGGCGTGCTCACGCGCCGGGGCCTTTCTAGATCATAGGCCGGGTACATCCGCCGAACCATCCGATCTGTCCCTGATTAGGGCATCTAATTTGGGGCATGATGTGGCGGCGGGAAGGTGACCAAGCTCGATCATAGATCGAGAGGGACTACCTTAAGGGGTTGGACCTTCACGCCTTGAAGAAGGTCGCAACATAGAACACGACAGCCAAAACGACGGTGATAGCGATGACCGTCAAGGCGGCCTGCTTAGTCGAAACATGGCGCATATCAACGCCTCCTTCAGTTGGACACGCCTAGTACCGTCAAGGACCGCTTGTTGTGGCCCGGCGTTTGAAACTCGATCGCCTGACCAATCGACAGACCGATCAACGCAGCTCCGACCGGCGTAAGAACCGAGACGCGCTTTAGCGTTATGTCCGCCTCGTGCGGATACACCAACACCACGTCCCGGACCTCACCAGTCTTCTCATCGCAGTACCGGACTTGCGAGCCCATCCGGACCACGCCGCGCAGATCGGAATTGTCTGCCACCACTGTTGCACGCTCTAACTCCTGCGCAAGGAAATGGGAAATGCGCGGGAAGAGCACCGCGCTCGAACTTGCCAGAGCGTTTAGACGCCTAGCCTCAGCCTCCATCACCGTGATGGGCGGCAGCACCATTTCAGCCTTGCCGTTGCGATTAGTCTTGCTCATTGCCTTCGCTCCCTTCCTAAGCGGCGGATGGTCCCGGTTCATCATCATCAGGATTGCCCTGGAACACCTGATTGCTAAACAGAGCCCTGACAACATCATTCGGACCACCTCGACTGACGCTTTCGATCCTGACGACGTTCGTGCGCCCAGCGGTGAAGAAAGGGATTTCGCTCCCGACCTTCAGCCCCACCAACGCTGCGCCCAACGGTGACATCACGGGGATTTGGGTTCGCTCGGACGCGTAGTCTTCGGGATACACAAGTTGCCTCGTCTCGCGAGGGAAGCCCCAGTTGATCCAGAACGTCACCCACGAACCCATGGTGACAATGCTGTCCAATCTGGCTGCGCTATCGGGGACGATTTCCGCACGGTTGATCTCGCTCAACAGAAAATGTGCGTCCACGTCACCTTGAGCTGCACCCACCCGCGCGAGCCGTTCCAAGCGGCGATGGTCGGACGCCGGAAGAGTGATGTCCGGGATAGAGAGGTTGTTCACGACGTGCCTCCTTGTTTGGGCTCCCCTCGCGGGAGAGCCGCACACCAAAGCTGTTTGATGAAGGAAGGGTGGTATCCGGACGGCACAACGACCGTCCGGCTACGCTCCTGCTTGGAGGCGTCCGGCGTGCAAGCAACGCCGCGCAATGCGCGGGTCGATGTCGAGGACGAGGATCATGGCGTGGCCACCATAGGACCTTCCGCGGCGCTCTGTATCGCGACGAAAGAGCACACGTCGCCTCATCAAGATGACCCAGGCCAGGTGCGGATGCGTGCTGTGATCCTTAACGAATAGCAGCGCGCCATTCACTGACGCCGTCCTTCCGACTACGAAGAGATCATAGAGCCGCGTCTGTGAGCGCTTGAGGCGGGGCCATGTCGTTTGAGCTAATGGCGTTGCATTCCTGGAAATAAGACGACAGCTCTAGCTGAGCTAAGTGTTCCCAGTATTCCGCTTCCGCGAGGAGCTTCCATTTATACTTACTGTTGTACGCGGCCTGTTGACGGCACAGCGAACCCATTGCACACAAGCGTCGCACCTTCTCCACTGCGGACCTCCCTTCGGGCTTGTTTTTTTCACAAGCCTCTTGATGAAGTGTCGGAGTGAAGTCTCGCAGATTGAATTGTCGGGTGATAGCCGCGATATTTGACTGGTCAATTCATGACAGCGCAATCGTCTGACTTTTCCCTCTTGAGTGGGGGCGGCTCGAAACATTGACGGGATCGACAAAGGCAGCCCAGAATGACGGCGCTCTTCCGACCCTCAAGCCCCCCAACGTCGGAGGTGCTCTTTAGCATAACGGCCCCAGTCCCATGACTGGAGCCGTTTTCTTTGATCTCGAAAGCAGACCGCGCGGCGGTGAACGTATGCAAGGGAAGTGCACTCTCTTCCATTTCAGAACTGCAATTATATTTGTGAGGCGGCGCTCGTTGGATGATGGTTAGCTTGTAGTCGCGCCGGGCCGAGTACGTTTGATCCCGATCTATTTTGGCCCGGTTACTTTGAGCTGAAAAGACCGCCTTCGGGCGGTCTTTTTCTCTCTCGCTTCCCTGGGTATTCGCCGAAAGATCGGAACGTGCACAACTCGGTGGACGTTTGCGAAAGACGTTAGAGAGAACTGAAAAGAGAGAGAACTGAAAAGCCGCTATTGGAGATAGTCATGATGAAGTGGATAGGAAGTGCAGCGGCGGTTGCATTGGTACTGTCGACTGTCACGGCATCGGCAGTCACGGTTCCTAGGGTGCACGTTTCAGGCGCCGGGATACCGCAAGTCGCGGCGCCCAGCGCACAGAATTCAGGTGCCGGGATCGCCGGCTTTGCCGGAAACAAGAATGGTCCGGCCGCACCGTTAGGAATGGTTAGTTCCGGCGCGGTCACCAATATGGCTGTTGCGGAACAGGACCCGACAAACGTCAAAGGCCTGCCGGGGAGCAAGAGCGGACCGCCCGCGAAGGAAACAATCCACGGAGGCTTGTAAGCGCGAATTCAGGTAGCCAATCAGCTAATGGTTTCGCTGGCAGGCGCTGCTGGGCAGTCCAAGCAGCGCTTTTTTGTGTCTGATGATGCAAGGTAAGATGCGCATCTGAAGACTGCGAAGGCACTCGTTCTCGAAATCCAGCCCAAGCTGGTCGCCGGCGACGATGTGAGCGAATGAGACCGTGACTTCCGTTGCTGGCCCACACCACGAACTCCGGCGACCATCCGAATGTCGGCTTCCAGGGGGTAGAGCGGAGGCACTGGCGAGGACAGACCTAGAACGGGTACCCCGAACGCGAACGTGACGACGTTACTTCCATGGTTCTGATCACGGCATACCCTGATGGTCAGGGATTGCGCCGCGAGAACGAAACAGCATATGCGGCATCGCGGGTGCCAATCAGCGGATCATCGGACTGCTCGATTCCATCGGTGAGCTGTCCCGGTAGAAACAGTAGTCTTTTCTGGGCCTCGACACTGTTCGCCGCTGCCCTGTCGATCGTCAGCACTCCAAGCTCTACCACCTTACGATTGTCGGGCCAGGGCTTCGCCGGATCCTTCGTGGAATCGTCCGCTGCAGCGAGTTGTGCCTTGTAGTGAAACGTCACCGGTCCCCGCTTCAGACGTTCTAGCAACTCTTCCATCAAGAAGTCCGGTGCTCGTGTCGCAGCGTCAGACTTGTCCAAATGAACGACGTTCTCGGGCAGCATCTGATAACGGACTGCCTGCCGCTCACCCGCTTTGTTGACGAAAACGAATGCATCAATGCCGAAGTATTCCTCGTCGGCGAAGCTGTCTGGCGTGGCTATGGTGCCGAAGGCGGCAGGAACCGAGGGATGGCTCGCCGCGAACTGTTCGAATTTCGTCGGCTTGGTAGCATCCGGCGGGCTCTCCGACAGCGCCAATAGCAGGTCGCGAAACTCTTCGCCTGTAGACACAGGGAAGAACTTGAGGGAATTGATCACAATGTCGGTGTCACTGCCGTCCGGCAGATGGAACTTCACAGCCATCCCGTGCGGGTTGGCGTCTTTGGACCCATCCGGCAGGTTCGGTACCCCCGTGGAATCCGAGAAGCGCACCGTCACGGGGATCGTGCCTCCGTTGAAAAGGGCCGCTCGGCTTAGCTCTGCGGCTTCCGGAGATGCTTT
This sequence comes from Bradyrhizobium neotropicale, assembly GCF_001641695.1. Taxonomy (GTDB): domain Bacteria; phylum Pseudomonadota; class Alphaproteobacteria; order Rhizobiales; family Xanthobacteraceae; genus Bradyrhizobium; species Bradyrhizobium neotropicale. The sequence goes on from NZ_LSEF01000069.1 coordinate 29,669, forward strand.
GAAACTACCCTCGACCACGATGCCTTTAGCATGATTGGCACGGAATCCGGGATGTACCCCGAATACCTTGTTCAAGGCATTGACGAGCTGTTCCTCGAGGGGCTGGTCTTGCGCCAGCGCAACGACGGGCAACGCCAAACCCAACCCAACTAGCACAGCAACGACCGTGCGGTTTGTCATAGGAGCCTCCTATGTAAGGCGCAAGCAGTATAGCACCAAAAAGCTGGTCTATGGGCGAGTTCAGTCTCGGTATGAGTCAGTCAGCGCGAGCGCATTGCGCAGGCGAGGCGATGGAACAGGTAGAGCGCACGTCGGCTTATGGCCGATTCCGTTGAAAAAGGCGGCTGTTGCGACGCAGAGGGATCAGTGATTCAGTCTGTCTAGGTGGCAGGACTGAAGATCATGATGGGACATCGGCAAGTCGAACAGGCTGCGTTGTTCTACGAATTCTCGCTCGAGAAGCATATTCCCGCCGACCATCTGCTGCGGTCGATCGATAGATTTGTCGACCTTGAACAGATTAGGAAGGACCTGGCGCCTTTCTATAGCAGTATTGGCCGACCTTCGATCGATCCCGAGCTGATGATCCGGATGCTCTTAGTCGGTTACTGCTTCGGGATCCGATCGGAGCGGCGGCTGTGCGATGAGGTCCACCTCAATTTGGCTTACCGGTGGTTCTGCCGGCTGGGTCTGGAAGGGGCGGTGCCGGACCATTCGACATTCTCCAAAAACAGGCATGGCCGCTTCCGGGAGAGCGATCTCTTCCGTCGCGTTTTCGAGAGCGTTTTACACCGCTGTATTGAGGAGCGGCTGGTCGGCGGTGAAGGATTTGCAGTCGATGCGAGCCTGATCAAGGCCGACGCCAATCGGCAGAAGGGAATCGAAGGCGACAAGGGACTTCCACCGGAGGCCGCCGGCCGAGCGATCAATGAGTATCTGGCTGTCCTCGATGATGCCGCTTTCGGCGCAGCGACCGAGGTCACGCCGAAGTTCGTGTCGCCTGCCGACCCGGCGGCGCGCTGGACGGGGGCGCACGGCGGCCAAGCCTTCTTCGCCTACTCGACGAACTACCTGGTCGACGTCGAGAACGCGATCATCGTCGATGTCGAGGCGACCACGGCCATCCGGCAGGCGGAGGTGTTGGCCGCCAAGCGCATGATTGAGCGCTCGCTGGAGCGGTTCGATCTCTATCCGAACCGGCTTCTCGGCGACAGCGGCTATGGCTCAGCCGAGATGCTCGGCTGGTTGGTTTACGAGCATGGCATCGAGCCACACGTTACAGTGTTCGACAAGTCGGCACGCACAGATGGGATCTTCTCGCGCGAAGACTTCACCTATGATCATGCAAGGGACGTCTACCGCTGTCCTGACGGCAAGATCCTCACCACGACCGGAGCGCTGGTGAACGATGGAGCCACGATGCTTTACCTCGCTATCAAGCGCGATTGCGATCGATGCGTATTGAAGTCCCAGTGCTGCCCCAAGCAGGCTTCACGGAGGGTGCCGCGCTCGATCTACGAGGGCGCTCGCGACATGGCGCGCCAGATCGCAAGATCGTGGGAGGGGCGCACTTCGCGTCGGCTCCGCAAAAAGATCGAGATGCTGTTCGCGCACCTCAAGCGCATTCTCAAGCTCGACCGTTTACGGTTACGAGGCCCAAACGGTGCGCGCGACGAGTTCACCCTCGCAGCCACCGCTCAGAACCTTCGCAAGCTGGCCAAGCTGATCCCGATGCAAACCCTCAAGCCCGCATAAGGGTCAGCAAAGCCGTTCGGCTACATCGGCGCGGGCGCCAATACATCGGATTACTGCCGCCTTTTTCAACGGAATCGG
>NZ_LSEF01000070.1 GCF_001641695.1 Bradyrhizobium neotropicale
GTCGCTATAGCGGGCGCGATCCGCCGCGTGAACCAATGTGACGCGCTCCACCCCTGGCGTTAACCATACGGCGGTTTCTCGTACCTGACGGCGGACGCTTAATGCTCGTTTAACACTCTCGCACAAAAGATAACGATCAGCGCGGAGATCAATACGCAGAGAGAATACCGGCAGGAATTCATCCTCTAGGGTGATTGCTTGAGAACACCTCTCATCATCGCGCTGGCCGCGACCTTGGTCGGCTGTAGTCGTCAACCACCGCGCCAAGCGGCCATAGAATCGTGCACTGACAAACATGGCTTCGCCTGCTCCAATAGGACGGCTGCCGATCAGCCGATTAAACTCGCGTCATCCAAAGCCAATAGCCGAACAAAATCGGCCAAGTTTACAATTGCGGCAGCCTCCGAAAAGCAGCCGGCTCATCGTGGCCGTGACAGGGGGCCGGCACATCTCGCTACCAAGAAGGCGAAACCTACTGTCACCACGGCAAAGGCGCAGCCTCCGGCAACCGGAATCCCGCTCCCGCCTCCTTCATTGAAGACGGAACTCGAGCTCAAAAGCAGCGCCCCCGCCGCAGGTCCCGGTACAACAGGGCTAAGCGTCGCGGATCCGCGGTCCACCGTGGGGCCCACTCCGAATTCCAATAGCAGGACGATACAGGAGCAGGTGGCGGCCGCGACGGCGGTTGCAGAGCGATTGACGGTCGCGGCCGCAACCGCGGCACGTGATGGGGCCGCCTCAATTGCAGGTGCGTCGCCTGTCAAAGAGCCGCTGGTTGCCGTTGTAATAGCTCGACCGGAGATCCCGTCGGTATTCGCCCTTACTGCAAAAAACGTTGCTATCGATGACAGGTATTCCGCATCGAGCGGTGATATCATGACCGCGATTGTGGTAGCAGGAGGTCCTGTGGTCCAACTCAGCGCAGGGCACACGGCGGCGATCGATCGACTGGTCAATGGTGAGGTGCCGGCTGCGGTCGCGGCCCTGGTGTCCGTGGACGCAGCAGAGGCGTTTCCTGAAATAAAAGGCTTCAAGATTTTTCACCTCCCACTCTCGTCGCGTTGGTTGAAGCCTCGGCCTTAGCCAATGTACCGGTTGCGCGACGAAGCACGTTGCCGTTCGAGCACAAGCCGGTTCTGTATGGCCGACGGCGTTCGACAGTGCGGCCACCAAGGCCTTTGCCCGAGCGGAATGCATGAGTCCGGAAGTGTGAAGGGTTTCGGATGCCGGCCGCTTGAAGGACGGCGCCGCGAGTTCGGCGGCCGGCGTCCGAAAGCCTCCAAGGGAGGAAACCGCGCTGAGGGAACCGGGGACTGTGCGGCAGGCACTATGGGGATTTGAGCGCCGCGGGTGGGATCGTTGATAAGGATCGAGCCGGTCCGACGAGTTGTGGGACGGTGAAGCCGCTGACGAATGCGCGGCGGACGGCATCGAACTCCATAAGTTGTCCAACGATTTGCGATGGCTGGTGAATATCTGAGCGCGCTCTGTCGTGGCTGGTCGAGATCCAGCAAGTGCGAGGGGCAGATTTGCGGGCTTGCGACGCAGTCATGATGTGTCGATCCTGATGCGGTTCGTTGGAGCTGTCGGCTGGTACCGTGGCGTTGCCCCGCGCGCGAACACCTCGATGATGATCATGCGGCCGCCGCAGCATGGGCAAGCCGGCCTGTTGGGATTGGCGGCAGCACTGGCAGGCTGGTCCTCAGGTTTTGCAGCGGCGAGCAGCTCACGGGCGCGTGCGACGTTGTCGGCGCAAGCGCCTTTGGCGAACAGGCCGTAGTGGCGGATGCGGTGCAAGCCCTTAGGCAGCACGTGGATGAGGAAGCGGTGGACGAACTCGAAGGTCCCGAGCGTCATGTGCTTCTATCGATCGCGTCCTCGATCCGATAATCCTCCCACTTGAAGGTGACGCGCTGCTGGTCGAAGGCGATCAGGCGACTGTTGGCGATGGCCACGCGGTGGGTATAACGCGCAGCCCGTTTGAGCGTCGGCGAAATGGGGACGGCTCGCAATAGAGCGAGCAGGGTGACGCGCAGCAGGCGCGGGGAGGTGGAGGTTGTAACCGAGGACGCCGCAATGACGTTAGCGGCATTTCCCTCGTGGCCCTTTCGATAACAGCAAGGCAAGACGGCCTTCTATCTTGATAGAGCGGTCCCTCGCGGATGGCATCTTCCAGACGCTCCATCCGCTCACCTTCCTGGCGTATCCCCTCAAGCAACTCTTCAAATGCGATGCGCTGCTCGCGATTCTCGAGCTTCTGCGACATCAGCCATCTCATGTGGGCTGGTCCCCACGTTGTCTTGCCCGGATAGATCCGTCCCAGCCGCAGCATCAATGACGAGATCTGTTGATGCCCTAGAGGTCCTTCTTCACCGCCTGACGGGCGCGCTAGAGATCGCGCATAGCCTCATGGCGCTCGTCCGAGAGGCTTACCGCATCGCGCCGGTTCGTCTTCACTCGATCGCCAGCCTTCTTCGGAACGAGCGAGGGGGCCACCACCAGGCAGTCATGGCCGAGGCTCTTGAGCAGTCTGTAGAGGCCATATCCTGTCGGCCCTGCTTCGTAGCAAAACGTCAGATGACAGCATTTCGCTACAAGCTTTGCCACCAGCTTTCGGATCGCTGCCTCCGTGGCAGAAAACTCTCCGAGATATCGTACCTCGCCGCCCGCCGTCGGCAATGGCTATTGCATTGCGCGATTTTGACTTATCGATTCCGACAAATACCTCGGTAGATGACCCACGACTCGCCCTCCTTGTTTGAGGCTCTGCCCGGTCCGTCGAGGCACCCTCGTCGCAACATCGAGGGTGAGTCGCGTCATTTTGTGGAGGGGACATACAGTCTAGCGGTCTCGATGCCCGAGCGTTGGAAACACGCTCAGCTTCGACCATACCGCATTGGTTTCATCAAATGGTCTAAAATTTGAAGCGCTGGCACGCCTAGGCTGAAGATGCCACCAAACCATTGACCTACGTCAAAAGAGGTACATTGATCAGAGGTAACAACGATCCTACGATACAACCGGATTCGCAATCACCTCGCCTAAGCTGCCTTTGCGGTCCGAAGACTCTTTTCTGTCAATTTGCTTCCCGACCAAATTGTAGCTTTGTTTTGGGGGAGAACAGAAGTGGCTTGGAGTAGAGTTCTTTCCTTTACCGATCCGCTGGCGTGCCAGGCAGCCTTCCCGCATTCTGACATTGAAATACTTCCCACGTCGAAAGATTTTCGGGTCGAGATGACCCAGGTCGCCATGAGCCGGCTCTGGTTGCAACGTACTCACTTATCTTCGCCAACAGTCAGCACCGCCACAAGCAAGCCTGGTCGGCGATCGATCGGCTTTCTTACCGAGTCCAATTTGTCACCGTACCATCACTGTGGAATTGAAGTCATGCCCGGCGACATCATTGACAACACGCTTGAAGCCGAGCATCGACGATGCGGCCCAGGTCTCGACTACGGCGCGATGTCCATCCCAACCGACGAGTTTGATACCGCAGTCCAAGCGATAATTGGCTGCGAGTTGATGGAAAATTCAGAACGGCACATTTTTCGTCCGCACCCTGGTTCGATGTCGCGACTGCTGAACTTACACCGGGCGGTCGGATGGCTCGCATATGACACTCCCGAAATTTTGCAACTGCCGGAGGTGCTTCGGGCGCTAGAGAATGAGTTCGTGCACGTCATGGTCAGATGCCTCGCCGATACGCTCGACGAAAAGACCAGCACTCGTGGCCGGTGCCATAATGCGGTCATCGCGCGATTCGAAGAGTTTCTGGAGGCAAATCCCGACCGGCCGCTCTATCTCACCGAAATCTGTGCAGCTATCGGTGTCGCGGAGCGAACTCTTCGCGCCTCCTGCGAAGAGCATTTGGGCATGGGACCGATCCGTTTTCTCACGCTCCGTCGAATGCACCTCGTGCATCGCGCGTTGTTAAGCGCGGCTCCATCGACGTCGACCGTCACTCGGATAGCTACCGACCACGGCTTTTGCGAGCTCGGCCGTTTTGCAGTGGCCTATCGCGCCGCGTTCGGCGAGTCGCCGTCCGAGACCTTGAAGCGGCCCACGGAACAGATTGCGATCCGTCTCAATCGCCCATCATCACTCGTGGCCGCTGAGGCAAACGCATAATCTTGCAAATGGGGCCGCTTTGCTGAATCTGCTTGTGGCCCTGAGCTGAACAACGCAGCCGCAGCCGCTATATCGGCTGACTGCGGAGGACCGGACGTCGTACGATAGCTGCGTTGACTGCTGCTTTTGATCCTCAACGGAATTTCCGCGCGGTCCATTGCGTCAGCGCTAAATTGAGTTTACCCGGGTGCCCCCTCTGAGGTTAGACTGACCACGTGGACCTGCTGCTAATTCGAGAACACTTGGCAGAGGCAGAGCGCCACATTACGCTGAGCGACAAGCACATCGCCCGCCAAGTTGCGATCATTGATGAGTTGGATCGGGGGGCCATTCAACATTGCTGGCCGTCGATCTGCTGCACACTACCGCATGATGCGCGCCAGCTGCATGTGGGGCAGAATTGGGAACTGTCTGTCGGTTGGGCGGTTGGGTCTGTGGTCCCGCAAGCGCGGTGATGGGTGCCGGCGTCACGCAAATGGGTCACGCGATATAGATAGCGTTACGGATTTAAGCGTGACGCACCCGAGTCTCACGCCATGCGCCGCGCTCGGCATGAGCCGCGTCACCTATTATCGGCGCAAGGCCGCTGGAACATTGCCGCGGCCGACCGAAAGGCCGGCATGCGCGATGAGCCGCGCCGACGCCATCGATCTCGACGCCATCGACTTCGCCAAATTCGGTATGACCTCAGTCAAAATGATGCGGGGAACCGATGTCGAGTGTGCGTGGCCGCGCCGGTACCATGACGGCGCGCCTCAAGCACGCCCGGCGCGGACAGGCCACATGGGACACCACGATGGGCGGTCGTGAATACGTCAGCCCGGTTCTCTTTTGAACGAAGGCTACCAGAGCTAGTTTATCCAAATCACCGGCCAAGGCTCTGCGCGTAGGCGTCGGGCTTTCGACGTGCCGCGCGACTTGCCTTCGATCCGCAACAGCCGCGACCATCAGACCGCATCTGGATCATTCCCGGCACCACGCCATAACATCACAGTCACCGATGGACGAAATCGCCCGCTACCTCGCCGACCTCGATCGCGTGCTGCTCAAGAGCCCGCGACACCTGAAGCGCTTCATGCGCTCGCGTAGCATGAAGCCGCCCTCCAGCGACGAGCTTGTGGAGCTGACGTTCCACAAGGCCATCACCGCGAGCCGGTCGCTGCCGCTCGAGTACCGGCGCAAGAGCAAGGCTTGGCTGATCGAGCGCGGCTACGAGCCACTCGATGACGGGGCGCTATGAACGTCGAAGTGATCACGTAGTGACGCCGCCTCAGTTGGCGGCCTCGTGTTCGTGGTTCGTTAAATCGACCCGCCCGGCGCGCTTAGCATCAAGGCGCGAACTCGATAATTTCTTCGCCCGTCAAATCGGTTTCAGTCCCAAAGATCACATCGAAGTGGCCCCACGCAGGCGCATCCGCGCGTCAGATTTTTTTCGACCGCCTCTAGCGGACCAGCACTGCGATGGCGGCCATAAACCCCAGCACCAGAATGGTGCCAGCCGCGAGGGCAATTAAATCGACCGAAGGGTTATGAGGGTAAAGGCGCATGTAGGCTCCTCGCGTATTGCCCCGCATCAAGGCCCCGCCGCCACCTTTAGGGGCATAGGCACGCCGGCGACGGGACCCACGCGGGGCCCTAGCTAGTCTAGCTAGCTAGACTAGCTAGCTAGGTCGTGGACTCAAACCTAGCCCATAGACGGGTTGCAGCCAAAAGGACGGCTGCGAGGAAGTTTTGTGCGGTCTTTTCGTAGCGCGTGGCGACGCGGCGGAAGTGTTTTAGCTTTAAAGAAGCGTTCGACCGTAAGCGTCGTTCCGCTCCCACCTTCTCGCGGCACATGGGATAGGCCAGTTTCACGATCTCTTTGAAGGGATCGGCTTGTGTCTATGCTTGACCATACGCTTAAGTCGGACGTGACGGCGCGCCGGCTGGAAGTGATCACGGAGACGGGACGCCGTCGTTGGTTCTCGAAGGACGACAAGGCTCGGATCGTCGAGGAGACGTTGGTACCAGGCGCGGTCGTTTCCGAGATTGCCCGGCGACACGGGCTGAGCCCACAACAAGTGTTCACCTGGCGCCGGCAAGCGCGCCAGTTGCCGACGCCGATAGCTGACGATCCGCCGTTTGTACCGGCGGTGGTAGACGCCGTGGTACCGGCCGTGGCTGTTGGCCATGAGCGCAAGACAGCGCGATGCAAGGCCAAGCCGGATGTCGGGGGCATCGAGATCGAAACCTAGCTTGGTTAGAAGAGCTTGAGGGTCGAATAGGGCTCGGAGGGGTTTGAGGAATATCGCGAGCTATTGAGTTGATAGTGGAGGGTTTTGTTTTCCTGAAAGACACCAGGCGGCTCTGGATGATTTCGGATGCAGCGCCGAAGACTTATCGCAGACCTCAATGGGTGTACCGGGATCGACTGCACGAGTACTGTCCAGCAGATCGAGGAAGACATCGTGGTGATCGAGGCTGGGCTGTCACGTTTGGATGCCTCAAGGACGAGCTAACCAACCAGCTGTTCGCGTTCAACCTGCCGCCTTATCTTCCTTGTCTGCCCACACTCACGATCTTAAGCGCAAGGGCGCGCCTTTGCCTCAACAAGCGGCGCATCCAAGCATCGCGCTCCTCATCGGTCGTCAGGATCCAGGATATCGCCTTGGGTTGAATGGGCTTCACGAGTGAGTTCGCCTCGGTCGTCAAAGCAACAATAGACGAGATGCTGCCTGCGTCGCGTGGCCGCGCGCGGCCATGACCGGGAAAAAGAGGCAATCGGAGGCCAGATGCGACAGCCGAAACAGCGGCAATTGCTGAATGGCGGCAGCCACTATAGGTCGGGAAAATTATGCAAGTTCGGCTAAATGACAGGAACGAGCCGTGAACGAGGCGTGAATCTTATGCGGTTTTCGACTGATAGGTCGTTCTCGTTCTGGACAGTAGTGCCATACATCGGTTTTCAAACCGCGCCAATGCGGCGATGCCGTACTGCGGATGTCGGTGCGGCGGGCCGAGCTCGATGGTGCATGGGTGAGTGAGGGCAGGACAGTCGCGGCCGCGATGCGAGCGAAACACAAGCAGTGACGGTCGCTGGAGCCCGTGGCCGGGCTCGAACCGGCGAAGGGCGGATAGCTTGAGGCACACTAGAAAGGACGACCATGCAACAATGCACCTGCTGCGCAGCACCAGGCCAGTTTTCGATCCTCGTTGCTGCAGGCCCCGGCGAGCCGCCACTCGATCCGCGCTACTACCTGCCCAACCAAATGGTCCGCTCGATGGCAAATGACCTTGGGGAGCAAATCAAGGAGCTGTGGTTCTGCAAGTCGTGCATTCGCAAGGTCGAGGACAATTTTCGCGCAACGATCCTCTCCCTGCGAGCCGGGAACAATCTCGGGTGATGGAGCACGTGGCCGGTCTCGAACCGGTACACACAACAGCCGCTCTACCACTGAGCTACAAGAGCATTAAAAAGGCCCCAGCTCTACTGAGGAGGTGAGCTGGGGCCAGTAAGTCAGTGGGTCACTCAGAGTGCCCTCTGGAAGCGAGGGCCATCGGCAGCTTGGCCATCGCCTGCTGTTCCTCTTCTCGCGCGCGGCCTTGATCTCAAACAGCACGACGATTGCGCCGACCAAAACGATCCCTGCCGTCGCCAGTATTAGCACTATGGTCATGGCTCAGCTTTCAAAAAAGCCCCGGCTTCGACTGAGGGCTGGGGTCACGTTCAGCGCCCTCCGGGTGAGGGTACCGGCAAAACTCAGCCATCGCTTGGACCTTCCTACTTCGCTTTAGGAACTGCTTTTTGGCGAGCCGTTGGGCATTCGGTCGTGCAAGTGCCGTGGCGGGATTTCTGCACGGCCTGTTCGACGGAGGAAGAGGTCTAGCGGCGGCGAGAGAAAGGCACTCGACGCCGCCGCTATGGGTGCAGATATGGGACCGATCTCGCCGGAAGCAGGCACCATCGAGGTGGACTAGCACGGCGCGTGCGCGCCTTTGCCGATCCTACGAAACCGCCGGGAATGGCGACACAGGGCAAAGGGCTCAATCGGTAGTCACTGATGATGCGTTCGCTTGTGACGTACTGCGGGCTTTCCGCCTTTCCCGGCATAGTAGGGATTGACCACGCATGATGCCGCGCGGCCCGATGCGGACGCCTGACACTGGGCCATATTGGTGTAGGCGCACTCGAAATAGTAATCCATGAAGCCGCCCGTATAGACTTGGAGGCAAACCGGGTAGGCGGGATCGTAAGTCTGCGCTTGCACGGATGTGGCGGCGCAGAGAGCGCCACTCACGAGAATTGGAAGGACTGGAACGCGCATCGGAACACTCCTCAATCAGGCCAGGACGTTAACTGTCCTCGGGCGGAAGAGGTGACACCGTTCCGATCTCAGGCGCAAATCCCGCACGCTCCTTCGAATGTCACGTCTGCACGCTCGACGCTGCGGGTGAATTTCTCGACATGATCGAGACCTTCCTAGGCAGGGATAACGGCGACAAAGCGCATGAGCTAGGCGAACGTCTCGCCCGCGAAACCGGCCTGCCGTTCGCCGAGCGGCGCGAACCTAGCGGCCTAATCATCGACAGGCGTTGAGAAAAGGTCCCAGCTTCGGGTGAGCTGGGGCCAGTAAGTTACGTAAGCCCGCTAAAGCCGACATTCGCGCTTTTTGGCGCGCGCCTAACTCAACCCGGCATCAGCGGCGCGGCCGGTGTCGGGTGCGGGCGCGGCGGCGGCGTGCCGGTGAGCTGCCCGGTCTGATCGGCGGACCACCCGGCGCGGGACCGCCCGCCGTCGGTGGATTCATCGCGCCCTGCGGCCCGGCTGCAGCTCCCGGCTGCTTGGGGTCTGTCGATCACCGCTTGCTCCCGCGATCGTCACCGCTCGCGCTTCGCCCGCATTGCGGCGGCAAATGTTCTGCCTTCATTCAACCATGTAGCGAGCGGCAGGTCGTTGAGCCGCTTCACCATCACCCTCTTGATGCCGGACAGCCCGTGGTCGTCGAATTGGAAATACCAATGGTCTTTGCCTTTGGGCCCGGTACAACTTCAGGCAGGGCTCGCCGATCAGGTGGACGACTGTCTCTCTGGTGAACATCGTCAGTTATAGTTTCGTTCGATAGCCCGGACGCCCGCGTCACAGGTGATCCTGGTGCTGCCACTTGCAGCCCGGGCTTTGAAGTAGGCCAACAAGCGACATAGCAGGTTGACCGAGTACTTAAAAAAAAGGCCGCCAACCGAGGCGGCGTTGCAGATATCAAGAGGCCGAGCACGCAATCAGCGTTGCCGTACTGAGGGACACTACGACAAGAGCTTGTTCACTGCGCGCTTGAAGGTCGTCATTGTCCATTGCCTTCTAACGCCACCTCGCCCATCTGGTTCACTGTGAAACCAACGAGCATTTGAGACGTCAGCCTTATTCACTCTTAAACTGCGCGATCTTTTGATCTTGGCTCTAGAGCTCTACGTCGTGGCGGTCCGCCAAGCGTCTGGCGCGCCTCTTGGCTTCGGTCTCGTCCTTGCACATTAGATCGATACGAAGCTCGATATGCCCGTAGAGCGCATAATGTATGCGCGATACTCTCGCTCTGGTGGTCCCTTCTAAGCGCTAACTCGCGTTTTGAGGTACTCCGCGTTCCGTTCAAGGATGCATTCGCGTTTGCAGAATGTTTTGCATCTCTTCCAAGCGTCCGCGTAAACATGAAAAGGACATCATGACGAGGAACGGTTAGAAGGCGGACGTCGCCAGGGGGCCGATTCGGGCCGTGCGGAAATTTCATCGACGCGAAGTGAAGAACGCCTCAAGGGGTCTCAACAAGAATATACCCGCGATTCTCAACCGTATCGAATGTGCGCATACCCTTAACGAGGGTCGCAGTTGGCATCCACACCCAGCCAGCGCTCGCAGGGTTGACGTCAAGGACAAGGAACGAGTCGGATTCAGCGTCATATGCGCCAAGCGGCGAGATATGTCCGGGGCCCTGTTGGCCCACAGCCTTGCGTTGGTAGGCGACGATCACATAGTCGCCCCGACGCCTGAGGTTTTCAACCAAATCAGTCCGAATATCCTGCTCGGGCTTGCTGTCATCAACGATGACAAGCCGGGTCGTTAGGCCATTTGCCCTCAGCATCTCATCGAGCTGACGGACCTGATAGCCGAAGTCCTGGATCTGTTTTCCATTGATCGTTACAGGTTCGCCGAGAACTTGCGCGCGGGTCTTCAGGCCTTTGATGATCACGTTGTCCTGCGTGAAGCGAGGGATCGTGGGATCGTATGCGCTCGGAATGTATTTAAGGTCTTCTGAATGTAATCGGCTCCGGTCCCGGGGCAGATCAGGGCTCCGGCCTCGAACGGCGTTGAGCACAATTGCTGCAGACGCGGGTCCACAGAACGCGCCGTTAGACTCCGCCTCAAATTGATTGGCAAGGGCGGGAAAGTCCACCTTTGCAGTTGAGTGGGCCAGCCGCGCAAGCCCCTCATCCGACGAGAATGGCACAAGCTCCTGAGAAATGGTCGCTGGTGCATTGTCTAGCGCAAATGCTGCCGGAAGTTGCACCGTCAGCAGCAAGAACGCGAGTGCAATTTGCGCGAGATGTGACATGGTTAGCTCCTCTGCCCGACGGAAATCGAATCTAACGAGCCCCAAAGGCCGGTTACAGCAGAAATGTTGCCACGCTTTTGCGACTCAGGAGACTGAAGTCGCCTATGGACGGCTCCGGGCTAGCAAGAAGAATCGTCACTTGCGGCGTTGGTCGGAGCGCCATGTGTTCGGCCTCACATGATGAGTCCTCTGTCAATGGCCTTCAGCCGACGGCGATCCGAGGTGAGCTCTCTTGCTGCAGGGCTGCCTGCTAACCTCACATCCGGCGGGATGGTGATCCCGACCACTGTCCCTCATTCGGGACTGGAGAGCTTCCAAGGAACAGCACCACTCTGTGAAGACGGCGGCGAAGCGCCACGCCGAACAACGGCGACGTTCCCTCGGATCACCGGTGCAGTGCTGTTGCGGCGCTGCCCGGTTTCGGAGACGGTTACATGGAGGGCTTCGTGACCGCACCCTCGGGCATGACACCGTCGATGACGAACCGCCATAAGGCAATCAGGAGTTTGCGCGCGAGCGCGACCACCATGACCTTGCGAACGCGGCGGCCAGTCGAGCCGACGCGTTCACGGAACCAGACCACCTGCGCGGCCCCTGGCTGGTAGCGTTGCCAAAGCCAGGCCAATTCGACCATCACCGTTCTGAGCCGACGGTTGCCTGCTTTCCCGATACCCTGCTCACGATCGATGCCCCCGCTGCTATACGGCGTCGAGGTGAGCCCGGCATATGACCCGAGCGCCTTGCCATTAGCGAAGCGTCGGACAAAGGCCTCTCGCACCAGCACGGTTGCGCTTTGTACACCGATGCCGCGCAGGCTGATGAGTTGCTGGATCATCTTACCGGCCTGGTCCGGAGCACGGGTTTTGGCAACGGCATCACGTTCAAGTTCCAACTCCGCAATTTGCGCAAGAACAAGTTCTAGCCTCGCAAGCAAACGCGCGATCTTGGCCAATGCATTTGGCGGTATTGGATCGCCAAGGCCCGTCCTCAGCTCGTTTAGCCGGCGACGACGGCTTTGAAGAAGGGGATTGTAATCTTCAGTGCCCAGCGTTGCCAGAACGGCACCGATCTTATTCACGAGGCCGACACGCTCGGAGACCAACTCACTTCGCTCCCGGATACAACGCCGCGCATCCTCATCGACTTCGTCCGGGATTGGCACCATCGAACAGACGCGGGGCTCGCCGCGAAGCCAGGCAAGCAAAGTGCGCAACAGCAATTCTGCATCGATGCCATCCGATTTACCGCGGCGCATGCGCCGGTCAACGGGTACACTTGAAGGTTGGACGACGTGCACCTCTATGCCGTGCGCCATTAGCCATCTCGCCAGCCAGAACCCGCACCATCCGGCCTCGTAGCTGGCGACCACCCGCTTGACCGAGCGACCAGCGGCAGCCGCTCGGATTCGGTAACCGTCAATCGTCGCCAACAGATTATTTTTATCCGGCTCGATCGTCCGCTTCGCCTTGGTCTGCGAAAGGCCAGGTACCTGCGCCGCCAAGACCCAGCTCTTGTTGCTCAACTCGATCGCCAGAATGAGCGTTTGATCGTAATCGACAGAACGCGGCAGCATATTGGTCGAATGAGACATGATCAGACCTCCGGTTTCCGATGACGCAGCTTAGCTCCTCTGCGCCTCATTCATGGGATCTGTTAGCGCGGTTCACGTGACCGCTGGCCATAATGCCCTCCGCGGATCAGGTCCCGGTCAATAGCACGCATTCGACGATGCTGTGGCCCAAGTGGGTTGTCCTGATCGCCGGATCAACCGGCGCTGCATTAGTGCTGTTCGCCCTTCCAACCGTTACGTTGCACCCGGATGACCGGCTGTGATCTCGTTCACGCCGTAAGAGTGGCGGGTTCCTTGTAGCATTCGTCCTGGCCATCCTCGCCCATGCCATCCTGGCGAGCTTGTTGGCGAGTGCGATGGCCGCGACCTTGGTGGGGCGCCGCGCCAACAACGCGATGAGCCAGGGCCGATGCCCCGTGCCATGGATCTTGGCATAGCGGATCACGGCGACTGCGCCTGCCGTGAACAGGCTGCGCAAGTAGCGATCGCCTTGCTTGCCGATGCGCCGAGCTTGGCTGCCCCGTCAAAGCGCAGGAAGCGTCGCCGATCATTCGGGTTTAGGTGAATGCGCTGGCGGATCGGAACCCAATCCGCGAGAAGCCCGAACCGATCTTCCAGCGCGTCATGCTGATCGGCCGGAATGGCGTTGACGGCCGCTGTCAGATCACCAGTCCCAAACAGTTCAATAGCGGTGTTTGCCTCGTTCGGCATCAGCGCGGCTGGGGGTGGATTCTCGACGCGACCTTCAGGCGCCGCGCGACTGAGAGCCTTGTGATACATCCATGCGTCAGGTTCGCCGGGATGTCGCGGTGTATTTCCTGGTAGAGTCGGTACGTCTCCTCGCTCAGCGCGACCATGTCTTTGTGACTGAGACTGATCGGGGCCGCTTCGGTCAGATCGAAGAGCCGGTGAAGATGGTCCAAGGCGTTGGCCTGCCGCGCCTCCGCAATGTTCTTATCATCCGTCCCGAGGCTAACCGAGGCGTCGCTTCCGATCGTCACAGTACGGGCGAATGGATAGTCATCTGGTGGACTGATGCTGAGCAAGACGCGCTTGCCGCGTAGTCGATCTACGATCTTGGCAGAGACACGAATTCGGAAGCGGCGGATCAAGCGGTCATGTCCGCCAGATTTGATCTGCCTCAAGTGCCTCGCTCCCGATGCAGTAAAATGCAGGCCGCGCGGCATACTCGGTTGATGCGAGAGGCAGCCGACGCTTGGAGCGGTGGATGAAGGCTTCCCTGGTTACGATTGAGCCGAACGGGCATTCCTGCAGCGATTGTGCGGTCCGCGAATTCGCGGTCTGCTCGTCATTGGACGCGGCCGAACTCCGGGAGCTCGAGCATCTGGGACGGCGCGTCCATTTTGCCGCCGGTCAGACCGTCTTCTCCGAGGAGGACATCACAACGTCGTTCTACAACGTCCTCGACGGCGTCATGCGGCTGTACAAGCTGTTGCCTGATGGCCGCAGGCAGATCGTCGGTTTTGCATTGCCTGGCGATTTCCTGGGGATGAACATTTCCGGGCGCCATAATTTCTCCGCCGATGCGATTGGCACGGTGACGATCTGCCAGTTCGCGAAGGCGCCCTTCACCCGTTTCATCGAGGACCGGCCGCATCTCTTACGGCGGATCAACGAGCTGGCAATCCGCGAGTTGACCCAGGCGCGCGACCACATGGTCCTGCTTGGCCGCCGCTCAGCGGACGAAAAGGTGGCGACCTTTCTCCTCGGCTGGCGTGAACGGCTGATCCTGCTCAAGGGACCGATAGGGACGGTGCCGCTGCCGATGAGCCGGCAGGACATCGCCGACTATCTGGGTCTCACCATCGAAACTGTCAGCCGCACCTTCACCAAGCTGGAGCGCCTCGGCGTGATCGAGATCATCCCGGGCGGCATCGGCCTGCTCGATGCCGAACGGGCAGGGGCGTTGGCGGCCGCCTGAAGCCGGGGTCTTCCATGGGCCCCTCCGATTTTTGATCCCGATCAATGACGCCCGGCGCGTGCCGCGAATAATGCCGAAAGCGATTCGGGAGAGGCGCGATGCCGACTGATGCTTTGCTGGTGACCATTGCCGTCGTAGCCGTCTTTGCCGTTTTTTCCGCGGCCTTGGCCTGGGCGGACCGACAGGCCAGCACCGCGCGCCCCGATTCGGATTTCAAACGCTGAAGCCCCTGAGACCGCGGTCGCGTTCCAACGCGCCCACCGCGCGCGTCTGCTTGCCTTGATCGGCCCTTCGCGGCTTGCGGCATCTGCAACTCTGCATCGTCCGGATCGCATTGGCGCATCCTGCGGATGCGGCTTTCAGCACGACCGCGGCATTTTCGCGGCATTTGCCTCAAATCATGTGCATGCTTTCCGGTTGAAAAGCCTGCTAACGTTGACTACGCAGGAACTCAGTGCCTCGCAGTCTTAGGAGTCCCGCGGCGTGCCTCAGGACAAGGCCGGTGACCCCCGACAGTCGTCGGGCAACAAACTATCGGTCCTGCGCAAGCACCCGATCTTCGCAGATCTGGAGCCGGAGGCGCTCGACCAGCTCTGCCGCTATGCCAAGCACACCTTGGTGAAGCGCGGCGCGACGATCGCCGCGAAGGGCGACGCGGGCAACAATCTTTTTGCGGTGATCTCGGGGACAGTAAAGATTTCCTCTTCTTCGCCCGATGGGCGGAACGCCATTCTCAATCTGATCGGTCCGGGAGAGATTTTTGGCGAGATCGCCGTCCTCGACGGCGCGCCGCGTTCGGCGGATGCGACCGCCAACACCAATTGCGAACTCTACGTCATCGATCGGCGGGACTTCCTGCCCTTCGTGAAGAGCCAGCCGGCGCTGGCGATGAAGTTCATCGAGCTGCTCTGCGCGCGCCTGCGCTGGACCAGCCAGCAGGTCGAGCAGGTGATCCTGCAGAACCTGCCGGGCCGGCTCGCAAGCGCACTCCTCGGCCTCACCGAAGAGCGCAAGCTCGATTCGGGCAGTGGCACGCTGGCCATCACGCAGCAGGAGATCAGCGAGATGGTGGGGATGACGCGCGAGAGCATCAACAAGCAATTGCGCGCCTGGGCCGGACGCAACTGGGTTCGCCTCGAGCATGGCGCGATCGTCGTGCTCGATATCGATGCGCTGCGCGAGCTCGCCGAGAGCGGCCTCGACGGCGAGTGACGGCTTCGACCTAGCCGTCGATGATGGCGACCGCGCGGGTCCAGCCCGCTGAGGCGCGTTCGATCTTCACCGGAAAGCACGAAATCGTGAACCCGCTCGAGGGCAGCTTGTCCAGATTGTGCAGTTTCTCGAGATGGCAATAGCCGATGTGCCGTCCCGCCTTGTGGCCTTCCCAGATCAGACGGGCGTCCCTTGTTTCCGCATATTTCCTGGCGGTGTAGACGAACGGCGCGTCCCAGCTCCAGCCGTCGGTGCCGGTCAGCCGCACGCCGCGTTCAAGCAGGTACATGGTGGCCTCGTAGCCCATGCCGCAGCCGGAGTTGACGTAGTCGGTCTGGCCGAATTTGGCGCCGGCGCTGGTGTTGACGACGACGATCTCCAGCGGCGACAGCGTGTGCCCGATGCGCTTCAGCTCCTTCTCGACGTCTTCGGCGGTGGCCACGTAGCCGTCGGGCAGGTGCCGGAAGTCGAGTTTCACGCCGGGCTGAAGACACCATTCGAGCGGCACCTCGTCGATGGTCCATGACCGCTCGCCGCGGTTCATGGTCGGGTGGAAGTGCCAGGGCGCATCGAGATGCGTGCCGTTATGGGTGGAGAGCGAGACCTGCTCGACGGCCCAGCCCTGACCGTCCGGCAGGTCCTCCGCCTTGAGGCCATCGAAGAACTGCAGCATGTGCGGCAGGCCCTGCTGGTGATCGATGTACTGGATCCTCGGGTGATTGCCCGGCGGATCGGCCGGCACGTCGTTCTGCAACGGCACGGAGATATCGATCAGCTTTCGCGGCATGGCATTTCCCTCGAGATGTCCGGGGTCGTCCGCACATCCTGAGGGCGGGCTACCGGTAACGTCAAGTAACGCGCCGGCGACGTCAACGCAGCGTGATGGGCGTCGCCGAAGCACCATGCGCGGCAGCCAGAACGAAACGCGCATCAGCATGAACAGCATCGTGCTGTAGTACGGCCAGTCGGCTTCGGAAAAAAGGGACCATCCGCTGATTGCCTCCCCCGGAGCACCACCCGATCCATCGATGCAACTCTTGCATTGATCGATGCCGGATTTGGCTTGGACTCAGAATGCCGCCCGGCCTAGGGACGACATTGGCGACATCGCGCGCTGATGCAGCGCGTTCGCGCAGGGATGGGGCGTCCGTCTCGTCCGAACCTCCAAGCCGCAACCAATAGCGGTCGAGCATAAAACGAGAGGAACGTTCATGGATACAACGAGCATCGTTGTCTCGTGTCCGGCATTGGCCGACGGCGGGGCGCGATTGCAGGGCGGCCGGCACTTGCCGCGCAGATCCCCGATCACGAAGCAGCCAAATCCACTCGACTCCGTCTCGCAATCCTACCAAGGTGGTGCAGTTGTAGCGCTCGACTTCACACCTGAAGGAGGGCGACCCAAGGCGGCCCGCAGCACCTGCCCGACGACGACATAATCAACTCAGGAGGAAAGCCCAGATGAAGACATTAACCGGCATCATCGCAGCCGTTGTTCTGGCGGTCTCAGCACCCCTGGCGACCGCACGCGATTTCCGCTCCGCCGACATACATCCCGCCGACTATCCGACCGTCGAGGCCGTCAAGTTCATGGGCAAGCAGCTCGCGACGGCGAGCGGCGGCAAGCTCGGCGTGAAGGTGTTTCCCAATGGAGCCCTGGGCTCGGAGAAGGACACCATCGAGCAGCTCAAGATCGGCGCGCTCGACATGATGCGGATCAACGCATCGCCGTTGAACAACTTCGTGCCGGAAACCATCGCGTTGTGCCTGCCCTTCGTCTTCCGGGACACGCAGCACATGCGCACCGTCCTTGACGGGCCGATCGGCGACGAGATCCTGGCGGCCATGGAGCCTGCGGGATTGGTCGGCCTTGCCTATTACGACAGCGGCGCGCGGTCCATTTACACCGTCAAGGCACCGGTCAAGTCGCTCGCGGACCTCAAGGGTCTGAAGATTCGCGTCCAGCAATCCGACCTGTGGGTCGGCATGATCGAGAGCCTAGGAGCCAACCCGACGCCGATGCCCTATGGCGAGGTCTACACCGCTCTCAAGACCGGTCTGGTGGACGCAGCCGAGAACAACTGGCCTTCCTACGAGTCGTCGCGCCACTTCGAGGCAGCCAAGTTCTACAACGTCACTGAGCACTCCCTGGCGCCCGAAGTTCTCGTGATGTCCAAGAAGGTCTGGGACACGCTGAGCAAGGAGGATCAGGCGATGATCCGCAAGGCGGCCAAGGAGTCGGTGCCCGTCATGCGCAAGCTCTGGGACGAGCGTGAGCAGGCATCCCGCAAGACCGTCGAGGCGGCTGGCGTTCAGGTCATTACGATCGCCAACAAGCAGGAATTCGTCGATGCGATGAAGCCGGTCTACGCGAAGTTCGCCGGTGACGAGAAACTGCAGAGCCTCGTCAAGCGTATCCAGGACACGAAGTAAGAACATGGCGTCGGGTCCGGCGTCGCCGACTGGCGACACCGGACCCTCGCAAGGAGACGCGCAAGGAGACCCGGATGTCAGACCCACACGTCGTAAGTCACGAGCCGGAGGCACTAGCCGGACGTCCGTCGACCGGCTTGCTGTCGCGGATCAATGCCGTCGTCGCTCGCGTGGGCATGTATCTGTCCGTGAGCGGCCTGCTCGTCATCGTCACCATCGTGTTCTACCAGGTGTTCGGGCGTTACGTGCTCAACTCCAGCCCGACCTGGACGGAGAACCTTGCGCT
The DNA here is from genome assembly GCF_001641695.1 of Bradyrhizobium neotropicale. GTDB lineage: Bacteria > Pseudomonadota > Alphaproteobacteria > Rhizobiales > Xanthobacteraceae > Bradyrhizobium > Bradyrhizobium neotropicale. The sequence continues at coordinate 18,150 of NZ_LSEF01000070.1, forward strand.
GGTTCTGATCCTGTATGTCACGCTGATCGGCGCCGCCGTCGGCGTGCGCGATGCCGGACACATCGGCATGGACAGTCTGCTGGTGATGCTTCCGGACCATTTGCGAGAGAAGATCGAGCTTGTGATCCACGTTCTGGTGGCCTTGTTCGGCATTGCGATGGTCTACAACGGCTGGATCCTCGGGGCGTCGGTCGGAACCGTGAAGATACCCAATCTCGGCCTTCCTGAGGTCGTCCGCTACGTACCGCTGGTCGCCTCCGGCGTCTTGATCGTCTCCTTTTCAATCGAGCACATCATTGCTCTCCTGCGCGGCGAAGAGGTCGTCCCCTCATGGAACTGATCATTCTCGGCGCCACCTTCTTCGGCTTCCTCATCCTCGGCGTACCCGTCGCTTTCGCGATCGGCCTCTCGGCGATTTGTACCATCCTCTACGAAGGCCTGCCGGTTGCCGTCATCTTCCAGCAGATGATGTCCGGGATGAACATCTTCTCCTTCCTCGCCATACCGTTCTTCGTCTTCAGCGGTGAGCTGATGCTGCATGGCGGCGTCGCCGACAAGATCGTGCAGCTCGCCAAGAATCTCGTCGGGCACATCCGCGGCGGGCTCGGCATGTCGAACGTGGTTGCATGCACGCTGTTCGGCGGCGTATCCGGCTCGCCCGTGGCCGACGTGTCGGCAATGGGTGCGGTGATGATCCCGATGATGAAAAAGGAGGGTTTCGACACCGACTACGCCGTCAACGTCACCACCCATGCCTCGCTGGTCGGAGCGCTGATGCCGACCAGTCACAATATGATCATCTATGCCCTGGCCGCCGGTGGCAAGGTATCGATCGGCGCGCTGATCGCTGCCGGCATCTTGCCGGCGCTCGTGTTGATGGCGTGCATGCTGGTCGCCGCCTACGCCGTCGCGGTGAAGCGAGGCTATCCGGCTGGCAAGTTTCCAGGCTGGGCCGAGGTGTTCCGCTCCTTCGCGGCCGCGCTGCCCGGCCTTCTGATCGTCGGAATCATCCTGGCGGGTATCCTGTCCGGCGTCTTCACTGCAACTGAATCCGCAGCCGTCGCGGTCACCTACACGATCCTGCTGACCTTCTTCATCTACCGCACCATGACCTTGCAGAACTTCCTGCGGGCCGCGGCCAAGGCGGTGAAGACGACGGGCGTGGTGCTGCTGCTGATCGGCGTCTCCACCATGTTCCAGTATCTGATGGGGCTTTACGAGGTTGCGGACCTCGCCGGCGACATGATGAGCAAGGTATCCACACAGCCCTGGATGATCTTCCTGCTCATCAACGTCATCCTGTTTTTGCTCGGCACCTTCATGGACATGGCGGCGACCATCCTGATCTGCACCCCGATCTTCTTGCCGATTGCGATGAAGGCGGGCATGGATCCGGTGCAGTTCGGCATGCTGATGCTGATCAACTGCGCCCTGGGGCTGAACACACCGCCGGTCGGAACGACGCAGTTCGTGGGCTGCGCCATCGGCGGCATCTCGGTGGGCGCGGTGATGCGCACCATCCTGCCGTTCTACGCCGCCCTGATCGCAGCACTCATGTTTGTGACCTACGTTCCCGCGTTCTCGCTTTGGCTGCCGCGCCTGCTGATGGGGTACAAGGGATAGCTGCCGTGCGTGCGCTGTCACTTGGCGGGTGGACCGGCCTTGCGATACTTTGCGTCGCAGCAACAGGAGAATCTGTCTGTGACTGACTATCGCAAGCTCTTCGATCTCACCGGCAAGACCGCAGTGGTGCTCGGCGCCGCCTCGGGCATCGGCAAATCGTCGGCCGAGGCGCTGGCCGGGCTCGGCGCCCGTGTCGTCTGCGCCGACCGCGCGCTTGACGCTGCCGAGGCGACCGCCGCCGGCATTCGGGAGCAGGGCGGCTGGGCCGAGGCCGCTGCCTGCGATGCTGCGAGCGCGGCTGACGTCAACGTGCTGGCCGCGACCGTCATGCAGAAATTCCCGCGGCTCGATATCGCGGTGACGACGCCGGGGCTCAACATCCGCAAGACCATCCTCGACTACACCGAGGAGGATCTCGACCGCGTCGTTACGCTGAACGTGAAAGGCACCGTCTGGTTCTTCCAGGCCTTCGGTCGCATCATGGTGGAGCAGAAGGGCGGCAGCATCATCGCCTGCTCTTCGGTGCGCGCTGTGACCATCGAACCAGGCCTTGCGGTGTATGGCGCGACCAAGGCGGCGATCGGCCTGTTGGTGAAGGGATTTGCCTCAGAGGTCGGCCGCTCCGGCGTGCGCGTCAATGCGATTGCGCCGAGCATCGCGGAGACGGCGCTCACTGGCCCCTTCAAGCAGCGCCCCGACATCTACAATCTCTACGCCGGCCACACCGTGTTCAATCGCTGGAGCAGTGCCGACGAGGTCGCCACGGCGGTAGCCTATCTCGCCTCGGATGCCGCGAGCTATGTCAGCGGAAGCACGCTGTTCGTCGATGGCGGCTGGACCGCCGTCGACGGACCGCCTACAGGCCTTACCCAGCTGAGCAAGTAAGGCGCGCGTATCTAGCCGGCAAAGCCCACGCGCCGGCGCAGCTCGCTCTGGGCTGCGCCGGCCAGCAGCGCGATCAGCGCGCGGGCCTCTGCCGGATGCGCGGCACGCGTGGCAACGCCGGCCGTATACATCGTGACGAGCTCGGATCCCGGTGGCAGCGATCCCGACAGCACGATGCCGTCGGTCGCGATGATTTCGGTCGCCTGCGTGCATCCGATCGGCCTTTGCGCGGTCGACGCTGCAAGCTCCCGCATCGCCGTCGCGCCATTCGGATAGATCTTGAGGCGCGATGCGACCTCATAGGCGATGCCGAGCTGATCCAGGATTTTTGCGACGTGCATGCCGGCGGTCGAGGCCTTGGTGTCCGGGACGAAGATGGCATCGGCGGTGCGCAGCACCTCGCGCAGATCGGCTTCGGTTCTGACCGTCACCTTGGGATCGCGAGCGCGAACTGCGAGCGCCGTCTCGACTCTGCCGATGTCTGCGATCGATGCGGCTGTCACGAGCTGCTCGTCGGCGAGCTTGGTGACAAGCGCGTGCGTCAGGATGGCGAGATCGGCCGGCGCGCTCGCGCGCAGCTTGTCGGCCATGATGCCGACTGCGCCGAATTGACCGTCGATGCCGAATCCGGTCTGCGCCTTGAAGGTCTCGGTGAGGCCCCGAACCAGGCCTTGCGCCGCGCCTCCGCTCAAAATGTTCACTGTCGTCACGACGCAAGCTCCATGGCTGCAATGATCCTGTCGCGCGTGATCGGCAGGTCGCGCACGCGCACGCCGAGGCAATCGAACACCGCATTCGCGATCGCCGCCGTCACCGGACCGTGCGCGGCCTCGCCGGCGCCGACCGGCTCGATCTCCGGCCGCTGGATGATTTCGACATCGACGGCCGGCACCTCGCTGAACGTCAGGATCGGATAGTCCGTCCAGGAGGTGGACGTGATGTGTGTCCGGTCGAAGCGAACGCGCTCCTTCAGCACCCAGCTCGTCGCCTGGATCGCGCCGCCCTCGATCTGGTTGATCACACCGTCCGGATTGATGGCCTCACCCACATCGACCGCGAGCGTGAGCCGCTTCACACGAATGTCGTCGGCACCTTCGATCTCGGCAATCGCGGCGCAATAGGCGCCTGTGTTCTTGTAGCGTGCGAAGCCGACACCGTGACCGACGCCGGCTCGCTTCTGCGGCTTCCAGTGCGCGCGTCGCGCCGCGGCGCGGATGACGTCCTTCGCTCGCTCGTCGCGCAGATGGCGCAGGCGGAATTCGATCGGGTCCTCGCCGCGCAGAGCGACGATCTCATCGAGCAGGGATTCGATGGCGAACACGTTACCTTGGCCGCCCAGCGTTCGCAGCGCCGAGGTGCGCACGGGCATGGTCAGGAGTCGATGGCTCGTGATCGTCCAGGCCGGGAGGTCATAGAGCGGAACGGAGTTGCGGTCTCCGCCGCCGCCATTCGCGGCGGGCGGATTGGAGGAGATCATGCGGGGGTAGGGGTTCGCGATCTCGGTTGCCGCGAGCAGCGCCGGCTGCGCCGCGCGCCCCGGCCGCGCCGCATGGCCGTTGCTCCAGATCGCATGGCGCCAGCCGATGATCTCATTGTCCGCATCGAGATCGGCCTCGATCTCGATCGCCATCGCCGCGCCGAACGGCGCATGGGACATCTCGTCGTGACGCGACCATTGCACCCTGACCGGATGGCCGGCGGCGGCCTTTGCCAGCAGCACGGCATCGAGTGCGACGTCATCGGCCGCATTATGTCCGTAGCAGCCGGCGCCCTCCGTGTGCTCGACGATGATGCTCTCGACCGGCAGCTTGAGCACGATGGCGAGATCGGCGCGCAGCAGATAGACGCCCTGGCTGTGGGTCCAAACACGGACGCGATCGCCGTTCCACTGCGCCATGGCGCAGGACGGCGCGATCGAGGCGTGCGCGATATAGGGCCGGGTGTATTGCCGGCGGAGGGTGTAGGCGGCTTTCTTGGTGGCCGCCGATGTTCTGGTGTCGATGATGGTCGTCTCGACCGGCTGGCTCCTGAGGAAACCCGCGAGGTCGTCTTCGTCAGGCAAAGGCTCGCCGGCCGACCAAGTCGCGCCCTTTCGCAATGCCTTGAGCGCAGCTTCGGCCGCTGCTTCGGTCTCGGCGACCACGCCGGCGAAGCCGCCCTCTCGGGCGATCGCGACGAGACCGGGAACGCCTCGTGCAGCATCTTCGTCAAGCGCGATCAGCCTCGCGCCCGAGATATCCGGCCGCAGCACGCGTCCGTGCAGCAGGCCCGGCAGCGGACGGTCATGGATGAAGCGAGGCCGCGCAAACACCTTGTCGGGAATGTCGACGCGCTGGACAGAATGCCCGGCAACGCCACGTGCAGCGGCGAGCTTCGCCGTCGCGCCCGCGCTGGCATCGCGATCGAGGGAGACTTCGCCGGCCAGCTCCCAATAGCTGGTCCTGACATTGCCCGGCCCCGAGATCGTGCCATCGTTGATATCGAGCCGCGACGCATCGACGCCGAGGCGTTCCGATGCAACGGCGAGGAAGAGCTGGCGCACCTCCGCACAGACCTGGCGTAGCGCGCGGCCGGATTGCTGGATCGAGAGGCTGCCGGATGTGACGCCCTCGTTCGGGCTGCTCGCCGTCGAGGCGCGGATCATCTCAATTCGGCCGATATCGACATCGAGCTCGTCGGCGGCGATCTGGGCCAGCGCGGTGACGATGCCCTGGCCGATCTCGACCTTGCCGGGCGAAATCGCCACATGGCCCTCGTCGGTGAACCTCACCCAGGACGACAGCTTTGGATTGGCCGCCAGGCTAACCGGCAGTTTCGGGGCAGGGGAGGGCGCGGTCATGACGCAGCCGTCTCCGAGGCCGCCCGCAGCACGGCGCGCACCATGCGGTTATGCGATCCGCAGCGGCACAGATTGCGATCGAGCGCCGCCCTGACCTCAGCCTCCGTCGGTGACGGATTGCGCTTCAAGAGCGCCGCCGCGCTGATCATGATTCCCGAAACGCAATAGCCGCACTGCATCGCCTGTTCGGCGATGAAGGCGCGCTGCAGCGGGTGCGGCTGCTCGGCCGTTCCGAGGCCTTCGATCGTGGTGACCTTCTTGTCAGCGACCGACCACATCGGCATGTCGCAGGACGCCATCGCGTGATCGCCAACCATGACATAGCAGGCGCCGCATTCATTGGCCCCGCAGCCGAAATGCGGGCCGGTCACGCCGAGCCGGCCGCGCAGTACATCGAGCAGCGTCTGATCCGAATCGGCCTCGACCGCAGTCGCGGTGCCGTTGAGATGAAAACGAATGGTCGGCATGGTCGATCGGGGACCTCAGGACTTGTCGAATTTCTTGACGACGTCGGCCCATTTCGCGATGTCGCCGCGCAGGAATTTGTCGAACTCCTCCGCCGTCATCGACATGGGCGCGGCACCCTGTTCTGTCCAGAGCTTTGCGATGTCCGGCCTCTTCACCATTGCGTTCACGGCGGAATTGAGCTTGTCGATGATCGGCTTCGGCGTGCCGGTCGGTGCCATCAGGCCGAGCCAGATCGTGGCCTCATAGCCGGATACGCCGGCTTCGCCGGCGGTCGGCACGTTCGGCAACACCGCCGAGCGTTGCTGGCCGGTGGTCGCGAGCGCCCGCACCTGGTTCTCGCCGATATTCGGCGCCATCGCCGGCACCGCATCGATCATCATCTGCACCTGTCCGCCGATCACCCCGCTGCGCGCCTCGCCGCTGTTGCGATAGGGAACGTGGACGACATCGATGCCGGCCATGGCTTTGAACAGCTCGCCAGCCATGTGGTAGGGCGTGCCCTGGCCGGAGGAGGCGTAGTTCAACTTGCCCGGCTGCGACTTGGCGAGTGCGATGAATTCCTGCAGCGTCTTCGCCGCGACCTGCGGGTTCACGACGATGACGAGATCGGAATAGTTGACCGGGGCGATCGGCACGAGGTCGCGCATCAGCTCGTACTTGCGCTGAGCGGGGGTCAACAGCGATTCGTTGGCAGTCTGGGTGTTTGACATCATCAGCAGCGTGTAGCCGTCGGCGGGCGACTTGACCGCTTCGACCGTTCCGATGACGCCGCCGGCGCCGGTGCGGTTCTCGACGACGAAAGGCTGGCCAAAGCTTTCCTGGAGGACATTGCCGATCAGCCGCGCCGCAACATCGGCCGGGCCGCCGGCGCCGAAGGGCACGACGATGCGGACCGCGTGGGCAGGATATTCTTGCGCCGAACAGGGGAGTGCGGAGAACGCGCCGAGCAAGCCGGCCGCCAGCGCCAGCACGAATCTTGAAGCCGTCATGCCCACCTCCCTCTGTCGTTCTTGTTGGCCGGCACTGTAGCGGCCGGGCGCGCGGACTGTCGACGCCTCAGAAAGTCGATCCGGGTGGGAATATCGGCCCGTTTTCGGGGTGACCACGCGCCATTTCGCAGGCGCGGTAGGAACCGGCGGCGCGCGCGGTTTGAGCAAATCGCATGGGCAATGCCGGCAAAATGCGCTCGGCTGGCCCTTATTTTGATGTTACGAACTGGGACATGAACCAGCACGCCAAGATCGAAATCCGCCATTCGACCTGCCCGCATGACTGCCCGTCGGCCTGCGCGCTCGACATCGAGGTCGTCGAAGGCCGCAGCATCGGCCGCGTGCGCGGTTCGAAAAGGCAGACCTACACAGCCGGCGTGGTCTGCGCCAAGGTCGCGCGCTATGCCGAGCGCATCCATCACCCTGAGCGCGTGATGTATCCGATGCGTCGCACCGGCCCGAAGGGGTCCGGCCAGTTCGCGCGGATCTCCTGGGACGAGGCGCTGGACGAGATCGGGCGCCGCTTCAACGAGGCCGAGCGCGAGTTCGGCGCGGAATCGATCTGGCCGTATTACTACGCCGGCACGATGGGCATCGTGATGCGCGACGGCCTCAACCGTCTCACGCATGTGAAGAAATATTCGCGCTTCTATCAGACCATCTGCGCCAATGTCGCGCGCATTGGCTATGCGATCGGCACCGGCAAGATCGCCGGCGTCGATCCGCGCGAGATGGCGCTGTCCGATCTCGTCGTGATCTGGGGCACCAATCCCGTCAACACCCAGGTCAACGTGATGACGCACGCCTCGCGAGCCCGCAAGGAGCGCGGCGCGAAGATCGCGGCGGTCGACATCTACGACAACGACACGATGAAGCAGGCTGACATCAAGATCATCCTGCGGCCCGGCACCGACGGCGCGTTCGCCTGCGGCGTGATGCACGTCCTGTTCCGCGACGGCTATGCCGACCGCGCCTACATGGACAAATACACCGATTGCCCGGCCGAGCTCGAGGCGCATCTGAAAACGCGCACGCCGGAATGGGCGTCGGCGATCTGCGGCGTGCCGGTGTCCGAGATTGAGGCTTTTGCCAAGGCAGTCGGCGAAACCAAGCGGACCTTCATCCGCCTCGGTTACGGCTTCACCCGCTCGCGCAATGGCGCGACGCAGATGCATGCGGCGACCTGCATTCCAGCGGTGACCGGCGCCTGGCAGTATGAAGGCGGCGGCGCCTTCTTCAACAATTACGCGCTGTGGCATTTCGACGAATCCATCATCGAGGGCCACGACGCGATCGACCAGACCACGCGCGCGCTCGACCAGTCGCAGATCGGCCGCATCCTGACCGGCGACGCCGAGGCTCTGCACTGCAAGGGGCCGATCAAGGCGATGCTGATCCAGAACACCAACCCGATGACGGTGGCGCCGGAGCAGGCGCGGGTAGCCCAGGGTTTTGCGCGCGAGGATCTGTTCGTCGCGGTGCACGAGCAGTTCATGACCGAGACGGCGCAGATGGCCGACATCGTGCTGCCGGCGACCATGTTCATGGAGCACGACGACCTCTATTACGGCGGCGGCCACCAGCACATCTCGGTGGGCGCGAAGCTGATCGACCCGCCCGGCGAATGCCGCTCCAACCATGAGCTGCTGCAGGCGCTGGCGCCGCGGGTCGGCGCCAGGCACCGGGGTTTCGAGATGACGCCGCGCGAATTGATCGATGCGACACTGCAGCTCAGCAACCACGGCGACATCGCCGGCCTCGAAGCCGACCTCTGGCGCGATCTGCAGCCGGATTTCCGCACCTCGCATTTTCTCGACGGCTTTGCGCACGCTGACAAGAAGTTCCACTTCAAGGCCGACTGGGCGCATCCACCGCTCGGCGTGATGATGGGCGATATCGACAGCATGCCGGCGCTGCCGGACCATTGGGCCGTGATCGAGCAGGCCGACCAGGTCCATCCGTTCCGGCTTGCGACGAGCCCCTCGCGCAGCTTCCTCAACACCACCTTCAACGAGACGCCGTCCTCGCAGGCGCGCGAGGGCAAGGCGAGCGTGATGATCCATCCCCTGGATGCGGCCGCGCTCGATATCGCCGATGGCGACGCCGTGACGCTCGGCAACAGCCGCGGCGAGACCACGCTGATCGCGACCCTGTTCGAGGGCGTGCGGCGCGGCGTGCTGATCGCGGAGTCCGTTCATCCCAACAAGGACCATATCGGCGGGCGCGGCATCAACATGCTGACGGGCGCGGACACGATCGCGCCGATCGGCGGTGCGGCGTTCCACGACAACAAGGTCTGGATCCGGAAGGCGGCCAGCGCGGCCTGAGGCACGCGCTTTCGCTGCGATCGCGCCGCAAAGTTGTGTCGAGGCGCTAAAGCGGCATGGCGTCAGAGATTGCGCTTGCGCCTGCCGTCCTGTCTGCCGCAAATGTCGGGCAAGCGGAAGACAACAAGCGAGCGTGCCATGACCGACACCACAAGCGTCATCACCGAGAAACGCGGGCAGGCGTTCTGGATTACCATCAACCGGCCGGAGAAGCGCAACGCGCTGAACGGCGAGGTGATCGCCGGCATCGCCAAGGGCTATCGTGACGCGCATGACGACAAGGACGTCCGCGTCATCGTGCTGACGGGCGCAGGCGACAAGGCGTTCTGCGCCGGCGCCGATTTGCAGAACTCCGGCGCGGCTTTCGCGATGGATCATTCCAAGCCAAATGTCGACTATGCCGATCTGTTGCGTCTGTCGCAGAACGCGACCAAGCCGGCGATCGCGCGCCTCAGTGGCGTCTGCATGGCCGGCGGCATGGGCCTGTTGTGCATGACCGACATGGCGGTCGCCGCCGATCACGTCATCTTCGGCCTGCCGGAAGTGAAGGTCGGCGTCTTCCCGATGCAGGTGCTGAGCCTGCTGCAGAGCATCGCGCCGCCGCGCCTCGTCAACGAATGGGCGCTCACCGGCGAGCCGTTCGACGCCAAGGCCGCGCAAGCGGCAGGGCTGCTCAACTATGTCGTGCCTGGAGCCGAGCTCGACGCCAAGGTCGACTGGCTGATCGGCCGCATCGTCGACAAGTCCCCGACCGCGATCCGCCGCGGCAAATATGCCATGCGCGCCATCGCGTCGATGTCGTTCGACGAGAGCATCGCCTACACCGAAAGCCAGATCGCGCTGCTCGCGATGACCGAGGACGCCAAGGAGGGCCTGAAGGCGTTCAGCGAAAAACGCAAGCCGTCCTGGACAGGGAAATAGTCACGTCAAAGCGGCAGGCCCAAGTTTGAGCCTTGGAGAGCCACTATAACCCACGATGCTGTTATTCAGACACGAGGGTAGTGGCTATTCCGATAAGGGCTGCTCTTGCTCGCTCGTCGTGGCGCTTCTTGGAGCCCGCGATCAGCTGTTTGCGCGTGCGTTTGGCATAGGTCGGCAGTTGGCGTGCCGATCGATGACGACCGGCTGCGCGTAACTCAGCATCAGTAAGATCGCTGTCCGCTCCTTCAGTAAATCCGCCGTGACGGAATGAAGTAAAAGAGAGTTCACTCCGAAGCTGAGCTGCCGCGACGATTCGTCTTACGACACGGCGCAAATAGCGCAGATCCTTGCGTTCTGTGATCCAAGGGAGCTGTGTAGGCGATCTGCGATGTTCATGGTCGCGCCGAAAGGCCAGGCCCGTCACCACGGTTTCCTTGATGGCGTCGAGTTCGGCCATCAGTTCCGGGAAGAGCGGCTCGCCCGTTTCGTCGAACAGTGGCCACCAGGCTTCCTCGCCATTCTTCGGATGCACGATCTTCACACTGTTCGGCCGCTCTTTGGGCCGATAGTGCGAGATATCGAAAGCTCCAAACACGTGTTCTTCGCGTTGCAGCCATTCCCATGTCAACAATGCGGCTGTTCCGACTGAGCGGTATCCGAGCTCCTTCGCTGCCGCCCTGAATGCGACGAGTTCGTCCCAAGTCGCCGTAGGCGTCTGGCGGACGGGCTGGCCAGGCGCACGGGTCTTTAGCCCCATCCGCGAAAATGGATTGATGGTCGGCACTTTCGTTTCTTGGGCACGCCGCCCAACAAACCACGCGCGCCTGCAAGAGGCCATGGCCGCATTTGCGAAGCGGCGACGCTCGCGCTTGACGACGTTTCCACTTGCGTCTCTGTCTTCCACAACGAGCAGTTTTGCATAGACTGCGTCGACGAAGCCCATCGTAAAATCAGAGAGGTGCTTCGAGCCCGCTCGGGTACCGTCCTTCAGCGTGTGGTTAGCGAAGAGGGCAAGACCTTGCTTGTATAAACGCTGTGTGTAGTGATCAATCTCTCTCCATTTCTGATGCGCTTCGAAGATGCTGACCAGCCAATCGAAAGTGCCAGGCAAAGGAGAGGGCGGAACCATGTCGGTCAAACCTCCCGAAGCCCAACTGTCGAAGGCGGGCAATAAGATGTTCTCGGCTCGCCCCATGGCCGCCGCGTAGTCTTCCCCCAATGCTTCAGCCTCGACTTGGCAGCCCTGATTGCGGGCCCAGGTTGGCGGCTCAAAAAAATATGCCCATCGACCATTCTTCAGTAACTTTCGTCGGCAGTAGCGCGGAAGCTTATTCATGCGAGAGATACCAGGTCTTCCGATCTATCTGGATCCAGTTTCCGTGTCGTTGCCGCGAAATCATCGATGGCGGCCTTCGACCATATTGGGTGTCGCGCACGCCCGATTCCGCGATAACCAACGGGAGGTGGTGCTTCGCCGCGGCCCACGGCGCGTGCGAGTTCACTTGTGTCGCGATAGTCGAGGTAGGCAGCTGCCATGTCAGCGCGCATGAGTGCAGGCCATGTGCCGATGGGCGGATAACGGGCAGGAAAGGCAGAGCGGGGTGCCATGAGCACAGGTCAACGGTCAAGATGCCTAAGCTGTGCCATCAAACACTCAGATCTTTTGGGAGAATTCCACACCGCAGGGACCCAGAAGGTGCCGATTTCAGATGGTTCAGCTTGCACTCGTCTTGCCTCTTGCTTGCATACTTCCGTGCCTCATATCAGCGGCGGCCTTGGACATTGAAAGCCAGACGAGCTTACACAAAAAGGGGAGCAGAGAGCTCATGTGGGACTCGGCTGGCGCGGCGTGCAAAAAGGACAGGCGACGTCGGCTAACAGGGGCATCACGGTCGCTTTCGTGCATGATCGGCACTGACGGTTCGACAACGACCCCGGCGGCAGGGCTGCACAGACGACAGCTGCACGACCCGTCCTGCTTGTGCCAAAATCCCACAAGCCGCACCTGCGCCGTCATGAGCACCGCCACCTGGAACGGCTGTGTTGCAGATCGCTATCGCACTACGAAAATAGCCGCACTTGCCGGACCCAACGCCTCTCCCGCCTAACGGCCGGATGGGCGAACCGGGGAGGGGAATGCGCCTTCCACAGATTTATGAGTGGCGAATCCAGCGCGACGGGTGCCGCTCTTGGCGCTCAAGCGTCTATCCTGGGCCTCTGGCTGAGAGTCAGCTGAACCGGATGGATAATCAGCACTCAATCCGACAAACCTGCTGCTCAACTTGCATGCAAACCCCGAGCAAGTCTTCCCTTTGTCGGAATGATACGCATCCCAGCGTAGGCGGCAGATAGGCTCTCATGCTCTGCCGGAGTTCTTAAGTATTTGCGAGATCGCCAAAGGCGTAAACCAGTGCGCAATTGCCACCGCGAACATCTTTTGATCGGCTCCCTGGCGCGTGCGGCATTACCGCAACGGGCTCTCGTTAAACCGAGCCGCGCCGCGTCTCGGCCGCCGGCTTCGATCCCTTCTGTAATCCGATCTACAACGTCAAGCCTCTTTTTGGGCTGTCCGGGTGTCGGGTTCCGGCGCGAAAGCGGTCGTGCTTGGCCGGCGGGGCCAAGTCTCTTTTTGCCCCCGGGCAGACATGAGTGCCCCGCTAAACGCGGCCCTCCCTCTGATATCTTACTCGTCTGCCGAAAACGCATAGGCCGCGAAATGACGGCGCCTTAATCAGTAAGCTCGGTGTAGTGGACAGCGAAACCGGCCATTCGAGGAGGACGTCGTGATCAAAATTGCGAGTTTCCTATCATCGAGTTTTCTCCTGTGCGTAATGTTGGCCCCCGCAGCGCACGCTCAGCAGATCAACGGCGTACCGGGTTCGCCCAGCGCCACGACCACGATCGACGGGAAACAACTGCCGCCTGAGCCTCCGAAATTCGGTGGCGTGGTCAACGAGACTGCCAAAGATTCCAAACCGTATTGGCCACCGTCCGTAGTTCCGCCCAAAGGCGCGCCGAACGTTCTGCTGATCATGACCGATGACCAGGGCTATGGCGTTTCCGGCACCTTCGGCGGTGTCATCCCGACCCCGAACATGGATCGCATCGCCAAGGCGGGATTGCGCTATACCCAGTTTCACTCCACGGCACTTTGCTCGCCGACGCGGGCGGCATTGATCACCGGCCGCAACCACCATTCGGTCGGGTACGGCGTCATCGGTGAAATGTCCACCGGCTATCCGGGCTACGATTCTGTCATCGGTCCCGAAAGCGCGACGATCGGGACCATTCTCCGCGACAACGGATATGCCACGTCGTGGTTTGGCAAGAACCACAACACCCCGACCTATCTGTACAGCGCGGCCGGACCGTTCGATCAATGGCCGATCGGTATGGGATTCCAATACTTCTATGGGTTCATGGGCGGCGAGACCGACCAGTGGACGCCCTATTTGTTCCGCAACACGACCCAGGTTTTTCCCTGGATCGGCAAGCAAAACTACAACCTCATCACCGACATGGCTGATGACGCCATCAACTACATGAACAGCTTGAACGCCTCCGCTCCCGACACGCCGTTCTTTGTCTATTACGTGCCGGGTGGCACGCATTCGCCGCATCAGCCGAAGAAGGAATGGATCGACAAGTTCAGGGGCAAGTTCGACATGGGATGGGAGAAGCTGCGCGAGCAGATCTTCGCCAACCAGAAGCGGCTCGGCGTGATCCCGGCAAATACCGAGCTGACCCCCTGGCCGGATGTCCTGCCGAAGTGGGACTCGCTTTCCTTCGTGCGAAAGAAGTTGTACGCGCGCGAGGCTGAAGTGTTTGCCGGCTACGCCGCCTATACCGACCACGAGATCGGCCGCGTCATCCAGGCGGTCGAGGACATGGGAAAACTCGATAACACGCTGATCGTCTACATCAGCGGCGACAACGGCACCAGCGCCGAAGGCACCCTCGAGGGCACCCCGAACCAGATGACCGCTTACAACGGCATTCTGAACCTCCCGGAAGCCGAGCTGCTGCGGTACTACGAGGATTGGGGCTCCGACAAGACGTACCCGCATATGTCGGTCGCGTGGTCCTGGGCGTTCGACACGCCGTTCAAATGGACCAAGCAGGTGGCGTCGCACTTCGGCGGCACACGCCAGGGCATGGCCATTTCGTGGCCCGGCCACATCACGGACGTCGGCGGCATCCGCACCCAATTCCACCACATGATCGATATTGTGCCGACGATCCTCGAGGCCGCGGGTATTCAGGCGCCGGCCATGGTCAATGGCATTGCGCAAAAGCCCATTGAGGGCGTGAGCATGGTCTACACGTTCGACCAGGCGAATGCCAACGCACCCTCGAAGCGCGACACGCAGTATTTCGAGATGTTCGCCAATCGCGGAATCTACCACGATGGCTGGTATGCATGCACGACGCCCCCGGTCCCGCCGTGGATCTTGGGAACAGCCAAGCTGCCTGACATCAACGACTATAAATGGGAGCTCTACAACATCGCTGACGACTACTCGCAAAACAACGACCTCGCAGCCAAGAATCCTGACAAGTTGAAGGAGCTCCAGGCGTTGTTCCTGACCGAGGCGGCGAAATACCAGGTCTTGCCGCTGGACAACTCGATCCTGCCGCGCCTCGTGACACCGCGGCCGAGCGCGACCGCCGGGCGAACGGTCTTCACGTATTCCGGTGAGAACCCCGGCATTCCGGATGGAAACACCCCGAGCATCCTCAACAAGGATTACACCATCACGGCGGAGATTACCGTCCCCCAGGGCGGCGCGGAAGGAATGATTGCCACTTTCGGCGGTCGCTTCGGCGGATATGCTCTCTACCTGCTCAAAGGCAAGCCAGTCTTCGTTTACAACTTGCTTAATCTAGAGCGGTATCGCTGGGAGGGCGGCGTGGGAGGCCGCGATGTGTTTGGCGATGCGCTTAAGCCCGGCAAGCACGCGATCGTGTTTGACTTCAAGTATGACGGCCCCGGCCCGGGCAAGGGTGGCACCGGTGTGTTGACGGTGGATGGCAAGCAGTTGGCCAAGAAGACG
This sequence comes from Bradyrhizobium neotropicale, assembly GCF_001641695.1. Taxonomy (GTDB): domain Bacteria; phylum Pseudomonadota; class Alphaproteobacteria; order Rhizobiales; family Xanthobacteraceae; genus Bradyrhizobium; species Bradyrhizobium neotropicale. The sequence goes on from NZ_LSEF01000070.1 coordinate 33,256, forward strand.
ATCCCGCACACGATCCCCTTCCTTATGGCGATCGACGAAACCTTTGACATCGGGAGCGATACCCGCACGGCGGTGGACGACAGCTACAAGCTGCCGTTCCGCTTCACCGGCAAGATCGACAAGCTGACCTATAAGCTTGGCGCGACGCAAATGACGAGTGACGAACAAAAGCACATGCGGCATGCTCTCGAAAGAGCAAGGGACTAGGTACCGCAATCCCGGACCGCATTTACGGGCGCTGAGTAGGCGCCCGCGCCGGACATATTGCGATAGTCCGGATGTGGCACGTTTGAGACATGCCGACTGCATCGAGCAATGTCCGAGTTCGAGAGCAAAGCGGCTTTAGTATTGCGGTTGTACGCGCTGCGATTAAGGCATGCAGCGATGTCCATCGGCCGACGCGTCTGGAGTGACGAGCATGATGTCGATAAAATTGCCGCTCTGGCTTCGCTTTTTCCTGCTTATCGGAGTCGCCGTTTTTGCCGCAGGCGCAGGTCTCCTTGGCTATCGGTACTACACCCGCCCGGCAACACTTACCGTGGCAGTCGGCTCGATTGACGGCGAGGCAGCCCAGGCAATGTCAGCCATGGCAAGCGAGCTCGCTTCAATGAACGCGCCAGTCCGGCTCAAGGTTATCGACAGCGGCACCGCGCTTGAGGCGGCTAACGCCTTCTCCGCGGGCAAGGTCGACCTGGCCGTGGTTCGCGGCGATGTCGGCGACTTGTCGCAGGCGCAAGCCGTCGTCGTCGTCAGCCATATGGTCGTACTGGTCATCGCGCCGCCGGGATCGTCGATCGACGGCATGGCCAACCTGAAGGGACGCACGGTCGGTGTGGTCGGCGGACTAGCGAACGCCAAAATTGTCGATGTGTTGACCAAGGAATATGATCTGGCGAGCGCAAAAGTTGCGTTCAAGAACCTTGCTGTGACGGATGTCCGGCAAGCCATTCAGTCAAAACAGGTCAGTGCCCTGCTTGTCACGATCCCGCTCGCCGAAAAATACCTCTCGCTCGTTCGCGGATTTTTTCAGCTCGACCATAAAAAGGTCCCGGTACTGATCCCGATCGAGTCCGCGGGGGCAATTGCAGAGAATGAACGCGCCTTTGAAAGCGTCGACGTCCCGAAGGGCACGCTGCGGGGATCGCCGCCGGTCCCGGAAGATGACCTGACGACCCTAAGGACCTCACTATACCTAGTTGCGCAAAAGAAGCTCGGCACTGATCTGGTAACCAGCCTCACCGAGGCGATCATGAGCGCGCGCAGGAATCTTCTGCGCGAGCAGCCGATTTTCGCGCAGATCACCGCGCCCAGCACCGACCAGGATGCCTACCTTCCGCTGCACCCTGGCGCGGCGGCCGTCTACAACAGCACCACGCAGAGCTTCATGGATGAATACGGCAACTGGATCTATTTGACGCCGATGGTACTGGGTGGCGCTGCCACCATGCTTGCGGCGGCGTGGAAATTCCTGGGCGTCGGCAACCGCGCAACCGAAGGCCCGCTCGATTCTCTCTATGCCCTGGCGCGCCGGATTCGGAAAGTCGACACAGAGGCTGAACTTTCGGATATCGAAGAAGAAATCGACGGCATTCTAAAGGCGGAGCGCGCTAAATCCGCTGCTGGAGACGAGAGCGCGGTGGATGATGCCACATTGAACGTGGCAGCCCACCGGCTGGAGAACTTGATTCACGACCGACGCACATTGATCGCGAAGGGACACGCAGTTGCCTCCGCCGCATAGGCGACACACCGCCAAGTCGCGACACAGGTGAGTCATGAATGCAATCGCAGTATCGTGCATCACGTTTGTATGCATCTCAGGCGGCGCCTTGCTCGGTATGTTCCTTCCTGGGCATCACCTGAGCACGGATGACAAGGATGTCGTCAGGCTGGGCACGGGCCTGATCGGGACGATAGCCGCGCTTGTCCTCGGCCTGCTGATCGCCTCGGCTAAGGGCTCCTACGACACGCAGAGCACTCAAGTCACGCAGATGACGAGTAATGTTGTCCTGCTCGACAATCTGCTGGCGCAGTACGGACCGGAGACGAACGACGTACGCAATCTGTTACGGCGCGGCATCGTTGTTTTAGCCGATCGAATGTGGCGCGAGAACAGTTCCGAGGTTGCCAAGGCGAACCCCTTCGAGGCGAGCGCCGCAAGCGACGCATTCTTTGCGAAGCTTCCGCAGCTTTCGCCGCAGAACGATTCCCAGCGGTCCCTGCAAGCCCGGGCCATACAGATCGCCACCGACATTGCGCAGACCCGCCTGCTGCTGTTCGCACAGACGAACAACTCAATCCCTATGCCGTTCCTGGTGGTGCTGATTTTCTGGCTCACCATCATCTTTGGAAGCTTCGGCCTGTTTGCCAAACCCAGCGCAACCGTTTTCGGCTCGCTGTTCGTTTTTGCACTGTCGGCCGCCGGGGCGATCTACCTAGTCCTGGAGCTGGGCCAGCCATTTGCGGGTTTGATGCAAATTTCCAGCGCGCCACTGCGCAACGCCCTCACGCCGCTCAGTCCCTAAGCCATTCGCATGATCGGGGTTGCCGGCCAGAGCAAGCCCCGACTGCTATCGCGGTCGTCGCGACCTGCTGCAGCTTTTCGAATTGATCAAGATGCGCGTCGTGCTGAGATGGCCGAATCTGGCCCATCGCCACCGTGAAGTACTTACCCATGAATGTCTGCTCTTGAGGCACGAGGAGACTTGCGGCCTTGGCGGCTCCTCCCTTCGGTTCGGTCACGCTCTACTCGCAGGCACGCGCCTGCGACCGGAGCCGCGATGCGTCTCCGCCCTTAGGGTGACGATCGTTGCCGCTTACTGCTTCTGCCCGGTCCGCGCTTCTGTTCGGAGTCGGCCCAACACGCCTGAAATGGTCATCAGACGCTTGCAGATCTCGTCCTTACGCGCCACCTGCGAAAGCTGACGGTCTAACAGTGCCTTCTTGACTCGCATCGCGTTGCGTACCTCGAGCAACGGTTCGATAGCCATTCGCAGCTCCGGTGCCTCGGACAGCAGGGCTTCGACCTTGGCCGCGAACCGAGCACGGTGGATAAGCCCCGGTTTGAGGCCGTGTACCTTCAACAATCCGCGGATGCTATCCTCGATCGCCAGCATGTGGTCGACGAATTTCCGGCGCGCGATGAGCGTGGTCCTTAATATCTGCGACGCTTTGCTTTTCACGTGAACGGGCCTGTAGTGACCAAGCCGCATCATGTCAGCGATCCCACGAGCGTCGCTACGGTCCGTCTTATTGGGACGAGAAGACAAAAAGCGCTGAGCGTGGCGCGTCTCGATGCACACCATCCGAAAACCGCACTCGACCAGCGCACCGTAGAGCCAGTCAGAAAGGGGGCAGGCCTCGATGCCAACCAGAGCGATCTGTTCCCGCCATCGTGTTATCGCTTTGATCAACGTCGTTGGTTCGCTCTCAGCCTTGCCTTCCCATACTGGCGAGCCGTCCGCCTCAACGACACAAATGGAGGTGGTTTTGAGCGAAACATCCAGTCCGACGAATAGAGCCATCTTGCGTCTCCTTTGCTGGGTCGGATCAATCCCAGCTGAGGTTAGCGAGAGGGGCTGGGATCGGATTACCCCAGCTCGCGCGCTATATTGTGTCTCTCGCCGGAGGCACTCGGTCCCGGGTTCCGCCGCGTTCCGCGCCGGCGCTATGCTAACCCTCCTGCGGGTGCCTTCTTAACCGGTCTTGAGACTGCAGTCGGTCCCGCGTCGCGCCTGAGGGCGGCGCGATGCTGACGCTCCTGCGACTGCCTCCCTTGCCCGCCGTCGCGCCGCCGCTTGTTCGGCCATAGTGGCTGCGTTGCAGCCAGATGGGTGTGTGCGCAACGCCTTCTTCGTCGGCAGAACTGCCTCGTGGCCGCTGCGGGACGGCAGAGTGAGAGAAGCGAGCTGCTCTTCGGTGACGGGTTGAAGGCTGCGAGAGAGGCTCGCGGCGCCCGTCGCGGAGAGCCGCGATGTCCAAGCATCGTTCCCTTGCGCGCGCCGGTGAGAGCCGGGCGAGCCTTTTTGACGAAATCACTGACAAGATCATCGCCGAGCTAGAGGCCGGCCGTGTGCCTTGGGTTCAGCCCTGGGGCACCGCGGGAAAGCCACCGCTCGCAATGCCAAAGAACGCTGCGTCTGGACGGCGATACAGTGGGATCAACGTACTGATTCTTTGGCGCGCCGTCGAGCGCGGCTTCGCCAGTCAGAACTGGCTTACTTTTCGTCAGGCGTTGTCGCTAGGCGGCCACGTCCGGAAAGGCGAGCGTGGTACTTCCGTCGTCTATGCCGACCACTTCGTGCCGGCCGAGGAAAAACGCCGCGCAAGCCAGACCGGCGACGAAGCAAAAGCGATTGCGTTCCTTAAGCGCTTCACAGTCTTCAATACCGATCAGTGCGATGGTTTGCCCTCGGAGATCGTAACCGCCACGCCGTCTCCACCGGGCATGATTGAACCGGCCGTCGAAAACCTGATTGAGGCGAGCGGAATCGACTTTCGTATCGGCGGCAACCACGCCTTCTACGTGCCGGCTGAAGATTATGTGCAGGTGCCGCCGCCGGAAGCTTACTTCGAGCCAATCAATTGGCACCGCACTGCGCTGCACGAGATGGGGCACGCCAGCGGACATCCTTCGCGCCTCAACCGCGATCTGACAGGAGCCTACGGCACCAAGAAGTATGCCTTTGAGGAGCTGATCGCGGAACTGTGCGCAGCATTCTCGTGTGCCGCGCTCGGCATTGTGCCGACAGTGCGGCATTCGGATTACATCGCCTCGTGGCTTGAGGTGCTGCGCGAGGACAATCGGGCAATTTTTCGCGCGGCAAGCCAGGCCAGGAAGGCCGCGGATTACATTGTCGGGTTTTTGCCCGATCGCGCAGTCGACATAGCGGGTGAGGGTGCGGACTGTGCGTGGGCGAAAGGAGGTGGCTTGAGGAATCTCTTCGTGGCCTCGGAAGAAGAGTGAGAGGGGGACGGGATTTCCGCGACGGGTTGAAAGCCGAGAGAGAGGCTCTCGCGCCCGCCGTGGAGACTCGAGATGACGAAAGCTGGCCAAAAGACCACTTTGTCCCCATCCCGCGACGTCGCCTTCAACGGGCTCAAGCTGGAGCGCTATCCGAATGAGCACAACGGCCAGACGGAGGCTGCGTGATGCGACGCGATGCTTCCGAATTGGCGCACCGCCTCGCGCGCGAGGCCGAGGCGGTGTGTCGTCACTATCTCTCGAACGGTCGGCGCCAAGGCTACTATTGGCTGGTTGGCGATGCCCGCAACACGCCGGGACGCTCCATGTTCGTCCGATTAAGGGACGCGCCCGAGAAGCCGGCCGGGAAATGGACTGACGCTGCAACGGGCGAGCACGGTGACCTGCTCGACGTGATCCGCGCAAGCTGCGCGCTCCTCGACTTCCGCGACGTGGCAGCTGAAGCGCGCCGCTTTCTCAATTTGCCCCGCCCACACCCCGAGTCGTCGCCGAAGCCTAGACACGGCAGAGCACCGTCCCGTTCGCGCGAGGCGGCCCGGCGGCTCTTCGCCATGTCACAGCCAGTCGCCGGGACGCTCGCTGAGGTCTATCTGCGCAACCGCGGCATTTCAGCGTCGCGCGATGACGGTGCGCTGCACTTTCAACCGCGCTGCTACTACCGACCCAATGAGGACGCGCCCACCGAGATCTGGCCGGCATTGGTCGCACGTGTCACAGATCTTGATGGTCGGGTCACCGGCGTGCATCGCACCTGGCTTGATCCCAACGGTTTTGATATTGCGCGCTTGGGTAAGGCGCCGATCGATACACCGCGACGAGCCATGGGTGACCTTCTCGGTAACGCGGTTCGATTCGGTACGGCCGACGACGTGCTTGTGGCGGGAGAAGGCATCGAGACCATGCTGTCGCTCCGCTGCGCAGCCCCGACGCTGCCAATGGCGGCCGCGCTTTCCGCAAACCATGTTGCTCTTCTGCTGCTCCCGCGGCGGCTGCGCCGGCTGTACGTCGCGCGCGATCGTGATTCGGCTGGCGATTTCGCGGTAGCGGCTATGACCAAACGCGCCTCAGAGGCCGGTATCGAAGCGATCCCTCTGTCGCCCCGGCTTGCGGACTTCAATGAGGATCTGCGAGCTTTCGGCATCACTGAGCTGCGTGAGGCCTTGCGCGTACAGCTCGCGCCGCGGGACGTCGCGCGCTTCATGTCCTTGATGACTGTCGAGACAGGTTGAACGTCGCTCGTTCAGACAGCGTTGCGATCGGTCATTGAGGCTGAGGCCGCCAGACGGCGTCGCTCCAGGCCTTCTAGAGGGCGATCGGACAGCCGGCGGGTGCGGTCCTGCAATGGCAGAGGTTGCGGCTATTTTCCGCCGGCGCCGTTTGCGCCTTTGCATCGCGAAGCAAAATAGCCGTACCTCTGCCATCCTCCGCTGTCGCTTCAGCCCTTCGCTCTCGCTCCGGGTTCCGGTCCGATCCGCCGGCCGTCAGGTGATCGCCACGAAGGCCGCGATGGGCGCGGCCGATCTGGTAAAGGGCCTCACTCATGACGACCGATCATAACGACACAGATTTCGAACCACCGTACGCTCCGTCTCCGACCGAACACGTCCTCAACGAGCTTCAGCTCTATGGTTACCGCCCGTTACAGGACGAGCCCGATCCAAGGCCGCTTCCAGAAGGCGAGTCGATTGCCGGTGCCGTCGCCGACATCTTCGATGCCCTGGTCTCGACGCTGAACGACACGCGTCTGGAACCTGATCTTGGCGACTTGCTCTGGTCGGCCGTCAATCTCTTTCACCGCGTGGTGGACCGCATCGAACGCGAGCTCGACGCGAACGAGCAGGCACAGCAGAGGAGCCAATGTGAGCAGGATGGCTCGGAGGTACGATCTGTCGAGCTCGAACGTCTTACGGCCGAGGGCATCACGTTGATCGAGCGCCGCAACACCATTGAACTCTTTCGCGATCAGGCCGCCAAATACTTCGAAGTCCATACCGGCTCGGCCTGGCGGCCGCGCTCTGGATCGGTCGTCAATCACAGCACGCTCACCGCCGCGATGATTGATAGTCGCGACTTTCTCGCTGCCAAGCGTCGGGCCGAAACCGAGGTACTGATGCCAGTCGGGCCGAAGATCGCGCTCACCGGCGGGCTCGACTTCAACGACGTTTCGCTCGTTTGGGACCGGCTGGACAAGGTCCACGCGAGGCATCCCGATATGGTTCTGCTTCACGGCGGCTCGCCGAAAGGCGCTGAATTGATCGCTGCGAAATGGGCCAGCAATCGCAAGGTACCGCAGATCACCTTCAAACCGGATTGGACGAAGCATGCCAAGGCTGCGCCATTCAGGCGCAACGACGCTATGCTGGCAGTGATGCCAATCGGGGTCATGTGCTTCCCGGGTACCGGCATACAGGATAACCTCGCCGACAAGGCGAAGAGGCTCGGCATTCCAGTCTGGAAATTTCGTAAGGACGGCGCGTGAGCGCCGTCCTTACAACTTTAGGCGAATTCGGTTCGCCTGGGCTCGTCGAGATGACATCAGCCGGCTCGTCGATGCCGGATTTTATGCAGGATTGTCTTAGCCCGCGATTTCATCGCGCGTTCTGTCGACATCGTCCATCATGGTGGACGATCGGTCATCTCCGCGAGTCGATCACGGTGTTGGCCCATGGATTTTCCCTCGAAGTCATGGGTTCAATCATTCCTCTGGCTGACCTTTGCTCACGCGGCTGTAGGTGATTCTCAGTGTTGGCCGAACGCGTCCGCGTACAGTTGTTCAATCTTTGAGACTTCGTCCTCCGTGAACGCAGCGAATTCATTCTCTCGCGCGCGCTTCGACAGCTTTCCCTGATTTTGTCTGAGAAAGCCAACTAGATTGTTCAGCGTTCGCTCCGGCATGTCGATCATGCTCTCGATGCCGGCGCGGAACGTATCGAAGCTGAGTAGGAAGCTGGTTTCGTTCGGAAGATCCCGCTCTATCGTCTGACGCACGCAGGCGTACAGAAACTCCGCATGCGGTGTAGCGTCGAAGAACCGGTAGAAATCTGCCGTATCGTTGAGAACCCTGACGTTTCCGCCTGGCGTCGCCTCCCATTGGATGCAGGAAAGCAGTCTGCTTGAATAGCTCTCGAGCACGCGTCTGTACTCAACGATCCGATCGAGGATTGCTGAGGATACGGGAAAATGAACGCCCGCCGGGTTGAACCCACGTCGTGCGAGAACATGATGCATCAGATAGCGATGAATGCGCCCGTTGCCGTCCTCAAACGGGTGGATATACACGAACCCGAAAGCGAGCACGGCCGCCGCGATAACGGCATCGAGGCCGTTTGCGGCACTGTGGTCGAAAGCGATCAGGTCGGCCATCAGCGGAACGATGTCTTCAGACCGTGCGCTGATATGGTCGGGAATGGGGCGTTGCGTGTCGCGGTCATGCTCGCCGACGAAGCCGCCGTTCTTGCGGAAGCCAAGCTTCACGAAGCGATCGTCCCCGATTACGATCCGCTGCAGGCGGAGAAATTCCTGGTCGTCGAGCTGTGCGCGACCTGCTTCGCCTATGGCGCGGCCCCATCGTTGGATTCGGTCCTGCGGTGGCGCTTCTCCTTCGATCACATAGCTGGACTTCGAGTCCTGCAGGAGAAGAAATGCGGCAGTGCGGGCAAGCAGATCCTTCGGTACCCGGCTCACGACGGCGCGCGCGCGCTCTTTCCAATCCTGCGCGATGAATTCGTTCAGTGCGGAAGTCTTGAAGACGAGCGGGCAAAATTCCGGCGTGCCGGGAAGGTTGTTGCGGACGCGATGCCGAGCCGAATTCTGCCCTGCGCTTGCGAACTGGATATCGGTGTCGACAGCATCCACATATGAGACCTTGTCCGCAGCAGGCAGCTTGAGCTCGCGGCCTAGCAGCCATTCGTACAAGAACCAGATGCGGCGCGTGTAGACCCCTGTGGGCTTCTGACGCACAATCTCGGCGACCTCTTCGTCCCTGACGGCGAGGAAGAGCCGCTTCAGGAGGGCGAGATCCAAGCCCTCGTACTTGAGCGCAAAGGTCAGGTGCCCCTCAAGTGAGGCCTCAGGCGCATGGCGCGGCGTGAGGATCCGCCAACCGTCCTGTTCAATGATGCGATGCTTGGTGCCGATCGCCGACAGGGCCCGGGGAACCGGAACAGGCAGATTATAGGCGTCAATCAGGGCGGCGTACCCCACGGGGGTGGCCGTCTCCGGGAGCCGCCGGTCGTGAAAAACGCTCACTTGCCCTGAAAATTGTGTGCACACGGTAAGTTTCCTGAAAAATACTCGCGTTTCCTGAATTGTCTGTCCGAAGCTCAGAAAACCATCAAAATCTAAACTTCTTATGAAAAACAATATCTAATTGCACTCATGTGTGAAAAATCTTCACGGGTTGCTTCCCAATTTCCTGTTCGGACCGGACGATGGCCCGCAATTCCGAGCGTGCCGCACTTGCCTCGCTCCCAAAAGTGGGACCGGCTAAAGAGCTCCCCGGCGTATCGAGACCGCACAATCAAAACAACTGCGCTGTTGCCGGCGGCTCTCGCAGCAAGGCTACCGCGGCCCGAGACAGGGCGGATGTAGATCCGGATAAAGTGGGCGCCAGTCCAAAGAACCTCAATCAACAGCGAGCGAGTGAGGCCGACGCTTTGACCGTGTGATGACTGCGAGAGTTGTTGCCCCCGGCGGCACCTTCGGCCGCACCGCGTCCCAGCAGAGGGGATTACGATGAGGGGCGCTAGCGTTTGCCAAGGTCTGTCTTCCTTGCCGTTGATGCGCTGGCGTCAGCATGCGCTCGACCCAGCCAGCTGTGTCCTTGTGCAGCGTCGGTTTCCGCCGCCACGGTTGTCTCGGTCAGTTCGTTCATGGCTTGCGTCCAGCGCAACCTCGAATGGACTGATCGGGCCCGAGGGTCGGCCAAGGCCTCGATCGCCTTCCCGCAACGGCTGCGCCTGCTTTTTTCCCCTGCCGCCAAGTGGCGGCATTCCTCGCGGGAGACAAAAAAGCTGGCTTGTCGCCGTCCTCCGCTACGCTGCGGGCCTGAAGGCTGCGGGCCGATCACTCCTCGGGCCAAGGATCGCCATCGAGGCTGCGATTGGCGCGGCCCCGAACAACAAACGGAGACTATCATGGCTACCATTGGCACCTTCACCGCTTCGGACAACGGCTTCGTCGGCTTCATCAAGACGCTGACGCTGAACATCAAGGCAAGGTTCGTCGCATCCGAGAAGGACAACGACAAGGCGCCCGACTTCCGCATCTTCGCCGGCGTGACCGAGTTTGGCGCAGCCTGGAAGAAGACCGCCCGTGACAGCGATCGCGAATACCTCTCGGTCAAGCTCGACGATCCGAGCTTCCCGGCTCCGATCCACGCCTCGCTGGTGAAGGTCGAAGGGGACGAAGGCTTTACCCTGATCTGGTCTCGCCGCAACGGCGACTGATCCCTCGGGATCGTCAGTCCCGCCTCTTCGGAGGCGGGACCTTTCGATGCGCCGACATCCCGTCTGCGGCGGCTTCCTGCTGTGCTGCTAGCTATCAAACTGCAACACGGCATGCCGTCACATAGCAACCCGTTCGTGAAACCCCTGGAGACCAATAACGGGCACGTCGAGCTTCGTGCTGTCACCGGGCTGGACTACGGACATTTGGGATCGTGAGTTGGTCGCTGCGATCAGGAAGATCGCGGGCAATGGGACGACCGACACGCGTTGAAAGGTTCCGGGGGATGATGGACTGGTCAACGATGACCCACAATCTCTTTGTGGAGGTGACCAAAGACACGGCGACGCTTTACGTCAGCGATCGCGATGCGATCTTGTTTCTGGTTGATGACACGAATCCGATTGAGATGACACGTATCCGATTGAACGGAGTTCTTGGGGGATGGGTCACCGGATTTGTATTTCCGGGGAGTTTATTGCTGGAACGCGAAGTCGGCAGCCAGACGCTCGTAATTACAAGCGCCTATGCATGAACCGCAATCTTTGGATGTCGAGAATTTCAAAAGGGGGCATCATCCGGCTTCGAATTCGTCGTGGAATTACTTCTTCACGCGATTCAGTCGGATCGGCTTGCGACCCTTGGGTAGTGTCCTAGGCGTCGTCGCTCCTTTGGGCGGCTGAAGGAAAAACTCCGACAACTGAACACCGAGCGTTTCAGCCAATCGGTCGAGCAGATCAATCGTCGGGTTTTCCGATTGCCGCTCAAGGCCGCTCATGTACGAGCGATCTATCCCGGCATCGTAAGCCAATTGCTCTTGCGGTATGCCGCGATCGACACGGATCCGGCGGACATTCCAGGCCACAAGCGCACGAGCTCTCATGCGCAAAAGCAGCCATTCAGTAGGCCATCAAACCACTGGCTATAACCGACCTATTTCGATAGTTTGGTCCAGAGAGAGGTTCATGGTTCCATGAAGTGCCGAATTTGACATGATTAGACTGCCGGTGGACCCCGACGTCGCGGATGTGGCGCCGAATGAATCGACGATGACGACCTATGACGAACAGCATGTCGTCACGTACATTCGGCTTCTGCAGGCCGACAGCGAGGGCGCGGACTGGCGGGAAGTCGCTCGAATAGTGCTCCACATCGATCCAGAGCATGAGCCGGACCGCGCGAGCAACGCATACCAGAGTCACCTTGCGCGCGCGAAATGGATGACCGAACAGGGGCGTCTCTTGCGTGGTACGGGGTCGAACTAGAACAAATTCCTCGACCAAAGCATCCGTTCAGAAATCATCTTCTCCAGCCAAGACGTGGTGATCCGGGAGCACCACGTGGTGCCAAACTAGGGTCTTCCTGCAACCCATTCGATCATAGTTATTGCGCCGCAATCCTTGTTAGCTGCGTGCAATGGGGCGGAAGCAATGCCTGAGTTCGACTGGCGGTCACCGGAATCCTACGAGAGTCTTCAGGATGCAGAGATCGTTGACATCGCCTGGGAATGTCTTCGTCGCAACTTGGACTATCGACGCGACTACGAAGCGATTATCGCCAATAGCCCGGACGGCGAGGTGAGTTCCGAGTTCAGGAGGAAGTGGGGCATCTGCTTTCGCCCATGATCCGCTAAGGTCTTTCAAGCAGCAGACTATCTATTGGGCGCCCGAGGTTCTGCCGACAGTCGTGCCGGTCGCAACGATCGCGTTGCCTGTCAGCACTGGCGCAGCGTCTCAGCCGTTGCTTGATTTCGAGGCGGGCGAGGTCCGCCGCGCCCCTGACGGTTGGCACGCGGTGCTGCGCATCGGCGCGGTCGACCACCGTGTCTGGTCGAAAGAGCCACCCGCTGTTGGCGCTCGCTATGCTGCCGAGTTGCCGTTTGACGGCGATTTCGAAGAACGTGGGTTTGCTGCACGACGGCTGTGGCGCGCGATGAACGGACGCACCGCGGGCCCGGCGTTTCGGGATCTGTCAAAACAAAGGCGCGAACGCCTGAGCGAAGCTCTTCGAGCGATCGATGCACAAATTGCCGGCAGCACATATCGCGCCATTGCAGAGGCGTTGTTCGGCAAGAAATGCATCCCCGACCGGGCCTGGAAGACGCATGATCTGCGCAGCCGCACAGTCCGTCTGGTGCAAACCGGCGTCGCGTTGGTGCGCGGTGGTTATCGCCGACTTCTACGGCCCGGCCGCAGCGGCGAATAGACGCCTTCGGCTTGGGGTATCGAAAATCCGCCCCCCAATCTTCGGCATCCCCCTCCGACATCGCGTTTCTCCATGATGGCCGTACACGCGCCGGCGCGACCCTCCACCGCGCGCTTCATCCTGGAGCTTTCAAATGTCTGATTCTATGGCCGGTCTACCGCCGCGTTTTCTGCGCACACCGGAGGCCGCGCGTTATCTTGGCCTGTCCGGTCGCACGCTCGAAAAGCATCGCACATACGGCACAGGGCCAACGTATCGGAAGATCGGTGGACGCGTCGTCTATGCACTAGACGATCTGAAAGCCTGGGCTGATCTCGGGGCCAAAACGTCAACGTCCGATCCAGGCAAGGGGACTGTACTGCCGGCCAAGAAGCACCCCACGCTGCGCCCCTATGCGGGCCAGGAACGTCGTTGATCACCGCGCGAGCACAGGATCATGCGGCGCAGACATCATTCCGAGCCTGACCAGCCCGAGCTTTCTCGGGCACTCCCAGGCGATCCCGCGGCTCGAGACGCCAACGATCTCACGACGAACCGCTTCTCGCTCGCGAAAGCCAAGCGAATTGTGCCTAACTGAGGAGCCAATGCATGAGCGATCTCACGCAAGTAGAAGTCCTGTGGGTTGAGAAACGCATCGAAAATCGCATTCGATTCGGTTGCGTCGCTGACGAGAAGACGGTCGATCGTCACCGACGAATCCTGTCATTTGCGCCAGGCAGCATCTTCGCCTTCGTCCGCTGGACATCAAACGACTTTGGAACTGTCATTTCGCGGGTCGACATCTTGCGCGCGGTCGCATCAGGACAGCGCTGCTCAACCGTGCCGTACGTAAAGCCCGGAGGAGAAATTCTGCTGCGGCTTTCCGGCTGGCAGAAAGTCGAACGGGTACTGCGGATGATCGATGCCGTTGAGGCGCTCGGCATCGATCCGGCCGATGTCGCTCCCGACCATTGGCATCACGTTCACAACCGTGTCTCTGTGAACGAGAACCCGCGCGCCTATACGATGGCGCGCCATCAGGCCTGGCTTCATCGGCGGAGGGCCATGCGATGATGAGCCGCCTGAAGACCATACTCGCAATGTTTGGCGCTGCCGCTGCTCTTGCCGCGACGATAATCGTAGAACCAACTCCACTCTACATCTGGAACGCATCCGCGAGTGTCCCGTTCGGCCTCTATCGTTTACGCCCCGCACAGAGCTTTTATGTCACAGAGCTGGTCGCCGTTCTGCCACCGGAGCCGCTTGCGACCCTTCTCGATCTGAACGGCTATCTGCCCGTCGGCGTCCCGATGCTCAAACGTGTGCTGGCACTTCCAGGGCAGACCGTCTGCAGGAGCGGGCTCACCATCTCCGTCGACGAGGTTGCGGTGGGCGAGGCGAGGGATCGCGACGGGCGCGACCGGCCGCTACCCAAATGGGAGGGCTGCCTCGTGGTCGGCGTGGGCGAACTTTTTCTCATGAACTGGCAATCGGACGACTCCCTGGATGGTCGATATTTCGGCTTTCTTCCTGCGTCGGCTGTCATTGGGCGTGCGTTCCCCGTGTGGACCTGGGAGGAGTGATCGTGTGTGTTTCCTGTGTCTGCCGCGCTATTCCTCTGTTCGAACGATTGAGGGACCACTCCTCCGTCCCGGCCAGTGCTTGCAAGGTCGCCGCGCCCAGCGGCGGTCCAAAGCGGCCGAACGGCCGGCGCGAAGCAGCTTTACCCTGGGCGGGCGCGAGCACGGCGGCATGCTTGGCTCGGTCCAGAACGCTCATTTGGGCGGTCGTGCCGCTGCTGTTCGTTTTCATGATCTGCAACGGTGTCGCTCTCGCCGAGACGGAATTTGCTGGCCAGCCAGCGAAGGATCAGGCCAATAATGTGCTTGCGCCCTTCATCGTCGAGGCCTCACTGCGGTTCGAAGTGCCCGTGCGCTGGATCAGCTCAGTGATCCGGCTTGAGAGTGCCGGCAACGCGCGCGCCAAGTCGCCGAAGGGTGCAATGGGATTAATGCAAATCATGCCGGCGACCTGGGCTGACCTTCGCCTGCGGTACGAGCTCGGCAACGATCCATACGATGCTCGCGATAACATTTTGGCCGGCACGGCGTATCTAGCTGAGCTCCGCGACCGCTATGGCGCACCCGGCGCGTTTGCAGCATACAATGCTGGACCAGCACGCTACGAAAGGCACCTCGCCGGTGAACCGCTGTCAGCTGAGACGCAAGCCTATGTCGCTAATCTCGCGGCATTGGTAGGAGTTGAGTTCACTTTCGGCCGATCCGCTGGCCAGCTCTCTTGGACCGTCGCGCCGCTCTTCGTCACGCAATCGGAACGCAAGAGCATTCCAGATTGGCAACGGGCCAGGAGCGTCGCGAACAGCGTCATCGCTTCTTCTGATGTTCACGCGTTGTCATCGATCGTTCCCAAGAGGGCCAGTCTGTTCATCGAGAGATCTGATGTTGGAGGCTCGCAATGAGCAATGGCCTGAACTGGCGAGCGTTGGGGTGCTTTACAGTGGAATTGGCGGAAGCGGGAGGACAGCGGGGAAGCACAACAGCACAGGGGCGAGATAAAAGAGGCTCGCCGGTCGAACCGCAATCCATTGGTATGGCCTGGGTTCCGGCGTGCCGGTCGGTCGGGGTGCGTGCCGCGCCTTGCATTTTGACGAATGCAATCAGAGGCGTTTTCGGCACCGTGTGCGCTTTTGATCGTTGGGAAGCCCTGCCGTGAGCGTGCGCGACAGCGACCTGCGTGTTCGGCCTGGGCGCATCCGCGGCACTCGGGCTTCGAAACCGAAGAGCTTCATCAACCAGGTGCTACGTGCCGCGAAGAAAGCCGGTCACACCTCGGGTCAGACGGTGGCCGGCAGGCGTTCGGCCACCTATGGGCGCTCGACCTTTGGCCGCGGCCGGCTGTCCTTTAGCCGCGCCAGATTGTTCAGCCCGACGCGGCGCGTTGTGGTGAAGGCGCGTGTGGTCCGTCATAAGGGACAAGTCTTCCGCTCAGCACCGCTGACTGCCCATCTCTCTTACCTGAAGCGCGACGGAGTGACCCGAGGCGGCGAGCGGGCTGAGATGTTCGATGCCGGCAGCGACCGTGCTGACGGCACGGCTTTCGCGGAACGCTGCAAGGAAGACCGGCATCATTTTCGGTTCATCGTCTCGCCCGAGGACGCCGACGAGATGACCGACCTTAGGGCTTTCACCGGTGACCTGGCCAAGCAGATGGAGGCTGATCTTGGCACGCGGTTCGACTGGGTGGCCGTCGATCACTGGAACACGGATAACCCGCACATCCATCTTCTCGTTCGGGGAGTCGATGAGGAAGGGGCAGATCTCGTGATCTCCCGCGACTACATCAGCCGGGGCCTGCGCTCACGGGCCGAGGAACTGGTCGCTATCGAACTGGGTCCAAAGCCGGAGCACGAGATCCGCAATTCGCTGGAGATAGAAGTCACGGCAGAGCGATGGACGCGGCTCGATCAGGAAATCCGTCTGGCCGCTGACGAAACCGGCTATATCGATGCTCGCCCCGAACATCCCGGCAGTTCCGATCCCGAGATCCGGCGCCTGATGGTCGGTCGCCTTCAGCACCTCGAGAGGATGGGTCTTGCTGCATCCGTCGCACCCGGAGAATGGATGGTCGGGCTCGAGGCGGAGCGCAGCTTGCGCGACCTCGGCATGCGCGGCGACATCATTAAGACGATGCACCGCGCCTTTACCGAGCGTGGGGAAGCGCGCGGCGTTGCCGACTACGTCATCGAAGGTGGACAGCCATCGTCCCAGATCATCGGACGACTGGTCGATCGGGGATTGCATGATGAACTGACGAGCGAGGCCTACGCCCTGATCGACGGAACAGATGGACGCGCGCACCACGTTCGCTTCCGTGGGGTCGAGGCCTTCGAACAGGCGCCGCCGGTCGGCGGCATCGTCGAAGTCCGGCGCTTCGGCCAAACCGGCGATCCGCGCCCCACCTTGGTGCTCGCGACCCGCTCCGATCTCGATCTCAGCGGGCAGGTCACGGCAAGAGGAGCGACCTGGCTCGACCACCGGCTGGTTGAACGCGACCCCATGCCGCTTGCCATGGGCGGGTTCGGCCGCGAGACCCGCGACGCCATCGAAGCCCGTACCGAGCATCTGGTTCAGGAGGGCCTGGCACGGCGGCAGGGCCAGCGTGTCATCCTGCAGCGCGACCTCCTCAACACGTTGCGCCGACGCGAACTGGACGAGGTGGCAGCAAAAGTCTCGGCCAGTACCGGACTGCCTCAGATGAACGCCGCCTCCGGGGAGCACGTGGCGGGCACGTATCGCCAGCGGCTGACGCTCGCCTCGGGACGCTTTGCCATGATCGACAACGGTCTTGGCTTTCAGCTCGTGCCCTGGTCCCGCGAACTCGAAAAGAGGCTCGGCCAACACGTCACCGGCGTCGTGAAGGACGGCGGCGGCATCGAATGGAGTTTTGGTCGCAAGCGCGATCTAGGTCTCTAGCTATCTCATCAATTCAGTTGCAGAAGGGCGTTCGGGATGTCCGGAACCAAAATCCTCTGGGGACAGGTGATCACTGTCGGCCTGATCGTTTTGCTCGCTATCTGGGGAGCAACCGAGTGGACGGCCTGGCGGCTCGCCTATCAGCCGGAACTCGGGCGGCCCTGGTTCGAATTGATGGGCTTCAAGATCTACTACCCACCGGTCTTCTTCTGGTGGTGGTTCGTCTACGACGCCTATGCACCTCAGGTCTTTGTCGAAGGTGCCTTCATCGCGGCGTCGGGAACCTTCGTTTCGATCGCGGTGGCGATCGGCATGTCGGTTTGGCGGGCGCGTGAGGCCAAGAATGTCGAGACCTATGGTTCGGCGCGCTGGGCTGATGCGGAAGAAGTTCGAGCGGCCGGACTTCTCGGACCGGATGGCGTGGTGCTGGGCAAGATCGACCATGACTACCTCCGCCATGACGGACCGGAGCACGTGTTGTGTTTTGCACCTACCCGATCCGGTAAGGGCGTCGGCCTGGTGGTCCCCTCGCTTCTCACTTGGCCGGGTTCGGTCATCGTGCACGACATCAAGGGCGAGAACTGGCAACTGACCGCCGGCTTTCGCTCTCATCATGGTCGCGTCCTGTTGTTTGACCCGACCAACCCAAAGTCTTCGGCCTACAATCCGCTCCTTGAGGTCCGGCGAGGGGAATGGGAGGTTCGCGACGTCCAGAACGTCGCTGACGTCCTGGTCGACCCTGAAGGTTCGCTCGACAAACGGAACCATTGGGAGAAGACCAGTCATTCGCTCTTGGTCGGCGCCATCCTCCACGTCCTCTATGCCGAGGCGAACAAGACTTTGGCCGGCGTGGCCGCCTTTTTGTCTGACCCGAAGCGGCCGATTGAAGCCACGTTGAAGGCGATGATGACCACGCTGCACCTTGGCGAACAGGGGGCTCATCCCGTGGTCGCATCGACTGCCCGCGAGCTTCTCAATAAATCGGAGAATGAACGCTCTGGAGTCCTTTCCACGGCGATGTCGTTCCTGGGTCTCTACCGCGATCCCGTGGTGGCCCAGGTGACCTGCCGTTGCGACTGGCGGATCGCGAATCTGATTGCAGATAGCCGCCCGACGACGCTCTACCTCGTGGTGCCGCCCTCGGACATCTCGCGGACCAAGCCCCTTATCCGCCTGGTGCTGAACCAGATCGGCCGGCGCCTGACCGAGGACTTGCACGCCCGCGATCGCCGGCATCGCGTCCTGATGATGCTTGACGAGTTCCCGGCGTTGGGGCGGCTTGATTTCTTCGAGTCCGCGCTCGCCTTCATGGCGGGGTACGGCATCAAGAGTTTCTTGATCGCGCAATCGCTCAATCAGATCGAGAAGGCCTATGGGCCCAACAACGCTATTCTCGACAACTGCCACGTCCGCGTCAGCTTCGCGGCCAACGACGAGCGGACGGCGAAGCGTGTATCCGACGCGCTCGGCACGGCGACAGAGATGCGAGCGATGAAGAACTATGCCGGGCACAGATTAAATCCTTGGTTGGGGCACCTCATGGTCTCACGGCAGGAGACGGCAAGGCCGCTTTTGACTCCGGGAGAGATCATGCAGCTTCCGCCAACGGACGAAGTCGTGATGGTGGCGGGCACGCCGCCGATCCGAGCGAAAAAGGTGCGCTACTACGAGGATCGGCGGTTCACAGAAAGAGTCTTGCCGCCGCCCGATCCCTCGACCGCCGGCCGATCACCGCGAACGGATGGATGGTCGACACTTGCAACGCTGACGCCGGCGCCCCTTCCGACCAACAGGAGGCAAGGAGAGGAAGACACGGCGAATAGCGGCCTCCGTCGAGAGCCCGAACTTCCCGATCATGTCGCGATCGCCAAGGAGACGACCGAACCGACACCAGTCGAGGAATTTGCAGCCGTTCTTGACGACGACGACGATGCCGTCCGCCAGACTCGGCTTCTCCGCCAGCAGATGCGTGGCGTCGCGCGTCAGGTCGCAATGGACCCGGATGACGGAATGGAGTTCTGAGACACATGCGTGACCGGATGAATGTGTATTTCCCGCCGGAGCTTCTGAAGCAGATATCTGATCTGGCCGATCGCAAGAAGCTGTCCCGCTCAGCGATCGTCGAAGCCGCCGTTGCTTCGTTTCTGTCACCGGATGGAGCTGACAGGCAGGAGGCAGCGTTCACCCGGCGCCTCGATCGGCTGTCGCGACAGATGCAGAGGCTGGAACGTGACGTTGGTTTGACGGCCGAGACCTTGGCCCTCTTCATCCGTTTCTGGCTGACGATCACGCCACCCTTGCCCAACGATGCGCAGGCCGCCGCGCAGGCCAAGGGCAGGGAGCGCTTTGAAGGATTCATCGAGGCGCTCGGGCGCCGTCTGCAAAAGGGGCAAAGCTTTTTGCGCGAGGTTCCAGAAGATATCCGCCGTCAGGAGCCGGCCAGCGAAACTGACTGAGCCCTTGGACACACTATCGCGCCGGATTTTCTTTTCCTACGCCAACCTACGACCGCACCAATTTAGCCGAGCTGACAAAAAGCTGGACGCGCTATCGGCTCGAACGACCGGAGCGAGCAAAAAGGGCCAGCATGCAATCTTCAACAGCATGGAGTCGAATTGCGCGCGTTTTTCTTCCTTTTACCGCTGGGTATTATCTTTCGTATCTGTTTCGAACGATCAACGCCTTGATCGCCGGTCATCTCAGCTCGGATATCGGGCTTGGGACCGCCGACCTCGGGTTGCTTACGTCAGTTTATTTCCTTGTTTTCGCGGCGGCTCAGATCCCCGTTGGCATACTGTTGGACCGCTTTGGTCCGCGGCGGGTCCAGAGCGTTCTGCTCTTGCTCGCAGCGGCGGGCGCCGGACTGTTCTCGGTATCGACCGATTTCCTGTCACTTATAGTCGCACGCGCAATGATCGGGCTCGGAGTAGCGGCGGCGCTGACGGCAGGACTGAAGTCCATCATCCTTTGGTTCCCCAGGGAACGAGTTGGCTTGCTTAACGGCTACATGATCATGCTGGGGTCGCTAGGAGCGGTGACCGCCACGGCTCCCGTCGAAGGCCTACTCGCTTGGATGGGCTGGCGGCAGCTCTTTGAGATCGTGGCGGCCGCTACTGGTGCGAGTGCCATTCTCATCTATGTTGTGGTGCCAGAACGAGGCATTGTTCCATCAACAGCGCGCGCCACCCTTGGCTCCGTTTTCGGCGATCGGCGCTTCTGGCGCATTGCCCCGTTGTCGGCGACTTGCATTGGATCGGCCTGGTCTCTGCAGGGATTGTGGGCATCGCCGTGGCTGACAGACGTGGAGGGGCTTGATCGCGCAAGCCTCGTCCGACAACTCTTCATAATGTCGATCGTCTTGAGCTGTGGTGCCTGGTTGTTCGGCATGGCGGTCCATTACATGAAACGGCGAGGAATCGGGGCGGAGGCGACTTTGGCGATGGTCGCAGTGCTATTTGTGGTAGCCGAGTTGACCTTGATCCTGCGAGTGCCTCTGCCGTCGATCTTGCCCTGGTCCGTTGTCGCAATCGTCGGAACGGCAACCGTGGTGAGCTTCGCGGTGATAGTGGACTACTTTCCGCCCGAGCTTGCCGGTCGCGCCAACGGCGCCCTGAATGTCTTGCACTTTGGGTGGGCATTTCTGGCACAATACGCGACAGGCCTGATCCTGGAGCAATGGCCCACGAACGATGGCCATAGGTCGGTGCACGCCTATCAGATCGCGTTCGGCTTCAACGTAGCACTGCAGATCGCGGCGTTGGTTTGGTTCGCGCTGCCATGGCGCCGATCCTTCGCTTCATGGATGAGTTCAATTCCGTTCTTCACGCCGGCGAATGTTTGCGACCCGGCCGAGTCAGTTGGCCTGTATGAGAATTCGACCATACTCATGCCCGTGGACGACGATTCGGAGTGGTGAGCAGAACGCGCGGCGAACCGATACGATTGAGCAGGCCTCAAACCTCAGTTCTCAGTCTTTCTCTTTCTACGCCAGCCTACGATCATCGAAAGCGCTTGTTGCGCCAAGTCAATTTATGCCTTTTCTAATCATCCCCATGTGAGGGCGCTCTTTGGACGTCCTCATTCGGTGGGGGCGAACGGTGGCAATCCATTCGATTCAATCGGAAGCGAATTCGCGCGGTGCGCGAATGCTGCGTAGTGCGCTGGGCGCGGCGATCGCGGGCTACCTCGAAGACGAAGCGATCATCGAGGTGATGCTCAATCCGGATGGGCGGCTGTGGATCGACCGGTTGTCGAATGGTCTGATCGACACAGGCGAAACGCTATCCGCAGCGGATGGCGAGCGCATTGTTCGCCTGGTCGCCCATCACGTAGGCGCCGAGGTGCATGCCGGCGCGCCACGGGTTTCGGCCGAATTGCCTGGGACCGGCGAGCGCTTCGAAGGCCTCTTACCTCCGGTCGTTGCAGCACCGACTTTTGCGATCCGCAAGCCCGCCGTCGCCGTGTTTACGCTCGACGACTACGTCGCCAACGGGATCATGATTTCGGAGCAGGCCAAGATCCTGAAGAACGCGGTCGACGCACGGAAGAACATCCTCGTCGCCGGTGGGACATCGACCGGCAAGACAACATTGACGAACGCGCTCCTGGCCGAGGTCGCAAAGACCTCCGATAGGGTCGTGCTGATCGAAGATACACGCGAGCTCCAGTGCAAAGCGTCAAATCTCGTAGCTTTGCGGACCAAAGATGGCGTGGCCACACTATCGGATCTCGTCCGGTCCTCGCTGCGACTGCGTCCAGATCGTATTCCGATCGGGGAGGTCCGCGGCGCCGAAGCGCTCGATCTGCTCAAGGCTTGGGGCACCGGCCATCCCGGCGGAATCGGCACCATTCATGCGGGCACCGCGCTCGGTGCACTGCGGCGGCTCGAGCAACTCATCCAGGAAGCCGTCGTTACGGTTCCGCGCGCCCT
The DNA here is from genome assembly GCF_001641695.1 of Bradyrhizobium neotropicale. Classification (GTDB taxonomy): domain Bacteria; phylum Pseudomonadota; class Alphaproteobacteria; order Rhizobiales; family Xanthobacteraceae; genus Bradyrhizobium; species Bradyrhizobium neotropicale. The sequence continues at coordinate 55,292 of NZ_LSEF01000070.1, forward strand.
GATCGCCGAGACCATCAACCTCGTCGCCGTTCTTGCGGGCCGCGGCGCTGACCGTCGCCTCGCTGAACTCGCCCTTGTCGCGGGGCTTGGTGCCGGCGGCGACTACAGCCTTTCATCAGCAGGAGACTGACATGCGTCAGCAATTTCGCCTTCCTCGAGATGCCGTTTCAGTGGCCGCCTCCGGCACGGTTCTTTTGGCGTCGGCACCGGCATGGGCTGCTGGCTCGAACATGCCGTGGGAGCAGCCACTCAATCAGATCCTGCAATCGGTGGAGGGGCCGGTCGCCAAGATCATCGCCGTCATCATCATCATCGTGACCGGGCTCACGCTCGCGTTCGGGGATTCGTCAGGCGGTTTCCGCAGGCTGATCCAGATCGTGTTTGGTCTGTCGATCGCGTTTGCCGCCTCGAGCTTTTTTCTCTCGTTCTTCTCCTTCGGCGGCGGCGTGGTGATCTGATGGATGAACAGATCGCAGGTTTTGTCGTGCCCGTTCATCGCGCGCTCACCGACCCGATCCTGATGGGCGGTGCACCGCGATCCGTCGCGATCGTCAACGGCACGATGGCGGCGGCGCTTGGGCTTGGGCTGCGGCTCTGGATCGCGGGTCTCGTGCTCTGGTTCATCGGCCACATGGCCGCCGTCTGGGCCGCCAAGCGCGATCCCGCCTTCGTCGATGTGGTGCGCCGACATCTGCGCATTCCCGGTCATCTCAACCTCTGAGTACTCGGTCATGATGAACCTCACCGAATATCGCCATTCTGACGCCCGTCTCGCCGACTTCCTGCCTTGGGCAGCCCTTGTCGACGAGGGAATCATCCTGAACAAGGACGGCTCGTTCCAGCGGACAGCAAGGTTCCGAGGGCCCGACCTCGATAGCGCGGTGCCGGCTGAGCTTGTCGCTGTTGCCGGCCGTCTGAACAACGCCCTGCGCCGCCTTGGATCAGGCTGGGCCGTATTCGTTGAAGCGCAGCGCCATTTTGCAGGGGCCTATCCTCCGAGCACCTTTTCGGATGTCGCATCCGCACTGGTCGACGCCGAGCGCAGAGCTCAGTTCGAAGAGGCCGGCGTCCACTATGAGTCCAGCTACTTCCTGACCTTCCTCTATCTGCCACCGGAGGAGGGGGCCGCCAGGGCAGAGCGCTTGCTCTATGAGGGCCGCGATCGCTCCGTTGGAGCCGACGCGCGCGAGGTCCTCCGCGGGTTTGTCGATCAAACCAATCGTGTTTTGCAATTGGTCGAAGGGTTTATGCCCGAATGCGCCTGGCTCGATGATCAGGACACGCTGACCTACCTGCACTCGACCATTTCGACCAAGCGTTATCGCGTTCGGGTGCCCGAGATTCCAATGCAGATCGACGCGTTGTTGGCCGACCAACCGCTGACTGGCGGGCTCGAGCCGATGCTGGGTTCGGCCAATGTGCGGGTTCTGACGATTGCCGGCTTCCCGGGCACGACGACGCCAGGGATCCTGGACGACCTGAATCGCCTGGCATTCTCGTATCGTTGGTCGACCCGGGCCATCATGCTCGACAAGACCGATGCCACCAAGCTGCTGACGAAGATTCGCCGGCAGTGGTTCGCAAAGAGAAAGTCGATCGGCGCCATTCTCAAGGAAGTCATGACCAACGAGGCGTCGACGCTGCTCGACACCGACGCCCACAACAAGGCGCTCGATGCAGACGCGGCGCTGCAGGAGCTGGGATCGGATCGGATCGGACAAGCCTTTGTCACGGCGACCATTACCGTCTGGGACGGCGATCCCAATGCAGCCGATGAAAAGCTCCGCCTGGTGGAGAAGGTCATTCAGGGCCGCGATTTCACCTGCATGATCGAAACGGTGAACGCCGTCGAAGCCTGGCTCGGCAGTCTGCCGGGGCACGTCTACGCCAACGTGCGGCAGCCACCGGTTTCGACCCTCAACCTCGCCCATATGATTCCGATGTCGGCCGTGTGGGCGGGCGAAGCGAGGGACCTGCATTTCAAAGGTCCACCTCTTCTGTTCGGCAAGACGGAGGGATCAACACCGTTCCGATTCTCGCTCCACGTCGGTGACGTCGGCCATACCCTCGTGGTGGGGCCGACCGGCGCCGGCAAATCCGTGTTGCTCGCGCTAATGGCGTTGCAATTCAGGCGTTATCCGAACTCTCAGGTCTTTGCTTTCGATTTTGGCGGTTCCATCCGGGCGACCGCCCTCGCCATGGGCGGTGATTGGCATGATCTCGGTGGCGCATTGTCTGAAGGAGGCGATCAACCCGTTGCGCTGCAGCCGCTGGCATGGATCGATGATCCTTCCGAGCGCGGATGGGCCACCGAATGGATTGGCGCGATCCTGGCACGGGAAAAGGTCGAGATAACGCCGGAGGTCAAGGATCATCTGTGGTCGGCGCTGACATCTCTCGCCTCGGCGCCGATGCAGGAACGGACTCTGACGGGGCTGTCGGTCCTGTTGCAGTCGAACTCTCTGAAACGCGCCCTGCAACCCTATTGCCTGGGTGGTCCCTCCGGTCGCCTGCTTGATGCTGAATTCGAGCGCCTGGGCGAAGCCTCGGTCCAGGCATTTGAGACCGAAGGTCTGATCGGAACGAGTGCAGCGCCGGCCGTGCTGGCGTATCTTTTCCATCGTATTGCTGACCGTCTCGATGGGCGGCCGACACTCCTTATTGTCGATGAGGGTTGGCTCGCCCTCGACGACGAGGATTTTGCCGGCCAACTCCGGGAATGGCTGAAGACGCTTCGAAAGAAGAACGCGTCAGTCATCTTCGCGACCCAGTCGCTTTCGGATATCGACGGCTCCGCGATCGCGCCGGCCATCATCGAAAGCTGCCCAACGCGCCTGTTGCTGCCAAACGAACGGGCGATCGAACCGCAGATTACTGCCATCTATCGCCGCTTCGGCCTCAACGACCGACAAATCGAGCTTCTGAGCCGGGCAACGCCAAAGCGTGACTATTACTGCCAATCCCGCCGCGGCAACCGGATGTTCGAACTTGGCCTCGGCGAGGTTGCGCTCGCCTTTACCGCGGCTTCTTCCAAGACGGACCAGGCGGCCATCGAGCGGCTCCTCGCCGAACATGGACGCGACGGCTTCGTGCCCGTTTGGCTCCGGCACCGTGACGTTGCCTGGGCCACTGACCTGATCCCCAATCTCAGCAATCTGGAGAGATCGCTATGAGCCGCCTTAGCTCATTCCTGGCTGTCAACACCATCGCCCTGACGCTTGGTCTCACAGCGCCTGCGCGGGCGCTGATCGTCTTCGATCCCGAAAATTACGTCCAGAACGTCCTGACCGCCGCGCGCGAGCTGCAGCAGATCAATAATCAGATCGCTTCGTTGCAGAACGAAGCGCAGATGCTGATCAATCAGGCAAAGAATCTGGCCAACCTGCCGTATTCGTCGCTGCAGCAACTGCAATCATCGATCCAGCGGACTCAGCAATTGCTGGCCCAGGCCCAGCGCATCGCCTACGACGTCCAGCAGATCGATCGCGCGTTTTCGACGAGCTACGCGCCGGCCACGGGCAGCCAGTCGAGCCAGGTGTTGGTCGCCAACGCTCAATCGCGATGGCAGAATTCCTATGCCGCAACGCAAGATGCGCTTCGCGTCCAGGCCGGCATCGTCGGGAACCTCGATACCAACCGCATCCAGACATCGGCCCTTGTAACGTCGAGCCAGAGCGCCAGTGGCGCCCTGCAAGCAACTCAGGCCGGCAATCAGATCCTCGCGCTTCAAGCGCAACAACTTGCCGATCTCACGGCGGCCGCGGCGGCAGAGGGCAGGGTGCAGAGCCTCGAAGCGGCTCAGCGCGCCTCGGCCCAAGATCAGGGGCGAGAGCAGCTTAGGCGATTCCTGGCGCCAGGACATGGCTATCAATCCTCCAATGTGCAGATGTTCCACTGATGACCGACGTAAAGGCATTCAAGGCGCTGTCGCTGCTTACGACGATCGGCCTCGCGGCCGTGGCGGCCTGCACGATTCAGCTTCGCGGAGGGGAAGAACCTCCGCCGCGACCGAAGGCGGAGCAGACGACAGACGCAACCGGCTCTGACTTTGCACGCTGCCGCATCGTCACTGCCGAGGAAGCGGCAGATTATCAGCATTGCCAGCAGGTTTGGGCTGAAAACCGGCGCCGCTTCTTTAGCAAGAAGAACGGTCCCGCAGATCCTCGCCAACAGGGTTCCGCCGCAGGCTTGGCGCCCGCCCCAAAGGACCAGAGCCGGATCCCGCACGGATATCCGCGACCGGCGACACCTGAGGCGAGCAAGCCATGATGGGTACCGGGATCATCGATCAGTTCTTGGAAGCGTTCACGCGTTATATTGACAACGGCTTCGGGCTGCTGGGGAGCGATGTCGGATATCTCGCAACTACACTTGCCGCGATCGACATCACGCTCGCCGCGTTATTCTGGAGTTGGGGCACTGACGAGGACATCATCGCGCGTCTCGTCAAGAAGACGCTCTTCGTGGGCGTCTTTGCCTACCTCATCGGCAACTGGAACAGCCTCGCGCGCATCGTCTTCGAGAGCTTTGCCGGCCTTGGACTGAAGGCGTCCGGCGCAAGCCTCTCTGCGGCAGATTTCCTGCGACCGGGAAAGATCGCTCAAGTGGGGCTCGACGCCGGCCGACCGCTGCTTGATTCAATCTCGAACCTGATGGGCTACATCAGTTTCTTTGAGAATTTCGTCCAGATTATCGTTCTTCTGTTTGCGTGGGTCGTGGTGCTGCTCGCCTTCTTCATTTTGGCGATCCAGCTCTTCGTCACCCTGATTGAGTTCAAGCTTACGACGCTGGCCGGCTTCGTGCTCATTCCCTTTGGCTTATTTGGCAAGACCGCCTTCGCGGCAGAGCGAGTCCTGGGCAACGTCATATCTTCAGGGATCAAGGTTCTGGTCCTGGCAATTATCGTCGGCATCGGCTCGACCCTGTTCTCGCAGTTCACCTCTGGTTTCGGCGACGGACAGCCGACCATTGAAGACGCGATGACGCTGGTCCTTGCTGCGCTCTCCTTGCTGGGTCTCGGTATCTTTGGTCCCGGAATCGCCAACGGCTTGGTGTCGGGCGGCCCCCAACTTGGCGCCGGTGCCGCGATAGGAACGGGCCTTGCTGCCGGCGGCATTGTTGCGGCGGGCACAGCTCTTGCCGCCGGCGGTGCTGGTCTCGCTGGCGGCGCCATTATGAGCGGAGCGTCCGGCGCCTATCGAAGCGGTGACCTTGCTGGCGGCGCGGAGGCAGGTCACTCGGCTGCTACGAGCCCTTTACGCCGCGCAGCGGCTGCGCTCGGCGGAGGCCGGGAAGCCGGCGAGCAAACCGCGAGCGCTTCGTCCGAAGGACAGCCCGAATGGGCGCGGCGCATGAAGCGTGGCCAGACTATTCGGCATGGCGCGTCGGCAGCCAGCCACGCGGTCCGCTCAAGCGATCAGGGTGGCAGCGGCTCCTCCGTCGATTTGTCCGAAGGAGAGCGCTGACACGCAGCCAATACCCTTTCGCCACCGCCGTGCCGGAGCGACGCAAACCCGGACGCGGCACCACTTCAAACCGATCAGTTGATCTCAGGGGCATTATCGATGTTCAAACGACCATCAGTACATTACGGGCGCATGCCCCAGCCGATTACGCCTTATCAAAAGGCGGCGCAGGTTTGGGACGAGCGCATTGGATCTGCTCGCGTGCAGGCCAAGAACTGGCGCCTGATGGCGTTCGGCTGCTTGGTGCTATCGACCGGCCTCGCGGGGGGACTTGTCTGGCACTCGAGCCAGGGATCGATCACGCCCTGGGTGGTCGAAGTCGATCATCTCGGCCAAGCCCAAAGGGTTGCGCCGGCCAACATCGACTATCAACCTACTGACGCTCAGATCGCCTACCATCTGGCGCGCTTTATCGAAGACGTCAGAGGTCTGCCGGCCGACGGCATCGTTCTGCGCCAGAATTGGCTCCGGGCTTATGATTTTACGACCGATCGTGGGGCGGCAGCCCTCAATGACTATGCGCGCAACAATGACCCCTTTGCCAAGTTAGGCAAGGCGCAAATCTCCGTCGACGTCTCGAGCGTCATTCGCGCGTCTTCCGAAAGCTTTCGGGTCGCGTGGACCCAACGCAGCTACGACAACGGCTCGCTCAGTTCGATCGAGCGATGGACTGCAATCCTCACGATCGCAATCGAGACACCGCGGGATGCCGAGCGCCTGCGCAAGAATCCTCTTGGGGTCTACGTCCACGCTATCAACTGGTCAAAGGAGTTAAGTCAGTGACCAAGACGCCATATCACGTTCATTCGAATCGTCCTGTCCTATGCGGTAGGCTCAATTCGGCTCGGACCAGGTTCGTGACTGCGAAGCGAGCATGTCTGTACGCTCTCCTGCTTTGTCCGTCGTTGCTTGGTGGATGCGCGACCTATAAACCGCCGGAGATCAGCTATGACGCGGAAATCCCGCCGCTGCCGGCACCTCCGGATGACAGATCGCGACCGCTTCACGTTCCACCGTCCTGGAAGCCGGCTCTCGGCGGCAAGTCGGGAGGGAAGGAAGAGCCCCAACCGGTGAGCCGGGTGGAGACAGCAAACAGCGCGGCCCGGGTCGAACCGCGCAAGCGGGGGTATTTCAACGCAGCGCAAATCTACGCTTACAGTCCCGGAGCGCTCTATCAGATTTATGCCGCACCGGGGCAGATCACCGATGTCGCTCTCGAAGAGGGAGAGCAGTTGACGGGATCAGGGCCGATCGCGGCCGGCGATACCGTACGCTGGGTCGTGGGCGACACCGAGAGCGGGAGCGGTGACACGCGACGGGTCCACATTCTGGTCAAGCCGACCCGCGCATCGATCGAGACCAATCTCGTCGTCAATACCGACCGGCGCACCTACCTGATCGAGCTCCGGTCCCGCGAGCGGCCATACATGCCCTCCGTTGCTTGGTATTATCCGCAATCAGTGCGCGAACGGTCGCGTTCAGTCGCTCTGAGACCCGTTCTTCCCGATCCGGCGAAACGTGTCTCCCGCTACGCCATCGAAGGGGACAGTCCACCCTGGCGGCCGCTCGCGGCATATGACGATGGTCGAAAGGTCTATGTCGAATTCCCGCAAGGCATCGTGCAAGGTGAGATGCCGCCGCTCTTTGTCATCGGCCCGGACGGCAAGACCGAACTCGTCAACTATCGCGCCTACGGCAATGTGTTGATCGTCGATCGGCTGTTCGCGGCCGCCGAACTCCGGCTCGGCGGTGAGCACCAACAGAAGGTCAGGATTGTCAGGACCGACGGGAGGCCGTCGTCATGAACATTCGGAATGAAAACGATCGCGAGCAAGCAGTTCCGTCGGATGACGAGCGGTCCAGGAGTTTCCGGTTGAGAGCAGAGCATCCGCGCGTGACACGGTTGTCGCGGAAGGTCCTGGCCGGCGGGAGCGCGGTTGCTCTGCTTGTCATCGGCGGAGCGGTGCTGTGGTCGCTGCAGAACAGTCACTCCCGGAATCCGGCGGTCGATGAGCTTTACGGCACCGACCATCACAATGTTGCCGACGGTATTGCGACGCTGCCGAAGGACTATGCTGGCGTTCCGCGCCAGCCTATCCCGCAGCTTGGTCCGCCGCTCCCCGGGGACCTCGGTCGACCGATCCTTGCCGCTCAAGGCCAGTCGCCGACGATCGGCGGTGATCCGGAACAGCAGCGCCGAGATCAAGAGACCGAGGCAGCCCGCATCAGCCATTTGTTCGCTTCGACCAATGGGAGAGACGTGCGGCCGCCCACCGCTGCCGCTGTTGGAAGCGACCGCGTCGTGCCACCGAACGCAACGAGCAGTCGCGACGACGGATTTGCGCAGAGCGGGCAAGACCGAAAGCTTTCCTTCGTGAACGCTTCTGTGGACCGTCGCACGGTCAGCCCTGACCGCGTCACTAGTGGTTCATCACAGTGATTTTGACGTTTTGATACCGAGCCATCCGAGGATAGGCAACTTTTCGGGTGGCAAGAGGATCTCGATGCTTCGAGCGACGCCGGGCTGGCGACGAATGAACCCGTTGCGTTCGAGGGTGAGGATCATCTGGTGGACTGACGGCGGGCTGACGCGGAAATGCCGCTGGATGTCGGCCTCGGCGGGCGGCTGTCCGAACATGTACGAGTAGGTATGGATGAAAGCGAGATAGTGTCCCTGCTTCTCGGTGAAGTGCGCGCCTGATTTTTGACTCATAGCTGGATTCGTCCCGGCCTCCGACAAGGAGGCGAAGCATGAATGTACGTTATCGGGTCGAATTGAGCCAAGCCGAGCGGGACGAACTGACGGCAATGCTCGGCGGCGGCACGCATTCCGCCCGCAAACTCAAACGGGCTCAGATTGTGCTGGCGGCCGATTCAGGCAGCTGCGACGCGGAGATTGCCCGAACCGTCCGGGTCAGCCTTTCCACCGTCGGCCGGACCAAACGCCGTTTCGTAGAAGGCAATCTGGAGCGGGCCTTGAGTGAGGAGCCGCGTCCGGGCGCGGAACGCAAGCTGACAGGCAAGGAAGAGGCCCTGCTGGTGGCGACGGCATGCGCCAAGCCGCCCGCCGGCCGCAAACGCTGGACGCTGACATTGCTGGCCGACGCGATGGTCAAGCTCACCGATCACGCCAGCCTGTCGGGCGAGACCGTGCGCCGCCGGCTGGCCGACAACGACCTCAAGCCGTGGCGCCGGGATATGTGGTGCATTCCTCATGTCGACGGCGAATACGTCGCCCGGATGGAGGATGTGCTCGATCTCTACGCCGAGGCGCCGGATCCCGAGCGGCCCCTGGTTTGCTTCGACGAGACCCCAGTCCAGCTGATCGGCGAGGTACGCCAGCCGATCCCTGCCCAACCGGGACAGCGCGAGCGCTACGATTACGAATATCGCCGCAACGGTACCGTCAATCTCTTCGTCACCTTCGATCCGCATCGCGGCTGGCGCAATGTCAAGGTTACAGACCACCGCGCCGCGGTCGACTACGCGCACTGCATGCGCGAACTCGTCGACGTCCACTATCCCAATGCCGCCTGCATCCGTGTGGTGCAGGACAATCTGTCGATTCATACGGCCGGCGCGCTATATCAGGCATTTGCGCCTGCCGAGGCCCGTCGCATCCTGCGCCGCCTCGAGTTCCACTACACCCCGAAACACGCCAGCTGGCTCAATATGGTCGAGTGCGAGATCAGCGTGCTGCAGCGCCAGTGTCTCGGCCGTCGCATCGACGATCCCAAAAGGCTTCGAAAAGAAATCGCAGCATGGCAACGGCAGCGAAACAAGGCGCGAGACCGCATCAAATGGATGTTCACAACCGACAAAGCCCGCGCCAAACTCGGTCGCGCCTATCCAGTTGCCGCCAAAGAGTCAAAACCACTGTGATGAACCACTAG
>NZ_LSEF01000071.1:0-78850 GCF_001641695.1 Bradyrhizobium neotropicale
CGCATCGCCCGTGCGCTGGCGATGCTGAAGGACAAGAAGACGGAAATGCCGGCGAAGAAGCACGACAATTTGCCGTTGTGACAAAAGCGTAGGGTGGGTTAGGCGAAGCCGTAACCCACCAGCGGAACCGGCTACGCGTCAAGACCTCGGTGGGTTACGCTACGCTAACCCACCCTACGGGCTCGATCCAAAATCCAATGACCGAAGACGATCCCACCGACGAGATTTCAGAGATCGAAGCGCGGATCGAGGCGCTGGTCGAGATCGCCGAACGCTGCCGGAAGTTCATCCTGGCTTCCAAGATCGCGATCGGCGGCGGAGCCGCACTGCTGCTGATCACGATCCTCGGCCTGTTTGGTTTCGGTCAAACGGCGGCGCTCGGTTCGATCGCCCTGGTGCTGGGCGGGATCGTTTCGTTCGGATCGAATGTCAGCACGTTGCGGCAAACCAACGCTGCGATCAGCGCTGCGGAGATGCGCCGCCTGGAGCTGATCGGCAGGATCGATCTTCGTCTGGTCGCTGATACGCCCATGAAGCTGGTGTGAAGCGGCTTGCAATCGCCTGCCGCAGGCCTACCATGACTGGCGTTGGACCCTTGAGGGAGCGCAGCCATGGAACTCACCGTGGTGCCCATCGTCAAGCCGGACGCCACCAACTTCATCTTCGGCCAGTCGCATTTCATCAAGACCGTGGAAGACCTCCACGAGGCGCTGGTCGGCGCGGTGCCGGGCATCCGCTTCGGACTGGCCTTCTGTGAAGCCTCGGGCAAGCGGCTGGTGCGCTGGTCGGGGAACGACGAAGCCGCGCTTACGCTGGCACGCGACAATGCGTTGGCCATCGGCGCCGGTCACACGTTCCTGATCTTCCTGGGTGACGGATACTTTCCCGTCAACGTGCTGGCTGCGGTGCGCGCGGTGCCGGAGGTCTGCCGCATCTATTGTGCGACGGCCAATCCGACACAGGTGATCGTCGCGCAAACGGACCTCGGCCGCGGCGTGCTCGGCGTGGTGGACGGCAGCTCGCCGCTGGGCATCGAGACCGACGCGGACATCGCGTGGCGGAAAGACCTGCTGCGAAAGATCGGCTACAAGCTGTAGCGACTGGATGCAGCGGACGACGTGAATTGCGTATCTCGTAGAGAGCGCACGATCATGAAGGCGTTGCTGCACGTGTTTGCCATGGTTGTCGCTGCGTGGGAGGCGGCCGCGCAGGATGCGCCACAGGACGACCAATGCGTCCGTGAACGCGCCGCCATGGTCGAAACCATCAGGGCCTACGCCCGGTCCGCCGGAAGTGGCTTGGGACAGCAAGGCTTGTCGGAGAAGGTGCTTGACGCCATGGCGCAAACCAAGCGCCATCTGTTCATCGCCGAGCGATCCTGCGCGATCGCCTACGCCGACAGTCCGGTACCGATCGGCCTCGGCCAGACCATCTCGCAGCCCTACATCGTGGCCTTGATGACCCATTTGGCCGAAGTCGCGCCCGATCACGTCGTGCTCGAGATCGGCACAGGTTCGGGCTACCAGGCCGCCATCCTTGCGCGCCTGGCGCGAAAGGTCTGCACCATCGAGATCATCCCGCAATTGGCCGAGACCGCCACGAAGACTCTGAGAGACCTCGCGTATGACAATGTCAGCGTCAGGCTTGGCGATGGCTACGATGGCTGGCCCGAATGCAGTCCGTTTGATGCCATCATCGTGACGGCCGCGCTGGGGCATACGCCACCGCCTTTGATCGAGCAGCTCAAGGTGGGTGGTCGCCTCATCATGCCGGTGGGAGCCGGTTACGGCACGCAGCAGCTCACGGTCGTCGAAAAAGTCGCGCCCGGCAAGACAACGACGCGCAGCGTCGCCTACGTGCGGTTTGTCCCCTTTACGCGTTCACAGAACTAGAGGCGTGATGAATTTGGATTGAACCTCCCGCTGCAGCGCCGGCGCAATCGCACGCTCTAGAGCCCGCGCAGGATGGGCTGAGCATAGCGAAGCCTATCCTGCGAGGCCGTGACTTCGTCTACGCAGCCTTGTGCTGCTGCTTCATGGCCTCCGCCGCACGCTTCTTCAGTTCGGCGGGCGATACATCCTCGATATGGGTGCCGATGTGCCATCGGTTGCCCGCCGGATCCGTCACGCCGCCGCTGCGGTCGCCGTAGAATTGATCGGCGGGCTCCATCACCGATGTGCCGCCGGCCTTGAGCGCCTTCTGATAGACTGCATCGACGTTCGGTACGTAGAGATAGAGCATCGTGGATGTTGCTTGTGCGCGCTCCGAGGCGTCGGAAATCATGATGATGGAATTTCCGACCTTGAACTCCGCATGTCCAACCTTGCCATCGGGCCGCATCATCGGCTCGAAGACCGGTTGGGCTCCAAAAGCGTCCTTCATGAAGCGGATGATCTTCTCCGCACCATCGACGACGAGATAGGGCGTGACGGTGTGGTATCCCTCGGGAACCGGTTTTACCTTGGTTGCCATGGCTGTTTCCTCTGGTTTTGATGAACCCATGCAGGACGACCCAGCCCTTGTCGTGTCGGAAATCTTCGACCCGGTCTTTGAACAAAGTATGACGGCTGGCGCCGCGTTTCAGCGGGCGGTCGCGTCAATGTGCGTCCGCTGCTAAGTTCCCCGTTGTCAGCGTTGCCGGGTCACAAAAACATCAGGGAGATCCCAATGCCCGCCGCCTTCTTCGTCGTCCGCGCCACCGTCACCGATGCTGGCAGGCGTGCCGCGTTCGACAAATGGTACGAGACCGAACATCTGCCGGATGCGGTGAAGGCGTTCGGCGTGAGCAAAGCGTGGCGGTTCTGGAGCCTCGACGATCCGTCGCTGCATCAGGCGGTGTATCAGTTCGATGACGAGGCGGCGCTCGAGGCCATGCTGAAGGGCGAGGCGTTGAAGCGGCTGACGGCCGATTTCAACCGCGACTGGCCCGAGGTGACGCGCGCGAGAGAGACGCTGGTGCTGGCGCAGGAATTTGGGACATAGCCTCGTCGCCCCGGAAGGACGGTGCTGAGGCAATCGTAGCTCGGATGGAGCGCAGCGAAATCCGGGGCAAATGTATCAGCGCTGTCACTTCATGTCAGCTTTTCAATGAACCTGAACGCGCGCTTCAGCCGCAGTTCATGTCGCTGCTCCGACACTTCATTCTGCATCACGAGGACGATGATCCAAGAGGAAAGATGTCATGGAGCGCCGCAACTTCTTGAAGCTTGCATTCGGTGTCGCGGCTGGAGCGGCCGCGTTCACGGCGACTGCACAGGCCGCGCCGCTGTCGCCGCAACCGATCGGTGAGCTGGCCCGCACGCCGCAAGGCACTTCGGAGGCTCATCCCGCGGTCACCACCAGCGAGGAAGCCGCTCGTCTGAAGCCTGAGCAGGTTCATTGGCACGGCGGCTGGCATCATCGCCACTGGGGCTGGCGTCACCGGCATTGGGGCTGGCGTCATCGGCACTGGGGCTGGCGCCGACGCTGGCATCGCCGCCACTGGCGGCATTGGTAGGTCGGGGCCGGCAACTCGGCCTTCCCTGACAAACGGGGACCGCCTTGCGGTCCCCGTTTTCGTTCATCCCGGCAAAAGAAAATGGCCGCGCCAGCAATGCCGCGCGGCCATTTCGCAGCACGAGAAGATCAGATCAAATCGGACGGCAGCGGCCGTAGTACCAGCGGAAGCCGTACGGGCAGACGCGTGCACGCGGCACCACGACGACCGGCGCCGGGGCGACCACGACAGGGCCAGGGGCAACGACGACCGGACCGCCGCGCATCGGGCGGCAGCCGCCATACGGGCCACGGTACCAGCCGGGGCCGCAGCCACCAGCGGCGCTGGCCGCCTCGCTGAAACCGACGACGGCGCTGGCGAGCATGACGGCGGCAAACAGATATTTCATTTGATCTCCTTCTCGTCTTTGGGGAGGGCGCTTGCGGCGCACAATGAATCAAAAGACACGATTCGACACATTAAATTCGGGTGGGATGTGTCGACACGGCGCGATCCAACTTCGCAATCATGACCTGAATGCGACATGAATGCTTGTCGCGATGTTGCTTCAGGCGACAGCGATTGGCGCTAGCGGCCAAGGAAGCCGAGCACCAGCTCCCGGTACTTGTCGGGCGCTTCCAGGAAGACGAGGTGACCGGTGTCCGGAATCACCTCGGCTCGTGCGTTCGGCATCTTGTCGGCGAACGCTTTTGCGAGATCGGCGTTGTGCCCCATCTTCGGCCGCAGCGCCTCCGGCGCGTTCGGCCGGCCTGGTGCGTTGTGGTCGTCTGCGCCCATGATGAAGAGCGTCGGCTCGGAAACAAGCGGGATCTCGTGCGCCACCGGCTCGCGATAGATCATCTGGCCGGAGCTGACGAAGGCGCGCAGCCAGCGCGGATAATCCGGGCTGCCCTTGATGTTGAAGCGGGCGTCGATGAACGGCGTGATCTGGTCCGGCGGAAGTTTGATTGCGTAGTTGGTCTCGAGCTGCTTGCGGTAGCCCTCCGGCGTCAGCTTGTCCTCGGTCTCGATGATCTTCTCGGTCGGCACCGGCGGCACGTAGAGGCGGTAATCCTCGAGCCCGATCGGCGCGGTCAGCACGAGATGGTTGACCCGATCCGGATAAGCGCGCGCGATGCGCACCCCCAGCATGCCGCCGAGCGAGTGGGCGACGATGTCTGCCTTGTCGATCTTGAGATGATCGAGCAGCGCGATGGTGTTGCGCGCCAGCGTGTCGAAATGCAGCTCGCCTTGCGGCTTGGAGGATTTTCCGAAGCCGACCTGGTCCGGCACCACGACGCGATAGCCGGCCTCGCTCAGCATCTTGATCACCGGCGCCCAGTAGCTCGACGGAAAATTGCGCCCGTGCAGCAGCACGACGGTGCGGCCGTTCGGCTGCGCCGGGACCACGTCCATATAGGCCATGCGGACGTTCTCGCCGTCACTGACGAGCGGCAAGAGGTTGACGGGGTAGGGATAGGCGAAGCCCTCGAGCGCGATGCCGTAGGGCTCGCGCGGTGTGGCATCGGCGGCGTGGGATGCGAGAGGGGCGGAGGCGAGAAGAGCGGCACAGAGTGCGGCCGGCAGGATGCGGTTCATGGAGAGGCTCTGATTGGAATTGACGCTGTGAGACACGGTCTCCGTCATGCCCGGGCAAAGGCGCGAAGCGCGTCTTCGCGCAGATGTCCCGGGCATCCACGTGCGAGCCGCAATAAACGCGTGGATGGCGGGGTCAAGTCCGGCCGTGACGAGATCGTCCGATCACACGCAAACGTGCGATTTATCGCGATTTGCGTGATTACTCCCGCCCGTTGCCGAACAGCGCGGCGAACTGCTTCTCGCCGGTGCGGGTGAAGTTCACGACGCGGCTGCCGGGCGTGGCATCGCGCGCGGCCCATTTCAGTTCGGTGAAGCGCCTCATCATCGCCGCGCCGAGTGTGCCGGCGAGATGATGGCGCCGCTCGCTCCAGTCGAGGCACGCCTTGCAGACGGGGCGGCGCGGATGGGTAAGCATGTCGGGCGAGATCTGCAAATGCCTGGCGAGGAAGCGCTCGCCTTCCACCGTCAGCTCGATCTCCTGCTTCTTCTGCTTCACCAGTTTTCGCTCGCGCAGGCTGTCCAGCATCTGCACGCCGAGATCGCCGGCAAGATGGTCGTAGCAGATCCGCGCCCGCCGCAGCGCCGGATCCTTTGGTCCCGTGCGCACGCGCATGTGGCCGGCCCGTGCGGCAAGGCCTGCGAGCCCTTCGAGCACGCCGGCGACGTCGGGATCGGTGAGGCGGTAATAGCGGTGCCGGCCCTGCTTCTCCGGCTCGATCAGTCCGCCGGCCTCGAGCTTGGCGAGATGGGAGCTTGCGGTCTGCGGCGTGATGCCGGCCTCCTGCGCGAGCTCGCTCGCGGTGAGCGCGCGGCCGTTCATCAGCGCCGTGAGCATGTTGGCGCGGGCGGGGTCGCCGACCAGCGAGGCGACCATGGCAATGTCGGGTCCTGCTTTCATGCTTCGATGGTAGCCGAAGCATTGGTGCCGGGCAAGCGCGTAGGGTGTAACCAATTCGTCATTGCGAGGAGCGAAGCGACGAAGCAATCCAGGCTGCCTCCGCGGCCGCACTCTGGATTGCTTCGCTGCGCTCGCAATGACGGCGAAACGAGGAGAACCCGCATGTCCGTCACCGTCTTCATCCGCTACCAGCTCGATCCGTTCAAGCGCGCGCAGTTCGAGGACTATTCGAAGCGCTGGCTCACCATCATCCCGAAATGCGGCGGCGACCTGATCGGCTATTTCATGCCGCATGAGGGCACCAACAACATCGCCTTCGCGCTGATCACCTTCGAGAGTCTGGCCGCCTATGAAGCCTATCGCGCGCGGCTGCGCCAGGATGCGGAAGGCATGGCCAATTTCCATTTCGCCGAGGAGAACAAGTTTATTCTTGCCGAGGAGCGGACCTTCCTGCGCAAGGTGGTATTGTAGCCACGTCGCAAACAGGGAGATGCCCATGATCGCCGTGATCTTCGAGGTCTGGCCGAAGCCGGAACACCGCAAGGACTATTTCGACCTCGCGGCCGATCTGAAGCCGCTCCTGCAAACCATCGACGGCTTCGTCTCGGTCGAACGCTTCGAGAGCCTGACCGAGAAGGGCAAGATCCTGTCGGTCTCGTTCTGGCGCGACGAGGCCGCGGTCGAGGCCTGGCGCAACACGATGGAGCACCGCCGCAGCCAAGCCAAGGGTCGTGGCAAGATCTTCGCCGACTACCGCTTGCGCATTGCCAGCGTCATCCGCGACTACGGCATGACCGATCGCGAACAGGCGCCGAAGGACAGCCGCGCCGTACACGACGCGCATTAGCACGTGCCCGGGCGCGCACTGGCGCTGCCCCGGGTGGGTGCCTATGTCTGCGCGGCCAACAAGGGAGAGAAACATGCATGTCACGACCGCGGACAAACGCGCGACGTTCAGGAAGATGCACGATGCCGGCTGCTTCATCCTGCCCAATCCGTTCGACGTCGGCAGTGCCAAGGCGCTACAGCATCTCGGCTTCAAGGCGATCGCCTCGTCGAGCGCGGGCTTTGCCTGGACCATCGGCCACGCCGATAACCGCGTCACGGTCGACGACGTCTGTCAGCATCTGGCAGCATTGTGCTCGGCCGTCGACATCCCCGTGAACGCGGATTTCGAGGGCGGGTTTGCCGTCGAGCCCGACAGGGTCGCGGAAAATGTCGAGCGCGGGGTGCGGACCGGCGTCGCCGGCCTGTCGATCGAGGATTCCACCGGCGACAAGGACAAGCCGATCTACGAGCGTGCGCTCGCGGTCGAGCGCATCAGGGCGGCGCGCAAGGCGATCGGCGACAGCGGCACGCTCCTGGTCGGCCGCTGCGAGGCCTACCTATGGGGCGTTGCCGATCTCAAGCTCGTTATCGACCGGCTCACCGCTTATGCGGACGCCGGCGCCGATTGCCTCTATGCGCCGGGCCTGAAGACGCGCGAGGACATCGCCGCGGTCGTGAAGGCCGTGCATCCAAGGCCGTTCAACCTGCTGATCGGTGGCTCGGGCCTGTCGTTGCAGGAGGCCGCCGATCTTGGCGTGCGGCGGATCAGCGTCGGCGGCTCGCTGGCGCGCGCCGCCTGGGGCGGCTTCATGCGCGCGGCGAAGGAGATGGCGGAGAAGGGGACCTTCGCAGAGCTCGGAAGCGGCTATCCCGGCGGCGAACTCAACAAGATGTTCAGCTGACGCGAACGATTCAGCCGGCCCAAGCGACAAGCGGCGGGATGTCGGGTCCCGCCTGATCCCGCCGCTTTCGCATTTCAACGCGATTGGTTACTGCGTGCCTTTTACTGCGCCTTGCCGCCGTCAGACGGCGCGGCAGGCTCCGCTGGCTTGCTCGGCGCCGCACCCGTGGTCACACCCGGCGCGGTATTGTTCTTCGGCGTCGCGTCACGCATGCCCGGAGGCGACGCCGGATTGGTCGGCTGCTTCTGTGCGGTCTGCGAGGCCGGGGCGTTGCTGGCCTGGTTGGTCGTACTCGTGTTGTTCAGGCCGTAGAATACGGCGCCCAGCACCAGCGCGATCGCAACAGCGAACAACGCAACTTTACCGCTGGAGGCGGGGCCTTCCCCGAGCTCGGGATCGGCCTGCAGGTCGGCATCCCGGCGTGCCGCGCGAAGATACTCATCGTCGGCGAGGTTCGGGCGGTACGGATCGTTGGGAAAACGGTCGTCAGCCATCGATTGGTCTCCTCGATTATTGCGCCGAGACAACCCGTGGCTGCGAGGTTCTGTTCCGTGCTCCCTAATGCTTTCGTCGCATGTTGTTGCCCGCGCCCCGGGAATCGGGAACCTGTTCGTGGGAACCCGGGACGTGAGTTCCACGCGAGCAAGGGAACAAAGCAATGTGGAGCCTGCCGCCGAGCGATAGCGTGCTGCATTTCCTAT
The DNA here is from genome assembly GCF_001641695.1 of Bradyrhizobium neotropicale. Classification (GTDB taxonomy): domain Bacteria; phylum Pseudomonadota; class Alphaproteobacteria; order Rhizobiales; family Xanthobacteraceae; genus Bradyrhizobium; species Bradyrhizobium neotropicale. The sequence goes on from NZ_LSEF01000071.1 coordinate 8,404, forward strand.
CCCTGGTCGCGGTGGCCGCACAGGGCATGACGGCCGCGCTTGCGGCCGGACGGCGCAGCATGGACTGGTTGGGGGTCTGCTTCCTCGGCTGCATCACCGCGCTCGGCGGCGGCACGCTGCGCGATCTCTTTCTCGGCCACTACCCGCTGGCCTGGGTCGCCAACCCGATCTATCTCGCTCTGGCCGGCGGCGCCGCCTTCATCACCATCCTGTTTGCGCGCCTCGTGCACCGGCTGAAGGTCGCCTTCATCGTGCTCGATGCCATCGGCCTCGTCGTGTTCACCATGGCCGGCTGTGACGTCGCCTGGCAGATGGATGCCTCGCTCCCGATCGTCATCGTCTGCGGCATGGTGACGGGCTGCGCCGGCGGTGTCCTGCGCGACGTCCTCTGCAACGACGTGCCTCTGCTGTTTCGCTCCGAGCTCTATGCCAGCGTATCGGTCGTCACCGGCCTGTTCTACGCCACGGCGTTTGGCCTCAAGCTCAACGCCGAGCTCTGGACCATTTTGACCTTCGTGCTCGGCATCAGCTTCCGCCTGCTCGCGGTTCGCTACAAATGGGAGATGCCGAAATTCGTGTTCACGGGTGATGAGGAGCGGGGGTCATAACTACGGCCCTTGCTTCCGCGCCTTCGCCACCTGCGCCGGCGTCACCAGCGGCGCGGCGTTGCCCCAGGAATTGCGCATGTAGTTCGTCACCGCCGCGATCTGCTCGTCGGACAATTGCTTGGCATAGGCCGGCATTTCGCCCGAGTTGGGGGCGCGCGGCGTCGTCACGGTGTGCGCGCCGTCGAGGATGATGCGCAAGGTGGAGGATGGATTGAGCGATTGCAGCAGCGCATTGCCCGGCAACGGCGGATAGATCCGCGGCGCGCCGGAGCCGTCGGCTTCATGGCAGGCGATGCAGAGCCGCGCGTAGACGGCCTGGCCGGCCTTCAGCTCGGCCTCGTCAGGCGGCGTCACGATCGGCTCACGCCGCGCCGCCGGCAGGCTCTTCAGATACACCGCCATGGCCCGCACGTCGGCGTCGCTCATCTTCGACGTCGAGCCGACAACGACCTCCGCCATCGGCCCGTCGGCATGGCTCCTGGCGTTGCGCCCGCTCTGCAAGTACTCGGCGATGTCCTCAGTGCTCCACGATTTCAGCCCGCTGCGCGCCGCGCCATCGAGCCTTGGAGCGAACCAGCCGCCGACCTCGTTGCCGGACAACGCCTGTGCGTCCTTGTCCGCGCCAAAATAGTTTTTCGGCGTGTGGCAGGCGCCGCAATGGCCGAGCCCGGTGACGAGATAGCCGCCGCGATTCCACTCGGCGCTCTTGCTCTGGTCCGGCTCGAACAGGCCGGGCTTGAAGTACATGTAATTCCAGACCCGCATCAGGCCGCGATGGCCGAACGGCCATCGCAGCTCCGGCGGCTTGTTGCGGCTCACGACGGGCGCGAGCGTGCCGAGATAGGCGCGGATCGCCAGCGTGTCGTCCTTCGTCATCCGGGTGAAATAGGGATAGGGAAAGGCCGGGTAGTACAGCGAGCCGTCCGGCGCGGTGCCGTAGCGCAGGGCGCGGGTGAAATCGGCATCGCTCCAGGCGCCGATCCCGGTGTCGCGGTCGGGCGTTAGGTTCGGGGTGAAGATCGCGCCGAAGGGCGTGTCGATGCGCGTTCCGCCGGCAAAAGGCTTCGCGGGATCGGCGGTGTGGCAACCCGCACAGTCACCGGCCACCACCAGTGCCTCGCCGCGAGCGATCATCTCCGGCGACGGCTCGCTGGCTGCGGCTGCACTCGCAACTGCACTGCACAAAATCAGGCCTGCCAGAATCGTCCGCATCCTCGGCCTCTCCCGCGACCAATCGCCACTATCCGCATTATAGGGGCGTCACGTCATTTCGCGATGGCGGGGCATGGTGACACAAATTGAAAATGCCCGGCGCCTTTCCGGCCACGAAATTGCGATTTTTACCCGATGCCGCTTCCGAGCCAGATTTGTGGTGCGAAGCGTTAAATATCCGACATAGAGTGGCAGAGGTGGTCGGCGCGCCCGAGCTAAAAACAACGGGCAGGCAACGGCTTAAGCAACCTTAATTGAGCAAGACCTGAACAGGGCGGCAAAGAGGACAGCATGGGCATCAACCAGGGTCCGATCAGTCTCGATCAAAAATACACCCAGGAAACCGGACACGTCTTCACCACGGGCATCCAGGCGCTGGTCCGCCTGCCCATGGCCCAGATCCGGCGGGACCGCGCCAATGGTCTCAACACCGCGGGCTTCGTCTCCGGCTACCGCGGCTCGCCGCTCGGCGGCTACGACCAGCAGCTCTTCGCCGCACGAAAACATCTCGAGCAGTACAACATCAAGTTCCAGCCCGGTGTGAACGAGGATCTCGCGGCCACCGCGATCTGGGGCTCGCAGCAGCTCAACCTCTCGCCCGGCGCCAAGTATGACGGTGTGGTCGGCATCTGGTACGGCAAGGGCCCCGGCGTCGACCGCTGCGGCGACGTCTTCCGCCACGGCAATGCCGCGGGGTCCGCCAAGAACGGCGGCGTGCTGTGCCTCGCCGGCGACGATCACGGCGCAAAGTCCTCGACCGTTCCGCATCAGTCCGACCACGCCTTCATCTCGGCCCTGATGCCGTATCTCTATCCGTCCAGCATCCACGAGATGATCGAGATGGGCCTGCTCGGCATCGCGATGTCGCGCTATTCGGGCTGCTGGGTCGGCATGAAGGTGATCACCGAGACGGTGGAGACCACCGCCGAGATCGACCTCACCGACGAGATGAAGCCCTTCATCATCCCCGCCGATTTCGAGCTGCCGCCCGGCGGCCTCAACCTGCGCTGGCCGGACGACCGCTTCGAGCAGGACCGTCGCCTCCAGGACTACAAGGGCTTTGCCGCGATCGCCTTTGCGCGCGCCAACAAGGTCAACCGCGTCACCATGGATTCGCCGAACGCGCGCTTCGGCATCATGGCGTCCGGCAAGAGCTATGAGGACGTCCGCCAGGCGCTGCGCGAACTCGGCATCACCGAGGAGGTCGCCGCCAAGATCGGCCTTCGCCTCTACAAGATCGGCATGCCCTGGCCGTTGGAGCCGGAAGGCGTGCGCCAGTTCGCCGTTGGCCTCGAAGAGATCTTCATCATCGAGGAGCGGCGCGAGATCGTCGAGAACCAGGTCAAGCAGGAGCTGTTCAACTGGCGCGACGACGTGCGCCCGCGCATCGTCGGCAAGATGGACGACCACGACAAGCGCTTCCTGACCTTCGCCGCCGAGCTCAGCGTCGCCTCGCTTGCCACCTCGCTCACCGAACGCCTGCTTCGACTTAACCTCAACCCCGAGATCGCGGAGATGCTCCGCGCCAAGGCCGACTGGTTCAACGGCCGCCAGGCCACGCAAATGCAGGCGACCGCGCCTGTCTCCCGCGTCCCGTATTTCTGCTCCGGCTGTCCTCACAACACGTCGACCAAAGTCCCTGAAGGCAGCCGTGCGCTCGCCGGCATCGGCTGCCACTTCATGGCGCTGTGGATGGACCGTTCGACCGAAACCTTCACGCATATGGGCGGCGAGGGCGTGCCGTGGGTCGGCATCGCGCCCTTCACCAACGAGAACCACATTTTCGCGAACCTCGGCGATGGCACCTACTTCCACTCTGGAATTCTCGCCATCCGCCAGGCGATCGCCTCCAAGGCCAATATCACCTACAAGATCCTCTACAACGACGCTGTCGCCATGACCGGCGGCCAGCGCCATGACGGCGATCTCTCGCCGCAGAAAATCATGGCCCAGCTTCACGCCGAGGGCATCAGCGAGATCTATCTGGTCTCGGAAAACCCGGACGCCTATCCGGCCAACACCATCGCGCCGGGTGTGAAGAAATATCATCGCGACGAGCTCCAGAACGTCATGAAGATGTGCCGCGAGTACAAGGGCACGTCGGCGATCGTGTTCGTGCAAACCTGCGCGGCCGAGAAGCGCCGCCGCCGCAAGCGCGGCCTGATGGAGGATCCGCCGCGCCGGGTCATGATCAATCCGGCCGTCTGCGAGGGCTGCGGCGACTGCTCGGTGCAGTCGAACTGCATCTCGGTCGAGCCGCTGGAGACCGAGTTCGGCCGCAAGCGCGCCATCAACCAGTCCTCCTGCAACAAGGACTATTCCTGCCTGAAGGGTTTCTGCCCGTCCTTCGTCACCATCGATGGTGGCGCGCCGCGCCACCGTGCACCTGGCGAGCTCGCTGACATCGGCGAGCTGCCCGAGCCGGCCTCGCGTCCGGCGCTGGACAAGCCCTACAACATCGCGGTCGGCGGCGTCGGCGGCACCGGTGTTCTCACCATCGGCGCGCTGCTCGGCATGGCCGCGCATATCGAGGGCAAGGCCTCGATGATCCTCGACATGTCGGGTCTGGCGCAAAAGGGCGGGGCGGTGCTCAGCCACGTCCGCCTGTCGGATCATCCGGCCGAGGTGACCTGCTCGCGCATCGTCACCGGCACGGCCGATCTCGTGCTCGCCGCAGATGAGGTGGTCGCGGTCGCCAAGGACACGATCTCGCTCTGCGATACCAGCCGCACCCGCGGCATCATCAACAGCCACGTCATTCCCACCGCCGATTTCATCCTCAACCGCGATTTCAACTTCCAGACCCGCAAGCTGAATGGGCTATTGGAAACCGCGCTGCACAAGGACTCGGTGTTCTTCGATTTCACCAAGCCGGCCGAGCAGCTCCTCGGCGACTCTATCGCCACCAACATGATGATGATGGGCTACGCCTATCAGAAGGGCTTCTTGCCCCTGTCGGCGGAAGCGATCGAGCAGGCGATCGAGGTCAACGGCGTCTCGATCAAGATGAACAAGGAGGCCTTCCGCCTCGGCCGTCTCGCGGTCGCCGATCCCGCGCGCCTTGCGGACATGCTGAAGGGGACTGACGAGGTCGTTGCGCCCAAGACCCTGGACGCAATGACGCTGGACGAGGTCATCGAGCATCGCACCAAGCATCTGACCGCCTATCAGAATGGTCGTCTGGCGAAGCGCTATCGCAAGCTCGTCGACCAGGTCCGAGACGTCGCGGTGAAGGGCGGCTATGACGACGCGCTGCCGCGCGCGGTCGCGATCAACTACGCAAAACTGCTCGCCTACAAGGACGAGTACGAGGTCGCGCGCCTCTTCACCGACGGCGCGTTCGAGCAGCAGCTTCGCGACCAGTTCGAAGGCGACTACAAGTTCAGCTTCAACCTCGCCCCGCCCATCCTCAGCAACGGCGTCGACCCGCTGGGCCGCCCGAAGAAGCGCGCCTTCGGCCCGTGGATGCTGAAGGCATTCCGCGTGCTTGCAAAATTCAAGTTCCTGCGCGGCACGCCCTTCGACATCTTCGGCCGTAGCGCCGACCGCAAGCTCGAGCGCGATCTGATCGCGGGCTACGAGAAGGACGTCGCCACCGTGCTCGGCCTGCTGTCGCCGGTCACGATCGACACCGCGGTGGAGCTCCTGTCGCTGCCCGACCGCATCCGCGGCTACGGCCCGGTGAAGGAGAAGGCCGTCGCGGACGCCAAGGCCCGCTACGCCCAGCTCGCCGCCGACCTCGCAAGCCCGCCATCCGCGCCAAGGCAGATCGCGGCGGAGTAGGGGCGGTCTCTAGTCAGTAGGGTTGGCAAAGGCGCAAAGCGCCGTGCCCACCATCTTACCCGGATTGCACTAGGAGAGGTGGGCACGCTTCGCTTTGCCCACCTTACGATTTCTGTTCGAAATCAACCGCCGGTCTACTTTGCATGGGATTGTTTTCGAAAAAAAGAAAATCACTTGTGCCGTCGGGCAAAACACCTTTACGACTCTGCCCGTCATTGCGAGCGCAGCGAAGCAATCCGGAAATGCGTCCGGGGAAAGACTCCTGGATTGCTTCGCTGCGCTCGCAGTGACGACGTCGAGGCAGACGGGCAATGCATGACCGTCACCCCCGCGCAATGGCGAAGCCATTGTCGCTGGAGGTGCGAGCGGTGCGGTGCGTAGCACCGTGCAGCGAGCCTCGAAGGGCGACGGCCCGGGTCTTGCCGCGAGGAAAGCGCTGAAGCAGCTCGGCCGCTCATCCTTCGAGGCTCTCCATGCGGCGCGCTGCGCCGCATGGCTCGCGCCTCAGGATGATGGGGCAAGCGTAGCACTTGCGTCGACCCGCTGCCCTCTCGCCCGACGGAATATTTCCGCGCTTGCCAACGGGGCATCCGCGGTTCAGAAAAACGGAGCAAGAAGAAACGCCAGCGGAGACCTGAAGTTTTGACCATCAAGGGCAAGGCCTACATTGCCGGGATTTTTGAACACCCGACCCGGCATGCGCCGGACAAATCCACCGCGCAGCTCCACGCCGAGGTCGCCAAGGGGGCGATCGAGGATGCCGGGCTCAGCAAGGACGATGTCGACGGCTATTTCTGCGCCGGCGACGCCCCCGGCGGCGCCTGGCCGATGGTCGATTATCTCGGCCTCAACACCCAAAAGCTGCGCCACGTCGATTCCACCGAGACCGGCGGCTGTTCCTACATCATCCATCTCGGCCATGCCGCGGAAGCAATTGCCGCGGGCAAGTGCTCGATCGCGCTGATCACGCTCGCAGGCAAGCCGCGCACCGGCGTGATGCCGCCGCGTGCGGCTGGTGCCGAGGCCGATTTCGAGTTGGCTTACGGTGCGACCACGCACAATGCCTACGGCATGTGTGCCATGCGCCACATGCACGACTACGGTACCACGAGCGTGCAGCTCGCCTGGATCAAGGTCGCGGCCTCGCATCATGCGCAATACAATCCGCATGCGATGCTCAAGGACGTCGTCACCGTCGAGGACGTGCTGAACTCGCCGATGATCTCCGATCCCTTGCATCGCATGGATTGCTGCGTCGTCTCCGACGGTGGCGGTGCGCTGATCGTGACGACGCCCGAGATCGCCAAGAGCCTGAAGAAACCGCAAGTGCGCCTGATCGGCCATGGCGAAGCGATGAAGGGCCCGCGCGGCGGCAAAGACCTCGACCTCACTTATTCCGCCGGCGTCTGGTCCGGCCCGCGCGCATTTGACGAAGCCGGCATCACGCCGAAGGATATCAAATATGCCTCGATCTATGACAGCTTCACCATCACCGTCCTGATGCAGCTCGAGGACCTCGGCTTCTGCAAGAAAGGCGAGGGCGGCAAGTTCGTCGCCGACGGCAATCTGATCTCTGGCGTCGGCAAGCTGCCGTTCAACACCGATGGCGGTGGCCTCTGCAGCAACCATCCCGTCAACCGCGGCGGCATGACCAAGATCATCGAGGCCGTCAGGCAGTTGCGCGGCGAGGCGCATCCGAAGGTGCAGGTTCCGAACTGCGATCTCGCCATCGCCCACGGCACCGGCGGCCTGCTCGGCGTCCGCCACGCAGCCTCGACGGCCATTCTGGAGCGCGTGTGATGAGCGAAGCAAAGAAATATTCGGCACCTGTGACCAACGCCGAGACGGCGCCGTTCTGGGAAGCAGCGAAGCAGGGCAAGTTCATGATCAAGCGCTGCACCGCCTGCGGCGAAGCGCATTACTTCCCGCGTTCGATCTGCCCGTTCTGCTATTCGGACAAGACGGTGTGGGAGCAAAGTTCGGGCGAGGGCACGATCTACACCTACAGCCTGATGCGGAAGTCGCCGACCGGCCCTTACGCGATCGGCTACGTTACGCTGAAGGAGGGTCCGTCACTCCAGACAAACTTCGTCGATTGCGATCTCACGACGCTGAAGATCGGCCAGAAGGTGAAGGTGGTGTTCAAGCCGACGGACGGCGCGCCGCTGCCGTTCTTCACGCCGGTCTAACGCGGCGTGCTGCGTAGGGTGGGTAGAGCGAAGCGAAACCCACCGACGCGGGCAATGATGGGTTTCGCTGCGCTCTACCCATCCTACGAATCTTCCTTCCCCCCTTGTGGGAGAAGGTGGCGCGAAGCGCCGGATGAGGGGTCTCTTTCCGCGGATGGACTCTCGATGCGGAGCCAACCCCTCACCCAAATGAGATTGCTGCACGGCTCTCGTGGCCCTCTCCCACAAGGGGAGAGGGCACATTAACGGGCGCCGCTGCTCGCGGAGAGAGACCCGGGGAGGAAACCAACAACATGTCGGCCAGATACGAAGAACTTAAATCTCTCAAGAACCTCGGCCAGAAATACGCCTACACCGACCGTGAAGTGATGCTCTATGCCTACGGCATCGGGCTCGGCGCCGATCCGATGGACGAGAGCGAGCTCGCCTTCGTCAACGAGGGTACGCTGACGCCCCGGCCGCTCAAGGTGGTGCCGACCTTCGCCTCCGTCGCCGCCTGGGGCTCGGGTCCCGGCGAGATGAACCTCAACCGCGTGATGGTGGTCGACGGCGAGCGCGACATCACCTTCCACCAGCCGCTGCCGACGGCCGCCCACATCACCGCCGACTCCTCCGTGCTCGAGGTCTACGACAAGGGCAAGGACAAGGGCGTGGTGATCAGCCACCAGACCGTGCTGAAGAACGAGAAGGGCGAGAAGCTCGCGACTCTGGTCGCCTCACGCTTCGCCCGCGGCGATGGCGGCTTCGGCGGGCCGAACCTGATCCAGCCCGATGCCCACCAGATCCCGTCGCGCGCGCCCGACAAGAGCATCGACATCACCACGCGTCCCGACCAGGCGCTGGTCTATCGCCTCTGCGGCGACCGCAACCCGCTGCACTCCGATCCCGAGTTCGCCAGGAAGGCCGGCTTCCCGCGCCCGATCCTGCACGGCATGTGCACCTACGGTATCACCTGCCGCGGCGTGCTGCAGACCTATGCCGACTACGACCCAGCCGCCTTCCGCCAGCACATCGCGCGGTTCTCCTCCCCGGTCTATCCCGGCGAGATCGTGACCATGGACCTCTGGAAGGACGGCAACGTGATCTCGTTCGAAGCCAAGGTGAAGTCGCGCGGCGTCACCGTGATCAAGAACGGCAAGACGGTGCTGGGTTAGGAAGGCACCGGCGGCGTACTCCCTCGCCCCGCCTGCGGGGAGAGGCGAAGAAACAAGAAACAGGGAGAAGCCACCATGGGACTACTCGACGGCAAGGTCGCGCTGATCACCGGCGCGGGCGGGGGGCTCGGTGAGGCCTACGCAAAGCTGTTCGCGCGGGAAGGGGCATCCGTCCTCGTCAACGACCTCGGCGGGCCCCGCGACGGTTCCGGCGCCGACAAGTCGATGGCGCAGATGGTGGTGGACGCAATCAAGGCCGGAGGCGGCAAGGCGGTCGCCAACGGGGCCGACATCTCCACCATGGAGGGTGGCCAGTCGGTGTTCGACGACGCCATCAAGCATTTCGGCCGCGCCGACATCCTCGTCAACAATGCCGGCATCCTGCGCGACCAGACCTTCGCAAAAGCCTCCGAGGCCGACTGGGACAAGGTCATCAAGGTGCATCTCAAGGGCACCTTTTGTTGCACCATGCCGGTGTTTCGCTGGATGCGGGAAAACGGCGGCGGCGTCATCGTCAACACCTCCTCGACCTCGGGCCTGATCGGTAATTTCGGCCAGACCAATTACGGCGCGGCCAAGGGCGGCATCTGGGGCCTGTCCAACGTGCTGGCGATCGAGGGCCGCAAATACAACATCCGGATCTGGACGCTGGCCCCGGGCGCGCTGACCCGCATGACCGCAGACCTGCCCCGCTATAAGGAGAACCCCGGTGCGGCGCTGGGGCCGGACGGCATCGCGCCGGCCGTGCTATACATGGTCAGCGATTTGTCGGGCGACCAGACCGGCAAGGTGCTGGGCGTGTCCGGGCCCCGCGGCGTGCGCGAAATGCGGATGATGGAGATGGAAGGCTGGAAACCGCCGCACACCGGCTGGAACGCCCAGGACATCGTCGATCACGCCAAGGAGATCTTCTTCTCCGAGGAGCAGATCAAGATGGGCGCGCGGCGGTTTTAGGAGTTGCCGTCATCCCGGGGCACGCGAAGCGTGAGCCCGGGATCCATACTCCCGGCGCGTTTGGCCCTTGGGCCATTCGCGCAACCCAAATAGGCCGGCGCGCCTATTCTTAGTTTTCTGCGAATGCGGCAACCCGCACACGCAGCGTGGTTATGGATTCCGGGCTCGCGACTGCGTCGCGCCCCGGAACGACAATTAGAGAGAGACGAGGCACTTATGAAACTCACCGCCGATGCCAAGGGCACCTTCGCAATCGCGCCGACGCCGTTCCACGATGACGGCCGGATCGATGAGCGCTCGATCGACCGCCTGGCCGATTTCTACGAGGAGGTCGGCTGCGACGGCGTCACGGTGCTCGGCATCCTCGGCGAGGCGCCGAAGCTCGATGCCGCCGAGGCCGAGCAGGTGGCGGTGCGCTTCGTCAAGCGCGCCAAGAAGATGCAGGTGATCGTCGGCGTCTCGGCGCCCGGCTTTGCCACCATGCGCTCGCTGGCGAAGGCCTCGATGGATGCAGGCGCCGCCGGCGTGATGATCGCGCCGCCGCCGTCGCTGCGCACCGACGACCAGATCACCGGCTATTTCAAGCAGGCCGCTGAAGCGATCGGCCCCGACGTGCCCTGGGTGCTCCAGGACTATCCGCTGACCCTGTCGGTGGTGTTCACCCCCGCGGTGATCCGCAAGATCGTCACCGACAATCCGAACTGCGTGATGCTCAAGCACGAGGACTGGCCGGGGCTGGAGAAGATCTCGACGCTGCGCAACTTCCAGAAGGACGGTTCGCTGCGGCCGCTCTCGATCCTGTGCGGCAATGGCGGCCTGTTCCTCGATTTCGAGATGGAGCGCGGCGCCGACGGCGCGATGACCGGCTACGCCTTCCCCGAATTGCTGATCGACGTCGTGCGGCTGTCGAAGGAGGGCAAGCGCGATGCCGCGCATGACCTGTTCGACGCTCACCTGCCGCTGATCCGCTACGAGCAGCAGCCCGGGGCAGGGCTCGCCGTACGCAAATACGTTCTCCAGAAGCGCGGCATCATCGCCTCCAGCGCGCAGCGCAAGCCCGGCGCGACCATCACCGCGGCGGCGAAGGCCGAGGTCGATTATCTCCTGTCGCGCGTCGCCCGCGTCGACAAGCGCGCCAATCTCCAGCCGCAATCGAGCGCCGCAGGTTAATCGCATGGCCGAGACATCAGCATCACGTCCCGCTTCGACGATCCTCCTGCTGCGCGACTGCGCGAGTGTAGACGGCGACAGCCGCGACGAGATCGAAGTCTTCATGATGGTCCGCCATCATCAGATCGAGTTCAATTCGGGCGCGCTGGTGTTTCCCGGCGGCAGCGTCGATGCCGGCGACAACGAGATCGTCGCCCGGTCCGACCTGTATTCAGGCGGCGAGGGACTAAGCGAGGCCGATCGGGGCTTCCGCATCGCCGCGATCCGCGAGACTTTCGAGGAGAGCGGCATCCTGCTGGCGCGGTTGAGAGGCTCATCCGCGCCGGTCGATGCCAAACGTGCCGGCGAGATCGCGGACAAGCATCGGGTCGCGCTCAACGAGCACAAGATCAGCTTTCTCAGCATTCTCGCCGACAACGGCCTCCAGCTCGCGCTGGATACTTTGGTGCCTTACGCGCACTGGATCACACCGGAGGGCATGCCCAAGCGTTTCGACACCTGGTTCTTCCTTGCGGCCGCGCCGCCCGACCAGCTCGGTGCACATGACGGCAGAGAGTCGACGGATTCGATCTGGGTGTCGCCGCGCGAGGCAGTGGAGGGCGGCGAGAGCGGGCGCTTCAAGCTGCCGTTCCCGACCACGCGCAACCTGATCCGGCTGGCGAAGCAGGGCAGCGTGAGCGCGGCGATCGACCATGCCCGCGGCATGTCCATCGTCACGGTCATGCCGGTGATGACGAAGACCGAAAGCGGCCGCCAGCTCCGCATTCCCCGCGAGGCCGGCTATGACGGCGAGGTGTTCGAGGTCGGCGCGGTCGGCTGACACACTTCGATGCGTAGCGAATTATCGGTGATCCTGACGCGGTAAGTTCCGCTGCCTCGAGGCAGGACGGACCGCGTGACATGGACAGCCGGCAGGACACCAACATCACCGTCGAGCTGGCGCTGCTGCTTGCGCTCGCCACGTTCTGGGGCGGCTCCTACACCTTCATCAAGCTCGGCGTTGCCACCATCCCGCCGATCACGCTGATCGCGGCGCGTACCGCGATCGCGGGCCTCTTGCTGCTCGCGGTGATGCGAGCGCGCGGCATCAGCATGCCGACGGACGCCGCGACGTGGCAGCGCTTCGCCTTCCAGGCCGTGCTCAACAGCGTCATCCCCTGGACGCTGATTGCCTGGAGCGAGCGTCATGTCGATGCCGCGCTCGCCACCATCCTCAATTCGGCCGCGCCGATCTTCACCTTCCTGTTCACGGTCACTGTGACCCGGCACGAGGCGACGACGCCGCGCAAGCTGGTCGGGGTGGTCGCCGGGATGGCCGGCATCTGCCTGATCGTCGGCGTCGATGCATTTCATGACGTCGGCCGCGGCCTCGTCGCGGAGGCGGCGATCGTCGCCGCCACCATCTGCTACGCCTGCGCCGCGATCTTCAGCCGCGGCTTCAAGGGCCTCGATCCGATGGCGCCCGCCGCCGGCTCGCTGCTGGCGGGGGCGGCGGCGCTGATCCCGGCCTCGCTCGTGGTCGAGCAGCCCTGGACGTTATCGCCCTCGCTGGCTTCCGTGCTGGCGCTGCTCGCGCTCGCCGTGTTTTCGACCGCCGCGGCGTTCGCGATCTACTTCCGCCTGATCCAGACCCTCGGCTCGGTCGGCACCACCGCGCAGGCCTATCTCCGCGTGCCCATCGGGGTCGCCATCAGCGTCGCCTTCCTCGGCGAAAGCCTGAGCCAGACCGCCTGGATCGGGCTTGCCTGCGTCGTCGTCGGCGTTGCCGCCATGACCATCCCGGCGAGGGGCCCGGTCAGCGTCAAAACGTCCTGACCGGAAAGGTTAACCGAGGAGGGAGGGCGGTCGCGGCTTGCAATTTTAAGGATATTCCGCGGCCGAAGGCATGTTCCCCCAAGGCCGCAAGACGTCGTATATTGGGCTGCCAGGAGCCCGGTCACCACACCAATGTCCGCCGAATTGTCGCCGAACCCCGAGAAAAAGCGAATATTCTCGCTCTCCATCGGCCAGCTGACGTTCGGCAGCTTCCTGCTGGTGCTGGCGGTGATCATCGTCACCTCGACGGCGAGCGTGATCGCGATCCGGCACATCGATTCCACCTTCGCGGAGCTGCAGCGGCTCCAGAGTGTCGGCGATCTCGCCGAGGACATTGACCGGCGCATGAACGAGCTGCGGCTGGCCGCACGTGACTTCGTCACCGATCCCGGCGCCGGCATCCAGTTCAAGCAGGTCGGCGAGGCGGCCGCAACGCTCAGCGACATCTTGAAGAAGACCCGCATCGAGCTCGCGCCCGAGCAGCAGGACATGATCGACGGGGTCACCGAGCGGCTCGCGACCTACCGCAGCGGGCTGGATCGCATCTCCACCTTGATCGACCGGCGCGCCCAGCTGCTGGCCGGCTTGCCGCCCTTGCGCGACCAGTTCGACGCGGCCGTCGCCGGAACCGCGGACCGCGAGCTGGCGGCCCACCTGTCGGAAGCGCAGAGCCGGATCGCGCTGGGGTTGCTGGCGCGCAATCCGTCGGCGGCCGAGCAGGCCGCGCAGAGCATGCGGACGATGGATATCGCTGACGCCAAGCTGAAGGCAGCGGTGGACGGCTATGCCGAGGCCATCATCGCCGTGGCCGTCCGGGAACGGCAGATCGCCGATATCGACCGCGAGGTGCTGGGTACCGAGGGCCGTCTGATCGGCCGCGTCACCGAATTGTTGCGCGAGGTCAGCGCGCGGCGCGGCCACGTGCTGTCGCGCGACTTCGCCCGTACGCTGACCGAGGCGAGATGGCAGAGCATCGTGTTCGGCACGATCGGCGTGCTGATCGGCATCGTCGCGGCCGCCTTCGTCGTGCGGCGGACCGTCCGGCCGCTCGCAAAGATCGCAAGGTCGATCCGCGCGCTCGCTGCCGGCGAGAAGAACGCGTCGATCCCGTCGGCCGACCTTGACAACGAAATCGGCGACATCGCCCGCGCCGCCGAGGTGTTCCGCCGTGCGCTGGAGGAGGCCGACACGGCCCGCGAGGCCGCGGTGCGCGCGCTGACCGAGCAACGGCTTGCGGAAGAGAGCTATCGCAAGCTGTTCGAAGGCTCGGTCGACGGCATCTATGTCACGACGCCGGCCGGCGACCTCCTCAACGCCAATCCGGCGCTGGCGCGGATGATGGGCTACGACAGTCCGCAACACCTCATCGACAGCATCAACGATATCGCCCACACCATCTACGTCCATCCAGAGGCGCGCGCCGAATATCAGCGGCTGATGGAGCGCGACGGCATGGTGCGCGAGTTCGAGTACCAGGTGCGCCAGCGCAGCGGCAACATTTTGTGGCTCTCGGACAGTGCGACAGGCGTGCGGGACGAGCAGGGCAGGATCGTCCGTTACGAGGGCACGCTGCGCGATATCACCGACCAGAAGCGCGCTGAAGATGCGATCGCCGAGGGCCGGCGCCTGCTGCAGCAGGTTATCGACACCGTACCCGCCGTGATCAACGTCAAGGACCGCGACCTGCGCTATGTGCTGATGAACCGCTACATGGCCGGCATCTTCGGCATCGAGCCCGGCGATGCGCTTGGCCGCACCACGGCCGACCTGATGTCGCGCTACGGCGCCGCCAAGACCGACGAGAACGACAAGCGGGTGCTCAAGCTCCGCAAGGGGCTCGGCTTCTACGAGGAGGAGTACAAGGACGCCTCCGGCAGCATGCGGCAATGGCTCGTCAACAAGCTGCCGCTGCTCGATACCGAGGGCGAGATCGAGCGGATCGTCACCGTGGCGCTCGACATCGGCGAGCGCAAACGCGGCGAGCTGGAGATGCGCAAGGCGAAGGAAGCCGCCGAGACCGCGCTGCGCAATCTGCGCGAGACCCAGGCCTCGCTGATCGAGGCGGAGAAGCTCGCGGCGCTCGGGCGGCTGGTCGCCGGCGTCGCGCATGAGGTCAACAATCCCGTCGGCATCAGCCTGACGGTCGCCTCCGCGCTCGAGCGCAAGACCGCGATGTTCAGCGCCGATGTCGAGCGGGGCGAGCTGCGCCGCTCGACGCTGAACGATTATCTCAACACCAGCCGCGATGCGTCCTCGCAGCTCGTGGCCAATCTCAACCGCGCCGCCGAGCTGATCCAGTCGTTCAAGCAGGTCGCTGCCGACCGCAACTATTCGGACCAGCGCACCTTCGACCTTGCCGACCTCACCGAGCAGGTGGTGATGAGCCTGCGGCCGGGCCTGCGCAAACACAACCTGACGCTCAACGTCGACTGTCAGCCCGATCTGACCATGAACAGCTATCCCGGCCCGTACGGCCAGGTGCTGACCAACCTGTTCCTCAATGCGGTGGCGCACGCCTTCCCGGATGGACGTCCGGGGATCATCGACATCCAGGTGCGCGAGTCCGGCAAGGACAATGTCGAGATCATCTTCTGCGACAATGGCTGCGGCATGAGCCTCGATGTGCGCCGCCGCGCCTTCGATCCGTTTTTTACGACGCGGCGCGACCAGGGCGGCACGGGCCTCGGCCTGCACATCGTCTACAGCATCGTCACCAACCGGCTGGGTGGACGGCTCGATCTCGATTCCGAGCCGGGCGGCGGGACGCGCATCCAGATGATCCTGCCGCGCACGGCGCCGCTCGAGCAGGCTGCGGAATAGCTAGTCTACGTCCGAAAGCTTGCGAAGCGTGGCGCCAAAGATCTGGCTGGCCTTGCCGACGAGCGCCGTCCCGGTCATCTCCGCGCGCGTATCGGTGAAGGTGCCGCTGACGCCGATGCCGACCGGGGCCGGGCCGCCGAACAGGGGATTGTCGTCGCCGCGCGGGGAGGTGTGCCGTTGCACCAGCACCTCGCCCTTGAAGGTGTTGTCCTTCACCGTGTAGCTGCCGGTGTAATAGAGGTAGGCATCGCCGCCAAGAATCTGGCCGTCGCGAAACAGGATCACGCCGCTGCCCTTGCCGACTCGACCATCGAGCAGCGCCACATGAATCGAATAAAGACCGTTTTTCATAACGCCCGCAGGTCGGCCACCTTCGCCCAAGGCGGACCGGTCCAGCTTTTATGCCAAAGCGCGTTGGCCTGCGCAACGCGTCAGATTGGCGACCGACAGCGCTGATCAATGCCGCGAACCGTAGTTATCCCGGCTTGTCTGTGACGTGGATATGACGGCCTCATAGTGCCGCGGGACCAGTCGTTGCGAATCGGAGTTGGCCCGCGAAATGCATAACCATCATTGCACTGGCCGCGGGGTGCTGGAGCAAGACGAACGTGACCCACTGGATCTATTCCGGCGGCGATGAGCCGCGCCTGTACGGTACGCGTCCCACGAATTGCGAAGCAGAGCAGGTTGGCAAAGCGACACGCTGGCGAAGCGTGCGCAGGCTCGGCTGCGCGTTCCTGCTGGTTGCGCTCGCTGCCCCCTTGGGGCACGCGCGCGACCGCGGCCAATTCGTCAACACCAATGCCGAATTGAAGGCCTGGTTCGACGGATTGCGCAGCGGCAAGGGGCCATGCTGCTCCGATGCCGACGGTTCGGCGATCTCGGACTCCGACTGGGAGAGCAAGGACGGGCACTATCGTGTCCGCGTCCCGCGCTATGACTATGTGGTGAATGGTCAGGCGCAAGAGCTCGTCTGGGTCGATGTGCCCGAGGAAGCCGTGATCTCCGAGCCCAATCGGGTCGGACGTACCATGGTATGGCCGATCTACGGCTACACGGGCGTCACCATCCGCTGCTTCATGCCGGGCAGCATGACCTAGCCGACGCAACCTGGGCTTGGGCGGCATAGAGCGCCGCCCACGCGGCATCAGGTGTACTTCTTGTCGCGCTCGAGCAGCTCGATGGAGATGCCTTCCGGGCCGCGGATGAAGCAGATGCGGACGCCGGGCCGGATCGTCGTCGGCTCGCGCGTGAACTCGACGCCTTTGGCCTTGATCTCCGCGGCGACGGCGTCGATGTCCTTCACCGTGAGCCCGAAATGGTCGAGGCCCTGATGGGGATGCGGCGGGGGCGGGCTGACGGCATTGTCGCCCTCCAGCGGCGCAATGAAGATCCTGGCGCCACCAAGGTTCACGTCGATCCGCCCCGGCGCGCGCACGATCTCGCCACCGAGGATATCCCGCAGCCAGGCCGCCGTGGCCTCCGGATCGGGGCTGCGCAGATGGACGTGATCCCAAGTGACGACTGGCATTTCATTTCCTCCCGACAGGGGCCTGCGATGTTGCAGTGCATGTTAGCGACCCCGGCCGGCAGTCGCCACCGTCGTTGCCGAATTCGCATGAGCGCGGGAACCATAGTTCCCCTATTGGATTAAGTAACTAGCGGTCGAATCCCTTATCGAAAGGCCGTATCGGCCTTGCAGGAAGCGTGATGCACAGAACGTGCTTCGGCCGCTGTCGGTGGTGCACCCATGAACGCAGGGTTTGACCGGATCGGGTTGGGACACTTCGCCGGGATCGGCGACCGTCTGGCACGGAGAGCGACGATCATAGGCGTCTCATGTGGCCGAAGCCTCCTGTGGTTGCTGGCCGCGCTGATTGTCGGATGTGGTGTCTGGATGCTGACGCCTTCCAAGGGCAACAGTGCTGAAGGCGAGCCGCGGAAATCCGAGTTGGCGACCGTCGATCCCGCGCCGGCCACAACCCCTGCGGCAAGCCAGGCCGCGGCAGCCGAGCTCGATCACCTGCGGATCTCCTCCCAGACCTGGCGACGCGGCGGGCTTGGCTCGAAGGCGCTCGTGACGTTCACCCTGCGAAACGACAATGATTATGCCGTAAAGGATCTCGAGATCGTCTGTGCCTTCACCCGGCGCGACGGCAGCCATCTGACCGATCGCAGCCGCGTGCTTCCCGAAATCGTGAGCATGAAGAGCCGCAAGACGTTTGCGCGCATTTCCGTCGGCGTCATCAACGTCAATGCCGATCAGGCCAAGTGCTCGGTGATCGCAGCGCGGCGCGCGTAAGCGGCCGCAGGTTCCGATAGCGGAAAAGTTACCGTTAATGCCGCGTCGCCCAAAAAACGTGGTGTTGCCGGTTGAACCGAACAGCCCCACTTATGAACGAATTAAAGGATCGCCGGTTAACGCGGAGTGCCCGCGCCTGGAAGCGCGCACGGAGCGATGTCCAATGCCCATCTTTCGGTATTTCATGTTCGTCGGTGGAGCGCTGCTCGCTCTGTTGCTCGCGGCGGATTTCGTATGGCCGGCGCCCCCCGCGACGCAGGGCATCGCGAGCGCAAGCAACGATCCGCCGCCGATCCGCATCCGGTCGGATCGCCAACTGCCGGAACGCGTCGTGCTCGATACCAGCAAGCCGACGATCGCCGCGCCCGTCGTGCAGACGGTCGCTGTTGCCGCGCCGCAGGCAACCGCGTCACCCGTCCTGAACGAAATGTCGGCCAAGGCGCGGGTCCGCGAGACATTTGCCCAATTCATCCCGCCTGGGTCGAAGGCTGAGGCAGGATCGGTCAAGAAGACCGAGGCCAAGGCGTCCAAGCGCAGGGTCGCCAGGGCGCGGCCGGTGCAACCGCAGGGCAGGCCGATGATGCTGATGGCGCAGCAGCCGCATTTCGGCCTCTTCAACACGACCTGGTGAGCGCGTCCGTCTGCTCAGGGCGGGCGGGGCTTTTTATTGTCAAACCTCTCTGCTAAGTCGAACGCATCCGAACATCACGCTTGGTGCTGGTCCTGAAGGCACCGAACAGGCGTATCTCGGTAGTGGCCCGACGGTCGGGCCGAAGCGCTCGTAGCTCAGCTGGATAGAGCATCGGATTTCGATTCCGAGGGTCGGGAGTTCGAATCTCTCCGAGCGCGCCAGCAAAATCAAATACTTAGCATCAACGTGTCGAGCAGCCGTTCGCCTCGGGAAACCCGGGGGAAACTTTGTGCGCGCCTCCGCCGCGCGGGTTGGCGGCTCCGGGGGTGGGCTATCCGGGGGGAAATTTTTTTGCGATTTCGATAGTTCCAATGCCCCATTTATTGACTTGAGCGGTTCGGCCGGGAAATCCCGAGGCGGCTGGCGGTATGACCGGAGCCCGGGTCGGCGCCGCCTGATGCCCCCTAAGTCGACAAATCTGCCTTGGCCCCACTAAGACTAATGATGACTGCTCGGCCTAGCCGGGCTTTCACGCTGCGGTTTCCGGTTGTCGATTGAGCCCGTCCGAGGACGGCCACACGCCCTTCATCGCATCGCCTATCGCCCACCAACCCCGGCCCAGCCGGATCATCCGTAACGCACCTAGCGGTGAGCTAAGCGCTCCCGCGAGGACAGGAGAACTCGCGCCTATGAAAACCTTGGAACCCCCGGCACGCGCTGAACAGAGGCCCGCAACCCGCCCGGGCATGCCTGACGACGCCGCCCTTACTGTAAGCGAAGTCCGCCGATTATTGAGCGTGTCCAAGGCGTGGCTCTATTCGCCCGCTGGTAAAGCGGTAGTCGGAGAGGGCTTTAAGCTCGGCGGCTCGCGCCGATACCGGGCCAGCGTCATCGCTCGCGTGCTGTCCGCTTGACCGCCCCGGCTTCGAGACCTTCGGTTATGTCCGAATTTCAGAACCCGGCGTCGCTGTTTGACAGCCGCGAGGTGCTAGCTCGCGAAGGCGAGACCGAACGAAACGAGCCGCTCACCCGCGCGGTCGGTGCATCGAAGCGCCTTGAGCGCGAAGGCACCGATTGGCTTGCGCGCGGCGGCGCGGACGCTAATGGAAACCAATTGGGAGAAGACGGCCGCCCTGTCGCTAGTCCGTGCCTAATGTCTCAGGGCAGGCGGGTCTCTGTTGAGAAGCGTGGGGAGGCCGGATCAGCGGACGTAAGCCTTGCCGCATTTTGGCTTGGCGGGGAACGTCTCCATTCCGACCCCGAGTCCGCAATCGATGCGGGGCGCAAGCGACGCATTGAAACGCAGCGCTTTTATCTTGCGTGTACCCGTCCCTGCGAATCTGACGAATGCCGATATGCTCGAATCGAACGCGGCATGCGGCTGTTACCCGACGCGCAGAGCGAATTCGAAATCAGAGTTATCGCGGGCGCAATTCGGCGCGACTGCAAGTTTCTCAAAATCGCAACCCCGGTCGATCTGGCACGGAAGATGGGATGCAGCACGTCAACCGCCTATGCGCGAATGCGAGACGGAAGCTTAGAAGCGGCAATTATCGCGGTTGCAGCGACGAAGCAGGTGACTCTTGAGGAGGCCCGTCAACTGAAGGGGCTGAAACTCGACATTAGACGGGCGACTAACGGCACCGTGTTCGATAGCCCTGCTTGGCACCGCGAAATCGAAAGATTGTTCGCTAGCTTACGATACGAGATCGTCAATACGCTCGCGCGTGAAACTACGCTCAGTCGCTTCGACGCACAGAAGGGAAGCGACCGCGCCCTAATGATGATTCCGCAAAGCCGTATCGAAAAGCTCGATGAATTGGGTCTGCTCGCGCCGGAGATTTGCCGAATGTTGGGCCTCATGAGCGAGCATGATCGCGACGCGTGGATTGCGGACCGTGACGCAGAAGACCTCGCAGAGTTGTGCGGTAACGCAGATCAAAGGCGAAGGGCCTCCAGTCGTTACGGCTCCCAGGGCTACGAGAAGCGAATTAAAGCGTACCTAGCGAAGGAAGGACGCAGCCCTAAAGGCCCTGTGTTGCCGAAACCGAACGTCCCGCCGTCACTGGCAGAGATCACAAAACGCAAGTCGCCGATTAAGAAGAAAGCTGCTTAAGAATGGACAAGCCCGTGAATACATCGGCGCAGGCCATTGATAACTCAGGTGCCCGCAGGTCACGCAACCGCAAGACAGCATTTCAATTGGCTAAGGTCGGATTGTGGGTGTTCCCCTCGAACGGGAAGGTTCCGCTGGTGCCGAGATTTAACAAGGCTGACACGTCGCTCACCAAGGCCGACGTTGAAGCCGCCGTCGAAGAGTTCATGGAGAAGCACGAGGTTGAGCCCGTGCATGTCGGCGCCACTCGTGATCCGGAAGTCATCAAGAAGCTGTGGCGCCGCTTCCCGGACGCCGTCCCGAGCGTGAGCTGTGGTCCAAGCAAACTCGTCGTTCTCGATTCTGATGTTAAAGATGGCGGGCCTGCTAAGATGGCGAAGCTATTCGCTGAGATAGGACTGCCTGAAGGCGTGCATGTGAGCGCTACCCGGAGCGGTGGCAGGCATTACGTCTTCAGCGATCCTTTTGGGACCTTCACTAATCAGGCTGGGCTGCTCAAGAAACTGTATTCGACGGATGTTCGTGGTCGGAACGGTCAATTTGTCGCGCCCAGCTCGATCCGCGCGGACGGTGCTGCGTATGGCTCCGACGAAGACCGCATCAAATTCCTGCGCGCGGTCGTGAGCGGGAAACTTCCGCAACTGCCGCAAGAGATTGTGGAGCTTATCGGCGCGTCGACTGAGAGTGAAACGTCGCTCAGTGATAAGGATGCTGAAGTCAAAAGGTATATGGAAGAGCTTGAGAGCGGCGAACGCGAGGATCATGCAGCGCTCTTTGATCCCGTTGCCGGTAAGTACCCGCTCGACTACATCAAAGAGTGTCGGCCCGATTTCGGGTTTGCTTACGATCACCCGGGCGAGGATCGCTCAGCAAATCGCATGCAGGCTGCAACGTTCCTGGTCGGCGCTTACCCCGAGCTGAGCGTGAACGATTACGCGGTGTTTTGCGAGGAATGGGACGGAGCAGGTGATCCCGATACCAGACAACTGGCGAGGGAATTCGCGCGAGCGAAGCTCAATCCCGCACACGTCTCGAAGCCGAGCGACGGAAGCGCATTCGAAGCCGTTGATGACGAAGACGATGACAGCCTAGGCGCCAAGCCGGGATTGACCCAACGGGCAGGCGAGCTTGTTGCGAACTACAGACCTATTCGTTGGCTAGTGAAACGACTCATCCCGCTCAACAGCGTGGGCGCTCTGTACGGATTGCCGAACGTCGGTAAGTCGTTCGTCGTCTTCGACCTAGCGAGCCATGCGCGGCGAGGCCGTGAATGGTTCGGCCGTAAAACTCGGAGCGGGGATGTTCTGTATTGCTACGCTGAAGGTGCCGAAGGATTTGCCGGGCGCGCAAAGGCGTGGGCCGATAACAATGATACGCGTGGCGGCGACGTAGCGTTGATGGACAATGTCCCCAATCTCTTCCGCGACAGCAAAGCCGCCGAAAAGTTGATAGCGGCTGCGCGAGAGTGTGAAGCGCAGAGCGGACAGCCCGTGAGGCTCATCATCCTTGACACGCTGGCCGCAGCGACAACCGGCGCAGACGGGAGCAGCGACAAGGATATGGGCACCGTTTGCGAACGCCTGCGCAAGGTTGCGTCTGCGCTCGATTGCGCTGTGCTCATCGTCCATCACAGCGGCAAGGACGTATCAAAGGGCATGCGCGGCTCTAGCGCGATCCTGGGCGCGGTCGACTTCACACTGTTGGCCGAAGAAGGAAAGGGCGCTTCAATGCTCAGTGTCGAGAAGATGCGCGACGCCTCCAAGGCTCAGTCTATCAGGTTCAAGTTGGTCGAAGTCGTGATTGGCCGGGACGAAGACGGCGAGGACGTTACGAGCTGTATCGTACGCCCGGTCACTGTCGGCGAAGGTATTGACATGGCCGTGGACGACGAAGAGGTCACGCCGCTCAAGGTCTCTGACAGACGGGAAGACCGGGTGGCGATGCTCATGGGCGTTGCGCGCGAGCAGGCCGAAAAGGCCGCTGCAGCCGATGAGCCGCTGAGTTCGGTGGCCCTGATGCCTGCGGCGCTCAGAGAAGCTCTGAACGCGGAGCGGCGGCAATTCTGCGATCTGGATGGGAAGCCGCTAGCGCTGCTAGACCGGACGGGGGTTAAGCGGGTCATAGATAAGGCGGTCGAAGATAAGGTGTTGTCGGAGCGAAGAGGGCGGCTTTACGTCGTCGATTAGAGGCGTGTCAGAAAGCGTGTCAGTTGGTCGGGTGACACGCCGACTGACACGCTCGGTTTTCGGGTAGAGTGACACGCCTCTGACACGCTTTCGCAACGCCGCTAAGTCGAGCAAAATCAAGCATTAAGGGGTGAAACGTGTCAGGCGTGTCAGAGCGTGTCACCTGACACGCTTTCGGTCCAAACTCCCCATGTGTCACTTCCCCGCAGCCTATAAGGCTGCGGGTGACACAGATGGACTTAGGTCGCGTCGGGAGTGGGAGCGTTCTTCGTCTAATTCCCGTGATGGCAGTTGATGTCTTGCGTACAAGTCGCCTTCATGGCTCGCTTACCTGTGTCGATCATCGCAATGTCAGAATTTTCGGGCCGATCAGAATAGTTCGTCGTAGCCACAAAACGCCACTCCGTCATGTTGGCGCCTTCCAGGTCGTAGTTGATGCCATTGGCAGGCGGGGCCGGCTTTACCACTCGATAGGCGGCCTCAGCCCCGCCCGTGTACCCCATCAACACTGAACTATTCATTTGAACGCAGCCGCCGTTGTTGAAGGTCAATCGAAAATGATTGCAGGCCGCTAAAGCCTCGGCGGAATACGTAACAGCGACTGTCATAACTGTGAAAATCATTACTGTTTGGACGCGCTTCATGGATCACCTTTAAGGGTTTTCACACCCGCGAATTTTAGTAGAGGCAATTAAATCAATCAACTGTTGGTTTAGTTTTCTGTATAGAGAGAGAGAGAAAGCCGCTCTTCTGTGCTTTAGTTCGTCCTCTAGGATGGACCCTTGCCTCTAGTCTGAGGTCGAGATGGCCGTGCCGTTTTGTAGATGCCCGGCACGAAGTTCTCATGCGTACAAAGGCTTACCCGATCAATTCCGGATTCCAGCCGATTTTGTCGAGGGCGTCCCTATAGGTGAGGGCCAGCGAATGCGGGCTCACTGGCTCTTGTCCTGAACGGGGCATGCGCCGCGCGGGTCTACCGGGTCCCCGGTCCGCGCGGCGTTCACCCCCGCACACCCGCCCCACATTGAAAGAACCGCCCTATGAGTGATCCTGTTTTCGAGGGCCTCGCCGAAGGCCTGAAGCCGCCCGCTGATACAGTCCCCACCCGCGACCTCGCGCTGATCGCCATCGGGGCGAAGCTTGATAGGCTCGCGGAGGCAAGCGAACGTCAAGCCGACGCGCTGGAAGTGCTGGCAGCCTTGATGGCGTCCTGCGTCGGGGTTGGCTCCGCGCGATGCTACGGTGACGGCGAGCGCTTTGGGCATGAAGTACCCCTGAACTACCTGCGAAGTGGTGACGGGTCGAAGCCCTTCGCGTGCGACGCTGACAAATCGAGCGATGATAATGGCGAATGAGGCGCTCGCAGGCGAGCTGAACGCACTCGCCGATCTCATCAACCGAGCTGCCGAGAAGCTCGGCGCAATCGGCCGCATTCCGGCCGTGGACGCGCTGCGCATGCGGGTTGATCGCCACGCTATGCCGAGCATCGCGCCCGGATCGCCGCTCGCGCGCATGGTTGAGCAGGGCGACCGGTTCGCCGCAACGATGCCGGAGCCCGCAGAGCCCACGAAGTGGGAGCCGAGCGAATGCCGATGTCAAAAACCGTAGATGAGCGACTAAAGAACCTTTGGGCCGTCCTGGCGACCGTTGCGGCAAACAAGGCCGTAGAACGAATGGCGTGGCGCTGAAGGGGCCGAAAAGCTGGCGAACACCGCAGCGAAGTGGCTGGAGCGCGCTGGCGCGAACGCGGCACGCTACACCTACCGGCAGCCGCAGGCATAGGAGCGCGCGGCTGCCCGTGTCGTATCAGCGCTGATGACCCAAGCCGATACCGAGCGCCAAAGCCTTTTGACGCAAAGCGCCAATCGTGCGCTTCATCTCTTTCGAGATTTTCGTGACAGGTGTCTTTGCCTTCGAGTGGCGTTTGAGATCGCGAACATCGGTCGCGCTCCATTCGCGGCGTTGCCGCTTCTTCGTCTTCGCTGCTTTCAAGTTCCTCAGCTCCTAGCTCGTTAAAGCGGCGCTGATAGCACAGCGAGCGAATACTTCAACTAACAAACAGGTCACCGGGTATGTCCGTAATCACCGTAACGCTTGACGCGAGCAAGCTCGAAGCCTGGGCGCGCGAGCTATCGGCGCGAGGCCTCCGTAACGCCATAAGACGCGCGGTCGACAAATCCGCCACGGCAGCGCGGAGGATTGCTCTAACCAAAATCGCGGAAGACATCGGGGTGCCGAGAGCGCGCCTCAAGGGTGCCGTTGGCAAAGTCAGACGCACGACGCGCACTGACCTATCGGCATCTTTTACGGCGACCAAAGCGCGTATCAATATCATGTCGACAAGCGGAGCTTCTGTGACTCGCGGTCAAGGGTTGCGCGCGAGCACATACCGGCTCACGGGCGGAACATCTGCGAGCCTTACCGTCCGCAGCGCGTTCACCGTGGGCGGCAAGTTCGCCGCTGTGAGACGCGGTAAGTCGAGGCTGCCAATAAAGGGCGTCTTTGCCGAGACCCCAAGCTATGCGCTCGGAAACGAGAAAGCAGTGCCGCGTAAGGAGTGGCAGCGGCGAGCTGAATTCGAACTGAACTCGCTCTTGCCCCGGGAGATAGAGAAGCAATTGCACGCCGAAGGTCTTCCCTACATCGCACCGCCAACCGACCCGGAATAGCAAGACAAGACACCGCCGCAAGCCGCGTCGACAGGGCAGCGGCGGATTAGCGCGCCGCGACCCGTATGGAGCGCAGGCGGTTCGCCCATGCGTGGGCGCGGCGCGCGTCCACGACACAGAGAGAAGAACCATGAGTCAACAGAACGAGTATCCCGATGTGCTTCCGAGCTTCGAGAAGCACAACACGACCGCTGAGAAGTCGCGTGTCTATATCCTCCAATGCTTGGCCAAATTCCGCGCGAGCGGCAATGCGCTCCCGAGGAATTTGAGGATTGGCGGCCAAGACTTCGACACGCACAGCTTTCTTGCATCCTTTAGCTATGACAAGCGCGAAGCCCCGCCGGGTATCGCGGCGTATGCCACCGTAATGCAGCCGAGCATGTGCGAAGTGGCTTTGTCGCTGATGTAATGCCGAAGTCGCGCACAATGCGCCATGGCAGCGGGCCGCACAGGCACGCTTGGGTCCTTCCGGCAACCTGAAATTCGTCCGTTGCGGTGCTCGGCCGCAGTGTTTGCGGAAAAACAGAATCAAAAATCTATAGCAGAGAATGATCATGGGTCGACCCAAAGGCGTGATCGGTCGCGTTGCCGAGGCAACGGGCCTGGATCAGGCGACTATTCGCCGCGCCGTGACGGCAGCCGGGCTTGACCCGCAAACCGCGAGCTTCGAGCAAGCGGCGCAACTCGCACAATCGATACCGGACCCGGCTCGCGTCATCGGGCATGCGGCGAACGGCAGGGGCGAGGGCGGCCACACTACTACCGATAGTCTCGCAGAGGCACGAGCGCACGCCGAGCGCCTGAGAGCCCGCAAGATTGAGCTTCTGAACGCCAAGCTCGAAGGCTCGCTCATACCGCGCGAGGCTGTGACGGCTACAGGCCAGCGTATCCTTGCGGAGGCACGCACTGCGCTTCTGTCGCTAGGCCATCGCCTCGCCCCCAAGGTGGCGGGCAAGACTGACGCGCGGGAGATCGCGCGCATCGTCGAAACCGAAGTCCGTGACGTGCTTGGCACGCTCGCGGATGAAGCCAAATTCTTTGCAGACTTGGACGCCGAAGCCCTTTCATGATCGATGAGCAGCTTGCGCGCGGCTGGCTGCGCGCGCTTGCACCGCCGCCCATCGTCGCGCCTACCACATTTGCGGAATCACAAATAATCCTGCCGGGCTCGGCAAACGCAATCCCGGGACCGCTCAGACTAACAGCCTATCAGCGCGAGCCTATCGACGCGATTGCGGACGACGATGTTGAAATCATCGTTCTTATGCTGGCGTCGCAGACGGGCAAGTCGACAGTAATCAACGCGATCATGGGGCATTGCATTGCCGGTGATCCTGGCCCGATGCTCCACGTATCGCCGACCGGCGCGCGCTCTGAAGAATTCGTGCGGGAGCGTTTTGACCCGTTGGTCTCTTCGTCGCCCGCACTAAGAGAGCTGATCGGAAAAGGCCAAGACACCCGAAAGGGGAGCAGCGGGGGCACGAATTCACTCGCTGCAAAGACATTCCCTGGAGGGCAGCTCAGCTTTGCTTCGTCGTTCAAAGCTGACGAGCTTGCCGCTCGCGCGATCAAATATCTATTCCTTGATGAAATCGACAGGTTTGCCGCGTCCGCTGGCCCCGAGGGAGACCCCATAGGCCTTGCGATAAAGCGAACGAAGACGTTCGAAGGGAAGGGCCGAAAGATCGTCATCGTGTCGACTCCGACCTCCCGGATGGGCTCGCGCATTAATCAATGGTACTTGCGCGGCGATCAACGGCGCCTTGTCGTGAAGTGCCCCGACTGTGGACACTCCGCGCTATTCGCATTTGAGAATCTGAAGTGGGACGAAGGCAAGCCCGCGACCGCGCACCTTTCATGCGATGGCTGCGGAGTCGTAATCGACGAAGCCAAACGCCGCGCGATGATCGAGCGCGGACGATGGGAAGCGACTGCAAACGGCGAACCGGGCATTCGGTCCTACCATATCACGGAGCTGTCGTCGCTCTTCTCGACAATGGCGTCCGTGGCACAAAACTTTGAAGCGGCGACCACGCCTGAAGCCAAGCAAGTCTTCTACAACACGACGTTAGCGCAAGTGTACGACGCGGGCACCGAGGTCGAGCTGTCTTCGTCGGAGCTGCAACAGCGTGCCGAGAAGATCGCGCCGCCCTATGCGCCCAATCTCGTTTTCGTGTCGGCCGGGGTTGACGTGCAGGCGGATCGCCTTGAGTGCACGTTCTTGGGTCACCACGGCGATCAGACGCTCAGCGTCCTCAATCACCTCAAGCTGCCGGGGGACACAAGCGGCGACGCTGTATGGCGACAGCTCGACGAAGCAATGGCGACCACTTTCGCAACCGCAGACGGGCGAGCCTTGCCCGTGTATGTGCAGGCGATTGACTCCGGCTTCAACGCCGATCAGGTCTCGAAGTTCGTGCAAGCTCAGCGGCGGAAAGCCCGCGCAGCGTATGCCGTAAAGGGTGTGTCCGGCTTTGATCGACCGATAATCGCGCAAGGCGGTCGATTGCGCGGACAGCTCAGGCTCATGTTGGTGGGCGCGGACAGCGGCAAGCTTACCGCTCAGAAGGCGCTTGCCCTTCAAGAGATCGGACCCGGCCTTATCCGCCTGCCGGATCACTTGGACGCGGACTACTTCGAGGGCCTCGCTTCCGAAGAGCTGCGGGTCCGATACGTGAAGGGAGCACCGCGCTACGCGTATCACCGCACAATCAAGCGAAACGAGCCGCTTGATTGCTTGGTCTATGCCTTGGCTATCGCAAGGCACGCCCACGCCCTGACGGCTAACAAGCCGTCCCCACCGACACAACCAACACCGTCACTTAGAGAGTCGGCCAAACGATTGGCCGCGCTCTCGCAACCCATGAGGTAATTATGCGAGCACAGAGGAAGCCGGTCGTCGTGACCGGCGAGGAGAACGCAGCTATCACGAGCGAGCGGCTGCGTATCACAGGAATCCTCACAAGCGCCGAAGGCCGACGCAATCCCGATCTTGCCCTTGAGATGGCAGAGTCCGGGCTGGATGTCGAAACGGCCAAGCGTCTGTTGGCGAAAGCGCCTCCGGCCGCAAATCCGTACCTGCAAGCAATGGACCGAGAAGGGCAGATCGGCCTCAGTGCGGCTACGGTCGACATCTCAAGCGACCCGAAAGCTGCCCGACTGAAAGAGATCGAAGTCAGCATCGCGGCGCTCAATGCTGAAAAGGGCTGGACTAAAACAGCCCGCGCTCGGGAGTAAGAAATGGGTTTCACCGATAAGGTTCGCGCGCTTTGGCGTGGGGCAGCTAAGCCCGACGCTCTAGCGCCCGTTGAAGGCGCGTTCGCCCCGCAAGCGGGCATCATGGATGGTACGGATGGCCGGCCCTCAATCGTGTGGGCGCGCCGCTATGACGCACGGCCCTTTACTGCGGGGTATCTCAACGGCTGGCAGCCGAGTTGGGGGACGCCCGGCAGTGAGATCAGCCGCGAGCGCTCGTTAGTCGCGTCTATCAATCTTGATCTTTTGTTCTCGAATCCGATCGTTGCCGCCCTGGTCGAGACGTTCGCGACGTACGCAATTGGGACCGGACTCACGTTGTCGTCCCGACCGAACGCCGACGCGCTAGGCATTTCCCCGGAAGAGGCCCGCGCGCTCGCGCATCAGATCGAAACGGCATGGGCGACGTGGGCGAGCAACCCCGTCGAGTGCGACGCGTCGGGCAGGCATACGCTGCATCAATTGGCGACTGCCGCCTTTAAGTCGTTCTTGCTCACGGGAGAGACGGTTTTTCTGCTCGACTGGAAGCGAGCGGCTGGGGCGGCTACCGGCACCAAAGTCAACTTGCTTGATGCTCGGCAACTTGACCAAAGCATCACGCGCGTGGCCGATGGAAACAACAACGGCAGCGTTATGCAGGGCGTGCAGTTCGATAAGACCGGCAGACTTGAAGGCTATTGGATCAGGCCTTTCGTTCTCGGCAACTTCAACACCGCGCCGCAGGCTATCTTTGTGAAGGCCCGCACGTCGTGGGGCCGTCCGCGCGTCGGGCATCTCTTCGATATTATCGCGCCCGGGCAGATTCGGGGTATCTCGCCCTTGGCGGCTGCGCTTACCTCTGCGCATTCCAAGAAGACGCATCAAGAGTTCGCCTTGGCGTCTGCTCTCGTCCAGAGCATGGTTGCCGCGACCGTTGAGTCGGACTTGCCGCGTGAGGCTGCGTTCAAGACTATCGCGACCGATGACCCGTTGGGCGTGCAGGTTCCCCCTGGCGTGTCGATGGAAGCGTGGGCGAAAGCGCAGACGGATTATTACGGCGGCGATGAAGGTGTGAAAATCAACCTTCAACCCGGCGTCGTCACTCACATGATGAGGGGTGACAAGCTGGTCATGCATCGAGCACAGTCGCCCAATTCGACATATGACGCTTTCGACAAGTCGCTCAGCCGCGAGGCAGCGAAGGCGGCGGGCGGCAGCTATGAAGATGCCAGTGGCGACTATGCGAACACGTCGTTCAGCGCAGCGCGCTTGGCTCAGGAGCTGCCGTGGCGGATTAACAAGCGGAGGCGGGCGGCAATCGTCGAGCCGTTCTATCGTGCGGCGTTCGTTGCGTGGCTGGAAGAGGCTTGTGAGACAGGACGCATTAAACTCCCGAAGGGAGCCCCTGCGTTTTGGGAAGCGTCGGACGCCTACGCGAACGCTGTTTGGCGCGGCGAAGGCAAGCCGGTCGCCGACCCCTTGAAGGCGGCGCAAGCCGATATTCTGGAAATGGAGAACGGGCTTGCAACTCTTGAGGCGAAGCTTGGCGAGCGCGGGTATGACTTCGAAGAGGTTACGGCTCAGCGCAAGGCCGAGAAGGATCAACTGACAGCGGCGGGCCTGCCGTATCCGGTTCCTAAGAACCGGGAAGACTTCTCGCCCGAAGACGACACGTCGTCAAAGTAGAGGTTACACGAAATGAACAACTTCAATCCCAGCGGGGGCGCTGTCCCCGCTGATAACCCATGTGCTTTGCTGGCTGAACTTCGCGCAGCGTACCATCAACTGCTGGCCGGGAAGGCGCGTCAAGAGGTGCAGTTTAACGGCAGACGGTCAGTCTACCATCGCGCCGATACGAAGGCGCTACAGCACGAAATCCGCCGACTCGAAGTCATCTGCGAGTCCGGCATCAACACGGGCCGCGCGGTGCGCGTCGGGCCTTACGTGCCCACCGGCTGGCCGCGCCGTCGATACTGAGGACAGAGCAATGAATTCGAGCAAGTTTGCGTGGGTTCACCCGCATTCACTGTTGGATCACCGTGTCATATTGCCGGACGGCTACATTACGACACGAGAAGAAGCAATCGCCAAAGGCTTCAGCATCATTCCCTGGCCGGACACCGAAAAGAGCGCGATCCCGCACCCCCACGAGGAAGATAACGTTGTTCTGCCTCGTGGCACGGTCGTGTCTCGCGAGACAGCGCACGATGCGGGCTTCTCCGTTCGCGAGCGAGGCTCAATCCGCGAGACGGACGGTCCAAGGCGTTGGCGTGCAGCCATCATGACACTGGCGGAAGCTACGGAACGACCTTCGGCGACTGCGGAGCTTCTTACGTCGCGCACTCCCGAAAACCTGACAGTCGAGCAAGCCCGCGCGTTCCTGCGCGGCCTGCCCATCGAAACCGAACAAGCCACGGAAGAAACCATGACGACCAATGACGACCCGCGCTCCGCGCGACGTGCCGAGATCGCCGCAAGCATGCAGGCATTCAATCGTGATCGCGGCTGGGCGCAGCCGCAAAGCGCCGCGCCGAAACAGGCCCCGGCCGTATCGAACGTCGAGCCCGAGAAGCTGAGACGGCTCGCGGAGATCAGATTCAACGCCCTTCAGATGAATGGGCAAGGGCATACCGCAGAAGCCAAGAAGCTCAAATACGCGCTCGACACGCACGCTACGACGGGCGCGCCGCTCAGTCGATTTCTCGCACAGCTCGAAGTCGACACGTCGAAACTCATTCCCGCCAACATCTGACAGGATCAAACCTTCAATGACTACCGCAACGTTCAAGCTGTCTTCGCCGTTGAAAACCCATGATGGCGTCGTCAATGAACTTAACCTCAGAACGCCGAAGGCGCGGCTAATCGTTAAGCACGGTGACCCGTTTACGATCCGGCCGGTGAAGAACGACAAGGGCGAAACCGAGAGTCACGAATATGTCTACGACAATAAGTCGATGTTGCAGTTCGCGGCGGACATGACGGGCGTCGACGATCTTATTCTGTCGGACTTGTCTGTGTCAGACTTCATGCGGTTACGGGGTGCCATCACCAATATCATCCTAGAATTGGTGCCCGATAAAAACCCTTCCGAACAGCCCGGTATCTGATCGCCTCGCTAATCAGTGCCAATCGCCTTGACGTGCGTAGCGTCGAGGCGATGCGGCTGCGCAAGTTAATTCGATACTACGAGCTATTCGCGGATTTCGACAAATTCATCCGCAACCAAAATAAGGGGATGGGATAGTGAGTAATCCTTCCGTAACAGCCACAATTTCCGCGAATGATCTCGCGAGTCCGAAGGTCCGTGAGCTGATCGCGACTTTGAAGCAGGCCGAGAAAGCCGCAAGGGAGCTGGATGGCGGCAACCTGGGCGGCAAGTACGCTAACAGCTTCAATCAGGCGAACGCCGCAGCGCAGAAGCATCTTGGCTTCTTGCATCAGGTTCACGCCGCGCACAAGGCGATTGCAGCGACTGTCGCGGGCTACGCCGCGATGAAGGTCGTGCACGGGGGCGTTGACGCCATCAAGCATGCGCTGCCCTATCTGCGGGAAGATACGTCGATCAAGGCCCGCACGGGCTATAGCGAGAGTGACATGGTGGCACTCCGCAAGCAACAGAATGAGCTGGCCTCGCTTTACGGCGCGACCGTTGAAGCGACTCAAAAGGCACATGAGACGTTCGGGCGTCTGAAGTACGACGCCGCGACCAACCTCGCGATCACGCGTCCCACGGCTATCGGTGCGAAGGCGATGGGCGTCACGCCCGAACAGAACGCTGAGCTGATGGAGTCGATGATCTCTCAGTATGGCGTTCACTTCGATAGTCCCGCCGACGCTCAGCGGAAGGCGACGCACCTTAACGACCTCGCCGCCGTAGCGACGAAGAAATCGAACATGACGTTCGAGGATGTAAAGGAGTTCACGAAGTACAGCGCGGCGGCTGCGAATGCGGCTGGTGTTTCGCCCGAAGTCAATCTTGCAATGGGTATGGCCTTGCGCCGTGGCGGCATTGTTGGCTCTGAAGCAGGCGTGTTTGCTCGGCAGCTCTACGCCCGCGAGATGGCACCCACGCGCAAGGGCCGGGAAGTGCTCGCGCAAAACGGGATCAAAATTGACGATTTCGCCGCGCACGGCTTGGTGACCGGCGAGGGGCTCAGCGACAAGATGGCCCGGACGTTCGGCAATCGGTTGAGCAAAGAGGCTATCGCAGGCATCAATGCGCAGCTCGAAGAGCACGGCGACGAAATATTGTCGGATCGCGGCAAGTTTACCGAGATGGTAGCGAACGCGGCTGAAGCGAGCGGCGATAAGCTCTCAAAGACCGATCAGCGCCACCTCGCCAAGGCCGCGAACGAATACTTCGACTTTACGAAGCAGGGCTTCAAAGGTGAGGCGCTGCTTAATCGTATCATCGAGTCCGGCAACCCCATGCTGATGCAGGCGTTCTTGGGCGACAAGCAAGGTGCGCGCGGCGTTGCGCTGTTGCAAGAGCGGGACAAATTCGACGAGGCCAAGGGCGACTTGGGGCATGCAGGCGGCTACGCGCAGAAAGTCGCCGACGAAATGAACAAGGGCCTAGCGGCGGCGGTCGATAGGCTCACGGCCTCCACCGAAGCACTCTCCAACACGATGGTGAAGGCCAACGAAGGTTGGCTGACGGGCGTCACCAATGCGGCGAACGCCGCGACGACCGCGCTTACCAATCTGAGTCCCGAGGCGCAAAGGGCCGCTGGCATCTTCGCAGGTATCGCGACCGTGGCGGCGGGCGGCGGGTTGGCCTACAGCGTGGTGACGTTCATCGGCAGCGTCAATTCTGCGTCGGCTGCGCTACAAGTACTGGCAGCGCGGGCAGCGGTGCCGGGCGTTCCGAGCGGAGCACCGGGAGGTGTTGTGCCTCTGGTTGGCGGTACTCTAACCGCTGCGACCGGCGCGACAGCGGCAATTGCAACGGCAGCCGGGCTGTACTTTCAGCAACAGAGCATCCGCACGAGCACAGACGAGCAGCTCGACAATAACATCGCCGATTGGGCCGATCCTGAATGGGCTGTGGCGAACGCTATCGAGAAGCAGCGACGGAAGGCGAGCATATGGGACAATACGCTTGTGCCGCAGCCCGGGCGGTTCGATAGATTTCAACCGACGATGTTGGATGGGCCGTCGAGTCGATATCTCCGGGAGGGTGGTGATGGCGGCCTCACGTCGGGCGGCTGGCAGGACTCAATTCGCTCAATCGGTCAGTCGTCGGGCTTCAAGGATGTCAGCGTGTCCGGCACCGTCACAGGATCGGCCGAAGTGCACAACAACGTGCAAGTCGAGCTTAGCCCGAGCGCGTACTTTCAGCGGCTTGTGCAGCGCGCGGAGAGCGTTGCGAACATGTCGCTGAACGGCAAGCTCGGCACGAGCATGCAAGGCCCTGGCGACAACGGCACCAAGCCTAGCGCCAACACAGGGACATCAGGGCAATAAGGAAGACCGATGCGTATTCAGTATGCACCACGGCAGGGCTCAACGTACGAGCCGTCCCTAGATATCTTGGTCCCGGCACTCGTAAAGCTGCGCGACTGTCAGAACTCGATTGACGCCCTTGTGTTGATCGACTCGTTGCCGGACATGATCTTGCCCGGGCTCGCCTGGGCAGCATCGCGCAAGACGTTCATTCCGAGCTTTGCGGTGCAGGCAGTAGTTACCTATTGTGGACCCTTATTTCTGGAAAGGTGCCTCGGCAAGAAGCCCGCGAGAGAGTTGCTTACACGGTACCCGAAGCGTGCCGCATGTTCGGGGCTCGTGAGGTATGACGCCTGAAGCTGTGAGATTCGTCACCTACATCTAACACCAAACGCGATTGCCCTCGAAATAATCCCTTTGACGGCAATCGCCGCCTTTGCAACAGACAAAGCATTCCAACTTTAGGGGCGGGGAATGCAACTGATCGCTACGCGGCACTACGACGATTGGCATCCGGTGACGCTAGAATCGTTTGAGCTTGAGGATCGCATGTACCGAAAGCCGGATGGGTCTTTCGTGCTGATGGTGGCGGGGCCACTGCCCGGTGATCCAGCAGTCGAAGAGTCTTACAGTCTTGCAGGCGTGTTTGAGTGGTTTCAGGAGTGTTCATGTCAAATCGAGCGGGCAGTGATCGTCAACGAGTGCCCGCCGATCTAGAGCGGCTTATGGGGTTGGTCGTTACCCGGCATGTATGGGGTCGAGGCTTGGATACGGAGCAGATGCAAGAGAAGCTGGCTGCGGCTCTCGATGAGGGGCGCCGCCATCTCGTCACCGTCCGCAAAGGGAAAAATGGTCGGATCGATATCGAGTTCAACCCCGAATTGGGCGACGTAGGGCGCGCTTTCGATGAAGCATCAAAGGCGGCACCCAACAATCTCCCTAGCTGAGTTCAGCGCGATGCGTGATCCTAGCGTGTCTGAGCTTGATCGACCTCTCTCGCTGAAACAAGTCTGCGAGCTGATCTTCAATAATACGATATCGATCGCAACGCTCAAAGCCGAGCACAGACGGGGCAATCTTGAGCTATTCAAGATCGGCAGGCAGTACTTCACAACGCGACGGCATATCGAAGCGCTGGTGGAGAAGTGTCGGCTGCAAGGTCCGCCCCGCGCGCCCAAGCGGGAGCCCACGGATAACTGGCCGGAAGAGGTGAGAAGGCGCGCTGCGCTGGCAGCGGTGAGATTGAGCGTTGAGAAGTTGAAAGCAGCGGCAAGAAAGAAGAACAGTTAGGGCGCATGCACCGAAAGGCATGCCGGTTTAATTTAGCCGAAATGCGTATCGAACCTGCCGTGCTTCACCCTTCCATCGAAGCGTCGAAGGGCGCTCCAAACACTCAGCCGAACTAGGCACGTTCGGCGGGCGTTTGGTTTACGGAGCTTGGCTCTTCTGGCTTCGACCAAAGCCGCCCTGCTGCGCCACCTTCCAAGGGATAGCACACGATCTCCAAGAGATTGTGCTTCGGAAGACGGTTGGCGAAATCTTGGACTGGCTCCATCGCTGCTGGCGTGCGCGTGATCGCGTATATCTCGCGTCCGATGGTGGTTAGTAGTACATTTTGAACCTGCAAGTTAACAGGCGCGCGAGCATGCACCAACAACAGATGCTTCTTGAACTGAAAACCAAAGCTAGCGATCTGCCCATCCGGTAGGCTGCCTGCATCGAACGACTTACTCAATGAACCGGTCGCTCCAGTAATCAAGCCGCACTCCTCCAATTGAAGGAGCTCGGTGAACTCAACTCCATGTTGGGACGGGAATGCTATAAAATCTGCGTTGACAACGCGGGGTGACCATTTTTCGAATAACGCAACGACGTTCTCGTCTAACTCGGCGACAAATCGTAGGGTCCGCAAAGAGAATGCCTTCGGTTTGCGCAACTCGCCCGCAAAAATCCGACCCCAAAGATCTTGGAGCCGCTCCGAGGAAGCATCTTCGGCGTAACGCTCAAAAACGTTCAGCCAATCGTCGTCCGGCTTCGCTGTTTGCGCTGGGGGATCTTCGCCCAAATATTCGATTGTCTTCCTTGCGATTTCCTCTCGGTTCGTCTGGTGCCGCAATTCTTTGGTCAAAAGCGAATGTGCGGCACGCTGAATTACCTCCGGATCATTTTTTGCAAGACTAGCAGCGGCATCGGCGACGGCCTTGCTGACCACGCTTCTAGCTTCTGTCTTGTCCTTTATTCGCTGTGTAACGCTCGCGAGCCAAGCGGCCGGAATGTCAACGGCGCCGCCGATTAAGCGCGAGATAGCCTCACCCGCTGGACCAGCCACAATCTTCGGAAGGTTGAGTTGATCAAGAAAACCGCCACCCTCGGAAGGTACTACGTCGTTTCCCATGCGACACTTATCCCGAATACGTATTGAACCTGCCATGCTTCACGCCGCGAATGTACCCGCGTGACACCCGCTCTTCCATCTCGCGCTCTAGAAACTCGTTCGCAATCAACAGCGCCTTCACGGCTTCGCGTGCGTCACCGCCGCAAGCCGCTATTGCCTGATCGGCGGCAGCTTCCAACGCTAGCGCGTCCGACTGGAGCTTGGAAACGGCAGCCTCAGGCATGTAGAAATCCGGGCGACAGGGGGACTAGGCAATGTTCGCACTATGTTCTAAGCTAGTCAAGCGTGCACGACGGGAGCAATTAAACCGCGCGCGAATCCAGGGGGTGAACTATTGCCGACGCAGCTTTTCAGAGGAATCGCAGTTTTTAGCTTGGTGAGTTTTCATGTTGCCGCTTGCTTCGCTGCTGAGGTGCTCGACACCGACGCGCTCTACGAGACGCTCAGAAAGTCGACTTACGCAGACCTTCAGCAATTTAAGGAGGCTGCGGAAAAAGAGCGCCAGCGCAAGATAAGAGATAAAGTGCCGCCCCTGACCGCCGAGCGGGCTGCGGAAGGGGACTCAGCGATTGCCTTTGTTCTGTACAACAAAACTATGATCTACGTCGCTTGCGCTGAAGCGCTTGCCAATAACCCACCGCAACAGCGAGGCGAAGACGCACTTAAGGAGTGCGTTTCCGCGAAGGGTATTCAGTTCAACAAGTACCTAAAACTGACCGAGTACGCTGACACTCTTGGAAGCAAAAAGTTTGCGATTTGTGAAATCAAGGCTCGCGATTTCCAGCGCGAGTCACGTTTTCCCCCGTATGACTTTCTTCGCGATCCTAGGGGACCAAAACTCCTCGACTTCGGCGTCATGAACGAGTGCCTCATGTCGGAGCTTCGCTGACATTATGCAGCGCTTGCGACTAGCCGTAGCTCTTTTAGCATCCGCTTTCGCTATCCACGAGGCGACTGCTGGTGAATTGATCGGACAGGCAAGCATCATCGACGGCGACACGCTCGAAATTCACGGCAACCGCATTCGGCTATGGGGCATTGATGCTCCTGAAAGCTCGCAGCTCTGCCGAGGCGACGACAGCTTGCCGTATCGTTGTGGCGCCAAAGCAGCAAACGAGCTGGACGCCTTCATTGCGCGGCGGCCGGTTAGCTGCGAGCCGGTTGGGCGTGATGTCTATGGGCGTACGGTCGCAACCTGCTCAGTTGGCAGCGTTGATCTTGCGGAATGGCTGGTCCGTGGCGGGCTCGCGTTCGATTGGCCGCGCTACTCCAAAGGCAAATACGACAGCGCGCAACGCGAAGCCGATCACGCGGGGCGAGGAGTATGGGCCGGAAGCTACGTTGTGCCGTGGCTGTATCGGGCCTGCATAAACCAGGGCGGCAAGCCGGGCGATTGTTCGGACGACGCGGGCTCGCGGTGAAGGGTCTCAGTTCTTACAGGCGAACTCTAAGTCGTCCAGGTCGCGTGGTTCCTCTTTGCTGCCTTCCTTCGCGCTGACAAACTTCATATTCACGCGCGGCGGGACGGCGAAGTCTACATCGAGAAAGGCCGTCCCCAATTTCATGGTGCTCTGAATACGCTTAGCCGTCACCGCGCTGCTGATTAGAGCCGATACCAATACGCCATTGCTCGGGGCCTTTGCGGCGATAGCACTTACCTTCTGCGGGTCGGTGTTGCCGCTGGACTTTAGTCGCAACCGAGCTTTAGGCGGGAGGCCCCAAGTAACCTTAAACGTGGTGACCTCATAGCCCATCTGTTCGAGCAGGGGCAAAGCGTCGCCAACCTGCTGGGTGAACGAGTTGAATTCTGCCATTAGTTTCCCGGATGGGTCGGACAGGTCGGGAAGCGATAGGTCCGGCATTGACGGCAAAGAGACAGACGGCATCGAAGGCATCATGTCCCGCGCCGACTTGGTGATGCTGTCTAGTCTGCTAGGAGCGCTGTCTTCGGCGTGAACGGCACAAGGGGCGCCAAAAATGATTATTAGTATCAATGCTGTTCTCATGCCGATTCCCTTGGCTAGTGCGTCGGGTGCCACTATAAAGACGGTCACCACCTTAAGGAAGCGGCAATGCTCGATGCAATCACAGAAGGCATCAAGAAGTGGCTGGTTGGTTGCTTTGCTGCGGCGATCAGGCACACCACGCGGGCCGAAGATCGGGTACTCGCCATTCAATGGCTTAGCGATTCGCGCGCTGTGCTCGCAAGCGACCTGCGTCCAATCGAGAAGTTCAAGAAGCTAAATACGCTCATCAATTCGCGAACGGCCGTCTCCGCGATTGCAAAAAGTGTTTCTGAAGCCGTTTCCAATTACCGGAAATCAGACCTTCCGCTTCCGATGAAGATCGCTCTGCCCGCGACACTGGCTTCACTTCCCCTGGTCGGTGGACACGCTGCCGGTATTGCAGCCTTTGGCGGGGCTCTCGGGGTTCCGGTACTCTTACTCATTTTTCTCGGGACAGCGGGTATCACTTCGATAATCGAGGCGGTTGTTACGACCCCCGAAGCACGCCCCCACATCGCCGAGATCATTGACGCGATTGTCCAAGACGAGCGATTGCGCCGCACCAGTGCGCAAATGAAGGCTGCGATGAAAGAGCAGCCAATGGACCCCGCTCGTGTCACCGTTCCGTTGGAGGAGCTAGCGCTTCGGGCTTATCTGCTCAGCATGGACCCGTTCGAGTTCGAGCGGCATACTATGAGTTTCTTCGAAGCTGCGGGCTTTGAGGCGTGGGCGACGCGAAAGTCAAATGACTTCGGAGTCGACGGCTTTGCCATCCACCCCGATGGTCTGATCATCGTTCAATGCAAACGAAATTCGAGTGACAATAAGGTCGGTCGACCTACCATCCAACAATTCAAAGGCGTCATCGAAGAGCAGACGGCTCTGCGTGGTTACGTCGTGACGACATCCACGTTTACCGACGAAGCGATGGAGTCGGCCCAACTATCGGACAAGCTCATTATAGTCGATATGGAAGCTCTTGTGAGGTGGCACGCTGAGGCGCCAACGTTTTTATGAGGAACTGTTACACGACAGGCTGCGACAGCCGCCGACATTGCGAGGCAGGGGCAGAGCGACACACTGAAAATGCAATTTTGAGAGAAATAGGAATCGGAAGTTGAAATGAAATATGGCTCCATCGAATATCAATACGCCGCACCCATAGCCCGGAGTCTGGTAGAGGACGCCGAGTTCCGGCGCTGGGTCTTGTCGAAATCCAAATTTTCAAGTTCTTCTGACGCCCGCATTCTCCACAAGGAAATGCAAGCCTACCGGAAAAATCCAACGGCAGAGTGGTGGAGGTTTTACTTCACTGAGGGGTGCCGTTGCCTAGGATGCAGCGGGAAGGAAACGGACATCCTCGCAATGTTTGAGGATGACGGGGGCTCTCGAAGGTTCGCCATTCACTTTGAGATCAAACAGCCGAAAGACAAGTTTAAGGCAGATGGCGTTCAGGCGCGAGGTTATCCGTTGCGAGCAGAATGCTGGGTAGACAAGCCGCCGCCGAAGGTGTTGCCGCATCATGATGCTTCGACAGGGATATTCTTCAGCGAGGGAAAAAGGGCTGAATACGCTCCGCATCTCGACAATTTCCAAACGAAAATTACATTCGAAGAGATTGAACGAGAATTTCCTCACTTGGCGGAGTGGGCTCGGTAAGCAACGATGCCTTTAAGCCGCCTCCTTAGCTTGGCTGTTCTTCGGCTGGAGCGTTTTGGAGACGTAGGCCGCGATTGCGTCGACTGCCTGCCGCTTCTCAGCTTGCATGTCGTATCGATCATAGGTTTTGCCGCTGCCGACAATGGCGTGATGCGTGAGCGCTTCCGTTGTATCTCGCGGGATACCCATTGCGCGAGCCCACGTCGTGGCTGATCGCCGTGCATCGTGGGGCGACCACTCGGCCATCTTCAGCTTCAGTCGAAGTCGGCGGACGGCTTGCGACAGGGCGTGCCTATCAATCGGCTTGTCGCCTTTGCCCCGAGTCGACGGGAAGACGTAGGGGCTATCTTCGTACAGTCTCTCCG
This sequence comes from Bradyrhizobium neotropicale, assembly GCF_001641695.1. GTDB lineage: Bacteria > Pseudomonadota > Alphaproteobacteria > Rhizobiales > Xanthobacteraceae > Bradyrhizobium > Bradyrhizobium neotropicale. The sequence goes on from NZ_LSEF01000071.1 coordinate 49,117, forward strand.
CAAGTGCCTGCTTGATGAGCTGCACGGCTTCAGCACTCAGCGGGACCGAGTGAGGCTTGGGGCGCTTCATTCGGGACGCGGGCAGGTCCCAGCGCGGCGCGGGGCCGTCAAGGTCGATCAGCTCGTCAAGGCGCATACCCGAGACCTGCAACGGGCGTTGTGCGGATAGGAAGATCAGGCGAACGGCGATCCCTACGGCGACTGAGAAGACATTATCGGGCGGGGTGACGAAGGCAGGCCAAACGGCCCTCAGTTCGTCGTCGCTCAGAACGCGGTCTTCCTCGCGCTCTTTTCCGCCAACCTTGGGAATGCGGGCGAGGGGGTTAATGATCGTCTCGTCTTCGAGGTTGGCCCAATTGTACATGGTGCAAATGGACGCCTGGGTCTTGTTGGCGTTGCGCACCGAGGTGGCGGCGAGCCCGCGAAGGAAGACGACCAGCTCTTTGCGGGTGATGGTCGACACGATGCGAGGACCGAATTCGGTTTTCGCACGCTTCAGCACCCACTCGTCGTCCTTCCACGACTTCTTACGGGGCTTCGCGTATTCGTTAACGTAGCGGTCGGCCAGCCGGTTGAAGGTCAGCTCATCAGCGCCGACCATAGCCTCAGCCGCTTCGAGCTGGGCTCCCTTGATCGGGTTGCGGCCTTCGCGCAGATCGGCATATCGGCGGTTGGCTGCGAGCACCGCCTTTTCCAGCGTCATGATCGGGTATTCCCCCAGGGTGATGCGCTGCATCTTCCCGTGACGCTTGAAGCGGAAGCAGAAGGTCTTCCGGGAAGCTGTTACCCGGATCGCCAGCCCCTTGCAGGCGTCGTCCTTGACCTCGAAGCGCTCGGTCCCTTTGGCCTTGAGCGAGGCGACGTATCGGTCGGTGAAACGGGGCATCGGATTCCGGCTCCGGGGTTCGGCGCGCGGTTTCCCCGGGAAACTTTTGCACCAAGATTGGCGTGATCGTTCCTGTTCTGTTTAAGACAGGCCTGGACCGGGCGTCAATCAAAGGGGCAGCTAGATCAAGGGGTTACGTGGACCGGCTTGGACGAGCCAAGACAGCCCTGGAATTTGGTTTTTTGGGATTTCGATTCCGAGGGTCGGGAGTTCGAATCTCTCCGAGCGCGCCACTTTCAGTCTTTTTGCGGCGGTTATCTCCCGCGGTTCCATGGCCGGAAATGTCTGCAGGACAGGCTCGGCATCCCTACGACCGGCGTCAATCGGGAAGCCCACAATCCGCTGCCGGGCAAGGACGGGACGAAACTCTTTGCCGGCCCGGCGAAGCCAGCCGGAAACAAACCGGGCCTAACCTTCCCTCAAGCTGCCGCATCCAACCCGTTTCAAGGGAGGGGATCTTATGAAAGCAGCATTTTTGGCACTATCGCTTCTTGGCCAGCCCGCGATACCGATTTCCGACCGTGTGCCCGTTTTCAACGTCGAAGCCCTTTGCAGGGATGTTTCCGCTGACGACAAGGCGTCAGGGCTGGCCCTGGCGCAGGACGCTGGCGAATGCGTGCGTGACGAGACACTTGCGCAGCAGCAGCTAAGTTCGACTTGGCTGACTGTTCCGGGTCCGGCGCGCGAAAGCTGCGAAGGCGAGGCTGCGGCAGGGGGAATACAAAGCTATGTCGACCTGCTCACCTGCCTGCAGATGGCGGGCTGGGCGAACCCGGCTCCTTCACCGGCAGTGCCGCTCAGGGGCGCGAGCAAGACGCGGAACGCCAAAAATTAGTTGCGCAAGCGCGCAACCATCCACCGGTTTTTGTTCTGTCTGTGTTCTAATGGCGCGTGGCCCCGCGACCGGCGCAACAGGCTACGCGGTCCGAAGACTGAGCAGCCGGCCGCGCGCCAGGGTCTCCGAGGGTGCTTCGTTGAAGGTCGCGCGATAGATCGCGGCGAATTCGCCCATGTGGTGGAAGCCTTGTGCGCGGGCGCAGCTTGCGACGGTCAGGCTGCCGCCGCCTTTCAGAAGCCGGGCGCGGGCCGCCCACAGCCGCTTCAACCGGATGTACTGGTGCAGGCTCATCCCGCGCAGCTTCGACACGGCACTGCCCAGCGTGCGCATCGAGACGCCAAATTCGCTCGCGAGCCCGTCCGAATAGATCGGGGCGATCGGATGGGCGGCGACGTAGTCGTCGAGCCGCTCTATCAGCCTTGACGACCGCCCGTTCGCGATCCGGCTGTCGCCGGCTGTGCGCAGGTCGACGCGAAACAGTTCATCGATGGCGAGGAGCAGCCCCTCCTGGAGATGCGCGGCAATCTCGGGAATCGCGAACAGGCCCGGCTCGGCGCTGGCCGTTCGCAGGATGTCGAGGATGAGCTGGCGCACATGCATCAGGGCGGTGCGGTCCGGGGCATAGGCTTGGATCATGTCGGCCCGGTCGAACCAGCCGCGATCCCGCAAGGCCGGCGAGAGGATGAGCATCGCGTGAAGGTTGGTCCCGGGTTCGACGAAATGGCAGTCGTCGTTGCCGCGCAGCGCAACGAAGAAACGCGAGTCCAGCTCCACGCCGTTGAGACTCGCCCGCCCATCATCCGACATCGGCAGCAACACCATCCCGCCGGGCGTGCGATAGGCCGTATCCAGGATGCGCGCAAAAGTTTGCATCACGATGATCCGGCACGCCGGCAGGCAGACAACCGCGCGAGCCGCCTCGAAATTCGCAACATCGAGCGGGATGCTCCGGGCATCTTCAAACAGCTCCGCCGGCCGGAACGCATCGATGTCGGTGAAGGTCGTCAGCTGCAGGGCGGGGGAGGGCGCTAGAGCACTGAACAACATTCGTCTGGCCCGCAGCCGTTTCAATGATGGAAATCATATCAATGGTGAAACGTCGTGATTCCGTAAACCGCGAAGCGGGGCCGTAGTATTGCGGTGTGACAGAGGTGCGACGTGTGGACGATGACGATACGTCCCGCTCTCTAGCGCTCCCGCTTCATCGGCTGGCCGGAGGCGAGATCGATGAAATGGACTCGCGTGCAGGCGGGACAGCTGAACGCCTCGAAGCTCCGCCTCTCGAGTTTCGGCTGCTTTTCCAGATGAGTTTGGACGTTCATGCCCGTCTGGGGGCATTGGAAAACGATGAAATCCGCCATCGACGCAAACTGCCGCAGCGGCATTTTCCTGCTTTGATCTAGATCAGTTTTGGAATCGGTCTACGCATCGCGGCGCCTTCGGGAGGGCGCACCGCCTTCCAAAAATGCGAAGGGGCCCGAAGGCCCCTCCACATTTCACCAGCCGCGATAGCCGTAATAGCGAGGACCATAATATCTCGGGCCGTAACCGTAGTACCGGGGCCCATACCCATAATATCTCGGACCATACCCGTAGTAGTCTGAACGCCACCAGCAGCGGCCCCAGGGATTACAGACCCACCGGACCTGCTCGATGTTGGAGACCTGCAGCGCAGGCGCAATGGGCGCAATGGGCATGGCGGACGCCACCGGCGATGCCGCAAGGGCACCAAACAGGGACGCGGCAACGAGGCCAATCTTAAGCTTCATGATGATGTCTTCCTCTGCAAAACGCGATGCAAGATATCGAAGAGGTTCTGATTCAAATTGTGGCGGTGCCGAAATGTAATGCTGATGAATGAACCTTCAGCCAACCGCAGGCTTGATCCACCGCCGCCAAGCGATTGCAATTGGACCCATAGCCAACCTTGATCCCGCGCAATTCCGAAGCTCGGCTTCGCACGTAGTCTTGTCGCCGTGAGCAGTCCTTCGAGGCATTCGAAGAGCATCTCCGATTGATTGGCCCCGCAAGATCATGGGACCACGCCGACACTTCGTTTGGAGCAGTTCAATGAACAAGATGAGAATCGACAAAGGCGACTGGCTCGTCGTGTGCGACGGGCGCAAGGCGCTCATCCTGGAAAATCTCGGTGACGAGATGTTTCCAAATCTTCACACCAAGGAGGTGCACGAGCAGGCCAACCCGTCGACCAGCGCGCAGGGGACCGATGCGCCAGGCAGATTTCATGCCGCAACTGGCGGTGCGCGCAGCGCGGTCGAGCAGACCGATTGGCACGATGAGGCCGAACGCGCCTTCCTGCGGACGCTGGCCGGCCGGCTCGATATTGCGGTCAGCTCGGGGGAGACCTCGGCGCTGACCATGGTGGCCTCGCCGCGTGCGCTGGGCATGATCCGTGCCGACTATTCGGAGGCCGTCCGCAAAGCCCTTCACGGCGAGGTCGGCAAGGATCTCGTCAAGCTGCCGGTCTACGAGATCGAGAAGCAATTGTTGCTGTCAGGAGCCGCCAAATAAGACTTGAAGTACGACTTGTCGGCTGGAGACAGGCGCCCCTCAGAAGCAGGGGTGCCTGCGGCGGTCCTGCCCGATATAGGCGGCCGCGCCCTGGTAGCAGTGGTTGTTCGACGGACCGTCATAATAGGCGAAGGCGCCCGGGGTGATCCCGGGGCCGTAATTGTGCAGGTAGCTGATTGGGTAGGGCAGCGGGTTGGCGTAGTAGCGGTGATGCCGGTGATGCACCCGGGCCTCCGAGAGGCTGGGGGCAAGGACTGCCGCCGACAGGACAGCAACCGCGGCAACAAGCTTCAACCTGCTCATCTTGATTCTCCGGAACCTGCGCTAACAGACCCGTCCTTTATAGCCATTTTGGGCCGATTCGGCACCCGTCCCGGGGCCGAAAATCGCCTCCGATCCCCGCGATTCTGGCCGGGTGTGGCCCAAAAGCCGGAGGGCGTCCGCAGCCCTGCCCATTTTTGGCCTTTTCGAGATGCTTAACGAATTCCCCACACAAGTGTGACCAAAGAGAATTCCATCAAGATTCCCGTGGCCGGCCCCTTGGGGGTGCTCTTCGAGGCCGGCTCATTGCAAGGCTGTCGCCGTCACTGTGTCATGCGCATCACGCCCCTAAGCCTGCTGTTGCTCTCCGTCATCGTCGCCACGCCGGCGCGGGCCGATCTGCACATCACCCGCGACCATGGCGGCTATGTCGAGGAGTACAAGGTCAAGTACAAGCGCATCCGCGACAAGGGCGAGCGGGTCATCATCGACGGCATCTGCAATTCGGCCTGCACGCTGGTGCTGGGCATCGTGCCGATGAACAAGATCTGCGTGACCCCGCGCGCGAGCCTCGGCTTCCACCAGGCCTATTACGACAAGGCATTCACCTTCGGCATCAAGGTCACCAGCGCCGAGGGGACGTCCGATCTGATGTCCTACTATCCTGACACGGTGAAGGACTGGATCCGCCGCAACGGCGGGCTCACCACGGACATGAAGAAGATCAAGAACGGCGTCGACCTCTGGAAGATCATCGATCCCTGTCCGACCGAATGGTGAGCAGCTCGCCTGACACCGCGCTCCCTTTGCAGCGCAACATCGGCTAGGCAGGAATTCGCATTGCCGCACAGCCCCTGGTCGGGCAATGAGGGCGGCAATGAATCATAATCAAGAATCCCTGGCCGCGCGCGCCGCGCCGATCCTGTTCGTCGTGCTCTGGAGCACGGGCTTCATCGGCACCAAATACGTCATCAACAACGCCGATCCCTTGACCTATCTCGCCATCCGCATGGCGCTGGTCGTCGGCCTGATGGCAGTCATCGCCGCGATCGCCCGTCCGAAGTGGCCGGATCGCATCGGCATTGCGCACAGCGCCGTCGCCGGAATCCTGGTCCACGGCTTCTATCTCGGCGGCACCGCCATCGCGATCGCACACTCGATTCCCGCAGGGCTCTCCGCGCTCATTCCGGGACTGCAGCCGATCCTGACCTCGACCATTGCCAACCGCTGGCTTGGCGAGCGGGTGACGCCGGTGCAATGGGGCGGCCTGGTGCTCGGCCTCGGCGGCGTCGTGCTGATCCTGCACAACCGTCCGATGACCGGCGAAGCCGGCCTCGGCTGGCTCGCCTCGGTGGTCTCGCTGATCAGCATAACGCTCGGCACGCTCTATCAGCGGCGCTACTGCAATCACATCGATTGGCGCGCCGGCAACCTCGTGCAATACGCCGCAGTGACGGTTTTCTTTGCGATCGGTGCGTTCCTGTTCGAGGAGCGCGTCGTGCACTGGACGCGGGAGTTCGTGCTCGCGCTCGCGTGGCTCGCCGTGGTGCTCTCGATCGGGTCGATCGGGCTGTTGTACTGGCTGATCCGCCATGCGGCGGCGACCTCGGTCGCGAGCCTGTTCTATCTGGTGCCGGCCGTCACGGCGCTGATGGCCTATGTGCTGTTCGGGGAGAAGCTCGATGCGCTGGCGATCGCCGGCGTCGTAATCTGCGCGGCCGCGGTGTTTCTGGTCAACCGGCGCTTCTGAAGCTCCCGGGGGCTGGACCACGGCAATACATCCCTGACGTGCATCGCTTATCCGTGCTAGGCTGGCGCGGCTTATTTCGGTTTCCCATTCCACTCGGTGATTTCCATGAAGAGAGCCAGGCGTGCACTGCTCGGCAGGTCCACGAAGCCGGTTCGGATCGCCTGCATGAATTACGCGGAAGAGACGATCGACGACCGGACGATGAGCAAGCTCACCGCGGCGCTCCAGAAGTGCTACGACGAGCACTTCCTGCCGGTGTGGGGCTATCCGGTCGATCTCTACGTCGCGCAGAAACCGAGGCCGACGGACTGGCAGCTCGTCTATTTCGACGACGCTTCCCACAAGAACATGCTCGGACGCCACGAGCTGACACATCGCGGCCAGCCGATCTCGAAGATCTTCGTCAAGTCGCTTGGCGAGGATGAGCCGGTCAGTCTGGCCGCCTCGCACGAGCTGTTCGAGATGGTGCTCGATCCCATGGCCAATCTGTGGGCCGACAAGAACAGGAATACGCAATATGCCTACGAGGTCTGCGACGCCGTAGAGGAGGACCCGTTCGTCGTCAGCGGGTTTCCGATGTCGAACTTCGTCTACCCGTCCTGGTTCGAACCGTTCAAGCATCCGCGCGGCACCAAGTTCGACCACAAGGGAACGCTGAAGGCGCCGTTCTCGATGACCGAGGGCGGATACGTGATCAAGAAGGTCAACGGCAGGCGGGTGATCAAGGCGTTCGGCTCACCCGAGAAGCGGCGGCGCTTCGCCAAGGAGGACCGTCGCGGACACCGGAGCGAATTCCGCGATCCGAAAGGAGAGCATCATCCGGGCAGGCGGGCGTCGAAGCGGCGAGGATAGAAGCGCTTGCGGGGCAGGCCGCCGGGCGCGCCCGCACCCGGAGGCCTGCTCTCAGAGCTTGATCAGCGCCTGGCCTTCCCAGCCTTCTTCTTGGTGGCTTTCTTCGCTGTCTTCTTTGCAGCCTTCTTCGCGGTCTTCTTGGCCGCTTTCTTGGAAGATTTCTTCGCAGCCTTCTTGGCTTCCTTCTTGGCGGCCTTCTTCGGCGCTACCTTTTTCGCGACCTTCTTGGCGGCTTTCCTGACCTTCTTGACGGCCGTGACCGCGGTGTCCTTGGTGGTCTCGACGGCGGTGGTGATCCTCTCCATCGCCTGTTCGATTACCGCTTTTTCATCGTCCATATCGTCCCCCAGGGTTTGAACGGAGCGATGACGATAGCGGGATTCGAAATTGTGTCAAAGCAACGCTCAACCTTTGCGGATCCTTGCGTAGGCGGCTAGCGCGCGCTCGCGCCCCTTGGCGTGATCGATCATCGGCTGCGGATAGGTCGCGCCGAGCGTGATGCCGCTGCTCGCAAGCTCGATCGGCGTGGCCCGCCAGGGCTGATGGATCAGCTTTGCCGGCAACGCGTTCAACTCGGGCACCCAGCGCCGGACATAGGCTCCTTCGGGATCGAACTTCTCGCCCTGGAGCACCGGATTGAACACGCGGAAGTAGGGCGCTGCGTCGGCGCCGCAGCCTGCGACCCACTGCCAGTTGGCGGGATTATTGCCGGCGTCGGCATCGACGAGTGTGTCCCAGAACCAGCTCTCGCCCTGGCGCCAGTCGATCAGGAGATGCTTGACCAGGAAGGACGCCACAACCATCCGCACCCGGTTGTGCATCACGCCGGTGTGCCAGAGTTCGCGCAGGCCGGCATCGACGATCGGATAGCCGGTGCGGCCGCGCTGCCAGGCCGCGAGCGCCGTGGCGTCGTGCTTCCATGGAAAGCCGTCGAAGTTCGCTTGCAGGTTTTCGCTGGCGAGGTCGGGCTGATCGTGGAGCAGGTGGCGGCAGAACTCCCGCCAGCCGAGCTCGCTCAGGAATTTGTCGATGCCGGGCGCAAGCGCCGGGTTCTCGGCCGCAGCGAACCGTGCGGCGTGCCAGACCTGTCGCGGGCTGAGCTCGCCGAACCGCAGATGCGGCGAGAGGCTGGAGGTGCCCGGCCGGTCCGGGCGATCGCGGTCGCCGACATAGGTGCGCGCGGTATGTTTGAGGAAGTCGCGCAAGCGCGCGCGGGCGGAGGCCTCGCCCGCCGTCCAGCTCTGGCGCAGGCCGCCGGCCCAGTCGGGCTTGGTCGGCTCGAGGTGCCAGGTCTCGAGCGTGTCGCTCGCGATCTTCGGTCCGGCGTGGAGCGCCTTCGGTGCGGGCAGGGGCTTTGGCGGGTCGCCGAGCGCCAGCACCCGGCGCCAGAACGGCGTGAATACGCGGAGGCCACGGCCCTCCTTGTTGCGAACGGACGAGGGCGGAACGAGCAGGTCGCCGGCGAAGCTCTTTGAGCCCACGCCGAGCTTTGCGAGCGCCGCCTCAAGCTGTCCCTCAACGGCCTGATGCGGCGCCTGTGCGATCTCGTTCCAACAGACCGCGCCGGCGCCGCTCTCGCGCGCCACCTCGGCGATCACCTTGGCGGCCGGGCCCTTGCGCAACGACAGCGATCCGCCGATCGCGGCAAGGCCGGCGCCGAGCGCCCGCAGCGATTGCGCCAGCCACCAGCGCGCCGCGCCACCCGGCGCCCGACCGGCGGCACCGTCCAGGACGTAGAGACAGATCACCGGCGCGCCGGTCTTGGCCGCAGCATGAAGGGCGGGATGGTCGGACAGGCGGAGGTCGTCGCGAAACCAAACAATGATCGCGCGCTGCTCAAGCACTGGAGCTGGCCTCGTGTGAGTCGACGTCGGGCGGGGCGCGGTTGAGGACCGCGGTTCTTTTTGATTGTGAAGCGGACGACAGCCTAATTCGTAGTCCTTCCGGAGCGGTCCGCAGGGACCGAACCGGAATCTCGAGGTTCCGGGGCCGATGCCGACGCATCGCCCCGGAACGAATTTAGGTCACTTCGGCTGCGGGACGATCCGGATGTAGGGCTTTGGCTCCTTCCAGCCCTGCGGATAGATCGTCTTGGCCTCTTCATTGGAGACCGAGCCCGCGATGATGACATCTTCGCCCTGCTTCCAGTCGGCCGGCGTCGCGACGCGGTGCTTGGCGGTCATCTGGAGCGAGTCGATCGCGCGCAGGATCTCCTGGAAGTTACGTCCCGTGGTCATCGGATAGACCAGCACCAGCTTGATCTTCTTGTCCGGGCCGATGACGAAGACGTTGCGGACGGTCTGGTTGTCGGCCGGCGTCCGGTTGAGGGGATCGCCCGAGGTCGAGGCCGGCAGCATCTCGTAGAGCTTCGAGACGTTGAAGTCGGTATCGCCGATCATCGGGTAGTTCGGGGCGGCGCCCTGCGTCTCCTTGATGTCCTCCGACCATTTGGCGTGGCGGTCGACCGGATCGACCGAGAGGCCCATCAGCTTGACGTCGCGCTTGTCGAATTCGGGCTTCAGCTTGGCGAGCGCGCCGAGTTCGGTCGTACAAACCGGCGTGAAGTCCTTCGGGTGGGAGAATAGGAGGGCCCAGCTATTGCCGATCCAGTCGTGGAACTTGATCTTCCCTTCGGTGGTTTCGGCTTCGAAGTCGGGGGCGGTGGCGCCGATCGGAAGTGGCATGGTTCTACCTCATCACATTGAATTTGCTGTGAAATTTTCTCTAGCCGTCAACCTCAGTATAGGAGTGTGAACGGCCCAAGTGAACGGGCTCAAGTAAAATGTGAATTCCTTCTTTGAAGAGCCAATTTTCTAGCACCTTTCTGTTACAGCCGTCGCCTGCGGCGAAACATCTCGACGGGAAGGGTCCGGTCCCGATCGCCCCGATTATGCCTTTTATGACCCGCATCACGCTCGCCCGACGTTTCCTGGAACCGAAATGGTCCTGACAGCGACTAATCGGCAACCATTGAGAAAAGTCACGATCCCCGTATCGAATCATTAACCACCCGTTTACGCCCGCGTGAAAATGCTGGCCGATCAGAAGAACTTGGAAGTGAACTATGTCCGCCGCCGCGCCTAAATCCGTTGAGTCGTCGTCTCTCGAACCGTCATGCCGCGATACCGCTGCCCATGCGCTCACCATCGTGCGCGATGGCGTGATCACGGGTGAAGGCCCGACCACCAAGGGCAGGGTGCATTTCTCCCGCTCGCTCGACGCCGACGATGCCGCCTGGTGCGCCCGCATCCTGACCGCAGCCGCAGTCAACGATAAACCGGTCAGCCGTGCCGAAGCCGAGGTCCTGTTCGAGATCAACGAAGCCGCGACCGAGCGCGCCGATGGCGGCCGGTTCGACGACCTGCTCGCCAAGGCCGTTGCTCATTATGCCGCGAGCGCCTCAGGCCTGAAGGTGCCGCCGCGCAGCGTTGCGCTGTCGCAGGACACCGACATCGAGAGCTGGGCGCCGTCCTACGCCTCCAAGGTCAACAGCGAGATGCTGGAGTGGATTGCCGGCCAGATGCGCGGCAAGCGCCAGAACAACCGTCGCCTGATGGCGATGGTGGCGACCTTCCTGGGCGCCACCGCGCTGCCTCTGGCGGGCCAATTGCCGAACGTGTTCGACATCGGCATGTAGTTTTTCGCGTCTCTTGATGAGAGCGAGAGAAAGCGGCGGGGNCCCCGCCGTTTTTTGTTTGCCGGTCTCCGGCTCGAGCCCCAGCGTACGACCGGGGAAGCCGGCGGCGTCGAAATAGCGCTGGCTGCCGACGCGCTGGACGTTGAGCACGGTCTGCAGGCCGTTCTCGGACATCTTCGACTTCTCGACGGCCTTGAACGCCTTCGGCACGATGCCGTTGGGCAGGGCTTCCGACATCACCCGGCCGACCAGGCCGCCGTTCTGCGAGCCGCGCAGGCCCATGAGCTGGGCGGCGGTCATGCCGACGTCGGCATTGCTGACCGGCAGCTCGTCGACGAAGCCGGCTTTGAAGTCGGGCCCGATCGCGGCCATGAAGTTCATGGTGTCGCCGCGACTGAAGCTGCCATGCATGCCCTGGCCCTGGCGCAGCACAGTGTCGGCGACCTGCACCGAGCAGTTGGTCGGCGCCTCGCCGCAATCGCTGGCATAGGAGCGGAAGTTGACGACGATCGCCGGCGTCGGCGTCGCCGACTTGCCGCGCAGGTTGATGCTCGACAGCGGCAGGGTGCCGGGGAAGCGACCGAGGGAGTCGTCGACGAACAGGCCGGAGACGTAGTCCTGCTCGAGCAGCGCCTTGATGGTCCTGGCCGTCAGCTTCTTGTCCTTGTTCGGCAGATAGATCAGGTCGGAGCCGCCATTGGTGGCGATCACGAGGTCGGGCTTGGTCGGATCCTTGCCGAGCACACCATTGCCAGCCTTCGGATGCGCGTTGCCGGTGACCGCAGCGTTCTTGTCGTTGGGGTCGAAAAGCGGCAGGTCGAGCGCCTTCGCAAGGTCGAGCGCCAGGAAGCCCATCGGCAGGAAGTCCTTCGGCGTGTCGTCATAGCTGACCTTGGCCGAGGGGCTGGACTTGCTTTCCTTGGAGATGGTCGAGAAGCCGTGGTCGGCCTGGATCATGATGTTGGTATTGGCGGCGAGCCCGAGCTCGTCCAGCGCCTTGCGGATCTGGGCGAGGTTGTTGTCGACGTTCTTGATACTCGCCATCGTGCTCGGGCCGTTGATGCCCGGCATGATCTGATTGAGGCTGTCGCCCTGGTTATGCTGGGTGCCGTCGGGATCGCGCGACCAGAACACCAGCACGAACGGCTTGTTGCGCGCCTTGAACATCGGCAGCACCACCTTGGTGGCGACATCGGCGAAATAGGCCTGCTGCGCGACGTTGGCGACGGTGGTGCCGGGCGTCTTGGCATCGCCAGCCTTGCCGTTGTCGCCGCGGCCGGGGGCGGCGAGGGCGAGGCCCGCCTTGGTCAGGGCTTCCTTCATCTCGTCCGACAGCGCCACGCCGTTCTTGCCGCCGGTGGAATCGTCGATGACGATCGAGTGCTTGCCGGCCTTCTCGGGATGATCGGTGTGGTCCCACTGGTAGGTCGGGCCGACCTTACCGATCGCCGCCGTGCTCAGGCCCTTGTCGCGGGCCATCTTAAGGACGGTCTCCTCGTTGAGATAGTCGCCCTTGAAATGCTCGTCGATGTCGCCGAGCACCGCGTCGTTCTCGATGAAGGGGACGACGGTGTCGCCTGCCGGTACGGAGGTGTAGTTGGTCCAAATCGTGTTCGAGAACACGCCGGTGTCGCCGAGATAATGGCCGGTCGACATCGCCGAGCCGTTGGCCATGGTGAAGGTCGGGAACAGCGAATGCGAGTTCTTGAAGTTGACGCCCTTGTCGCGGACCTCGGCCATTGCCGGCGCGGTTTCCGGGGTCACCTTCAGCGCGCGCAGGCCGTCAGGGATGAACAGGATCAGGTTACGGGGCGTGTTGTTCTGGGCGGAGGCAAGTCCGGTGGACAGCACTGTCAGTCCGGCGGACAGCAACACCAGTGAACGGCGCATCAATCTCTCCCTGCGGTGAGGCGGCTTGGCGGCCGACGGCGGCCGCTGCCTTCGTTTAGTTTTGCTGTATGACAGTTTTGTTACAAGAGCGAAAAAGCGCGCAAGAGGGATGAGGACAATGCCGCCACAGCCTCGCCATCCCCCCGCGCAACCGCGAAGCGGTTGTAGCCGGTGTGGGCCGGCCGTTAGGGCGCGATCTGCGTCGTTGATGCTACGCGCGCTTCTTCTTCGGTTGCCTGGGGCGAAACAGGGAGAGGACGTTGTCCGCGAAGAACTGCCGCGCTTTTGGAATGAGGCCGATGATGGCCGCCAAGGAGGTGATGGCGGCGGTGATCGCCGCAATGGCCCCGTTCAGGCTCGCGACATAGCTCTTCAGCCGTTGGAACGCCGTTACCTGGATTTCGATGGACTCATGCAGCGTCGTAAGCTGAACGCGGTGCTTGTCCGGGCCGATCTGGATATTTGCGGCGACATCGATCGTCACCGATTTCGTGCCGGACGAGATCGGCTTGACCTTCCATTCCCATTCGACCGGGTGCGCCAGCGTCGCGGTGCGCGCTTGCGGACCCGATGGGCTGATTTCGAAATCGTCGCCTGTCAGCGTGGCTTCGACCGATTGCGCGAATGGCCGATCGTCGCGCGTGACCACCTGGCCCGGCATGCCGCTGAAAGTGGCGGCTTGGCCTTCGGCGGTCAGCAGAACCAGCCGCATCGGGAAGGCCTCTTCGAGGATGGCGGTGTTCGGCTTGTTGAACTTGAAGGTCCCCCGCTTGAGGTTTGCCACGACGTCCCCGAGTTCGACGCAGGGAGCGCCGGGATTAGCGGCAATAATGCCGAGGGCGGCATTGTCCTCGCGACATCTCGACTGATCGTCGTTACGAAGTTCGTCGCCCGCGGAGAACGGTCTCAAGCCGGCGCGAGGTATGGTCGGACGGGTGCCGGGGGGTGTCATTGCGGAAACATTGGCCGAGGGATTTAGGGGGGCAGTCGATGCGGCTGCACTTGCCGCAGCGGCGGGACGCTGTTGATTCAGTGATTCTGGAGGTGGTCTCGCAGCACTCGCGACAGGCGGCGGTTCAGCGCGCGCAGCAGGCGGTGGCGCGGCGCTCGCGGGAGGTGGTGCAGCGGCGCTTGCTGTAGGTGGTGGCTCGGCGCTTGCAGCCGGCCGTGGCCCGTCGCCTGCAGCAGGTGCCGCCTGGTTTGCAACAGGTGCCAACGTGGCGCTTGTTGCGGGTGTCGCCGCTGGTGGTCGCTCTGCGCTCGCAGCAGGTGGTCGTGCAATGCTTGCGGCAGTCGGTCGGCCGGTCGACAGGGGCGTAAGGATTTTGCCAACAGACCGCAGTTCGAATCCCGCTGCCAGGAGGGCGACGACGACTGCCGTGCCGCCGAAGATCAACGATCCAACAATAAGGCTACGCTTGCTCATTGAAATGAAATCCGTCGTTGAAATGGCCTGATCATGCTCCAACGACGCAAGATAGCAATATGGTCAATGTGCTCGTATCAGGAGTGCTGACCTAAAATTCTGCCAATGAATTCCCTCACGGCCACAACAGTTTCGATCAAGCCATTGTCCATACCCGGATTGATCGAAGCACGGGTCCAGATCGGCATTGTCCGCCGCGCAGGCACTGCTGCGCCGTCATTCCGGAGCGGTCTGTATCCGCGGATTATGTGCGAGCACCTGCGCGGGCTTCACCGCCACCGGATAGACTCCGCCATTGGCCAGATCGCGGCGCAGCGACGGCGGCGCTGCGTGCAGGGCGAAGATGATCGCGATCTGCGTTCGGTTCTGGAGGCGGTATTTGCGCATGATGTTGCCGATATGCGCCCGCACCGTGTTCTCCGAGATCTTGAGCTCGTAGGCGATGTTCTTGTTCTGCATTCCACGAGCGATGAGCATCATCAGCTCGCGCTCGCGCGGCGTCGGTGTAATCGAATCTTTCAGATCCGGGCTCATGACTACCTCCTCCCTGGTCTTTGGTCGATGCGAACACCCCAGCAGCATGTTCTCACTCCGTCTTGAGCGCCTCGATGGGACTGAGCTTGGACGCCTTGTGTGCAGGATAGAAACCAAAGATGAGGCCCGTCGCGATCGAGAAAGCGAGGGCCAGGGCAATCGCTTCGCTGTCGATCGACGTGATCCACCCGGCCATGCGCGCAACCGTCATCGACAGCGTGACGCCACCGATGACGCCGATGGCGCCGCCGAGGAGGCAGAGCACGAGCGCCTCACAGAGAAACTGGAGACGAATGTCCCGCATCCGCCCGCCGAGCGCGCGGCGGATGCCGATTTCCCGGGTACGCTCGGTCACCGACACGATCATGACATTCATGATGCTGATGCCGCCGACGAGCAGCGAGACCGAGGCGATGGCCACGAGCAGGAGCGCCACGGTGCGGATCGCTCCCTGCTGGGCTTCCATGGCGGCGGCCGGATCCTGGACCTTGAAGTCGTCTTCCTGTCCGGCGAGGATCCGGTGGCGCTGCCGCAGCAGGCTCTCGATCTCGGATCGCGCCCCCGCCATCTGACCGTCGGCAGTCACCTTGGCGATGATGTAGGCGACCGAATCCCGGTTGATGTTGCTTGCGCTGCCGAGGAAGCGCAGCTTGGCCGTGGTGAGAGGGACGAAGGCGACGTCATCCTGTGACGGGTCCTTGTGATCGAGCACGCCGACGACTTCGAGCGGAACCTTCATGATCCTGATCTGCGCGCCGATCGGATCGTCGCCCGGCGCGAACAGCTCGCGCGCGACGGTGCTTCCAAGGATCACGACCTTTCCCGCGCCGGCCTCCTCGGTGCCGGAGAAATAGCGCCCCGAGGCGAGCTGCCAGTCGCGCACCATGAAGTGCCCGGTGGTCGTGCCGTTGATCGTCGTGTTCCAGTTCTTGCCTTCGTGGATGACCTGCGCCGTTCCGGCGATCGAGCCGGCCGCGGCCTGGACTTCCGGAATCTGCTCGAGGATGGCCTGCACGTCGCTTTCGGTCATCGTCAGCTTGCTGCCTTCCTTCAGGCGCACGCCGCCCTGATAGACCGCGCCCGGCGTGATCATCAGCACGTTGGCGCCGATCGAGCGGATCTGCTCCTGCAGGCGTAGCTGCGCGCCGGCGCCGATCGCGAAGACCGTCACGATCGACGCGACGCCGATCACGATGCCGAGCATGGTGAGGAAGCTGCGCAACGGGTTGAGGCGCAAGGCGTGCAAAGCGATCCGAAAGCCCTGGAGCATCGTCATGACGCAAAGCTCCGTTTCGGCAGCACCGGAGCCAGCGTCTCGTCGCTGACGAGCTCGCCGTCGTGCAGGCGGATCGTGCGCCGGCACTGCGTCGCAATGCTGGGATCATGCGTGATCATCACGATGGTCTGGCCGGCCTCGTTGAGCGCGGCGAACAGCGCCAGGATCTCGGCACCGGTGCGGCTGTCCAGTGCGCCGGTGGGCTCGTCGGCGAGCACGATCAACGGGGTGGCGATCAGCGCCCGGGCGATGGCGATGCGTTGCTGCTCGCCGCCGGAGAGCTGGCGCGGATAGTGATGCGCCCGGTGCAGCATGCCGACGGCTTCGAGGCTCTGCTCGGCCCGCTCGAGGCGCTCCTTGCGGCCGACGCCGCAATAGACCAGCGGCAGAGCGACGTTCTCGATCGCGTTGTGGCGCGCGAGCAGGTTGTAGGACTGGAACACGAAGCCGATGCTCCGGGCGCGCAGGGACGACCTGCGGTCTTCGGTAAGGGCGGCGACATCCGCCCCCTCGAGATAGATCGCGCCCTGGCTCGGCAGATCGAGCAGCCCGATCATGTTCATCAGCGTGGACTTGCCCGAGCCGGACGGCCCCATCACGGCGAGGATCTCGCCCTGGTCGATGTCGAAGCTGACATTGCGCACCGCCGTCACCGCGACGCCGTCCGCGCGGTAGGTCCTGCACACGGACCGAAGGCTGATGAGGGGCAGGGGAGCGGTCATGATCCGAACCTGATCCCGAGGAATTCCATGCCGGCCGGCCGGATCGCCTGTCCGACCGCGACCTGGCTGCCTTCGACGAGGTCGCCGCTCTTGAGCGCGACCTGTTCGGTGCCCGCCGCGCCGACGGTCACGGGGATGCGTTGAAGCAAGCCGCTGGCAGTACGCACCCAGACGCCGCTACGTCCAGGGGTTGTGTCCGTCCGCGCGCCCGAGGGCTGGAAGCGCAGTGCGGCCAGCGGCACCTTCAGCACATCGTCCTGCCGCTCGATCACGATCTTCACCAGGGCGGTCATTCCCGGCAGCAGCGCGCCGTCGAGGTTGGAGGTCGACAGCACGACGGTATAGGTGACCACGTGCTGCTGGTTCTGCGGTGCCTTGCGCACCTGCCGCACCACCGCCTCGAAGCGGCGGTCGGGATAAGAGTCCACCGTGAAGTAAGCTCGCTGGCCGAACGCGATGCGGCCGATATCGGCTTCGTCGACCTGGGCGTGGATCTCCATGTCTTCCAGACGGTGGGCGACCAGGAAGGTTGTACGCGACTCGAGGCCGACCGCGAGCGTCTGGCCCTCGTTGATGAACCTGCCGACCACGACGCCGTCGATCGGCGAGCGGAGCACTGTGCGGTCAAGATCGGCCTGCGCCGCCGCCAGCACGGCCGCCTTTTCCGGAACCGCCATTCTCGCCTGCTGCAGCTCGGCCTCGATCCTGCGGACGTCGGCCTGTGCGCCATCGACGGAATAGGCATTGAGGGACACGAGGACCTCGGCCTCGCGCTCCTGGGCCAATCTGGCGGTGAATTCCGTCTGGGCGTCATCGACCGCCGTGGTCGCAACGACGTTCTGCTGCTGCAGCGCGAGCTTGCGCTGGAGGGTCTTCTGCGCCGATGCCTTCACCGCCTGGGCGCTATCGAGCTTGGCGGCGAGCACGTCTCGGCTGCCCTTGGCGTTTTGCAGATCGATCCTGGCGCGATCGAGCTTGGCGCGTTGAATTTCGACGAGAGAGTTGGCGACCGCCAGCGCCGCCTTGGCTTCATCGACCTTGGCCGCGAAGCTGCGCGGATCGATCAGGGCGAGCGGCTGGTCCTTGCTGACCGTATCGTTGAAGTCGACATAGACCCGGGCGAGCTGTCCGGAGAGTTGCGAGCCCACCTCGATCGTCTTGACCGGCTGCAGCGCGCCCGTGACGGTGACGGTCTGCTCGATGGTGCCGCGTTGAATGGAGGCATAGCGGAACAGTGGCGAGTCCGACCCGAAGGTGGGCGCCTCGCGTCCGCCGGGCGCAAGGAACTGCCTGGTCGATTCATAGGCGCGTGCCGCGCCGACCGCTGCATTGCCGGCAGCGCCAGTGATGGCGGCCGGTGCCGCGCCGTAGATCGCGGCGAGGCCGCATGCAGTTCCGAGCAAGGCAATGACTGGCACAAATCGCATATTGAAAACCCGCCTTCTTTGAAAATGACTTTAGTTGGCGGAAAAACCGGAGTCGCGCTATGGTTGTAAATCGCCCGATGCGATACCGGCGTCTTGGCAGTATGTCGCCATTGTTAGGACGACGGACGGGCGCGCTCCATGATACAGTTGTAAAGTTCGAACGTGCGACGTTTCGTGATTTGCGCAACACGCATACCGAGCGTATTCCAACTGATGCGCGCGGTATCGAAGTCGATAGCTGATTGAACGTACCGTATGGTTCGGCGGACCCATCGGTGTTCAAGTCAGCGCATGAGTGACGCTTCCATGACGCAGTTGGCGATATCACGGCTACGATGCCGGATTGCCGCGTCCCCAACATGGCGTGTTGCCGCGACTTGCGTCGTCGAATCCCTTCAATCACGAAGCCGATGTGTGAACGCCTTCACTCGTCTTCACCGGGCGTTGGCCCTAAGACGTGGAGGCCAGGGGCCGATGCGACTCGTTCGGCCTCGGGCTTGCATTCAAGCACCTCGTTATTTTCGCTTGCAAAAAGAGTTGGCGGCTCGTCGCCGGATCATCGGCCCCAAGTCCGGGAGTCTGTTGCAATGAGTTCAAATCAAGCCACGGTTTACGTCGTTGATGATGAAATTCAGATTCGAAATGCGATCGGAAGTCTCTGCGAGGAGACGGGTCACCAGGTCAGGCTGTTTGCGTCAACGGACGAATTCCTCAACGAGCGCCTCTCCAACGGGCCGTCCTGCCTGGTGCTCGACGTCCGCTTTCCCGGCACCTCGCCGACCGGACTCGAGCTTCAGCGCAGGTTGGCTGAATCGGGTGTGTCCATTCCGATCGTCTTCATCAGCGGCCATTCGGACGTCCGTGTCTCGGTCGAGGCGATGAAGCGCGGTGCGGTCGAGTTTCTGCCAAAACCGTTCCGAGAGCAGGAGATCCTCGATGCCATCAGGCACGGCATCGAGCGCGACCGCAGGCGGCTCGCGCGCGAAGACGCGGAGCGCGGAGCGCGGCAGCGCGTCGAAACCCTGACCGCCCGGGAGCGGGAGATCATGCTGCTGATGGCGGAAGGACTCGTCGCCAAGCAGATCGCGGCAAAGCTCGGCGTCAGCGAGGTGACGGTGAAGGTCCATCGCGCCAGGATGATGCGAAAGCTGGAGCTGCGATCGCCGATCGAGGTGGTGCGGTTGATCGACAGCATGGGCCCGGAAGCGCAGACAGCGCGCTTCAGTGCTGGACATCCGCTGACTTGAGCCTGCAGGCGGACGAGTCGCGCAACGTCTAGTCCGTACCGATTAGCATGAACTACAGTCTGTCGCCTGGAGGGTAATCAGTTCAGAGTGATCCCATGATGTCGGCCTCCTCAACCCACGGCATCACAACTCCTGGTCAAATTCTTTGTCAGAAAAGGGATTACCCATGCGCAAGTTGCTCCTCGCTTCCGCCGCTCTGT
This sequence comes from Bradyrhizobium neotropicale, assembly GCF_001641695.1. Lineage (GTDB taxonomy): Bacteria > Pseudomonadota > Alphaproteobacteria > Rhizobiales > Xanthobacteraceae > Bradyrhizobium > Bradyrhizobium neotropicale. Next base: position 68,595 of record NZ_LSEF01000071.1, read on the forward strand.
TCGCCCTGTCCTCCGCAGCGTATGCCGACAATACGGCGACCACCGTGCAAGTCGGCCTCGCAAACGGCTCCACCGTGAATCAGCAGGGCCACGTGAATGACACCTCGACCACCAGCCAGCTCGGCCTCGTGAATAGTGCGAGCACCATGCAGGGCACGACCGCTCCGTCGCTCAACAATGTCAGCTCGGTGACCCAGATTGGCGTCCTTGGCAACTCGGCCACCACCGGTCAGGTTGCCACCGGCAACAACACCAGCGGGATCAGCCAGACCACGCTCTTCGGCTTCCCGCCGAACAACTCCGCCTCCGTTGGCCAGCTCAGCGGCGGAATCAACCTCAGCACCATTACGCAGCACTAAGCCAGCCCCGTACCTCTCTGGGTACGCCACATGCGGGCGCACCCAGGGCAGGCTCGAGCGCGATCAGACGAAACGGTGGATCGACCAGCTACTATCGGCGGGAGGAAATCAGATGCGGATCAACTATGTAATCGCGACGGTCGTCACGCTCAGCGCGTTGACCGCTGTCGATGCCAAAGCCGACAACACGGCGAGCGTGCTGCAATTCGGCACCACAAATTCTTCATCTACAACTCAGGCCGGCCCGGTAAACAATACCGCGACGACGCTGCAATTCGGCGCGACCAACACCGCATCGAGCCTGCAGTTTGGATCGCTGGCCTCGGTCAATTCGGCGACGATTGGACAGGGCGGCACGACCCCCACCGCGACCAATAACGCCGCGGTCGGTCAGGTCGGCGGCGCCAACACGAGCTTGATCGGTCAGATTGGCCTGAACAACACGGCCGGCGTGGGCCAGCTCGGGATCCTGAACGGCTCGACGATCCTCCAGCAGGCTCCGTGAACGCATCATCGGCAGTGAGGCATGTCATGAACCATTTTCGAAACGCCGCTTGCGGCGCCATCGTCGCACTTTGCTGCGTCGGCGCCGGACCCACGAGCGCGCAAACCGCGAACATCAAGACCATCGTGTCGATCGGCGGGCCGCCGGTCGTCCTCAACCAGAATAGTTCGACCAACATGGCGGGCGTGTTCATGATCGGCGGCAGCACCAGCGCGACCGTGACCCAGACCGGCAGCAACAATGCCACAGGAATCCTGCAATTCGGCGGAACGAATTCGGCAACGGTCGGGCAGGGGGGCGCGAATAATTTCGCCTTCGTCGGTCAGGTCGGCCAGTCGGCGACCAGCGTCGTCTCGCAACTCGGTGCCATGAATACCGGTACGATCGCTCAGTTCGGTGCGGTCAACACGTCGACGGTGAGCCAGACCAGCCCGTGAGGCGCGCGCAAAGCGCATCAGTGTCACGTGACGGAAAAAGGGGAGCGCGATGCGGGGCGGCAGGCAAATCCTGGCCAGGCTAATCCTGGCATTGACGGCGTTGCTCGCCGTCATGAGCGCGGCGACGGAAGCATCCGCCGGGTCCGTGCAGCGCAGCGTGACGAACAGGAACGTCAGCATCGAGACGATCGTGGAGTTCGGCAACAATGTGCAGCCGGTCACGATCGAGGAGAACAGCCGCATCAACATCGCGCGGGTGATCGAGATCGGCGGAACCGGAACAGTCGACGCGACCATTGTCCAGAACGGTGTGCGCAACTATGTCGATGTGATCCAGGTGGGCGGCACCACCAATGCGCTGATCGGGCAGTCGGGGGTGAGCAACACCGCTGATATCACCCAGATCGGCAATTCGACGAACGCTCTCCTGCTTCAGATCGGTGACATGAACACGGGAGCGGTCAGGCAGTTCGGACGTTTCAACTGGCTGGCGATATTTCAGTTCGCGCGATGAAACGAGACGACGAGGTGTGACATGAAATCCCTCCTGCTCGCATCCGGAGTAAGTATCATGATGGCGATTGCAGCACCGCCGGCTGGTGCCGGCGAGACCGGTGACGGCCACACCACCGTGGTCCAGGACGAGAACGGCACGTCGGTCATCACACAAAGCGGTGATCCGGCGCAGGCCGAGGTCAGGATCGAGAAGGAGCCCGGCCGCACCACGGTCTACCGCCGTAGCGGCGGAAACACCGCGATCGTGTCGCAGGGCACGGGAAATGCGCAGGACATGCTGGACTGGCTGCGCAAGCAGCAGGGCCGCTGAAGCGAAGGCCCACCGTCCAACGGGACGGTGGGCCTCGTTGCGCGCCGGCCTTACCAGGAGCGATAGGGACCGGTCAGCGTACCGTTGTTGTTGCCGCCCGGACCGACGTCACCTTGCGTCGAGCTCGGCGCCGGATGATTGCTGCCGTTGAGCGTGCCGTATGGCGCCGCCGGCCCGGGGGTGTACATCGGGCCCGTCTCATAGGCGTAACCGCCGCGATCCCATCCTACCGGGTTGCCGTTCCAATCGTAGGCCTGGGCCGACGCGGCGGTCGTGCCCGCGATGAGCGATATCGTGGCCAGGCACGCAAGTCGTGTTCTACGTTGCATCGAGATGCTCCCTTGCTGTGTCGGGGGCCAACGACCGCAGTGCAGCAGCGTTCCGGATCCGTCCGGTCAACTCGATCAACCCGCGATCAACTGGTTATGAGCCGAATTCCAGGGAACGAAGCGCTTCCGCAAGCTGTCGCGGCGCATCTTGCCGCGGGGCGCGCTCTGTTAATCCTGCGTCTTAACCAACAATTAATTATAGGTTTGCGGGGGAACGACGGCCGGGCCTAGCGTGCAGTGGGGAGCTGCCGTAGCCAACGAGTTGGTGCGTATCATGACCTATAAAATGCAAGGGGCGTTGCTCGCCTCGCTCAGCGCAGCCGCGCTGCTCCTTAGCCCGAATGAGACTTTTGCCAGGCCAGCGATTGCCACCGCCGCGCCGCCAGCGGTCGGACGTCCAGCGATCGCGCGGCCGGCCGCCCGGTTCCACCATCGGCGGAACAATCCGTTTGTCTATTGGCCGGGCGGGGGCGGGTTCTTCTACGATCCCGGCATGACCAGCCAGCCCTTCGTCGATACGGTGCAGCCGCCGCAGTCCACCGACGTACGCTACACCTACACCTATGATGTGCCGTGGGACTGGGCTCATCGTCTTCCGCCGAACGTCACGCCGTCGGACCGTCCCTACGTGCCGAGCTGCCCGTCGGAGACGGTGACCGTGCCCGGCCGCGGCGGCGGCGAGCACACCGTCAACATCATGCGCTGCTACTAAAGCGGCGCTGTCCTAGCCCAGCTCGAAGCTGGTCACACCGAAGACGCGATCGAGCCGCAGCGGGCGGATCGCTTCGGTGTACATCCGCGCCGTCTCGAACACCGGTTCGAGGCCGAAGGACTCGGCCAGCGCGACCGCCTCGCGGTTGACGGCGGGGACATCGAGAAAGACCTCGCCGCTGCCCGCGCTTGCGAGCAGGGACCGCATGATCACCTCCGCGCCGGCGCGATCGTCGGCGACGAGCGGGCCGATCTTGCGCCCGGTCCGGCACGGACGGATCACGCCCCATGCAGCAAGGCGGCCGTCGCGCATGAGCGCGCGGCCGATATGGCCGGGCGCGTCGATCCAGGCACGCAGGAAGTTGCCGCGCGGAGCCGGGAAGACAGTGGCGTCGTCGGCTTCCACCATTGCGAACGGGACTTTCTCGAGCGCGACGACATCGGCGGGCGGCGCAGGCGCGGCGGCGATGGTGCCGCCATAGCGGATATTGGCGTAGGCCAGGTGGAAGCCGGATTTCCTGTAGTTGTCCTGTTGCGCTACCACGCCGTCGAGCCCGATCACGCGGGATCCGGCATGCGCGATCGCTGCGTTCCAGATGCGCAGGCCGTGGCCGGCGCCGCGAAAGGCCGCGCGCACAATATAGAAGCCGAGAAAGGCGAAGGTCTCGCCATAATTGACGCAGGAGACGGTCGCGACCGGCTCGCCATCGATCTCGCCCAGAAAGAATCCTTGCGCATCGGGGATCGCGAAGCAGGTGGCATCGGCGAGCCCCGGATTCCAGCCTTCCGCTGCGGCCCAGTCGGCGGCGATGGAAATCTCCTCGGGACGCATGTTGCGGATCTGCAAGTCGCTCATGACGGATGCCTGTTGCGATGGACCTGTCGGCAATTCTGCCTGTAGAACAGCCGATGATAGGCCGAGCCCTCGGCTCGCCTCAACGGGTTCGCAAGGGATCATCGTCATGGCAGCAGAAAAGGTCGCACTCGTCACCGCGGGCGGCAGCGGCATGGGGGCGGGGGCTGCGCGGCGGCTCGCCGCCGACGGCTTCCGCGTCGCGATCCTGTCATCCTCCGGCAAGGGCGAGGCGCTGGCGGCCGAGCTCGGCGGCTTCGGCGTCACCGGTTCGAACAAGTCGAACGACGATCTGAAGCGGCTGGTCGACGACGCGCTTGCCAAGTGGGGACGCATCGACGTGCTCGTCAACAGCGCCGGCCACGGCCCGCGCGCGCCGATCACCGAGATCACCGACGAGCAGTGGCACACCGGCCTCGATACGTATCTGCTCAACGTGGTCCGTCCGACGCGGTTGGTCACGCCGGTCATGCAGGCGCAGAAGGGCGGCGCCATCATCAACATCTCGACCGCCTGGGCGTTCGAGCCGAGCGCGATGTTCCCGACGTCGGCGGTGTTTCGCGCAGGCCTTGCCGCCTTCACCAAGATCTTCACCGACACCCATGCCGCCGACAACATCCGCATGAACAACGTGCTGCCGGGCTGGATCGACAGCCTGCCGGCGACGGACGCGCGCCGCGACAGCGTGCCGCTGAAGCGCTACGGCAAGGTCGAGGAGATCGCGGCGACGATCTCGTTCCTGGCTTCCGACGGCGCGGCCTATATCACCGGGCAGAACATCCGCGTCGACGGCGGACTGACGCGATCGGTGTAGCGCGCGTTCCGCCGAAGCCTCGTCGTGGTGCGACACGCGCTGTGTTGCGCGCCGCTGCGGCGACGGTGATGTGTGACGCTTGGGTCACAGTCGTCGCGCCTCGTGCACCGGCAAGCGGTCGAGTTCGCTGCAGTGCCATGAAGTTCGTGGCGGGGCAAGACGGTCCGCGCCATTCGGCCTATGCCCGACCTGCGCCGGAACTTCCCAAACCGCCGCGTATGCGAGGACGCGAGCTTCGATCGCGCGGGGCTAGGAGACTGAAATGAAGAAGTTTTTGCTGGCGGTTGCGTCGGTTGTCTTGGGCGCGGCGTCCGCGCAGGCGGCCGACCTCGCGGCCCACTACACCAAGGCCCCGGTGATGGCGCCCGCCTACAACTGGACCGGATTCTATGTCGGCGGCAATGTCGGCGGACAATGGGGGAGCAGCGATCCGACCACCTCGACCGTCTGGTCACCGTCTGGCTACTTCATCGGCAACAACGTGCGCGCCCTCAATGCGGTCGGCGCCCAGCACGTCAACAGCTCTAGCGTGACCGGCGGCTTCACCGCCGGCTACAACTGGCAGGTCAACCAGGCTGTGTTCGGCCTCGAAGGCGACATCAACTATTTCGGCTTCAAGGACAGCGCGACCGGCTCCGCCAAGTATCCTTGCTGTGCGTCCAGCTTCACCGTCAACTCCTCGGTTTCGGCCGACTGGCTCGCCACCATCCGCGGCCGCATCGGCTTTCTCGCCACGCCAAGCTGGCTGATCTACGCCACCGGCGGCGCGGCAATTGCCGATGTGAAGGCCAATTTCAACTTCACCGACACGGACGATGCGGCAACCGAATCGGGCTCGATCCGCGACACCCGTGTCGGCTGGACCGCAGGCGTCGGCGGCGAGTATGCGGTCGGCAATGGCTGGTCGCTGAAAGCGGAATATCTTTACGTCGATCTCGGCCGCGCCACGACGACCAGCACGAATCTCACGGGTCTGACCCAGGGCCCGTTCCCCTCAAGCGTCTTCACCCATTCGGTCGATCTCAAGTCGAACATCGTGCGCGTCGGCGTGAACTACAAGTTCGGCGGACCGGTCGTCGCCAGGTACTGACCACCATCCCGTTCCGCACCTGGCGAGAAAGCCCCGGCCCAGCCGGGGCTTTCTTTTTGGAATGCGGCGTCACCGCGCTGCGATGAGCCGTACAAGGGCGGGCAGGATCTTGTAGCGCGCGATCTCGTGCGGGTAGTCGCCGCGGTTGGCGAGCAGCACGATGCCGAGCCGCCGCGCCGGCACGAGGCCGATATAGCCCGAGGCATTGTTGAGACCGCCCGGCTTGTCCACGACGGTGAGACCGGGAAGATGCACGGTCTCCCAAGCCATGGCTTGTCCGAATTTCTCGTCGACGCGGAAGGCCTCGCGCTGCGTCATCTGGAGGGCATCGCGCAGTTGCGGATCGACCGATCGGCCCTCGACGCAGGCCGCGATGAGGCTTGCCAGATCCCGCACTGAAGAGAACATCTGGCCGGTGCCGGGGACATCGAAATAGCTCTGCTGGTCACCGGGCGGGCCGATCGCCATGCCTTGGTCCGAATAGCCCTGGACGACGCGCCGCATCCACGCCGCGTCCATGACGGCGCGATTGTCCGCGCCGCGCTCCGGTATGGATGTCGCGGTCATGCCGAGCGGTCTCAGGATGCGGTGCTCGATGAGCTCGTGGATCGGCTTGCCATAGCACCGCTCGAGCACGAGCTGGAGCAGCACGTAGCCGGCATGGGAGTAGATGCGCTGCTTCCCGGGCGCCACGCCCGCTGGCGGCGCGAAGGTGTCGAGCATGCCGATGAACTGCTCGCGCGAATAGGAATCGTTCGGCCAGGGCGGATGGTCTGTCGGCAGCAGCAGGCCTGAGGTGTGGGTGACGAGCTCGCCGACGGTGACGCGGCGAATGGTGTCGCCGTTGAGCTCGGGCAGGTATTTCGACACGCGGTCATCGAGGCGCAACTCGCCGCGCAGCGTGCCGAGCGCCACCAGCGCCGCCTCGAACGGCTTGCGCAAGGAGGCGAGGTTGAACAGCGTGTCCGGCGTGATAGGGCGCCGGGTCGTGTCGTCGGCAAAGCCATAGTTGAAGAATTCGACGTGGCGGCCGGCATAGAGCGCGGCGGCGAGGCCGCCCGGATGGTCCGGCATGGCGGTCGGCGCGAGCTCGGCCGCGACGATGTCGCGCATCTGCGCGATCATGTCGGAATCTGCCGCGGCGCGTCGTGGCCGGGCGAGCGCAATCGCGAACGGAACGAGCGCCGCCCGGGCGAAACTCCGCCGGGTGAGACGTGTTGATGTGACAAAAGATGGCACGTGCTTCGAATGAAGATGCGCCCCCGATTCCTTTTAACGGGGAGGGCCACACGTCCCAATTCACGATTGCGAGCGTGGGTTCCAGTCCATGCGGTGGCAGAGAAATAGTTATCCTGTAAGCTAACAATTGTTGACGCCCGCGCGAGGCTGATCTATAGTTAGCTACATGGCTAACCAATCGCCCCGACTGGATCAGATCTTTGCAGCGCTCGCCGACCCGACCCGGCGGGCGATCGTGATGCGGCTGTGCGCGGGAGAGGCGTCGGTCGGCGAACTCGCCGATCCCTTCGACATGGCACTGCCGAGCTTCATGAAACACATCCACGTGCTGGAGACGAGCGGGCTCGTCCAATCGGAGAAGGCAGGCCGCGTGCGCACCTGCCGTCTCAGCCCGGACGCGCTGCTCGGCGCGGAGGACTGGTTCCAGCAGCAGCGCGCGATCTGGGAGGCTCGCCTCGACCGGTTCGAGGCCTATGTGATGAAGCTGAAGAAAGAGAAGGAGAGGGCGGCCGCCAAGCGACCGTCCCGAACAACCAAACGGAAAGGTGCCGAGTGATGACGAATTCTGCCAACCCCGCTTTGTCCCAGTGGTCGCTCGACCGCGAGATCGTGATGTCACGCGTGATCGACGCGCCGCGCGATCTGGTGTTCGAGGCGTGGTCCGATCCGAAGCATTTGCCGCAATGGTTCGGGCCGAAGGGATTCAAGATCGAGACCCATGAGATCGACGTGCGCGTCGGCGGCGTCTGGCGCTTCAACATGATCGGCCCCGACGGCACCGTCTATCCGAACCGTATGCGCTTCCGCCGCATCGAGCCGCCGTCCTTCATGGAGATGGACCACGGCGTCGACCAGGACGATGATCCCGGCATGTTCCGCTTCACCATCACCTTTGCCGAGCAGAGCAACGGCAAGACGGTGCTGATGATGCGGCAACTGGCAGCGAGCACCGAGCAGCGCGACGGCATGATCGGCTTCGGCGCTGTTGAATACGGCTACCAGACGCTGGACAAGCTCGCGGCCTATGTTGGCGGGCTGAAGAAATAAGCTCCCCGCGTTGTTCCGGGGGCCTCGAAGAGGAGCTCCCGGAATAAGCTCGGAAACGAGTGACGAGGAGCAGTCGTCGCGAATATGACAGCGCGCAGCCCAATTATGACAGCGCCATAACGAAGATTTTTGTCGCGTCGCGCTGCTGATTTATGACAGAATTACTACCGTTGGATGTCATGTTGACTACAGCGGAGCGGTTCATGTTGCAGTGGCAGGCGCGGTCAAATCCCCTCGCGTGGTGGTGGGGGTCCCTGACGCTGGTCAGTACCGCGAACATCCTCGTCTGGTTCATGCTGTACCGCGAGTTCTACCCAACCCCCGCGGCAAGTGTGGGCGGCGGGTCCGACATCGGGCTGATGTTCCTGCTCTGCGCCGGCTATGTGTTCGGCTGCGCCTTCCGCTCTGTGCTGCCGCGGGCCGACGTGCAGCGCATCTGCCTGTTCGACACCTGGCTGTCGAGCGTGTTTGTCGGCCGCACGGTCGCGACCGTGGCCGAGCTCTGCTTCGCCGCGCAATGGGCGATCATCCTGCACCAGCTCGGCAGAATGGCGGGTGCCGAGACCGCAGTGAATATCGCGCTCTTGATCGTGCCGGTGATCATCATCGCGGAGTGCTTCTCCTGGTACGCGGTCGTGACCACCAATTTCCTCTTCAACGCGATCGAGAACTCGCTGTGGGCGGTGACCTTCTTCCTCGCGGGAATCGCGCTGTGCCGCCTGATGCCTGAATTCCAGGGCCCGGTGCGCTGGGCGCTGATCGCCGGCATCGTCGGCATCGCCTGCTTTCTCGCCTTCCTCGTCACCGTCGACGTGCCGATGTATCTCAGCCGCTGGCGGGCTGGGCACGCCGAGGGCGGCAAGTTCCTCGGCTTCCTCGAGGGCCTGCATGACGTCTCTACGCGCTGGGTGGTGACCCACGACGTCGCGCACTGGAAGGGCGAACTCGTCTGGATGGCGCTGTATTTCAGCGCCGCAGTGTGGTCGAGCCTCGCGCTCTGTGCGCTCTACGCCATGGAAGGTTATCTCATGCGCTTTCTCGCCTGAAGGGCGCGCGCTCACGCCTCGCCGAGATCAGCTTGCGTCAGCAGGCCCTGCCGCAGCGCCAGCCGGACCAGCTCGATGTCGGAGGCGACGCCGAGCTTGTCCTTGATCAGGGAGTGCAGATTCGCCACCGTCTTCGGGCTGACGTGGAGCGTTTCGGCGATCTCCTCGGTGCTCTGCTCGGCGAGCAGCAGGCGCAGCACCTCGAATTCGCGTGCGGTGAGGACATCGGCGGCGGAGCTTTCGCCCGCGAGCCGGCTCAGTGCGAGCTCATGGTCGATGTCGGGGCTGATGGCGATCTTGCCGGCGAGAATGTCGGTCACGGCGCGGACCAGCGTCTCAGGCGGGCTGGTCTTGGTGACATAGCCCCTGGCGCCGGCGCGGATCGCCTGCACGGCAAAGCCCGCATTCTGGTGCATGGTGAAGACGAGGATGCGCGCGCCCTTGTCCCATTGCCTGATCCGCCTGATCGCCTCGATGCCGCCGATGCCGGGCATGCTCAGATCCATGATCACGAGATCCGGCTTTGCCGATTTGAACAGGCGGTAGGCCCCGGCCCCATCGGAGGCCTCGGCCACGACGCGGAAGCCCGGCTGCTTCTGCAGCACCGAGCGATAGCCTTCGCGGACGACGGCATGATCGTCGACCAGCATGATGGCGCAGCCGGTCCCGTTCATGCGGCGTGCTCCATGGCGATGGGATCGACGGGAGCGGGGATCACGACGCGCAGGGTCCCGCCGCGATCAGGGCCAGTCTCGAAACTCAGCCGGCCACCGAGCGCTGCGACGCGCTCGCGCATTCCGAGCAGGCCCATGCCGGACTTGACGGCGGCATCGCCCGGACGGCCGTCATCGGCGATGCAAAGCGCGATGGCCCGGCCGCCGGTAGATGCGGCCTCGCACGCGGTCAGTTCCAGGGAGACGCGGGTCGCGTCGGCATGCTTTGCGGCATTGGTGAGCGCCTCCTGCACGATGCGGTAGAGTCCGGCGCCGATCGCGGCGGG
>NZ_LSEF01000071.1:78856-93672 GCF_001641695.1 Bradyrhizobium neotropicale
CCCGCCGTCGAAGCGGGCATCGAACCGGGGCCGGCCGCGGCTGCGCCCGTTCCAGCCGGCAACCAGGCCCTCGAGGCTGGCGACGAGGCCAAGCTCATCGACATCGGGCGGGCGCAACCTGAAGAGCGCACCTCGCAACGTCTCCATCATGTCCGTGGCGGTGCGCGAGATGGCGTCGCATTCCGGGAGCAGAGCGGGGCAGTCCTCGGCGGCGGTCTGGCGTGCGGACGCCGCGAGGGCGCGGATGGCGGCGAGCGATTGCCCGAACTCGTCGTGCAGCTCGCGCGCGAGATGGCGGCGCTCCTCGTCCTGGAGGGCGATCAGCTTGCGCGTCAGTTCGCTGCGCTCGGCGAGCGTGGTGGCGAGAGTCTCGGCCAGATGGTTGAACACCTCGCGAATGGCCGACAACTCCGCCAGGTCGAACGGCGGCAGCCGCGCCGTCAGGTCGTTGGCGGCGATCCGTTCGAGGCCGGCGCGAACCACCTGGGTCGGGCGCAACGCGCGGGCCAGTGCCGCATAGACGAGGGCACATAGCAGCGGCAGCGCGAGCGCGAGCGCGGCCATCAGCCGGCCGGCCTCGTGCCAGGCTTGTGTCGTCAGCACGGCCGGGTCGATCCAGACGACGGTCTCGCCGATCTTCGCGCCGCGCGACTCCACCGTCCGCACCGCCTCGCGGCCGGGGTCGAACAGGCTGCGGTAGAAGGCGGCAAAGACCCGCGGCGGTTCAGCATCGGCATTGGGCGCACCGCCGCAGAAACGCTGGACGACATCGCCATTGCCGCCGCGAAAGGCGAGACAGAGGCCGGGCGCCATCACGGAGGCGGCGACGCCGTCCAGGTCCGGAAATTCGGAGCGCGGGTTGTTCACCCATTGGATCTTGTTGTGCTGGAGCTCCAGCGTCCGCGCGGCGAGGCTGGCGACGGCATCGATCCTCGCATGCACGGAACGGTCGGCCTCGACGAGGAAGTAGGCCGCGATCGCCGCGAAGCAGAGGGCGGAGATCACCGCCACGCGGAGCGTCAGGCGGAGTTTCAGGTCGGGCTTGAAGCGGTTCCACATCGGCGGACACCCTGGACTTGGTCTTTCGGCATTTAACGGCAGAACGGAACCGCCGGAAAGCGCCGCGGATGATCCGGGACGATGTCGTGAAATTTTCCCGGCCCTGGCCGGGACGTGGATGGCTGCGGGCCTGGGGCTCCCGGCCTAGCGTTGAGGCCCGCTCATCCCGCGAGGCCGCCCATGCGTCGATCCCTGCCTGCCTTCGTTGCAGCTCTTCTGCTCGCTTTCACCGCTGCGTCTGCGGCGGCCGGTACCGACGGCGGCGTCGCCGCAGCTCAACCTGTCGGCGTTGCCATCGATGACTTCAGCTATACCGACGCGTCGGCGGAGCCCACCAACCAGATCGCCGTCCACGAGAAGCGGCTGGCCGCATTTATGGCCGCGCTACGACGGGACGTCACCGCCGACCGGCGCTACCGGCTTGCGCCGACCGTGCAGGAGGGGGCGGCATTCAAGGTCATCGGCGGCATCCAGAAGACGAGCACGCTGGTGCAATGGGCGAAGGTCGCGGTGATCGACATCGCTGCCCGCAAGGTCGTGATGGACAAGCTCTACACCTTCCGCGGCGATAACGACGAGTCCTGGGCGCGCGCCGAGCTGTTCGTCGTCCGCGAGATCCTGGCGGCGCTCGCTGCACCGGCGCCCATCGCGCTGGCGGTGTTCGAGTTCGAGCTCGACGACAACACGGCGGCGCCTTCGACCGGCCTCGCGGCCGCCGACGTATCCTATCTGGCCGAGGTGACGACCGCCGTGCGCGACGCGCTGGGGCAATCCGGCCGCTACCGCATCGTCGACGTCAGCGGCGCACGCGAGGAGGCCGTGACATCACGGGCCTTGCGCGATTGCAACGGCTGCGACGCCGCCATCGCCGGCAAGCTCGGCGCGGATCAATCGTTGATCGGCGTGGTGCGGCGGGTCAGCCGCACCGAATATACGGTGGGCTTCCAGCTCCGGGACGCTCGGACCGGCGCCGTGGTGTCGCGCGGGGACAGCGGGCTGCGCATGGGCGCCGACTATTCCTGGAAACGCGGCGCGGTCCGACTGGTCAGCGATCGCCTCGTCGAAGGCGCCGCGCAGCCCTGAGACTGCTTCAGAACGTCAACTGCACCTTCATCGATTGGGCGCGGTCGCTGGCGAGCTCGAACGCCGCGACCGCGTTCTCGAACGGCATGGTGGCGGTGATCAGCGGCTTCACGTCGATCAGGCCTTCGCCCATCAGCCGCACCGCGAGCTCGAATTCGGGATCGAACCGGAAGGTGCCGCGAAGCTGCAATTCCTTGGCGACGATGGTGTTGATCGGCAGCGTCATCTCGCCGCCGAGGCCGAGCTGAACGAGGGTAGCGCCCGGCCGCAGCACGTCGAGCGCGGTGCGCAGCGCGGCCTGGTTGCCGGAGGCTTCGAACAGCGTATCAAACACGCCTTTGCCCGCGCGCCAGGGATCGAGCGCCGTTGCATTGTTTGCGACATTGACGGTCTGACTGGCGCCGAGCTTCTTGGCGACAGCAAGCGGCGCCTCGGCGACATCCGTCACCACGATCTCGGCGGCGCCGCCGAAGCGCGACACCAAGATCATCAGCGCGCCGATCGGGCCGCAGCCGGTGATCAGCACGCGCTTGCCGAGCAGGGGGCCGGCCTGCTTGCCGGCATGGAGGCACACCGCGAGCGGCTCGGCGACCGCAGCTTCGGCCAATGACAGCTTGTCCGCGATCGGCACGGCCTGCGTGGCATCGACGGTGAGGAATTCGCGAAAACCGCCCTGCACATGGGGAAAGCGCATCGCGCTGCCGAGAAAGCGCATGTCGAGGCACTGGTTGCGCATGCCCTCCTGACAATGCAGGCACTGGCCGCACGGCTTGCTCGGATTGACCGCGACGCGCATCCCCGGCTTCACGTTGGTGACGCCGTCACCGACCGCCGCGACGACGCCGGCGATCTCATGCCCCAGCGCCATCGGCTGCTGGATCCGCACGGTACCGAAGCCGCCGTGATGGTAGTAGTGCAGGTCGGAGCCGCAGATGCCGCCATTGGCGATCTTGACGCGGACCTCGCCCGGGCCGGGCACAGCATCAGGATAGCTGTCGATCCGCAGGTCCTTCGGTGCGTGAATGACGACGGCGCGCATGGCTGCTGCTCCCTTGTTCGCGATCACATCGCGGCGATCATGCCGCCATCGACATAGATGATCTGGCCGTTGACGTAGGTCGATGCGTCGGACGCCAGGAAGATCGCGGCGCCCACCAGCTCATCCGGCTTGCCCCATCGCTTGGAGGGAATGCGGCCCATCAGCCAGTTGTTGAAGTCGGCATTGTTGACCAGCGCCTCGTTCATGTCGGTCAGCATGTAGCCGGGGCCGATCGCGTTGGCCTGGATGCCATGCTGGGCCCATTCCACCGCCATCGAGCGGGTGAGGTTCTTGATGCCGCCCTTAGCCGCGGTGTAGGGCGCGATGGTGGGGCGCGCCAGTTCGCTGGCGAGCGAGCCGATGTTGATGATCTTGCCGTGCTTGCGCGGGATCATGCGCTTGGCCGCCTCGCGGCCGATCACGAAGGCGCTGGTGAGGTTGGTCTCGATCACCTTGCGCCACTCGTCCGTGGTGAATTCCACCAGCGGTTTGCGGTGCTGGATGCCGGCATTGTTGACGACGACGTCGACGGCGAGGCCTTGTCTGTCGAAGTTATCGAAGGCGGCAACGATCGCAGGCTCGTCCGTGACGTTGAAGGCCGCGCCCGCGGCCTGATGCCCCGCGGCGCGAAACTCGCCGACGGCCTGCTCGACGCGCTTGGGGTCGACGCCGTTGACGATGATCTTGGCGCCGGCCTTGGCCATGCCCTCGGCGATGGCGCGGCCGAGGCCGCGGGAGGAGCCGGTCACGAGCGCGGTGCGGCCGGAAAGATCAAAGAGGGAAGTGCTCATCTCAAAAATTCCTCAGACGTTGGAGCGTCGCACGGTGAGATCGCTGCGGTCGAATACCTCGGGCAGGAGGTCGACGCCAAGGCCGGGTCCTTCCATCGGGAAGACGTAGCCGTCCTTGATCACCGGCATGGTGGTGACGAGCTCATTGTACCAGCCCTTGTAGAAGGCGCGCACCGATTCCTGGATAAGCGTGTTGGGCTGGCTGAACGACATGTGGATGGCGGCGATGAAGCCGATCGGGCCAATGCAGTCATGCGGGGCGAAGGGCCGGTGATAAGTCTCGGCCATCGCGGCGATCTTGCGACCCTCGGTGAGGCCGCCGGTCCAGCACAGGTCCGCCATCACCACATGCATGGCATCGCGGTCGAGCATGTCCTTGTAGGGGAAACGCGATCCCAGCGTCTCGCTGGCGCAGACCCAGACGTCGGTCGAGCGGGCATATTCGGCCAGCGCCTGCGGCGAGTTCATGCGGATGGGGTCTTCGTACCAGGTCGGCTTGTACGGCTCGAGGGCGCGCGCGATCTGTTTTGCCGTCGGCAGGTTCCACAGCGAGTGGAGTTCGACCATGATCTCCATCTTGTCGCCGACGGCTTTGCGGATCTTCTCGAACGGCTCGATCGCCTGCTTCATCTGGGTCGCCGTGATGAACAGACCCTTGTTCTCCTGTGCCGCGGGATCGAACGGCCAGATCTTCATGGCCGAGATGCCGCTTTCCAGCAGGCTTTCGGCCAGCGCATCGGCGCGGGTCATGAAGGCGTCGAGATCCTCGTAGGGTCCTTCGGAGGCGCCGAGATTCCAGTTCGCGACCGGGCTGATGTTGGTCGAGCGGACATATTTGGTGCCGGCGCAGGTGTTGTAGATGCGCTGCTTGTCGCGGCAGAGGCCGCCGAGCATCTGGTGCACTGGCTGGCCGCAGACCTTGCCGAACAGGTCCCACAGCGCGATGTCGATTGCGGAAGCCGCGCGGTATTCGACGCCGGTCGAGGACTGCGCCATCGGCAGGTTCAGCATGTCGCGATGGATGGCCTCGATGTGCAGGGGATTGCGGCCGAGCAGGCGGCCGGCAAAGGTGTCGTGGATCTGTGCTTCGACCGCGCCGGCACCGTAGAAGGTCTCGCCAAGGCCGATCACGCCGGCATCGGTGTGGACGCGTACCCAGATGACGTTGGAGAATTCCTCGGTGCGCAAGGTTTCGATCGACGTGATCTTCACGGCAACAGTCCTCCCCTCAGACGCATGTCGCGCCCGTCTTGTTGTTGATTTCGGCGCCGACTGAGCCGGCTGCCTCGGCCGGCAGTCATACGCCTGCTTGTAATATATCACAACATGTTTTAAGGGTGTCACAAATAAGACGCCGCCCTGCAAGGACGACAATGCGGGCTGACGGGAGGATGAGATGGCACGGCGCAAGCGCGCGCTCGAGGTGGTGAGACCCGAGGACGACGGCGATGGCAGGCCCAGCCGCCGCAACCGGCTCAACTTCTTCGAGCTTGCTTATCAGCGGATCGAGGAGCTGCTCGTTCATTGCGAGCTCAAGCCCGGCCAGTTCATGACCATGCTGGAATTGCAGCAGATCACCGGCTTCGGCCGCACGCCGGTGCACCACGCCGTCAATCGCCTCTCCGCCGACACGCTGATCATCATTCGTCCGCGCCACGGCCTGCACATCGCGCCGATCGATCTGGCGCGCGAGCGCATGTTGCTCGGCCTGCGCCGCGACATGGAGCGCTTCGTGATCCGCCTCGCGGCCGACCGCGCCAGCCTTTCGCATCGCAATCAGGCGCTGCACATCGAGCGGCTGCTCCGCGATCGCCGCGCGAGCCTGACCCTCGATGAATTCAACAGCATCGACCGCCGCATCGACGCGCTGGTGCTTGAGGCGGCCGGCGAGCCGTTCCTCGCCCACACGCTGCGGCCGCTGCATACGCTCTATCGTCGCATCGGCTTCATCCACCACCGCTTCATGCCGGGCCAAACCGACTTGTCCGGCACGATCGATCACCATCTCGCCATTCTCAATGCGGTCGCCAGCCGACGCGTCGATGACGCGGTGAAGGCGAGCGATGCGCTGATCGACTACATGGACTTCATGTTCACGGGGATGGAGGCGGGGATCGACCCGCGCCTGCTCGACTGCAGCATCGAGCCGTTACTCGGCGCGTAAAGAGTTTTTAGGAGGATCAAACGACATGTCAACGATGGCCATGCCACAACCGACCGCGAGCGAGGCTGCGGTCCGCTACCTCATTACGAACTACAGTCCCAAAGGCAACAAGGTCGGCTGGCTGATGATGGCCTCGATCCTGGTCGAAGCCTGGGATCTCTATTCGATCGCGTTCGTGCTGATCTTCATCCGCGAGCAGTACAATCCCGATCCGTTGATGCTGGGCCTTGCCGCCGCCGGCACGCAGGGCGGCGCCCTGATCGGCGCGCTGCTCGGCGGCTGGCTGTCCGACAAGATCGGTCGCCGCGTCATGTTCCTGATCACGATGGTGATGTTCATCATCCTTGCGCTCGCGCAGGCCTTCGTGCCCAGCGTCGGCTGGCTCGTCGTGATCCGCTTCCTGCTCGGTGTTCCCCTCGGCTCCGACATCTCGACCGGCTACACCTACATCATGGAATCCATGGCCAAGGGCGAGCGCGAGGTCATGGGCAACCGCTGGCAGTTCATGTTCGCGGTCGGCGAAGTCCTCACCATCGGCGTCATCGTCATCTTCCTCCTGATCGACATGCAGCACGAGATGCTGTGGCGCGTGACGCTCGGCCTCGGCGCGGTGCCTGCGCTGATCATCCTGATCATGCGCCATGACGTGCCGGAGACGGCGGTGTGGCTGGTGCAGAAGGGACGCTACCGCGAAGCCAAGCAGGTCGCACGCGAGATGTTCAACGACAATCTCGACATGCTGCCGGACCAGGACGTGAAGGTGCCGAAGGTCTCTACCCGCGACTTCCTCGCCGATCTCAGGAAAGATCCGATCCGCTGGCGCGCCACGGTCTACGGCTGGATTGCCTGCTTCGCCCAAGGCAGCGAGTTCTCGACCTTCGCGTTCTACCTGCCTGTGCTGTTCGTCATGGTCGGCGTGTCGAGCGTGCTCGGCAACAACCTGGTGACGATGGGGCTGTTCTGCTTCGCCGCGTTGTCGGGTTGGGTCGGCCCGCTCTTGACACCGAAGATCGGCCACCGCGGCATCGCGATCGCCGGTTTTGGCATCGTGCTGGCCTCGCTGTTGGTCGCGGCGTTCGCGCTCTACACCGACAACAAGATGCTGCTGCCGTTCGCGGCGGCCGCCATGCTGTGGGGCCATTATTGGGACGCCTCGAACTGCATGACGATCCCGACCATGGTCGCAAAGCCGAAATATCGCGGCACGGCCAGCGGCTTCGCCTACATGTTCGTGAAGCTGCCGTCGTTCCTGGCGATCTTCCTGTTCCCGTCGCTGTTCGCGGCGATCGGGCAGGCCAATGCCACGCTGTTCGTCGCGATCTTCCCGCTGATCGGATTGCTCGCCGCAATCTTCATCCTGCCGGAAGTCTACGGGTACGAGAACGACTGACCGTGCTTGCGGGCGGACCTGTCCGCCGGCGCATCACGATGACTGATCGCGGCTGGATCGCCGCGATCAGTCCGCTCGGCAGCCCTCAGCCGGTCACGGGCTCATGAAGATCGGATCGATGCCCGCCGTATGGCCGAGCAGGCCGATGGCCTGCAGTGCGGCGCTGTGCTGGTCGAGCTCCACGATGGCGAGCAGGAGCAGCAGCACCACGGCCGTGAAGGTGAGCAGGGAGTGTGCTTTCTCGGGCTGACGTTCGCCCGGGCCGGACAATCCCTGGATGCGGCGGCGCAGGGAGAAGCTGTGCGGCAACGCCTTCGACTGAATCTGCATGATGGACCTCCTTGCCGCGCCGCATGAGGAGGCGCGACAACCGAACTTTAGGTCCGTCCTTGCTGGCGACATTGATGCGCCGCAAATGGCCGCGCTTAAATCCGGCGCACGCCGCTACCATATCGCGGCAGCTAGCGCCGCGATCAGGGCCGGCAGCGTCACGAGCAGGCCCAGCTTGAGGAATGGCCAGGCGCCGACCTCGATCTTCTCCCGCCGCAGCGCCACCAGCCACAGGATGGTGGCGAGCGAGCCGGTGATCGAAAAGTTTGGCCCGAGATCGACGCCGATCAGGATGGCGCTGACGACGGAGGCGGGCAGGTGGTCGCTGGCGACGATCGATCCCGCCACGAGACCTACCGGCAAATTGTTGGCGATATTGTCGGCAATTGCGGTTGCGATCCCGACGCTCCAGGCAGCTTTTGGCACCGATTGCGCGACGGCCTCGTGCAGCAGCGCGGAGAGATGGCCGATCACGCCGGTCTTCACCAGTGCTTCCACCATGACGAAGAGTCCGCCGACCAGCGGCAGCACGCTCCATGACACGTGCCTCAGCACCGGCAGTGGCGACTGGCGGCTGAGCATGAGAACGAGGCCGGTCGTCACGGCGCCGCAGACGAAGGTCGGCAGTCCCAGTTGCTTGTCGAGCGCGGAGGCAGTCAGCAGCACCGCGCCGATCGCGGCGATGCCGACGGCGGTCAATTTGCCGCCACGGCTGAGCTTCCGGTGCGGCACACGACGCTCGATGGTCTCCTCCTTCAGCGCGCGATGCTGGGTGAGGCGCAGCACGATGTAGGTCAGCACGATCGAAGCGAGCGAGGGCAGCGCGAACAGGCGCAGCCATTCGGTGAGGTGCGGCATGCGGGAGCCGAACACCACGAGATTGGCCGGGTTCGAGATCGGCAGCACGAAGCTCGCGGCATTGGCGATGAAGGCGCAGACGAAGAGATAGGGCAGCGGCTTGGCGCCGGCAGCGCGCGTCGCCGCATAGACCGCGGGTGTGAGCACGATCGCGGTGGCGTCGTTGGAGAGCAGCACCGTCACCAGCGTGCCGACGAGGTAGATCAGCAGGAACAGCCGCTGCGGCGAGCCGGCTGCGTATTCCACCGCGAGCGCGGCGAGATAGCCGAACAGGCCCTCGAGCCGCGCCAACTCCGCGATCAGCATCATGCCGATCAGGAAGAGGTAGACGTCGAGGCCCTTCTCGATGCCGGCAAGCGCATCCTGCCAGGAGAGAAAGCCCAGCAGCACCAGCGCGGCGGCCCCGATGACGGCCCAGATCGCCTCCGGCAGGCGATAGGGGCGGATGATGACGCCCCCGGTCGCGGCGAAGATGATGCTCCAGGCCCAGATGGCGTTATGCGGCGCGGTCGGCACGTTCAGTCCTTGTCATGGGATGAATTCATTCGGCAGCGATAGCCGAAGCTGGCGGTGCTGTCTTCCCCTGCGGGCGGATACCTCAAAACTTGACCGCGAGCAGCACCGCGCCGGCGCCGATCATGGCGATGCCGAGCCAGCCCTGCGCGGTCGGGCGCTCGCCGAGAAAGGCGAAGGCGAACAGGGCGACGAGGACGACGCTGAGCTTGTCGATCGGTGCGACCAGCGTTGCCGGCCCGAGCTTCAGCGCGCGGAAATAGCACAGCCAGGATGCGCCGGTCGCAAGCCCCGACAGCACCAGGAAGAGCCAGGTCTTCGACGAGATCGCCGCGGGCACCGCGAACTGGCCGGTGAGGAACAGCAGAACCGAGAAAGCAAGCAGCACGACGATGGTGCGGATGAAGGTCGCAAGATCCGGATTGATGTTCTCGACGCCGACCTTGGCGAAGATCGCGGTCAGTGCCGCAAAGCAGGCGGACAGCAACGCCCAGGTCTGCCAGGCGGAGAGGAGGGCGGGTTTCATGAGTTACCTGCTTTGGCGTGATCATTCGAATTTGTACGGATCGCCGGGACGACGGCTAATGTATTGCTGCTCGAATTCACCGCACCACGGACAGCTTCTCCGTGATCGCCTTGCGCAGGATGCGCGAGAGCGATTCCACCGAATATGGCTTCTGGATCAGCTCGAAGCCGCGATGGGCGTTTTCGGCGAGCACGTTGCTGTAGCCGCTGGTGAGCACGACGGGGAGGCCCGGATAGCGCTCGCGGATGATGCCGGCGAGCTCGACGCCGTTCATGCCGGGCATGATGACGTCGGAGAAGACGAGGTCGACGGCGAATTCGTTCTCGCCGAGGATCGCGAGCGCCGCATTGGCGTTGGCGACGCGGCGCACGACATAGCCGAGGTCTTCGAGCAGCTCGGTGGAGAATTGGCCGACATCGTCATTGTCCTCGACCACGAGCACGCGATAGCCGCGCCCGGTGGTCGCGGCCTCGTGGGTTAGCGCCGCAGCTTCCTTCTCGGTGGCCGGGCTCGGCGCCTGCGGCAGATAGATGGTGAAGGTCGCGCCGTGGCCCTGTGTGCTCGCGACCGCGATGTCGCCCTCGGACTGTTTTGCGAAGCCGAAGGCCTGGCTCAGGCCGAGGCCGGTGCCCTTGCCGACCTCCTTGGTGGTGAAGAACGGCTCGAAGATGGCGTCGACATTTTCCGGCGCGATGCCGCTGCCGGTGTCCGACACCGAGATCGCGACGTAGTCACCACTGCGCGCTGATTGCGCGCGCAGGCTTGGAATGCCCGGGACTTTCCGAACCACGATGGTAAGCCGGCCTTCTCCGTCCATCGCGTCGCGGGCATTGACGGCAAGATTGATCAGCGCGGTCTCGAACTGGGCGATGTCGGCCACGGTGAAGCAGTCGGCGTCCGCGACCTCGACCGCGATCTCGATGCTGCTGCCGACCAGCGGCCGCACCAGCTGCGCCACGCCCTCGACCTGGTCGCCGACGTTGAAGATCTGCGGCTTCAGCGGCTGCCGGCGCGCGAAGGCGAGGAGCTGCGCGGTCAGCTTGGAGGCGCGCTCGATGGTTTCGGAGATCGCGTCGACATAGCGGCGGCGGCGCTCCTCCGGCAGCTCGCGGCGCCGCAGGAAGTCGGTCGCCGAGCGGATGATGGTGAGGAGGTTGTTGAAGTCGTGGGCGACGCCGCCGGTGAGCTGCCCGATCGCCTCCATCTTCTGCGACTGCCGCAGCGCCTCCTCGCCGCGCCGCCGATCGGTGATATCGACGGCTTCGGGCACGGCGCCGGAAATGTTGCCGTGACGGTCGAGCACAGGGCGCATGCCGAACTCGAAATCGCGCTCGCCGACGGGAAGGCGCAGTCGCATTTCCATCCGCACGGCTTCGCCTTTGAGCACGGTGTCGAACGCCTCGCGCACAATGGTGCTCATGCCCTCTGTGCCGGTGAACCAGGGCGTCTCCCAGAACGGCTTGCCGATGACGTCGCGGGCCTCGGCGCGGATGCCGTCAAGCGCGGTCCGGTTGGCGTAAAGCAGCTCGCCCCTGAGGTTGACAAGGCCCTGATACTGGTTGCTCGTCTCCAGGATCGCGCGCAGCCGCGCTTCGTTGGATTCGAGCTCGGCGGTGCGCTCGGTGATGCGCTCTTCCAGCGTCTCGTTGAGCCGTCTCAGCTCGATCTCGGCCTGCTTGGCGACGGTGATGTCGTGGGCGACGCCGATGAAACCGATATGCTTGCCGGTCGGGTCCCAGCGTGGCTGCGATTCCGAGCGCAGCCAGCGCCAGTCGCCATTGGCATTCTTGTAGCGCGCCTCCAATACGAACGGCTTGAGCGACGCTTCACCCTGGACCGATTGCTGCAGCACATGCGGCAGGTCGTCCGGATGCAGCACCTTGCGCCAGTCGAAATCGATGGCCTGGTCGTAGGGCAGGCCGACGAAGTCGACATAGGCCTGGTTGGCGAAGGAGCGTTTGCGATCGAGCTTGGTCACCCAGATCGGCACCGGCGCGCTGTCGGCGATCAGCCGGAAGCGCTCCTCGCTCTCGCGCAGCGTCTCGCGGGCGAGCATCTGGGCGGTGATGTCGAGGTCGGCACCCACGAGCCGGAGCGCGCGGCCATCCGACCCGCGCTCGATCTTGCCGACCACGCGGATCCAGCGAATCTCGCCGTCGTTCGACCGTATGATGCGGTATTCGTCGGAATAGTCGTCGCTCGTGCTCTTCAGGGTGTCGAAGAGGTGCTCGATCGTCCGCTCGCGATCGTCCGGGTGGATCCTGCCGACCCAATCCTCGTAGGTTTCTCCGGCGGCCTCGGAGGCCAGGCCGTGCACCAGCAGATATTCGGGGGAGCGGCGGTTCTTGACGCCATCGCGAAAGTCGATCTCGAGCCCGCCGATCCGGGCGATGCGCTGGATCCGCGCCAGCTCCGCCTCGCGCTCCTGGAGCGCATGATAGGCATTGTCGCGCTCGCGCGCGATCTCCTCCAGGTGCTGACGCAGCCTTTCGGCAGCGATGGTCTCGGGCAAGGATTCGTTCAAGGCGTCGGCCGTCGTGATGCGGGTGCGCACATGCCGGGCCGATATTCACACAGACGGGGCGGGATGACCATTGCTGAGTGGAAGAGAACTTAAGGAAACGCTGCTCCGCGCTCTCGGGCGTATCGCGACGCCAGATGTGGAAGGTGTGAACGGCGGGCAACGCCGGGTCTGGCATTTTGTTCCGGAGACTGGAACGATCGGCCTACGGGTGCGTCGTCGCCGGACGCAAGGCGCCGTTTCACAAGACTTCCTTTCAGGAGAGGCTACATCTTGAAGCTCTTTCTCTGCCCGGCCTGCGGCAACGTGCTCTATTTCGAGAACCGTGCCTGCGAGCGTTGCGGCCATCGGGTCGCCTTCCTGCCCGAGAAGGAGATCATGTCGGCGCTCGAGCCCGACGCGGACTGCTGGACGACGCTCGCCGACAAAGGCAAAGGGCGGATGCTGTGCCGGAATGCCGAGTACGACGCCTGCAACTGGCTGACCGATTCGGACGATGCCAACGGCTATTGCCGCGCCTGCCGCCACAACGGCATGGTGCCGGACCTGTCCGACCCGGCCCAGCTTGCCGGCTGGCGCGAACTCGAGGTTGCAAAGCACCGTCTGTTCTATTCCCTGATCCGCTGGAAGCTGCCGCTGCAGACGCGGCGGGAAAATCCGGCGCATGGCCTGATCTTCAATTTCCTCGCCGACGACCCCCACAGCGGGCACAGGGTCATGACCGGCCATGACAACGGGCTGATCACCATCGCGCTCACCGAGGCCGACGACATCGAGCGCGAGCGGCGCAGGCTCGAGATGGGCGAGCCTTACCGGACGCTGCTCGGGCATTTCCGCCACGAGGTCGGGCATTATTTCTGGGACGTGCTGGTGCGCGATGGCGACAGGCTCGCTGAATGCCGCGCGGTGTTCGGCGACGATTCTGCAGATTACGGCCAGGCCTTGCAGCGCCATTATGCGGAGGGCGCGCCGCCGGACTGGCAGCAGACCCACGTGTCGGCCTACGCGACGATGCATCCCTGGGAGGACTTTGCGGAGACCTGGGCGCACTATCTCCACATCGTCGACACCCTGGAGATGGCAGCCGAATTCGGCATGGAGGTACGCCCCAAGCTCGACCGCGATGGGGAGTTGACGGCGCGCATCCGTTTCAACCCCTACGAGGTCAGGGACGTCCAGGCGCTCGTCAATGCATGGCTGCCCTTCACCTTCGCCACGAACAGCGTCAACCGCGCCATGGGGCTGCGCGACCTCTATCCCTTCATCCTGTCGCCCGCGGTGGTCGCAAAGCTTGGCTTTGTTCATAGCCTCGTGCGGGACGTGGCCGCGGCCTAGGTAGGGCCGCGCGGAGCCTGCCGGGCTTGCGTTGAGGCCCAGTCTGGTACGCCAGGGGCGCGGATTTAGGCCGTTGCCTCCGGCCCGTTTTGATGTACCACGGGAGCCACACGGCCCTTCCCCAAAAGGCTCCAACGGCGAGGGAAGGGTCCCGCCCAAGGTTGAGACCCAAGAAAATCATGTTCAAACGCATCCTGATTGCCAATCGCGGCGAAATCGCCTGCCGGGTCATCAAGACTGCCCGCCGGATGGGAATTCAGACGGTTGCGGTTTATTCCGAGGCCGATCGCGACGCCCTCCATGTCGAGATGGCCGACGAGGCGGTGCTGATCGGTCCGCCGGCGGCGGCCGAGAGCTATCTGGTGATCGAGAAGATCGTGGACGCCTGCCGCAGGACCGGCGCGGAAGCGGTGCACCCCGGCTACGGCTTCCTGTCCGAGCGCGAGGCGTTTCCGCGCGCGCTGGAGGCGGCCGGCATCGTCTTCATCGGGCCCAACCCGGGCGCCATCGCGGCGATGGGCGACAAGATCGAGTCCAAGAAGGCGGCCGCCAAGGCCAAGGTCTCGACGGTGCCGGGCTATCTCGGCGTCATCGAGGACGACAGGCATGCAGTGCGGATCGCCGACGAGATCGGCTATCCCGTGATGATCAAGGCCTCCGCCGGCGGCGGCGGCAAGGGCATGCGCATCGCGCACTCCAAGGCCGCGGTCGCGGAAGGGTTCAACCTCGCCAAGGCCGAGGCCAAGGCTTCGTTCGGCGACGACCGCGTCTTCGTCGAGAAATTCATCGTCGATCCCCGCCACATCGAGATCCAGGTGCTGGGCGACAAGCACGGCAACGTGATCTATCTCGGCGAGCGCGAATGCTCGATCCAGCGCCGCAACCAGAAGGTCATCGAGGAGGCGCCGTCGCCGCTGCTCGATGAGGCCACGCGCCGCAAGATGGGCGAGCAGGCGGTCGCGCTCGCGAAAGCCGTGAACTACGACTCCGCCGGCACCGTCGAGTTCGTCGCCGGCCAGGACAAGAGCTTCTACTTCCTGGAGATGAACACGCGCCTCCAGGTCGAGCATCCCGTGACCGAGCTCGTCACCGGCATCGACCTCGTCGAGCAGATGATCCGCGTCGCCGCCGGCGAGAAGCTCACCATCGCGCAGAAGGACGTCACGCTGACGGGCTGGGCGGTGGAGTCGCGGCTCTACGCCGAAGA
>NZ_LSEF01000072.1 GCF_001641695.1 Bradyrhizobium neotropicale
GTCGCTATAGCGGGCGCGATCCGCCGCGTGAACCAATGTGACGCGCTCCACCCCTGGCGTTAACCATACGGCGGTTTCTCGTACCTGACGGCGGACGCTTAATGCTCGTTTAACACTCTCGCACAAAAGATAACGATCAGCGCGGAGATCAATACGCAGAGAGAATACCGGCAGGAATTCATCCTCTAGGGTGATTGCTTGAGAACACCTCTCATCATCGCGCTGGCCGCGACCTTGGTCGGCTGTAGTCGTCAACCACCGCGCCAAGCGGCCATAGAATCGTGCACTGACAAACATGGCTTCGCCTGCTCCAATAGGACGGCTGCCGATCAGCCGATTAAACTCGCGTCATCCAAAGCCAATAGCCGAACAAAATCGGCCAAGTTTACAATTGCGGCAGCCTCCGAAAAGCAGCCGGCTCATCGTGGCCGTGACAGGGGGCCGGCACATCTCGCTACCAAGAAGGCGAAACCTACTGTCACAACGGCAAAGGCGGAGCCTCCGGCAACCGGAATCCCGCTCCCGCCTCCTTCATTGAAGACGGAAGTCGAGCTCAAAAGCAGCGCCCCCGCCGCAGGTCCCGGTACGACAGGGCTAAGCGTCGCGGATCCGCGGTCCAACGTGGGGCCCGCTCCGAATTCCAATAGCAGGACGATACAGGAGCAGGTGGCGGCCGCGACGGCGGTTGCAGAGCGAATGACGGTCACGGCCGCAACAGCGACACGTGATGGGGCCGTCCCAATTGCAGGTGCGTCGCCTAACACAGAGCCCCTGGTTGCCGTTGTAATAGTTCGACCGGAGATCCCGTCGGTACTCGCCCTTACTGAACAAAACGTTGCTATCGATGACAGGTATTCCGCATCGAGCGGTGATATCATGATCGCGATCGTGGCAGCAGAAGGTCCTGTGGTCCAACTCAGCGCAGGGCACACGGCGGCGATCGATCGGCTGGTCAAAGGTGAGGTGCCGGCTGCGGTCGCCGCCCTGGTGTCCGTGGACGCAGCAGAGGCGTTTCCTGAAATAAAAGGCTTCAAGATTTTTCACCTCCCGCTCTCGTCGCGTTGGTTGAAGCCTCGGCCTTAGCCTATGTACCGCTTGCGCGACGAGGCACGTCGCCGTTCGAGCACAAGCCGGTTCTGTATGGCCGACGGCGTTCGACAGTGCGGCCAGCAAGACCGCCTTGCCCGAGCGGAATGCATGAGTCCGGAAGTGGCCCTCAGCTGACCTCGACCGCCCCCGCAGCAATGGTCCGCTTTCAGGGCTGGAGGCCGACCAACGCTGCAACCGATCCCGGCTTCCGATTGTGGTAGAGTCGAGATGTGACGCGGTTGCTTTAGGATCGAACATATCTGTTCCCGCCCCTTTCGTCTGGCGGTGCCTTAGTGGTTCGACCGTGACTCCGTTTCCACACCTCGCTCATCGAACCGGACAGGCAGATCTCCCGCATCCGGCTCTCGGACAAGACCTCACGCCTTCACCCACGGCACGTCGTGTCCGCGCGCAGTTAGGCGTACGAGCCCGAAGTGCCCGTAGAGGTGCGAGAGTGGATAAGTCCCGCCCTTGCGTCGCCTGACCTTGTGCTTGGAGCGCAACCACCGGCGCAACCGCACAGCGGTGTAGTTGTCGATCGCGCGATACGCTTTGATGACGGTGCCTACATTGAAGTAGTTCGCCCATCCGCGCAGCGTGCGGTTCAACTTCGCCACCAACTCTGTGGTGTCTTGCCCTACCCCAGTTCGAGCCGTCAGCGCATGAATGGTTTCCACCATGCGCTTGATGCTTTTCTTCGATGGCCGGTACCCCAGGCGCGCCTGGCCGGTTCTCGCAGAATACATCCGCCCGAACGAGTAGCCCAGGAAGTCGAACTCTCCTTCCGGCACCTTGCAGATTCGTGTCTTCTCCTCGTTGACCGTCAGCTTCAGCCTTCCCATGATCATGCGCAGTTGTCGCAAGGCCTCTTCAGCTTTGCCCCGCCTGCACAGGATTACGAGATCGTCGGCATAGGTCACGATGCGAGAGCCGAGGCTTCGCTCCAGCCCGAGCATCTTCCATCCCAGCACAAACCG
>NZ_LSEF01000073.1 GCF_001641695.1 Bradyrhizobium neotropicale
TTTGTTTCGGCATTTGCCATCAAGGAGCGGTAGGGCTCCCTGATGGCAAGAAGCCGGCGGCGTCAGGCCGCCGGGTCCGCTTCTGCGGTCTATGCTTTTGCGAGACGGTGTCCTTGCAGGATGTTGTTGGTGAGGGCGTACCAGAGCACGACGGCACGAATCTTCTCGATGCCGCGCACGGTCAATTGCCTGAGGTCCCAGTTCCGCCATCGGGCATGGATGCATTCGCAGATCGTGCGGGCTTGGTACTGTGCCTTGCCGGCTTCGCTGGCCATGCGAGCACGCCAAGCCGCTACCCCAGGACCGTCGCTGCTCCGGGGTAAAAAGGGATCGACACCGCTCCTGGATTTGGGGGGAGGACAGTAAATCTCAACACCTTCGCCATGCGCCCATTCGATGTCCTCGCCACTGCAGAACCCGCCATCGGCGAGGTAGCGGCCTGGCAAGCGCTTCAGCCGAGCGCGCGTTCGCTCCAGCATCGGCCGCATCAAGCCACGATCTGAGCCGCTGTTGTCGACATCGATCGCGACCACGAGCAGTTCGCCGGCTGCACTGGCGACCTGCACATTGTAGGCCGGGCGGAAGCCGGCATCCGCCATCTTCATCACCCGTGCTTGCGGATCAGTGGTGGAGGCACGTGATTCCTTCGGCTTTTTGCCGTTGCCGCCCTTGTCGTCGAGCTGCTTTCGCTTGCGCCTGATCTCAGCCAGCGCGGCTTGGGCCGCTTGCACCCGCTCGCTGCGTTCCCGCGCCGCACGCTCCCTGGCAGCCCGGATGCGCCGATTGCTGGCTTCCGGATCCGCATCAACCTCGCGCCTGAGCTCTTCCACTACGGCCTTCGCCTGTGCCATCTGCCGATCCAGCGTCGCCTCCCGCCGGAAGGAGCCAGTTCCCGCACTCGCCCGTATCCGCACCCCGTCCTGAGTCAGCTTCTCCAGATCGACCAGCCCTGCCTCATTCAGGGCCATCAGATGTTCGACCAGCAAACGGTCGAGCAAGTCGGCACAGCCGACCCGGAAGTCCGACAGCGTATGATGGTTCAAAGACACGCCGCCGCAGAGCCAGCGATAGACGTCGTGACTATCGCAGAGTCGGTCCAAGGCACGCGCGCTGCCAACGCCATCGCTCGTGGCGTAAAGCCAAAGCGCCAGCAACAGCCGCGGCGACGGTGCTGGATGGCCGGGCGTGTTTTCCCTCGCCTTGACCCGATCCTCCAGCTCGCTCAGGTCCAGCCCCTCAACATAAGCCCAGATCACCCGTGCCGGATGATCCTGCCCGATCAGGCTATCAATATCGACCGCTCGCAACTCGATCTGATTGCGAACAGGCTCGCGCAGCCGAGGTCCACCCCGCGGCACCTCCTCGGTTCGTGGCCCCGACTGTTCCGGCAATTCGCCAAAAAGTCCGTCGTCAGACATCACTGCCTCCAGCAATCAACCTGCTCAGAGAATCACATCCGCCCAACGCCCGGTACAAAAAGATTCACAGTCTCGTAGGGTGGGTTAGCGTAGCGTAACCCACCTCTTTGCTCTCCACGCGTCGAGAGAAGGGGTGGGTTACGCCGAGCGGACTGCGCTTCGCGCAGCCGCGGGGCTAACCCACCCTACGGCATCCCGCCTAATTCTGCTTCTCGCGCGGCTTCCTCGCGGCGGCGGGCTTCGCCGGCCCGCGGCGCGCGCCGTCGAGGGCGCCGTCCTTGCCCGCCTTCAGCACCTCGTCCGACAGCTCGCTGGAACCGGCAATGCGCGCCAGCAGCATGGTGCCAGCCATGGTCGCGAGCGTCGCGATCGCCTGCTTGCGTGCCGCCTTGCGCGGCATGTTGGGGATGAAATCGGTCATCATCTCGATCATCTCGTCCAGCTTGCCGGCAAAAGCCTTGCGGGTCTTCGGGCTCTCGCGGGCGATCTCGGCGCCAAGCGAGGGGATCGAGCAGCCGTGACCGGGATTGTCGCGATGGAGCACCGAGAGATAGGCGTCCGCGATCAGTGCCAGCCGCTTTTCGGGAGCGGCCTCGTCGGTGATCTTGCGCCAGTGCTCCATCGAGCGATCCATGGCATAGGCAAAGGCCTCCATCACCAGCGCCTCGCGGGAATCGAAGTGGGCATAGAAGCCGCCATGGGTCAGGCCGGCCTCCTTCATGAGGTCGGCGACGCCGATGCCGTGAGCGCCCTTTTCGCGCAGCCGCACGGAGGCCTTCTTCACGATGCGGTCGTGGGTTTCCTGCTTGTGTTCCCTGGAGTAGCGCATGCGGATCTCATTGGATGTCGGAAGTCATTTAATAGCACGGGAATGGCCGAGTGCGCATTAATTCGCAGTTAAGTCGTTGCCGATCATGGAAAAGGTTGCAGTTGCATGCACCGCTAGGGCCCCTTTTCCGTCACGGACGAAGCCCTCGGTGTAGCTGGTCCGGCGTCCCAGCTTGATCACCTTGCCTTCGGCCGAAACCAGCCCCGAGCGTACCGACAGCGGCCGCAGGAAGGTCAGCTTCAGATCGAGCGTGACGGACCCCTGCCCGGCCCCCAGCCGGGTCGAGATCGCACACCCCATGGCGGTGTCGAGCAGCGCCGCCGCTGTCGCGCCGTGCAGGAGGCCAATGGTATTCTCGAGGTCCTCGCGCGGCTCCAGTTCCATCACGATCCGCCCCGGCTCGACCACGGCCATGGTGAAGCCGATCAGCTTGGCGAAGGGTGGCGGCGGTAGGCGGCCGTCGCGAATGCCGAGCATGGCGTCCATGCCGGAGAAGCCCATGGCCGCCTTCGCAACCGGTGCCGGCACCTGCCAGTCCACCACGCGCTCGCGCCGGCGCGCGGGCGAAAACAGGTCGGGCTGATCGATGTCGGTCATGGCGGCCTCTTTATATTATGTATGTCATACTATGTCACGGACTTCGCGCTGGCAACCTCTCCTCGCCGCTTGACAAGCAGAGCGTTTCGGCCCGGAAGTGATCCCGACCGGTGCCCCCCGCGCACGTCCACGAAACTTAGAGATCCCGCCATGGAAATGCTCAATCATCACTGCGGCGTGACGCGCGATGCGCGCGGCGTCGTTCATGTTGCGATCTGCAACGCCGGCTCGCTCAACATCCTAGGCTCGCCGGTGACCGATGCGGTCCGCGAAGGCCTGCAGCAGTTGGCGGCCGATCGCAGCATTCGCGTGGTCGTGCTGCGCGGCCAGAGCGAAAAAAGCATGATCGGCGGCGCCGACATCAAGGAGATGGCGAAGCTCGACCAGACATCGGCCGAAGCCTTCATCAGCCGCCTGCGCGATCTCTGCGAAGCCGTGCGCGCCTTCCCGGCCCCCGTGATCGCGCGCATGCCGGGCTGGTGCCTCGGCGGCGGACTTGAAGTCGCCGCCGCCTGCGATTTCCGGATCGCCGCGCATGATGCGCATTTCGGCATGCCGGAGGTCCGCGTCGGCATTCCCTCGGTGATCCATGCCGCGCTTTTGCCGCGCCTGATCGGCTGGGCCCGCGCGCGCTGGCTGGTGATGACGGCCGAAAACATCGACGCGCCGACGGCGCTCGCCTGGGGACTGGTGGACAAGGTCGCCGCGCCGGGCGAACTCGATGCCGCGGTCGAGCACACAATCAAGAGCCTGCTCGAATGCGGCCCTGAAGCGCTGCGGTCGCAGAAGGCGTTGCTGCGGCAGTGGGAAGAACTGCCGCTGACGGAGTCTGTGAACCTCAGCGTCAAGGTGTTCGGCGAGTCGTTCCTGACCGACGAGCCGACGCGGCTGATGCAGGCGTTTGCGAATCGGAAGCGGTAAGCCTCCAAAGACGATGTCATGCCCCGCGAAGGCGGGGCATCCAGTACGCCGCGGCTTCTCCGTATCCGTGTACTGCCTCTGGAATACTGGATCGCCCGCCTTCGCGGACGATGACAGAGGCGTATGGGCCAACGGCTGCGTGTCAGAAGCTCCTCCGATCGAACGAGCAAAGCTCATCCGATCCACGACAAATTCTCATCCGAGCCGAGGTTGCATTTCCCGCGTCGCATCATATGATGATCATAATCCTAATGACTCGTCATCTCAGGGAGCCCGTCATGGCCGAAGCCGCCGATCCCGTCGTCATCCTCTCCGCCGCCCGCACCCCGCTCGGCCGTTTCATGGGCGAGCTGTCGCCGCTGGCCGCGCACAAGCTTGGGTCGCACGTGATCGGCGCGGCGCTGGAGCGCGCCAAGCTTGCACCCGAGAAGGTCGACGAGGTCTTCATGGGTTGCGTGCTGCCGGCCGGCCAGGGTCAGGCGCCGGCGCGCCAGGCGGCGCGCGCTGCTGGCCTCCCCGACGCCACCGGCGCGACCACCGTCAACAAGGTCTGCGGCTCCGGCATGAAGGCGACCATGCTGGCTCATGACATCATCCGCGCCGGCTCGGCCGACATCGTCGTCTCCGGCGGCATGGAGAGCATGAGCAATGCGCCCTATCTGCTCGCGAAGGCGCGCGGCGGCTATCGCGCCGGCCACGACCGCATCATCGACCACATGATGATGGACGGGCTCGAGGACGCCTACGAGACCGGCCGCTCCATGGGCGATTTCGGCGAGGCGACGGCCGAAGCCTACCAGTTCACCCGCAAGGACCAGGACGCCTATGCGATGGAGACGCTGAGCCGCGCGCGCAAGGCAGTCGAGGGCGGCGCCTTCAAGGCCGAGATCGCGCCGATCACGCTCACCGAGAAGGCCGGCCCGCGCATCATCGCCAATGACGAACATCCGCTGAAGGTTGATCCGGCAAAAATCCCGGGGCTGAAGCCGGCGTTCCGCGCCAACGGCACCATCACGCCGGCGGCCTCCTCCGCCAATGCCGACGGCGCTGCCGCGCTCGTGCTGACGAAGCGCTCGATCGCCGATCGGGCCGGCCTTCCGGCGCTGGCCGAGATCAAGGGCCACGCCACCCACAGCCAGGAGCCGCAATGGTTCACCACGGCACCGATCCCGGCAATCCGTAAGCTGCTCGACAAGATCGGCTGGAACGCCGGCGACGTCGACCTGTTCGAGATCAACGAAGCCTTCGCCGTGGTGGCGATGGCGGCACAACGTGACCTCGGCATTCCCCGCGACAAGCTGAACATCAATGGGGGCGCCTGCGCGCTTGGCCATCCCATCGGCGCGACCGGCGCGCGGCTGGTCGTGACGCTGCTGCATGCGCTGGAGGCACAGAACCTCAAGCGCGGCGTCGCGGCACTCTGCATCGGCGGCGGCGAGGCAACAGCGATCGCCGTGGAACGGATCGCGCGCTGACCGGACGAAACGTCCGAAAACGAGGGAAGTCTGGCATTTTAGACTTTTGAGTCCTGTGCCAGTCTGCAACGATGACGCGGGTCTCGCTATGCCCGCCAACCAAGATTGAGGGGCAATGATTTCGAACTGGCTCGCGGCAGCACTCGGCCGCCGCAATATCCACTACGGCTGGGTGATGGTCGGCGTGACCTTCCTCGCCGCGCTGATCAGCGCCGGCACCGTCGGCGCGCCCGGCGTGTTCATCGTGCCGCTCCAGAAGGAGTTCGGCTGGAGCACCGCGCAGATCTCATCGGCGCTGTCGATCCGCTTCATCCTGTTCGGGCTGATGGCGCCATTCGCCGCGGCGCTCCTCAACCGCTACGGTCTGCGCAACGTCACGCTTGCCGCGCAGCTCATCGTCGTCTCCGCGCTGGTGGCTTCGCTCGGCATGACCGAGGTCTGGCAGCTCGTGCTGCTGTGGGGCGTCGTGATCGGGATCGGCACCGGCATGACCGCGCTGGTGCTGGGCGCGACCATCGCCACGCGCTGGTTCGCGGCACGTCGCGGTCTCGTCGTGGGCATCATGACAGCAAGCGTCGCTACCGGTCAGCTCGTGTTCCTGCCGCTGCTCGCGAGCCTCACAGACCGCTTCGGCTGGCGCCTAGCGCTCGGCTTCGTCTGCATCATGCTCGGCGTCTCGGCGCTGGCCGTCGCGCTCGCGATGCGCGACCGGCCGAGCGACCTCGGCCTGCGTCCATTCGGCGATGAAGGCACCGAGCCCCTGCCCGCACCGCCCGTCAACCACGGCTCGATCACAGGCGTTGCGCTCGGCACGCTCCGCGACGCCTCGAAGTCGAGCGCGTTCTGGATCCTGTTTGCGACCTTCTTCGTCTGCGGCGCCTCCACCAACGGCCTCGTCCAGGTGCACCTGATCCCGATGTGCCTCGATTTCGGTATCCCGCAGGTGCAGGCGGCGAGCCTGCTCGCGGCCATGGGCATCTTCGATTTCTTCGGCACCATCATGTCGGGCTGGCTGTCGGACCGCTACGACAATCGCTGGCTCCTGTTCTGGTACTACGGCCTGCGCGGGCTCTCGCTGATCTTCCTGCCGTTCAGCGATTTCTCGTTCTACGGACTGTCGCTGTTTGCGATGTTCTACGGGCTCGACTGGATTGCGACGGTGCCGCCGACGGTGCGGCTCACCGCGCAGAAGTTTGGCCCTGAGCGCGCCAACCTGGTGTTCGGCTGGATCTTTGCCGGCCACCAGCTCGGCGCCGGCACGGCCGCGTTCGGAGCGGGCCTGTCGAGGACACTGCTGGCGAGCTATCTGCCCGCCTTCTTCGTCGCCGGCGCACTCTGCGTGTTCGCATCGCTGATCGTGCTGGCGCTCTCGCACCAACCGAGCCCGAAGCCGAAGCCCGCGATGGCCTGAGGGCGCGTATCAGGCCGGCGCGCGCCGGCCTAATACCTGATCGTGGTGGTCACGCCGAACACCGCGGCGTCGCCGATCCGCGAGATGCCGGTCGGATCGTTCGGATTCGGGATGCCGCCGGAGGGCCTGAACACGTACTGGAAGTAAGGCGCGATCAGCCAGCCCGGCTTGATGTGCGCTTCGTAGATCATCTCGATCAGGGTCTCGTTGCTTCGTATCGGATTCTGGGTACCGGTGTAGAACCGAGTATCGAGGTCGAGGTTGCGGGCGGTGTTCGAGATCCGCATGTAGGCCATCGCCACGCCGAAACGATCGAGCGCACGGCCGGGCGTGAAGCCGACGAAGCCGATGCCGCCGTCGAGATAAAGGTCGATCAGGTTGCGGTCCGCTGGGCTGTAGGCAATGCGGCCGAAGGCGGTGACGCCCGGGATCGATGCGGACGTGGTGTTGTCGGTCGTCCCCGGCGGCCGATACAGCACCTGCTCGATGACCGCGTAGATTCCGTAGTTGCCGCGAAGCTTGGCTGGAATGCCGGTGCCGTCGGGATCGGCAATCGACAGGCCCTCCGCCGTGAAGCGCTGGCTGTTGAAGTCGCCATAGTGCTTCCAGGCGCCGGGTGTGAAGTTGCCGGCGAGCGAACGGCCGCCAATGTCGAGATCGTAGTCGAAGTGAACCTGCCCGATGACCCAGGGCGGATCATTGACGCGAAACGCGAGGCCGTGATGGTCGCGCATCTGCGGATCGCCCCCGCCTGGCCCCGAGGGGTCGCCATTGAACACCGCGCCAAAGAGGGTGATCTTGTCCGAGACCGCGGCCTTGACGCGAATGCCGGGCACCGCGATCGGCGGCGCCGGGCCGCCGGCCGGAAGGTTGGAGGCCTTGATGGCAGGCCAGCCGAACGTGCCGTTGATGAAGAGGTCGTCGGTCTCGCTGTCGAAGAACTCGACATCCGCCGCCTGCTGGCCAGCCCTGATATTCAGCGCCCCATTGAAGAAGCTCTGCTCGAAATAGGCATTGTAGAGACGCTGGTCGGGCAGCGCCTCGATCTCGCTGATGGTGGCGAGGTTGAAGATGTAGTTGCGCGTCAGCCCGCGCCCGTAGATCTCGAAGGCGTTGGCGTAGAAGCGGCCACCGGTCCAGCCGACAAGCTTGTCGAGATCGGCGTCGACGGAGATATCGAGGCGGCCGAAATGGATCGCACCGCGCCCGACCCCGCCCGACACATTGCCGATATTGTCGGCGATGAAGGTCGCGCCGAAATTCAGGCCCTTGTTGGCGAGCCCGTCATGCCATTCGTTGAACCATTTTGGGGACAGCCACTCGGCCGCGCTTTCGTCCTTGGCGCCGGCGAATGCGCTCGTGCTCGCCATCGTGCTCGCCACCGCCATTGCGACCGCGCTCCGCGACCGAGTTCTATGGGCAGTCCCACTCACGGCCGGTACCGGTTCGCGTGCGCTATTTGAAAATGCCCGTGCGCCGCATGAACAGATAGGCCGCACCGATCGAGCCGACCATCAGCGCCGCGGCCCAGAGAAACCCCTCGTCGACATCGGTGAGCGGCAGGCCCTTGGTGTTCATGCCGAAGATTCCGGTGATCAAGGTCGGCGGCAGCAGCAGTGTCGTCACGATGGAGAGCGTGTGGAGGTGGCGGTTGCTCTCTTCCTCGTTCTTGAAGCGAAGCTCCTCCTCGAGCAGGCGGCTGCGCTCGCGCAGCTCGACGATGTCGTGATCGAGGCCATCGAGCCTCTGCGCGAGCTTGCCGGCCTGAATCCGCAGGCTCGGCGTCAGGTGATCGGTGTTCTTCTGGTCGAGGCGGTGAAACAGCACACGCAATCCCGTGAGCTGGCGATGTAGCCTGACGCAGGTGCGGCGCAGCCGGCCGAGGTTGCGGCGCATCTCGGGCTTGGCGTCGTCGGCCAGGATCCGCTCCTCGATGCCGTCGATCTCCTGCCCGAGCTTGTCGGCCATCCGGTCCAGCGTGTCGGCGACCTCGTCGACGATCTTCTCGAGGAGATGGGCGACGTTCTCGACGCGATAGCCGCCCTCGAGCACGCGGCGCGTCGCATCGGCCGAGCACAGCGCCTGATGGCGGCCGCTGACCAGAAGCCGCTCGGTCATGGCAAAGCGCAGGAATGCGGTCTCCTCCGTCGCGGCTTCGATGTCGCGCACGAGGTCGGAGAACACGCCGTAGACACAGCGGTCGATGACGTGGAGCTGCTGGAACGTGTCGTTGGAGAGCAGCAGCTCGCGCGCGAGCGGCGGCAGCTGTGAGGCCGCGATCCACGGCCGCACGCGCGCGTCGGTCAGGTTGAAATGGAGCCAGAGCCTGCCGTCATGGCTGAGCTCGATCGGCTGGTCGATCGGCAACGCCTCGGCGCTGCCGTCGCTGTGCAGCCGAAACGCCCACACCAGACCGGGAATGGCAGGCTCGGCGTCAGACATCGCGCTGACAAGCTTTGCCGGCTCAGCCATACTCACCCCCACGTCGATGCAGCCCATATCCGGGGGGGCAGTTGGCCGCCTCCTCCGGACTTCTCGCGGGTACTGAATTACGCTTCTGTTACAGCTTGATGATGGTGGTCTGCCCTATTCCGCGGCCAGCCCCGTCGCAGCCGCGGCCTCGGCTTCCTTGACGTAGTCGTGCACGACGCGGCCAAACGGCAGCGTCAGGTCGGCGATGTAGTGATGCGCGCCGACGACGCGGCGGACCGGAAAATCGGCAACCGGCGCGTTGACGTGCGGCACCAGATGCAGGCGGCCGGGCCCCATCCACGACCCCTTCGGCACGATGTCCGTGAGGTTGATCGCGACGAGCTGGCAGACCTCGAGGCGGCCATCGACGCCGGGAATCATCTTCAGATTGACTTGCGTCTTCGACAGCGTGGCGCGTGTGAGTTCGCCGTTGCCGGCCATGCTCTCATGCTTGTAGCCCATCGTGCCCATCGCAACGAGCTGGCCGGCATATTCGAGCGTGCCCGTCAGCGTGTCCTTGACGATCTCGAGTTTTGGATGGGCGTACTTCTTGGGAAAGCCCCAGATCTCGCGGCCCGCCGCGATCGGCGGATCGTCGTCCAGATACATCTGCGAGACGAAGTTGACCTCCTCGCCGTTGAGGCGCGCAGGGATCACGAGACCGGATTCGGTGTAGCTGCCGAAGCCGGACGAGTCCGGCATCCTGATCCATTCGTAATGCACGATCGGCTGGTCGATCGGCTCCAGCGGCTCAGGCAGGCCGGCGCGGATCAGATCCGGGTCGGTCTCGTAGGTGATGACGAGGAATTCGCGATTGATGAAGCGATAGGGACCAGCCGGATAGCTCGGTCCGGCAGCCGGCATGGACGGGAGTCTCAGAACGTCTTCCCTGCGCATCGCAGTCTCCTGTGTGATGCTGGTGTGATGTTCGTCCGGCGGCGACGAGCTTAGCGCAAATTGCTAGCCCTCGTCATTGACTGCGATGTGATGGATTTCCGTCAGGCGCGTGACCTAGCCGTCATGCCAGCGGCGCTGACCTGCATGCCCACGATGCATCGGCGCCACAATTGTCATCAGGCCGTCACCGCCGGGCGCAATCGTTTCGGCTTGTTGTAGAGGCATGTTCTCGTCGGAAAACCGCTGCGCACTTTTCCGGATCATGCCTGGCAGGAGGCAATCGGCCATGGACGCCAGGACGTCGCAACCGACATATCAGACACATCAGCCTCCCTCGCGGGGCTGGCGGCCCGAGCGCTGCGACCGCGTCGCGCTGGTGCTGCAGGGCGGCGGCGCGCTTGGCGCCTACCAGGCCGGCGTCTATCAGGCGCTGCACGAGGCTGGCATCGAGCCGGACTGGGTCTGCGGCGTCTCGATCGGCGCGATCAACTCCGCCATCATCGCCGGCAATAGGCCGGAGAAGCGGCTTGATGCGCTCCGCATCTTCTGGGAGCGCATCACCAACCGCAAGATCTGGCACTACACGCCCGACGGCGACGTCTTCCGCCAGTGGCGCAACTTCTACAGCGCCTGGATGACGTCGGCCATGGGCCAGCCGGGCTTCTTCACCCCGCATCAGGTCAATCCCTGGTTCAGCCCGGTCGGCGCCAGAACCGCGACCAGCTATTACGACACCAAGCCCTTGCGCGACAGCCTGCGCGAGCTCGTCGACTTCGACCTCATCAACGAGAAGAAGGTCCGCTTCGCGGTCGGCGCGGTGAACGTGCTGTCCGGCAACTTCATCTATTTCGACAATGCCCATGACGAGATCGAGCCGGAGCACGTCATGGCCTCCGGCGCGCTGCCGCCGGCGCTGCCGATGGTGCGGATCGGCACCGATCACTTCTGGGACGGCGGCATCGTCTCCAACACGCCCCTGCAGCACCTGCTCGACCAGGAGGACGCGCTCAACTCGCTGGTGTTCCAGGTCGACCTGTTCAGCGCGCGGGGCGTGCTGCCGCGCTCGATCCAGGACGTGATGGCCCGCCACAAGGACATCATGTATTCCTCGCGAACGCGCCACAACACCGACGTCTATCGCCGAACACATAACCTCAAGGTCCTGCTCTACAAGGCGCTGTCGAATATCCCGGACGAGCAGTTGTCCGAGGACGACCGCAAGCTCAAGACGAGCCTGCGCAACATGCCGGAGATCGCGATCCTGCATCTGATCTACCAGCAGAAGGCCTATGAGGGCGACGCCAAGGACCACGAGTTCTCGGGCACCTCGATGCGCGAGCACTGGTCCAGCGGCTACGAGGACACCAAGCGCACCCTGAAGCGCCGCGATTGGATCAAGATGCCCGAGGAAGGCATGGGCCTCGTCGTGCACGACGTGCACCGCGAGACGGAGAGCGCGTAGGCCGCCTCACCACTTGACCCGGCCATCCACGTGACGCCACACATGCTGAAGAACGTGGATGCCCGGGACAAGCCCAGGCATGACGACGGAGTGCGGGCGAGTGCTACCGGTCAACAGCCGCCAACAAAAATCTCGAAAACAACCCCATGCAAAGTAGCCGGTGGCGGGCGGCGGTCGCCTCGCGCACCCGCAAAATCAATTGACACGTCGGGCAAAACACCGGCATCACGTTATCATTGCGAACTCCGCAAGACGCCCCCATGCCCTGCCCGTCAGCCGGCGCTTTGCGGAGTGGCGCACACCTCGACATTGACGCCGGCTGTTTTCCTCAGCTCACCGAGCCGCGCGGGTTGACGACCGTATAGCCCCGCAATGAACGCGCGTGCATTCGCGTTGCGTGTCCGCCTGAGTTGGCGTCATACGCCATCCACATGTCGCCTCCGAGGTGCTGCTCCAGGACGAAGACGTGGCCGCGTCGGGCGGCAACCATTCCCGGTGCGGGCGACGTCCGGGGAAAACGCAGCCAGTTGGACGCGAGATTCAATTCCGGCACGATATGACCAAACACACGGATAGCCGCGCCGCAGCCGCAGAAGGATGAAGGGCATCCGGACGGCCGGCCGCCGACGACACGACTGCCAGAGACATTCACCACCGTGGCGGCGTTGCCCGCGTCGGTCACTGTCAATTGCTGCGAACGGTACGCTTGTAGTGAGTATCTCGACACCCGTTCGCGGCGTGTTTGCGAGTACGAGAAGTCGCAGGGCATGGTCACATTGCATTCGCGTGCTTGCGGAATGCGGTAGGGCCGTGCCTCGGAAGCGATAGAGCTAACGGTAAAGAACAGACACGCCGAAAGAACTTGCTTGAACATTGCAGGACTCCGAATTGAAGCTCCTGCCCCGGGGCCAGAGAAACCGATAGCAGTTTGGCTGAAATGGGCCTAAAGCACGGCCGAAAATGGCTGCATCTGCGTGTCGTGTTGTTCGGTTATCATAAGCTGAACGTTGCGACCGAAATGATTAACCCGCAATAGCACGAACGCTCGCCTCGGGCGGCGCACAACTCGCCCGCGCTGACGAGGTGATCGAGTGAGACACAACGCGCAACCCGCGCCGCGATGACAGAACGGGTCCCGCTGGATGTCCGCTTTGCGCCGCCAATAGCTGCCCTCCCGCCAGGTCGCATCTTGACCCGAGGTCAACCTCTGACGCCATTCAGTCAACCGGTCGGCAGCCATGATCCGACCCGCGCTCCAGCCGCTCATGTCGAGCTGGCCCGGCGCCGCAACGTGTCACCCGCCGGACCAACGCTCACGCTGCGACGTGCACGGTCTTTCTGGCGTTACGCCGCTAAGTGCCGGGCGTTTTGACGACCAGCTTTATATTCAGGAGATTGACGCCCTTGAACGGGTTCGGCGCACTTTCGATCGTTCCCGTGCCCGTAGCGTTCGCATAGACACCCGTGCCGGAAAGGATCGTGTATTCGCCCTTTGACTTGCCGTCTTTCGCCGAGCCGGTGTAACGCGCGGTTATCGAACCGTCCTCGAACGTATAGGTGCTATAGCCGAAGAACGGACCCGAACCTTTGAGCAGGTCCGAGGTATTGACGAACTCTTTCACCCCGATACGGCCGTCCTTGAAGACAGCAACGCCGAAAAATTTGCCGGACACGACCGTCTGTCCCTCGATATTCGCCGCCTCCATTACCTTGACATCGATCGGCCTGGTGACGAGCTTGAACTCGAGCACCTGCTCACCGGCTACGGCGGTTGACGCCGCAACGACGACTGCCATGCCAGAAAGAAAAAAGGCGAGAGACTTCCGCATAGGTTCCTCCTGCGCTTTGTGAGATCAATCGTGGGATGCACAGCGGGCTACCTCATGCCCCAGCTTTTGCGCTGCGGCACGACAAGGAGCGCTCAGCGCCCAGCTAGCGGCTGAAACTAATCGGTACTCGGCATGGCTGGGACGCAACTATGAGTCTAAACGATGGAGAAAAGGTTCAGGGTTCGATCGGACGAAGTTGTCAGCCGGCGCCACCGAGACGGCCCTCGGGCGCCCTGCCGCCGAAGCGCGATGTGATCAAAGCTGACGCTCGTTCTCAGTAAGGCATTTTCGACGCTGGCACTTCCAAGCCATGCGGGTCCGGTCGAACGCCCGCTTTTGCGCGAGAGCTTGATGATCGCGACCGCTTGCGAGCGGCACGATGAATCAAACGAGCGCACCTCTTATTCGCGGTTGTCATTCGATACGCAGGCACTATCGTGCGCAAGCGGCGCAGCCGCAGCGTTCATCCAATAATTCCAGATTATGGGAGAATCGCATGAAATTCATAACCACATGGAGCGTACCTCAAGGCACCTTCAATGCAGCCGTCGCCCGCTTTCTCGAAACCGGCGGCACACCACCCGAAGGCGTCAAGATGCTGGGTCGCTGGCACGGCATGAACGGACAGGGATTTGCGATCTCGGAATCGAGCGATCCGAAAGCCATGTATCGCTGGCTCGCACAATGGTCTGACCTGCTCCCGTTGACCGTCACGCCCTGCCTCGAGGATGGAGACGCCGGCGAAGTGATGGCCTCGCTACCCAAGCGTTGATCTTCTCACGTCATTGCCGCCGGGATCGGCGGCAATGGCAGGCCTGCTGAGCTTCGCCTCGAAGCTCAGCTTCGATCTGCCTCCGCAGGCTGGCGAGCCCGTCGACATCACCCGCTAATCATTCTCTCGAGTGCAACCAGTGATCCGAACACGATCCCGGTGACAGCGAGGAAGACGACGGCAAGATAGAGGCGATGCATGCGTAAAACACTCCGAATGCGCTATCAGCGATAACAGATACGCCTTCAGATGGTTTCTGCTCGAATGGTTAAGGGCAATCCTTCCGATCGAGGCGGCCCTGCCCTCTGTCACAAATCTGCAAAGCGCCCTTGTGATACTGGCGGCTTGGCCGCCGCTCTCTTCGGTTGAGAAGCATTTTCAAATGGCTGGAGCTGTCGATCAGACGTGCATCCGGCTGCCCGAACCAGCGCGCTGGCTACTGCCGAAAACCGCTAGCGAGTTCATTTTGATTGCTAGCTCAGATGAACTACCGTGGGGCTCATTTCAAGAATTAATCATATTTTAGGAGCGACCATTGCCGTCAAGCATTGAATCGATCGTTTCTGCATATGTACGTTTGAGGAACCGGCGAGCACTGGAAGACATGCAAGACCTTCGGCGCCAGTTGCTTGGAAACCTGCAGTCCACATCCAGCATCGATCCGCGCATGGCTCTCGACATCGTGCGCGAGGACCTGCAAGTGATCGAGGACGGACTGGAACAGCTCCAACCGCCGCCCGGGACTCTGCCCGAGAACGAGTGGCGCTAGTCGGATCCGGCCTTCGTACTCCGACGCAACGATAACCCGCCCAGCCTTTGGCCAAGCAGCTCTCGACCGTGGCAACGTTTTTCGATTTTTCGACCGAGATAGAGGATGGGGTTTCGAACGTTCAGGCGCACAACGCTTTGCCGGCTTCGGGCGCCGCAAGCGGGAGAACACATTCGAAAGATCCTTGAGACCTTGAACTTGAGGACCGATGGCTCGCCCTGCCGGACGATCGTGGCTTTACGTCGCTCTGTCGGAAGCAGCGGCATCGCGCGAGCAACCGCACAACGTAACTTCATCGAACCATGAACTTTTCTGTCTCACACGCATTGTGCCGCCGCTGGCGCGAATTCTGCGGAGGGGGAAGGTGCACAATCTTCCTGTCGTTCTCGTGGTCGAGGACGAAGAGTTGCTACAAGACATTGTTCATGACGCCCTCAAGGAAGGCGGCTTCGACTTGACGGCTGTCGCTTCCGGCCACGAAGCGGTGACGATGATCGACAGCGGGGTGGTCGTGTATTCCGCGCTCGTGACCGATGTTGTCCTCGGAGGACAGATGAGGGGCTGGGACATTGCGCGCCTGGTCAGGCAAATCGATCCTTCATTCCCGATCGTCTATATGACGGGCGCAGCGGCCGACGAGTGGGCACACGAAGGCGTCCCGAACAGCATTCTGCTGACGAAGCCGTTTGCACCAGCGCAGCTTGTTGCTGCGCTGTCTCAACTCCTTCATCTGGCTTCGTCGGACTGACGCGGGATCTGCCGCATCATCTCCCGAGCACTATGGTTGAGACAGAACAACATTGATCGCTGATCCCAGCTCTCTTGTCAGACATGGCTTCGTAGCACCGGGCGTTCGCGAAGCGTTGCGGGAACCCCGGCAGGGCCGTAGCCCGTGACGAAAAGCAAGGGAAGACCACGTGCCACGACAGCCTCCGCGACCGGCTGCACGTCGAACCCGTGCAGATTGATGTCGAGGATCGCGAGATCATACTCCTCTTCCTGGGCGAGCGCGCGGCCATCGCTGACATCTCCTGCGACCGCAATGACGCGATGCCCGAGCTCTTCAATCATGTCGATGAGCAACAATCGAATGAGCGCCTCGTCCTCGACAAGGATGACGGATGCCTTGCTCATTGCTCGCTCCTGCCTCCCTTTGGGCGGTTAGGCTGCCTTCGCCGCCGCTCTCTCACACGAAATGTAGAAAAGTGGGCGGAACGCCTTTGTTCCGCGGAGCCATCAAGATTTGGCACCGCGCTTCCGTCCTGCCGATCACCGGATGGACTCGTCGGGAAAGCCACGACTCCCTGGCTAGCGCTGAGGAGAGCGCGGAATCACCCATTGCTGGAGGCGATCGATTGACGCCTCCCGTTCGTGCTGGCCCAGCCAAATCGTGAGGAGAACCAGCGCGCCGGCGAGAGCGCCGATGCCGAAGTACAGGTTCCTCATGCGCGTTGAATGCGGAGCGCCGGAAATGGTTCCTCGCACCGCAGCCTATCGCTGCGCAGCTACGGCCGGATCGTCATATTCCCCGGCGGTCCCGGCGTTCGCAGCGGCTCCGCCAGCCGCGCGAACTCGCACAAGAGCGATCGTGTCTTGCGGGGGTCGATGATCTCCTCGACCCAGAATTTTTCGGCCGAGCGGAACGGCGAGCGCAGCTTGTTGAGGCGCTCCTCGATTTCCTTCAGCTTGGCCGCCCTGTCCTCTGCCGCGTCGATGTCGGCGCGGTAGGCAGCCTCGATGCCGCCTTCGAGCGGCAGCGATCCCCAATAGGCCGAGGGCCAGGCGTAGCGGATCGAGAAGCGGTCCGCCGGCTGATGCACCACGCCGGCGACGCCGAAGGCGTTGCGCAGGATCACCGTGCACCAGGGCACCGTGGTCTGGTTGACCGCGGCCATGGCGCGGACGCCATGGCGGATGGTGGCCGCCTTCTCGGCATCCAGGCCGATCATGAAGCCGGGGCAGTCCATGAGATAGACGATCGGCAGATGGAAGGTCTCGGCGAAATCGACCCAGCGCACCACCTTCTGGCACGCATCCGCCGTCCATGAGCCGCCATAGTGAAAGCTGTCGCTGGCGAGCAGTAGCACCGCCCTGCCCTCGAGCCGCGCGAGCCCGGCGATGATCGGCCTGCCGAAATTCCTGGCGACCTCGAAGAACGAGCCCTTGTCGACGACGGACTCGATGATGGGGCGCATCTTGTAGACTTGCTTGCGGTTGCGCGGCACCGCGTTCATCAGCGATTCTTCGCCGCGGTCGGGATCGTCGGTGCAGGGCAATGTCGGCGGCAGCTCGTAGACCGACGACGGCAGATAGGACAGGAAGCGGCGCGCGCAGGCAAACGCCTCCTCCTCGGTCTCGACGGCATGATCAATCGCGCCGGCGCGGGTCTGGATGTCGGCGCCGCCGAGATCCCCCTTCGAGAGGTCCTGTCCCAGCGCCTTCACAA
Source organism: Bradyrhizobium neotropicale (assembly GCF_001641695.1). Lineage (GTDB taxonomy): Bacteria > Pseudomonadota > Alphaproteobacteria > Rhizobiales > Xanthobacteraceae > Bradyrhizobium > Bradyrhizobium neotropicale. Next base: position 17,299 of record NZ_LSEF01000073.1, read on the forward strand.
CCGGCGGTCCGGCGACGAACATCGCAGAGGACTTCGTCATGATCGAATAGTGGCTGGCGGCAAGACGCGCCGCGCCAAGGCCCGCGACCGAGCCGAGGCCCAGCGCGACCACGGGCACGCGGGACAGGTTTTCGGTCGTGAAGCGATACCAGCGCGTGCCGCCGATGCCGCCCGGCAGATTTGCGGCGCCCTTGGTCTCGATCGTCTTGACCGAGCCGCCGCCGCCCGAGCCTTCGATGATGCGGATGATGGGGAGGCGAAAATCGTGCGCCATCTCCTCAGCCATCAGCGGCTTGGCCGAGATCGACGCATCGGCCGAGCCGCCGCGCACGGTAAAATCGTCGCCGACGACGACCACGGTGCGCCCCTCCATACGCGCGCGGCCGAACACGCAGTTGGCCGGCGTGACGTGCTTCACTTCGCCCTTCGGATCGTACTCGCCGATGCCGGAGACGGCACCGATTTCGTGAAAGCTGCCTCTGTCGATCAGCTTGTCGATGCGCTCCCGAACAGTCAGCCGGCCCTGGTCATGCTGTCGCTTGACCTTGTCAACGCCTCCCATCTCCCGCGCGAAGGCTTCGCGCCGGGCGAGCTCGTCGAGTTCCGGCTTCCAGTTCATTCAATCCCCCCGGCGTGATCGGCTTGTTATTGTTTTGCACCGCCATCGCGATCGACTTGCGCGCGAGACGATTGTTGAACACGTCGGCTTCCGCGCCTTCGACCAGACTGCCCAGCGACCGGCCGAGCTCGACCATCAGCGGCGCGACTTCCGCATGCAGCCGCTGCTCGTCATACATCGAAGACAAGAGGCCGATCGTGATGACCACGAAGGTCTGATATTGCGGCGACCAGATCGGCACCGCGAGCCCGTTGATGTGCGGGCTCCACAATCCGCAGGCCACCACATAGCCATGCTCGCGCAGGAACTGGCGGTTGGCCTCGATGCGAGGCTTCAGCGTCTTCGCGGCCTCGGGGGCTTCGCGTTCCATTTCCGCAAGCAAGGCATCGCCGACCTCTGGTGCCAGCGCCGCCGTGTAGGCCGCGCCCGCGGCGGTCGAGGCCATCGAGATGCGGCTGCCGGTGCCCTCATGCAGGCCGAGTGCGGCCGCCGAGCGCGCGAATTGCACATAGACGAGATGGAAGCGGTCCGGCACGACGAAGCCGACCGTGCCCGGCAGTTGATCGGCGACCTCCTGGAGGCGCTGCCGGATCATGCTGCGGAGCTGCGCGCCCTTCATCATCGAAGCGCTCATCGCCACCGCGCTCGGCCCGATCCGATATTTCTGGTCACGCGGCAGATAGACGAGCTGACCCATGCGAGTCAGCGTGTGCGTGAGCCGCGATACCGTCGAGCGCGGCAGGCCGCAGCGATTGGAAATCTCGAGATTGCCGAGCCGGGCCTCGTGGCCCTCGAAGCATCGCAGCACGTCAAACGCGCGCGATACCACCTGGATGACATCACCTTCACCGGCATCGCCGGCGAGCATTCCTTGCCTACTCAAGCGCTCCGAACGTCGTCCCATGTTCCCTACCAAGCTGTGTTCCGCTGTGCGGAATTAAATTCCGCTTGAAGGACACGCTACCTCAGGCATTTTGCGACGACAACAAAAAGGCGATTGGCATGCCAGATATTCGAATTGTCACGGAGGTCGCGGGACGCGTGTGCGCGATTCCCGTGGAGGTTGGCGGAAGCGTCGCAGATGGCGATGACGTTGCAATCGTCGAAGCCATGAAGATGGAGATCCCCGTGTCCTCGCCCGCGACCGGCACGATCAATTCGCTTCTCGTGAAACTCGACGACGTCGTCGCCGAAGGTCAGGCCATCGCGATCGTCGCGAGCTGAAGCGCGCATCAAGCGCGTGGGTGAGCAATCTCTTTGTGGCCCATCCTTCGAGACGCCCGCTTTTGGCGGGCTCCTCAGGATGCGGCCTATTTTCGCGGCAAATTCGTAGACCTCATGGTGAGGAGCGCCGCTCGCGGCGCGTCTCGAACCATGGGCGCGCACTTTGCAATCGACAAGACGCCGGATGCGATTGACCTGCTCGTCGTCCGCGACAATCTGTCTGCCCGACTCTTCGCTGCGCGGTACGGCGTTGCCATCGCCGATTGCCGATGACATGATCCGATCCAAGCAAGAAAGTCTTCGCGGCAAGCGGAGACAATTGGAGGGAAACATGTTTCGTGGGCTGCTCATGCTCGCGCCTGCCTTGGTTGCGGGCTTTTCTTTTGCGTCTACACGCTATGTCTTCGCCGAAGACACCAAGCTGCCGCCGACCCTGACCTTCACCGCCTATGACACGGGAACCGCGGGCTTCAACATCGCGGTCGGCGTCGGCAAGATGATGAAGGACAAATACGGCACCGACGTGCGCGTGCTGCCGGCCGGCAATGACGTCGCGCGCCTCGCGCCGCTGCGCGCCAAGCGCGCGGCTTCCGCGGCGATGGGATCGGGCACCTACTTTGCGCAGGAAGGCGTGTTCGAGTTCGGTAGCAAGGAATGGGGCCCGCAGCCGCTCCAGATCCTGCTCTCGACCGTCGACTGCAATTGCGGCTCGCTCGGCGTCGCGGCGGACTCAGGCGTGAAGGAGCTCAGGGACCTCAAAGGCAAGCGGGTCGGCTTCGTGGTCGGCTCGCCGGCGCTGAACCAGAACTCGCTCGCCGTGCTCGCCTTCGCCGGTCTGACGAAGGACGACGTCAAGGTCGTCGAGTTCGCAAGCTATGGCGCGATGTGGAAGGGACTGATCAACAACGACACCGATGCCGCCTTCGGCACCACCATCACCGGCCCCGCCAAGGAAGCGGAGACCTCGCCGCGCGGCCTGATCTGGCCGTCGCTGCCTGCCAAGGACAAGGAAGGCTGGGCGCGGATGCAGAAGGTCGGCTCGTTCTTCTTCCCGCAGCTCGCGACCTGCGGCGCCGGCATCTCGCCGGACAAGCCGATCGAGCTCGGCAACTACCCCTACCCGATCTTCGTCGCCTACGCCGCGCAACCAGCCGACCAGGTCTATGCGATGACCAAGGCGATGATCGCGAACTACGACGCCTACAAGGACTCCGCACCCGGCGCCGGCGGGCTCGCCGCAGAACGGCAGACCAAGAACTGGGTGGTGCCAGTACATCCCGGCGCGGTGAAAGCGCTGAAGGAGGCGGGGCAATGGACCGACGCGCAGGAGGCCCACAACAACAAGCTCTTCAAGCGCCAGGAGGTGCTCGCGTCCGCCTGGGCCGACTACGGCAAATCCAATCCGCCATCGGACGACAAGGCGTTCCTCGACGGCTGGATGAAGCTGCGCGCGGCCGCGCTCGCCAAGGCCGACATGCCGAACGGGTTCGACTGATCGTCACTTTTTGTTTGCGCATGATCTTCTCGGAAAACCGCTCCACACTTTTCCGGATCATGCTTTAGCCTGCCGCAGCAACGTTTGAGGAGAGCGCGGATGTCCGACAGCGCGGCAGCGCCGGCGAAGAAGATCGAATTCGGGGATCCGCATCTCGGCGCGACGGCGGACTTGCAGGAAGCCGAGGTCACGCGCGTCCGCACACTGCAGGGCACGTGGCGCTGGGTGCTGATGGTCGCCACGGCGGCCACCATCCTGCTGTGCGTCAACCAGCAGTTCTCGCTGCGGTTCTTCATCGACTACACGCAGCTCAACACCGAATATTTCTACCTGCTGATAGCGCTGATGCTGCCGTTCACCTTCCTGATCTTCCCGGGATCGGAGACGGCGCCGCTCGACCGCATCCCCTGGTATGACCTGCTGCTGTTCGCGCTGACCTTCGGCTCGGCGATCTGGCTGATGCTGAACATCCGCAAAGCTGCGCAATTCGGCTGGGAGTTCGACGGCGCACCGGCCAACGTCGTCGCCGCCGGACTCGTGATGTGGTTCGTGCTGATGGAGGCGCTACGGCGCACCGGCGGCTGGAGCCTGTTGCTCAGCGTATTGCCCTTCACCTTCTATCCGATGTTTGCGGATTCCACCTGGCTCGGTCCGTTCCGCGGCACGCAATCGACGCTGCAGCAGACCACGTCCTATCACATGCTCTCGGGTGAAAGCCTGCTCGGAATCCCGATCCAGGCCTTTGCCGACACCGTGATCGGCTTCCTCGTGTTCGGCACCGCGCTGATGATGACGGGCGCCGGGAAGTTCTTCATCAACATCGCATTCGCGATGTGCGGCACGTTCCGCGGCGGCGCGGCGAAGGTCTGCGTGTTCGCCTCCGGCCTGCTCGGCACAGTCGGCGGCAGCATCGTCTCCAACGTGCTCACCGCCGGCACGATGACGATCCCCGCCATGAAGAAGACCGGCTTCACGCCGTCCTATTCCGGCGCGATCGAGGCCTGCGCGTCGACCGGCGCCGTGCTGGCACCGCCAGTGTTGGGTGCCACCGCTTTCGTCATGGCGCAGTTCATGAACACGGGCTATGCCGACGTGGCACTCGCCGCGACGATTCCCTCCGTACTTTATTATGTCGGCCTGTTCGCGCAGGTCGACGCCTATGCCGCCCGCCACAAGCTGAAGGGCCTTCCGCGCGCCGAGCTGCCGCGCTTCTGGGACGCCTTCAAGGACGGCTGGTATTATCTGTTCGTGATCGTCGTGCTCGTGGTGATGCTGCTCTACTTCAAGCGCGAGAGCCACGCGCCGTTCTATGCCTCCGTGCTGCTGGTGATCCTGCACCAATGGTCGGGGCCGGCGCCCTGGAAGCTCGGCAACACGCTCGTGCTCGCGGGCTCGATCGTGGCGACAGCAGCGATGTTCTGGTTCGGTGTGCTCAATGCCGCGCTGTGGGGCATGTGCCTGCTTGCGGCGCTCAACGAGTTCTTTCCCGGCAAGAACTGGGGCGGCGCACGCTGGCTGCAATTCCTCGAGCTGAACGGCAAGACCTTCGTCGAGCTGATCGCGATCCTCGCCGGCTGCGGCCTCCTGATCGGCGCGTTCTCGCTCACCGGCGTGATCTCGAGCCTCGCCAACGATCTCCTCAGCATCGCGGGCGGCGATGCCTTCCTGCTGCTCATCATGTGCGCCGTGACCAGCCTGATCCTCGGGCTCGGGCTGACCACGACGTCCTGCTACATCTTCCTCGCCATCCTGGTGGCGCCGGCGCTGGAGAAGCTCGGGCTCAACAAGATGGCGGTGCATATGTTCATCTTCTACTGGGGCATGCTGTCCTCGATCACGCCGCCGGTCGCGATCGCCTCGTTTGCGGCCGCCGGGATCGCCGGCGCGCCCGCGATGAAGACCGGGTGGGAAAGCATGTGGGTCGGCAGCATCATCTACTTCATTCCGTTCTTCTTCGTGCTCAATCCGGCGCTGCTGCTCCAGGGCAATAATCCCTATCTGGAGGCGTTCGGGCTCACCGGGCTCGCCTGCTTCGGCATCGTCTTCATCTGCGGCGGCATCCAGGGCTACCAGGCCTTCGTCGGCGATCTCCGCGGCGCCGGCATGCTGGAGTGGCCGCTCCGCGTGCTGCTGGTGATCGGCGGCTTCGTGGTCGCAACCCCCGGCGGTGGGATCATGCCACTGTCGCAGATGCAGATCACGCTGTTGGGGCTCGCCATCCTGGCGCCGACGGTTCTGATCGCGTTGCTGCTGGTCCGGCGGCAGGCCGTGGTGCCGGACGGGTTGCGCGTACCCTGATTGCGTTGCACAAAGAGAGGCGATGAAACCGCTATCGCCTCCCGCCTCCGCCTGGACCCGCTCGAAACCGCCCTTGCTGCGGTTTCTGGACAATTGTCTCAGCGAATTCTCCGCCGAAACCTCCGGCGCGGTCGCCGACTACATCCCCGAGCTCGGCAAGGCCGACCCTGCCTATTTCGGCATCAGCCTCGCGACGCTGGACGGCCACGTCTACGAAGTGGGCGACAGCCGGGTGCCCTTCACCATCCAGTCGATGTCAAAGCCGTTCGTGTTCGCGCTGGCGCTGGACCTGCTCGGGGCGGCGCGGGTCGAAAGCACGATCGGCGTCGAGCCGTCGGGCGATCCCTTCAACTCGATCCGGCTCAATGCCGAGAACCACCCGTTCAACCCGATGGTCAATGCCGGCGCGATCGCCTGCACCGGGCTGATTCACGAGAGCAAGGGCGACGATGCCTTCGAGCAGATCCGCCTCGCGCTCGGACGTTTCGCCGGTCGCGATCTCGACGTCGACGAGGCCGTCTATACCTCCGAAAGCCAGACCGGCGACCGCAACCGCGCCATTGCCTATCTCCTGCGCACCAATGCCGTGATCAAGGACAATGTCGCCGCTGTGCTCGACGTCTATTTCCGGCAATGCGCGGTGCTGGTGACGGCGCGCGACATCGCGGTGATGGCGGCAACGCTCGCCAACCGCGGCGTCAATCCGGTCACCGGCGAGCAGGTGGTGACCCCCTACGCGATCGCGCGGACGCTGTCGGTCATGACGTCGTCCGGCATGTACGACTATGCCGGCGAGTGGATCTACCGGATCGGCATCCCCGCCAAGAGCGGCGTCGGCGGCGGCATCCTCGCAGCCCTGCCCGCCCGCCTCGGGCTCGGCAGCTATTCGCCGCGGCTTGACAAGCACGGCAATAGCGTGCGCGGCATCAAGGTCTGCGAGGCGCTGTCCTCGCATTACGACCTGCACATGCTCAACCGCAGCGACGACGCCCGCAACGCCGTCATCGCCGACTACGACATCGGCAAGAGCCCGTCGCGGCGCGTGCGCCGTCCGCAGGAGCGCGAGATCCTGGCTGCCCATGAGCAGGAGGTGCGGATCATCGAGCTGGTTGGCACGCTGTCGCTGTCCGCGGTCGACTACGTGTCTCGGCGGCTGGCGGGGCGGCCGCGGCCGCAAATCGTCGTGTTCGACCTGCACCGCGTCACCTCCACGACACGCGCCGGCGCGCGGCTGATCGCGGAGGCTTTTGAGGAACTGGCAGCGCTGAATGTCACGGTGGTCCTGTCCGGGGTCAAGCGCGCCTCCCGGGAATGGAACAGCTTGCGCGAATGGACCGCCGAGCTGAAGAACGTCCGCGACTTCTATCTGCTCGACACCGCAATCGAATGGGCGGAAGACCAGATCGTGTATCGCTATGGCGGCTCGATCGACTTCCACGAGATCACCGAGCTTGCCGAACAGCCCCTGCTCGCCGGCCTGAGCGAGGAGGAGCTGACGGATCTGGCCTCGCTGTGCAGCATCCGGACCTATCAATCCGGCGCGAAAATCCTCACCACCGGCGATCCGGCCGATGCCCTGTTCTTCCTGCGCAGCGGCGCCGTCCACGTCACGCTGCCCGACGGCGTGCGGCTGGCAACGCTGACCGCCGGCATGGCCTTCGGCGAGATGGCGCTCCTGGAGCAGACCCGCTCCGCCGATGTGTTCGCCGACATGGCCGCGACCGCGTTCGAGGTGCCGTTGAAAGATTTCGAACGTTTCCGCAAGCAGCACCCGCGCGCCGGCGAGCGCATCATGCGCAATTTGGCGCAGCTCCTCGCCGATCGCCTGATCGTGGCCAACGCCAAGGTCGACATCCTGACGTCGATGTGAGGCCCTCCGGGATCTTGAGGCGCCTGTTTGTCTGCCGTCACCCATCGGCCTCGTCCTGCGGAGCGCGCTCTTGCGCGCGTCTCGAAGGACGGCCAGAGGCGAGATCCCGCCCGCGGCCATCCTTCGAGACGCCCGCTTCCAGCGGGCCCTCAGGATGAGGTCCATCAGATTGACCGCACGGAAGGGATCGTCTAGCGGCTCGCGGCCTCGCTGAGCCGCCGGTTGATCCTGGCTGCGCTTTTCTTGAGCAGTTCGGACGGCGTCTGGCCGGTCGCCGCGCACAGGCAGGCCCAGTAGTAGATGACATCGCCGAGTTCATCGACGAGACCCGCCTGATCGAGCCAGCCGTCGCGGAGGAGCTTCTTGATGTGGTCGGCGACTTCGCCGGACTCGCCGGCGAGGCCAAGACCGAGATAGGACAACCGCTCGTTCGACGGGTGCTCTTCGACTTTCGCAATGGTTGCGGCCCAGGCCGCATATTCATCGATCGTCATCGGCATCCCTCGCCGCTGCTGTCGGATCAGCCCACCACTTCGGTCACGGGCTGCAGATCGATCTCGAAGGTCTCGAGGAATTTCGAGGTCATGATGTAGAAGCCGACCGAGAGCTGCAGCTCGACCAGCGCGGCCGGCGTGAGCTTTGAGGCGATCGCCTTGAACGTCGCATCCGTCGGCTTGTTCAGCTTGACGATCTCGTCGGTGAAGGCGAGCGCGGCGCGCTGCGTCTCGTCGAAACAGCTCGCGGCCTGCCAGTTCACCAGCGCTTCATTCTGCTCGTCGGTGACGCCGACATTCTTGCCGATGCGCTTGTGTGCAACGATCTCGTACGGCGCCTCGCACAGAATTCCGGTGCGCGTGATCGCGAGCTCGCGCACGATCGGATCGAGCTCGCCTTTGTGGCGGATGGCGCCGCCGAGCCGGCAGTACTGCTCAAAATAGCTCGGCGAATGCGCCATCATGCGGAAGATGTTGGCGTGGCGGTTCTTGTCGAGGATCTCGCGGGTGCGGTCGGATGCCTTGGACGGATCGCTGTAGTCGATGCGGGCCATGATTTTCCTGAGGATTTTGGCCGAAGAGTTTCCTTGAGGATTTTCCTCGGACTTTCGATGCTTTTTGTCGTTGTCGGCGAAAATTCCCGGAAACTGTATTCGCACGCCGACGCAGGAGCAACATTATCGAGTCAAATTGCCGCCGCATTGCTGATCGACCTTGGCACAGTCGATATTCGCCGCGTGGGGACAAATCGCGGCGAGTACTCGAAGTGGGGTGTTCCGAGTAAAAATAATTGGCCATCGATTGCGCAGCGCGCGCAACGATGAGTCACGCCCAAGTCTAGGGAGAAAAAGGCATGAGGGAAGCCACCAGGAGGGCGGCCTCGGGAGCGCTCGCGCATATGCTGGCGGTGACGGCGATGCTCGTCATCGCCAGCATATTGTTCTACGGGCGTTAGCGTTAGTATGAGTGTTTTCGTCATTCCGGGGTGGCTCTCGCACAAGCCAGGCCCAGAATCCCGTTCCAGGTTCGGTCCTTCTGGACCGCCCCCGAATGACGAATCCTACTACGCCTTCTTGGTGAAGAACGGCACGAGCTTGCCGGCAAAGGACTTGAAGCTCGCATCGACCTCATCGCCGATGGCAAGACCGGCCTCGCCGTGCGCCATCATGCGAAAACCCTCGGCGCAATCGACCAGCAGGATGTTGTAGGGCACGTGCGCGCGCGTCTCGGGCGTGGCGGCGCGGCAGACCAGCGAGGTCGCATAGACCCTGCCCTTGCCGCTTGCGTGCTGCTGGCGCGGATTGGCAGCTCCGCAAGCCGCGCAGAAGGCGCGGTGGAAATATTGTACATGGCCGCATGAGCCGCAGGTCTGGTACGTGATGGCCTCTTCGCCCCTGGTCCAGTCGCCAATTCGCTCGTTGCTGCTCATCGCACCTGCTCCAGGAACATGCTGACATGCGAGGACAGCACGCCGCCATCACCGTGCAACAGCGCAATTGAGGCGTCGCGCACCTGGCGATTCGCCGCCCGCCCCGTCATCTGCAGATGCGTCTCGACCAGATGCGCCATGGCGCCGCCGACGCCACAATGGCCGTAGCTGAGAAGGCCACCATGGGTGTTGAGCGGCATTGCCCCGTCGCGGCCGAAATGCCCGGCGCGCACCCGCGCCGCCGCCTCGCCGCGACCCGCAAGCCCGAGGTCTTCCAGCAGCATCGCGAGCGTGATGGTAAAACTGTCGTAGACGGCAGCGTAGCGCACGTCCGAGATCGCAAGGCCCGTCGCCTCCTTGGCGCGCGCGATGGAGATCTCGGCGCCAAGCTCGCTCAGGGCAGGTGCCGCCGTCACATGCTGATGCGTGTGAGCCTGGGCGCAGCCGCGAATGCGCACCCCGGCCGCGCCCATCCGCTCGCGGCTGACGACGAACGCCGCGCCGCCGTCGGACACCGGACAGCAGTCGAGCAGCTTCAGCGGCATCGCCACCGGCTTCGAGGCCATGACGTCGGCGACCGTGATCGGCTCGTGAAATTGCGCACCGGGATGCGTGCAGGCATGCTCGCGCATCAGCACCGCGAACTCGGCAAGGTCTTCTTCGCTCACGCCGTATTCGTGCATGTAGCGTGAGGCGACGAGGCCGTAATAGGCGGGGATGGTCGGCCCCAGCGGCACCTCGTAGTCGGGATGACCGACCTGCGCCAGCGCCTGGATCGAGGCATCGCGGCTCTGTCCGGTAAGACGGTTCTCGCCGGCCACCACGAGCACATGCCGCACCACGCCGGCCTCGACGAGATGATGCGCGAGCATCGTCATCGCCAGCCCCGTGGCGCCGCCGACCTGCACAGCATGGGCATAAGAAGGACAAATGCCGAAGTGCTCGGCGAACACGGTCGCCAGCATGATGTGCGGTGAGACGGTCGAATAGCCGCAGAGAATGCCGTCGATCTCGGCGCGCTTGAGCCCGGCATCGTCGATCGCGAGCTGGGCAGCCCTGCTCATCAGGTCGAGCGAGGACGAGCCTTCGTGCTTGCCGTAGGGTGTGAGGCCAACGCCGGTGATGAAGCTCATGGGATCAACCTCCCTGTCGTCATTCCGTGGCGCGACAACGTCGCGAGCCCGGAATCAATCGTTCAGCATGTGAAGGAGATAAATGGATTCCGGGCTCGCGCCCCAAATGGGCGCGCCCCGGAATGACGAATGAGAGAGCCTTTGCCATCGCTTGCCCCTACTCCGGCAAAGAACGTGTAACACCATCGCGGACCATGGCCGCAATCTCGTCTGCGGCGTACCCGATCTCTCGCAAGATCTCCGCGCCGTGCTCGTTGAGCCGCGGTGCGAGACGGACCGGCTCGGCCTCGGTCTCCGACCAGCTCGCGGTGACCTTCATGCTGCGGATCGGGCCTTCGGTCGGATGCTCGACGACGGGAAAAAAGCCGGTCGCCTCCAGATGCTCATCGTGCAGGATCGACGCGAGGTCGTGCATCGGCATCACCGGCACGTCGGCTTTGGTGAGCAGCTCGATCCATTCGCCCGTGGTGCGCGTCTCGAAGATGCGTGCGAGCTCGGCGTAGACGACGTCGATATTGGCGGCGCGGCCGGCGAAGGTGGCAAACTTCGGATCGGCGCGCAAGTCATCGCGCTCCGTGGCCTTGAAGAAGTTCTCCCACTGCTTGTCGTTGTAGACGATGACGCTGAGATAGCCGTCTGACGTCTTGTAAGGTCTGCGGTCGCGCGAGAGGTGGCGGGCATAGCCGCCCTTGTCGAGCGGCGGCTCGTAGGTAAGCCCGCCCATGTGATCACCCATGACGAAGCCCGCCATGGTTTCGAACATCGGGATGTCGACGCGCTGGCCGCGCCCGGTACGGTCGCGATGCACGAGGCTGGCGCAGATCGCGCCGACGGCGGTTAAGCCCACGATGCGGTCGACCAGCGCATTGGGCACGTAGCGCGGCACGCCGTCGCCGGTCTGCGCCATCAGCGCCGGCAGTGCGGTGGCACCTTGAATCAAATCGTCATAGGCGGGCTTGGCCGCATAGGGCCCGTCCTGGCCGAAGCCGAACACGCCGGCATAGACCAGGCGCGGATTGATCTCGGAGACGACGTCATAACCAAGTTGCAGCCGCGCCATGGCCTGCGGGCGGACGTTGTAGACGAGGACGTCTGCCCCCCTCAGCAGCCGCAGCACGGCCTCCCGGCCGGCGGGCTTCTTGAGGTCGAGGCAGATCGAGCGCTTGCTGCGATTGGTGTTGAGGAACACCGGCCCCATGCCGGCATGCCGCATCGGGCCGATCAGACGGGTGACGTCGCCCTCCAGCGATTCCACCTTGATGACGTCGGCACCGTAGTCGCCGAGCATCTGGGTCGCATAGGGCCCCATCAGCACGGTCGTCATGTCGATGACCTTGATGCCCGCCAAAGGCCCCATAGTTCACTCCCGATTGCGCGGGCTCAGCTATCGGCCCGCGATTTCGGTCCAGCTAACGGCAGCGGCGCGGCGCGAGCAAGGGCGGAGAACGTATGCCCGCATGCACCGCGCGGCGGCAGAGGCGCTATTTCTTCTGGCGGGATTCGCGGATCTTCAGCAGCCGCTCGAGTTCTTCGTTCTGCTGGTTGATGCGATCGGCGATGCGTGCCTCGCTCTGCTCGCCGGAAGCGGCGGCGGCCTGCTCGATGAGCTGCCTGATATTGCTTTCGAGGATCGCAATGCGATCGTTGATTTCGTCGAGTGAAAGTGACGTGTCATTGCTCATGATGCGAATCCTGTAAAATCAATCAAGAGCAGTAGGGTGGGCAAAGCGCAGCGTACCCACCATGACTTAACGCAAAGACAAAGGTGGGCACGGCGCATTGCGCCTTTGCCCACCCTACGAAAGCTTACTTCAACGGCTCCAGCACGGAAACGTAGTTGGCGACGGCGGCGCCGCCCATGTTGAAGATGCCGCCGAGCTTGGCGTTCTTGAGCTGCATGCCCTCGGGGGCCTGGCCCGCAAGCTGCATCGCGGTCATCACGTGCATCGAGACGCCGGTGGCGCCGATCGGATGGCCCTTGGCCTTCAGGCCGCCGGACGGATTGACCGGCAGCTTTCCGTCCTTGAGCGTCCAGCCTTCCTTGATGGCTCGGGCACCCTGCCCCTTCGGCGTCAGGCCCATCGCTTCGTACTCGATCAACTCGGCGACCGTGAAGCAGTCATGGGTCTCGACGAAGGACAAGTCGGAGAGCGAGATTCCGGCCTTCTCCAGCGCGCGCTGCCAGGCAACCGTGCAGCCCTCGAACTGGAGGATGTCGCGCTTCGACATCGGCAGGAAGTCCTGGGCATGCGCGGTGGCGCGGAAGCCGATCGACTTGCTCATGCCCTTGGCTATCTCGGCGTCGGCCAGCACCAGCGCCGCGGCGCCGTCCGAGACGAGCGAGCAGTCCGTGCGCTTCAGGGGTCCCGCGACAAACGGGTTCTTCTCGCTCTCGGCGCGGCAAAACTCGAAGCCGAAATCCTTGCGCATTTGGGCGAAGGGATTGGCGACGCCATTCTTGTGGTTCTTGGCCGCGATCAGCGCCAAGGCATCGGACTGATCGCCGTATTTCTGGAAATAGCCGCTGGCGATCTTGCCGAACACGCCGGCGAAGCCGCCGACGGTGTCGCCATCCTCGGGCAGATAGGACGCCTTCAACAGGTTCTTGCCGATCTCCGGCCCCGGCGTGCGCGTCATCTGCTCGACGCCGACGACCAGCACGATCTTGGCAGCCCCTGCGGCGATCGCGCGCAGTCCCTGGTGCACTGCGGCGGAGCCGGTCGCGCAGGCGTTCTCCACGCGGGTCGCCGGCTTGAAGCGCAGATGCGGGTCGGCCTGGAGCACCAGCGAGGCGGTAAAATCCTGCGGCGAGAAGCCGGCGTTGAAATGGCCGAGCACGATCTCGTCGACGTCGGAGGCGGCAATGCCGGCGTCCGCCAGCGCCTCATTGGCGACGCGGGTGACGAGGCTTTCGACGGTCTCGGTGTCGAACTTGCCGAACGGCGTGTGCGCCCATCCGACGATGCTGGCGGTCATGGTCAATCTCCCTAGGTCTTACCTGACCTAAGTCTTAGCCCATCGATCGCAAGACTTCACGCGGCTTTCAGGGCCTTCAGGGTGCGCTGGCAGATGGCAGTTATGCCGGCCCAGTTCCCGGCCCTGATCTCCGCCGTCGGGCACAGCCAGGACCCGCCGACCGCCACCACATTGGGCTCGGCAAGCCAGGTCGCCGCATTGGCCTCCCCGACGCCGCCGGTGGGACAGAACCGTACGCTCGGGAACGGACCGCCGAGCGCCCGCAGGCCCTTGATGCCGCCGGCCTGCTCGGCCGGGAAGAACTTTGCGAGGTCGAAGCCCGCCGCCAGGGCCATCATCAGCTCGGACGCGGTCGCGATGCCCGGCGCGAACGGCAAGGCGCTGTCGGCTGCGGCCTTCAGCAGATCGGGGGTCAGGCCCGGGCTGATGCCGAACTTGACGCCCAGCTTCTCGACGCGGGCGAAGTCGGCCGGATTGAGGATGGTTCCGATGCCGACGATCGCCTCGGGCACCTCTGACATCATCGCCCTCGCTGCCTCGATCGCAACGGGGGTGCGCAGGGTCACCTCCAGCGTGCGGACGCCGCCGGCGACCAGCGCACGCGCCAGCGGCACGGCATCCTGGATACGCTCGATGGTGAGGACGGGAATGACAGTCGCGGCCTTGAACAGCGCGACGAGTTGGTTCTGTTGGGCAGTCGTGGTCATCGCGTGAATCTTGGCTTTCGTTTCACTTGGTCGCTTATCACTTGGTCGCTTGGCGTGAGGTCGCCGGCCGGTGCCGTTTCTTCGGCGGCATGGCATAGCCCGGAATGATGGCGCCGGGATAGCAGATCACGAGGCTCGCGAGACGGTGACTGGCCTGGGCAGCCTCGACCGGATCGGAACCGGCGAGCCGGGCCGCGATATAGGCCGCGGCAAAGCTGTCGCCGGCCGCGGTGGTGTCGACCACCGGCTTGGTCATCGGCTCGGCACGGATCTCGCTCGTCCCGCCGGGAAAGCGCAGCAGGCTGACGGGCTCGGCGAGCCGGAACACAAGTTCTGGCGCCGGAATGCGCGCCATCAGCTGGTCATGGCTCTCGCCGGGATAGAGCGCGATCAAATCCTCGGTCGAGGTCAGTACGATATCGGCTGTCGCAAACGCCGCATCGAAGACCTCGCGAGCGACGTCGCGATCCGGCCAGCCGCGCGCGCGGAAATTGGTGTCGAACACGAAGCGGGTGCCGAGCAGCCGCGCGCGCTTGATCGCCGCAAACAGGCGCTCGCGCCCGGCCGGATCGTAGATCGAGAGCGTGATCGCCGAGAGATAGATGATATCGTAGCTCATCAACGAGTTGAGGATCTCCTCCGTCTCCGGAATATCCATCAGCCGGCGCGCCGCCGCGCTGTCGCGCCAGTGGAAGAACTGGCGCTCGCCCTTGGCATCTAGCTGGATCATGTAGAGGCCCGGCAGCTTGCCCGGCAGTCGCACGACGCGCCTGGTGCCGACGCCCTCCGCGGCCCAGGCCGCGACCATTTCCTCGCTCAAGGCGTCATCGCCGAGCGCGGTGAAATAGTCGACCTTGACCTCGAGCCGCGCCAGATAGACCGCCGTGTTGAGGGTGTCGCCGCCGAAGCCGCGCGAATAGAGGCCGCCGCCCTGCCCGCTGGATTGTCCGGCAGACTGTCCACCTTGGGCCTGCCTGAGCTCGACCATGCACTCGCCGATGCAAGCAACGCTCGCCATCTGTCGACCCACACTGTTCACCGGTTTAGGTCAGGCGACGAAGTTGCCGCCAAGCTCGTCTTCGATGTGAATGCGGATGATATCGTCGAAGCTCTGCTCGGCGGTGGTGAAGCCGAGCTCGCGCGAGCGCTTCGCATCGAAATTGCGCGGCCATCCGCCGACGATGCCGACGATGAAGGGATCCGGCTCGCGCTTGATGCGCGCGGCGACTTTCTCGCCAGCGACGCGCTTCAGGGCGGCGATCTGCTCGCCGACGGTTGCGGACAGGCCGGGCATGGTGAGGTTGCGGCGCGGACCGACAGCGGCGAGATCCATCGTGCCGGCATGGAGCAGGAAGCCCACGGCAGAGCGCGGCGTGGCGTGCCAGTGGCGGACGTCCTCCGAGACCGGCAGGATCGCCTCCTTGCCGGCAAGCGGCTCGCGCAGGATGTTGGAGAAGAAGCCGGATGCCGCCTTGTTGGGCAGGCCGGGCCGGATGCAGATGGTCGGCAGGCGGATGCCGATGCCGTCGAGGAAGCCGCGGCGCGAATAGTCGGCGAGCAGCAGTTCGCCGATCGCCTTCTGGGTGCCGTAGCTGAGCAACGGCGTGTGGAAGAACTCGTCGCCGATCGCGTCCGGGAACGGCGCGCCGAACACCGCGATCGAGGACGTGAACACCACGCGCGGCTTGTAGCCGCCGCCCGCAAGGCGGATGGCGTCGAGCAGCATCCGCGTGCCGTCGAGATTGATGCGGTAGCCCTTGTCGAAATCGAGCTCGGCTTCGCCGGAGACGATGGCGGCGAGATGGAAGATCACGTCCGGACGGCCCGCGATCAGCTTCTCAGCCGCGCCCGGCACGGCGAAGTCACCCGACACGGTCTCGACGGGAAAGCCGGCCTTTTCCGGCTTCTTCGGCTCGACCACGTCATGCATGGTCAATTTTGTGATGTCGCTCTTGCCGAGCCGGCCGTCGCGCAGCAGCCGTTCACAGAGTTTGCGGCCGACCATGCCGGCAGCGCCCAGAACCAGAATGTGCAAGAGCCTACTCCTTCTTTTTGGTTAGAGAACGCGCCGCGCTTGATACGCTTCTTGGCGCGTTCTCATGGCAGGCCCGCAGGTCACTCCTTCACGGCGCCGGTCATCGCCGACACATAGTGCTCAACGAAGAAGGCGTAAAGGATGACGAGCGGCAGCGAGCCGGCCAGCGCTCCTGCCATCAGCGAGCCCCAGCGGTAGATGTCACCGTCCACGAACTCGTTGACGATCGCGACCGGCACGGTCTTGTTGCTGGTCGATTGCAGGAACGTCAGCGCGTAGATGAACTCGTTCCAGCACAGCGTGAAGCAAAAGATGAAGGCCGAGATCAGGCCGGGTATCGCGAGCGGCAGCACGATCTTGATCAGGATCTGCCAGCGGCTGGCACCATCGATCAGCGCGCACTCCTCGAGCTCGAACGGGATGGTCTTGAAATAGCCCATCAGCAGCCAGGTCGAGAACGGGATCAGGATCGTCGGATAGGTCAGGATCAGCGCCAACGGCGAGTCGAACAGGCCGTACTGGAACACGACGGTGGCGAGCGGAATGAACAGGATCGACGGCGGCACGAGATAGGCGAGGAAGATCAGTCCCCCGACGAGATTGGCCCCCTTGTAGCGCAGCCGCACGATGGCATAGGCGGCCAGCACGCTGGCGAAAATCGAAAGCACCGTCGCGCAGACGGCGACGTACATCGTGTTCCAGAGCCAGTGCGGGTAGTAGCTCTCGAACAACAGCTTGTGGAAGTGCTTGAACGTCGGATTCCAGGTCCAGAACGGATTGTACCGTTCGAGGTCGAGCAGCTGGTCGTCGGGCTTCACCGACGTCAGCGCCATCCAGTAGAACGGGAACAGCAGGATGAAGACGATGATCGCGAGCGGCAGATAGAGCGTCACGATCCTGCGCGGCACCGACTGCAGATAGCTCATGCCCTCGCTGTGATCGGCACGCGCCGGCGTCGATATGACGGCCTTGAGATCGACTTTCGAGGCAGGAAGATCAGTCATTGCTTTCTCCCTGTTGCCACTTGCGCCGCTGCAGACCGAACCAGGAGACCATGATCGCAGCGAGCAGGAACGGAATCATGGCGCTCGAGATCGCGGCCCCCTCGCCCAGCTGCCCGGCGATGATCGCGCGCTGATAGGACAGGGTCGCCATCAGATGAGTGGCGTTGACCGGGCCGCCGCGGGTCATCGCCCAGATCAGCTGGAAGTCGGTAAAGGTGAAGAGCACCGAAAACGTCATGACGACGGCAATGATCGGCGTCAGCAGCGGATAGGTGATGTGCCGGAACATCTGCCAGCGCGACGCGCCGTCGAGGGTTGCAGCCTCATAGAGCGACGGCGAGACGGTCTGCAGCCCCGCGAGCAGCGTGATCGCGACGAACGGAACGCCGCGCCAGACATTGGCGAAGATCACGCAGATGCGTGCCCAGGTGGTGTCGCCCAGGAAATTGATGTTCTGACTGATCAGTCCGAGATGCTTCAACGACCAGGAGATGATCGAGAATTGCGAGTCGAAGATCCACCAGAAGGCGAGCGCCGACAGCACCGTCGGAACGATGAAGGGAATGAGGACCATTGCGCGCAGCATCGCCTTGAAAGGCATGTGCTCGTTCAACAGCAGCGCGAGGTACAGCCCAATGCCGAATTTGAAGGCGCTGGCGACGAAGGTGTAGAGCAGCGTGTTGGTCACCGACAACCAGAAGATGGCGTCGTCCCAGAGCCACTCATAGTTCTCGGTTCCGATAAACTGCCCGACCCTGCCGATGCGGGTGTCCGTGAAGGACAGCCAGATGCCGAGCCCCAGCGGATAGGCCAGGAAGAAGATCAGGAACGCCATGGCCGGCAGCATGAACCAGAAGCCGAGCCAGTTGCGATTGTGTTTGAGCTGGGTCCAGGCGTTGACCTCTCTCATCTGAGGCCTGGCCCGGGGAACTACGACATCAGCCATGCCCGATATCCCTGATCGAAGTGTTGACGAGCGGGCGGCCAGACTGCCGCCCGCTCCGTGACCCTCAGCGATAGATGCGCTTCAGCTGGCGCTCGGCTTCCACCATCGCGCCCTTCGCATCCTTGGAGCCGGTGCAATAGTTGGCGAACATGTCGACGACGATGAAGTCGGCGATTGCGGTTGCCGCCTTCTCGCCGACCGTGCCGATGCCGGACGCCGGCAGGGTGCGCTTCGAAGCCTGGGAGAACACGAAGTTCTTGGGATCCGCCGTCCAGATCGGCGCCGACTCATAGGCGTTCAAGGTCTGCGTCAGATAGCCTTGCGCGCCATCCAGCCACTTCTCGTAGTTTTCCTTCTCCAGCATGAAGGCGACGAAGGCCTTCGCCGCGTTCGGATATTTGGTGAAGTTGAAGGCGAGGATCGGCAGCGCAAGCTGCAGCTCGGTCGGCTTGCCGATCGGCCCTACCGGCCAAAGCGCGTGATAGGTGTCCTCGGCAAGCTCCTTCTTGGTCGGATCGGTCTTGGCGGCCACGTAGATCGAGATGCCGTTCGCCGTGCAATAGAGCTCGCCGGCGAGGAACGCCTTGTTGTTGGAGGAATCGTTCCAGGACGGCGTGCCCGGGATGAAGCTCTCGTACAGCGCCTTGCAATATTCCAGCGCCTTTGCCGTCTCCGGCGAGTTGATGATGATCTTGTCGTTCTGGTCGACCGTGTAGGCGCCGTGCCCCCACAGCACCCAGTGCAGCCACGAATTGGCGTCGCCCGACGCATGGCCGAGAGCGAAGCCGGCCGGCGTGTTGTTCGCCTTGAGGGCCTTGCACATCTCGAGGAAGCTGGGGAAGTCCTTCGGGAACTCCTTGAAGCCCGCCTTGTCGAGCGCCGACTTGCGGTAGGTCATGTAACCGCCGTTGGTCGCGACGGGAATGCCGAGCCAGTCGTCGCCGAGCTTGCAGGTCTTGGCGGCCGCATCCGTCCAGCCGCCATATTTCTTGCCGAGATAATCGGCGACGTCGTTCATCTTCAGCACTTTGGTGGGGAAGAGCTGCGGCAGCGTGTGCAAGCCCCAGGCGAGATCGAGCCCGGAGCCGGTATTGGCTGCAACCGAAGCCTTCGGCTGCACGTCCTCGAAGGATTCGCTGAACACGTTCATCTCGGTGCCGGTCGCTGTCTTGAACGCTGCGACCATTGCGTTGAACGCATCGTCCTCCTGCGGCACGAAACGCTTCCAGCGCATCACGGTCAGCTTGGCGCCCGGCTCCGCCTTCCACGGCGAGCTCTGCGCCCAGGCCTTGGCGAACTCGAACAGTGCCGGCCCAGTCAGCATGCCGGTGGCAGCCAGAGCCGTTCCGCCTTGAAGCAGAGTCCGGCGGGTAAAGTCTTGCATGTCGTCCTCCCTGTGATGCTTTTTATTGTCTTGCTATGGTCTTGCGCTACGCGTTCAGCCGCTTGCCGGTCGCCTCGTCGAACAAGTGGACCAGGGCCGGATCCGGCTTCAGCCGGACCTTGTCGCCCGGGTTGAACTGATGTCGCTCGCGGAAGACCGCGACGACCTGCTCGCCGCCGATCTTCGCGAACACCTGCGTTTCGGAGCCGGTCGGCTCGACCACGACGATCTCGGCCTCGGCGCCGTCGTCGGCGATCGTGAAGTGCTCGGGCCGCACGCCATAGACCGCAGGACGACCGTCGGAGGCGGTCGGCGCGGTCTTGAGCGGCAGCTTGACGCCGTTCGGTCCCTCAAAGACGGCAACGCCGTTCGTGCGCACATGGCCTTTCAGGAAGTTCATAGCCGGGGAGCCGATGAAGCCGGCGACGAACTGGTTGTCCGGCTTGTCGTAGAGCTCGAGCGGCGTGCCCATCTGCTCGACGATGCCGTCGTGCATGACGACGATCTTGTCGGCCATCGTCATGGCCTCGATCTGGTCGTGGGTGACGTAGACGGTGGTCGTCTTCAGCCGCTGGTGCAGCTCCTTGATCTCGGTACGCATGGCGACACGCAACTTGGCGTCGAGGTTCGACAGCGGTTCGTCGAACAGGAACACCTGCGGATCGCGCACGATGGCGCGGCCCATGGCGACGCGCTGGCGCTGGCCGCCGGAGAGCTGCCGCGGATAGCGTTCGAGCAGCGGCGACAGCGCGAGAATTTCAGCGGCGCGCTTGACGCGCTTGTTGATCTCGTCGGAGCTCGCGCCGCGCAGCTTGAGCGAGAAGCCCATGTTGTCCCCAACCGTCATGTGCGGGTACAGCGCGTAGTTCTGGAACACCATCGCAATGTCCCGCTCCTTGGGCTGGACATTGTTGACGACGCGATCGCCGATCGAGATCGTGCCCGAGGTGATGTTCTCGAGGCCGGCCAGCATGCGCAGAAGCGTCGACTTGCCGCAGCCGGAGGGGCCAACCAGGACGACGAACTGACCGTCCTCGATCGGAACCGTCACGCCGTGCAGGACTTCAAAATTGCCGAACGATTTCCGCACGTCGCGGATTTGCACAGACGACATCTAGCTCCCTCCTCACGAATCCACGACGCCCCTAGCGCCGCGACCGTCTTGTTCTTTCAGGCTTCACCGACCGAAGCCCGATCTTAACGGGCGACATTGTCGGCAGTTTGTGCGGTTTTGGCAATTTGTCTTTGGTTAGTATTTGCTGGTAGCGCTGTCAACGTTCCTTTGTTTGCGGGAGGGCCTGTGCTATGAGCAGCAAATGGGTCGAAAGCGCACCAAGTCAGGCAAAATCCGGCTGGCGGAAGTCGCCGAGCTTGCCGGCGTCAGCCCGATCACGGCCTCCCGCTTCTTCCGCAATCCCGAGGCCTTGTCGGTCGCCAAGCGGGCCCGGGTCGAAAGCGCCGCCAAGGAGCTCGGCTATGTGCCGAACCTCGCGGCGCGCGCGCTGGCCTCGCAGCGCACCGAGGTGATCGGCGTCCTAATCCCCTCGCTCACCAACAACGTGTTCTCGGACGTGCTGCGCGGCATCTATGATGCCTCCGAAGGCAGCCGCTATTCGATCCAGCTCTCCAACACCCGCTACAGCATCCTCCAGGAGGAGAGACTGTTGCGGCTATTTCTGGCGCAGAAGCCGGCCGGGCTGATCGTCACAGGGATCGACCAGACCGCGGAATCACGCGCGATGATGGAGGCGGCCGACTGCCCGATCGTGCAGATCATGGAGCTCGGACCCAGTCCCGTCGACATGATGATCGGCTTTTCGCACTATGATGCAGCGCGCGCGGCGGTTGCGCACTTGTTCGCGCAGGGCTGTCGCCGGATTGGATTCGTGGGGGCGCGCATGGACCCGCGGGTGCAGCGGCGGCTCGACGGCTATGTCTCGGCCATGAAGGACACCGCGCTGTACGAGCAGCGTCTCGTCGTCACGACCGCCACACCGACCTCGGTGACGCTCGGCGGCGCCCTGTTCGCCGATCTGCTGGCGCGGGAGCCTGGCATCGATGGGGTGTTCTGCGCCAACGACGACCTCGCGCTCGGCGTGCTGTTTGAATGCCGTCGCCGGGAGATCGAAGTGCCCGAGCAGATCGCGATCGTCGGCTTCAACGATCTCGAATTCATGGCAAGCACCGTCCCCACCCTGACCAGCGTGCGCACCAACCGCTATGAGATGGGCCGCACCGCCGCCACGATGCTGGTCGAGGCGATCGAAGGACGGCGACCGGAGGAGCCGGTGCTCGATCTCGGCTTCAAGGTGATCGAACGGCAGAGCTCGCTGGCGCAGCGCGCGGAGAGCCAGCCAATGGTGTCCGAACTGGTGGCGGATCGAAC
The DNA here is from genome assembly GCF_001641695.1 of Bradyrhizobium neotropicale. Classification (GTDB taxonomy): domain Bacteria; phylum Pseudomonadota; class Alphaproteobacteria; order Rhizobiales; family Xanthobacteraceae; genus Bradyrhizobium; species Bradyrhizobium neotropicale. The sequence continues at coordinate 39,299 of NZ_LSEF01000073.1, forward strand.
AAAATGATAGCGTTACCAACCGCCCATGACTAGTATCGCACTTGTGAGGAAATGACCCGCCGCGGCAAACGATCCATCGTCCGCGCCGTTGGGCATCGCACAAGCCGACAACGCAAGACCGACGCCAGTGCGTTTGCATTGCAGGAGAGACCAATGACAAAAAAACCAACCAACGGGCAAGCGCCCGCCAGCAACGGCAGTCGCCGGCACCTTCGTTCCCAGGAATGGTTCAACAACCCGCATAATCCCGGCATGACCGCGCTCTATATGGAGCGCTATCTCAATTACGGCCTCACCCGTGCCGAGCTGCAGTCCGGCAAGCCGATCATCGGCATCGCGCAGACCGGCAACGACCTCTCCCCCTGCAACCGCCACCATATCGAGCTCGCCCATCGCGTCCGCGAAGGCATCCGCGAGGCCGGCGGCATCGCGATGGAATTTCCAACCCATCCGATCCAGGAGACCGGCAAGCGCCCGACCGCGGCGCTCGATCGCAACCTTGCCTATCTCGGCCTGGTCGAGATCCTGTACGGCTATCCGCTCGACGGCGTCGTGCTGACCACCGGCTGCGACAAGACCACGCCGGCCTGCATGATGGCGGCCGCCACCGTGAACCTGCCGGCGATCGTGCTGTCGGGCGGCCCGATGCTCAACGGCTGGCACGACGGCGAGCGCACCGGCTCCGGCACCATCGTCTGGAAGTCGCGCGAGCGGCTCGCCGCCGGCGAGATCGACTATGAGGAGTTCATGGAGATCGTGGCGTCGTCGGCGCCCTCGGTCGGCCATTGCAACACCATGGGCACCGCCTCGACCATGAACGGGCTTGCCGAAGCCCTGGGCTTCTCGCTGCCGGGCTGCGCGGCGATCCCGGCGCCCTATCGCGAGCGCGGCCAGATCGCCTACGAGACGGGCAAGCGCATCGTCGAGATGGTCTGGGAGGATCTGAAGCCCTCGGACATCCTGACCCGCAAGGCGTTCGAGAACTGCATCGTGATCAACTCGGCGATCGGCGGCTCGACCAACGCGCCGATCCACATCAACGCGCTGGCGCGCCACATCGGCGTGGAGCTGTCGATCGACGACTGGCAGAAATACGGCCACGGCGTGCCGCTGCTCGTCAACATGCAGCCGGCCGGCTTCTATCTCGGCGAGGAATTTCACCGCGCCGGCGGCATACCGGCTGTGGTGCGCGAGCTGATGCAGCACAAGCGCATCCATGAGGACGCGGTCACGGTTAACGGCCGCGGCATTGGCGAGAACTGCAAGGATGCGCCCAAGCCCGACAACGACGTGATCTGGAATTACGACAAGCCGCTGGTGAAGGACGCCGGCTTCCTTGTGCTGAGAGGCAACCTGTTCGACTCCGCGATCATGAAGACCAGCGTGATCTCCAAGGAGTTTCGCGACCGCTACCTCAGCAACCCGAAGGACCTCAACGCCTTCGAGGGCCGCGCCATCGTGTTCGAGGGGCCCGAGGACTATCACGAGCGGATCGACGATCCCTCGCTCGACATCGACGAGCGCTGTGTGCTGTTCATCCGCGGCACCGGCCCGATCGGCTATCCCGGCGGCGCCGAGGTCGTGAACATGCAGCCACCCGCGGCGCTGATCAAACGCGGCATCCTGTCCCTGCCCTGCATCGGCGACGGCCGCCAGTCCGGCACCTCGGGCTCGCCGTCGATCCTCAACGCCTCGCCGGAAGCCGCCGCCAATGGCGGGCTCGCGATTCTCAAGACCGGCGACAAGGTGCGCATCGACCTCAACAAGGGCAGCGCCAACATCCTGATCTCCGACGACGAGGTGAAGAAGCGCCACGCCGAGCTGACGGCCAATGGCGGCTTCAAGCATCCGCCGAACCAGACGCCCTGGCAGGAGATCTATCGCAACACCGTCGGCCAGCAGTCGACCGGGGCCTGCATGGAGCTCGCCACGCGCTATCAGAACGTCGCCGGCACATTCGGTGTGGCGCGGGACAACCACTAGCAACGACATCGTCATTGCGAGCGAAGCGAAGCAATCCAGAGTTATCTCCGCGGAGACACCCTGGATTGCGTCGTCGCAAGCGCTCCTCGCAATGACGAGCCAACAGACACATTCAAGGTGAGGAGAACAAGAAAATGGCAGACCGCCTCAAGGGAAAACGCGCCGTTGTCACCGCCGCAGCCGCGGGCATCGGGCGTGCATGCGCAATCGCATTCGCGCGTGAAGGCGCAACCGTGATCGCCACCGACATCAACGAGAGCGGCATCGCCAGCCTCGGCAAGGAGGGCATCGCCGAGACGGCCAAGCTCGACGTTCGCAACAGCGCCGACGTCAACGCCTTCGCCAAGCGCATCGGCAAGGTCGATATCCTGCTCAACGCGGCGGGCTTCGTGCACCACGGCACCATCCTGGACTGCTCGGAAGAGGATTGGGATTTTTCGTTCGACCTCAACGTCAAGTCCATGCACCGGACCATCAAGGCGTTTCTGCCGGCAATGCTGGCCGGCGGGGGCGGCAGCATTGTCAACATCTCGTCCTGCGCGGCGCTCAGGCCACCGGCCAATCGTTATGCCTACAGCGCATCCAAGGCGGCAGTGTCGCTCTTGACGCGCGCGGTTGCGCTCGACTTCATCACGCAAGGCATCCGCTGCAACAGCATCTGCCCCGGCACCGTCGAGACACCGTCGATGCTCGACCGTGCCGCCGCCCAGGGCCCGCAGGGCAAGGAGATGTTCATCTCCCGACAGAAGATGGGTCGGCTCGGCACCGCGGAGGAAATCGCGGCCATGGCCGTCTATCTCGGCAGCGACGAAAGCGCGTTCACCACCGGCGTCGACCTCGTCGTCGACGGCGGCTACATGCTCTGATCACGCCTCATCCCGAGAAGGCGCGACCAGCTCCGTCTCGAGGGATGGGCCACGAGCTTCATGGTTCGAGACGCTCGCAAAAGCGGGCTCCTCACCATGAGGGATAGAGAACGGGGATTCTGCATGAACAAGATCGATCTGAACGGCCGCGTTGCCATCGTCACGGGCGGCGCGCAGGGCTTTGGCCGCGCCATCGCCGAACGTTTCGTCGCCTCCGGCGCCAAGGTCGCGATCTGGGATTTTGATGCGAACCTGGCCGAGAAGACTGCCAAGGAGATCGGCGGCGACGCGCGCGTCTTCAAGGTCGACATCACTGACACTGCCGCAGTCGAGCAGGCGCGCGATGCCACTTTGGCTGCCTTCGGCAAGATCGACATCCTCGTCAACAATGCCGGTATCGCCGGCGTCAACAAGAGCGTCTGGGAGACCGACCTCGAGGAATGGCGGAAAGTCCTGCGCATCAACCTCGACGGCCCCTTCATCTGTTGCAAGGCGATCGTGCCCGCGATGCTCAAGCAGAAATACGGGCGGATCGTGAACATCGCCTCGATCGCCGGCAAGGAAGGCAATCCCAACGCGGCGCACTACTCGGCCTCCAAGGCCGGACTGATCGCGCTGACGAAATCGCTCGGCAAGGAGCTCGCCGCGCATGACATCCTCGTGAATGCGGTGACGCCGGCCGCGGCGAAAACCGCGATCTTCGACCAGATGACGCAGCAGCATATCGACTTCATGCTGTCAAAAATCCCGAAGGGTCGCTTCGTGCTGGTGGAAGAGCTTGCCGCGATGGTGGCCTGGCTTGCATCCGAAGATTGTGCCTTCTCCACCGGCGCGGTGTTTGATATTTCCGGTGGCCGGGCGACCTACTGAGACATTGGACGCCCTTAAGGGGGCGACCATGGGGCTTGCACGTCGGGATTTTGTAAAGCTCGCAGCGGGAGCGTGCGCGCTGCCGCTCGTTGGCCCTGCCTTCGCGCAACTGGCGCCCAATCCCCCGAACATCCGTCCGCCATCGCCGGCCGAGCGCGGCGCGATGGCGCGGCTGGCGCGCGCCTTCATGGACAAGTACGACGTGCCGGCGCTGTCCTTCGCCATCGGCTATGCCGGCGCGATCGTCCACCAGGACGCACTCGGTCTTGCCGATCGCGAGCGCAACGAGGCGGTGACGCCGCGGCATCTGTTCCGGATCGCCAGCGTCAGCAAGATGATCACTTCGGTCACGATCTTCCGCCTGATCGAGGAGAACCGCGTCAAGCTGTCGGACCGGGTGTTCGGCCCTGGTGCGATCCTCGGCACCGACTACGGGCAGCCGCCCTACTCCGCCGGCATCGACCAGATCACGCTCGAGCACCTGTTGACGCACACCGCCGGCGGCTGGAGCAACGACAACCGCGATCCCATGTTCACGCATCCGCGGATGGATCACGCACAGCTCATCGCATGGACGCTCGCCAACCGGCCGCTCGATCGCCCGCCCGGCCAGCGCTACGCCTATTCCAACTTCGGCTATTGCGTGGTGGGTCGGATCATCGAGAAGCTCACCGGCCAGCCCTATGCGGATTACGTCCGCACTGAGGTGCTCGGCCGCTGCGGCGTCTCCGACATGTCGATCGCCGGCAACACCCGCGATCAGCGCCAGGCCGGCGAAGTCGCCTACTACAGCCAGGGCGAAAACCCCTACGACATGAACGTGAGGCGGATGGACTCTCACGGCGGCTGGATCGCGACGCCCGCCGATATCGTGCAGTTCCTGATGCATGTCGACGGCTACGCGAGGCCGGCAAACATCCTGCGGCCGCGGACCATCCAGACCATGACAACAGCCCCCGCGGTCAGCCCGGATTACGCCAAGGGCTTTTGCGTCAACAAATCCGACAATTGGTGGCACAATGGCAGCCTGCCCGGCACCAGCACGATTGCCGTGCGCACCCATGGCGGCTTCTGCTGGGCCGCCTTCACCAACACACGGCGCGGGAATTCCAACATGGACGGCGATCTCGACGAGCTCAACTGGAACATGGCGCGCCAGGTCGGCGAGTGGCGGGTGGCCTGAGCCATGATCCGGGAAGGTGGATGCCTGTGCGGCGCAGTGCGGTTCAAGGCAGAAGGCGAGCCGCTCAATGTCCGCATCTGCCACTGCCGCAACTGCCAGAAGGCGATGGGTTCGCCCTTCTTCGCCCGCGCGCAGTTCGATCAGAAGGCGCTGACGGTCGAGGGCGACACCGCCCGCTATGCCTCATCGGAGCACATCGATCGCGTGTTCTGTACACGTTGCGGCACGCGCCTGTTCGCCTGGCGACGCAACGGTACGCTCGCGGGCGTGGCGCTGGCGACATTCGACGACCGTAACGCCTTCGCACCGACCGAGCACATCTGGGTCTCGGAAAAGATCGCCTGGCTGAAGCTCGACGACGGCCTGCCGCAATATTCGACGACGATCCCGGCGTGACGTCAGGATTGGCTTGACGCGGACGCGCTCGCGGCCTGAATGCGCGTCCCCGTTGTCGTGGCGATCCAGATTCCGGCAAAGACCGCGACGATGCCGGCTGCCAGATTCCAGCGCAGCGGCTCCTGCAGCAGCCAGGCGCCGACCAGCGACGCCGTGATCGGATTGACCGTCACCGAGATCGCCACGCGAGTCGGCGTCGTTCGCTCCAGCGCGAAGGCCCAAAGATAGAACGTCAGCGCCGCGCCGAAGGCGCCGAGATAGAAGGCCGCCAGCCATTGCGGCGCACCGAAGCCCGCGACCGGGGCAAAGCTGCCGCGGAGATAGGAGAGCAGGATGAGGCAGGCCGCGCCCGCCGCCATGCTCATCGTCGTGAAGCCGATCGGACTGGAGCGGCGGATCAGCGGCTTCGACCAGATGCCATACAGTGCCATGCAGAGCGCGGCGGCGACCATCAAGAGATCACCACGCCAGGCGCCTGCAGGCGCCGAGGTCAGGTCGGTAAGCAGCGCGACCGCAACCCCCAATGTCGCCACCACAACGCCGACGGATTTGCGCAGTGTCAGCGCTTCGCTGCCGAGCGCGGCCCCGATCACCAGCGTCAGCAGCGGTAGCGTCGACAGGGCGAGCGCACCGCGCGCGGCGGTCGTGAAGATGAGCGATGCATTGAACAGAATTGGAAACAGGGCGAAGAACAGAAAGCCGAGCCCGGCTGCGGCGGCCCAGTCCGCTCGCTGCGGCCAGCGATCGCCGCGCAGGATCGTCAGCGGCAACAATGGCAAAAAGCCGATGCCGAAGCGGAACGAGCCGATCGCGAGCGGATCGATCGCACTGACGAGATAACGCGTGGCGCCGATCGAGGTGCCGCCCAGCGCACTCGACAGCACAGCGGCCAAGACGCCGGAGATCTCGCCCATGTCCTTCCCCATTCACGATTATGCAAACAGCATAGGAGGCGCGCCGAAACAGGGAATGGAATTTCCGTCATGCTGGGATAACTTTTCATCATGACCGCGCCCGATCTCGATCCCGACCTTCTGAAGGCGTTCCTCGCCGTCGCCGAGCATCGCTCGTTCACGCTTGCCGCAGCGGCGCTCAACCGGACCCAATCGGCCGTGAGCGTCCAGATCAGGCGCCTTGAGCAGCGGCTCGGCACAAGGCTATTCCACCGCACGAGGGCCGGCGTCGCTCTAACGGCGGCCGGTGAAGAGCTGCGCGGATATGCGCGTCGCATTCTCGCGCTCAACACTGAGGCGGTCGGCGCGCTCCGCGCGCGCAAGATCGACGGCGTGGTCCGGCTCGGCGTGATGGATGATTACGGCACAATCGTCATTCCGCCATTGCTGGCGAGCTTTGCCAAAAGCCACCCGCAGGTGCGAGTCGAGATCGAGACCGGACTGACCGCGACGATGCCGGCCCGGCTCGGCGAGACTTACGACCTCGTCATCGCCATGCATCCGCAAGGCCGCGGCGACGGCGAGCTGCTGCGTTGTGAGCAGGCGGTCTGGGCGGCGGCCGCCTCATATCCGGCCGCGGCGCAAGATCCGCTGCCGGTCGCGCTCTACCCGCCGGGATGCCTGTTCAGGCAGTGGGCCGCGGAGGCGCTCGACGCCGCCCGCCGACCGTGGCGGCTCGCCTTTGTCAGCCGCACCCTTGCGGCGGTGGAAGCGATCGCGGCCCAGGGCCTCGCGGTGACCGTGGTGAAGGCCGGCACCCTGCCTGCCCGCCTTCGCCCTCTCAGCGTGCGCGACGGTCTGCCGCCGCTGCCTGCGGCCGACATTCGCCTTCATCGCGCGCCCAATCTGTCACGCGCATGTGCCCTGCTGGCGGATCATTTGCAGTGGAGCATTTCAGAATCGGCCCCCATATGTTGACCTGAAGCGTCGCTGCACCGCCGGACTTGGCCGGGTCGGCTGCAAGGCCGCGAGCCACAACCAAGGCGGATGAGCCGTGAACATTTCCTTCTATGACCTGTCGGTCTGGGTACTCCCGCTGGTGCTTGCCATCACCTTCCACGAAGCCGCGCATGGCTTCGTGGCGCACCGTCTCGGCGACGATACCGCCTGGAAGCTCGGCCGGGTCAGCTTCAACCCGCTCCGGCATATCGATCCATTCGGCACTTTGATCCTGCCGGCGATGTTGTTGTTTGCGCATTCGCCGTTCCTGTTCGGCTATGCCAAGCCGGTGCCGGTGAATTTCCGCAAGCTCAACAATCCAAGGCTCGACATGGTCTGGGTCGCGCTGGCAGGTCCGGCGACGAACATTCTGCTCGCACTCGTCACGGCTCTCGCCTTCCACGCCCTGCCCTGGGTGCCCGCCAGTTCGGCGCAATGGGTCGTCGACAATCTCAAGAATTCACTCGTGATCAATGCGGTGCTGGCCGTGTTCAACATGATGCCGATCCCGCCGCTCGACGGCGGGCGGGTCGCGGTCGGGCTGTTGCCGCGGCCGCTCGCCTTGCCGCTGGCGCGGCTCGAGCCGTTTGGCATGCTGATCCTGATCGGACTGCTGATCCTGCTACCGCTGGCGGGTTCCCAGTTCGGTCTAAATCTTGATGTTATTTCAGCAATACTGCGGACGTTGACCGGTTATGTGATTCAGGCTGTTCTCTTGCTGACCGGCAACGCGTAGTTGATTGAGACATCTGAAGACGAGCCGAAGGGCCAGAGGCCAACTTGGTCAAAGCTGCCGATATGCTGATCGCGCGACGAGCCGATACCCGCGCCCGCGCCGATTTTGCCACGTGGAAGATGATGGCCAAGCTCAACGGGTTGTCGGCCCTGCCTCCGGACGCGCAAGGCTTCCTCGCGAGCTACAAGAACCTTCTGGAGCAGATGAGCGAGACGGAAGCGACCGAAACCACCATCGCGGCGGTCTACAAGGCCTATTATGCCGAGATGGGTGGCGCGGGAACCGCACCTGACGTCCGCCCGCGCACGGCCGAGCCGGTCACGGACAATGTCACCGCGTTCCGGCGGCCAGCGCCCAAGCCGAAGAAGGCTCCGTTCGGGGCAGCGGCATACAGCGGAACCCAGAAGCGGCCGCTTCCGGTCGCCCTGATCTTCGCCTGCCTGGTCGTGGTCTACGTCGCGATCCGCTACTACTGGCGCTGACGGCTACCCCAGCTATTTCGGCTTCTTGAAGTTCACGGGCAGGCTGAAGGCGAACTGATCATCCGTGAGCTCGGCCGGCGGAACCGGCACCGGATCCGAACGGCGCACCATGGCTACGGCCTCATTGTCGAAAACGGTGTCGCCGGAGGACTGGGTCACATCGACCGAGACGACATTGCCGCGGCGGTTCAACACCAGGCTGAGTACGACGGACGCCGTCTTGCTCTTCTCCTTGGGATAGCGCTTGTGAAGCTCGAAATAGGCGCTGATCCTCTTGCCCCACTCGGCCGTCAGCTTGCGAATGTCCTTGCCGATGCCCCGGTTCGGTGCAGCGGCCTTCTCATCCTCGCGCGCGTTCTCATCCAGCGCCTGCTTCGCCGACTCCTGGGCATTCGGCATTTCCTCGACGGCCTGGGTTTCAACCTTGGCCACCTTCGTGTTTTCCTCAACCGGCTTCTTGGAGTCGTTCTCGGTGACGACCCGGTCCGGGTCTTCGGCTTCCTGAGGCCGATCCTTCGGTAGATCGGTCTCCTTCACCTCGGCCTGCTGCTGCATTTGCTGCGGCTGGAACTGCGAGGCCTCACTGTCCGGGCCCGGCGGCAGATCCGTTTCCGGAAGCTTCGGCGAGGTCATCTCGACGGCGTATTCCGCACCATTGGCCCCGAGGCCATCGTCACCGTCGTCGGCCCGCAGGTTCGCCAGCGCCAGCGCGGCACCGCCAAGATGCAATGCGAGCGCGGCCACCGCGGCCAGAATCCACAGCCGCCGGGATGGTTTCACCTCGATCAAAGGATCAGACATCGCGCTGCCATCAGGGCTGGGGCGCCCCTTGGGACGGCCCAGCCGCCGCAGGAGCCGCTTCGAGCGCCACCAGCTTGACCCGAGAATAGCCGCCGGCACGCAGGATTTCCATCACGCCCATCAGCTCGCCATAAGGCACGGCACGATCGGCGCGCAGGAACACATATTTGTCCTTGCTCATGTCGGCCATCCCGTTGAGGGAGCCGATCAGCTCGGTTCGCTTGACCGGATTCTCTCCGATCGCCAGCGTCAGGTCGGATTTGATGCTGACATAGGTCGGCTTGTCCGGCTTCTTTTGCGGCGTCGAGCTTGAAGTCGGCAGGTCGATCGGCAGGTCGACCGTCGAAAGCGGTGCAGCGACCATGAAGATGATCAGCAGCACCAGAATGACGTCGATGAACGGCGTGACGTTGATGTCATGCGTCTCGGAGAAGTCCGCATCGTCGTCGAGGTCATTGTCTGCGATCGAGGCGCCCATGGTTTACTCCGCCGCGCGCGAATGCATGGTGCCGTGCGTGCGATCGAGATCGCGCGAGAGAAGCCGGGCCGAAGCGCCGGAGGCGCGGCTGACCAGCTCGAGATAGCTCTTCGTCACGCGCGAGAAGTGATTGTAGACGATGACCGCCGGGATGGCAGCGACGAGGCCGATCGCGGTCGCCAGCAGTGCTTCGGCGATGCCGGGCGCGACGACCGCGAGGTTCGTCGTCTGCGACTTCGAGATGCCGATGAAGCTGTTCATGATGCCCCACACCGTGCCGAACAGGCCGACGAAGGGCGACGTGGAGCCGATGGTCGCCAGCACGCCCATGCCGATGCGGATGCGCCGCTGCTCCGCGCGCACGATCTCGGCGAAGCTCGAGGCCGCGCGCTCCTTGATGCCGGCATCGCTGGAAAGACCGGCCGACATCCTCGCCTCGCGCAGCGCTGCCGCGAGGAAGGACGGCAGTATCCCCTGCTTGGTGCCGAGCGCCATCTGCGCTTCAGCGAGCGAACGCGCCTCCGCAATCTTCTTCAGCGCCGAACGGAGCTTGCCGGAGGCAACCGACAGCTCGATCGACTTCGCGATGAAGACGGTCCAGGTCACGAGCGAGGCGAAGGCGAGCCCGATCATCACCGCCTTCACGATGATGTCCGCGGACATGAACATCACCCAGGGCGACAATTCCTTCATGACCGGCCCAGCCGATTTCTGCGCGCGGTCGGCGGACGCCACCTCGCCGGCTGCCGGACCAGCATCGGTCGAGGACGCGGCGGGCGCGGCGGCCGGCGTGGAGACAGCCGGCGTCGTGGCCGCGGGGGCCGCGGTCGATGGCGCGACCGGCGCCACCGCGCTTGGCTGCGGCGCCACGGGAGCCGGAGCGGCCACGGGCCGCTGAGCCGCCGCTGGCGCCGGCCCCGCCGGCTGGGTTTGTTGCTGGGCAGATACAGGGGATGCGAGCCACGTCGCCGCCATCAGCACGGCTGCGGCAAGGCTTGCTTGGAGAGATGTGGTCTTCATACTTCTGCCCAGTAGCGAATGAGATTGTGATAGATGCCCGTCAATTTGACCGTTTCGGGATCGTCGCGCCCGAGCCGTTCCACCAGCGCCTGGATGGCGGTGTCGAGGTCAAAGATCATGCTGCGGGCGTGGTCATCCCGTATCATGCTCTGAAGCCAGAAGAAAGACGCAACCCGGGCCCCCCGGGTCACCGGCGTCACGAGGTGCAGGCTGGTCGAAGGATACAGCACACAGTCGCCCGCCGGTAACTTCACTTCATGCGAGCCGTAGGTGTCCTCGATCACAAGTTCGCCACCGTCGTACTCTTCCGGCTCAGCCAGAAACAGTGTGACCGACAGATCGGTTCGGATGCGAAGGCCGGTCAGGCGGTCGCCGCGGATCGCGTTGTCGACGTGCAGGCCGAAATGATGGCCGCTGCTCGCCGCATAGCGGTTGAACAGCGGCGGGAAGATCTGCAGCGGGATCGCCGCGGCGAGGAAGCGCGGGTGCGACGTCAGCGCCGAAATGATGCGGTTGCCGAGCTTGCGCGCGACCTCGCTGTCCGGCGGCAACTGCTCGTTGCGCTTGACCATTGCTGACTGCGCGCCCGCGGTGGAACGGCCGTCTTCCCATTCGCTGGCGTCCATGATGCGGCGGAAGTCCGCTACATCATCCTTGCTCAGGACGCCTTCTATGCATGTCAGCATGGCACCTCGTCATGACTCCATCAGTAGCGCGCCGAGATCACCAGATAGGCGGCACGCCCTGGGGCCTCCAGCACGAACGGCGCAGCGCTCTGGTACAGCGCGTCGTAGTAGCGCTTGTCGAAGATGTTGTTCACGAACAGCTTGGCCGTCCAGTTCTTGTTGATCTTGGCTTCCGCGAACACGTCGAAACGCCAATAGCTCGGAATCGATGTGCCCTGGTTGGCCGCGAGGAACGTGCCACCATAGATCTTCGAGCGATAGACGGCCTGACCGCCAAGTTCCCACGTGTCGGTCAGCTGGTACTTGCTGAGCATACTGAATGACTGATGCGCCACGTTCGCGAGGGGCAGTCCAACGTTCGTGGTGTAGAGGGTCGTGTTGGCCGGCGGGATCAGCGACTTTGTTACTTCCGACTGCATCAGGACGAGACCGCCGAAGACACTCCACTTGTCGGTGATCTTGCCGCCAACTTCAAGGTCAATGCCGCGAATGCGATATGCCGCGCCCGCGCTTATGCAGGAGACATTCCCTGACGTAGCCGTGTAGGGGCATGCTGCAGTCGCAGTGGCTGCCGTGACGTTACGCGACTCGCGGGCATTTTCCTTTTCCGTCTGGAAGAGCGCGGCTGTCACCAGCAGACGCCGGTCGAACAGCTCCCACTTGGTACCAAGTTCAATCGCCTTGTTCTTTTCCGGACCGAATATCTGAGGGGGGGCGCCATTCAACACCGGCGCAAGGCCTCCGTACTGAATGCTTGTGCCGTCAAATTCGGCACCGACCGGGTTCGACGAGGTCGCGTAGGCCGCGTAAACGCTTCCATTCGGCAATGGCTTCAGGGTGACGCCAAGATTGAAGTTCGGCATCCCGTAGTCTTGTTGTTGCTGGCCGAAAGCGTTCAGGGTTCCTCCATTGACCGAACCCCAACCGTTCACCTTGATATTATAGTCGTCGTAACGGACACCACCGTTCAGGATCAGCAGGTCGTTATAGTTGGCCGTATCCAGCGCGTAGACACTCTTGGTGTCGATCCGAATGTTTGTCGGCTTACCTGTAAGGCCGCCGGGGATTCCGAACGGAAGGTTCGTGTATTGTGGATAGAACACGCTAACGCCAGACAATGAATTGCCGGTGAAGCCACCAGGAAGCGCTTCCGAGGCAAGGCCAGTATAGCTGTCGATGGACGACGTTTCGTGATCATATTCAAAACCGGCGAGCGCCGTGTGCTTAAACCCGACACCATCGTTAAACTTGTAGGTCGCCTCCGTCTGGTTGGCGATCACATCCGTTGCCTGATAGCGGCTTTGCGGATTGGCAGTAAGAGTCGATGCTGAGAGTGGAGTTTGGATCTGCGGATTTTCCGGGAGCGTTCCGATGTAGTTTTGAGTGGAGTGAGAATCCCGGAACCGGTTGGTGAGAAGCAGATCGGGCGTGACCTGCACCTCGGCATTGAGCGAGCCGATGTCCTGGCCAGTCCGATAGAAGTCGCGATTGACGAATCCGTACCAGTTGTTGCGGTTGGAGCCGAAGTCCGGGAACGGGCCACCGGCGGTGCTCGCCGTGCTCGGCCGGTAGTACGGCACGCCGAAGTCCGGCAGGCCGGTCAACTCGGTATGGATGTAGCCGGCGGTGATTTTAACTGCATCCACCGGCTTCCAGGTTGTGGCAACGAACGCGCCATCGCGATTGTCTTTCACATAGTCTCGACCAGCGACACCGGCATCCTGGAACAGCCCGCCTGCACGCACCGCCCAGGTCGGATCGATCACCTGGTTGACGTCGAGGACCACGCGCTTGGTGCGATCGGTCCCAAACGTGGTGTCCATGTTGTAGAAGTTGCCTGCTGTCGTTGCCTGCTTGGTGACGATGTTGATCGCGCCGCCGGCCGTGCCGCGACCGGCGAAGGACGACGCCGGACCGCGCAGGATCTCGACCTGTTCGGTGAAGAAATTCTCGCGCACGCTGACGCCGGCATCGCGCACGCCGTCGATGAAGATGTCGTTGCGGGCATCGAAGCCGCGGATGAAGAAGCGGTCGCCAAACGCGTTGCCCCCCTCGCCCGTGCCCAGCGTTACGCCGGCCGTGCTGAGAATCGCCTGCTTCAGTGTCGTGGCGTTCTTGTCCTCCAGCACGTCCTTTGTGAGCACTGTGATTGATTTGGGTGTATTGAGGATCGGCTCGGGAAATTTACCCGACGCCTGCACGCGGTTGGCCATGTAGGGCGCTGCCGGATTCGCGTATGGATCGGCATCTGGCGCAACAGCATTTGCGGACGGCGCCTGCGCCGTCTGCTGGCGCTGTGCTGCGCGCCGCAGCGCGGTGCGGGCGCGGATCTGCTCGGGTGACGGCTTCGAGGCCGCAGGACGCGGACGCTCCTTGGGCGCATCGACCGTCACCGGGGGCAGGCTCGACTGCTGCGCCTGCGCTCCGGTTGAAACCGATGCGACCGCGATCAGGCTCGCAACGGCGGAGACCGTCTTGCCCGTTGCAGCGTCGAAATTGTTCTCGAAAGATTTTCTCGCCGCAGCCGAACGCAATGACCGCGGTGCCCGAACGCCACCCATTTCAAGCCCCACCACATGAAGACGATTGATCGCATTGTGACAACGCGACGCGTCGTTGGTATCGAGCGGGATAGATGGGGTCAACGTGACGACGGCCGCGATGCGGTTGAATCGCTCCATTTCAAAACGATTCTAAACTTGTCGACGCCTTGCAATTTGAAACGGTTCTAAAGTTGTAGTTTTTAAGCGTTCTAAACTGCACTTGAATTATTTATTGAGCCGCGCTCGTTTCGCCAGTTGTTCGCGCGCTCACGCGGCAAATGCAGAGGGCGTATCGCATCTCTCGCTTCGGCGCCTCTCATCTTGCAGCGATCAATCGCTGCTCGGCGGCTTCATCAACGAGAACAATTCGTCGACGGTTCGCTGCGCGGCCGCACGGACACGATCGGTGTTGTCCATGCCGGCGATGTTGACGCCGTTCACGACGGCTTTGATCTCGTCGCGAAAGTCGGTGAGGAAGCGCAAGGGATCGCGCTGCTCGTTGGCGACGCGCGCGATCAGGCCCGTGATCAGAATCTGACACGCGATCATCTTGCCGTTCAGCTCGTCCATTCTGCGCTCCCGTTGTGGCGGCGCTGATATGAACGAGGCCGATTTTCCTGACAACCGAAACGCTGCGGGAGCGATTTAGAACCGTTCTCGCCAAGGCCATGCCGGCGACTTCGCGCGCGCCGCCTGCACTCGCGCAGCGCGTTGCACGAGACCATGCGCGGGCATTTCAGATCGGCTGCCGGCCGTTTGCGCGCTGAAAATGCAGCGCTGCACGCTGTCGCGCCAGGCCGCCCGAAGCCGGTGCAAAGCTTTCCAATTGTTTAGGATTCTCAACCGATAGTGCTGTTTACACTGGAACTTGGCGTGTATTATACAAGCGCGCTGGAACCCTACGATTGCCTCACAATTCGTAGTTTTGGGCATACGAGCCGATAACGAGCCGAAATGAAAAAATCACGGCCGATCCTCTGGATTTTGATCATCGCGGCCGTGGGCTCCGCGGGCTATTACGGGTGGCAGCGATACTCCGCTGCTGAGGCCGGAAAAGCCCAGACCGCACAGAAGGGTCCGGCGCGGGCACCCGCCATTCCTGTGAGCGTTGCGCCGGTCGAGAAGACGGATTTTCCGGTCTATTTGACGGGTCTCGGCACGGTTCAGGGCTTCAACACGGTGCAGGTCCGGACCCGCGTGGATGGCCAGATCGACAAGATCGCCTTCACTGAGGGCCAGATCGTCAATCAGGGCGATCTCCTGGTCGAAATCGATCCGCGGCCGTTCCAGGCCGTGCTCGACCAGGCCAAGGCCAAGAAGCAGCAGGACGAGGCCAACCTCGCCAACGCCAATCTCGACCTGCAGCGCTATACCAAGCTCGGCGAGTTCGCGACGCGGCAGCAGACCGATACCCAGCGCTCCACCGTCGCCCAGCTCACCGCCCAGATCGCCGCCGACGAAGCCGCGATCGCTAACGCCCAGACCCAGCTCGACTATACCCAGATCAAGGCGCCGATCACCGGCGTCGCGGGCCTCCGCCAGGTCGACATCGGCAACATCGTCAACGCCGTTACACAGACCGGGATCGTCACGATCTCGCAGATCGAGCCCATCTCGGTGATCTTCACGGCGCCGGAGGATCAGCTTCCCTACATCAGCGAGGGGCAGAAGGCCGGCGCACTCAAGGTGATCGCGCTCACCACCGACGGCAAGAAGACGCTTGCGGAAGGCAAGCTCGCCGTCATCAACAACCAGGTCGATACGACCAGCGGAACTATTCGTCTCAAGGCGGTGTTCGACAACAAGGACCACAATTTGTGGCCGGGACAGTCGGTTTCGACACGGCTGCTGGTGCGCACCCTCAAGGATGCGACCGTGGTTCCGGATGATGCGGTCCAGCATTCGACCAATGGCCTGTACGCATATACCGTCAACCAAGAGAACAAGGCCGAGCTGCGCAAGATCAAGGCCAGCTACTCCATCGACGGACGTTCCGTCGTTGATGAAGGGCTGACGCCAGGGCAGCAGGTGATCACCGGCGGTCAATTCAAGGTACAGCCGGGAAGCCTCGTCACCACGACCGTGGCGAGTTCGGATCCCGGCCAGAACAAGGTTCGACAGGAATGACCGAGGGCGGGATTTCGGCACCTTTCATCCGTTATCCCATCGGCACCTCGCTGCTGATGGCCGGCATCCTCTTTGTCGGTCTCGTCGCCTATCCCCTGCTGCCCGTCGCGCCGCTGCCGCAGGTGGACTTCCCGACCATCCAGATCACCGCGAATCTGCCCGGCGGCAGTCCCGAGACCATGGCCTCGTCGGTGGCGCAGCCGCTCGAACGGCAATTCGCCCAGATTCCCGGCATCGCCCAGATGACCTCGACGAGCTATCTGGGCACGGCGTCGATCACCATCCAGTTCGACCTCAACCGCAGCATCGACGGCGCCGCAAACGACGTGCAGGGCGCGATCAACGCGGCGAGCGGCCAGCTGCCCAAGAACCTGCCCTCGCCGCCGACCTACCGCAAGGTGAACCCCGCGGACGCGCCGATCCTGCTATTGTCGGCGACCTCGGACACCCTGCCACTCACCAGCGTCAGCGACGCGGTCGACGCCCAGCTTGCCCAGCAGATCAGCCAGCTTTCCGGCGTTGCGCAGGTCTTCATCGGCGGTCAGCAGAAACCGTCCGTCCGCGTCCAGATCGATCCCGCGAAACTCGTCGCCAAGGGCCTGTCGCTCGAGGATGTGCGTAGCCAGATCGCGATCGCCACGGTCGACAGCCCCAAGGGCAACATCGACGGCGAGAAGCGCGCCTTTACGATCTACGCCAACGACCAGCTCACCCAGTCAAAGGACTGGAACGACGTCATCATCGCCTATCGCAATGGGGGCCCCTTGCGGATTCGGGACATCGGCCAGGCCGTCACCGGTCCCGAGGACGCCAAGCAGGCAGCCTGGGCCAACGGCAAGCGCGGCGTGTTCCTGGTGGTGTTCAAGCAGCCCGGCGCCAACGTCATCGAGACCGTCGACCGGATCAAGGCAACGCTGCCCCGGCTCGTCGCGGCGATCCCGCCGGCCATCAAGATCGAGGTCATCAGCGACCGCACCACGACCATCCGCGCCGCGGTCGAGGACGTCCAGTTCACGCTGCTTCTGACCATTGCCCTCGTGGTCATGGTCATCTTCATCTTCCTGCGCAGCTTCTGGGCGACCGTGATTCCGACTGTCACGGTTCCGCTGGCGCTCCTTGGCGCCTGCGCCCTGATGTGGGTTTTTGGCTATTCCTTGGACAATCTCTCACTGATGGCGCTGACGATCGCGGTCGGTTTCGTCGTCGACGACGCCATCGTGATGCTCGAGAACATCACGCGCTATATCGAGGAAGGCGCTTCCCCGCTGGCCGCCGCCTACAAGGGGTCGAAGGAAATCGGCTTCACCATCGTGTCGATCAGCGTCTCGCTGGTCGCCGTGCTCATCCCGTTGCTGCTGATGGGCGGCATCATCGGACGCCTGTTCCGCGAATTCGCCGTCGTGCTGGCGATGACGATCTTCGTCTCGATGTTCGTGTCGCTGACGCTGACGCCGATGATGGCCTCACGCTTCCTGCGCGCGCATGGTGAAGTGACCCACGGCAAGTTCTACCAGTGGAGCGAACGCGCCTTCGACGCGATGTTGCGCGGCTACGAATACGTCCTCGATCACGCCCTGAGCTGGCGGCGCACCACGCTCACGATCTTCTTCGCGACACTGGCCCTGTCGGTCTATCTGTTCGTCCTGATCCCGAAAGGCTTCTTCCCGCAGCAAGACGTCGGCCTGATCACCGCGACGTCGGAAGCCTCCCAGGACATCTCGTTCGCCGAGATGCAGCGGCGGCAGGTCGAGCTCGGCAAGGTCGTGATGGCCGATCCCGACGTCGCCTCGATCGCAATGAACATCGGCGGCAGCGGCCGCGCCGGCAACAACGGCAACATGTTCATCACGCTGAAGCCGCGCGACCAGCGCCAGGCCTCCGCGCAGCAGATCATCGGCCGGCTGCGCCCGCAGCTCGAGAAAGTGTCAGGCGCCCGCCTCTACATGCAAGCTGCCCAGGACGTGCGGCTCGGCGGCCGTCCGACCCGTACGCAGTTTGAGTTTACCCTGCAGGATGCCGATCTCGGCGAGCTCAACGAATGGGCGCCAAAAATCCTCGCCAAGATGCAGACGCTGCCGCAGCTGCGCGACGTCGCGACCGACCAGCAAACGCAGGGCACAACCGTCCAGCTCAAGATCAACCGCGACACTGCCTCGCGCTACGGCATCCAGCCGCAGCTGATCGACGACACGCTCTACGACGCCTTCGGCCAGCGCCAGGTCGCCCAGTACTTCACCCAGCTCAACAGCTATCACGTGATCCTGGAAATCCTGCCGGAGATGCAGGGCAATCTGGATTCGCTCAACAAGCTCTACCTGAAGTCGCCGCTGACCGGCGACCAGGTGCCGCTGTCGACCTTTGCGACCTGGACCACCGATCCGGTCCGGCCGCTCTCGATCAGCCACCAGGGCCAGTTCCCGGCAATCACGATCAGCTTCAACCTCGCGCAGGGCGTCGCGCTCGGTCAGGCCACCGAGGCGGTGCAGAAGGCAATGGCTGATCTGGGCGCGCCGGCGACGCTCAATTCGAGCTTCCAGGGCACCGCGCAGGCATTCCAGCAGTCGCTCGGCACCGTGCCGCTGCTGATCCTCGCGGCGCTTGTCGTGGTCTATCTGATCCTCGGCATCCTCTACGAGAGCTACATCCATCCGATCACGATTCTGTCGACCCTGCCCTCGGCCGGCGTCGGAGCACTCTTGATCCTGATGGCGGCCGGCTTCGACTTCAGCCTGATCGCGCTGATCGGCATCATCCTGCTGATCGGCATCGTGAAGAAGAACGGCATCATGATGGTCGACTTCGCCATCGCCGCCGAACGCGACGAGCACAAGACGCCGGAGGAATCGATCCGTCAGGCCGCGATCCTGCGCTTCCGCCCGATCATGATGACGACGATGGCGGCGTTGCTGGGCGGCGTGCCCTTGATGCTCGGCCACGGCACCGGAGCCGAAATCCGCCAGCCGCTCGGCTACGCCATGGTCGGCGGCCTGATCGTCAGCCAAGCGCTGACCCTGTTCACCACCCCGGTCGTCTACCTCTATCTCGACAAGTTCTCCAACCTGTTCTCGAGCGGGGGCCGTTCGGGCGATGGCGACGGGGACGAGGTGGCCGAGCACGGCACCGTCAAGGAAGCCGCAGAGTAAGCTTGCGCTACCCGTCCTGCGACGGTACAGCGACACTCCCCTTTCACGCCAACGCGATATTTCATGCCCATGCGATCCAAACTGATTGCCTTCACTGCCGCTGCCCTGTTGTCGACGGGCGCCGCGTACGCTCAGCAAGCCGCCAAGAAGAATGCGGCGCCGGCTCACCCCGCGCCGGCCGCAGTGCCGTCGCCCGCCCCGCAAGCGCAGGCCGACGCCGCGCAAGGCGACGCGCAGCAGCCGGGCTGGATCGCGCGCTGCACCAGCCCGAGCCGAGACGCACCGCTCGAATGCGCGATCGAGCAGAACGCCGTCCTGACCAAGACCGGCCAGACCGTCGTCCTGATCAACATCCGCGTCGCCCCCGATACCCGCACGCCGGTGGCACTGCTCCAGCTTCCGCTCGGCCTCAACCTTCCCGTGGGCGCAAAGCTCCAGGTCGACGAAGGCAAGGCGATCGACCTTCAGATCCAGACCTGTGAAAACCGCGGCTGCTATGCCTCTACCCCGATCGCGCCGGATCTGCTCGCGACGCTGAAGTCGGGCAAGCAGTTGAAGGTCTCCTTCCAGAACATGGCCAAGGAGACGCTCACAATCCCGATGCCACTCAGCGACTTCGCGGCCGCCTACGACAAGATCAAGTAACGGGCGTTTCCTTCCCTTTACTGCCGCGCCATCTGCGCATTGCCGACGGCATCGCCATCGAGCGTCTGGTCGTTGTGCATGGTGACGGTGACGCGCGACAGCCGTCCAGCGAATTCGAACGGCGCCTCGTAATGCGACACGGGGCTGCCGCGGTCGCGGCCAATGTCGAGGCCGGACCACGAGATCAGCGTGTGAAAACCGAGCTGGGTCTGGAGCGACCCGGCCGGCTCGCCATCGATCAGCAGCGTGTATTCGGAGATGCCGGTGCGCGAGCCCTTGGCGGGCGGCTCCTTGCGCACGAGGCGCTCGACATGCACCCCTAGCCGCTGGACGCCCGACGGCACCTTGCGATCCGAGCGCACGATCTGGTGGCTGCCGCCGATGTTGAGGTCGTGCACCAAGAGACCATCCTTGATGTAAAGGCTGTAGCCCGACGTCGCATCGCCATGCGCGATCAACACGCCGTGGGCGCCCGTCCCATCGATCTCGACATGCGCCTCGATCGTGTAGCTGCGGCTGCGCACGTCGGGCGCAACGTCGGTCGGCACGTGTCCCATGCCGGCATGGAAGACGAAATGGTGACGCGCGCCGTGGAAGCGCGCGGCGTTCTCGGCAAAGCGCGGGCCAAACCGGTCGTCGAGCGGCAGCACGTTGTGCGTCTCGGCCTCCGCCCACCAGAGCGCGATCATCTCGGCCAAACGATCCGGCTGCTCCGCGGCAAGATCATTGGTCTCGGAAAAATCCAGGTCGAGATGAAACAGCTCCCATTTGTCGTTCTCGAACGGCGTGCCCGGTGGATGATAGGCGACCGCCTTCCAGCCGCCGTGCCAGAGGCCGCGATGGCCGAACATCTCGAAATATTGCGGCGAACGCTTCGATGGCGCCGACGCATCGGTGATCGAGCGCGCAAAGCTCTCGCCTTCGAGCGGCATCTGCGGACAGCCAGCGATCGTGTTGGGCGCCTCGATGCCGATCAGATCCAAGAGCGTCGGCGTGAGGTCGCAGGCATGCACGAACTGGTGGCGTAGCTCGCCCCTGCCTGCGATGGGCTTCGGCCAGTTGATCACGAAGGGATCGCGGATACCGCCGCCATGGGTGTTCTGCTTGTAGCGGCGCAGCGGCGTGTTCGAAGCCATCGCCCAGCCATGTGGGAAATTGCTGTGGGTGTCGGGCCCGCCGATGTCGTCGATGCGGCGCAGCTTCTCCGCGATCGGCTCCGGCTTGAAATTGAACGGCCCCATCGCATTGACGAAGCCGAGCGGCCCACCCTCCTGGCTCGCGCCGTTGTCGGACATCACGATGATCATCGTGTTGTCGCGGATGCCGGCCGTCTCCAGGAAGGCGACGAGCCGCGCCAGATGCCAATCGGAATGGTCGAGCATGCCGGCGAAGGCGGCTTGCAGGCGCGTAAACACGCGCCGCTCGTCGGCGGAATGCTCCTCCCAGGCCTTCACGCCGTCGTTGCGCACGGGCATTCGCGTGTCCTGCGGCACCAGCCCCATCGCCTTCTGCCGCGACAGCCGCTGCTCACGCTCGACGTCCCAGCCGTGCGCGAACGCAGCGTCATAGCTCCTGATGATATCGGATGGCGCCTGGTGCGGCGCATGACAGGCGCCCAGCGCGACCCAGGTCAGCCAGGGGATATCGGGCCGGTCGGCGACGTGGTCGCCGATGAAGCGGATGGCCTGGTCGATGAGATCTTCGGTCAGATGATAGCGTTCGGCATATGTCCCCGGCGGATCGATATGCGTGTTGTCGGAGACGAGCTCGGGCGCATACTGGTCAGTCTCGGCATCAAGGAAGCCGTAGAAGCGGTCGAAGCCGCGCCCGAGCGGCCAGCCGTCGAACGGGCCCGTGGCGCCGCTTTCGGTCAGCGGCGTGACGTGCCATTTGCCGACCATGTAGTTGCGATAGCCGTGCACGCGCAGCATCTCGGCGAGTGTCCCCGCCTCGCGTGCAATCTTGCCGCGATAGCCGGGATAACCGGAGTCGAAATTGGCAAGGCATCCGACCCCGACCGAATGGTGGTTGCGCCCGGTGAGCAGCGCCGCGCGCGTCGTCGAGCACATCGCCGTGGTGTGGAAGCCGGTGTAGCGCAAGCCTTCGGCGGCGAGCCGATCGATGGTCGGCGTCCTGATCGCCGAGCCGTAGCAGCCGAAATCGGAGAAGCCGACGTCGTCGAACAGCACGACCAGGATGTTTGGCGCGCCCTGAGGCGGCTTCGGCGCCTCCGGCCACCAGGGTCTCGAGTCCGCGACGGTCTTGCCGACGGTGCCGCGGAACGGCGTGCCGCTGCCTGCGCTCATCTGCTCCTCCCTGATTGCTGCGCGAGCGGCCACGGTTGACCCAAGGCCCGTCTACGCATAAATTATAATCCGAATTATGATTATAATTTAAGCTGGATGCAAGCACGGATGCGGCCACGATCAAGGGAGCCGGAACTTCGCGAGTTCGACCTGCCGGGCGTTGCCCCGTCGCGCCAGAAGCGCAGCCGGGAGATGACGTTCGCGCTGTTACGCGCAGGCGCCGACATGCTGCGCACGCGCAGCCTTGGCGAACTCGCGATCGAGCCCCTCTGCGCCGAGGTCGGCGTGACCGTCGGCGCGTTCTACAGCCGCTTCGAGAGCAAGGAAGCCTATTTCAACGCGCTGATTGCCCTCGCTGCGCGCGATGGCGAACAACGGCTGACGGACATGGGCAGCGCTTCGTCAGCGAACGTCGGTCTTGATGAGCTCTGTCGCGTCATCGTCAGCGGCATCATTGCCTGGATACGCAAGCACGAGGGCGTGCTGCGCGCCGCGCTTCAGCATGACGATACGCGCCCGGACAAATGGACGACGTTCAAGGGCCTCGCCCGCGCCACCGGCGAGCACGCCACCCCTCTCCTGCTGCCGGCGATGGGCAAGGGCCGCAAGGCGGCAAAGACCCGCGCCATCGCCTTCGGCTTCCAGGTCGTGCTCGGCACGCTCGTGAATGCAATCCTCAACGATCCCGGCCCGCTATCGCTCCAGTCGAAAGAGATGGAGGCCCGGCTCGCCGACTGCCTGTTGCTGCTGCTTCAGGCGGAAATTGGTCAGCCGACGCCCAGATAGGCCTTTTGCACCTGCGGATCGTCGGCCAGCGCCGCCGCCGTGCCGGACAGCACGCTTCTGCCGACCTGGAGCACGGTCGCGAAATCCGACACTTCCAGCGCGAGTTCGATCGACTGCTCGGCGAGCAGGATGGTCAGGCCCTCGCGATGCAGGCGGCCGAAGGTCTCGTACATCGATTCGACGACCGCCGGCGCAAGGCCGAGCGACGGTTCGTCGAGCATCAGGAGTCTTGGATCGCTCATCAAGGCGCGGCCGACCGCGAGCATCTGCCGCTCGCCGCCGGACATGGTGCCGGCGCGCTGGTCGCGGCGCTCCTTCAGGCGCGGAAAAATCTCGTAGACGCGCTCGAGCAGTGCGGCCTTGCGCGACTTGTCGTGTAGCGGCGTTGCCCCGAGCAAGAGATTGTTCTCGACGCTCTGCTGCACGAACAGCCGCCAGCCTTCCGGTGACAACGCGAGCCCCTTGCGTACGATCGCGAAGGCGTTCTGGCCCGCGATGTCCTCGCCGCGAAAGCTGATCACGCCGGAATGCACCGGGATGAGGCCGGCAACCGCGTTCAACGTCGTGGTCTTGCCACCGCCGTTCGAGCCGAGCAGCGCGACGACGCTGCCCTCGGGCACCTCCAGCGACACGTCGGAGACGCCGATCAAATCGCCGTAGCGCACCTCGAGGTGCTCGATCCGGAGCAAAGGCCCGCTCATGTGAGCGGCCCGCCCATCAGCTCGATCGGCGTGTGTCCCGCGGCCGCCTTGGCCGCGCGGGTGCCGAGATAGGCCGCGATCACCGCGGGGTTGGACGTGACCTCGCGCGGGCTGCCGCGGGCGATTTCCTTGCCTTGATGGAACACCATCACGCGGCTTGCCAGCGACATGATCACTTCCATGATGTGCTCG
Source organism: Bradyrhizobium neotropicale (assembly GCF_001641695.1). Taxonomy (GTDB): domain Bacteria; phylum Pseudomonadota; class Alphaproteobacteria; order Rhizobiales; family Xanthobacteraceae; genus Bradyrhizobium; species Bradyrhizobium neotropicale. Next base: position 63,135 of record NZ_LSEF01000073.1, read on the forward strand.
ACGATGACGAGCGTGATGCCGGAGCGGTGGATGTCGCGCACGAGGTCGATCGCGAGCTTCACCTCATTGGCGTTGAGACCGGCCATGGCCTCGTCGAGCAACAACACCTTCGGCTCGGTCGCGAGCGCCCGCGCAATCTCCAGCCGCTTGCGCCCGGGCGTGCCGAGCGAGCGCGCGGACGCCTCCGCAAGCCGGCTCATCCCGACGCGCTCCAGCACGGCGTGCGCCTTGGTCTCGGCTTCGGCGCGATGCGAAGACCGCAGGAAGGCGCCGATCATGACGTTCTCGAGCACCGTCATGCCCTCGAACGTCTGCGGCACCTGGAAGGTGCGCGCGAGCCCGAGCTCCGCGCGCAGCTCCGGCGTGAAGTCGGTGATGTCACGCCCCCCGAATAGCACGCGGCCGGAGGTGGCCTTGAGGTCGCCGGTCAGGCAATTGAAGAAGGTGGACTTGCCGGCGCCGTTCGGACCGATCAGGCCGAGGATGTCGCCTTGCTCCAGCGTCACGGAGGCATCGTCCACTGCCTTGAAGCTGCCGAACGCCTTGGTGATGCCGCGTGCTTCAAGGAGCATGGCTTGCTCCCGTATCGACGCCCGGCTTGCCGCGCCGCTTGAACAGGCTGAGGATACCACCCGGCTGGAAGCGGGCGATCAGCACGATGATCGCGCCATAGACCACGAAGGTGAGCCCGGCGCCCTTGCCGCCGAGCCAGCTGTTGGAGATCTCCTCCAGCGGCACCAGGATCGCGGCACCGACCAAAGGGCCAAACAAAAGCCCCGCCCCGCCCAGCGCTGCCATGATCAGGATCTTCACCGAGATCAGGATGCCGAGACCCGACTCGGGATCGACGAAGCCGAACATCATCGCATAGAGCGCGCCGGCGACGCTCGTCAGCGCCGCGCTCAGCATGAACGCATAGAGCTTCGTGCGGCTGGCGGGCGCACCGAGCGAACGCGCCGCGCGCTCGGAATCCTTGATCGCGCGCAGGTAAAATCCCATCCGGCTATTGGCCATCCACCAGGTGATGAGAAGCGTGATCGCGAGGATGACGAGGAAGAGATAGTAGTACGGCAGCGACGACAGGAACGAGAGATCGAAGATGTTGCGCGGCACGGTCGGACCGGAGAGGCCTACGGCCGCACCGAGATAATCGGTGTTGGTGACGATCAGCCGCATCGTCTCGGCGACCGCGATCGTCGCCATGCTGAAATAATGGCCGGATAGCCGCAGCGTCGGCACGCCGACGATGGCCGCGAGAACCACCGCCAGCACGATGCCGCCGGGGATGCCGAACAGCGGCGACAGGCCGAACTTGGCGTAGGAGCCCATCGCGGCATAGGCGCCGCAGCCGAAGAACACGACATGACCGACCGAGACCTGGCCGGCATAGCCGCCGACGATGTTCCACGCAGAGGCTGCAATCGCATAGAGCAGCACTAGCGCGCCGAGGCGTTGCTGGAACGGCGAAGACAGAAGCAGCGGATAGGCAATCGCCACCGCTGCGACGACCGAGAGCCAGAGCAGGCGCCGCATCACATCTTCCCCATCAAGCCTTGCGGCCGGAACCAGAGGAAGAACAGGAACAGGACATAGACGACGATGTCCTTGTAGACGGCGCCGATCAGATAGCCCGACAGCGACTCGATCACGCCGATCAGGAGCCCTGCGACGAGCGCGCCGGGCACGCTGCCGAAGCCGCCGAGCGACACCGTGACGAAGGCGACGATGGCGAGCGTCTCGCCGACCGTCGGCACGATGTAGAAGAAATTCGCGATCAGCGCGCCGGCAAGGCCCGTCGCGCCGGCCGCGATCGCCCAGGCAATCGCCTGCATCGTGTCGGGCCGGATGCCCATGAGCTGGGCCGCGGTCGCATCCTCCGCCACCGCCAGCATCTTCGAGCCCAGCGAGGTACGCGTCAGCAATAAATGCAGGCCGAACGTCACCAGCAGCGCGACGACGCCGGCCAGCAATCGCGAAGCCTCGATGCGCAGGCCCGCGAACGCATAAGTGCCGCCGACGATGTCCTGCGGCATCGAGAGGAAGTTAGCGCCGAACCACCAGAACACCGAGTATCGCAAGAGCAGCGCGAGCCCGAACGTGCCGAGGATCTGCGCCAGCATCGGCCCCTTCATGATGTCGCGGATCAGGGCGAAATAGACGACGACGCCGAGGGTCGCGAGCACCAGCGTTGCCAGCGGCGCGCCGAGGATCGGCCCTCCCCCCATCAAGGTGTACACGACATAGGCGACGTACATGCCGAGCATGACGAAATCGCCATGGGCGAAATTGACGATGTTCATCATGCCCCACACCAGGGTGAGGCCCGAGGAAAACAGGGCGTAGACGGCGCCAAGCAGCAGCCCGCCGACGATCACCTGCACGAGAACAAAGGACATCAGCCAGCGTTGCTCTGATCGAATCCCAACAGGAAGGGCGGGACCGACGGCCCCGCCCTCAGAGATCACCAGCCCTTGTAGGGCAGCATCGGCGCCTTCTCGGCACTGGCCTTCGGCCACACCGCGACGTAGTTCTCACCGTCCTGAAGCTGGATGATCAGACCCGAGGCGAGAACGTTCTGGCCCTTGTCGTCGAACTTCACGCCTTTGTAGCCCATCATGAGCTGCTCGGGCTTCAGATCGGTCGCCTTCAGCGCCGCCTGGATCTTTGCAGGCTCGGTCGAGCCGGCGCGGTCGATCGCGTCGGCCAGCACGAAGAACCCCTGCATCTGGCGGCCGACGGTGTCATCCATCTCCTCGCCGCTCTTCTTCTTGTACATGTCGGCGATGATGGCCGAGGGCGAGCCGGACGGCCCGACCGCCCAGGACGAGCGATTGAAGACGCCTTGAGAAATCTTGCCGACGGCCTTGATGAAGGACGGGTCGGAATAGCCGGCGTCGTCGGCGAGCAGCACCGGCGGCTTGTAGTCGAGCGACTGCATGGTCTTGGCGAACAGGATCGCATCCGACGTGTAGCTGATCATGATGATCACGTCGGGCTTCTTGTCCTTGAGCTGCAGCACCTGCCCCTGCACGTCCGTTGCATTCACGGGATAGGCGACGTCGACCGCGATCGGCTGGCCCTTCTCCTTGAAGGCGGTGCTGATCGTGTTCGCGACCGAGGCGCCGTATTCGGTGTTGTCGTGGACCAGCGCGATCGCGTCGGTCTTGATACCCTGCGCCCTCAGGTCGGAGAGGAAGTCGACATAGATCTTGGCGAAGTCGGTGGCGATCGGCGTGGTGCGGAAAAACCATTTGAAGCCGCGCTCGGTGAGATTGGCGGCGACCGACTCCGAGTTCAGATAGGGAATGCCGTATTTCTCGGCGATCGCGCTCGAGGTCAGCGTGATGCCGGACTGATAGGCGCCGAACACGGCCGCGACCTTCTCTTCCGTGATCAGGCGCAACGCCTGGTTCTGTCCCGTGGCGGGGTTGCCCTGGTTGTCGGCGAACACGGCTTCGATCCTGGCGCCACCGAGGCCGGCAAGCCCGGCGTTCTTCGCCAGCGGCAGATTGCCGAGCTCGGGATGGGCGTTGTTGATGATGTCCATGGCGACCTCGATCGCCGCCTTGGCATGCGCCCCGATCGACGCGGTGCCGCCGGACATCGGCATGATCACGCCGATCTTGACGACCTTGTCCTCGGCCCGCGCGCCTGCCGCGAGCGCAAGGGACATCGCGGCCGCGCAAAGCAGCCCGGTGACGTGCTTCAATGTCATGAAATCAGACCTCCCAAAGGGTTTCCCCAACCAAGGTTTTTTGAAAGCTCGGCGTTGCGCTGGCCCCCGTTTGATTATTCCTGGCAATGCGAGGATGGCATGCCGGTCAGGAGCCGGCAAGGTGAAACGGGCTGCCACGATGCTGCAGAGATGCAGCGGGAGCGCCGCATCGTTCATTGTGAGCGCGACAACCGGCGAGGTTGTCCATGTCTACAACGACGCCCGCTGGGTAGCCCGCTGCGTAGGGTGGGTTAGCTAGCGAAGCGTAACCCACCACTGTCTGTTTCCGCGGAAACAAAAGAGTGGGTTACGCCTAGCGGACTGCGCTTCGCGCAGCCGCAGGCGCTAACCCACCCTACGAAACACGTCTACGGTTCCCACGCGTCAGCCCGTGGCGTCGCGCGCCTGGAGCAGCGTTTCGAAACCGCCATAGATCATCCGCTTGCCGTCGAACGGCATGTCGCCGGCCTTGAGTCGCGGGTCGGCCATCACCTGCTTGTTGACGGCATCGCGATGCTGGCGGTCGCGGTAGACGATCCAGGAGAACACCACGACCTCGTCCTCCTTCGCCATCACCGCGCGCGGAAAGGAGGTCAGCTCGCCATAGGGGACGTCGTCGCCGATGCACTCGACGTAATTGAGCGCGCCGTATTCCATCCAGACAGCGCAGGCCGTTCGCGCCAGCGCCTTGTAGGCCTCGATCTTGTCCTTCGGCACGGCCAGCACGAAACCATCGACATAAGGCATCTCGGATCTCCTTGGGTGACGTTGAGCCCCAAGGACGATGCAGCGGGTGGTGATCCGACGCCCGCCGACCGTTTCGAGATGAGGCAAACCGTCGCGAGCCCCAGTCGGGGCGAGTCGGCGGCGTGAATGATCGATGCGCAGGAGCTTGTCGGGAGGCGCCTTCTCTTCAGAGGCGCGGCTGGCTGGGGAACCTGGAAGAAATTCTGATCTTCCTAAATATCTGACGCTCCATAGCTTTTTGTTTTTGCTGTCTAAAACGAGCGCATGTGATACGACGGGGTGTTACGACTCGGCCGCCCCGGAGATTCTCACATGAGCGTTTCGACCAACGTCGTCCGTCGCCCTGGAAGCCGAAATTATTACGTCCGGTTGGCGGTGCCGCGCGATCTCCAGGTGCGCATGGGCAAGCCTGGGAAGCCCCGCAAAGAGCTTTGGAAGAGCCTGAACACGTCAGACGCGCGTGAGGCTAGGCAGTTGTCCAGGCCGATCCTGGACGAATGGGAGCGCATGTTTGCGGAGCTGCGCCGGCCGAAGCAGTTGACCGAGGCGGAGCTGCAAGACGCGATCTGGCGCCGCTACCTGGAGCTGATCACGACCGATGAGAAGTTCCGGCAGTCCCTGCCCACCAATGACGACCTGGACGCGATCTGGAAATACCTGGAGGTCGAGTTCGGCGAGCAGAGCATATCGGCCTACCGCATCTATGAAGAGCTGCGCGACCGGTTCGACAACAACCAGCGTGAGCGTGCCGCCCGCCTCGCGCAGATGAAGGCAGAGGCCGCGCGCGGCGAGACCAAGCTGATCGCCGACGTGGTCGAGCAGGTCATCGAGGCTCGCCGGCTGGGCGTGGATCCAGGAACGCCAGAATATCGCAAGCTCGCCCATGGGCTCCAGCGTGCAGAGCTGGAAGGCCTGGGGCGCACCGTCGAGCGCGACCAGGGCGACTTCTCCGGCGCGCCGAAAGACAAGATGGTGCAACAGCCCACCGTGTTCGATCCGCCCAAAGGTGAGCAGATCCTGGAGCTGTTCGACCGCTACGCGCGGGAGAAGCCGGGCCGGGTGTCGGCGGACACGTGGCAGTCCAATCGCAAGGTCGTGGCGCTCTTTGACGACTTCGTTGGGGGCAAGGCGCACATATCCGCCTTCAACCGAAAGAACGTCCGGGAGTGGAAGGACAAGCTGTTCGAATGGCCGGTGAAGGCGATCGAGGCGCGCGAGTTTCGTGGGCTGTCGTTCCTGGACGTGATCCAGCGTAACAAGGTCGTCGGAAAGCCGGTAATCCAGCACAAGACGATCAACCGCTATCTGGCCGCTCTGGGCGGCTTCTGTAACTGGTTGCTCGCCAATGACTTCATCCGCGAGGACGTCATGGTCGGCATGTATCTGGAGGTCGACCGCAAGAAAAAGACGGTGCTGCCATACACGGAGACGCAACTGCAAACGATCTTCCGTTCGGCGCTCTTCCATCGATGTGGTGGCGACAAGCTGGAGCATCAGGCCGGCGACGTCGAGGTTCGGGACTGGCGCTACTGGATCCCGCTAATCGCGATCTACTCGGGCGCACGGCTCGGTGAGATTTGTCAGTTGATGGTTGCCGACGTTCGCCAACTGCATTCGACGTGGATCCTTCACATCACCGAGGAGGGCGCCGGAGGGAAGTCGACCAAGACGGAAGGATCGATGCGCGTGGTGCCGGTGCATTCACGGCTGATCGAGCTGGGCTTCCTCAAATTCCACGCTCGCATGAAGGCGTTCGGGGACAGGCTCTTTCCGGAGATCAAGGCCGACGCGCGAGGCTATATCAGCGGCAAGCCCTCGACATTCTTCAATGACTACTTCCGGACCATCGGTGTGAAGGCAGACCGATCGAACAACTTCCATTCGTTCCGCCACAACGTCGCCGACGCCTTCCGCGCTGCCGGTTATCTCGACGAGACTTTCGGCCCGCTCTTGGGGCATACCAAAAGCACCACAACACAGAAGTATGGCGTGCTGCCGGAAGGTCCGCTGCGGGATCGCGTGACGATGATCGAGGCGATAGAATACCCTAGTCTCTCTCTTTGACCATAAGCGGATACTTCTGTTGGAAGCTCAGATCAAACTCCCGCACGCGACCCAAGACGGGTGGATTGAACCCTAGCCGTTGAGGATCCTCCAATTGTTGGTCTGCTGCATTGGCCAAAATTTTGATGTGGTCCGTCCGGATGGAGGGAGACCATTCCGAGTAGAACCCAGAAACTCCGGTCAAGCGCAAGCCTGCGCTCGTCGGCCTGGGAAATTTCACGAAGCCCATTAGGTGCTCAAACTTCGGAGGCGATAAGTGGATGTAAGCTTGGATTGAATCTTCCTGCTTCTGACTTTCAAAATCCCATTCAGTTTCGTAGCCGATCGAACCCCACAGGCGACACTCATCCTGGTCATTGGCCGACTTGTAAATAAACAGCCCAAAATCGGTTATCCTACGCTGTGTGCCGAACATAGAGTAGGTGCCGGACTGTCTCGCTTCAATCGAGGGGCGCAACCGGCCGAAAATGTGCTCGGAAACTTCGGCTTTGGTGCCGCTCCCATCCCGGTCATCTGTGCTCATGCGGAGATTGCATGATGGGATCAATTCGACGACTTCAAAATACAAGCTGTATCCCCAAGGGACCTGATCGCGCCCGATCTGCCTGCCCTTGGCGTCGAATTCTTTGATCGACCATTCATAAAGATTTTTGTGCTCGCGCTCGGTGCTCAGCACGACGCGATTGTCAACGCAGTAATTCATGCCCCCTCCCGGCTTCCTCGCGCAATCTAAACGAGAGGAAAGCTCCCGGGCAAGAGCACTGGCCCGCAACGCAGAAGGGCGCGGTGTGATCCGCGCCCTTTGAGTTAGATGGTGGTCCGGTTGGAGGGCCTTACTCTCCGAAGTCGAAGATCTTCTCTTCCGTCAGCCGGATATAGTTCTTGAACTCCGTTTCGTTGTCGATTGCCGCCGCCGTCATGACGTGGGCAATAGCGCCGACACATGAATTCCGATCGGCGCGGCCGGCCTTGTATGCATCCAGCACGGTCTCCAAAAATTGGTCGAGCGAGGCGTGGTCGGTTTTGGTTGGTTCAAAGGACATTCTGGTCGTCTCCATGTCTCCCGGGGAAACGAAACCCCTCCCGGCGGAGACAACCGAGAGGGGCGTTGCGTTGCGTCGTGCTGCGGAGCGTGGCCTTGCGGCGCGGCGCGCTGCGGCGCGATGATTTGCGCTATAGCGATCGAGCCTCCGATCGCCGGTCACGAAAAGTTACAGCGCCTCAGTGCAGGCGCATGCTGCCCAGGCCGGCGAGCCCCTGGTCAATCTCCGACGGATGGGCTGGATCGCGATCGGCGCTTGATGCCGGGTAGATGTCGGCCGCGCACAACGCGACCTGGACGCGGTGCTCGACGAAGGCGCGACCCATCACGACATAGCGGTCGGTGCCCGCCTGCATGTCAGTCAGGGTCTCCACGAGTTTAAAGTAGCGGCAGTCGGAGATCGTCATTGGTCAGCCCCGTGTTGGTGATGCACGGGAATCCAGATGCGCGATTTGTGAGTCGCCGGCAAGACATCGAAATTCGTCAAAAACGAAAAGTAAGTTATTGCTGACACAACCGAGTGAATCGTATCAATTGGTTGATGGACTGATATTTATTTTGCGGTCAACGCCCGCTTACAACGAGTTCTTGATGACAGAACCGGTAACCGCTGCGACAGTTTGGAGCATACCCCTCCCGCAGATTGTGGGATTTGCTGTCACCATTCTTGCTTCATTCTTATCTGCCCGTTGGGGAACGGCCGAGACTCGAAAGCAATTCCAAAAGAAGACGGAGGACGATGAGCGAGCCGCCGCTGCGGAGTTGGTGCCACTACTCCTAAAATTTGCTCTCGACTGCGATAAGAAGAAGATAGATCTATCCCTTTACATATCGAGTGACGGGCATGCAGGCGCTGACGAAACTGTCCATGGCATCGACTTCCCGTCAGCAATCCACTCCGCCGCTGCGCGCCTGGGCCCCCGTATTACGGAGCGAGCGATCAAGCTAGAGGTAACTAAGACTAGAGCCGAACGTTACGTTGCCGACGCTAGCGACTTTGTCGAGAACTACGAACTCGACCAAAAGATACTTAGCTTCCTTGCGCTCCTTTCTCTTCGGGCGCGCCACCTTTGCGATATGGCTGCCGAAAAAGTTGGGCTCGCCATGCGCCATCCCGAAGATGATATGGATCGCCTGCTAAAGGAATCGATGCATCACATGCACGAGATCGACTCGGGCTCGGAAGCGAATTGGTATTGAGATCACGAACAGCATAGCCCTGGGTCGGAACGCCTCGGTCAGGCCGATGGCCGATGGTGAGCCGCCGGAGGCGGCGAGCATGGCCGGAAGGGTCTCAGTCAGGCCGGAGGGCTTCCATCACCGGGAAGTCCTCTTCATAGCCGGAAGCATCCATCTCCGGAGATGGTTCAAGAGCGAGCCGCCGAAGGCGGCCGGCGCCGAAGGCGCCTCTTGGAGCGAAGCGACCGAGCGGAGCGAGGGAGACCGCGAGTTTCGCTGTCACGCTTCCTAGAGGGCTAACGCCCTCGCTTTCCTAAACCACCAAACTACTAGCTACTTCTAGGAAGCGTGACAGGCCGGCTCTTCAAAAACCCCTTGTTTTGTAGGGTTTTTGAAAACAGGGTGGATCAGAACGGTTTGAATCTGTTCCACCCTGCCCCAAAATCTGTTCCACCCTGCCTCCACAAGCCATTGATAACACGCCTCTTTTTTAGCAGCGTGACAGCGAATATAGCGCGCTACAGGTTGTGCCAAGGTCCGCCATCAGCCTCAAGGGAGGCGGCGATTTGGCGGAACTGCCAAGCCTTCTTTCGGGTGAACCCATCCCCCAGGTGTCTCGCGAGATCGGCGTCGGACATCGCGCCGTAATGGCCGATCAAGATCCGTGACAGATAACGGAAGCCCGCAAGCTCGCTCTCGCGTCCGCGCAATTGCTCGAGCTGTTTGTCACCGCGCGGCTTGGCCGTCGCCTTCCGCAGTGTGCTCGCGAGCTTCGCGATACTCGTTTCCCTGGGACGCGCGCGATGCATGCGCTGCCGGTTGCGGGCGCGGCGCCGTTTCTTCTCCGCAGCGTTGTTGCGGATCATCTCGGCATAGTTGGGTAGCGACGGCGCAGCTAAATTTTCTTTGAAATTGAGCGCGAGAACCTGAGCGGGAGTGCTATAATCAGATTGTTCAGACATGAGCTTGGAACCTTCGGTCTGGACCGTCCAGTCAGTAATGACCCCTTACTGGACACTCCTTTTGAAAACCCTCGCTTCGCAGGCGGGGGTTTTCGTTTTTCAGGGGCTATATAGCGGCGAGCTACAGGATCTCGCGCTGTTTATCGCCGCATCCAGCCGCCCGGCCGTGTCGCGGTCCTGAGTTCATCGGCGATCATGGTCCTGATGTGATGCTGCGCTGCCTGGGCGATGTTCTCGCCCATGCGCGCGTGATCCTGCTCCGACATGCCGGGGTTGCCCTGCACCGAGACGGAGATCGACGGCGCGATGACGCTCTGATGGCTGGCGATCATGGGCGCGGCCGGCGAGCCGCCGCCGACCAGTCCGCCATCGGCGAACCGGGGCACGCCGCGATTGATCGCCTCAAGGACGGCGCGGTGTTTCCTGGTCGACTCCGCGTTGATCACATACTCGCCCGGCGACAAGCGGGCCAAAACCCGGTCATCGCGGGGACCGCCTGGGCCAGTAACCTCGCCCCCATCGCTGAACATCGGGAAGCTCAAGCCGCCAGTGCCGGCGCCAAGGCCGGATGACATGACGGGCGCAGATCCAGAGCCCAGGCCGAACAGGCTTCCGAATCCGGAGAGCAGTGGCTTCACGATCAGCGCTTGATTCGCCATCTGCAACAGCGAGCGGGCGAAGCTTGAGACGAAGGATTGCAGTGATTGTGTCGCGCTCTTGGTGCCCATCTCGAAATCGGTCAGCGGGCCGTTCAGCGAGTTGCTGAACGCGTCCCCCACCCCCTTCAAGGCGTTGTTCACCCGGATTGCCGCCGCCTCAGTGGAAGCGAGGGCGCGGGGAACGTCGTTTCCATAGACGCCACGAAGCTCTTGCGCGATCTGCACGTCTTCCGGCGACATGAGCGCGGTCTGCCGGCCGAAATCGATCTGGGATTGAACCTTTGCCTTCGCCAGCGCGTCCGCCGCCTCGCTAGCGCGGTTCTGTAGCTCCCTAAACTTGGCCGCTTGGTCGGCGGTCTCTTTGCCGCCGTTCGCCTGCACGGCGGCGGTTTCCTGGGCCTCCGCCCGAAAGCGAGCCAGTGCCGCTTCACCCAGGCCTACCGCCTTGGTGTCGGCTTCCATTTGCTGAGTGTGCCGGCGTAGAGAGTTGATCGCGGAATCGACCTTGTCGTCCTGGTTGGCCGTGGGCGCGCCTGGGGCTTTCGACGTGTCGCGGCGAACACCCGACTGGACGTTGCTCGCCTCCTGCATGGCGCGCTGCACGTTGGCCGGGTTCATCATGGCCGCCCGCAGCCTGTTCGTGCCGTCCAGGCGCTGTGCGTCGATGCCCGTCTCGATGCCGAGCGAAGCCGGGTCCGAATTCAGGCCCAGCGCGCCGGTCATCTCGGTCATGCGGGTCCAAATCGACGAGCTACCCATGGCCGCGAAGCCATCGGGGATCTGCTTGAGCAACCCGTAGAGCTTGTCCGCCAGCCCGACGAGCTCGGCAAACACCTCGACAACGCTGGTCCAGTTGCCCTTGAAGTTGATACCGAGCTGGGCCATGTCTTGCTGAATGGGCTTCCATTTGTCGGCGAGAATCTTTTGCGCCTCGTCCATGCGGTCGCGGAGCTGGATCGCCCGGCCGATATCGTCTTGGCTGACAATCTCCGCCTTGTTCATGGCGTCGGCCTTTTGCAGCATCTGATCCAGGTAACCATTATCGGCGCGCAACGCCGCCGCGACCGGCTCGCCGAATGCCTTGCTGGCGATATCCAGAGCTGCGAGGCGCTCGCCTTTCTGCATCGCCTGATCAATCAGCGACACGATCGCGCGCAACCTCGTTTCCGTGGTTGAAGCTCCGGCAAACTGTCCGACGCCGCCATTGCCCGCGAAGTTCCCAGCCTTCACAAGGGCGTCAATCCGTTGCTGGAGATCGCTTCCGCCAAGCTGTTCGGTCGACGCCTTGTTGAAGTTCTGTAGCGCCTCGGTCACATGATCGATCGAAAGCGCCGCATTTGGCGCGCTCTTGGTGAAACGCTGAAAGAAATCGGTCGAGACGCCGGCCGATCCAGCTTTAGAGGCGATGGCGTTGAACGCTTCGATTTGCTGGCCCGCAAGCTCAACGCTCTTCTTTAGAAATGCGAATGTGTCGACAACTGCGGTGACGCCGAGGGCGATCGGCCGGATGACCGTGAGCAGCCGCCCAAAGGCGAGCGTTGCAGCGCCGGCCGCGCCCTGCGAGGCGAGGAAACCGGCTGACATTTTGATGGTCGTGGCGGTAACCGCGCGCGCCGCGTTCGCAGCGAGCACGGAAGTTTCATTCATCTGGCTCTTGAAGGTATCGAGCCCGGTGACTTTGATCGGGATATTAAGCGCGGGCGTCATCGGGCTTTCCTACGTAAAGGGCCATGAGGACATCTGCCGCAACGGCAGCATTGGCCGCGACGGGGGCGCCCCGAACGTGCTGATCCAAAAGCTTGTCGGCGTCGCGTTCGGACATGCCAGAGCCGATCAGGCCCAACTCTAGAATGCGCTCGATATCGTCGATCGAATAGGCGCCAGTCTCAAACCCAAGCAGGAGCGATGCCGGCGGCTTCCCGTTGATGCCGCGATAGCTCAGCACACGGCGAACCCAGGGATAGTTTAGGTTCAAGCCATAGGTTTGTTCGCCCCAGGTGATCGTTCGGGCGCACGGGTCAACTTCACTCATTTCAAAACCTCACTAACTGCATCATTGATTGCTTCTTGGATCTCGGGTTTGAGCGCGCGGTAGGTCGGCCAGAAAAACGGCCGCGCCGCTTGCCGCGAGGTGCCGTATTCAAATGCCTCGCTGTAGTCATAGGGGACACCGGACCCATCGCGGACTTCCTTGGTCGTCATGTCGCCGCCGGCCTGAACGATGTATTCGAGTTCATTAGCGCCGGGAGCCACGGTGCAGGACGCTTCCAAGGCGCCCGTCTCCGGTGACTCTTCAAGCGCCCGCAATGCATCGCGTTGCGCGTCCGAAAGGCGGAAGGCCTGTTCGCGCAGCACGTCGCTAAGGCGCTCAGTGAGCTTGTCGGGTAGCGATTGCAGGTAGTCGTCGAGGTCGTCACTCATGTGGCACCAAAGTATTCCCGAAACGTCGCCGTGATCGTGTTCGGGGTGTCCGAGACCCTTGAGAACTCCTTGCAGGTCCACTTGCGCGTCACCCCGTCGCGCAGCGCGTAATAGAACGGGATCGTGCCCTTGTGCGCGACGAAGAAGTTCATGATCGTGTCAGCGTCAGCGTCGAGCAGCGCGGCCCAGTTCAGCGCCGCGACCTGTCGAATATTGTTGATACCGTCCGGAGATCCCTGGGTGTAGCCGTCACCGAACGGCGCCTCTAAGGTTTTGACCTCGGGCGTCATCTTGGTGCCGGGCGACTGAGGGACCGGCGGGGCGAAGGTGTCGAGATCGTCTTGGCTCACGTCACAAAGTCTCCGGCGGTTAGTCTGGGGTCATCCCAAAGCGAGGGGCCGGTGTCGCCGGCCGCAGCACGCGAGCAGGCCATCCAGGTCGCCACGGCCCCGTCGATCCTGTCCGTGCTCTTGCCCTTGTGCATCACGCGATTGCCGGCGCTGTCGGTATGGATAGCCACGTTCTGCATGCACCAACGCAACACCGGATGTGCGCCGTGGCGGAAGTTGCCGCTGATGATCGCGGCCTCAAGCGTGTTGAGTGCCGGCGATTGTGTCACCCAACCTTGGCGGATGGTGACGACCGGAAACCCTTCGTCGATCAGAGGGGTCATGACGGCGCGCGCATAAGCCACGTCAAAACCGACTTCGCGAACCTCAAACCGTTCGGCGAGACCGCGAATGTAGTCCGCGATTGCAGATTCATCGATCACGTTGCCCGGCGTGGCTGTCAGGAAGCCATCGCGCCGCCACTGCTCATAGTTCACGCCGTCAACGTCGCCGCGCCGGACAATGTCAGCCTCGGGACAAAAGAAGTGCGGCAACACCGTGTAGGTGTCGTCATCTTTGAAACACGCAACCACGGCCGAGAGGTCGGTGGTCTTGGACATGTCGACACCAATCCAGCACGGCTGGCCGTGCAAGGCCTCGTAGTCGATCGGATCGCCGCCCAGGTCATAAATGGTGAGGTCGACAAACGACGACGTCGTTTTCGCCTGCCAGAGGTTCAAGTTGAGCTGGAGGAAGCTCTGTCGTTCGGACGGAGAGTCGATCGCCTTCTTTACCTTGTCGCGATAGGCGCCAAGGTTGGGATAGCCGTAGCGCATGCCGGGGTTCAGGGCCTTCCAAACGGCCTCGCTCTTCCAGTCGTCGCCTTCCTCCATCATGAAGATGACGGGCAGCGTCGCGGGATCTTCGATCTCGCCCTTCTGCACCTTGATTGCGTGCTGAACGATCTCGAATGCCAGATTGTCCTCGCCGCGACCGGCAGTCGTCGCGACGACCATGAGCGTTTCGGGGATCTTGACCAGGGCGGAGTCCAGAGCCTCCCACTGCGATCGGCCAGCGCGGCCTTCCCAGGCGTGCAATTCATCGGCAATGACGACCTTGGGCGTCTTGCCGTGCTGCACCTTGCCGTCCGACGCGACGGCCTTGTAGCGGATGTTGTCCCGGCCGAACGTCATCGTGTGATTGTTGCCGCGCAGGATCCGCATGTGCTTGGACAGGCGCCGATCGTGTTCGATGATCAGAGCGGTCTCTTGGAACAACTCCAGCGCCTGCTCATGCGCTGATGCTGCCGAGACAATGAGGCTTCCGGGCTCGCGCTCCGGTCCGATCAGGTGCAAGAGATTGATCGCTGCCGCCAGAGACGTTTTACGACCGCCCCTGGGCAAGAGAAGGATGACGCGGCGGACAATGCGCGAGCCCTTGCGCGCGACCAGAATGCCGTCGTCGTAAACGTCCTCAAGGTGGCGCGGGCCGTAGACCTTGAGAAGGATGCGCTCTTGCCACGGGTCCAACTGGAACGGATTTCCGAGCGCGCGGTTTTTCGGATGCTTCAGCCTCCGAACCCATTCGACCGCTTGAGCACCATACCCGAAGGGGTCCGGGATCTCGGACTCGTCATCAATCCAGGAGGGAGTCAGCATCGCTGTCGTCTTCCCGGATGGATGGCCGCGAGCGCGAGGTCGGCGTCAGGCCAAGCTCGGCCGCGAGCTGACGCGCCGTCACCATGGCCTTATCCTGCATGCGGACCAACTTGTGATCGATGCCGGCGCGTAGCAGTAGCTCAAGCTCGCGGATGCGGCCGATCGCGAGGCAGTAGCTTTCCAGGCAGCCGAGATCGGCCAGCGTGAGGATGCGGCGCTTGGCAAGCTCCGGCATGACGCGGCGCCATTCGGCTTTTGCGTGCTTGCTCAACCACGTCGGCGGCCGGGTCGAGGCGTCGAGCGCGTTGGCGTCGGCCTGTAGCTCTGGTTTGCGGCCCTTCACGCGGGCCTCAATGCTAGATTGGTCCACCGGTTGTCGTCGAGAATGCCGTTGATGCGACGCACGCGAAATCCCGTGGGCCACGAGCCGGTCATGTAGAGCCAGCAAAGGCGCGAAGCCTGATAAAATCGCCCATCGATACAGATCCGGCGGTGACCAACGCTGTTGATATTGCCAGCAATGTCACCTGTCTTTGCGCGGCGGGAATTGGTGTTGGCCTTCCAACGGAAGATGCCGGTGGCGGGGTCATACGTGAGCAGTTGCCGGAGGCGTTCAGCGGTGATCATGGGCCAACCTTCTCCACCGTGAGGTCCAGGCCGCGCCGCCGGCCAAGCTCTTTGATGCTGACGATCTGGTATTGCCGGCCGTCATAGGTGACGCGGTTCTCGAGACTGACGCCATCGAGCCAGCGGATGCGGAAGGTCCGCACAATGTCGGTGGTGTGGCCGCGAGCGCCTTCCTTGTCGTCGGTGGCGTGCTGCAAGAGCTGGGCGCGCATGGTGGCGATGGTCGTCCAGGTCGGAGCGGCCGCGCCATAGAGGTCCGGCGCGGTCATGGCGATGGCCTGGATCTGGATAACGCGGTCGAGGTTGCCGGCCCTCATGCCGCCCTCGCTTTCACGATCGCCGCGACCGTGACAATGCCGTGGCTGTAGGAGCCGTGCGGATCGCGGAGGTAGCGCGTTTGGGTGGCCTGCATGTCATGGACGGTGAAGCCGTCGATCGGCAGCACGCCATCGGCCTGGGCGTCGATCCGCAGCGCCGCCACGATAGCCGAGACGGCCTCCTTACATTGGACTAGGCCGGGCTCCTGAAACCATACGTGCAAGGTGGCGTGTGTGGTCGCGTCCCAGCGCCGGAGGATGGTCTGGCTCTCGCCGATGTAGACGGCCGGCATGATCTCGGGGCGGCCGGTGGCGTCCACCACATGGTCAGCCTGGACCAGGGTCATCAGCTCCGGGCTGGCGATCAGGCGCTCGCGGATGGCCTTCTGAAGGGCGAGAGACGGGTCTGAAGTGGTCATTTTAGAACGAGAACGCGCGGTAAGGGGCCAACAGATCGAGGAAACCGAACGGCAATGCTGACGCGGTGACGCCCACAAGGCTGGCCTCGCGGTTCTCATAGAGGTGCGCGGCCAATTGCAGGATCGCCTCATTGATCGCCGCCGGAGTGGTGTCCAGGCTGGGATCTGACGCGGTATAGGCGCCAACCCATGCCCTCGCGGCCTCAAGTTTGCCCGTGAGGAGCTGGTCATCCTGGTCGGTGGTGAGGTTCAGGTGCGCCTTGAGGTCGGCCAAAGTGACTGCGGCCATGGTCAGAAAATCTCCAATTTGGGCGTCTCTTGCGCGGAGGGAATGTGCCGGTCGTCGGCGCTTTTTGGGTGGGGTTGACCCACCCCCGGGGTATGTCGTTGTGAGGCCACGATGGCGCGCTCGGCTTCGTCGCGCTGCGCTGCCAAGTGCTGGTCGAGGCCATGACGTAGCTCAGCCATCTGCTCCTCCATCTGGCGCAGACACTGGCGCACCGAACGTGTCATCTTGCGGTGTGCAGCATGCATGTCGCGCTGGTAGTCGAGCAGCGCAGGCAGCGAGTCTGCGAGCGTCTTGCTTGAACGTTTGGGGTTGGGCTTAGCGGTCATCTCGGCGCTCTTGTGATTGCTTGGTGCTGTTGTGGTGATGGGCACAAAGGGGCTGCCAGTTGCCCTTGTCCCAGAACTTGGCCCTGTCGCCGCGATGGGGCGTCTTGTGATCGACCACGACGGCAGGCTTGCCGCACATGGCGCAATCCGGGTGTTTGTCGAGGAAGGCGCGGCGTGCCAGCTTCCATCGGCTGTCATAGCCACGATCGTTCGCATTGGGCCGGCGCCGATCGTTCTCGGCCTTGCGTTTGATCTGGCATTCACAGAGGTCGGTTGCAGCGATGATCTTGCCGCAGCGACATACGCGGCGAGGTTTCCAGGCCATCAGCGCGGCCTCACATGGTTGGTCATGTCGCCGATGGCGTTGAGGTCAGCCTTCATGTCGGCGAACGACTTGTCCGCTACGTCTGCGGTCTGCTCCTCTTTGCCGCCGCCGAAGATCGCCTTGAGCATTTCCATGCGGCCCTTCTGGGCGTTGACGATCTCCGAGATCGTTGCGTCCCAAACGTCCTCGGGAGCCCAACCAAGCCAGCCGGTGCCGATCTGGAAGAGCTGGGTGAAGTAATCATCGAACGGGACAGGTTTGCCCGTCTGCGGTCCATCGGTGCTGCTGGCGTTGGCGCCGCACAGGATGACGACGAAGTCTTGAAGCTGGTCTTTTGCGCCCAGGAGGTCGCGAACCACGGCATTGCCAGCGAGCGCGTAAGCCGCCCAGGCCTTCTGATCCACGATGGTCGCGTTGATGAGATCGACGGCGGTCGTAACGCTCCCTTCTGCGAGGTAGCGCGAGAGGTTGTGGAAGCCGTCGTAACGCTCGTATAGGATAAATGCGGCTCGCAGCGACGGCTTCAAGTCGAAAGACTTGTCGCCGAGCTGGAGGGCAAAAGTATTCGCTGCGAGCCGCATAGCTGTGTCCCTTAGGTCGCCGAGACCTTGAGCTTCACGAACCGGTCGGGGTTCGTGATCGAGCCGCCCACGCGCTTGCGCGAGTGGAAACGGGTCTGGCCCTTGGTCGCCATGCTGTAGGGATCGCGCAGCACCTGGAACGAGACGCGATCGACGATCCGATAACCGGACAGGTCGCCGAACAGGATGGGGAACTTGTTCGCCCCGATATCGTCCATGTCGACGGCCTCGATGATCGGACGGCCGAGCAGCGTCGGCGCGGCGCCGTTATTGAGATCGTCGATCAGAAGATAACGGCCCATGCCGTCCTTGAACTGGCGGATTGCCGAGATCGTGTTGCGATTCATCAGCCACACGCCACGCTGCGCCCAGAGGGTTGGGATGGCGTGAAACATCCCGATCAGCACGTCAGCCGGCGTCGAGCTCGGGAAACCACCAGCGGCGCCGGTGATGACCTGGGAAATGCCGCTGGCGGTCATGAGGCCGGCCGGCTGAGTGGTGCCGTTGCCCTTCACGAACGCGGTGCCCTCTGCGATCGCGAACGACTCCGCCGTGTCGGAGGCAAGTTCGCCTTCGAGGTTGTAGGCGTTGTCCTCCAGGAGCTGGTTGGAGACGTCCGTGTAGGTCGCCGCCTCGTAAGGCGTGATGGTCACGCCAGCGTAAGACGGCTCGCTCTCGGTGCGGTCGGCGGTGTCAGCCACCCAGGTCGCGGCGGTGCTGCCGGTGCGGCTCGGATACTGGATCTGTGCCGCGCCGACCGTCACGACACGCGCATACTGGCGGATCGGCGAGAACAGGCGCAGAAGCTTGAGGACTTCGCGACCGAATTCCGGCGGCGTGAGCGCGCCGTTGGCGGCGACGGCAAGCGTCTTTTTTTCGAGTTCGCTCAGGGCGTCGGGTCCGTTGCGAAGGAAGTTTCCGAACGACTTCGTCTCGCCGTCGTCGGACACCGCGCCGTGGCCCTGGCGGTTCAGCTTTGCCTCCAGGCGATCGAGGCGTTCGGCCGATTTGGTCTCGATTGCCTTGATTCGATCTTCGAACGAGCCTTGAAACTCGCCGAGGGCCTTGGTCACGATCGCCGCCGGGTCGGTATCGCCGCCGGTGTCTTTCAGTTCGAGGGGAGAAACATGCTTCATGGTAGTGACGTTCACCTTTCTAGGGTTGGTTCAGTTGGATGACGCCGCAGCGAAGCGTCGAATTATTGCTGCCACCGCAAGCGCGGCGTCGTAGTTCTTCGCGCTGGTGATGCGAGCGCGGGGATGGGCGGGATTGCGCACCACGCTGATCTCAGCGAGGTCGAGCGCACTGATGACGCGGTTACGGCCTTGCGTGGTTGACGCCTTGGTGCGGAAGCCAATCGACAATCCGTCGACCAGCTTGCTCTTGACCATTGCGAGAACCGAACGAGCACGCGGCTTGTCCATGTGAAGCTTGCCTTTGACGACAAGGCCTTCGGTTGTCTCGGCGGTTTCTGTCCAGGTGCCGACTAGTGGTTCATCACAGTGGTTTTGACTCTTTGGCGGCAACTGGATAGGCGCGACCGAGTTTGGCGCGGGCTTTGTCGGTTGTGAACATCCATTTGATGCGGTCTCGCGCCTTGTTTCGCTGCCGTTGCCATGCTGCGATTTCTTTTCGAAGCCTTTTGGGATCGTCGATGCGACGGCCGAGACACTGGCGCTGCAGCACGCTGATCTCGCACTCGACCATATTGAGCCAGCTGGCGTGTTTCGGGGTGTAGTGGAACTCGAGGCGGCGCAGGATGCGACGGGCCTCGGCAGGCGCAAATGCCTGATATAGCGCGCCGGCCGTATGAATCGACAGATTGTCCTGCACCACACGGATGCAGGCGGCATTGGGATAGTGGACGTCGACGAGTTCGCGCATGCAGTGCGCGTAGTCGACCGCGGCGCGGTGGTCTGTAACCTTGACATTGCGCCAGCCGCGATGCGGATCGAAGGTGACGAAGAGATTGACGGTACCGTTGCGGCGATATTCGTAATCGTAGCGCTCGCGCTGTCCCGGTTGGGCAGGGATCGGCTGGCGTACCTCGCCGATCAGCTGGACTGGGGTCTCGTCGAAGCAAACCAGGGGCCGCTCGGGATCCGGCGCCTCGGCGTAGAGATCGAGCACATCCTCCATCCGGGCGACGTATTCGCCGTCGACATGAGGAATGCACCACATATCCCGGCGCCACGGCTTGAGGTCGTTGTCGGCCAGCCGGCGGCGCACGGTCTCGCCCGACAGGCTGGCGTGATCGGTGAGCTTGACCATCGCGTCGGCCAGCAATGTCAGCGTCCAGCGTTTGCGGCCGGCGGGCGGCTTGGCGCATGCCGTCGCCACCAGCAGGGCCTCTTCCTTGCCTGTCAGCTTGCGTTCCGCGCCCGGACGCGGCTCCTCACTCAAGGCCCGCTCCAGATTGCCTTCTACGAAACGGCGTTTGGTCCGGCCGACGGTGGAAAGGCTGACCCGGACGGTTCGGGCAATCTCCGCGTCGCAGCTGCCTGAATCGGCCGCCAGCACAATCTGAGCCCGTTTGAGTTTGCGGGCGGAATGCGTGCCGCCGCCGAGCATTGCCGTCAGTTCGTCCCGCTCGGCTTGGCTCAATTCGACCCGATAACGTACATTCATGCTTCGCCTCCTTGTCGGAGGCCGGGACGAATCCAGCTATGAGTCAAAAATCAGGCGCGCACTTCACCGAGAAGCAGGGACACTATCTCGCTTTCATCCATACCTACTCGTACATGTTCGGACAGCCGCCCGCCGAGGCCGACATCCAGCGGCATTTCCGCGTCAGCCCGCCGTCAGTCCACCAGATGATCCTCACCCTCGAACGCAACGGGTTCATTCGTCGCCAGCCCGGCGTCGCTCGAAGCATCGAGATCCTCTTGCCACCCGAAAAGTTGCCTATCCTCGGATGGCTCGGTATCAAAACGTCAAAATCACTGTGATGAACCACTAG
>NZ_LSEF01000074.1 GCF_001641695.1 Bradyrhizobium neotropicale
ACCCACCCTACGAGACTGTGAATCTTTTTGTACCGGGCGTTGGGCGGATGTGATTCTCTGAGCAGGTTGATTGCTGGAGGCAGTGATGTCTGACGACGGACTTTTTGGCGAATTGCCGGAACAGTCGGGGCCACGAACCGAGGAGGTGCCGCGGGGTGGACCTCGGCTGCGCGAGCCTGTTCGCAATCAGATCGAGTTGCGAGCGGTCGATATTGATAGCCTGATCGGGCAGGATCATCCGGCACGGGTGATCTGGGCTTATGTTGAGGGGCTGGACCTGAGCGAGCTGGAGGATCGGGTCAAGGCGAGGGAAAACACGCCCGGCCATCCAGCACCGTCGCCGCGGCTGTTGCTGGCGCTTTGGCTTTACGCCACGAGCGATGGCGTTGGCAGCGCGCGTGCCTTGGACCGACTCTGCGATAGTCACGACGTCTATCGCTGGCTCTGCGGCGGCGTGTCTTTGAACCATCATACGCTGTCGGACTTCCGGGTCGGCTGTGCCGACTTGCTCGACCGTTTGCTGGTCGAACATCTGATGGCCCTGAATGAGGCAGGGCTGGTCGATCTGGAGAAGCTGACTCAGGACGGGGTGCGGATACGGGCGAGTGCGGGAACTGGCTCCTTCCGGCGGGAGGCGACGCTGGATCGGCAGATGGCACAGGCGAAGGCCGTAGTGGAAGAGCTCAGGCGCGAGGTTGATGCGGATCCGGAAGCCAGCAATCGGCGCATCCGGGCTGCCAGGGAGCGTGCGGCGCGGGAACGCAGCGAGCGGGTGCAAGCGGCCCAAGCCGCGCTGGCTGAGATCAGGCGCAAGCGAAAGCAGCTCGACGACAAGGGCGGCAACGGCAAAAAGCCGAAGGAATCACGTGCCTCCACCACTGATCCGCAAGCACGGGTGATGAAGATGGCGGATGCCGGCTTCCGCCCGGCCTACAATGTGCAGGTCGCCAGTGCAGCCGGCGAACTGCTCGTGGTCGCGATCGATGTCGACAACAGCGGCTCAGATCGTGGCTTGATGCGGCCGATGCTGGAGCGAACGCGCGCTCGGCTGAAGCGCTTGCCAGGCCGCTACCTCGCCGATGGCGGGTTCTGCAGTGGCGAGGACATCGAATGGGCGCATGGCGAAGGTGTTGAGATTTACTGTCCTCCCCCCAAATCCAGGAGCGGTGTCGATCCCTTTTTACCCCGGAGCAGCGACGGTCCTGGGGTAGCGGCTTGGCGTGCTCGCATGGCCAGCGAAGCCGGCAAGGCACAGTACCAAGCCCGCACGATCTGCGAATGCATCCATGCCCGATGGCGGAACTGGGACCTCAGGCAATTGACCGTGCGCGGCATCGAGAAGATTCGTGCCGTCGTGCTCTGGTACGCCCTCACCAACAACATCCTGCAAGGACACCGTCTCGCAAAAGCATAGACCGCAGAAGCGGACCCGGCGGCCTGACGCCGCCGGCTTCTTGCCATCAGGGAGCCCTACCGCTCCTTGATGGCAAATGCCGAAACAAAACGAATTGGTTCACAGGCTCTACGGAGTCCCAACTCACCGCCCCGCAAACAGCGCCCGCTCGCGCTCCACGATCTCGCTGATGTAATCCGCCACCGCGCGGATGCGCGCGAGATCCTTGCTGTCGGCGTGCATCAGCATCCAGAAGGTTCGGGTGATCGAGACTTCGTCCCGCAGCACCGGGACGAGCTTCGGATATTCGCTCGCCATGAAATGCGGCAGCACGGCAATGCCGAAGCCGGCCAGCGTGGCGTTGAGCTGCGCGATCAGATTGGCGCTGCGCAAGCGCGCCGAAAGGCGCGGCGCCACCTGCGGCAGATAGTCCAGCTCCGGCGTGAACAGCAGTTCCTCGATATAGCCGACGAAGCGGTGCTGCGGCAGCGCCTCGCGCGAGGTGATCTTGGGGTGGCGGTCGAGATAGGCGGGTGCGGCATAAAGCCCGAGGCGGTAGTCCAGGAGCTTGCGGCCGACGATCCGGCCCTCGTTCGGCATGGTCAGGCTGATGGCGATGTCGGCTTCGCGCTTGGAGAGGCTGAACAGCCGCGCGGTTGCCACAAGTTGCAGGTCGAGATCGGGGTAGCGATCGGCAAAGGCCACGAGCCGCGGTGCCAGGAAGGCGGTGCCGAAGCCATCGGGGGCGCCGATCCGCACCGTGCCGGTCAGCCGCGCCACGGAGCCGCCGACCTGCTCCTGGTTGGCGACGATGGTCGATTCCATCGCCTCGGCGCTGTCGGCGACGCGCTGGCCGGCCTCGGTGAGGAGATAGCCGGTCTTGCGCCGGTCAAACAGCTTTGCCGAGAGGTGCCGTTCCAGCCGGTCGACGCGCCGGATCACCGTGGCATGGTCGACGCCGAGCTGCTTGGCCGCAGCCGAGACCGAGCCACCGCGCACGATGGCCAGCACGAAGCGAAAATCATCCCAGTCGATCGCGCCTTGATCCAGCATTTTCGCACATCTATGGTGCAATATCTCAGACTTGAATCCTATAAAATGCAGGTCAATAGGATTTGTCAAAGCGATCTAACCGTTCCGTGGGAGGAATTCATGCGCGCAGTCGGACATTTCATCGGTGGCAAGGAAGTGAAGGGGACCTCGGGCCGTACCGCTGACGTCTTCGAACCGATGACCGGTGACGTCCAGGCCAAGGTGGCGCTGGCGTCCAAGGCTGAAGTCCGCGCCGCCGTCGAAAACGCGCGTGCCGCGCAGCCGGAGTGGGCCGCGACCAATCCGCAGCGCCGCGCGCGGGTGATGACGAAATTCGTCGAGCTGGTGCAGCGCGACTACGACAAGCTCGCCGAGCTTCTGGCGCGCGAGCACGGCAAGACCGTTCCCGACGCCAAGGGCGACATCCAGCGCGGCCTCGAAGTCGCGGAATTCGCTTGCGGTATTCCGCACCTGATGAAGGGCGAGTACACCGAAGGCGCCGGCCCCGGGATCGACATCTATTCCCTGCGCCAGCCCCTCGGCGTCGTCGCCGGCATCACGCCGTTCAATTTCCCGGCGATGATCCCGATGTGGAAGTTCGCCCCCGCGATCGCCTGCGGTAATGCCTTCATCCTGAAGCCGTCCGAGCGCGACCCCGGCGTGCCGATGAAGCTCGCCGAGCTGATGATCGAGGCGGGCCTGCCGGCCGGCATTCTCAATGTCGTCAACGGCGACAAGGAAGCTGTCGACGCCATCCTCGACGATCCCGACATCAAGGCCGTGGGTTTCGTCGGCTCCACGCCGATCGCCCAGTACATCTACGAGCGCGCCGCGCAGACCGGCAAGCGCTGCCAGTGCTTCGGCGGCGCCAAGAACCACGCCATCATCATGCCCGATGCCGACATGGACCAGGCCGTCGACGCGCTGATCGGCGCGGGCTACGGCTCGGCCGGCGAGCGCTGCATGGCCGTCTCCGTCGCCGTTCCCGTCGGCAAGACCACCGCCGACCGCCTGATGGAAAAGCTGGTTCCGCGCGTCGAGTCGCTCAAGATCGGCACCTCGATCGATCCGTCGGCCGATTACGGCCCGCTGGTGACGCGCGAGGCGGTCGAGAAGGTCAAGAGCTACATCGACATCGGCCTCAAGGAAGGCGCGACTCTCGCGGTCGACGGTCGCGGCTTCAAGATGCAGGGCTACGAGAAGGGTTTCTATCTCGGCGGTTCGCTGTTCGACAACGTCACCAAGGACATGCGGATCTACAAGGAAGAGATCTTCGGCCCCGTGCTCTCGGTCGTGCGTGCGCACGACTACAAGGAAGCGCTGGCGCTGCCGTCGGATCATGACTACGGCAACGGCGTTGCGATCTTCACCCGCGATGGCGATGCCGCGCGCGACTTCGCGGCCAAGGTGAATGTCGGCATGGTCGGCATCAACGTGCCGATCCCGGTGCCGATCGCCTATTACACCTTCGGTGGCTGGAAGAAGTCGGGCTTCGGCGATCTCAACCAGCACGGCCCGGACTCGATCCGCTTCTATACCAAGACCAAGACGGTGACCTCGCGCTGGCCGTCCGGAGTCAAGGAAGGTGCGGAGTTCTCGATCCCGACGATGAAGTAAAGCTGTAGCCCAGCCCGTCATTGCGAGCGCAGCGAAGCAATCCATGTCGCCGCGAAAAGAAAGAATGGATTGCTTCGTCGCTTCGCTCCTCGCAATGACGAGAGAAATGAGCAGCCCAGCATGCAGTTCGCTCTGAACGAGGATCAGATCGCGGTTCGCGACATGGCGTTGGCGTTTGCGGCGGAGAAGATTGCGCCGCACGCGCTGCGCTGGGACGAGGAGAAGCATTTCCCCGTCGACGTCATGCGCGAGGCGGCTACGCTCGGCATGGGCGGCATCTACATCCGCGACGATGTTGGCGGCTCCGCCATGACGCGGTTCGACGCGGCGCTGATTTTCGAGGCGCTCGCGACCGGCTGTCCGACCACAGCGGCCTTCATTTCCATCCACAACATGGCGTCCTGGATGATCGATGCCTACGGCAGTGACACCCAGCGCCAGAAGTGGCTGCCAAGGCTCTGCAGCATGGAGCTGATCGCAAGCTACTGCCTGACCGAGCCGGGCGCAGGCTCGGACGCGGCGGCGCTCCGCACCCGTGCGCTACGCGACGGCGACCATTATGTGTTGAACGGCCAGAAGCAGTTCATCTCGGGTGCCGGCGGCACCGACTTGCTGGTCGCGATGGTGCGGACCGGCGGCGACGGCCCCGGCGGCATCTCGACGCTCGTCATCGACAGCAAGACCCCCGGCGTCTCCTTCGGCGCCAATGAACGCAAGATGGGCTGGAACGCGCAGCCGACCCGCGCCGTGATGTTCGAGAATGCCCGCGTGCCGGTGGCCAACCGGCTGAGCGAGGAGGGCGTCGGCTTCAAGATCGCGATGGCCGGCCTCGACGGCGGCCGTCTCAACATCACCGCGTGCTCGCTCGGCGGGGCGCAGGCCGCGCTCGACAAGGCGCGCAGCTACATGAAGGAGCGCAAGGCCTTCGGCAAGCGGCTCGACGAATTCCAGGCGCTGCAATTTCGCCTCGCCGACATGGCGATCGAGCTGGAAGCTGCGCGCACCTTCCTGTGGCGCGCAGCCGCCGCGCTCGACCGCAAGGATCCGGACGCCACCATGCTCTGTGCGATGGCCAAGCGGTTTGGCACCGACGTCGGGTTCGAGGTCGCCAACCATGCGCTGCAGCTTCACGGCGGCTACGGTTACCTCAGCGAATACGGCATCGAGAAGATCGTGCGCGACCTGCGCGTGCACCAGATCCTCGAAGGCACCAATGAGATCATGCGGCTCATCGTGGCGCGCAAGCTGATCGAGGGCGCGCGATGAATGCAGTGGAAGAGGGCGATCTTGTCGCGCGCGTCGAAGGCTCGGCGGGCGTGATCCGGCTCAATCGCCCCAAGGCGATCAACGCAGTCACGCTGGAGATGTTTCGCGACATCGACAAGGCGCTCGACCGCTTCGAGACCGATCCCGCCGTTGCCGTGATCCTGCTGGAGGGGGCCGGCGAGCGCGGCCTGTGCGCGGGCGGCGATATCCGCGCGCTCTGGGAGAGCTCCAAGGTCAACGGTGATCTCGGCAAGATCCTGTGGCGCGAGGAGTACATCCTCAACGCCCGGATCAAGAAATTCCCGAAGCCCTATGTCGCCTTCATGGACGGCATCGTGATGGGCGGCGGTGTCGGGCTCTCCGCGCATGCCAGCCATCGCGTCGTGACCGATCGCACCAAGCTTGCGATGCCCGAGGTCGGCCTCGGCTTCTTCCCCGATGTCGGCGGCACCTATCTGTTGTCGCGCTCGCCGGGCGAGATCGGTACGTATTTCGGCCTGACCGGCCAGACCATGAACGGTCCGGATGCGATCAATGCGAAGTTTGCCGATGCTGTGGTGCCCGCTTCGAGACTTGAGGCGCTGCGCGAGGCGCTGACGCAGGTTCGTCCCGGCGTAACTGCGGCCGATGGCAACAAGCTCATCAACAGCTTTGCGACCGGTGACGCCGCGGGGCCGGTGGCCGCGAAGCGGGCGATGATCGATGCGCTGTTCGCATTCGACCGGATCGAGGACATCGTCGCCGCGCTCAAACGCGACGGCTCCGAGTTTGCGCAAGCGACGCTGAAGACGCTCAGCGAAAAATCGCCGCGCGGCATGGTGGTGACCTTGAGGCTGCTGCGGCTCGCGCGCAAGGCCTCCAACCTGGAAGAGTGCCTGGTGCGCGAATATCGCGCGGCGCTGGAAGTCTTCCGCAGCGACGATTTCCGTGAGGGTGTGCGCGCGGCCGTGATCGACAAGGACCGCAATCCGACCTGGTCGCCGCCGCGGATCGAGGATGTGACGCCGGAGATGGTTGCACCTTATTTCGCCGAGATCGGCGCCGACGAACTCAAGTTCAACTAACAACGACGTTCAAGCGGAGGATACGAAGATGGCCACGATCGCATTCATCGGTCTCGGCAACATGGGCGGCCCGATGGCGGCCAATCTGGTCAAGGCCGGCCACAAGGTCGTTGCGTTCGACTTGGTCCAGGCTTCGCGTGATCAGGCCAAGGCGGATGGCGCCAGCATCGCCGACAGCGCGACGGGTGCCGTGAAGGGCGCCGACGTCGTCGTCACCATGCTGCCGGCCGGCAAGCACGTCCTCGGCGTCTGGAACGACATCGTCCCCGCCATGGCCAAGGGCGCGCTGGTCATCGACAGCTCGACCATCGACGTCGAAAGCGCGCGGCAGGCGCATGCGCTCGCCGCCAAGCACGGCGTGCTCTCCGTGGACGCGCCGGTCTCCGGCGGCACCGGCGGCGCCAAGGGCGCGAGCC
Organism: Bradyrhizobium neotropicale; assembly: GCF_001641695.1. Lineage (GTDB taxonomy): Bacteria > Pseudomonadota > Alphaproteobacteria > Rhizobiales > Xanthobacteraceae > Bradyrhizobium > Bradyrhizobium neotropicale. The sequence goes on from NZ_LSEF01000074.1 coordinate 6,789, forward strand.
TCACCTTCATGTGCGGCGGCGACGAGCAGGCGTTTTCCGCGGCAAAACCCGTGCTGGAGAAGATGGGCAAGAAGATCGTGCATTGCGGCGGCGCCGGCGCGGGCCAGGCGGCAAAGATCTGCAACAACATGATCCTCGGCATCTCCATGATCGCGGTGAGCGAGGCGTTCGCGCTCGCCGAGAAGCTCGGGCTTTCGCATCAGGCGCTGTTCGACGTCGCCTCGACCTCGTCGGGCCAGTGCTGGTCGCTGACGACCTATTGCCCGGTGCCGGGCCCGGTGCCGACCTCGCCCGCCAACAACGACTACAAGCCGGGCTTTGCGTCGGCGCTGATGGTGAAGGATTTGACGCTCGCGCAGGACGCCGCGAAGGCCGCGGGCGCCGCGACGCCGCTCGGCAGGCATGCGCAGGAGATCTATCAGTCTTTCGACGCAGCCGGTCACGGCGGGGTGGATTTTTCCGGAATTATCAATCACGTTCGTAGCCTCGCTGGAAAATAGCGAGGCTTTCGGGCTACGCTCGAAGGTCAATTCGACGGGCCCGGAACATGACGACATTTCAGGAAGCGCGCGCGTTTCTGCTTCATAACCGTACGGACTACGAGACTGCGGTCAAAGGTTTCCGCTGGCCCGATCCGGTTCCCTTCAACTGGGCGCTCGACTGGTTCGACGCCGAGCTGGCGGCAAATGCGGAAAGCAAGGACCGGCCCGCGCTCTGGATTGTCGATGCCGCGCAAGAGCGCGAGACGAAGCTTTCCTTCGGAACGCTCTCGCGCCGCTCCAACCGGGTCGCGAATTTCCTCCGCGCGCAGGGCCTGAAGCGCGGCGATCATCTCCTGCTGCTGCTCGGTAATGTGGTTCCGCTCTGGGAGACCATGCTCGCGGCCATCAAGCTCGGCGTGGTCGTGATCCCCGCCACGACGCTGCTCACTGCCGATGAACTGCGCGACCGGCTCGACCGCGGCAAGGCGAGGGCGGTGATCGCAGCCCAAGACCAGGTCGCGAAGTTTGCTGGGCTCGGCGCCGAAGGCCTCGTCCGCATCGTGGTCGGTACGGCCGCCGATGGCTGGCTTTCGTACGAAGATGCGGCAACGGCGTCGGAGAGTTTTGCGCCGGACGGGTCAACCAACGCCGATGACCCGATGCTGCTCTATTTCACCTCGGGCACGACGGCGAAGCCAAAGCTCGTGCGGCACAGCCAGCGCAGCTATCCCGTCGGCCATCTCTCGACGATGTATTGGATCGGGCTGAAGCCCGGCGACGTCCATCTCAACATTTCTTCGCCCGGCTGGGCCAAGCATGCCTGGAGCTGCTTCTTCGCGCCCTGGAATGCGGGCGCCACCGTGTTCGTGGTCAACCAACCGCGCTTCGATGCGAAAAACCTGCTCGCCACCATCGGCCGCTGCGGCGTCACCACGCTGTGCGCGCCGCCGACGGTATGGCGGCTGTTCATCCAGGAGGACCTTGCATCCTTCAAAGTCGCCTTGCGCGAGGTCTGCGGCGCCGGCGAGCCGCTCAATCCCGAGGTGATCGATCAGGTGCAGACAGCCTGGGGCCTCACCATCCGCGACGGCTACGGCCAGACCGAGACGACCGCACTTGCCGGCAATTCGCCGGGCCAGAAAGTGAAGGTCGGCTCGATGGGCCGGCCGCTACCCGGCTATCGGGTGCAGGTCAGCGACGCCGACGGCCATCCGGCGAAGGAAGGCGAAGTCACGCTGCTGCTCGGCGCGGACCGTCCGGCCGGCCTGATGCAGGGCTATCAGGGCGACGACGGCAAATTGTCGGGCGCGGAAGGCGCGCTCTATCGCAGCGGCGACGTCGTGTTCGCGGACGAGGAGGGCTATCTCACCTTCGTCGGCCGCTCGGACGATGTCTTCAAATCCTCGGATTACCGCATCAGTCCGTTCGAGCTGGAAAGCGTGCTGCTGGAGCACGATCTGGTCGCGGAGGCCGCCGTGGTGCCAAGCCCGGACCCGATCCGGCTCGCGATTCCCAAGGCCTTCGTGCTGCTGACCTCGGGCGCGGAGCGGACGCCGGAGACGGCGCTGTCGATCTTCAAGCACCTGCACACGCGCCTCGCGCCGTTCAAGCGCATCCGCCGCATCGAGATCGTCACCGAGCTGCCGAAGACGATCTCTGGCAAAATTCGCCGCGTGCAGCTACGCCGGCTCGAACGCGACGACGATCGCGCCGATCCCTTGCGCGGTCGCGAATTCCGGGAAGAGGACTTTCCGGAGCTGCCGAAAAGCAGGGGTGAGACCTAATTGAATCAGGTCTGGATGTCTGCGCGCTCGTCATTCCGGGGCGATGCGACGGGACCGCGCAAGCGCGGCCCGGAGCATCGAGCCCGGAATCCATCGTCCCGCAGAGCCTGTTGCTAAATGGATTCCGGACTCGCGCGCCGCGCGCCCCGGAATGACAGAGGTTGGAGTTACTAATGAACGAAGTCTGGAAGAAGCCGCCGATCTCCCTCGAGGCCTATCAGGCCCTGGTCGGCAAGGAGGTCGGCGTGTCGTCATGGCACCTGATCGACCAGCCCCGCATCGACACCTATGCCGACGTGATCGAGGATCACCAGTTCATCCATGTCGATCCCGAGCGCGCGAAGAAGGAAACGGCGTTCGGCACGACGATCGCGCATGGCTTCCTGACGATGTCGCTGATGTCGATCATGTCCTACGAGGTGATGCCGGTCATCGCCGGTACCACGATGGGCGTGAATTACGGTTTCGATAAGCTGCGCTTCATCTCGCCCGTGCGTTCGGGCAGGCGCGTCCGCGGCCGTTTCGTGCTGGCCGAGGCCAAGCTGCGGAAGCCCAACGAATTGCAGTCGCGCACCAATGTCACGGTGGAGATCGAAGGCGAGGACAAGCCGGCGCTGGTCGCCGAGTGGCTGGGGCTGATCTATTTCGCCTGACGCTGCCCGTCATTGCCGGGCTTGACCCGGCAATCCATCGCTGCTCAAAAGCTCTCCAAATCGGTGCGCTCGGACCCTCTCCCTGGAGGGTGCCTCGCGGAACGCGAGGAAGACAGAACAGGAACTGCACTCATGGCAATCAGGTTTGATGGACGCGTCGCCATCGTCACCGGCGCGGGCAATGGTCTGGGGCGGGCGCATGCGCTGGGGCTGGCGAGCCGCGGCGCCAAGGTCGTGGTCAACGATTTCGGCGGCGCGCGCGACGGCACCGGTGGTTCGCTCTCGCCGGCGGAAGCCGTAGTCGAGGAGATCCGCAAAGCCGGCGGCATCGCGATGGCCGACGGCGCCGACGTCTCGAATTTCGAGCAGGTCACCGCCATGGTCGAGCGCGCCACCAAGGAATGGGGCAGCGTCGACCTCATGTGCGCCAATGCGGGCATCCTGCGCGACAAGTCGTTCGGCAAGATGGAGGCCGCCGATTTCCAGAAGGTGCTCGACGTGCATCTCGTCGGCACCTTCTACTGCTGCAAGGCGGCCTGGGCCGGCATGCGCGACCGCAACTACGGCCGCATCGTGCTGACCACCTCGTCCTCCGGCCTCTACGGCAATTTCGGCCAGGCCAATTACGGTGCGGCGAAGTCCGGCATGGTCGGACTGATGAACGTGCTGGCCGAGGAGGGCCGCAAGAGCGACATCCGCGTCAACATCATCTCGCCGACGGCGGCCACCCGCATGACCGAGGAGCTGTTGCCGCCGCAGGCGCTGCAATTGATGAAGCCGAACGCGATCACGCCCGCGGTCGAATATCTCCTCAGCGAGGACGCACCCACCCGCACCATCATGGGCGCCGGCGCCGGCTCCTTCGCGGTGATCAAGATCATGGAGAGCGAGGGGATCAACCTGCCGGAGGCCGAATGGACGCCGGACGCCATCGCCGCGCATTTCGCCGAGATCAGCGACATGTCGAAGGCCAAGGCGCTCACCGGCGCGTTCGAGCAGACGCAGAAGTACGTCGCGCAGGCCGCGGCCCGTGCTGGAATCAAGCTCTAACCACCGTCATTCCGGGCGCCCGCAGGGCGAACCCGGAATCAATCCAGCCGCAAAATCCGTCGCCCAATGTATTCCGGGCTCGCGCCCAAACGGGCGACCCCCGGAATGACGAGCCTCTTTGTTGGGCGAGAATCTGGCCTAAACTCCCGCCATGGCCTCAACTGAAAACCACGTCGCGATCATCGGCGCCGGTCCCGCCGGGCTGATGGCGGCGGAGGTGCTGGCGCAGGGCGGCGCCCGTGTCACCGTGTACGACGCGATGCCGTCTGCGGGCCGCAAGTTCCTGATGGCCGGCCGTGGCGGGCTCAACCTCACCCATAGCGAGGCGCTGCCGCAGTTCATCGCGCGCTACCGCGAGGCGGCACTGAGGCTGCAAGCTGCGATCGAAGCGTTCCCGCCGGAGGCGCTGCGCGCCTGGTGCGAGGCGCTGGGCGAACCGACCTTCATCGGTTCCAGCGGCCGCGTCTTTCCGAAGGCGTTCAAGGCTTCGCCTTTGCTGCGCGCCTGGCTGCGCCGGCTCGATGCCGCCGGCGTGCGCTTTGCCTTTCGCCAGCGCTGGACCGGCTGGGATGACGAGGGGCGGTTGCTGTTTCAAACACCCGGCGGCACGTCCGCTGTTGCCGCCGACGCCACGGTGCTCGCACTCGGCGGCGCAAGCTGGCCGCGCTTGGGCTCCGACGGCGGCTGGACGACAATCCTCACCGGCAAGGGTGTTGCGATCGCGCCGCTGCGGCCCGCGAATTGCGGCTTCACGATCGCCTGGTCGGACGTCTTCCGTACGCGGTTCGAAGGCCAGCCGCTCAAGGGCATCGCACTGAGCTTCGGCCCGCATGGCGTGCGTGGTGAGGCCATCATCACGCGCGCGGGCATCGAGGGCGGCGCGATCTACGCGCTGTCCGCCGAATTACGCGAAGTGATCGCAGCGAAGGGCGAGACGATCCTGAAGATCGCCTTGCGGCCCGACGTCGACCGGGCCGAGCTCGCCAAGCGCTTGTCTGCGCCACGCGGCAAGCAGTCGTTCTCCAACTTCTTGCGCAAGGCAGCGCAGCTTTCGCCCGTTGCGGTCGGACTGCTCCAGGAGGCGACGATCAGCGCTGGCCAGTCGCTATCGGCAATGCCGCCCGAACGAATGGCAGAGCTCATCAAGGCCGTGCCGATCAGGCTCACCGGTGTTGCGCCGATCGCGCGTGCGGTCTCCAGCGCCGGCGGCATCGCTCTCGACGAGCTCGATGCCGATTACATGATCGGCAAGTTGCCCGGCGTGTTCGCTGCCGGCGAGATGCTGGACTGGGAAGCACCCACGGGCGGCTATCTGCTTCAGGCCGCGTTTGCGACGGGTGTTACCGCAGGCACGGGCGTCTTGAGATGGCTAGCTCGCTAAACACCATCATTGCGAGCGCAGCGAAGCAATCCAGGAATCTTTCCGCGGTGACACTCTGGATTGCTTCGCTGCGCTCGCAATGACGATCGCGGAGGCGACGTCGCTTTACCGCAGCTTGCCTCTTGCGGCCACCGGCAGCGCGCCGATGATCTCCTCGCCGCGGACCATCACCACCTCGTCCATCATGTTGACGACGACGCAGACGTGATTGGGCACGATGCGCACGACGTCGCCGACATTGGGGCGGGTGTTGCTGCGGGAGAGGTCGAGGAAGCCGTGCTCCTCGGCGAAGCGTGCGATCTTGGCTTCGGGGTGTTCCAGGATCAGGCCGTGGCCGTCGAGGCCGCCGGTGTCGGTGGTGAGCGTCTTCGAGCCGGCGTCGAGGATGCCGCGCTCGGGCGCGGCGCGGCTGACGACCGTCGAATAGATGTGCAGCGCGCAGTCGTCCCAGGTGGCGGAGCCGGCCGCGACCTGCATGCGGTCGTTGTAGATGTAGGTGCCGAAGCGGTGCTCGGTGCCGCCCTTGAGCTTGCCGAGATTGACGAGATTCGGCGTGCCGCCGGTCGACACGATCGTGGCGTCCAGCCCGTGCGCGCGCACGCCGGCCAGTGCCTCGTCGTAGAATTTCTGTGCCTCGGCCCAGCCGGTCTCGGTCGGGTAGAGCATGAAGCCCGCAAATTGCAGGCCCTTGGACGCCGCGATCTCGCGCGCGAGTGCGATCGCCTCGGCCGGCGTCTCGACGCCGGCGCGCTTGCGCCCCGTATCACATTCCACCACCACCGATAGCGGCCGGCCCGAGGCGGCGGCAGCCTTGGGCAGGCCGGCGATGACCGTCGAATTGTCGGCGGCCACGGTCATATTGGCTTTTGCCAGCAGCGCGCCCAGCCGCGCTATTTTCTCCTCGCCCAGCAGATTGTAGCTGATCAGGATGTTGTCGATGCCGGCATTGGCCATGATCTCGGCCTCGCCGAGCTTCTGGCAGGTGATGCCCTTGGCGCCGGCCGCGATCTGCATCTTCGCGAGTGTCGGGTTCTTGTGCGTCTTGATGTGCGGCCGGTTGGCAACGCCGGCGTCGTCGCAAGCTTTTTGAATGCGCGCGATGTTGCGCTCGACCTTGTCCATGTCGATGACGGCACAGGGCGTGCCATATTCACGGGCGATCTTGGCGGCGAGGGGAGTGGTCATCTGATCTCTCTGTTTTCGGTCCCGTAGGATGGGTAGAGCGAAGCGGAACCCATCAGAACCAATCCCGTTGTGCGATGGGTTTGGCTGCGCTCTACCCATCCTACAAATTTTGCGACCTAAGCCTGCTCTATTTCTTCGCGGAGCATTTCCAGTTCAAGCCAGCGTTCTTCCGCAGCGGAAAGTTCCTCATGCGCCTTGGCGATGGCGGTGGAGGTATCGTCGAATTTCTTGCGATCCTTGGCGTAGAGGTTGGGATCGTCCAGCACGCGCTGCAGTTTTGCAATATCGGCGTGAAGCGTGTCGATCTTCTTGGGCAGCGTTTCGAGCGCGTGCTTCTCATTGAAGCTCAGCCGCCGTTTTGGTGCGGACGCCGGAGCGGCGGGCCGCTCCTCCTTCTTCTCCGCAACCGGCTGGGCCTTCGCCGTCTCGCGCTTCAGGTCGGCGCCACGCTGCCCCAGCATGTCGCTGTAGCCGCCGGCATATTCGATCCATTTGCCGTTGCCCTCGGGCGCGATCACGGAGGTGACGACGCGATCGAGGAAATCGCGGTCGTGGCTGATCAGGATCACCGTGCCTTCGTAGTCGCCGAGCATCTCTTCCAGCACGTCGAGCGTTTCGAGATCGAGGTCGTTGGTCGGCTCGTCCAGCACCAAGAGGTTCGACGGCTTTGCCAGGGCGCGCGCCAGCATCAGCCGGCCGCGCTCGCCGCCGGAGAGTACCTCGAGCGGTGTGCCGCGCTGTTCCTGCGCGAACAGAAAGTCCTTCATGTAGCCGACGACGTGCTTCGGCTTGCCGCCGACCATGACGTGGTCGCCGCGGCCGCCGGTCAGGGCCTCCGCCAGCGTCGACTTGGGATCGAGGCTTTCGCGGTGCTGGTCGAGGGTCGCCATCTCCAGATTGGCGCCTAACCGTACGGTGCCGGAGTCGGGCTCGGTGCCGCCGGTGAGCAGATTGACCAGCGTGGTCTTGCCGGCGCCGTTCGGCCCGATGATGCCGAGCCGGTCGCCGCGCTGGATACGCGTTGAGAAATTCTCGACGATCGGGCGCTCGCCATAGGCCTTGGTGACGCCCTTGGCCTCGATCACCAGCTTGCCGGATTGCTCTGCTTCCGCCGCCGCGAGATTGGCGCTGCCGGCCGTGCCGCGATAGTTGCGCCGCTGATCGCGCAGCGCGTGGAGATTGGCGAGGCGCTTGACGTTGCGCTTGCGGCGGCCGGAGACGCCGTGGCGCAGCCAATGCTCCTCGTCGACGATCTTGCGGTCGAGCTTGTGCTGGTCGCGCTCCTCTTCCGCCAGCACCTCGTCACGCCAGCTCTCGAACGACGCAAAGCCGCGATCGATCTGCTTGATCCGGCCGCGGTCGAGCCAGGCCGTGGAGCGCGAGAGATTGGTGAGGAAGCGACGGTCGTGGCTGATCAGCACCAGCGCGCTGCGCCGGCTGTCGAGCTCCTTTTCCAGCCATTCGATCGTGGTGAGGTCGAGATGGTTGGTCGGCTCGTCCAGAAGCAGAATGTCGGGCGAGGGGGCCAGCACCCGCGCAAGCGCCGCGCGGCGCGCTTCGCCGCCGGAGAGGTTTACGGGGTTCTCCTCGCCGGTCAGCCCAAGCTGCTCCAGCAGATAGCGGGCCTGGTGATGGTCGTCGCCGGGCGCGAGCCCGGCCTCGACGTAAGCAAGCGTGGTCTTGTGGTCGCCAAAATCCGGCTCCTGCGGCAGGTAGCGAACCGTCGCGCCCGGCTGCACGAAGCGCGTGCCGCCGTCGGGCTCGACGAGGCCAGCCGCAATCTTCAGCAGCGTCGACTTGCCCGAGCCGTTGCGGCCGATCAGGCAGACGCGCTCGCCTGGCGCCACATTGAGCTCGACGCCGCTCAGGAGCGGCGTGCCGCCAAAGGTCAGCCTGACGTCCTTCAGTTGGATCAGCGGTGGCGCCATGGTCAGCCCTGACTCGCTATGGCCTGGTCGGCGCGGCGACGCTGGATCCGGCGCAGCGTCTGGTCGAGCGCCGAGAGAAAGGCGGAGCGGTCGCGCGGCGCGAACGATCGTGGGCCACCGGTGACTTCGCCTGCCGAGCGCAGGTCCGTCATCAGGTTGCGGACCGCGAGGGTCATGCCGATCGATTCTTCCGTGAACGGCTTGCCGTTCGGCGCGATGACGTCGGCGCCCGCCTTCACGCAGCGGCTGGCCAGCGGAATGTCGGCGGTTACGACGACATCGCCGGGGCCCGCGCGCTCCGCGATCCAGTCGTCGGCGGCGTCCATGCCGGCGCCTGCCGCGACGCGCTCGATCAACGGATCCTGCGGCACGCGGATGAAATTGCCGGCGACCACGCTCACCGGCACGCCGTGCCGGAGCGCGACGCGATAGATCTCGTCCTTCACCGGACAGGCGTCGGCGTCGACATAGATGCGGGTGGTGCCGGGAGGGTTCGTCATCGGCCGCGTGGTACCCCATTCGGGCCGCAAAGGCGAGGGGATTGACCCCGGTTCCTCAGGCCCTACGATCATGCCGAAACAACAAGAATTCAGGGCAAGAACCTAGGGAAAGCGCACCCATGCCGAACCGGCTCGAAACCTATCGCGTGCAGGCCTACAACACGGCCAAGCAATCCGAGAACAAGATGCACGACGACACGGTGGCGCGCCGCTTCGGCTTCTCCGGCGGGCTCGTGCCCGGCGTGGACGTCTTCGCCTACATGATGCACGTGCCGATCGCCCGCTGGGGCCGCGAATTCCTTTCGAGGGGGCTGGTCGAGGCGCGCTTCATCAAGCCGGTCTATGACGGTGAGGCCGCCGATGTCGATGCCACCGAGCACAATGAGCTACTCACGATCGAGGTGTTCAGCCGCACTGAGCTCTGCGCGACGGGGACCGCTTCGCTCCCGGCGGCCGCGCCCATGGCTATCTTGGACGATTATGTCGCGGTCCCGGCTGTAGCCGAGCGCAAGCCTGTTGCCCTTTCGACTTTTGAGACCGGCAAATGGCTCGGGACGGTGCCGCGCCGCTGGGCCGGGCAGGACGCCACTGACTATCTCGCCGACATCCGGGAAGCCGATCCGATCTTCGCGCGCGAGGGGCTCGGCCATCCCGGGTTGATCCAGCGCGTCATGAACCGCGTGCTGGTCGACAACACGATTCTGGGGCCGTGGATCCATGTCGGCAGCCGCATGCAGCTCTTGTCGGCGGTGCGCTCCGGAGACGAGATCACCGCGCGGGCGAAGGTCACCGCGAACTACGAGAAGAAGGGCCACCGCTTCGTCGAGCTCGACGCGCTGGTCGTCGCCAACGGCACGACGCCGCTGGCGCATTGCCAGCACACCGCGATCTACCAGCCGCGCGAGCAGGCGGCGGCGTAAGCGGGAAGAAGGCAAGCCTGCCACTTCAAACACGGTGTCATGCCCCGGCTTGACCGGGGCATCCAGTACGCCGCGGCTTCTCCGTATCCACGCGCTGCCTCTGGAATACTGGATCGCCCGCTTTCGCGGGCGATGACACTGATGATTGCGGAGGCGGAAGCGCGTCTCTTACGCCGCCCCCTTCGCGTCCTGGATCGCGCGCCAGACGCGCTCGGGCGTCAGCGGCATGTCGATGTGCTTGATGCCGTACTCTGAGAGCGCATCGACCACCGCGTTCACCACGGTCGACATGCTGCCGGCGCAGCCGGCTTCGCCGCAGCCCTTGCTGCCGAGCGGGTTGGTGGTGGCGGGCACCGGGTGATCGCCGATCGTCATGTTCGGAACGTCCTCGGCGCGCGGCAGCGCGTAGTCCATCAGCGAGCCCGTGATCGGCTGACCGCTCTCGTCGTAGCGGATCTGCTCCATCAGCGCCTGGCCGATGCCCTGGACGACGCCGCCATGGAGCTGGCCGGCGACCAGCATCGGATTGATCACCGTGCCGAAATCGTTCACCGCGCTGTAGCGCACGATCTGCACCACTCCGGTATCAGGATCGATCTCGACCTCGGCGACGTGGCAGCCGTTCGGGAAGGCCGACGGCACAACGTCGCTGGTGTGATCGACGTCGAGCGAGTCAGGCACGCCCTCCGGCACCTTGCCGTCATGCAGGCGCCTGGCGAGCTCCATGATATCGATGCTGCGATCGGTGCCGGCGATGGTGAAGCTGCCGTCGGCGAATTCGATGTCGGCTTCGGAGGCCTCCAGCATATGCGCCGCGGCGCGCTTGCCCTTCTCTATGACGATCTTGGAGGCCCCAACGATCGCCATGCCGCTCGCCGTGATCGAGCGCGAACCGCCGGTGCCATTGCCGGTGTGGACGATGTCGCTGTCGCCCTGCACCAGCTTGACGCTCTCGAAGGGGATGCCGAGCTGCGCGCACAGCACCTGCGCAAACGGCGTGGCGTGGCCCTGGCCGTAGTCGAGCGTGCCGGTGATGAGCTGCACCGTACCGTCGGGATCGAACACGATCTTGCCGAGCTCGACGCTCGGCGGCGCGGTGACCTCGAGATAGGAGCCGACCGCGATGCCGCGCAGCTTGCCGGCCTTCCTGCTCTCCTTCTTGCGCTTGGCGAAGTTCTCGTGGTCGGAGATCTCGAGCGCCTTGTTGAACACCGACTGGAAGTCGCCGCTGTCATAGGTGACGCCGGAGGAGGCCGGGAACGGCATCTGGTTCGGCTTGATGAAGTTGCGCTTGCGCAGCGTCAGCCGGTTGATGCCCATCTCGTCGGCGGCGCGGTCGATCAGGCGCTCCATGTAGTAGTTCGCCTCGGGCCGGCCGGCGCCGCGATAGGCGCCCATCAGCGTGGTGTTGGTGAGCACGGTCTTGATGTCGACCGCCATCAGCGGCGTGCGATAGACGCTGGAGAAGTTCTTGCCGGTGTTGAGCGAGAGCGGGCCGGGTGCGACGCCGGTGATGTAGGCGCCGAGATTGCCGTAGCCCGAGAGTTTTGCCGCAAGGAAGTGGCCCTCGGCATCGAGCGCGAGTTCGGCGTGGATCTTCTGCGCGCGGCCGTGGCTGTCGGAGAGGAAGCTGGTCGAACGCTCGTCGAGCCACTTCACCGGACGTCCCAGCGCCTTGGCCGCGTACAGGATGCACATGTATTCGGGATAGTTGATGTTCTTCATGCCGAAGGAGCCGCCGACATTGGCGGTGAGGATGCGCACCTTCTCGTTCGGCACCTTCAGGTTCTTGGCGAGGTTGGCGCGGTTGCCCGCGACGCCCTGCGTCGGCACCTGGATGGTGTAGCGCTCGGTCTTCTTGTCGTAGGAGGCAAGCCCCACACGCGGCTCCATCGAGACCACGGCGACCCGGGTGTTCTCGATGTCGAGCCTGGTCACATGGGCGGCGCCGGCAAAGGCGGCGTTGACCTTCTCCACATCGCCATAGTGGTAGTCGAGCGCGACGTTATTCGGGATATGGTCGTAGAGCTGCGGTGCATCGGACTTGGCGGCTTCCTCGGGATCGGTCACCGCCGGCAGCGGCTCGACGTCGACCTCAACCGCCTCGGCGGCGTCGCGCGCCTGCGCCAGCGTCTCCGCCACGACGAAGGCGACGGGGTCGCCGACGAAGCGGACCTTGTCGGTCGCGAGCGGCTGGCGGTTGGTCTGGAGCAGGGGCGAACCGTCACGGCTCTTCAGCGGCAGGCCGCAGGTGAAGGGACCGTAGCCGGCGGCGTCGAGGTCCGTTCCCGTCCACACCCCCAGCACGCCGGGCATCGCCCTGGCGGCGTCGGTGCCGATGCCGCGGATCACGCCATGGGCATGGGTCGAGCGAACGATCACGGCGTAGGCCTGGCCGGGCAGGTTGAAATCGTCGGTGTAGCGGCCCTTGCCGCGCACCAGCGTGTCGTCCTCCTTGCGCCTGACCGGCTGTCCGACGCCGTATTTTTGCAGTGCAATAGCGTTTTCGAGCGAGGACGATTTGGTGTGTTCTTGCATGGAAATGTCCTGAAAAGCCGGCATTTGCGCGGGTTTCGCGGGCGCTTGAAGGACCGACCCCGTTCAGATAACCCACGGCCCCGTTCACGACAACGCACGAATAGGCATGGTCCTATGTGATGCGTTGTTGCGCAGGCCTCGCGCGCTGCTAAAGTTTCAGGCGAAAAAGCAATTCCAGATTGGCCCAGCGGGTCGCGGAAAGACGTTTGTATGAATGACCACACGCGGCTCCGGAACGGCCATGCGCCGCACGGGGGCCTGGAGGGGGCGATGGCGACGGTGGCGCTTGCCGCCGGCTCGGCCGTCCCCGCGCCGGTCCCGGGAACCGGCGTCTATGCGGCGCTCGACCTCGGCACCAACAATTGCAGGCTCCTGATCGCCTGTCCGACCGACGACGGCTTTCGCGTGGTCGATTCCTTCTCGCGCATCATCCGGCTCGGCGAGGGCGTCTCGGCGACCGGCTGCATCAGCGAGGCGGCGATCGAGCGCGCCATTGCGGCGCTCAGCATTTGCCGCGACAAGATCAACCTGCGCAAGGCGAGGCGGCTTCGGCTGATCGCCACCGAAGCGTGCCGGGCGGCCTCGAACGCGGAAGGATTTCGCAGTCGCGTCGCGGCCGAAACCGGCATCCAGCTCGAGGTGATCGACCGCGAGACCGAGGCGGCGCTGGCCGTGCTCGGCTGCTCGCCGCTGGTCGACCCCAGGGGGCGCGGCGCGATCCTGTTCGATATCGGCGGCGGCTCGACCGAGCTCGTGCGGATCGAGCGCGACCCGGCCGACGAAAACCCGCAGCCGCGCATCAAAGCCTGGATGTCGATTCCGCTCGGCGTGGTGACGCTGGCCGAGCAGTTCGGCGGCCGCGACGTGACGCCCGACATCTATGCTGCGATGGAGCAGGAGGTCGCGAACCATGTCGCGCCGTTCGCGGAAGAGCATGGCCGTGATCTTGCCGACATGCATCTGCTCGGCACCTCCGGCACCGTGACGACGCTCGCCGGCATCCATCTCAACCTGCCGCGCTACGATCGCCGCCGCATCGACAGCATCTGGATGAACGATGCCGACATCACCGCGACCATCAGCAAGCTGCTCGGCATGAGCTATGAGGAGCGCGCCGGCAACAATTGCATCAGCATCGAGCGCGCCGATCTCGTGCTCGCGGGCTGCGCCATTCTCGACGCCATCCGCCGTGCCTTTCCGCTGCCGCGCCTGCGTGTCGCCGACCGCGGCCTGCGCGAAGGCATGCTGGTCGAGATGATGCGCGAGGACGGCGCGCTCAGGAGCTGGTGAGAGATGGCCAAGGACACCACCGGCCGCTTGCACGTTCAGGTCAAGACCGGCGGCAAGCGCAAATTGTCGTCAAAGCTCTGGCTGGAGCGGCAGCTCAACGATCCCTACGTCGCCAAGGCGAAGGCGCAAGGTTATCGCTCCCGCGCGGCATTCAAGCTGCTCGAGATGGACGACAAGTTTCGTCTGCTGAAGCCCGGCATGGCCGTGGTCGATCTCGGTGCCGCGCCCGGCGGCTGGAGCCAGATCGCCGCCAAGCGCGTCGGCTCCGTGGACGGCAAGGGCAAGGTGGTCGCGATCGATCTCTTGGAGATGCCGGAAATCCCCGGCGTCGACTTCGCGCAGCTCGACTTCATGGACAATGACGCGCCGGACAAGCTCACCGCGATGCTGGGGGGCGGTGCCGACGTCGTGATGTCAGACATGGCCGCCAATACCACCGGTCATCGCAAAACCGACCAGCTCCGCATCGTCGGTCTGGTCGAGACCGCAGCCGCCTTTGCCTGCGATGTGCTCAAACCCGGCGGCACGTTCCTGGCGAAGACGTTCCAGAGCGGTGCCGACGCCGAGCTGCTCGCCCAGCTCAAGCGCGACTTCGCCACGGTGCGCCATGTCAAGCCTGCTGCGAGTCGGCAGGATTCCTCCGAGCGCTACGTGCTGGCGACGGGATTTCGCGGCGCGGATGGCGGAGAGTAGCGGTCGGGAGTCCTTTCACGCGTGGCCTGCGCAGGCGATTCCCCGCAAGACGTCGTCGCCCTTGCGGCAGCACTTATCCGCACACGCGCAGATAGATCGACGAGGGGAAGTGACCGGTCGTGTTGGGCACGTTCAGCCCGTTGACGTCGGGGATCGGCGAATATTCCGGAAAGACGTCCTTCATCACGTCCTGCGCATCGTAGTGAAGCATGCTGAGGCAGAACAGGATCTCCAGCCGGTCATTGTTGGTCAGCAAGGCCTGGAGCACGGTCGTCTCGGCGCCCTGAAACAATCCGTCCAGAAGATCGCGCTGGAACGAATAGGGGAAATAGATGTCGTGGATGTGGATCACGCAGCCCGGCTTGATGCGGGGAAGAACCTCGAGATAGAGATGGGCGACGTCGCCCACAGGCCGCACCGCGTGCGACGTGTCGATGAACAAGAGATCGCCGTCACCGAGCTGGTCGAACGCGGCGGGGTCAAGCTCCTCCACCTTGCTGATCACGAGCTCGATCCCGGGCGAGCTCTTCAGATAGTCGCTGGGATAGGGCTCGATGCAGGTATGCTTGCCGGGGTGCCCCTCCGACGCATTCAGCGCCAGCGCCTTCGTGGCGCAATGCGTCGACACGCCTGACCCGACCTCGATCACGCGCTTGGGCTTGAGCCAGCGCAGCACGCCATGCAGGGCCTGTGCCTCGACATAGCCGAAGCCTGGTCCAAAGCCCCGGGCGGCACCCTCCTTGTAGGTGCTGTTGCCACGGTATTCGGGCTCGAACGGTTTGACGATGTCCTGCAGCCGCGCGATCTGCCGTCCGAGATCGGCGTCGATGCCGGTCATCGGCGAGCGCTTCGCCCATTTATCCCTGGTGCGCGTCAACTCGCGGACGTCGGCAATCGGCGTGTAATAATGGTTCGGCAGCACCACGATGCCACCGCCCAGCGCCACCTGATGCACCTTCAGGAAGGTCGATTTGATGATGTCCCTGGACAGCCTGTTCACGCGCAGCATCCCCGTCGTTTGAGCGGCATCTCTATCACGCGAAATGCGACAGTTTAATGCAGCTCACGTTCGGTATGTTAAGTCGCGACGGCAACATCGTTGCCCGATCGGAAGTTATTCGGGGTTTCGCCCTACTTTTTGCAGCCCCCGCCGACTCGCGCGACCTCGGTGTAACTTGATTGATATCATAACATAACAATCTAGCGTTACATATCGCCCACCGCTCTCCTTCGGGGCGGCGTCCCATGAGCAAGCAAAGGCGGTTGAGAATGCCCGTTTCGCGACGTGATCTTTTGAAGGCAGGTGCGGTGACCATTCCGTCAGTGAGCCTCGCCTCAACGAGCAGTAGCGCCGCCTGCTACGCCGATCCGACTTACCTGACCGGGATTGGTCAGGTTGCGACCAGCTGCCAGGTCCCGACGACGCTCTACAGCTACAACAACACCTTGCAATCCTCCGCGCACAGATCGGCTCATTTCAACCGATCGGGTGCCCCTCTCTCGAGGATTCGAATTGTGGTGCCAAACTTCGCGGTCTTTGCCGGGACTGGCGCTCCCCGGACCTGGGCTGCGCGGGTCGAATATCCTATCAACAGCCTCAACACCGTACTGTGGACGGAATCGACCCCCGCTACCTCGGACGGCACATTCGTGGCGACGCCCAATGGGCTCTGGAGCGTGTCGGACGAGCTGGTGCTGCCGACACCGATTCCCGACAATGCGATGTTCTGGGTGCGGCTGTGGCAATCGGCGGAGGCGCCGGCGCCAAGCAGCACGTTGCCGGGGTTGTTGTTTCACGATCTCACGAGCAATCTGGCTGCGCTCGACGTCAATGGTCAGCCGGGCCCGTTCAGCAATCGAACGATCAGCAACGGATTGGGCGAAACCAACTACATCTTCAATCCGCCCGCGGCCATCATCGACAAACCTGTGTATCAACGCGACAGCGGCAATCAAACGCAGACCTGTCTGTTCAACTATTGGGACCAGCAAGATCCCGCGGCCGCATATATTCCCTGGATCAGCACGCGGCCGCTCGCGATCCTGGGCCCGACGCAAAAGCCATCATTCACGCTCTGGGGCGATAGCCGGGTTGTCGGGCTCGGCGACACCTACAACGGTCTGTCGAACAACAAGGGGGAGGTCGAGCGCAGCATTGGCAATGAATTCGCCTATATCAACTTCGGCATCCCCGGTCAGCGGGCGGATGATTTCATGGGCAATCTGACCGGCGTTCAAGATGCCTACAACGCGTATAGTCATGTGGCCAAGTCGTATACGACGAACCTCATTGAGGATCTCGGTGGCGCTGACATCATTTCTGCAGACCGCGGGAGGACGCCCTCGGACGTGTTCGGTACCAAGCAGGCCATCTGGAACTTCTGGACCGCGCCGACCACAACAAGCACGAAAACTCTGTCGTCGATTGCCACGTTGACGCTTCCCTGCGCGGCGTCGGCGGTCAGCGGACAATGGACGACTTTCGATCAAGCCAACGGGACGGGAAATTCGAATCTGGACGCGCTGAACGCCCTGTTGCGAGCGAACGTTAATGTTCGCGTATTCGATGTTGCCTCAGTGGTGTCGCAAATCGCCACCGGGCATTCCGGCTCTCCCCAATATTTGTGGAAGCCCAATACGCCAGCCTTCACGGTCGATGGCCTTCATGAAAGCCAGGCTGGGTGTTATGCTATCCTCGATAGCGGCGTCGTCAACCCGCACCTTCTCGGGTCTTGATCCCGCGCGCTCGGCGGTCCCGGCCGGCTTGGTTGCGCATGCAAACGCAACCAAGCGTGGCGCGCCATCCAGGGCCAGCGGTGCCATAGCGGCACGCGCCTCCAACAGGCGCGGCCGCCTCGCATCAGAAGCCGTACTTCATCGCCCCGCGCACCCTCTGGCTCTCGATTCCGCTGACGGAGCTCGTCAGCAGATATTCCAGATCGAGGCTGAGCGCGCTGCCGACGTCGGCGCGCAGCGCCAAGCCGCCGGTCAGCGTGTCGCGGGCCGTCGAGGTGCCGCTGAGCGCGTAGCCCGAGGCCAGGCCGACAAGGTCGACGTAATTCAGGCTCTGCACATAGCCGCCGTCGAAGCCATGCCGCCATTCCGCGCGGGCGATCGGCGTCAGGACGCCCCAGCTCTGCAGCATCGGGTAGGCGAGGCGGCCGCCGATCACGCTGGCGACGCTGGTGGTGTTCATCCTGTCATAGCTCAGGGCCCAAATGCTCGAGCCCGTCTCGCCATAGCCGTCGAGTGCGGCCCTGACGATATCGAGACGGCCATAGGACGAGATCTTCCAACTGTCCCATTTGGACACGTTGGTTACGCCGACCGTGCCGAAGACGTCGCGCCCGGTGCGTATGCCCGTGAGCATGACATTGCCGTCGTTCGACCAACGCTTGTTGTCGAAGCGCAGTGAGCCGTAGCCGCCGGCGACGTCGAGATAGGTGTGCGGCAGGAAGCGCCAGCTCGCATAGACCGCCGCATCGTAGTTGCGCGCGTCGATCCGCGAGCCGTCGTTGCCGACATCGGTGTGTTCAAGACCGAGCCCAACCGCGGCACCGACCTTCAGTCCGTCGACGATGCGCCGGTCGAAGCCGAGCGTGAGGCCCGAAGAGGTGAAGCGGTTGTCGATGCTGTCGTCACTGCGCAGCCGGCCGAAGCCGACCGTGCCGGAGGCCCAGACGTGAAACGGCAGCAGATTGGACTTGTTGAGGGACTCGACCGCCTGCGGCAGCATCCCGGCGAGCTGGTTGACGGCGCGGCCGGCGTCGCTTTGCGCGGCGAGGCCGGTCCGGATCGGCGGGTCACTGGCGTAGCCGAGGGCAGGCGATGCGCTGGCCTGGCTGTTGAGCAGGCTGGCGGTTCGGCTGTCGTCGCCGATGCGGCCTGCCGATGCAGTGTTGCCGCCAGCCGTGCTGCCCTGCGCCGCCCGGCGGCCGCCGGCGGAGCTGGCTGCGTCGCCATCGTCCTCGTCGTGCAAGGCTTCGAAGCGGCTGAAGACGTTGGCGATCTGGGTCTGGCCGAACAGGATCGCGCTCGACACTTGCGAGCCGATCATCCCGCGTACGGCGGAGTTGCTGGTGGGATCCGACCGTCCGACCGTCAGCGTGATCGCGCTCGACGTCGCGCCGGCATTGTTGCTGTCGCCGGCATAGATGGCGATGATCGAATGCGTGCCCATCGCCAGCGCCGGGGTCGCGAGCGTCGCGATCGCGCCCGACACCGCGGCGGTGCCGAGAACGGTGGCGCCGTCCTTGAACGTGACGGTGCCGGTCGGCGAAGCCGCGCCCGACAGCGTCGCGGTCAAGCTCACCGATTGCGCCGCGGCCGGCGACGTCGTCGAGCTCGAGACCGAGATCGTCGTGGCTGCCCTGGCGACCGACAGCGCAGCCGCGGTCGACGTCACGGACACATTGTTGGTGTCGCCGTTGTAGGTCGCGGTGAACGTGTGCGAGCCCAGCGGAAACGAGGAGAGCATCAGGATGGCGGTCGCGCCCGAAAGCGTGGCGCTGCCGAGCTGCGTCGAGCCCTCGAAGAAGGTCACGGTCCCGGTCGGAGAACTTACGCCGGTCACTGTTGCAACCAGTGCGACCGTCGCGCCGTTGCTCGCGGGCGTAGAGGAGGCGTTGACTGCTATCGAGGGGGTGGCCTGTGTCACCGTCACGGTCGTCGCGCCGGACGAAGTATTGTTGTTGGAATCGCCGTTATAGCTCGCCGTGATCGCGTGCGAGCCGACGGAGAGGGAGCTCACCGTCACGCTCGCGGTCGTTCCCGACACGGCAGTCGTGCCGATCGAGGTCCCGTTGTCGTAGAAGGTGATCGTTCCGGTCGGCGAGTAGCTGCTGCTCAGGGTCGCCGTCAGCGTAAGCGAGGTTGCGTAGGCCACCGACGAGGATGATGGTGAGATGGACAGCGTCGGCGATGCTTTATCGACCGTGAGCTGATAGGAGAGTATGAAAATCGCGCCCGCGGCCGTGTCCGAGGGGTGGTTTCCCGATACGGTCAGGAAAGAATAAGAGCCGGTGAATGTCCCCGCCGCGGTCGGAGTGCCGTCCAGCGAGAAGGTGCATGTCTTCGAACCGAGGCTACCGACAGTATTCGTGAAAGTGATTCCGGGATAATTATTGAAGCCCCAGCTCTGAGGATTGCACGACACCGTGTCCGTGTAGACGGTGACGGACTGGGAGTACGGCGTTCCGACCGTGGCGTTCGGCACTGTTCGCTGGGCATGGGCGGTGCCGTGGATGGCGAAGAGCGCAAAGACCGCCAGCAGCGCAGCGAAGCTTGTGTGTCCGAACCGAAACCGGACGCGGCGCGCAATCATATCGAAGCTAAAAGAGATCATTCCCCGTCCCACCTGTTCGGATCCCGGCCGAAGACTTGTCTCGGCGCGGGCACCCGCACTGATCGGGACGCGCGGCCCATGGGTAGGGCCGCAAAATCCTTGCGACTGACGTCTTGCGTGTCTGGGATCGACTGTCAGCCGTGTTAGGCGAAGGGGAACGAGTCCACCATCAACGCGGGTTGATGCTGTGGCGGCTAGTCGCACAACTCCGATATGGCCAATTGTCCTGGGGTTGCCTGGTCTGCGGAGGCGCGCGCCGAGATCGTCAAGGCGACGATGTGAACGATGAGAAATGCGGCGGCAACAGCCAAAAGCCAGCCCATTTCGTTTCCGGTTGGAGGCCGGGCGGCCAACCTTGCTCGAGCTGATCTGCTTGCAACGGTCATGTCTGGTCTCCGAAATCTGGGTTGAAGTGTTTCTGCGCTATCTCAGAACGAGAGCTTGATACGCGCCTGGCCGCGCTCGCTACGCGCCTGGTTCGCGATCAACTCGTCGAACCGCACGCCAAAGCCGAGCGACCGGTTCACCTGCAGCTCGAAGCCGACGCCGATGAGGGCGTGATCACGCTTCTCCGCGACGCCAAACAGGCCGTAGGTCGTCGTGGGATCGACGATGTAGGAGGCGATCTGGGTGTAGGCGCCGCTGAAGCCGTGACGATAGGCGAGCTCGACGGTTGACTTGAGAGTGCCCGCGGAAGTGTCCATCACATGGCTGAGCTTGGTCCCGAACATCCCAGCCAAGTCGAAGGCCGATGTCCGGTTGAAGGAGAGGTTGTAGATGCCCGCGCCGGTCTCGGCATAGCCGCCGAGCCGGATCGATTGCAGATCGAGCCGCGCATAGGGGGCGATCTTCCAGCGATCGAGCTCGAACTCACGAATCACCGCCAGCGAGCCGAACAAGTCGCTCGCTCCACGATTTCCGGAGCCGATTGCCAGTGCCGAGGTGTCGTAGCGATAGTTTCCGAGCGTGCCCGCGGCATAGCCGAGGATGCCGTCGATGAACCAGTGCGGCGCGGCGCGGTAGCTAGCGTAGACCTGCGTCGACCAGGTGCTGGCGTCGATGCGCGAGCCGTCGCTGCCGACCGTGGCGTGATCGATGCCGTAGCCGACGGCGATGCCCACCTTCAGGTTGCGCGCGAGGCGGGTGTCGACACCGGCGCTCAGCCCTGTGGAGAACACGTTGTATTTGGCATCGACATAGGTGGTGTCCCGGCCGAACTGCAGCGAGCCTGCAGTCCAGTAGCGCAGCGATGAGTCGGAGACGACCGTCGCTGGCCCGGCCTGCCCATCGCCGGGTTCGTGCCGAGCCTGCGCCGGATCGGCCAGTTGAGCCCTCGCGTCCTGCGGATTCGACGTTGCCGGCGGGCCATATGGCCGCTGCGACGCAGGGAGCTGCGCGAAGGAGGCCCTGTTGCTGAACACGGGCACGTCGTCATTGTGCAGATCGGTCAGCCGGTCCTGCACATTGTCGATCTGTTGCTGCCCCATCACCTGCACGGTGTGGACCTGGAAGTCGACCATCGCCCTCACGGTCGGGTCCGCGCTCGGATCGGGCATCGCCGTATAGCGGTAGAGGGCCGTACCCGTGGCCGCGCCGAGCGGCGTGGTGACGGTGACATCGACCGGGCCGGCTGCATGCGGCGGAGTCACCACGGAGATCTCCGTCGCGTTCAGCACCTGGAATCCGAGCACGTCGACGCCGCCGAACTTGACCGACGTAGCGCCGGTGAGCCGCTGGCCGATGACGATCGTCGTCTGTTGTCCGGCCACCGGTCCGGATGCCGGGCTGGCGCTGGTCACCAC
The DNA here is from genome assembly GCF_001641695.1 of Bradyrhizobium neotropicale. GTDB lineage: Bacteria > Pseudomonadota > Alphaproteobacteria > Rhizobiales > Xanthobacteraceae > Bradyrhizobium > Bradyrhizobium neotropicale. The sequence goes on from NZ_LSEF01000074.1 coordinate 28,339, forward strand.
GGGGCCGGGGCTGACCACGCCCGCGCAGGCGACGGTGACATCGATCAGCGACAATTGGTCTTCGCTGAGCGAACGCCAGCTGAAAGTCTGCGTGCCCGTCACGGTCGCGGTGACATGCAGGGAGCTGGATGCCGTGTTGGAGCCATCGGCGAAGTGGTTGCCGACACCGAGCTCGATGCCGTTGAAGAAGGTCGTGTCGATGATGAAAGTGTAGTTCAGCGTGATGACGTCGCCGGCGGTCAGCGACACCGTGGTGTTTGACTGATGGTCAGCGCTGGTGTTGAAGGCGCCCGCATTGATGTCGGCGCAGGTGGTTGCGGCAAGCGCCGAGCCGACGCTGATCGCTTGGACCAGAACGAACAGCGCAATCGCGCGTGATACGTCGTCTACCGCCGCCGAGATCGCCGCCTTGAGGCGCTCGAAAGAAGCGCGCAGATCGACGCGACCGAGATAAAAGGAAGCCATACCCCATTCCCACCTGTCCGGACACAAAGACTGGTCTCGACGCGGGACGGCATCGGGCGGACGGCTCGTCAGCGGCCGCAAATCCGAGCGACGCGACGTCTGACGTGTCCGGGATCGACTGAGGGGGTCTCGTAGGCGAACGGGATGAAATCGACCATCAACGCGGGTTGATGGTTGTGGGGGGCGGCGAGAGCCATGGACGTTCAGGCAACGTGTTTGGCCGACTGCCGACATTGGCTCTGGACGAGAGCGCGGCACTTCTGCAAATGAAGCGCAGATGCGAGCGAGGAGATCGGCCGGAATGTCGGCGGTAGAATTCGACCTTCACGGGCTGATTGGGACGAGCGGCGAATTTCGCGACGGCAAGACGGAGGAGGCGTTCTCCGCGAGCATCTGGCAGTCGGCGCGCGCGATGGCCCTGTTGTGCATCCTCGCCGATACGGCCGCGAGCCTGTCATTCTTGCCGCTGGATTTCCTGATGCTGGCCGGCCCGCGGCTGGCGTTCTTCGTCGAGGTTCGGCTGCTGATCGCGCTCGCGGCGGCGGCCGCCGTGCTGGCCGTGCTGCGGACGACACAATATGCCCGCATCGTCGCGATCACGCATGTGCACCAGGTTGCGTTCTTCACGCTCAATGCGCTGATCTTCAACCATCCGAGCCTGACCCGTCACGGCGGACTATTGCTGCCGCTGATCGCCATCGCGCTCAACCTGTGCCTTCCCGGGCGGTTTCGCTGGGTTGCGTTGACGAGCGCCTATGCGCCCACCGTCAGCCTGTTGTTCTGGGCGGTGCTGAGGCCGGACCCGGAGAGTCCGCTCGATCTGACGATCATCGTGCTGGTCGTGCTGGTCGGCTATGTCGTCGGCGCCGTGTCCCGCACGCAGTTCAATCGGCTGCGGCGCGAGGAATATCTGCGCATTGCCCGCGAACGGCAGACCAATCTCGATTTGCGCGAGGCCAAGGACGCGGCGGAGGCGGCCGCAAGCGTCAAGGCCGACTTCCTCGCGGTCATGAGCCACGAGATCCGTACGCCCATGAATGGAATCCTCGGCATGGCGCAACTGGCGCTGGACGATCCATTGCCGCTCACCCAGCGCAGGCGTGTTTCGACCATCAGGTCGTCGGCGGAGGGGCTCCTCAAGATCCTCGACGACATTCTCGACATCTCCAAGCTCGAACGGCAGGCCGAGATCTACGAACGCGCGCCGTTCGACATCAGGCAAAGTCTGCGCGAGATCGTCAACCTGATGACGCCGCGTGCGCACGAGAAGGGACTGACGCTGGAGCTCGTGCCTTCGCCGGCGGTGCCTCGATGGGTGCTCGGCGATCAGTCGCGGGTGCGGCAGATTCTGTTCAACCTGATCGGCAATGCCCTGAAGTTCACGAGTCGGGGTGGCGTCAGGGTCGAGGTGACGACATCCGCGCTCAACGACGAAGCACGGGTCGTCTTTTGTGTTTCGGATACGGGGATCGGCATCACGCCCGAGCAGCAGGCAAATCTGTTCCAGTCGTTCGAACAGGGCGACGCCTCGATTCGCCGGCGTTTTGGCGGCACCGGCCTCGGACTTGCGATCTGCAAGCGGCTTGTGGAAGGCATGAAGGGCGAGATCGAGGTCGAGAGTATGCCGGGGCAGGGCAGCCGCTTTCGCTTCTCATTGCCGCTGCCTGCGGACGATGGCTCGGCTGCGCGCGAGGTGATCGACGCGCCGACCCCGCCCGTCAGGCCATTGAACCTGCTGCTGGTCGAGGACCTGCACATCAATGCGGAGGTCGCTCGCGGGATTCTGGAGAGGGCAGGTCACCGGATTGCGCTCGTGAGGACGGGCGAGCAGGCGGTCGAACTGGTCCGGAGTGCGCGCTTTGATGCCGTCCTCATGGACGTGCAGATGCCGGATGTGGACGGGCTGGAGGCCACGCGGCGAATCCGTGCGCTGCCGCTGCCGCTGAGCGGCGTCCCCATCGTTGCCCTGACCGCAAACGTCATGTCGGAAGACGTCGATGCCTGTCGCTCTGCCGGCATGGACGGACACCTTGCGAAACCGATCGATGTCTCAGCCCTGCATCGTGCGGTGGAGGCTGCGCTGCAGATCCGGCAATGGCCTGCCGCCGGCCCCGGCGCTGTCCTGACCGTCGGTGGTGATGTCCTGGTGGTGGGCGATGCACGCAAGGCAACGCATGGCCGGCTGCGGGATCTCGGGTTTCGCGTCTTTCCGGCCGGCTCGTTCGAGGCGGCCGGCGCCATGCTTGCGGCCCGCGAATTCGCGGCGATCGTCGCGGTCGCTCCACCGGCCGGCTTTCTACGGGCGCTGCGCGCGCGTGCCTCGGACGGAGGCCGGCGCGTCTTCATCATCGTTGCCGCCATCCCGGGCGAAGGCGCGGGGCTGTTGGAGGAAGGTGCGGACCTCGTGCTTGCCGCGCCGCTGTCTCCGGACGAGGTCGTGTGGAAGGTCGAGGCTTTCCTCGCTCCGCAGCCGCCGGACGATTTGTTCACGCTTGAGGAGGTCTTCGGGCGTGATCGCATCGACGAATTTCAGGAGTTGTTTGCCGGCAGCCTGCTGGAGCTGGACCGTGCGCTGGCGCGGGACGACCTGACGCCGAAGGAATTGGCGAGCATCGCCCACCGCATCAAGGGAAGCGCGGCCAATCTGCGCATGCCTCAACTTGCCGCGAGCGCCGATGATGCGCTGATCGCCGCAAGGACCGTCGTGGCCGGACTTCGGGATCGGGATCAAGCCGTCGATGCGCTCCGCAGGCAGATCGGCCTCGTGCTGAACGGGCCAGGCGCCGGACGAGGCGCGCCGGCATCCACAGCGGTCGGCGGTGCATTCGAGGAAGCCAATGTCGACAGTGCTCGTGGTTGAAGACGCGCCGGAGATCCGGCTGATGCTGACCTCGTTCCTGAAGGAGGAGGGCATGGTCGCGCATGGCGTGGCGACCGGCGCCGAGCTGCGCGCCGCGCTGGCTGCGCTCAGGCCCGACATCGTCCTGCTCGATATCAACTTGCCGGATGCCGACGGCATCGCGCTGGCGCGTGAATTGCGGCTTGGCGAGCAATGCGGCCTGATCTTTGTCACCAGCCGTGACTCCGACGACGACATGCTGTCAGGGCTCGATGCCGGCGGGGATGACTACGTCTCCAAGCCGATCAACCTGCGCACGCTGATGGCCCGCATCCGCAGCGTCCTGCGGCGGACGAAGGAGTCGATCATCACCTTCGACGGTTGGATCCTCGATCCGGTCCGGCGCGAGCTGTTTCGGCCCGACGGAAGCATGGTCAAGCTGACGTCGGGGGAATTCAACATCCTCGTCGCCCTCGCGTCCCACATGACCCAACCCCTGAGCCGCGATTTCCTGCTCGACGTCATCTCCAACCGCGACCCGCGCGAGATCAGCGAGCACACCGTCGACAATCTGATCGTGCGGCTGCGCCGCAAGATGCAGCACGACGGTGCTGCTGCGCCGATCGCAACGGTGCGCGGCGTCGGCTATGCCCTGATGCCAGCGCAGCAGGCCGCCCGCACCTGATGAATCAGGCGGAAGCTGGTGCTTCCGGTCCACTAACGGTGACCTACGGCCCGCGGCTGAATCAAGTCGGGATCGCCCGTATCGCCGCGCCGACGCAGATGGCAGTCATGATGCACGGTAGCGCCCAGCGCATCTGCAGCCTGAGTTCATCGATCACGGCTCCGCTCACCGCTTGCGCGCGACGCGACAGCGTTTCCAATGACATGTCGGCAATCAGGACTACGATCAGATACATGTAGCCAAGAGAGATGATTTGGGCGACCGGCGTGTTGAGGGAAATGCAGCCCGGAAAGCTCGATTCGAACGTGAAGCTGATGGCCGCGAGCGCGAGCAGCGACGAGAAGATCAGGGTGCCTTTGTCCTTGGAGGTCAGATCCGGCGCCCATAGTACGAAAACGGATACGGCGAGCACCGCCATGATCGGCACAAAAATGCGCAGCAAATAATGCGTCGATATCCGTGCGAGCGTCATGGTCACGTCGAGCTTGGAATAGCTGCGGGCGTTCCAGCCCATCGCGTCACGGTTCGCGAAGCGCAGGCCGGCGGCGCGCCAGTCGACCGAGGCGGTCGTGTCTTCGATCCCAGAGATATCCCGATCGGACTCGGTGGAAATCAGGATCGCGTCCTGCGCCGCATGGCGCGGCAGGAAGAACGAAAGCGTGAGGTCTTGGCGGTCGAAGGGGAAAGCGTTGAGGTTCAAGCCGAAGCGAAAGCGCGCCTCGTAGCGTTCGATGAGCATCACCTCGCCGTTGGCATAGGTCGACGTGGCCACGGTGCGAGCCTCCGGCTCGCCGATGCGATTCTCGATTTCGAGGCCAGGCGTCCAGATCGATTTAAGATACTCGTCGGCTCCCGCGCCGGTGCGATCGAGGCGGCCGAAGCCGATCGCGACCGGATCGAAGGCCTGCCGACGATCGGTCCAGCGCTGCGTAACTTCGACGAACAGGCGTCCTTCCCCCACGACTTCCTTGATCGAGAGGACCTTGAGGACCCGCACCGCGACACGCACCCGCACGGGCAGTTGTGCTCCCGTTGGAAGTTCGGTCTGAGCGGCCTCCGCCGGCGTCGAGGTGAGGCAGAGCAGTGTCAGGATCAGGCTCAGAATTGCGGCGAACGGCCTCATGGGCATGCCCTCCCGCGCGCACGCGTGGCGCGGAACAAGAGTGCGAACGCCACGAAAGCGCAGATGCCGCCACAGATCGCGACGACGCGCAATTCGGTGCGCGAGCGTCTGAGCTCGGTGCCGTAGTCGGGCTTGAGCGCGATGGAGAAGCCGATCATGCGGCCGCTGAAATCGACGACCGGCCGCGTAATCAGGTCATAGCGGCGGCCGTCGATCGTCGGCGAAGCGGCCGTGCTGTCATGCGCCGGACGCAGCGACATCGTCTTCAACAGCGATGAGAACAGCCGGTCGTCGGTCGACATCGCCAGGACGAGGTCGCCGAAGGCGGGCAGCTTGGGATCGAGCGCGATGCCCGCAAGCGAGGGAACGACGACGATCGCAATGTCGGCGTTGGAGGTTGTTTTGACGCTCTCGATCAAAGGCTTGAGATCAAGGCCGACTTCGACAGTGCCGACCATCGCGCCCTCGTGCTCGACGATGGTCGCCCCGCGCAGGCCAATTCCGGCAACGCCGATTTCCAGCCCGACCTGCGGGCGACCGGCGCGATTGGCGGCGACGATCATCGGACGAAATCCGGAGATATCGTCGTCGAATTGATCGGGTTTGTGGACGCGCAGGAAATAGCGAATGTCCTTGTCCTGGAAGCCGAAGATCTGCACACCGGCCTGCTGGCGCAGATGGGCAAATATGTCCGCGGACTGGTGCATCAATTCGGCTCTGTCGCGCGCGGCAAGCGCCTGACGAATTGTCGTACGGCGCGCTGTGACTTCGGCCAGCGCCAGCGCGAAACGGCCGCCGCGGTCGAACGCCGTCGAGAGTTCGCCATTGACGAGCCGCATCTCGTCGCCACGAACACGGGTCCCGATTTCGCTCTCGTAACTGTCTGCAAACCAGAGCAGGACGCCGAAGGCGGCGGCGATCACGGCGGCCACTGCTGCGGCGAGCGTGCCCGACATGGCAAGTGACTGGCGGTGCTCGCGTTTGAAATCGACCAGCTCCGTCGCGTTCTCAGCGGTTGGAATAGAACTTTCGATCGCGAGCATTGTGGACCCCCGGGGACGTGAGACGGCAACTGAGCAGAGCGCAAGACACAATTGCGGTGAGATGAGCTGCGCGCAGGAGGCTCATTCGAGCCGGAGCCATCCATCTTTCGCCGGCTCACCATGTCGCAGCACTCTACCCGTTATGGGCGGGGCACAAATATCAATGAGCGTTGATGAAAGTCTGTCATCGGGCCGCGCTTCGCGCGGAGCCGTTGGCTCGCAATGACGAGGCCAAGCACTACCCCAGCCGCTGATCCCGCATGTCCTGCGTATCCTCGGTCGCAGCCTTGACGGCGGCGCTCGCCGCGCTCTTTTCCGCGCCCTTGCGGCTGGAAATCTCCACCGCCTTGCGGCCGGAGATCTCGTGGCCGGCGTCGCCGGGCATCTGCCAGAAGAAATAGCTCGAGGCTGCCGAGGTCAGCGCGACGACGACGAAGGCGGGCGCGAACACGGTGGCGTCGAGCTCGCTGACGTGGCGCAGCCACATCGTCGTCTCCACCGAGGCCGCGCCGACGGCGACGCCGGCGGAGACGGCGAGCTGCTGGTTGACGCTGACGAGCGTCGTGGCGCGGCTCATCTGCGGGTTCTCGACCTCGGCATAGGCGACCGTGTTGATCGCGGTGAATTCCAGCGAGCGGAAGAAGCCGCCGACCACCAGGATGACCATGATGATGAGCAGCGGGGTCGTCACCGTGAACAGCGCGCAGACGCCGAGGAAGAACGCGCTGATGATCGCGTTCACCGTCATCAGGTTGCGGAAGCCGAAGGTGCGGATGATCCGCGCGGCCAGCGTCTTCATGCCCATGGCGCCGAGCGAGGAGGCAAAGGTCACGAGGCCGGAATGGAACGGCGTCAGTCCGAAGCCGATCTGCATCAGAAGCGGGAGCAGGAAGGGCAGCGCGCCAATGCCAAGCCGGAACATGAAGCCGCCGATGACGGCGGCGCGTAAGGTCGGCAGCTTCAGCAGCGAAAAATCGAGCACCGGCGATCCCGTCCGCCGGGCATGGAGCACGTAGAGCGTCATCGAGATCGCGCCGCCTACGACCAGCGCCGCGACCGTGCTCCACGGCAACAAATTAAGGCCGGCGACCGACAGCCCGAACGCGATGCCGGCGAGCCCTAGCCCTGCGAGCACCATGCCGTAGAGATCGAACTTCTCCTGCGTCTCGCTCTTGATCGGATCGATGAAGCGCAAGGCCATGAAGATGCCGAGCAGTCCGATCGGGATGTTGATCAGGAAGATCCAGTGCCAGGATGCGTAGGTCGTGATGAAGCCGCCGAGCGGCGGGCCGATCACCGGACCTATGAGGGCAGGGACCGTGACCCAGGCCATGGCGTTGACCAGCGCGCTCTTGTCGACCGAGCGCAGCAGCACGAGCCGCCCCACAGGCGTCATCATCGCCCCGCCCATGCCCTGGAGGATGCGCGCGAACACGAAGTCGGTGACCGAGGTCGAGAGCGCGCAGCCGACCGAGCCCACCATGAACACGCCGACCGCGATTGCAAACACCATGCGCGCGCCGAACCGGTCGGCAGTCCAGCCGCTCGCCGGGATGAACACCGCGAGCGAGAGCAGGTAGGAGGTGATCGCGAGCTTCAGTGTCAGGGGGCTGGTGCCGATGTCGGCGGCGATCGCCGGCAGCGAGGTGGCAATCACCGTCGAGTCCATGTTCTCCATGAACAGTGCGGTGGCCACGATCAGCGGAATCACGCGTTGCTTGTCGACCGACATGACAGATTGGTAATGGAAATCAGAAGGAAAGGGTGAGCTTGCGGCTTATCACCGCCGCCGGGCCGGGACCATTGCGGAACCACGCATAGCACCTAAATCCTGCGTAACAACGGTGTGACCCCTCGCGGTTGCACCGGACGCCGGAGATCCCGTGATGATCTACATCCTTGCCGCGCTGCTGCCGCCGATCGGGCTGCTCCTGAACGGCCAGCCGTTTTCGGCGATCTTCAACCTCGTCCTGTGCGTCGTCTGCGTGATTTTCGGCCTGGTCTTCCACATCCTGCTGCTGGTGCCGTCGGCCCATGCCATCATCGCGGTGCACATGAAGAGGGAGGACCGGCGGCATCGGGAGGTGGTGGAGGCGATCCGTCAGCACGGCGCGCCGCCGGGCTATCCACGCTGATTTGAGGCAAAAAAGCCTGTGCATGGCTGGCAATCGGTCCGAATTGCTTTGATTCGTCATCCGGCCGTGCTATCGACCGGCGTCAACCCCACCGATGGGCTCCGATTCGACGGCGATGCCGCAAGGTACGCCGAGGGCGGCGCTCATCCATAAGCATTTGCGGCAGGGCCGCAGGAAGGAGTTGGCATATGGCCACGGTGCAACTTCAAGGCATCCGCGAAGCCTTTACGTTCGACGACGTGCTGTTGAAGCCTGGCCTGTCGGACGTCATGCCGGGCGAAGTCGACATCCGCTCCCGCGTCACCCGCGCCATTCCGCTCAACATTCCGATCATGGCCTCGGCCATGGACACCGTCACCGAGGCGCGGATGGCGATCGCCATGGCGCAGGCCGGCGGCCTCGGCGTCATCCATCGCAATTTCGACCCCGAGGGGCAGGCCGCCCAGGTGCGGCAGGTCAAGCGATACGAGTCGGGCATGGTGGTGAATCCGCTGACCATCAGCCCCGAGGCCACGCTCGACGATGCGCTGAAGCTGATGAGCGATCACGGCATCTCCGGCATTCCCGTCGTTACCGGCGCAGGCAAGACCACGCCGGGCAAGCTGGTCGGCATCCTCACCAACCGCGATGTGCGCTTTGCCACCGATCGCCGGCAAAAAGTCTCCGAGCTGATGACGCACGAAAACCTCGTCACGGTGCGCGAGCACGTCAGCCAGGACGAGGCGAGGCGGATGCTGCACAAGCACCGCATCGAGAAACTGCTCGTCGTCGACGACCAGTATCGCTGCGTCGGCCTGATCACCGTGAAGGACATGGAGAAGGCGGTCGCCCATCCGCTCGCCTGCAAGGATGCGCATGGGCGCCTGCGGGTTGCCGCGGCGACCACCGTCGGCGACACCGGCTTCGAGCGCACCGAGCGCTTGATCGATGCCGGCGTCGATCTCGTCGTGGTCGACACCGCGCATGGTCATTCCCGCCACGTGCTTCACGCCGTCAACCGCATCAAGCGCTTGTCCAACTCGGTGCAGGTCGTCGCCGGCAACGTTGCCACCGAAGACGGCGCGCAGGCGCTGATCGACGCGGGCGCGGACTGCATCAAGGTCGGCATCGGCCCGGGCTCGATCTGCACGACGCGCATCGTCGCGGGCGTCGGCGTGCCGCAGCTCACCGCGATCATGGATGCGGTGGAAGCCGCGAAGAAGGCCGACATCCCCGTCATCGCCGACGGCGGCATCAAATTCTCCGGTGATTTGGCCAAGGCGCTCGCCGCCGGTGCCGACATCGCCATGGTTGGCTCGCTGCTGGCCGGCACCGACGAAACGCCCGGCGAGGTGTTTTTGTGGCAGGGCCGCTCCTACAAGGCCTATCGCGGCATGGGCTCGGTGGGCGCGATGGCGCGCGGCTCGGCCGACCGCTACTTCCAGCAGGACATCAAGGACACGTTGAAGCTCGTGCCCGAAGGCATCGAGGGCCAGGTGCCCTACAAGGGCCCGGTCGGCAACGTCATGCACCAGCTCGCCGGGGGCTTGCGCGCCGCGATGGGCTATGTCGGCGCGCGCGACCTCAACGATCTGCATGCGAAAGCACAGTTCGTCCGCATTACCGGCGCTGGCCTTCGCGAAAGCCACGTCCACGACGTGACCATCACGCGCGAATCGCCGAACTATCCGGGCGGGGGTTAGTAGCCTTCCTCCGCTCTATCCATCGTCATGGCCGGGCTTGACCCGGCGATCCAGGTCTGGCGGCTTGCCCCATACACCGCTGTCATGCCCCGGCTTGACCGGGGTATCCAGTACGCTGCGGCTTCTCCGTATTCGTCACCGTCTCTGGAATACTGGGCGGATCGCCCGATCATGTCGGGCGATGACAGCGAGAGTGTGGATGGCACGTGCCCGGCTCAATGTGAGAGGCATCTGCGGCAACCACTCCATCGCTTTTGTATTGACGCGCCTCGCTCCCTCCGCTTCCGTCCGCGAAAGACAATTCGGAGGAAGTCAATTATGTCTCAAGGCAAACGCATCGTTCTCGCCGCGCGTCCCGTCGGCGAGCCCAAGCCGTCTGATTTCCGCATCGAGGAATTCGCAGTCCCGACGCCTGCGGCGGGCGAAGTGCTGCTGCGCACGATCTGGCTGTCGCTCGATCCCTATATGCGCGGGCGCATGAGCGAGGGTCCGTCCTACGCCGCGCCGGTGCCGATCGGCGGCGTGATGGAAGGCGAGGCGGTCAGTGAGGTCGCGGCCTCGAACAATCCGGACTTCGCCAAGGGCGACATCGTGCGCATACGTTCTGGCTGGCAGACACACGCGATCTCGAACGGCAAGGGTCTGATCAAGGTCGATCCCAAGCTCGGTCCGATCTCGACCTCCATCGGCGTGCTCGGCATGCCCGGCATGACCGCGTACACGGGCCTGCTCGATATCGGCAAACCGCAAGCAGGCGAGACCGTCGTCGTCGCCGGCGCCTCCGGCGCGGTCGGCTCCGCAGTGGGCCAGATCGCGAAGATCAAGGGTGCACGCGCCGTCGGCATCGCCGGCGGCAAGGACAAGTGCGACTACGTGGTGAAGGAGCTCGGCTTCGATGCCTGCATCGATCACCGCGATCCCGATCTCGCGGCCAAGCTGAAGGACGCCTGCCCGAAGGGCATCGACGTCTATTTCGAGAATGTCGGCGGCGCCGTGTTCGAGGCGGTCTTCCCGCTGCTCAATCCGTTCGCGCGCGTGCCGGTCTGCGGCCTGATCGCGCACTACAACGACACCGAGGCCAAGCCGCCGAAATGGGCAGGCGCCATGATGCGCGCGACGCTGACCAAACGGCTGACCTTCCGCGGCTTCATCGTCTCTGATTTCGCGGCACGTCATGGCGACTTCCTGCGCGACATGTCGGCCTGGGTCCGCGAGGGCAAGGTGAAATACAAGGAGTTCGTCACCGAGGGCCTGGAGAGCGCGCCGGGCGCCTTCATGGGCCTCTTGAAGGGCGTCAATTTCGGCAAGCAACTGGTCCGGGTCGGCCCCGACAAGGCTTAACCGGCATCTCAAGCTCCCCCGGGGGCCGTCTTCGGCTCCCCCCGGGGCCGTCTTCGGCTCCCCCGGGGTCAGCAGATGGTTAAGAAAGAGTCACCGATCGGCAACACCCGGCCCGCAAAAGCCGCAGGTGTGACCCTCGGCTCATTGACCTCCGAGCGAAGGCATTGAATCATCGCGTATATTTCAGGTGCGATGATGTTAGAGATTGGTATTTTCTGCGTAATATTGCTGGCTGCCGGCTATTGGGCGGCGATGTATGTCATGGGCCGTCGTGACGACGTGATCCATGGCAAGTTTGTCCATGCCGAGGATGCGGCCGAGTTCGTGCCGGCCCAGATGCCGACGCCTCCGCCGCCATTTCCGCTGCGCCCGGTCAAGGCCGCCAAGCCTGCGAATGTGCAGCCTGGCGTTGATGAGGCCAAGCCGGTGAACAGCGCGGCTCTGCAATCCTTGCTCGCCGCGATTCAGCAGGATCTCAAGAGCGTCGCTTGAGGCGTGCGCGCTAATTTAGTGCGCGCCGCCCATCTGGGCGAAGAGCTCCTCGATGTCGACGTCGACCTGACCCGCCGCGCGGACGTGGCGGACTTCAAAGCTGTCGGGCTGGAAGCGGTATTCGACGAGGCCGGTTTCCTTGATCGCGATTCGGTCCTGGCGCGTGTCGTTGATCTTGAAGCCGGCTGACGGCGCCCAGATGTGTCGCGTATGGCGGAACGTGAAGTCGCGCCGCTGATGCACGTGCCCGCTGGCGATCAGCCGCAGATCGACGCGCGCAAACATCTCGATCAGGCGCGCACGCGCCGGCTGGGGCACGTAGCGGATCGAGGTCTCGACCAATTCGGGATCGTCGGGGAGGTTGAGAAACACCGGCTTGTGCAGGAACAGCGCGACCGGCCTGCCGTTCACGCGCCCGATTTCCGAGGTCAGCCAGTCGAACTGCTCGGCCTCGAAGGCCAGCCCTGAATTCATCACCAGCGAGTTGAGGCCGATGAAACACCAGCCCGCGGCCTCGAACGACCAGTGATCCTCGCCAATCACGGTGCAGAATTGCTGGCGGTGCGCTTCCTCGACCGGCGGCTTGGGGGCCGGCCCGATCGCGGTGGGATTGTCGCCGATGTCGTGATTGCCCGGCAGGTAGCGGCAGGCGACGGGCAGGGCGTCGTGCAGGCTCTTGGCGAACTCGACATCGTCGCGGCTGGTCGGCCCGTCGAAGGAGACGTCGCCGGTGTTGATGACGAGATCGGGCCTGTCAGCGTCGATATGCTCACTGACGCGGTGGAAATTCGCGACCAGGCCGGGAAAGCGCCGGCCAAGATGCGTGTCGGAAATCTGCGTCAGGCGAAATTCGGACATGAGGTCAGCATACCCGTTGCCGCGCGTCGGAACGATGACGGCGCGCCCATGCAGTGCAATGAACAAAGTTTAAAACACGCGGTAGCGGATCGTGTAAGCGTCCTGCGGCGCGACCCTGCCTGCAAAGGGCGAGGCGATGTGGTCGGCAAGATGCCAGGGGCCGAACTGCTCGGAGCGATGCGGCTCGGCGGGCAGGCGGAGGCGGAACTCGAAGGTGCCCTTTCCGGGCAGGCTCACGACCAGTAAGCGGTCAGCGGTGCGGTGATTGAGCGCCACCACGCCGCGTAGCACCGAGCGTCCATCGCCAAGCTCGCGCACGCCGTCGACCAGCGCCAGCGTCTGGTTGCGATCGGTGTGCAGCTCGATCTGGGTGTCGCTCACCGCCGTCAGGGTCTCCTTCGGCATACGGATTTCGAACTCGACCGCGGGCTTGGACGGGTTGAGCCCGAGATAGGCCAGCGCGGCGTGGTGCATGTCGTAGGCGACGAAGACGAACAGGACGGCCGCGGCAAGGGCTGCGAGGCCGTGCCGGAGCACGTCGCGCCAGGTCCGGTAGCCCATGCGGAAATAGACGGTCATTGCCAGCGCAACCGCCAGTGCGGCTGCGATGCCGGCGAGCGCCGACATCAGGATGCCGAGGGACGCATCGGGGGAGTCGTTGAACAGAGACGTGATGCTCATGGCGGCGTCGCCTGGAGGATCAAAATCGCATGAAGTATCGAGACTTGGTCGTGCGATCGAAAGCGCCGGTTCAAGCCGTTCAGGAACGACGGCGACGGCCGCCATAAAATGAGGGCGTCACCGCTGCCGGCCTTCGAGCGATTCCGGTGGCAGCTCAAATGGATTGGCCGCGATCCCAGTTTCGATGCTGACGTCCTATTCCGCAGCCGCAAGTGCCGGCGCCTCACGGCGCGCGGCATTGAACTTGCCGCAGACTTGCGTGCTGAGGCAGTCGTCGCATTGCCTGGACCGCGCGGCCTGTCGCATCCGGCGGAAGCGGTCGGGCAGGGCGGCAAGATCGGCGGCGCTGCGCACGCTGCCGACGTCAACGCCGTAGTCCTGCGTCGTGAAGCTGCAGGGTGAGATCAGGCCCTTTTCGTCGATGAACAGGAAGCTTTGTCCGGGATCGCAGTCTGCGACCGGGATCCGCTCGTCGCGTGCGCTGGCGCGGATACGGGTGAGATACTGCTCGCCGCCGATCAGGACGGCGCCGCGCGCCACAAGGCTCGGGCGGATCTCCGGCAGCGCGCGCTCCAGCGCATCGACGTCCGCGCGGGTGAGGCGGTGCTCTGGGTAGAACTCCGGCCGGTCGCGTCCGCCAAGCTGATTGTAGGTGATCTCGCTGATGCCCCAACCGGCGAGCTCCCGGCACAGCGCGGCGAATTCGCCGACGTTCTGGTGCATCAGCACGACATTGGCGCGCAGCTTCAGCCTCGAGCCGAGCGCCCGGGCCTCCGCCGCGAGCGCAGGCACCCAGAGGCGCAGCTTTTCGAAGCCGCCCGCCCAGCCGCGCGATGGATCATGGAAGGCCGAGAAGCCATCGACGCTGATGGTCAGCTCCTTGTAGGTCTCGCAGAGATGCCGGCGGAGCTGCGGGCTGCCGAGCGTCGTGCCGTTGGTGGTCGCGCTCACCTCGAGGCCGAGCCCGCGCACGGCGTGGGTGAGGGCCTGTAGCGGTTGCCAGCGCAGCGGCTCGCCGCCGAGCCAGCTCAGGAGCACCCGATCACCGGTCCCTGCCTGATGCTCGGCAAGCACCGCAGCGAAACGGAGGATGTCCGCGGGCGCGGCCTGGCTTCGCGGGAAGCCGAGGCGCTTGTCGAATGCGCAGAAACCGCAGGCGAGGTTGCAACTGTCCACGACACGCCAGACGACGATCATGATGGCCTCTCACTTTGACCCAGTGTCTCGGGCGACGCTTGCCGTCACCTTGACGAAGCTTCTCCTTCACATCGGTGCATTGCAACTTGTTATTTGCAATTTGCTATTTGAATACGGTATGATGGCCTTATGGCCACCGAGCTCATCCGCCCGATCCTCACCGTCGACGTCGTGCTTCTGACCCTGCATGACGACCGGATCCATGTCGTGCTCCAGGCGCGCGAAAAGGCCCCGCACGCTGGCGAGCTCGCTCTTGTCGGCGGCTACGTTCATCCGGAGGAGGATCAGTCCACCGCCGCGGCTGCGGCGCGGGTGCTGCGCGACAAGGCCGGTCTTGCGGTCCGCGTGCTCGAGCAATTGATGACGTTTTCCGGTGGCGACCGCGATCCGCGCGGGTGGTCGGCATCGGTCGCCTATTATGCGCTGCTGCCCCACGAGGAAATTGCCGAACGGGGCGATGCGTCCCTCAGAATGCTCCCGTTTGCGCAAGTGAAGGGGCTTCCGTTCGACCACGATGCCATCGTCGCCGGCGCGATGCAGCGCTGCCGGCGCCGCGCGGCCTATTCGTCGCTGCCGGCCTTCCTGCTGTCGCCGGCCTTCACCCTGCCGGAACTTCGCCGCGCCTATGAAGCCGCGCTCGGCCGCTCGCTCAACGACAGCGCGTTCAGGCGCAAGATCGACGAGTTGCGGATGGTCGAGCCGGTCAGCGGCTCCGTCAGCAAGGCTACGGCGCGGCCGGCCCAATTGTTCCGCCTGAGCAAGTCCGGCGTTGTCGAATTCGATCGCACCGTGTAGCGGTTGTCGGCGCGCTGCCGTTCGCGCGTCATTTTCGGGAAAGTTCCGATGTCCGTTCAAATGGTCTTGCTGCCGGTCTTCGTGCAGGTTGCCCTGACCTTCGCGCTCCTGATCGGGATGGCGCTGGCGCGCCGCCGCTCGCTGGTCTCCGGCGAGACCAGGAGCCGCGACGTTGCCCTGGGCGAGCCGAACTGGCCGAAGGGGGCCACACAAATTGCCAATTGCTACCGCAACCAGTTCGAGTTGCCGGTGCTGTTCTACGCGCTGATTGCGCTGGCGCTCCCGCTGCGCCATGCCGATCTCTTCATCGTGCTGATGTCCTGGGTGTTCGTGGTGACGCGCTTCGGCCATGCCGGCATCTTCGTTTCGTCGAACGATCTCGGCCGGCGCTCGACGATCTGGCTCGCTGGCGTGCTCGTGCTGCTCGCGATGTGGATCTACTTCGCGCTGCGGATCTTGTTGCTGATTTGAGCGTCTTAAGCGCCAATCCTGATCTGAAAGATTTAGAATGACCCCCGCTGCCCGGCTGTCCGCAGCCATCGAACTGATCGACACCATCGAGAAGGACCGCGTGCCCGCGGCCAAGGCGCTGAAGGAGTGGGGCACGGCGCATCGCTTTGCCGGCTCCGGCGACCGCGCCGCGATCGCCGGCCTCGTCTGGGACGTGCTGCGCCGTTATGCCTCGAGCGCGTTCCTGATGGACGCCGACACCGCGCGGGCGCGGCTGATCGGGATGCTCCGCCTCGAGCGCGACATGGATACCGCGACCATGGCCGCGCTGTTCGACGGCAGCCGGTTTGCGCCGGCGCCGCTGACGGAGGCGGAGGCGGCGGCGCTGGCCTCGCGTTCCCTCAAGGGCGCGCCGGCCGCGATTGCCGGCGACTATCCGGAATGGCTCGACCCGCACTTCGCCAAAGTGTTCGGCGAGGATCGCGTGGCGGAAGCAACCGCGATGGCGAGCCGGGCGCCGCTCGATTTGCGCGTCAACACGCTAAAATCCAATCGCGACAAGGCGCTGCGCGCGCTTGCTCATCTTCATGCGAAACCGACGCCGTGGTCGCCAACCGGCCTGCGCATCGAGCTTTCGGCCGATGCGCGCAATCCAGGCATCCAGGCGGAAGAGGATTTCATCAAGGGTGGCATTGAAGTGCAGGATGAAGGCTCGCAGCTCGCGGCCGCCTTCACCGCGGCAAAGCCGGGCGAGCAGGTCATCGACCTCTGCGCCGGCGCCGGCGGCAAGACTCTGGCGCTCGCGGCCCTGATGCAGGGCAAGGGCCGGCTGATCGCGACCGACCGCGACAAGCGCCAGCTCGCCCCGATCCACGAGCGGCTGTCGCGCGCCGGCGTCCACAACGCCGATGTCCGCACGCCCAAGGGCGAGGCCGATCCGCTGTCCGACATCCGCAGCTCGGCCGATCTCGTCGTGATCGACGCGCCCTGCACCGGAACCGGAACCTGGCGCCGCAATCCCGACGCCAAATGGCGCATGCGCCCCGGCGCGCTGGAGATCCGCTTGCGCGACCAGGCCGAGGTGCTGGAGCGCGCCGTGCCGCTGGTGAAGGCGGGCGGCCGCATCGCCTACATCACCTGCTCGGTGCTGACTGAGGAGAACGGCGAGCAGGTCAGGGCCTTCGTCGGTCGCCATCCCGAGTTCTCGGTCGTGACGCCCGACGAGACCGCGAGCGTGCTGTGGGACAAGGCCGAGGATTTTGCGCAAGCCGCGCTGCAATCAGCCGAAGGCTGGCTGATGACGCCGCGGCGGACAGGGACGGACGGGTTCTTCGTGTCGGTGCTGAAGAAGGCGTAGCTCTCGTAGAAGGCGTAGCTCTCGTAGGGTGGGCAAAGCGAAGCGTGCCCACCATTCGCAGCGACAATGCGCAAAGACGGTGGGCACGGCGCGCGAAGAGCGCGCCTTTGCCCACCCTGCAGCTGACCTCGCTCTCCGTCATTCCACATTGCGCAGTTGCGCAATGGGGGCTCGCGAAGCGAGAACCCGGAATCCATGGAGCCCCAGAGATCGCCGCGCGATGGATTCCGGGTTCGCCCTCCGGGCGCCCCGGAATGACGGACTGGCGCGGGCGAAGCGGCACAGTTCCATCCAAACAAAAGCCCCGCGCACCGAAGCTCGGTGGCGGGGCTTGATGGCTTGCGCTCTGCCGGTACGTCCGTGGTCAGAGCGCCGCTGCGCTGGCGGATTAGCCGACGCGGAGATTGTCAGCGGAGGACTTGCCGCTGCGGCGGTCGGCGACGATGTCGAACGACACCTTCTGGCCCTCGTTGAGGGTGCTCAGGCCGGCGCGTTCCACCGCGCTGATGTGGACGAAAACGTCCTTGTTGCCGTCATCCGGCTGAATGAAACCAAAGCCTTTTTGGTTGTTGAACCACTTCACGGTGCCCATAGCCATGGGAATTTCCTTTTTCATAAGATACGCACGTGGACCGGTACGCATTGCGCCCATGATCCTGATGAGTCGATGTGTTGGAAAAATCATCTGAAGCGTGCGCGCCCGTCAGAAACGAGGCGAAGCGGCCCAGTCGTTCGGCCAATGATCGATGACCACAATCTAGCGAAATAATGGGGCTACTTCAAGGCACTACCCGCACATCGCGACAGCCCATCAGTTTTCTATTTGACGCTGTAAATTCGCCGCTCCGCTCGCTGGCGCGCCCTCAATCCACGATGAAAAGCGTCGCGCCGGTGGTGGTCGACGAGCGATGCGCGGCATCGCCGAAATCCGAGACCTGGTAGCTCATGCCCGGCGTGAGCTTGAATCGGCGCCCGTCCCGCAGCTCGGTGTCGAGCTCACCTTGCAGCACGTAGAGCACGTGGCCGCGGTCGCACCAGTGATCGGCGAGATAGCCCGGCGAATACTCGACCACCCGCACGCGCAGCTCGCCGATGTCCAGCGTCCGCCACAGCGCCTCTCCGGTCTCGCCCGGATGCACCGTCGGCGCAATCCGGCTCCAGTCGGTGACGGTGAAGGGGGAGGTCGGGAGTTTCATTGTGGTGATCCTGTTTCGGTGCGGGTGGGACCGCTTCCGTTATCGTACGCCCTCACCGCAATCTCCCTCATTGCGAGCGCAGCGAAGCAATCCACGACTGTACCCGCGGAAATCTCGCAATGATGAGTTTACGGCACGATCGCACCACGTTCTGGCTGTCATCGCCCGCCTTGTGCGCAATTGTGCACTGGAGCGGGCGATATTCCAGAGGCTGCGACGTGATGCGGAGAAGCCGCGGCGTACTTCATTCCCCGCTCTCGCGGGGAATGACGGCGGTGGGTGAGGAAGGCCCAAATTAGGTCAATAATACGTACCTATACCGCTTTGTCCATGCCCAAAGAAGAATGTGGGCGCGCCGGCCCACGCGGTTGCGGGCGCGGTCCCCGTCGCGTATCTGCTTGCCATGACAGCAGCACAGAACGACCGCTCCCCGTCGACGTCCTCCGTGGCCTCGGCGCACGACAAGATTCTCATCGTCGACTTCGGCAGCCAGGTGACGCAGCTCATCGCGCGTCGCGTGCGGGAGGACGGCGTCTATTGCGAGATCGTCCCGTTCAACAAGGCCGAAGGCGCCTTCGGGGAGATGAAGCCCAAGGCGGTGATCCTCTCCGGCGGACCTGCCTCGGTGCTCGACGACAACGCGCCGGCTGCCCCAATGTCGATCCTCACCGCCGGCGTGCCGGTGCTCGGCATCTGCTACGGCGAGCAGACCATGGCGCAGCAGTTGGGGGGCACCGTCGAGGCCGGCCATCACCGTGAATTCGGCCGCGCAACAATAGAGGTCACCGACGATTGCGCGCTGTTCGAGGGCGTCTGGCAGAAGGGCGGCCGCTACGACGTCTGGATGAGCCATGGCGACCGCGTCACCAAGCTCCCCGATGGTTTCCGCGGCGTGGCGAAAGCCCAGGGTTCGCCGATCTCCGTCATCGCCGACGACAAGCGCAAATTCTACGCGATGCAGTTCCACCCCGAGGTCGTGCACACGGTGGACGGTGCCAAGCTCATCCGCAATTTCGTACGCAAGATCGCGGGCCTTAGCGGCGACTGGACCATGCGCGCCTTCCGCGAGGAGGAGATCCAGAAGATCCGTAGCCAGGTCGGCAAGGGCAGGGTGATCTGTGGCCTCTCCGGCGGCGTCGATTCGGCCGTGGCCGCCGTGCTGATCCACGAGGCGATCGGCGACCAGCTCACCTGCGTCTTCGTCGATCACGGCCTCTTGCGCCTCGACGAAGCGAAGACCGTGGTCGATCTGTTCCGCCACCACTACAACATCCCGCTCGTGCACGTGGATGCGTCGAAGCAGTTCCTGGGCGAGCTCGAAGGCGTCACCGATCCCGAAGTGAAGCGCAAGACCATCGGCCGCCTCTTCATCGAGGTGTTCGAGCAGGAGGCCAAGAAGATCGGCGGCGCCGACTTCCTCGCGCAGGGCACGCTCTATCCCGACGTGATCGAGAGCGTCTCCTTCACCGGCGGCCCCTCGGCGACGATCAAGTCGCACCACAATGTCGGCGGCCTTCCCGAGCGTATGAACATGACGCTCGTCGAGCCCTTGCGCGAGCTGTTCAAGGACGAGGTGCGCAAGCTCGGCCGCGAGCTCGGCCTTCCCGAAATCTTCGTCGGCCGCCATCCGTTCCCGGGCCCGGGCCTCGCCATCCGCTGCCCCGGCGACATCACGAAGGACAAGCTCGACATCCTGCGCCAGGCCGATGCCGTCTACATCGACCAGATCCGCAAGCACGGCCTCTACGACGAAATCTGGCAGGCCTTCGCCGTGCTGCTCCCCGTGAAAACCGTCGGCGTCATGGGCGACGGCCGCACGTATGACTATGTGGTGGGCCTGCGCGCGGTCACCTCCACCGACGGCATGACCGCCGACTTCTACCAGTTCGACATGAAATTCCTGGGCGAGACCGCCACACGCATCATCAACGAGGTGAAGGGCGTGAACAGGGTGGTGTACGACGTGACCAGCAAGCCGCCCGGGACGATTGAGTGGGAGTAGGGGGGCGTGCGCCTGCGGTAGGTTTCGCATAGCTCGATCTTGGGGAGATCGAAATTGAAGGGGCGCACTGAATAAATCATGGGATTCGGGGTCTTCATCCATCGCTTGGACTCGATCTACGATGACAACCCGGCCGAACGATATCAGTTTCCCAGTCAGTACCTGCGTCGGGTCGAAGCCTGCGTCGGGGACTGGATAATCTACTATGAACCGGGCAAGGTCGCCGAAACGCGAGGCTACTTTGCGATTGCAAGGGTACAGCAAGTTATTCCTGACCCTGGCACGCCGGGGATGTATCTCGCGCTGATTGAGCCGGGAAGCTATCTCGATTTTGCCAACCCGGTCCCTTTCAACGGGTCGAGCGGACCAGTGGAACGCGGCGTCCTAAATGAGCATGGACGAATCTCAGGGCGTGCTCAGTCGGCAGTCCGTCCAATTTCGCCCGACGATTTCAATCGAATACTCGAGCTTGGTTTCGCGGAAGGCGCACCGTTGCTGCCCCGAGTTGATACCGACGTTCGATCGTCCCAATTTGATGAAGAGCAGGCACCCTTTAGATTCGAGCAGCAACGAGACCGCGTCAGCCTTACGGTATCCAGAGTTCTACGCGATCGAGTTTTTCGTCGAATCGTACTGCGCGCCTATGATGAGCGTTGCGCCATCACCGGGCTGAAGCTCATCAATGGAATGGGGCGCGCAGAGGTCGCGGCAGCGCATATACGGCCTGTGGAGGCAAATGGGCCGGACATCGTTAGCAATGGGATCGCTCTTTCGGGCACCGCGCATTGGATGTTCGATCGCGGTCTCATTAGCTTGGCCGATGATCTGGAGATATTGATCTCGCGTCAGACAAACGATCTGGACGGAGTCCGGTCGATAATCAACAAGACCGGCCGCGCGTTTGAGCCGCAGCGGATGTCGGATCGGCCACACCCACATTTCTTGAAGTGGCATCGCGAGCATTGTTTCAAGCAATAAGCCCGTAGGATGGGTAGAGCGCAGCGAAACCCATCGCGCTTGAGAGGCGGAATTGATGGGTATCGCTTTGCTCCACCCATCCCGCGAGCTTATCTTCCCAGCAACATTGCAATACGCGATGCGAGAAGCTTGAAGACGAGGCCTGGAGGATAGCTTCGATAGCTTGGCACGTCGTCTGAAAGCACAACGCCATCCGGCTTGAACTTCGTGCAAATTCGCGCCTGCAGTGGCGGCAGGTCGCCGTGAAATCGCGCTCTGTAGGCTGAGACCCAGTGCGGACCGCGATCGAAATCCACGAACACCGCCGAATTGCAGCAAGTCGCGACAACTCTGTTTGTCGGCGAACTTTCCTTGAGTTTGTAGCGCCTCAGCAGCTCGGTTCCCTTGGAGCATTCGAGGCGGTCTTTGCGATAGAGGATATAAGCCGTCCCGCCGTCGGCATCGCGCACGGCGCCGGCGTTTGGCAAAGCCTCGATCTGCTCGGCCCCCTTCTGGCAGTCGTCGCAGTAGCAGACGGTGCTGACGATCGGCTTGCCGAACGCTTTGAGTTCGACGCTGCCGCAGGAGCACGTTGCGATCAGAGTTGGTGTGCGGGTCATTTGTTGGCATCCCTACGAGTTTCGTGAAATCTTCTCAAACTTCTTGACCAGCCGCTCCCGCTTCAGCCGCGACAACCGCTGAATCCAGAACATGCCATCGAGCTGATCGATCTCGTGCTGGTGACACACGGCGCGCAGGCCATCCGACTCCTCGGTCTGCATGTTGCCTTCAACATCCTGATAGCTGATCCGCACGCGGGCATGGCGCTGGACCTCGTCGGTGACGCCGGGCATCGAGACGCTGCCTTCCTTGTGCAGGATCATCTCGGGTGAGGCCCATTCGATCTGTGGGTTGACGTAAGTGCGCGCGCCGTCCTTGGCGTCGAGCTCGAGCACCACGACGCGCAAGGGGATGCCGATATGCGGCGCCGTGATCCCGATGCCGGGTGCGGCGTGCATCGTCTCCAGCAGGTCCGTTGCAAGCTCGCGCAAGCCGTCGTCGAATGCGGTCACGGGCCGTGCCGGGATCGCGAGCCGGCGGTCGGGATAGCGGAGGATGGGGCGTATGGTCATGATCTCCAGACGGTGAATTTTTTGAAGCGTCGCCGTCAAGATCGGCTTGCACGGTTGAGCTTGCGTGGTCCCTTCGCGTTTGTCGCGCCCCGCGGTGCATCGGCGCCGCGATATCTGACGTGCTCGATGAACGCGCGCAGCTTTGGCAGGACCTGACGCTTTCCCGGATAGTACAGAAAGACCCCTGGGCCAGTCACGGCAAAGGGCGTCAAGAGCGCCTGCAACCGGCCGTCTGCCATCGCGGCTCTGGCGAGTGGACCGGGCACCTGCGCAAGTCCGACGCCCTGGATGGCCGCGCCGACGAGCGTGGCATAGTCGTGCGCGATGAGCGGCCCTGACACGATCGCCTCGACTGACTTGTTGCCGTCGACGAAAGGCCAGGGTGCGATCGATCCGTTGGAGCGGCGCAGGCGAAGGCAGGCGTGCTGGCGAAGATCGTCGATGCGCTGCGGCCGCTTCCGCCCGCGCAGATAATCGGGGCTGCCGACGACCATGAACGGGAACGGCTGCGTCAGCCGCACCGCGATCATGTCAGGCGCGATGAGCTGGCCGAGACGGATGCCGGCATCGAAGCCGCCTGCGGCGAGATCCACCATCTCTTCGCTAGCGGCGATCTCCACCTCGATCTCGGGATAGGCGCGGCAGAACGCGGCGATCACCGGCTCGAGGATCAGCGGAACGACCGATCGGGGAACGGCGAGACGCAACAACCCCGCCGGACGCTGCCCGAGGTCACGCGCGGCTTCGCTGGCGGCAACGAGCTCCTCGAAGGCGGGTTTCGCGCGCGAGAAGAACCGCTCGCCGGCCTCGGTCAATCCGACGCTGCGCGTGGTGCGAGTGAACAGCGCCGCGCCGATGCGTGCCTCCAGCGTGCGCACCGCCTGGCTCATCGCCGACGGGGTCACGCCGAGCTCGGCGGCCGCGCGGCGAAAATTGCGGTGCCTGGCAACGGCGAGGAAGGCCTCGACGCCGTCGAGCGCGCTCTGCCGGATTGTGAAGTTCTGCTTCATAGCCCGTCGACATTATCGCGGATAGTCGCTGGGCGGAAGCGGCCGTATCTTTGCCGCGAGAAGTCGAGCTTTCACGGAGTGCTTTCACGGAGTCCTGCAATGACCGATGTTCTTGATGGCGTGCGCAACCACTATGCGGCGAGTGGCCTGACCGAGCGGCTGAAGGCGGCGCTCGCGGTGTTCGGGCCGGAGGATAAGCCGCTTGCCCCCCAGCAACTGGCAGCCCTCGATCAGTTCCACACCCGCGGCCTTGCGGCGACCGCCGACCTTGCGAAGCTCGCTGGAATTGCGGCCGACATGTCGGTTCTCGACGTCGGTGCGGGTGTCGGCGGCCCGGCGCGCTTTCTCGCAACGAATTACGGCTGCCGCGTGATCGGCGTCGATCTCAGCGATCCATTCGTCCTCGCCGCGCGCTATCTGACCGCGCGCACAGGTCAAAGCGAGCGCGTGTCGTTCGAGACGGCAAGCGCGATGGAGCTGCCGTTCGACGACGGTCGGTTCGACGTCGCGTGGCTCCAACACGTGGCCATGAACGTGCCGGACCGGGGGCGGCTCTATCGCGAGATCCGCCGCGTGCTGAAGATGGGCGGCCGATTTGCGACCTTCGATGTCGTGATGAGGGGCGGCGAGCCGCTCTATCCGGTGCCGTGGGCGCGCACGCCGGCCACCAGTTTCCTCCTGTCTGCAGCCGCCACGCGCGAGGCGATCGAGGCAGCCGGTTTCCGCGTGCTCGTCTGGCAGGACGACACCGAAGCCGCCAAGGCCTGGATCGCCCAGCTCCGCGCGTCCGGGCCGCCGCCGGCGCCAAATCTCGGTGTGGTGATGGGGCCGGAGTTCGCCCAGCTTGCCGCCAATCTCGGGCGAAACCTGCTGGAAGGCCGTCTCGGCATCCTCACCGCGGTGTTCGAGGCCGCGGCAACCTAGGCCAAGGAGGGAACGCAGATGTCACCGACAATCATCTTCCAGATCCATCTCGCGCTTGGCTATGTGCCGTGGCTGCTTTGCTTCGGAGCATACGGCTGGCCCTGGCTCAAATCGATGGAGCCCGTCGAGGCGCAACGCGTCATTGCCGCTCTTCACAGCTTCCGCTTCTTCGGCCTCGTCTTCCTGGTGCCGGGTGTGGTCGGGCCGCATCTGCCCGCCGGTTTCGCCACCACGGCCGCCTACGCCGATTTCGCAACCGGACTATTGGCCATGCTGGCGTTTGTCACGACGCGGCGGCCCGCGCTGTTCTGGCCTTTCGTCGTGGCCTTCAATCTGGTCGGGGCAGGCGACATCCTCGTCGACTACTATCACGGCGTTCAGCTCGGCCTCGCCGATGTGGCGGGGGAGTTGGGTGCCGTCTATGTGATCCCGATCATCTATGTGCCGCTGCTGATGGTCACGCACGTGGCCGCGTTCTATCTGCTGGTCTCCTCTCGCGATCGGCAGCGTCTGCAGGGCGATGAGATCGAGTTGGCTGGATCATGACATCGTGCCGGTGTTTTGCCCGACGTGTCAAATCGTTTGCTGACATGTTGAGGCAAGGCGCCGGCGGCCACCGTCTACTTTGCATGGGGTTGTTTTCGAGATTTTTGTTGTGGAGCATAAGGCCCTCAGTTCGGGCCTAATTTCATCCGCATTCCCGAGCGTCGATCCAGCAAAACAATAATTCGCTTTACCAGAAATTTGAAATATCGTAGAAGTGTTTCCCCGAGACCCGTGGAACCCGTGTTCCAAAATATTGGCGTCCCAGTCATTGCCGATGTCGGCTCCCGCCGTTCCCATTCGTCTTCCACCCGGAGAGACCTGACGGGAGACCAAAATGACCTCTTTCAACTATCGCTGGGTGATCGTCGCGGCGGGCGGCCTGCTTGGCTGTGTCGCGATCGGCGGCATGTTTTCGCTGCCGGTGTTCCTGCAGCCGATCGCCAGGGACACCGGCTGGTCGGTGACCGGCATTTCCAGCGCAATGACGATCGGCTTTCTGGCGATGGCCTTCACCAGCATGGCCTGGGGCACGCTGTCGGACCGGTTCGGGCCGCGGCCGGTGGTGCTGACGGGATCGGCCGTGCTGGCCTTGAGCCTGTTCGCGGCGAGCCATGCGACCTCGCTGCTGGCGTTCCAGTTCGTGTTCGGCCTTCTGGTCGGGGCCTCCTGCGCGGCGATCTTTGCGCCGATGATGGCGACCGTCACCGGCTGGTTCGACACCCATCGCAGCCTCGCCGTGTCGCTGGTGTCGGCCGGCATGGGCATGGCGCCGATGACGATGTCGCCGCTCGCGGCCTGGCTCGTCTCGCACCACGACTGGCGCACCTCGATGCAGATCGTCGCGCTGGTGGTCGCCGCCATCATGATCCCGGTCTCGCTGCTCGTGCGCCGTCCGCCGGCGCTCGCGCATGCTCCGGCCGCGCCGGCAGGCGAGGGCGCGCCGCAGGCCGAGATGTCGATGGGCGAGGCGCTGCGCTCGCCGCAATTCCTCATCCTGCTCGCGACCAACTTCTTCTGCTGCGCCACCCATTCCGGCCCGATCATCCACACCGTCAGCTATGCCGTGAGCTGCGGCATTCCGCTGATCGCGGCGGTGACCATCTACAGCGTCGAGGGTTTTGCCGGCATGGGCGGCCGCATCGCCTTCGGCCTGCTCGGCGATCGCTTCGGCGCCAAGCGCGTGCTGGTCTCGGGCCTGTTGCTGCAGGCGTTCGGCGCACTCGCTTACGTCTTCGCGCATCAACTCACCACGTTCTACGCGGTCGGCGCCGTCTTCGGCTTCATCTATGCCGGCACCATGCCGCTCTATGCGGTGCTGGTGCGCGAAAACTTCCCGCTACGCATGATGGGCACGGTGATCGGCGGCACGGCGATGGCCGGCAGCCTCGGCATGGCCACCGGCCCGCTCGCCGGCGGCCTGATCTACGACGCGTTCTCGAGCTACGCCTGGCTCTATATCGGCTCCTGGGCGATGGGCCTCGGCGCGTTCCTGATGGCGATGACGTTCCGCCCGTTTGCGAAGCCGCAAGCGGAGGCGGCGCCGGTGGCGGCGTGAGCGAGGGCACCGGAGTCTCGCCGTATGCGCTCACACCCGCTTTTCGAAGAACAGATCCGGATAAGGGTCGTCGTTGAAGCGCGGGATCTCGCTCCAGCCGGTCCTGCGGTAGAGCTGACCGGCCTCAGGCAGCGCGCTGTTGGTGTCGAGCCGCAGCAGCGCGATGCCGAGCTCGCGCGCGGCGCTCTCGGCTGCCTCCATCAGGCGCCGGCCGAGACCCAGCCCGCGCGCGGCGGGCGCGACCCACAGCCGCTTGATTTCCGCGTAGCCGTGATCCGTGCCCTTCAGCCCGACGCAGCCGAGCGGGAGCGCGTCCGACATCGCGACGATGAACGTTCCGCGCGGGCGGCGCATGTCCACCGCATCGGGATCGCGCGACAGCGAGACGTCAAAGCCCTGTTTGAAGCGGCGGCCGAGCTCGGCATAGTACTCGCCGAGGCAATAGCGCGCCTCGTCGCTACGCGGGTCCATTGCGTCGAGCGCGATGCGGTCGCGGGTCAGCGCGGAGGCGATCAGGTCCATCGCAGCGAGCAGGGCGTCGGCTTGCGCATGGCGGTCGAGGAAGCCTTTCGCCTGCGTGTTCGACAGCGCCTCATAGGCGGCGAACTCGCGCCGGCCCGCGCGCGTGAGCTTCGCGACGCGGCGGCGCGCATCGTCCTCATGCGCGGTGGTCTCGATCAGCCCTTCGTCCTCGAGGCTGCGCAGCAGCCGGCTCATCAGTCCGGAATCGAGGCCGAGATAGTCGCGGATCTCGGCGACGTCCGAGCGTCCATGTCCGATCGCGTTGAGCACGCGCGCCGCACCGAGCGGCCGGCCGCGCCCCAGGAACGAGGTATCGAGCGCGCCGACGGCGGAGGTCACGGCACGGTTGAAGCGGCGGACGCGGGAGATGGGGTCGAGCATATATCTGACTTTAGTCAGATATCTTGCGAGGGTCAATCGGAACTGCTGGCCTCACTTCGCCAGCGTCAAGAGCGGCTTGTCCTTCGCGACGATATAGGTCGCAAGCTCGCTTGCCGTGTCGCTGCCGACATTCTTCGCCGCATGCACCGTTCCGGCCGGGATGAACAGCACGTCGCCGGCCTTCAGCGTCACCGGGGGCTTGCCGTCGACGTCATATTCGATGGCGCCTGCCAGCACATAGATGATCTCCTCGCCCGGATGGGTGTGGCGGCCGAACGCGACCCCAGGGGCGAGATCGACGCGAACCTGGACCGCTTCGCGTCCGGGCGCGCTGAGATCGTGGCGCTGCAGGTCGGTCCGCGTCACGCCCGTACCTTGCGCGTGCGCGGCCGCCGGCAGGGTGAGAAGGTTGATCGTGATCACGGCGGCGCTCGCCAGTACGCGCGCGGCTCGCGAGAGATGATGGCTCATGGTCGGCTCCTTGTGTCGGTCGACTGCATCGCGCGGGACCGGGCCGGATTGTCCGGCCGGTCAGCGATGCGGTTGCGTGCGTCAGACGAGAGTGGTGGTCACCTCGATGTTGCCGTGCACCGCCCTGGAGTAGGGGCAGATGCCATGCGCGGCCGCGATCAGCTCCTGCGCGACGGCGCGGTCGACGCCGGGGACGCTGACGTCGAGGCGCGCGCGCAGAAAGAAGGTGCCGTTCGCATTGTTCAGGTCGATCGCGGTGTCGACCGACGGCTCGGTCGGCAGCTTGATCTTGCGCTGGGCGGCGGCGAGGCCGATTGCGCCGAGATAGCAGGCCGACCAGGCGGCGGCGAACAGGTTTTCGGCGGCCGGGTGCGGCTCCGGCAGCTTGATGTCGAGCCGTCCGTCGGCCGAGCGCGCGGCGCCGTCGCGGCCGGAGGTGACGTGGGCCTTGCCGGTGAAGAGAACCTTCGAAGCGGTGGTCATGGCGGGTCCTTTCGGGATCAAGTTAGATCGTATCCGATCGAATCGGATGCGATTTGAAATAATTCGCGCTGCGGTCCCGGTCAAGCCCTTCCGATTTAATCGCATGCGATTTATATGGATCGCGAGATCACGAATTGCGGAGCCTCCCGTGTCCCGTCCTGCCAAATCCGCCAAACCGGACCGAAAGCTGTCGAATTTCCTGTGCTTTGCGATCTATTCGGCCAATCTGGCCTTCGGCCGCGCCTACAAGCCGATCCTCGACGCGGTCGGGCTGACCTACACCCAGTACATCGCCCTGGTGGCGCTTGCCGAGGAGGACGGGCAGACCGTCAGCGCGCTCGGCGAAAAGCTGTTTCTGGAATCCAACACGTTGACGCCGATCCTGAAGAAGCTGGAGCAGATGGGCTACATCCGCCGCGAGCGCGACCCCGCCGACGAGCGGCAGGTGCGGGTGAGTCTTTCGCCCGCCGGACGCAAGCTGCTCGACAAGGACCTCGGCGCATCCCTGATCGCGGCCACCGGCCTCGGTGAGGATTTTCCCGTGGTGCAGAAGACCGTCAGCCGACTCCGCGACAATCTCCTGCGCAACACCAGGCTGGGTGAGAAGAAGTCCTGATCGGCAGCGCGGCTACGCGCGCGGTCAGGCAAGTCCCAGTTGCTTGCGGGCCTTCTTCGAGAGCTTGGCAACGATCAGCGCATGCGCCTGCTCGAGATAGGCCGCGAGCTCGGGATCGGGCAGGGCGTCGTTGCCTGTGAGCTGCACCCATTTGGCGCGTGCGTGGTAAGGCGCCGGCCGCGCAATGCCGTGCTCGATCAGCATCGCATAGGCCATGTTCGAAACCTTGAACATGTAGCCGCCGGATCGCGCGGCAAAGCCGCCGCCGAGCGCGAACATCTTGCCGCCGACCTTGAACACGGACGTGCCCTCCCACTGCACCACCTTGGTGACCGCGGGCAGGCGCAGGCAGCGGGTTTCAAAGCTTCGGGGAGTCATGGCGCGAGCGATAGCACGTCGTGGACGGCTTGCAACGTCGCGCCTTTAGCCGGCGACCGCCGCGAAGGCGGCAATCGTGCGATCCACCGCTGAAACGTCGATGTGGCGATGGGTGACGAGCCGGAGCTGCGCCAACCCGCTCGCCTGCACGAGAATGCCGTGTTGCTTCATGCCCGCGGCCCACGCGGCGGCGTCATGCAAGCTGCCGGAGACATCGATGCGCAGGATGTTGGTCTGCACTTGATCGGGATCGGCAAGCGCAGGATCAAGCCAAGCCAGCGCCGCGGCGAGCCGCTTCGCCGCGGCGTGATCCTCGGAGAGGCGCTCGATCATGGTCTCCAGTGCCACCAGGCCCGCGGCCGCGACGATGCCGGACTGGCGCATGTTGCCGCCGACGAGCTTGCGGAAGCCGCGCGCCCGCGCGATGAACGCCTCGTTTCCGCAGAGCAGGCTGCCGACCGGCGCGCTCAACCCCTTGGACAGGCAAAACATGACGCTGTCTGTATGCTCGGCGATCCGCGCGGCCGGCACGCCGAGCGCGACGGAGGCATTGAACAGGCGGGCGCCGTCGAGATGCACGGGGATGCTGCTCTCCTGCCCGAGCGCGTGGATGCGGGCCATGTGGGCGAGGGGCAGCACGGCGCCGCCGGCGCCATTATGCGTCGTCTCCATTGCAATGAGGCCGGGCCGACTGGAAGCGCGGATCGCCTGTTCCAGCGCGGCTCGGTCCATCGCACCGCGGTGGCTCGGCATGGATTTCGGCACGAGCCCCGCGATCGTCACGACGCTGCCGAGCTCCGAGTTGAGGAGATGCGCGCCGTTATCCGCGAACACATCCGTGCCGCGCTCGGCATGGGCGAGCATCGCCAAGAGATTACCCATCGTGCCGCTCGGCACGAACAGGCCAGCCTCCTTGCCCGTCAGCGCGGCGCCGCGCGCCTCGAGTTCGCGAACGGTCGGATCGCCCTCGCGGCCGTCGTCGCCGAGCGGGGCGCATTGCATGCGCGCCAGCATCGTCTCGGTCGGAAGCGTGACGGTGTCGCTGCGCAGATCGACGACGTCGCTGCGGCTTTCTTGCGCGATCATCAGGCGTCCTGCACCTGAAGGCCGGCGGCCGCCGGCTGCGATTCATCGGGAACCGCGTCGCCGGCAAAGCGCTCGACCAGCTTCACCGCGACCGTGTTGCCGAACACGTTGATCGCGGTGCGGCCCATGTCGAGGAAGGCGTCGACGCCGGCGATGATCGCGAGCGCCTCGATCGGCAGCCCGATCGCCGACAGCACCATGGCGATGGCGACGAGCCCGCCGGAGGGAACGTTGGCGCTGCCCTTGCTCGCGATGGTCGTGACCATCACGATGGTGAACAGCGTCGACCAAGTCAACGTCACGCCATAGGCTTCCGCAAGGAAGGTGACGGCAAGCGCGAAATACATGATGGCGCCGTCGCGGTTGAATGCATAGCCGAGCGGCAGCACCACCGAGACGATGCGTTCGGAGGCGCCCATCGCGCGCAGCTTCTCCATGTGTAGCGGCAGCGTCACTTCCGAGGAGCGGGTGGAGAAGGCCAAAATCATCGGCTCCATCACTGCTCTCGTGACGGCAAGCGGCTTCTCGCCGATCGCGAGCAGCATCAGCCAGAAGATCACGACCATGATCGCAAGGCCGAGATACATGACGCCGACGAGCTTTGCCAGCGCGACCACGGTGGCGAGCCCTTGAGTCGCGAACAGCCACGCCATCACCGCGAAGATCGCGATTGGCGCAAGGCTCGTGATCCACTTCGTGATCTTGAACATCGCCGCCATCACCGCTTCGAGCACGGCGACCATCGGCTCGCCGACCTTGCCGACTGAGGCCAGCGCGAGGCCGAACAGGATCGCGAACACCAGCGTCGGCAAGATCTTCTGCTCGGCCATCGCCGCGACGATGTTGGAAGGGATCATGTCCATGAAGAACTTGATCCAGTCGACCGACACCGCAAGGTTCTGCGGCACCTTGCCGGTCGCGGCGAGCGGCGCCCCGGCGCCGGGATGGAACGCGGCGTTGAGGAGCAGGCCGATCACGATCGAAATCACGGTCGCGACGTAGAAATAGCCGAGGCTGATCGCGGCGACGCGGCCCAGGACCTTCAGCTCGCTGCCCATCCGGTAGAGGCCGAGCGTGACCGCGGCGAACACGACGGGGATGACGATCATCTTCACCGCCTCGACGAAGGCGGTGCCGATCGGGCGCAGGCTCGCGCCGAAATCCGGCCAGATCAGTCCGACGCAGAGGCCGGCGGCGAGGCCGATCAGCATCTGGAACACGAGCGGCACTCTGAACGACGCTCCGATCATGCGCTATTGTCTCCCTGTCCCGGATATTGCGTGCGGATGGCGCCTAACGCGGTGAGGCGCGCTTCGAAGGCGGATGAGAGGTGGCGCCACATGCGCTGCTGCGCGGCGTCGGGGTCCTTCGCCGCGACGGCGGCGTAGATCTCGAGATGCTCGCTGACGGCCTGGCGCGTGCGCTCGATGCTGTATTGACGCATCTTCTGCAGGGCGAGGCCGCTTTGGGCGCGCAGATTGTCATAAGCCTGCGCCAGCCGGCCGTTGCCGGTCGCGCGAAAGAGTTCGTCGTGGAAGGCCCAGCCGACCTGCTGCGCCTCTTCGACATCGAGCGTCGCGCCCGACTGGATCCTGCGCAGCTCCTCCGCACAGTGTCGCAACGGCTCGGTCGGTCCGCGCGTCGCGGCGAGATAGGCCGCCATTCCCTCGAGCGCGAGCCGCAACTCGTGGATCTCGCGCAGGTCGTCGAACGACATCTGCCGCACAAAGGTGCCGCGCATCGGATGGATGGTGAGGAGGCCGTCATGGGCGAGCGCCTTCAGCGCCTCGCGGATCGGCGTGCGTCCAAGCGCCAGCCGGGTCGACAGGCTGCGTTCGGACAGCGGCTCGTCGGGCGCGAACTCGCCGGAGACGACGAGGTCGCGGAGCAGGGAATAGGCGCGGTCACGGTCGAGGGAGGTCGTGGGCATACCTGACATACCAGCGGCATGTCAGAGGTGTGTCAAGTCGAGCCGTCGATTTTGCCGAGGAAACAGCCGTCGAAACAAAGTCACGGACTTGTGCCTTGTGCTCTAAATCTAAAAACATATCTTACGATATATCTAACAATGGAGACGTAAGATATGTTTTGTGACAAGCACCACAACAGACACGGTCGAGATGACCACGAGTTCCGCTTCGCTTTCGCCATGGGTCGCCACGGCAGGCGGCATCCCTTTGGCCGCGGTGGGCATGGCTTTTTCGGACGCGGCGCCGGCGGCGATTTTCCGGGTGCGCGACGGCTGTCCTCGCAGGACCTCCAGCTCGTGATCCTGGCGCTGCTCGCCGAAAATCCGGCGCACGGCTACGAGCTCATCAAAACCATCGAGGAACGCTCGGATGGTTTCTACACGCCGAGCCCGGGCGTGATCTATCCGGCGCTGACCTATCTCGAGGAGGTCGGCCACGCCAGCGTCGCGCAGGATGGCGGCCGCAAACTCTACAGCGTCACAGAGCAGGGCAAGGCGCATCTCGCCGGGAACCGCACCACGGCCGATGCGATCCTTCAGGCGCTGTCGCGGATCGGGCGCCGCATGGAAGAGGTGCGCGAGGCCTTTGCCGGCGTCAGTGATCTCGATGCGGACGCTTCCGACGAGCTGCAGCGGGCCCGCCACGGCCTCAAGCGCGCGCTGCGCAGCAAGCACGGCTGTGACGCCACTGAAGCGCGCCGCATTGCCGGCATCCTGGATCGCGCCGTCGCAGAGATCGTGGGCTCGTAACGTCGATCCCGGAATCTTCAGGAAACCATCATACGGGTCCGTCGCTGAAAGTGGCGTGAGATCGCTGGAAACGATGCACGCCGAGCGCTTGTGAACGCGCTGTCAACGACGTCGTGGCCGTTGGCTTCCTGGGGGCCGGCTCTGCGCAGAAGGGCGTTGCGTGTCCGGGACACGAGAGTGATGGATGCCGCCGCCATACTCCGTCATTGCGAGCGCAGTGAAGCAATCCAGGACGTATCCGCAGAAAGACTCTGGATTGCTTCGCTGCGCTCGCAATGACGAGGTTGACGCAGTTGCGGGGGATATCTCCCCGTCGTCCTGGCGAAAAACCCGTACTGCCGCGCGCGCCTTCGCCCATCGCGATTGCCCTCGTCAGCATTGCGAAAGCACGCCACCATTGTGTCTCGCAACATGCGCGTGTGGTTGTGGGTTCTGGCTTTGGCCCGGACGACAGCGTTGAGAGACTTGTGAGTTGTGCCAGAGCCCCGTCCGGCTACGATACCGCCGCGTCCGCGCCGCGCGGGGGCCGAAACATTTGCGGGAGGCGACATGAGCGGGCAAGAGCGCAAGGTGAAGGGATCGGATCTGTTCGTCGCTGCCCTGGAGAATGAGGGTGTCGACCGCATCTTCGGCGTCCCCGGCGAGGAAAACCTCGATCTCGTGGAATCGCTGCGCAACTCCAAGATCGAGCTGATCCTGACCCGGCACGAGCAGGCTGCCGCCTTCATGGCCGCAACCCATGGGCGGTTGACCGGCAAGCCGGGCGTGTGTCTCTCGACGCTTGGCCCGGGCGCGCTCAACCTGTCCACGGGAGCTGCCTACGCGCATCTCGGTGCGATGCCGATGATCTTGATCACCGGCCAGAAGGCGATCATGAGCAGCCGCCAGGCGCGTTTTCAGATCGTCGACGTCGTTGCGTCCATGAAGCCGTTGACGAAGCTGGCTCGGCAGATCGTCAGCGCTTCCAGCATCCCAACCGTGGTGCGCGACGCCTTTCGTGTGGCGATGGAGGAGCGGCCGGGGCCGGTACACCTCGAATTGCCGGAGGATGTCGCCGGCGAGGAGGTGGCCTCCGTCCCGGTGATCCCGACCCATCCGATCGAGATTCCCGTCGCCCATCGCGCTGCCCTCGACCGCGCGGCCGAGATGATTCTGGCCGCAAAGCGCCCGCTGGTGATGATGGGCGCGGCGACGAGCCGGCCGCGATCGACGCATGGGATAGCGACCTTCGTGCGGCGAACCGGCATTCCGTTCTTCACCACGCAAATGGGGAAAGGCACCGTGCCCGGCGGCACCAATCTCTACATGGGAACCGCCGCGCTGTCCGAGCGAGACTACGTTCATGACGCCATCGATGCTGCGGATCTGATCGTGGCGATCGGGCATGATCCGGTCGAGAAGCCGCCCTTCATCATGGGGCCGTCGGGCCCGAAGGTCATTCACGTCAGCTACACGCCGGCGAGCGTCGAGCAGGTCTATTTTCCGGATGCAGAGGTCGTCGGCGACGTCGGTCCGAGCCTGGAGCTGTTGGCCGACCGCGTCGAAGGCAAGCTGCCGCAGGCGGCGGCGCTGTTGCCTTTACGCGAGAAGATACTCAGCCACATCGCCGACCGTGCCACCGAGGGGCGCTGGCCGCCGACGCCGCAGCGCATCGTGCACGATATCAGGCAAGTGATGCCGGAGAACGGCATCGTCGCGCTCGACAACGGCATGTACAAGATCTGGTTCGCGCGCAACTACCGCACCCGCGTCGCCAACACGCTGTTGCTGGACAATGCGCTGGCAACGATGGGCGCCGGCCTGCCGTCGGCGATGATGGCCGCGATGCTTCATCCAGACCGTCGCGTGCTCGCGGTCGCCGGCGACGGCGGCTTCATGATGAACAGCCAGGAGATGGAGACGGCGGTCCGCCTCAAGCTCAATTTGGTCGTGCTGGTGCTGGAGGACAATGCCTACGGCATGATCCGATGGAAGCAGGCCGTCGATCACTTCGCGGATTTCGGCATGACCTTTGGCAATCCAGACTTCGCCCTCTACGCCAAGGCTTATGGCGCGAAAGGGCACCGGATCGCGAGCATCGAAAGTTTCGTCCCAACACTCGATGCGGCGTTCAAGGACGGCGGCGTGCATCTGATCTCGATCCCGATCGACTATTCCGAGAACGTGCGGGTGCTGGTCGACGAGCTGCGGGCGCGGGACAGGTAGGGCGGCCCCGATTTGTCCGGAGGATCATACCAGCCATTCCTTGATATATATCGTGTCGCGATATATTGGCAGGCGCGAGAATCCTCCCGACAAGAGCAATCATGCGCCAGACCCTGGACATTACCGGCGGGCTCCCGCGTCATCGCGGCAAGCCCGGAGACTTCACCGCCGACCGCCGGGTGCTGGTCCTGATCGGCATGGCCCTGCTGGTCGGTAGCCTCGGGGCCGGGGCGGCGTGGATGTTGTTGAAACTGATCGCGCTGGTCACGAACCTGGTCTGGTTCGGCCATATCAGCACCGAGAACGCCTCGCTGGCGAATGCCCATCCGGGGATCTGGATGGTGCTGGCGCCGGCGCTTGGCGGTCTCGTGATCGGGCTGATGGCGCGATTCGGGTCGGAGAAAATCCGAGGGCACGGCATTCCGGAGGCGATCGAGGCGATCCTGATCGGCGGCAGCCGGATGCAGCCGAAGGTCGCGATCCTGAAGCCGCTGTCCTCGGCGGTCTCGATCGGAAGCGGCGGTCCGTTCGGCGCCGAGGGACCGATCATCATGACCGGCGGGGCGATCGGATCGATCTTCGCCCAGTGCTTCCATCTCACTGCAGCCGAGCGCAAGACGCTGCTGGTCGCGGGCGCGGCCGCCGGCATGACGGCGATCTTCGGCACGCCGATCGCGGCAGTCCTGCTGGCGGTCGAGCTATTGTTGTTCGAATGGAAGCCGCGCAGCTTCCTGCCCGTGGTGACGGGGGCTGTGATCTCGGCGGCATGGCGCCCGCTGCTGTTCGGGACCGGACCGCTGTTTCCGTTCGCGGAACGGCCGGACCTGCCGTGGTGGGGACTGGCGGCCGCCATCGGCGTCGGAATCGTTGCCGGCCTGCAATCCGGATTGATGACGCGGCTGCTCTATGCGGCCGAGGATCTGTTCGATCATGTGCCGCTGCACTGGATGTGGTGGCCGATGCTGGGTGGCCTTGTCGTCGGGCTCGGCGGCCTCGTCGATCCGCGTGCCCTCGGTGTCGGCTACGACGTCATCGCCGATCTGTTGTCCGGCCACATGGTGCGCGACGAGGCGATCCGGCTGTTGCTGGTCAAGTCCGCGATCTGGGTGATCGCGCTGGCCTCAGGCACGTCGGGCGGCGTGCTGGCCCCGCTGCTCATTCTCGGCGGCACTGCCGGCTGGATGGAAGGGCTGGTGCTGCCCGGCGGCGCCTCGTTCTGGGCACTGGTCGGCATGGCCGCGATGATGGGCGGCACGATGCGCTCGCCGCTCACCGGCGTGATGTTCGCGATCGAGCTGACCGGCAACATCGACATGCTGCTGCCGCTGCTGGCCGCGACCGGAGCCGCGCATGCCGTCACCGTCCTGCTGCTGAAGCGCTCGATCCTCACCGAGAAGATCGCGCGCCGCGGCCAGCACATCACGCGCGAATACGCGATTGATCCATTTGAACTGCTGCGCGCCGCCGACGTCATGGTGACGAATGTCGATACCTTGCCGGTCGACATGCCGATCGACGCGGCGGTCGCCTTCTTCACGTCGGATGAGCGCCGTCACAAATCCTATCCCGTCGTCGCCGCCGATGGACGGCTCACCGGAATGGTCACCCGCGCCGACGTGCTGCGCTGGCGCACGGAGGGCGACCATCAGGCCGCGACGCTCGATGACGTCGTCTCGGACACCTCGGCCGTGGTGGCGCATCCCGACGATGTGCTGGGACGCGTCGCCGATCTCATGGTCGCGTCCGATCTCGGGCGCCTGCCGGTGGTCGACCGCGCCAGCCATCGCGTGGTGGGACTTGTCGCGCGCAAGGAC
This sequence comes from Bradyrhizobium neotropicale, assembly GCF_001641695.1. GTDB lineage: Bacteria > Pseudomonadota > Alphaproteobacteria > Rhizobiales > Xanthobacteraceae > Bradyrhizobium > Bradyrhizobium neotropicale. The sequence goes on from NZ_LSEF01000074.1 coordinate 65,480, forward strand.
CTGCTCCGAATTCGCGCGGTCGTGAACGCGCAGGAGGAGGATCGCAACGCATATTTCCTGCGTGAAAAGACGCTTGTGCCGGAGGCGCGGATCGCGGAAGGTCAGCCCCTCTGAACTCCAGCATTCACAGGAATGGAAATGACCCGCGTTCGCTGCGTTACCGAGATGGGCATGGGCGTCGACGTCCACGGCAAGGATGCGACCAAGGCGGCCAAGCGGGCCGTGTCGGACGCAATCAGGCATTCGAGCCTCGGTTTCTTCCGCATGATCGGGAAGACCGCGAACGACATGTTCGTCGATGTGACGATCGGGGTGCCCTATCCCGAAGCCGTCGATAAGGACGCGGTTGCCAAGGAGCTTCCTTACGGCACCGTGACCGTCAACGCCGTCAAGGGCGGGCTGGAAATTCCCTCGGCCACGGAACAGGCCAACGACCCCATCCTCATCGCCAATGCGGCCGTCATCGTCAGCTTCGACAAGGAGTGACACGAGGTGTCCGACGGCGATGAAACGCTGCTGGATCGCCCAATCTGGAGTGCGCTGACAACCCGCCAGAAACATCTGGCCGAGGGTGGTCCGCAGGCGCTGCGCTTTCCCGTGGCGATGACGCCCTTTGCCGACATGGTGGACATGTCGGCAGCAAGCTTCGCCGCGCTCGGCGAGCTCTTGTCGGGCTCGGAAGTTGCTGCGCTGGCTACGCCGGACGCGGTGATCGTTCCCCCCGGCTTCAAGGTCGTGCTCGCGGCGGCGGGCGAGCAGATGATCGGCTCTCCCGCCGACAGTCGGCTTCGTGACGCCGAGATCGTGATGCTGGGCGTCGCCGACGTCCCCGCGATGATGGCGCTGACCGGGCTGACGAAGCCCGGTCCGTTCTCTGTGCGAACACATGAGCTCGGCACGTTTCTCGGCATCCGCTCAGGCGGCGAACTGGTCGCGATGGCCGGTGAGCGGATGAAGCCGGGCAATTTTACCGAGATGACGGCAGTCTGCGTGCATCCTGATCATCGCGGGCGCGGCTACGCGCAGGCGCTGCTCGCGGCCATCGCACGCCAGATCGAGGCGCGCGGCGAAATTCCGTTCCTGCACGTGCTTTCCAACAACGCGTCGGCCATCGCGCTGTACCAGCGACAGGGGATGCGGGTCCGCCGTCGCCTGCACTTCACCGCGTTCATGAAGCAGGCATAAGGCGCGGGTGAGGGTGGGCTTCATATCCGGAAAATTCGCGCTATATCGATCCCAACCACATTGGGAGAGAGAAGCAGATGGACGCCAGGGTTAGCGATTTTTCCGCCGTACGGACGGCGATGCAGCGTTACGTCGATCAGGAGATCATCCCCGGCGTATCCTGGGCCGTGCTGCGCGGGGCCGATGTCGTCGATCAGCAGTGCGTCGGCTTCGCGGACCGCGAGGCGAATATCACGCTTGGTCCGGACCATATCTTCCGCGCTTTTTCCAACACCAAGATCTTCGTCACCTGCGCGGTGATGCTGCTGGTTGAGGAAGGGCGCATCGGGCTCGATGATATCGTCGAGAAATTCCTGCCGCAGCTCGGCAATCGCAAGGTGCTGAAGCAGGGCGCGGCGAGCCTCGCCGATGTCGAGCCGGCGCGGAGCCCGATCACGATCCGCCAGCTCCTGACCCACACCTCTGGTCTGAGCTATGGCATCTTCGATCCCGGCACAGTGCTGTTCAAAGGCTATAACGAGGCGCGCATCCTCAATCCGCTGACGCCGCTGACCGACATGATCGACAAGCTCGCCGATCTGCCGCTGTCCTATCATCCCGGCACGGCCTGGGAGTATTCGATCGCCACCGACGTGCTTGGCCGCGTCGTGGAGGTCGTCTCGGGCAAATCCCTCGATGCCTTCCTGAAAGCACGGATCTTCGACCCGCTCGGCATGACCGATACCGGCTTCCATGTGCCCGAGGCCGAGCAGGGCAGGCTGGTTGCTCTCTATAATGGCGCCGACGTGCTCGACCCGATGAAGCCAGGCCTCACGCGGGCCGACAATCTGCCCTATCCGCAGGCCTATCGGCGGCCGTTCCCGCGGCTCTCGGGCGGCGGCGGCCTGGTGTCGACCCTGCCGGACATGCTCGCGCTGGTCCGCGCGCTGTTGCCCGGTTCGAACGCGCTGCTGAAGCCGGAGACGTTGCGGCAGATGATGACGAACCAGCTGCCCGCAGGCCAGACCATCAGCTTCGCCACGCTCGGGCCGATCCCCGGCAAGGGCTTCGGCCTCGGCGGCGCCGTCACCTTCGCGCCGACACCGTTTGATCCCGCGAATTCGATTGGCGAATTCCAGTGGGGCGGCCTTGCCGGCACCCATTGGTGGATCTGTCCAGAGGCCAATACGGCAGGTGTCCTGATGACCCAGCGCTACATGGGCTTCTGGAATCCGTTCTTCTTCGAGTTCAAGCGCCTCGCCTATCAGGCGGTCGGCGCGGGATGACGAGGCGCTGCCCGCTTCGTCGGTGTTCGTTGTGACAGCGCAGTGCGAGCGGGGGGCATTGCCTCCCGCCCGTCGATATTGTCATCAGTCCTTCCACGGATCGAATTCGCCTTCGCCGGCCATGGCGACGGCAAACGGCCGCAGCGTGTGCAGGACGCGCACGGTGCCGGCGTGCTGCGCCAGCACGTCGGGCAGACGGCGATAGGCCATCGGGCTCTCGTCGAGGTCGGCGCCGATCAAGGTGACGCCGCGCTCGTTGAGCCAGCAGTCCATCTCCGCGCGCGAGAAGCGCCGCTTCGCCTCCTTGCGTCCGAACAGGCGGCCGGCGCCGTGCACGGTCGAGTAGAGCGAAGCCTTGGCTTTGGGACTGTCGACACCCTCGAGGATGACGGCGTCGTCGCCCATCGAGCCGCCGACGAATCCCTTCTGGCCGGGAAACGCCGGCGTCGCGCCCTTGCGCACCACCCACAGATCGCGGCCCGCGTGGGTCTCACGCCAGGCGTAGTTGTGGTGGTTGTGCACGCTCTCGGTCACGTTGCCGCCGATGAGCTGGCGGACGCGCTCGACGACCCACTCGCGGCCCGCATAGGCATAACGCCCGGCGAGCTGCATCGCCGCGATGTAGCGGCGGCCGAGCTCGGAATCCTCGTCGACCACGGCGGGCGGGACGTTCATGCCGTCCTTGCCGCCGGCGGCCTTGAGATAGCGCGTCGCGGAGGTATGCCCGAGACCGCGGCTTCCGAAGTGGACGCCGATCCAGACAAAGCCTTCTTCGTCGCGCATGAGATCGACGTAGTGGTTGCCGGACCCGACCGTGCCGAGCTGGCTCACCGCCTTCTGACGGTAGGCCTCCATGTCGCTCTCGCGCCAGGCATCGCTGTCGTCGAACAGCTCGTGCTCGGCCCGCTCGGCATTGGCGCGGCCGATGCCGAAGGAGATCGTCTTGGCGACGTCGCGGATGATCGTGGGCACGATGCCCGCGATGTCGTCGAAGCGCGTGTCGAGCCGCGCGCCCATGTTGCCGCAGCCGATGTCGAAGCCGACGCCGGAGATGCTGATCTGCTTCTCATAGGCGATGACCCCGCCGACCGGCTGGGCGTAGCCGAGATGGCCGTCGGCGCAGATCACGCCGGACACGACATTGCCGACCGCCATGCAGTTGCGCATCTGCGCAACCGTCGCCTCGTCATGCGCGCCGAAGATCTTCAGCGGCGCATTCTGGAACCGCGCCTCCTGCGGACGGAGGTTTGCGATTTCGCTCGCGGCCGCATTGGCCTCGCGAGCGAGATGCTCCTTGCGCGCAGCGTCCCGGTACGAACACCAGGCAGGCTGACCGCGTCCTTCGCCGACGCGCGAGTCGGGATCAACGCCGGCGGCGAGGCAGAGCTCGCGGGCGCGGTCCATGTAGGGATCTGATCGTCGCATGGTCTTGCTTCCTGCTTCACAGCCCAGCCGCATCATAGCCGGCGCGCGTGGATGATTTCAGAGATTTCGAAGGCCCCGGGCGCAATGTCTCGCGTCCGGGGCCGTTGTCGTTGCGCATCAGTTCAGCGCCGTTTCCGACGCCGCGATCCACGCGACCACGGCTTCGGAGAAGCCGTTGACGCGGGTCCAGGCACCATGGCCGACACCGTGCTGATACGAGGCCACGTTCACCATCGTGCCGCGGGCCTTGGGCTCGGGCACCTGGTCGTGGCTCTGCTCGTCGGTGAAGACGATCAGGCGGTCGCCTTTGCGGTCGATCTCGGCGACGGCCTTGCCGAGATAGGTTCCGCCATGCGGCTGCGAGTTGATGATCGCGTCCCGCAGCGCGAAGCCGCGGCGGGGCGGGACCTTCACAACTTCATTGCTGAAGGTGAAGATCTCGACCTCGTCGCAGATCTCGCGGGCGAGGATGGCCAGACCACATGCCGCCTCCGCACGCGTCATTTCCGACTGCGCGGAGAGAGCCGCAAACATCGAGCCCGACACGTCGATCAGGAGCCGGGTGCGGCCGGGAAGCCGCACATGGTCCTTGACCGACTTCAGCATCGCACCTTCGAGCTCGGGCTCGAAATCCGGCGCATAGCGCGCCGCCGTGATGAAGCGGTAGGGAAGGATACGATCCGTCCGCATCGCCTCGATCGCGCCTGCGATGGTCTCGCGCGGCACCTGCGCGTTCTGCATCAGCCGCAGATTGCGGAGCAGCGCCAAGCCGCCGAGCTTGCGCTCGGCGATCAGCCGCTCGAAGGTCTCGCGCTTGCTCTTTCCGGCCGAGAGCGACACCTCCCAGGTGTCTGGGGAGGCGAGCTCGCCGTCGACGAGCTGCTTCCACAGCTTTTCCTGTTCGGCGTCCTTCGGCTTGGCGTGCACCAGGAACAGCACGTCCCTGATCCGCACCGCGCCGTCGCGGTCGTACTTGGCGAGCTGATAGGCGTCGAACTTGGTCAGCGCGCGGGCGAGACCCTTCTTGACCTGCGCCGAGACGGGCTGACGCTTGCGCTGCTGCTGAGGGCCGAGCGCATCCGCCCAGTAGATCGCGAGCAGCTCCGTCATCTCGTCGGGACGCTGGATCACCTTGTGAAGCGTGTCGGCGACGAGAGCGCGATGCTTCTCGTGGCGCGCCATCTCGCGGATGACGAGCAGCGGCGCGTGCCGCAGCTTCATCACCTCGCGCGCCTCGATCGCGAGCTGCGCGACACGCGCAGGAGCGACCTTGGGCACCAGCGCCTTGATGCGGTCGGCGATCGAAACGCCGTCCTCGTAGAACTGGTTCTCCCACAGGAGACAGTTCATCAGCGCGCGCTTCAGCTCCATCTCGGGTGTGAAGCGCGTTGCGCGCGTGCCCTCACGCGTGAAGGCGCGAACGATCTTGTTGAGCCTGACCATGACGGCCTCCTCTGGGTTGATGATTTGTTGGAAACAGGTGCCGGGGAACAAGCGAGGCTGTACTGCCCTTGCGGACACGTCACATGCTCTATCCGCTGAGCTACGGACTTTCATCCGGAAGGATTCGAACCTTCGACCTTGTGATTCGAAGTAACAGCGCTCTTCACCACCGGCGATGGGGGCAAGAATGACACGGTCCGGGAACAGGCGATGCTGAGACCCGACGCGCCGAAGCTCGCCGGAAAGCGCTCTATCCTCTGAGCTACCTGAGCGGCCCGAGACATAGGTGACAGAACGTACCGGACACATGGGTTACACTTTCCGCTTTTGTTCTGCGGGAGGTGTGGATGCCGTGGAAAGCGAGTTCGGTAATGGAAGAGCGCCTTCGCTTTGTCGCCCGGCTTCTGGATGGAGAAGCCATGGCCGAGGTCTGCCGGGAGTTCGGCATCTCCCGCAAAACTGGCTACAAGATTTTCGATCGTTACAAGGAGCACGGGCTTGAAGCGTTAAGCGACCGCTCCAGGCGGCCGATCCGTTACGCCAACCAGCTCCCGCAGCAGGTCGAGACCCTGATCGTTCGGCTGAAGGGCGAGAAGCCACACTGGGGCGCCCGCAAGATCCGCGAGCTCCTGGTGCGACGGCTCGACGGCGACGTCCGGGTGCCGGCCAAAAGCACCATCCATGCGATCCTCGACCGCCATGGCCTGGTCAAGCGCGGCTGCGTGCCGCGCCACCGCGCGCACGGCACGCCGCTGTCGCAGGGCACGCTTGCCAACGATCTGTGGTGTGCCGACTTCAAGGGCGAGTTCAAGCTCGGCAATGGCCGATACTGCTATCCGCTGACCGTCACCGACCATGCCTCGCGCTTCCTGCTGCTCTGTGAAGCGCTGGATTCCACGCGGGAAGATCCTGCCATTACTGCCTTTGAACGGCTGTTCCGCGAGCGCGGTCTGCCCTTTGCCATCCGCTCCGACAATGGCGTGCCCTTTGCCAGTCCAAACGCGCTGTTCAACCTCTCGAAGCTGTCGGTGTGGTGGCTCAGACTCGGCATTGCGATCGAACGCATCAAGCCGGGCCATCCGCAGCAGAACGGCCGTCACGAGCGCATGCATCTCACGCTGAAGAAGGAGGCCACCCGGCCGCCGGGGTTCAACAGCTTGCAGCAGCAGGCACGCTTCGATGCCTTCCTCCGCGAGTTCAATTCTGAACGTCCCCACGAGGCGCTCGACATGAAGTGCCCCGGAGAGCTCTACACAGCCTCAACCCGCCGCTACGATGGTCTGCCGGAACTCACATATCCGTTCCACGACCGCGACGGTGTCATCACCGCCTGCGGCCGCCTCTGCCTCCATCGCAAGAAGATCAACATCTCCACCGTGCTGGCCGGCCAGAAGCTCGGCATCAAGGAAGTCGACGACGGCATTTGGCTCGTCAGCTTCATGCATTACGATCTCGGTTACTTCGACCTCGAGCAAAAGACCTTGCAACCCCTCGACAACCCGTTCGGCCCGAAGCCCGCCACCCATGTCTCAAGTACGGCCTCGGCGCTCTGACCGAGACGCGCTTTCCTGCATTCTTGGCATGGTGGCCAGTTGCTTGGCCGCGCTGAGCCGTCACCCCCCCGAAGCCCGCAGGGGCGCGGCCTTTGCCGCGCGGGGTTGACGGCGAAAGCGCGGACCGAGCAATAATGGTCATGCCATGAACGCGTCTCGCCGTAACACACCAAATCGGATGCGTTGCGCGTCGGCGGGATCGACCTGGAGTAAATGACCTTGCAACCAATCGGCAACCCGCTCGGCACGAGGTTGTCACCTATGTCTTAGGTACGATCTGTTACCGATGTCTTCGGTCTGGACA
>NZ_LSEF01000075.1 GCF_001641695.1 Bradyrhizobium neotropicale
TCTTCCACGGGACATTCCAGCCACATCTTGATCAGATGCAGCACGCGCCGATCAACAATCCGGCGCGCCACCGATTTTAATAGCTCGGCGTGCGGAATGCTTCCGAAGTAGTCCGCGAGGTCGGCGTCAACGACTTCCGGGTGGCCACGGAACAGCTGCGCTTCCACCTCGACCACCGCCTGTTGGGCATTTCGCCCGGGACGGTACGCGTACTGTTCGGGTGGAAGATCGGCCTCGAAGATCGGTTCTAGCACCAGCATCGCTGCCGTCATGCAGACTCGATCACGCAAGGTCGAGATGCCCAATGGCCTGAGTTTGCCATTGGCCTTCGGTATGTACACTCTTCTGATAGGATCCGGTCGATACGTCTCCTGCCTGAGCGCAAGCGCCAGTTCGCCAAGCCACCGCTGCACCCCGTACGCTTCGATGTCCGAGAAGTCCTGACCGTCCACACCCGGTGCGCCCTTGTTGGAGCGGCATTGAGCATAGGCATGGGCCAGGATGTCTTCTCGGCAGATCTTGTCGTACAGGGCGTAGAAACGGTAGCCGGCTTCTGCCTTCGCTTTCGCGTGCAACGCCATCTGAAGTTTCTGAACACTCTTCGGAGTTGATAGGTTGCCCAATCTCCAGGTCCCTCACTACGTCTTGCGTTCGTCTTGAACTAAGGTCCCTTCCCTCCCCCGGCGTTACCCGGCTTCAGCGGTACTGCGAACCTCTCCGCATCCCCACGGCGCCCGGCCTGTCCCTCGCGGGCGTCCGGTTGGTCATCCCTGACCACGTCGTGGGGCCTCCCGTGTTGCGTACGCTTTCCTTGTGTACATGCTGTCGCCACTACCCCGGCGCAGCAGCTGGGCGGATCGTTTTCGCTCATTCCTCCAGCCGTATCAGCCTTCCCCGAAAGGGTCGTCGGGTCGGCCTGCGCATCGTCCTTTTCGAGGCTTGCTCGGCGTTCACTCGCGTTACGGCCTGCACACTCGCGCTGTCACCAATTCGTGACACGCTAATCGAAGGCTTCAGCCACTTCGTTACCTCCATGACTGCTCCGATTGCTTCCGGCTGGAGCGTTCGCCGGGTGGGACTTGCACCCACTGGAAAGCGCCGCCTTCTCACGGCGCACACCCAGAACGGACATCAGCGGCCGGTGTGCGGCGGTGCGAAGCACAGCCCGCGCCAAGTAATATGTTATGCTGCGTGAAGTCGATGCAGCGGTCGGATATCCAACTATGAACACGCAGCAGCAGCCAACAGCCTCGATCTACGCCATCATCCTCAAGCTCTCGCCTGAGTTTACCGCGCAAATTGCGCGTCCCGGCGTAGGAGGTGCTGTGGCGAAGGCGGTCGGCGCAGGTCGTGTCCCGACAGTTCAGGAGCTTGTAAGCTTAGGGCAAACAGAAGATTTCGCGAGATTGTTTTCCGAACGGCTCGGATACCTAGTGAGGTTGCGCCAAGCTGGAGTCTTGCGTGCTGCCGGACCATTCGAGGGCCTGAAGGAAGGCATGTATCTCTGTAACGCGACGGACGAGCGCGAGGCTCGGCGCGTTTTAGAGGAAGACCCCTTATTCAAAGCGGGGTTCATTGAGAATGATTTCGCGGTATACCGGTGGCTAGTGGTTCATCACAGTGGTTTTGACTCTTTGGCGGCAACTGGATAGGCGCGACCGAGTTTGGCGCGGGCTTTGTCGGTTGTGAACATCCATTTGATGCGGTCTCGCGCCTTGTTTCGCTGCCGTTGCCATGCTGCGATTTCTTTTCGAAGCCTTTTGGGATCGTCGATGCGACGGCCGAGACACTGGCGCTGCAGCACGCTGATCTCGCACTCGACCATATTGAGCCAGCTGGCGTGTTTCGGGGTGTAGTGGAACTCGAGGCGGCGCAGGATGCGACGGGCCTCGGCAGGCGCAAATGCCTGATATAGCGCGCCGGCCGTATGAATCGACAGATTGTCCTGCACCACACGGATGCAGGCGGCATTGGGATAGTGGACGTCGACGAGTTCGCGCATGCAGTGCGCGTAGTCGACCGCGGCGCGGTGGTCTGTAACCTTGACATTGCGCCAGCCGCGATGCGGATCGAAGGTGACGAAGAGATTGACGGTACCGTTGCGGCGATATTCGTAATCGTAGCGCTCGCGCTGTCCCGGTTGGGCAGGGATCGGCTGGCGTACCTCGCCGATCAGCTGGACTGGGGTCTCGTCGAAGCAAACCAGGGGCCGCTCGGGATCCGGCGCCTCGGCGTAGAGATCGAGCACATCCTCCATCCGGGCGACGTATTCGCCGTCGACATGAGGAATGCACCACATATCCCGGCGCCACGGCTTGAGGTCGTTGTCGGCCAGCCGGCGGCGCACGGTCTCGCCCGACAGGCTGGCGTGATCGGTGAGCTTGACCATCGCGTCGGCCAGCAATGTCAGCGTCCAGCGTTTGCGGCCGGCGGGCGGCTTGGCGCATGCCGTCGCCACCAGCAGGGCCTCTTCCTTGCCTGTCAGCTTGCGTTCCGCGCCCGGACGCGGCTCCTCACTCAAGGCCCGCTCCAGATTGCCTTCTACGAAACGGCGTTTGGTCCGGCCGACGGTGGAAAGGCTGACCCGGACGGTTCGGGCAATCTCCGCGTCGCAGCTGCCTGAATCGGCCGCCAGCACAATCTGAGCCCGTTTGAGTTTGCGGGCGGAATGCGTGCCGCCGCCGAGCATTGCCGTCAGTTCGTCCCGCTCGGCTTGGCTCAATTCGACCCGATAACGTACATTCATGCTTCGCCTCCTTGTCGGAGGCCGGGACGAATCCAGCTATGAGTCAAAAATCAGGCGCGCACTTCACCGAGAAGCAGGGACACTATCTCGCTTTCATCCATACCTACTCGTACATGTTCGGACAGCCGCCCGCCGAGGCCGACATCCAGCGGCATTTCCGCGTCAGCCCGCCGTCAGTCCACCAGATGATCCTCACCCTCGAACGCAACGGGTTCATTCGTCGCCAGCCCGGCGTCGCTCGAAGCATCGAGATCCTCTTGCCACCCGAAAAGTTGCCTATCCTCGGATGGCTCGGTATCAAAACGTCAAAATCACTGTGATGAACCACTAG
>NZ_LSEF01000076.1 GCF_001641695.1 Bradyrhizobium neotropicale
TCTTCCACGGGACATTCCAGCCACATCTTGATCAGATGCAGCACGCGCCGATCAACAATCCGGCGCGCCACCGATTTTAATAGCTCGGCGTGCGGAATGCTTCCGAAGTAGTCCGCGAGGTCGGCGTCAACGACTTCCGGGTGGCCACGGAACAGCTGCGCTTCCACCTCGACCACCGCCTGTTGGGCATTTCGCCCGGGACGGTACGCGTACTGTTCGGGTGGAAGATCGGCCTCGAAGATCGGTTCTAGCACCAGCATCGCTGCCGTCATGCAGACTCGATCACGCAAGGTCGAGATGCCCAATGGCCTGAGTTTGCCATTGGCCTTCGGTATGTACACTCTTCTGATAGGATCCGGTCGATACGTCTCCTGCCTGAGCGCAAGCGCCAGTTCGCCAAGCCACCGCTGCACCCCGTACGCTTCGATGTCCGAGAAGTCCTGACCGTCCACACCCGGTGCGCCCTTGTTGGAGCGGCATTGAGCATAGGCATGGGCCAGGATGTCTTCTCGGCAGATCTTGTCGTACAGGGCGTAGAAACGGTAGCCGGCTTCTGCCTTCGCTTTCGCGTGCAACGCCATCTGAAGTTTCTGAACACTCTTCGGAGTTGATAGGTTGCCCAATCTCCAGGTCCCTCACTACGTCTTGCGTTCGTCTTGAACTAAGGTCCCTTCCCTCCCCCGGCGTTACCCGGCTTCAGCGGTACTGCGAACCTCTCCGCATCCCCACGGCGCCCGGCCTGTCCCTCGCGGGCGTCCGGTTGGTCATCCCTGACCACGTCGTGGGGCCTCCCGTGTTGCGTACGCTTTCCTTGTGTACATGCTGTCGCCACTACCCCGGCGCAGCAGCTGGGCGGATCGTTTTCGCTCATTCCTCCAGCCGTATCAGCCTTCCCCGAAAGGGTCGTCGGGTCGGCCTGCGCATCGTCCTTTTCGAGGCTTGCTCGGCGTTCACTCGCGTTACGGCCTGCACACTCGCGCTGTCACCAATTCGTGACACGCTAATCGAAGGCTTCAGCCACTTCGTTACCTCCATGACTGCTCCGATTGCTTCCGGCTGGAGCGTTCGCCGGGTGGGACTTGCACCCACTGGAAAGCGCCGCCTTCTCACGGCGCACACCCAGAACGGTCGTTCGGCACGCAGTTCATTCGATCGCCTTCTGCGGGCGCAGACCATCGTCAAAGCCGGGCCGAGCATCACCGTCTTGTCGAGGAACCTTGCCGCCGGATCTGTGTTCGAGATGCTGGCGGGCTCGATGATGAGGTCTGAGATGCGGCTCCAGTGTCATTCGGCCTGCAATATTGACCCCCTAAGCTGGGGGATCGGCGTCCAAAATTGACCCCCTAACGTTGGGCTGTTGCGCTGCCTGCTTTGGAATGAAGCAGGTGGTCGGGGATGCTGGTCGTGGAGACGATTGCGCGGATACGGCGCGAGCACTTCATCAAGGGCAAGACGATCAAGGAGATCGCCCGTGACCTGAAGGTGTCGCGGAACACGGTCCGCAAGGTGCTGAGGTCTGGGGAGACCTCCTTCGAGTACGAGCGGCAAGTGCAGCCGCGGCCAAAGCTGGGACGATGGGCAGTAGAGCTTGACGGATTGCTGGCGGCGAACGCGGCCAAACCGGCTCGTGAACAGCTGACGTTGATCCGGATCTTCGAAGAGCTGCGCGGCCGCGGCTACGACGGCGGTTACGATGCGGTGCGGCGTTACGCCAGGCGGTGGAGCAAAGAACGCGGGCAATCGACCGCGGCGGCCTATGTCCCGCTGAGTTTTGCGCCGGGCGAAGCCTACCAGTTCGACTGGAGCCACGAGGTGGTCTTGCTGAGCGGGACCACGGTGATGGTGAAGGCCGCCCATGTCCGGCTCTGTCACAGCCGCATGCTGTTCGTGCGGGCCTATCCGCGCGAGACGCAGGAGATGGTGTTCGACGCCCACGACCGGGCGTTCGCCCTGTTTAAGGGCACCTGCAGTCGCGGCATCTACGACAATATGAAGACCGCGGTGGAGACGATCTTTGTCGGCAAGGATCGCCGCTACAATCGCCGCTTCCTGCAGATGTGCAGCCATTACCTGGTCGATCCGGTCGCCTGCACGCCAGCCTCGGGCTGGGAGAAGGGCCAGGTCGAGAACCAGGTCGGGCTGGTCCGCGAACGCTTCTTCACGCCGCGGCTGCGGTTCAAGAACCTGGACGAGTTAAACGCCTGGCTGCTGGACAAGTGCATCGCCTACGCCAAAGCGCATCGCCATCCGGAGTTGGCCGATCAGACGATCTGGGAAGTGTTCGAAGCCGAGCGTCCTAAGCTCGTCCCCTATGCCGGTCGGTTCGACGGCTTCCATGCGGTGCCGGCGTCGGTCTCGAAGACCTGTCTGGTGCGCTTCGACAACAACAAGTACTTGGTCGCAGCCAGCGCCGTCGGGCGCCCGGTCGAGGTCCAAGCCTATGCCGATCGCATCGTGATCCGTCAGGACGGACGCATCGTTGCCGAGCACCCACGATCCTTCGGACGCGGCGAGACGACCTACGATCCCTGGCACTATGTGCCGGTACTGGCGCGTAAACCCGGCGCCTTGCGCAACGGTGCTCCCTTCAAGGACTGGGTGCTGCCGGCCGCGATCGAGCGGATCCGGCGCAGGCTTGCCAGCACCGACGATGGCAATCGTCAGATGGTCGACATCCTCAATGCGGTGCTGACTGACGGCCTGCCCGCGGTAGAAGCCGCCTGTGCCGAAGCGCTCGGTCACGGCGTCCATTCCGCCGATGTCGTTCTCAACATCCTGGCCCGACAACGTGAACCCGCCCCACCGGCCAACATCATGACGCCGGCTGCATTGACGCTCCGCCATGCGCCGATCGCCGATTGTGCCCGTTACGACAACCTCCGGAGGATCATCTGATGGAACGAACCCAAATCTTCGACCTCATGGGCGAGCTCAAGCTCTACGGCATGAAGGCCGCCTTCGACGAGATCATGGCGACTGCGGTCAAGCGCCAACACGAACCGCAGCGCATCGTCGGCGACCTGCTCAACGCCGAGATCAACGAGAAGCAGGCCCGGTCGATCAAGTACCAGCTCACCATCGCCAAGCTGCCGCTTGCTAAGGACCTCGAGGACTTCCAGTTCGACGGCACGCCGATCAACCGGACGCTCGTCAATGATCTCGCCGGCGGCGGCTTCATCGCCCAGCAACGCAACGTCGTGCTGGTCGGCGGCACAGGCACCGGCAAGACCCATCTGGCCATCGCAATCGCCAGGAGCTGCATCCGATCCGGTGCCCGTGGCCGCTTCTACAATGTGGTCGATCTCGTCAACCGCCTCGAGATTGAGACCCGCAATGGACGGCAGGGCCGGCTTGCTGAGCACTTGACCCGGATGGACTTCATCGTTCTGGACGAACTCGGATATCTGCCCTTTGCCCAGTCCGGCGGTCAGCTTCTGTTCCATCTGATCAGCCGGCTCTACGAGAGAGCTTCCGTCATCGTCACCACCAATCTCGCCTTCGGCGAATGGCCCAGCGTGTTCGGCGACGCCAAGATGACCACTGCGCTGCTCGATCGGTTGACCCATCACTGCGACATCGTCGAGACCGGCAACGACAGTTGGCGATTCAAAAGCCGCGACGACGATCACGCAACCCGCGCTCGTCTCGCCTCCGCAATCCCGGCCAGCTCCGACGAGACGAGCGCTACCAGCAAACCCCGCCGCACAAAGGGGTCAAAATTGGACGCCGATGAGGGGTCAAATTTGAACGCCGATTGACAGC
>NZ_LSEF01000077.1 GCF_001641695.1 Bradyrhizobium neotropicale
GAGCTATGCGGAATTTTGGGTGACGAGGCGATCAGGCGGCGTGGTTTGCCGGCACTTGGATAACCTCGATGCCGTCGTTGAATCTGACACCTGCGATGAGCTTCGGCAACTGATTTGTGCCCTTGAGCCGTCGCCAGGTTTTTGATGCAGCCATGACCAGCTTGAACACCATCAGCCTGGCGGTGGTCGGCGACAACGAACCCTTGGTGCGCACCGTCCGGTGCCGCACGGTGGCGAACACGCTCTCGATGGGATTGCTGGTGCGCAGGTGATCCCAATGCTCGGCAGGAAAGTCGTAGAAGGCCAGCAGGACGCTGCGATCCTTGACCAGACATTCGACCGCCCGACCGTACTTGGCACGGTATTTCTCGGCAAAGACGTCGATCGCTGCTTCGGCGGACGCCCGGTTCGGCGCCCAGTAGACCTCGCGCAGGTCCTTCTTCATGGTGGCCTGCACCGAGAGCGGGACCTTGTCGAGGACATTCACGGTCTTATGCACCCAGCAGCGCTGGTGCCGCGTGCCTGGAAAGACCTCCTCGAGCGCCTTCCAGAAGCCGAGCGCGCCGTCGCCGACGGCAATTTCGGGCGCGATCTGCAATCCGCGCTGTTTGACGTCGATCAGGAGCTCACGCCAGCTCTGCGCGCTCTCCCGCACCCCGACCTGGAAGCCGATCAATTCCTTCTTGCCTTCCGGCGTCGCGCCGATCAGCACTAGCATGCACTCGCCGTGGTCTTCCATGCGGGCCTGCAGGAAGACGCCATCGGCCCACACGTACGCATATCGGCGCGCCGACAGATCGCGCCTCTGCCAGCGCTCGTACTCGCCTTGCCACTCGGCCGTCAGCCGGGACACCACCGCGGGCGATAGGTTCGGCGCGTCCTTGCCCAGCAAGGCCGTCAGCGCCTCCTGGAAATCGCCGGTCGAAAGGCCGCGCAGGTAGAGCACCGGCAACAGCGCATCCAGGCTTCGAGTCCGCCGTGCCCACAGCGGCAGGATCGCCGAGCTGAACCGGATCCGCTCGCCATCGCCGGCCGCTCCGCGATCCCGAATCTTCGCCCGCGCCACCTCGACCGGGCCGATGCCGGTCGCAATCGTTCGCGCCGGGCCGTAACCATGCCGCACGACACGGGCGCGTCCGTCGGCAAGCTTCAAATCCTTCACTGTGGCAAGAAAGGTCTCGACTTCGGCCTCGACCGCCTGCGCCAGAAGCTGCCGCGCACCGGCGCGCAGGATATTGGTCAGTGGATCATCGATCTCGTCGGGCTGACGCAGCGCGACAATGTTGCTAGGCTCGTTCATGGCGTATCGCTCTCCTTGAGAGGTTCTGGCAGGCTCGACACCCGCCTCGATACGCCGCCTATCTCAGGCCGTCATCACCCACTTTCCCGCATAGCTCGCCCTTGCGGAAGCAGGAGCGTATGGATGCAGCGATTTCGTTCCTTCGGAGCCAACACTTCGTCTTAGTCTCCTCGGTAATTTGAAATCTCTTCGTCTTTGCGCATCGCAAGATGCACATCCATCGTATTCGCGCTATTTCAAGCCGCGGCCGACACCAGGCTTGGTTGCGTGAACTGAAAATCCCCTAGGTTCTTGCATGAAGCATCGTGACAGCCAAATAGGAGCGAAAGAAGCGTCGACTGGTTTTGTTCAATGAAATGAGACGTGTCAGATCGCGCGGGCAACCGAACGCGGTGACCGCCAGCGCTTTCGTCCAAGCTGTGCATTTTCAAAAAGCAACCATCTGAAGGCGAGTAGAACGGCACGGCTGCCGGA
Organism: Bradyrhizobium neotropicale; assembly: GCF_001641695.1. Classification (GTDB taxonomy): domain Bacteria; phylum Pseudomonadota; class Alphaproteobacteria; order Rhizobiales; family Xanthobacteraceae; genus Bradyrhizobium; species Bradyrhizobium neotropicale. The sequence continues at coordinate 1,775 of NZ_LSEF01000077.1, forward strand.
CGGGCGCTCAACTACCAATGTTGCTAAACGCGGCTCCGGCTGGCAGGTGCATTCCGTGCTCCAAAAGCATTTGTAGAAAGCTCACAGGCAGACTCAACGATGGCAGGTCTGGCGGAGCTCTGGAAGAATTCTCGGTAAGCCACTGAAATGGGGCTTGTTCGCTAGAGCTTCTACCCCAACTGGCGTTGGCGCGAGCGCGTATCCGCGCTCCAAATGTGGTCATCGTTGTGTGCGGGATTATCGCCTTTGGAAGACGACCGAAGACGTCAACCGGAGCTTTCATCGCGGGACAGGTCTCTCGGCTGGCCGCCTGTGCCTGAGGCGCTCAACATCCTCGGCAATGAGAGCCTGCTCGACCAGCCAAAATCCTGTCGCGCCGCCCAACACTTCTTCATGCGCCGTTCTTGTGCGTTACGACAACCCTCGGAGGACCGTCCGATGGACTAATTCAAATCGCGGGCCCGGCGAGATCGACGGGATCGCGAATTTCGAGCTGTCAGGTTTGGTAGTTGGATGGCAGCTTCAGCGATCCTAATGTCCGAACCAACCTTCATATCAAGCGCTGGAACTGTGGCGGGCTTATCGGTTTTGGTGGAGGCGTGGCTACCAAAGATCCCAAAACAGTGCCAAACGCAAGTTTGGCTCTGACGGCCGATGATTGACCCTTCTGATCGAGCGTGGTCTCGACAGAAACTGCGAGGCGTGGGATGGGCGAAGAAATTGCACACACTCACCTTTCGCAAACGTTTCGTGATATTGATGGTGCAGAGTTCACCATCGGGCAATTGACGCGGGAACTCGCAGTCGCCAACACGCGAGGCATTGTGAAATTGCACAATCAGATTCCCTTCCAATCTTGGACGGAGCGCGATGTCCTGGCTGAAGGTGATGAGCGGCGGGCTTATACGGATAAATGGACTTTCAGCACCGTTGCTTTTGCAAAATCCAAACGCCTAATCGGCTTCTGCTTCGGCTTTAGGGTCCATCGTGACGCGATCTACAAGGAGCCTGGAGTATATCTCCATCGGATGGCTATCGCCCCCGATATGATTGGAAGACGGATTGGAGCAATACTTTTGGCCGAAACGGCGCGCCGAGTATTTAGTCACATAGAGACAACAAGCTGTTTGGAGCCATTTTGGGTCTATGGTCAGACGAATGATGTCCCGAGTAATTCTCGAACTGTTCAATTCTATCACGATGCAGGCTATCAAGTCTTCGACCGTAAGCCGTACGCCGATCGGGTGGATCTGGTGATGAGAATGTCAAAAATTGACTGCGAAACATCGCGCCACGCACAACTTCGCGATGCACAAAGGACCTGAAAATAAGCGAAGATTGTTTGCCGGGTACACTGAATTCGGCAGCTAAGCGCGCGCGGGCGGAAATCATCGATGCATTCTTCTTCCGCCCTAACCGGCCGTTACCACTTGCGACCTCGGTGCGGAGGTCGGCGCGACGGACGCGGGTACAGCACTCGGTGCACTGCGTCGGCTCGAACAGCTTATCCAGGAAGCGGTCATCGTGGTCCTCGCGTGCCAACATCGCTGAAACAATCAACATCATCGCCGTGCTTTCAGGGCGAGACATTCTCACTGGACGCCGCGACGGGCGCTTAGGCCTGATTGCACATATTGACGTTCTCTCGCTCTTGCGAGTGACATGGTCACAGCGCTCCGACAGGTCGTCCCCGAGTCGGCTTCCCGGAGGCGGCCGGCAAAACTCTGCGATGATCCCACCTGAACCTGTCAGCTGGATCCGCTTTGCGCCCGCCACAACCGAGCGTAGGTGCCTTCAGCTGTCAGCAGTTCAGCATGCCTTCCCTCGGCAGCAACCCGGCCCTTGTCCAAGACCACGATCTTGTCGGCCCCGCAAATGGTGCTGAGGCGATGAGAGATAACGATGATGATCTTGCCGGCCCGACGCAGATCCTCGACCACTCCCAGGACAAAGGCCTCGGCGACGGGGTCGAGAGAAGAGGTAGCCTCGTCCAGGACGAGGATCTCCGGATCCCGGTACAAAGCCCGAGCCAACCCAAGGCGCTGCTTCTCGCCGCCGGAGAGGCGTACGCCGTTCTCGCCTAGATAGGCCTGGAGACCACCGGGCCAGCGCTCGATCACCTCCCGCAACCCGATTTGATCGCAGATTTGCAGGATCTTCTCGATGTCCGGCTCGAACTCGCCAAGGGCGATATTCTCGATCACCGAGCCCGAGAACACGTCGATCGATTGGGGTACCGCAGCAACAACCTTGCACAGGGATGCGGTCGAGAAGTCCTGGAGGTCATAGGGCCCGATCCGGATGCGTCCACCCTCAAGCGGGTAGACATTCTGCAACAGTGCCGCAAGGGAGCTCTTGCCTGAGCCGCTTTCCCCAACCACGGCGGTCGTCTTGCCGCGGCCGAAGGTGACGTTGATATCCTGGAAAAGGCACGGCTGCGCGCCATGGCGGAAGGTGACGTTTTCCATGCGGATGTCGCCTAGGTCGCACTGGGTGGCATCAATGCTGCCACCGCTCGCCGGCTCCAGGTCGAAGATTTCGAACAGGCGATCCGCCGCGATAAAAGCATCCTGAACGATCCGATTGGTTTGGATCAGACTGGCAATCGGCCGGGTGATATAGCCGAGCAACGTGTAGCAGGACAGCAGTTCGCCGGGCGTGACAGTCTGATCGAGCGCAAGCGTCGTCCCGAACCACATCAGCACGATCGTGAATAGGGTGGAGAGGAAGGTCGAGGCATTATCTCCGAAGACCGAAATGAGGCCGGAACTATAGACCGAGTGCAGCATCTTGACGAAGCGGGTCTCCATCTTGAGATTGGCGAAGCTCTCTATGGCGAACGTCTTGATCGTGGACACAGCTCCGAGCGATTCAACCAGTTGCGCCTCCAGATCGGCAGCATCCTCCATAATTGCGCGTTGGCGCTTCCTGTTCAGCCGGTTGATGGTCCAATAGACCAAGAGGTAGAGTGGGATAGAGGCCGCAACGACTAGGGCGATCTTCCACGAGTAGACGAACATCAGGGCGAACGAGAACAATATCACCAGCACGTTGACGAACATGGTGATCGAGACGTCGTTCAGGAAGCTCCTGATCTTCACCGCGTCGTTCATGCGGGCGACGATTTCGCCCATGCGCATGCTGTCGAAGAACTTCTGAGGCAGGCTTAGGATGTGATTGTAGTAGCCGAGGATCAGGTAGACATCGATCTTCTGGCCAGTTTGCAGGGTAAGCCGGTGTCTGAGGAGATCGATCAGGATCTGCGGCACCAGGATCAGCAGCATGGCAACGCTCATCAGGTTGAGCAGGTTGCGATTCCCCGCTGTGATCACATGATCGACGATCTTCTGGACGTAGATTGCCGTCGAGAGGCTGAGGATCGTCGTCACCAGCGCCCCGATGAGAGCCTGCGCCATCACCTCCCTATGTGGCGCAAGTAGGCGGGCGAAGCGGGCGAGGGGTGAAGTGGTTTCGTCGCGGCGCTTGAAGGCGTCAGCCGGAACCAGGAGCACCAGGACGCCAGTCCATTGCGCCTTGAAGTCCTCGTGCGACAGCTTGAGGATTTCGCCATAGGCGGGATCCATGACGGTGACCCACCGAGCATCGATGTTCTGGATGACGACGAAGTGGTGCAGGACCTCCTTGACGATGACGTGCGCGATGGCGGGCTTGGGAATCTTGTACAGGCTGTCGAACCCACCCTTTACGCCCTTGGCGATGAAGCCCAGCTTTTGAGCCGCTTGCGTGAGGCCCGACACCGTAGTGCCGGAGCGGTCGGTCGAGGCATACTGGCGGATGCGCGACAACGGCAGCTTGTAGCCATAGAAGGCAGCGACAGAAGCAAGACTGGCGGCTCCGCAATCGGTGATGTCGCGCTGCTTGCACTTGATCACCTTGCTTGACATGTCGGCTTGCTGTTCGAAAAATGAAGAATTAACGGGGCGCCAGGAGCGGATTGAGCCAATCGTCAACCTCAGTGTAGAGGAGTTGAAGGAGAGTGCGGTCGGCGACGAGGAAGCGGGCCCGCACGGTCATGCCTTTCTTCAGCTGACCCATCACCCCGCTTTTGAGAGCGAGGTAGCTGCGAGAGAGCGCGCAGCGGACCTTGAAGATCGGGGTCTTGTCGTGGAGGGTGAAGTCCTGGGCCACGTCGAGCACTGTTGCCTCGATGACACCCCATTGATTGTAGTTGAAGGCATCCACTTGGAGACGCACCGACTGGCCCGACCGAACGAAGCCGATGTCGTTGGGCGAGACGTAGATTTCCGCCACCAGCTCGCCGTCCGGCGAGATTCGAGCGACGGTTTGCCCCGCTTGGACGTAGCCGCCGACGGTGAGGCCGGAAAATTGCTCTAGAGCACCGGACACGGGGGCCCGAATGTGGGTCAGATCCCGTTCGTTCTCAAGCTGATGCAAGGTGGCTGTGAGTTCCTTCAAGCGCAGGTTCGTGTCGAAAAGCTGCTGGTTCCATTCGGCGGATTTGCGCCGGGCGAGAATCTCGCCTTTGACCTCGATGCTCTGGAGGACGAAAGTCTTATCGTCGACGGCCTTTGCGGGCGCTGCAGCAACGGAGACCAGTCGTTTGGCGCGATCGAGTTCTGCCGCGGCGTTACTGCGAGCATATTCGTTCTCCCGCAGCAGGTTGAGAAAGTGCAGCCTCTCGGCCGTGGCGGACTCGGTCAGGAGGCCGATCGGGTCCTTGGCCTCTGCGCCGAAGGAGATCAGGGTTTCGAGGTCATGGGCAAGATCACTCTTCGCGCGAATTTCGCCTGTAAGTGCCCGCAGCTTTTCCTCAACCACCTCATCATCGAGGGCGAGGATCTCTCGGCTCTGGGTAACCAGCTCGTTCTCAACGGCAAGGATACGCGAGATGCGGCCGGACACGGGCGCGATCAGGGGCGTCTTCTCGATGGTGGGGCGAATGACACCGGCACTTTGAACAGAGACTGTTATGGTGGTGAGTGGGAGCGACACCAATACTGCAACCACAGAAAGCATAACGATCTTGTAGATCGCCAAAGATCGTCCTGATCGCCGCGAGAGGATGCTCTCCGCGGTGTAGCTGACAATTTCAGGAGGAAGTAAGGTATCGGTCATGTCACAAGTTCATTGGTTATGACGATTAGCAGTTCCGATCGAAACTGCTAATCGGTATTCAGTATGGTGCCTGGAGAACTTGCGTCACTTACGCTCTTCAAATCTAGCGGTGCCCGTGAAACCGACGCGCTATAAGTCCGCCTGCAACGATTGCGGCCGCCACAAACCCGACCACCAGAATCGGCCACCCTCCCGAAGTTTCAGATGCCTCTTCAGGAGTTAATTCCGTTACACTATAGGCTGACATATCTGTCTCCATGGGTTCGTTTTTCATTCTTGACTTCTCTTCGAATGAGTAGTTCGTCGTGAGCGACGGCCGGTCAGCGGCTACTGTCGCCGCAAAGGAGGTAAACTCAAGTGTCGTGCCAACTGCGCAGGAAGAGCCCCACAAGAACCGTTCTGCATTTTGTTCAACGGCTTAACTGCGAGCGCGGCGGTACGCCGACCGAACATGACCGTGTCTCGAACGCGACAAACCCGACCGCAGGAGGCAACGCAAGTACGCGGGGAGAGCGGAAACGAGTAGATGAAGGCGGAACGATTCGGTTTTCTGGTGGGGCGAATGGCGCCGGTAGCCGACAATTTCAGAAGGATTAAGACATCGGTCGTGTCACGGGGGCGTTTCCTTATGACGATTAGCAGTTTCCATGGAAACTGCTAATCTGCAGAGAGAGGAGAGTTTATGCCACTTATTTGCCAAGTCGGATCCGTATTGCCCCTTCCGCTATAGTTGCAGCTGCAAGGCCTACCATCGTCACAATTGCGAAAGCTATTTCCCAAAAAATCCCCCCGAAGTGGCAGATGCCTCGTCAGAAGTTAGTTCGGTCACTCCATAGGCTGACATATCGGTCTTCATTATTGCTTCCTTTTCAGATGAAAAGATCAGTCAGCGATGCCGATTGGTAGCTCCTGCCGCCGCGAAGAGAGAGAAACTCAAGTTTCGTGCCAACCGGGCAGGAAGAGCCCCGAAGAACCGTGCGGCATTTTATCCAACGGCTTAACTGAGAGTGCGCGGGTACGCGGGCCGAACATCACCGTGTGGTGGACGCGACAAACTCAACGCAACTTGGCGCCCCGATCGGCATGCGAGCGGACTGGCAGCCGGACAATCTCGATTCGGTCTGTCACCTTATCCCCAATCACATTGCCGAGGCTCGTCATGGCAGCATTGCTTGTGTGCCGCGGCAGGCTGCCAGAAGCTGGAGAGCGTGCAAGCGCTTCACTCCCTCTTTGGTTTTCCAGCTGTGCCTCCAGGCTGAGCAAGCTAAGTTGTCAGTGAGTGCGTCCTGCCAGGCCTCCAGCTTGGCTCGCTCCGAGCGGGCTTAGGATTTCCAGGAGGTATTGATATACGAGTGCTCGGTCGGTATGGGCTCAAACTCCATCCGACCAAGACCCGCTTCGTAGACTTCGCGTTCAAACGCCCGGGTGGGCGTCATCCCGCAGGATAGGCGGGGGCGGGACGACAAATTATCCTGAATTCACGCGTGTATAAGGCTGCTTCTAGCCCCGCCACAACTCCCACAGTCGCCCAGAACCTCCCTCCCGAAGTTGCGGATTCTTCTTCAGGGGTTAGGTCCGTTACACCATAGGCTGACATATCGGTCTTCATTGTTGTCTCCTTTGCAAACGAGTAGATCGCGTCAGCGATGCCGGTCGGCAGTCGCCGAGGTCACGCGAGAGAGAAACGCAAGAGTCGTGCCAACGGCGAAAAAAAATTCGGAAGAACCGTTCTGTATTCTATTCAACAGCATAACTGAGGGGCAGCGGTGCGACGGCCGAACATCACGGTGTCGCGGACGCGACAAACCCGACAAGCGGGTAACGCAAGGTAGGAGAGCGGCGGCGAGTAGATGGTGCAGGCCCAGACTACGAAGAAGTTGCGATCCAGGAGGTCACTCGATGCGGTTGAATGTACTTGGCGTCCGCGCGCACGATCTATACGCGAGTGCGCGACACTGCCAGCTCGGACAATCTCTTCCTGAAATCGGTCGCGAATCTTCAGTCTGAACACCTCATCATCCTCAATCGCAATGCCAGTGTCGCTGGCTGCCAAAAGATTGAGAGCGTGCAAGCTCTTCATGCCGACATTGCGTTTTCCAGCTGCGTCTCCAAGCCGAGCAAGCTGGGTGTATCAGTGAACACATCCGGCTCGGCCCCAGTTTGGCGCGTCCCTCTATTAGGGCTTGGGATTTCCAGGGGTATCGACATACGAATGGCTCGGCGGTATGGCTCAAACTCCATCCGACCAAGATCCGCTTCGTAGACTTCCAATTCAAACGCCAAGGATGGCGTCATCTCGCGACAGCCGAAACCGCATTACTTTCTCGGCTTCCCGCATGAATGGGTCAAGGGAGGAAGAGCCCAACTGCAATGGCTGCTGCTAGGCCCGCCAAAACTGCCACAGCCGCCCAGAACCACCCTCCCGAAATTGCGGATGCTTCTTCAGGGGTCAATTCGACTACGCCATAGGCTGACATATCGGTCTGCATTGTTAGCTCCTTTGCAAATGAGAGCATCAGCCAGGGATGCCGGTCGGCAGCCGCTGCCGTCGCGAAAAGAGAGTAATTCAACCGTCATGCCAACCAGGAAAAAGCCCCAGAAAGGGCTGAACTGCGTGCGCGGCGGGAGAGCGGCAACGAGCAAGATCGTGCAAGTCCAGGACCATGAAGAAATAGCGATCCGGCGACGTCATGTTCATGCGACTGAATCTACTTGCCGCCCGCCTCGCGCGCTCTCGACCCCGAGGGCGCGGCGCCGCCATGTTTGCACTACTTATGTTCTAACCGCGCGTCCTTATTAGCCATTCCGCCCCTATAATGACAGCTGCAAGGCCTACTAGTGGTTCATCACAGTGGTTTTGACTCTTTGGCGGCAACTGGATAGGCGCGACCGAGTTTGGCGCGGGCTTTGTCGGTTGTGAACATCCATTTGATGCGGTCTCGCGCCTTGTTTCGCTGCCGTTGCCATGCTGCGATTTCTTTTCGAAGCCTTTTGGGATCGTCGATGCGACGGCCGAGACACTGGCGCTGCAGCACGCTGATCTCGCACTCGACCATATTGAGCCAGCTGGCGTGTTTCGGGGTGTAGTGGAACTCGAGGCGGCGCAGGATGCGACGGGCCTCGGCAGGCGCAAATGCCTGATATAGCGCGCCGGCCGTATGAATCGACAGATTGTCCTGCACCACACGGATGCAGGCGGCATTGGGATAGTGGACGTCGACGAGTTCGCGCATGCAGTGCGCGTAGTCGACCGCGGCGCGGTGGTCTGTAACCTTGACATTGCGCCAGCCGCGATGCGGATCGAAGGTGACGAAGAGATTGACGGTACCGTTGCGGCGATATTCGTAATCGTAGCGCTCGCGCTGTCCCGGTTGGGCAGGGATCGGCTGGCGTACCTCGCCGATCAGCTGGACTGGGGTCTCGTCGAAGCAAACCAGGGGCCGCTCGGGATCCGGCGCCTCGGCGTAGAGATCGAGCACATCCTCCATCCGGGCGACGTATTCGCCGTCGACATGAGGAATGCACCACATATCCCGGCGCCACGGCTTGAGGTCGTTGTCGGCCAGCCGGCGGCGCACGGTCTCGCCCGACAGGCTGGCGTGATCGGTGAGCTTGACCATCGCGTCGGCCAGCAATGTCAGCGTCCAGCGTTTGCGGCCGGCGGGCGGCTTGGCGCATGCCGTCGCCACCAGCAGGGCCTCTTCCTTGCCTGTCAGCTTGCGTTCCGCGCCCGGACGCGGCTCCTCACTCAAGGCCCGCTCCAGATTGCCTTCTACGAAACGGCGTTTGGTCCGGCCGACGGTGGAAAGGCTGACCCGGACGGTTCGGGCAATCTCCGCGTCGCAGCTGCCTGAATCGGCCGCCAGCACAATCTGAGCCCGTTTGAGTTTGCGGGCGGAATGCGTGCCGCCGCCGAGCATTGCCGTCAGTTCGTCCCGCTCGGCTTGGCTCAATTCGACCCGATAACGTACATTCATGCTTCGCCTCCTTGTCGGAGGCCGGGACGAATCCAGCTATGAGTCAAAAATCAGGCGCGCACTTCACCGAGAAGCAGGGACACTATCTCGCTTTCATCCATACCTACTCGTACATGTTCGGACAGCCGCCCGCCGAGGCCGACATCCAGCGGCATTTCCGCGTCAGCCCGCCGTCAGTCCACCAGATGATCCTCACCCTCGAACGCAACGGGTTCATTCGTCGCCAGCCCGGCGTCGCTCGAAGCATCGAGATCCTCTTGCCACCCGAAAAGTTGCCTATCCTCGGATGGCTCGGTATCAAAACGTCAAAATCACTGTGATGAACCACTAG
>NZ_LSEF01000078.1 GCF_001641695.1 Bradyrhizobium neotropicale
GAGCTATGCGGGAAAGTGGGTGATGACGGCCTGAGATAGGCGGCGTATCGAGGCGGGTGTCGAGCCTGCCAGAACCTCTCAAGGAGAGCGATACGCCATGAACGAGCCTAGCAACATTGTCGCGCTGCGTCAGCCCGACGAGATCGATGATCCACTGACCAATATCCTGCGCGCCGGTGCGCGGCAGCTTCTGGCGCAGGCGGTCGAGGCCGAAGTCGAGACCTTTCTTGCCACAGTGAAGGATTTGAAGCTTGCCGACGGACGCGCCCGTGTCGTGCGGCATGGTTACGGCCCGGCGCGAACGATTGCGACCGGCATCGGCCCGGTCGAGGTGGCGCGGGCGAAGATTCGGGATCGCGGAGCGGCCGGCGATGGCGAGCGGATCCGGTTCAGCTCGGCGATCCTGCCGCTGTGGGCACGGCGGACTCGAAGCCTGGATGCGCTGTTGCCGGTGCTCTACCTGCGCGGCCTTTCGACCGGCGATTTCCAGGAGGCGCTGACGGCCTTGCTGGGCAAGGACGCGCCGAACCTATCGCCCGCGGTGGTGTCCCGGCTGACGGCCGAGTGGCAAGGCGAGTACGAGCGCTGGCAGAGGCGCGATCTGTCGGCGCGCCGATATGCGTACGTGTGGGCCGATGGCGTCTTCCTGCAGGCCCGCATGGAAGACCACGGCGAGTGCATGCTAGTGCTGATCGGCGCGACGCCGGAAGGCAAGAAGGAATTGATCGGCTTCCAGGTCGGGGTGCGGGAGAGCGCGCAGAGCTGGCGTGAGCTCCTGATCGACGTCAAACAGCGCGGATTGCAGATCGCGCCCGAAATTGCCGTCGGCGACGGCGCGCTCGGCTTCTGGAAGGCGCTCGAGGAGGTCTTTCCAGGCACGCGGCACCAGCGCTGCTGGGTGCATAAGACCGTGAATGTCCTCGACAAGGTCCCGCTCTCGGTGCAGGCCACCATGAAGAAGGACCTGCGCGAGGTCTACTGGGCGCCGAACCGGGCGTCCGCCGAAGCAGCGATCGACGTCTTTGCCGAGAAATACCGTGCCAAGTACGGTCGGGCGGTCGAATGTCTGGTCAAGGATCGCAGCGTCCTGCTGGCCTTCTACGACTTTCCTGCCGAGCATTGGGATCACCTGCGCACCAGCAATCCCATCGAGAGCGTGTTCGCCACCGTGCGGCACCGGACGGTGCGCACCAAGGGTTCGTTGTCGCCGACCACCGCCAGGCTGATGGTGTTCAAGCTGGTCATGGCTGCATCAAAAACCTGGCGACGGCTCAAGGGCACAAATCAGTTGCCGAAGCTCATCGCAGGTGTCAGATTCAACGACGGCATCGAGGTTATCCAAGTGCCGGCAAACCACGCCGCCTGATCGCCTCGTCACCCAAAATTCCGCATAGCTCCAGCTCAAGCGATCGATATGCTCGTTACCCGCCTCACCACCGTATCATCAAGGGCTTCCGCCCGGCACTTCAGCTGCTCGCTGGCCTGAGCTAACTTAGCAGCCAAATAGCAATGAAGATGATGAGCGACCAAGTGGCAATGCAAAATGCCGAGGCCGCACGCCACATGTTGACTCTTACTCGATTGCGCCAATTGATCAGCTTCAACGCACAACCATTGAAGCACCGACCGCGGACCACATCGACCAGGTGCCCGTAGCTATGAAACTCGAACTGCGAGCGGTTCTTTCGAATGTAATCGATCCGCTCACGAGGTGAGAAACACCAAATCCATATCTCGTGAGCGCGCTCCTGCAACGCTGCCGTCAACCAACGAGACTCTTCAATGAGGGGATCTGCTCCCGTCGTCATGCTGTGTACTTCATTCATGCTGTGTGAGCTGGCCGCGTCAGACAAGCGAACATTCGCTGTCGACGCATGCGCAGTTTGGCCGCAGTTTGGCCGCAATTTGGCCTATTGTGCGACGACGCTACACCCTGACGTTACGTGAGATTCAAGCTGTTTTGCGCCTACCAGATCCGGTGGGTCACGGCTTCTCGCGCTTGCTCGCATCGACAATAGGTTGGGTCTCTTGGCGGTGTCCCACCCTAAAGTTCGGGGTAGTGCGTTGGCACGTTTGAAGCGTCAGCCTCACCATACAGCCATGAATTCCGGTCGCTGATCAACTCGTGACGAGACTTCTGCTTCTATCTCTCTCAATACGCGACGGCATGGACCGACGTGCATCGGAGAGAAACCTCAAGACGCACTTTTTCGGAATCTCGCCGTGCCGTGGGGACCGTTCATTTGCAGAGCTTGGCCGATTCATGAATGATGCGTTTTGTTTTTCGAAGACTGCGCGGGGGCCGTGATACGACGCGGGTTCAATGAACTTAAGAGTAATTGCTGGAATCCATGTCCCAATCTGATCCGAATATCGATTCTTCTGCGCGCCGGGCCAGCCGCTCATACTCGTCCGCGATCCTAAGTAACCTGCGCCTTGATTTGGGGCAGGTCAGTGAGGCTGCTTTCGACCGCGTCGCTTCGGCGCGACTTCGCCAATGTTGCGGACCATAGAATGGTTGCTTGGATGCCATGAAGATACGCATGCAAGCGGAAGGCCAAGAGACTGCCAGGCAGCTTCTTACGAACTCCGCTCAATCACAGGCGCCGTTTTGGACGCATCAGATAGTCACGCCTGCCGAACCGGAGGCGATCGCGAAGTCGCGTTCTGAAGGCGATGGCACACATCCCAACTCGATACCGCCGGGCACTCACAGCGCTCACAGCTTTTCAGTCATTCGGAGCACTGAGGACAGAATGATAGGCAGAAGGTAATTCCAAAAGAATGCCATGCAGAAGAAGGAAATCTCTCTTGGCGTTCGATTTCGCAGAGCTCACCCAGAACGCGAGGACGCCAATCGTTCGAAATCGCGACAGATGCGAAGCTGCAGACGATTTCTCTGCCGAGTAGAGCTGCTTCAATTCTAAATAAAACTGCCGCAGTGCCACGCCACGTGAGACTCGCCTCACTTGATAGCGACGCAGTCATCAGCGCTTCAATAAGCGCCTATAAACCCTCGACGCATCGATGCCTGTCAATGAGCTGAGGGCCACCAGGACACCTCGCTTTTATTGACATTTGGGCGCTCGAATTCCGACATCTCGGCCAGGCGAGGTGTGGTGGTTGACGACAGTGTCTCGCTGGAGTTGCTAGAATGGATGACATTGTGCCTGAACGAAACCGGACATCCGAGCCTCTCCTGAGCGCGGCATTTGAGAAGTCATGGCGCTTCGTGGAGAAAGATCCGTTCCTGACCCACAATGCGAGGGACGTGTTGCGCGCGCGGTTGCGCGCCCATCTTGAGCGCTCATCGCGGAGTGGCGAACAAAATCCTTTTCAACTGGCAAACAGCGCCATCTGGAATCTACGCAATGAGTTGGGACGGCGGCCCGGCAGCTGACGCCACGCCGCACGCAACGACTTCTCCCCTCTTTTCGGATCTGCCGCTATAGGCGCATCGAGATGAAACAAACATCTTGCTGTCGTCTTGAGGGGCCCCTGGATCACATTTCGTGCACTCGGGACAGCCTTCGCCCTCGTCCACCGAGTTCCGCATTGGGAGCGTCGACCGATTTCGAGTGACGGCGGGCGATTAGAAGGCCTTCCAGCCTGGAAAGCGCCACGCAAAACTGTTTACCGACCCTACATCTCGGCGCGCGCTTTTGCCGCTCAACACGCTACCCCAGCGCGAGGTGTCCCGAAATGGCCAAGCTTGTTTGGTCGCCTGCTCAGAACCTCTTAATCTCTATGCCAAACTTCCGCAGCGCATAGCCAATTTGACGCGGCGTCAATCCAAGCAGACGGGCCGCCTTTGCCTGCACCCAGCCCGATTTTTCCATCGCGGCGATGAGGGTATCACGATCTGCCATGTTCGCGCTCCTTAGAAGCGAGGTATTACCCGGCATCAAGGCCACCGGTTCATTCTCGCCCGTCTGGGCTGGGCCAGGAAGTAACGGACCCGCCTCAACCGGCGCGATGACCGGCTTTGCCGGAGGCTCTCCGCACCGTACCGATCGCGGAGCCATTCCGTTGGATCCGCCCTTCCATAGCAGCGCGGAAAGGCACTGGCCGTGACGGCAGGCAAAATCGTCCTTGAGAATGGACGGTCCGGGCGCCAACGTCGCGGTACGCTGCACGCAATTTTCGAGTTCGCGAACGTTGCCGGGAAAGCCACAGCTCATCAGCACTTCCATGGCACTTGGATCAAAGGTCAGCGTACGCCCATTCTCGTGATTGAAGTTCTTTAGAAACTCCGCGGCAAGCAAGGGAATGTCGCTGCGCCTCTCACGCAAGGGAGGCAATAGCAGGGGAACCACGCTGATGCGATAGTACAGGTCGGCGCGAAACTCGTTCTTTTCCACGGCCAATTCGAGGTCACGGTTGGTCGCAGCAATCACGCGGACATTGACCTTGACGGTCTGCGCGCTACCCACCCGCTCGAACTCCTGCTCCTGCAGGACGCGCAACAGCTTTGCCTGAAAGGCGGCCGAGATTTCCCCGATCTCGTCAAGGAACAGCGTCCCCTTGTCAGCAAGCTCAAAACGCCCTTTGCGTGAATTGAGAGCACCGGTAAAGGCTCCCCTTTCATGACCGAATAGTTCGGATTCCAACACGGTCTCGGCGAGCGCTGCGCAGTTCATCTTGATGAACGGGCGTTTCGAACGCGGCGATAGCTCATGGATAGCCTTGGCGACGAGCTCCTTTCCGGTTCCGGACTCGCCGCGCAACAGCACGGTTGCGTTGGATTTTGCTACCACCGCGATCTTATCGAGAAGCCCACGTAACGGCGGGCTGATGCCAATGATGCCGTCGATATGCACCTTCCTACGCTCCCGCCTCTGGTTCTTGAATTCGGAGAGTTCCTTCTGAAGACGATAGCTTTCTGACATGAGACGTTTGCGGTCCCGGCCGACGAGGCGATGCAACTTCACTGACTGTCCAACCAATTTGGCAATCATACAGAGCAAGCGGACGTCGGGCTCGAGTGGGACCATTGGCTCGTCGTTCGTCACACGCTCGATCGACAGCGTTCCCACCACCTTTTCATCATTGACAATAGGGACGCCGATGAACGACACCCGCGTGTAATCGGAAGCGCCGAGCACGTCCAAATCTGCCGCACTGAACGCCGGATGCGTGGCAATGTTCTCGGCCACAAAGTCAGCGCCAGTGGAAACGATCTGCTCGATGGCTTTTTGCGGAAGGCGCATGCGGTAGCGCTCATCGCTCCCCTCGCTCCATCCCGGACCGACCGCAATCTCGGGCTCGTCATCATCTGCGAGCAAAGAAATCACACCATGTCTCATCTGCAGGAAGGATTGCAGAAGGTCGACCACATTCGCCAGCGTAACCTCAAGCCGAGACGCACTGGCGAGTATTTGCGTTATTTCGACGAGGCCCCTCAGTGCGGTTTCGTTCAACGCGACCACGATGGAGCGGCCGGTCTCGGCTTCATGTCGCTCGCATTCGGAAGTGGCCTGCGTCTCGACGGCGCCTTCTTCGCACTGATCATTCTGCCAGGCACCTCGTTCAAACTTCGGAGTATCGCCTTCCATCTGACAGTCCATCTCGCACCAACGCTTCGCAGAGATATCACACCTGCCTGATGCGGCGCTAAACACGTAAGCGTGCCATTCTCTACATTCCGTACGATCCAGTTCAAGTCTTGGTGCTTTGCGACCCAATGTCGCGTCCGCAAGTTTCTTGTCGGACTCCAAACATCGGCGGATTTCATACATCACGCGCGTCTGGTTTCGCACAGAGGGCCCATGCGAATTACACGTCACTTCTAGCGATGAAGAATCTGACGTGATGATCACCACACGTGAGATTTACGCATCGCAGTGAGGGAATGCACCGACACACAGAAGGTGGGGCTCGCCTTTCCCAAGGACCCTCCCCGCAAGTACAGCAAAGCCCACCGGCCGTCGTCCGGGAACAGCCCTGCCTTGTCTGCAAGCAGACCCCATGCGAGGCCCATCATCTCAAGTTTGCCAAACCCAGGGCTCTCGGTCGCAAGGTCAGCGACGAGTTTACCGTGCATCGGCGCGGCAACGAGAGGGCGTGGTGGGCCGACATGCAGATAGCGCCGCTGCCCGTCGCGAAAGACTTGTGGGCGGCAAGCCCAATCCACCGCTCGGCCAGCTGGCCCGCAACAGAAAGAACTGCTGGTTCGATCGCTGGCGGGAAAACGTCACCCCCATGAACGGGACCATTCCACTCACACCTCGCTTGTCATCCCTCACAAGATGGGCTCAGTAAGTTGAAACAGCTAACCAGATCCGGTGTCAGCCATCTCTCGGCAAATACGCTTTATATGTGCGCCTGATGCCCTCATCGAGCGACGTGCGCGCGCGCCAGCCGAACCTAGCGAGATGGCTGACATCGAGCAGTTTGCGCGGCGTGCCGTCAGGCCGCGAGCCGTCGAAGGTGATCTCGCCCTGATAGCCGACGATGTCGGCGACCACGCGAGCGAATTCGGCGATCGTGATGTCTTCGCCGGTGCCTATGTTGACGAGCTCGGGACTCGAGTAAGTCTTCATGAGGTGCACGCAGGCATCGGCCATGTCGTCGACATAGAGGAATTCGCGGCGCGGCGTGCCGGTGCCCCAGACCACGACGCTTTTTGCATCCGTAACCTTGGCCTCGTGAAAGCGCCGGATCAGCGCGGCGACGACGTGGCTCAATTCGGGGTGATAATTGTCGCCGGGGCCGTAGAGATTGGTCGGCATCACGCTGATGAAGTCGCATCCGTACTGGCTGCGATAGGCCTCCGCCATCTTGATGCCGGCGATCTTGGCGATGGCATAAGGCTCGTTGGTCGGCTCCAGCGGGCCGGTCAGCATCGAGTCTTCGCGGAGCGGCTGGGCCGCCAGCTTCGGATAGATGCAGGAGGAGCCGAGGAACATCAGCTTCTCGGCGCCGTTTTGATGCGCGGCATGGATCACGTTCGCCGCGATCGCGATGTTGTCGTAGATGAACTCGGCGCGCAGCGTGTTGTTGGCGACGATGCCGCCGACCTTGGCCGCGGCGAGGAACACGACCTGCGGCCGCACGCGTCCGAACCAGTCGAACACGGCGGCCTGGTTGCAGAGGTCGACCTCGCGCCGATCCACTGTAATGAGCTTGACATCCTCGCGCGCGAGCCGGCGCACCAGCGCAGCGCCGACCATGCCGCGATGACCGGCGACGTAGACGCTTTTGCCCGTCAGCTCAAACGCTGCGCTGGCCATTTGCGATGTCTCGTTTGGCTTCCGCCAGGTCCCCCGCCACCATCTCCTCGACGAGCTGCGCGAAGGTGCGCTTCGGCGTCCAGCCGAGCACCTCGCGCGCCTTGCTGGCATCGCCGACCAGCAGATCGACCTCGGTGGGCCGGAAATAGGTCGGATCGATCTTCACCACGGTCTTGCCGCTCTTGGCATCGACGCCGGTCTCCTCGACGCCCTTGCCGCGCCATTCGATGCGGCGGCCGACCTGCGCGAAGGCGAGCTCGACCATCTCGCGCACCGAACGCATCTCGCCGGTGGCGAGCACGAAATCGCCGGGCTTGTCGGCCTGCAGGATCCTGTGCATGCCCTCGACATAGTCTTTGGCATGGCCCCAGTCGCGCTTGGCCTCGAGATTGCCGAGATAGAGCGTCTGTTCCAGACCGACCTCGATACGGGCGACGCCGCGGGTGATCTTGCGGGTCACGAAGGTCTCGCCGCGGATCGGGCTCTCGTGGTTGAACAGGATGCCGTTACTGGCGAACATGCCGTAGGCTTCGCGGTAGTTCACCGTGATCCAGTAGCCGTAGAGCTTGGCGACGCCGTAGGGCGAGCGCGGATAGAACGGCGTCGTCTCCTTCTGCGGGATCTCCTGGACGAGGCCATAGAGCTCGGAGGTCGAGGCCTGGTAGAACCGCGTCTCCTTCTCCATGCCGAGGATGCGGATCGCTTCCAGGAGGCGCAGCACGCCGATGGCGTCGGCATTGGCGGTGTATTCCGGGCTCTCGAAGCTGACCGCGACGTGGCTTTGGGCGGCGAGGTTGTAGATCTCGGTCGGCCGGATCTGCTGCACCAGGCGGATCAGATTGGTCGAGTCCGTCATGTCGCCGTAATGCATCAGGAACGGCACGTTGCCGACATGCGGGTCCTGGTAGAGATGATCGACACGCGCGGTGTTGAAGGAGGACGAGCGCCGCTTGATCCCGTGCACGACATAGCCGAGCGACAGCAGATATTCGGCGAGATAGGCCCCGTCCTGTCCGGTGACTCCGGTGATTAAAGCGATACGCTCACGCATTGCCCAAGCCGATCTTTCTCTCCGCTTTGTCCTAAGATGAACGCTAACAATGCACCAGAGCCCGACGCAAATGTTCGAACTGGTCGATAGCCAGATGAGGTCTCGGCCTTTTGCTTGCTTAGGCGGGCTTCACGCGGCTTGGGATAAGCCAGGGTGTCTGCGCGCGAATTCAAAGGCCCGAAATCGGGAAGCCGTCGAGGACCCGTCAAAACTTGACATTGCTTGCTCGGCAAGGCGATCGCGTCGTCTCATTTACTTTAAAGACGGCTCGCGAGCGCATTTGGTGAGCGCTCGCGCATCTGCCAGGCGTACCAGCGTGGCAAGCACGCCTGTCGCTGGACGGGAGCAGAACGATGCGTCCTAAAGGCTCGTATTCCTGAGCAATACATCCCCCTCAACTTCCCGGGGATATTGGATCACAACCTCGAACGAGGGTAACAGTCGGAGAATGGCCTGTAGCGAGAGCTGCCCCTCATAGAGTTCCTTGTCGCTGTATTCCGTGTAGAGAAACCGAGTCTTGTCCAAGATTTCTTTGCCGCCATCGATGACGTCCGCTTCGGCCCCTTGTACATCCATCCAAATGAGATCGATTTTCTTCAGACCCGCTTCGTCGCACCAATCGTCCAGCCTCCGAGTCTCAACCGGAATGGGGCGATCAAATCGAACCCAATCATACTCGACAAGATGCTTCTTCGGTCGACGTATCGAGCCGGATAGATCCCACTCTTTGGCCTCGCCCTCTCCATTGCTTGGATGGAAGTCGATGGTTCCATTTCGATCGCTGATAGCGACCTCAAACAGCGCGACCTTGTCGAGGTGCGGCTCCATCTTCGTTTTGAACCGCGCTGCCGCTCGCGGATCCGGCTCAAAGCAATGGAGCTTGGCCTCCGGACACAGCTCGAGAAAGCATCGACTATCTGTTCCGTCATTGCAGCCGATGTCCAGAATGACAGGATCTGGCTTTTGAAGAAGCGAGATGATGTGCTCATGTACTGTTACCAAGACAAGTTCTCCTTCATGCGTTCGAAACGTCCATTGCAGTCCGCTGGATAGACCTTGGTCTGGCTCCGAGAAGCCGCGGTATTTCGTTGACAATTCAATGCGCCGGTTGAAAAACGCCTCACGACCGCTGATCGACCTTCGAAGCCGCGAGCGCCTGTTCCAAGTCGCGAACCACCGAATTGACCAGCTTCAGATTCTCCTCAACGTTGGATTTGCCGGTATGCTCTGGCCCATCCGCCCCGGAAGGATCAAGAGCCGGTGACGAGCTCTCTTCAGCTTGCTTCGGAGCTGCGCCCGCCACAGATTGAGCCGAAATGTCGAATGATGTTCCTCTCGTGCCGCCGAGCATATTCCAGCCGGTTCGAAATAGCCGACGATAGCGTTCGGTTACTGCCCGTCCCCTATCCAAAACGCCGGCTTTGCGCGCATACTGCAGTTCTTCCTCATACCCGAGATCCAGCAGGAGTTCGGGCCCAACGAGATCAGTTACCGCTTGCATCTCCTCTACGCTCAGTGCCGTTTGCCAAGCCTGGATCGAGCGAGAACCGACTGCTGTTCTCTCCAATATGTTTCGGTCTCCGAAGCTGCCGGATTGCAGGTAGTCCGTTTTCTCGGTCGCCCCCGATTCAATAGCTGCTGGATCGCAGCCAAGCGAAGCGATCAAGCGCTGGATTTCCTCGTCGGGCCCCGCCGCCAGACGTTCGTAGTGAACTACCTGCGTCTGAGGGTGGCCGCGCTGCTCGGCAAGGGCGGGAAGGCCAAGAACGAGATCTGCGAGGGAGGATGCGATAGCCGGCGTCGGCTGGCCGCGCACAAGATCGGCGAGACAGGCTCCAATGGCGGACGGGCAGCTCGCCGAGTGGAGGGGAATTCCCCATGTCGATTTGAGCGATGCGGCAATCGCATATGGATTGCGGATCAGCAGGATCCGTGGCGCTTCTGGATAGAGGGCCTCGAGGAAGCCGAGCACCATCCAATAGCGCGGCGTCTTGTCGATGAAGATGCGTTTGCTCGCCGCCGCCAAATACTGACCGTAAGCTTCATCGGCGAAGGCGCGATGGACACTTGACTGGTCTGTTCGACCGAAAAACTCGGAAGTCGCGGCCCGAATCAGGGACGAGCCCGCCGGGTGGCGGTGGTCCACCGTACCCATCGCCTCAAGGGCTAACAGTAGCCAAGGCTCTGGCGGGGCCAATATGTCAGGATGCTGCTGCAGCAAATGCGCGAGCAGCGTCGTTCCCGAGCGGGGAAGACCGAGAAGAAAGCAAACCTCGGGGAACGCCTTGGGATTACGCATCATCATTCCTTACCTTGTTGTCCGGAGCCGACCGCGAGACACTCTTGGATCTGCAGCGACACTGGAATAGGCCGAATAGGCCCCCAAGCGTGAGTGACAGCTTCGTTAAATAGATTGTCGAACGACATGATGTTCGACGGAGGCACCAGAGCACTCGTTCAACTGTTCTTCTTTCAGGATCAAACGAGCCGGATTATTCAAATCAAACTCGATAACGCGTGGCACGAACAGGCTCGCATACCGCGTGAAGGCGCTGGTCGGCGGAAAGCGGATCAGGGTCTCGCAACGACCAAGGAGATACATCTCGACGAGAGCGGAACAGCCGCCTTCAAAACCGAGCATGGCACTATGCAATGGTCCGGCCTGATGCGCCTGGAAGCGCTTTGGCACAGTGAAGAGATTCGGACACACATCTGAAATCCGATCGAGGACCCACGTACTATCAGTACACAAGAACACCTTCACAGGTCTTGGATCCGGCCGTGCCTTTGCCATGTCGACGGCATCGCGTATCTGCCGCAATGCACACTCCGGATCGGCCCAATAGGGCGCATGCCCCATAATATCTTCACCGTTACCGTGCCGAACATGAACTCCGATAACGTTATAGCCTCTAAAGTGCTCCTCGTAGATTGCCTCAACCCGTTCCCGAATCTCTAGTGTCGGCCTAAGCTGCCGAAAGATCTGTCGTTCTGCATCCTGATCGCATCGCCACATCAGACAGGCATCGCACACCACGGTGCCAGCGTCGCAATCCGCTTGGGACTCGAAAAGCTTACCAAGCTCGTCTCGCTCTTTAAAAATTTGTTCATCCGGGCGGTAGGCGCAGTCGATGTGCGGCCTATTCCACCAGGACGGAAAGAAGGGACCCGGAAATGCGACCCGATTGATCCGATCATCGCAAATGACCGGTACGCCGGCGATGTCTTCAACCGGCTCAAAAAAAACCGGAAAAGCGTTCGTGAAGGGCTGATCGAGATAGCAGGAGCCGCGCCAGTCAATGACGAGCATCCTTCTGGTCCGTTGCGCGTAACTCCAGGCCGCCGCCAGCGACCACAGGCAATCACCGAAGCCGGTGCGCCGTCTCGAAATCACAAACCGATTTTGCATCGGCTCACCACCAAGCTCGCGCCGTCGATCGTTGGTTGGGGACATGACTCAAGCCATATTCATTGCGTGCCGGTCATCCCGAGATCGCTGCTTGGTCGCGGCCGTGGATGCGAGCCGCGTTGAGGGACGCAACTGAATGCGTCGCTGCTCCCAAAGTCCGCGCAGCTCCGTAACCAGAGCTTCACGCCTGGCCATATCCGACGTCACTACATCCAGGAGATGTCCGAGCACACCCTCCCCTTCAACGCGCATCAGGAGATCGAACAAGTCATCCGAAATCCGCAACCCATCTCCGGCGGAAGCGTTCGTACGTATCTGAGAGACCGTCTCCTGACGATCGGGCGCTGTAAAGGAGCGGACACGATGGAGTGATGCGTAAGGCGGCAGCGAAACCGCCAGCGCTGACCAATCTTCAAGCGTTGCGGTCCGCTTCTTTATGAGAAATGGACCTACCACTAGACCGTCCAGCTCAGTTGTCAGGAACGTGGCGACTGCATCTGCAATCGTATCCACGATAGGCTCGGCATTGTTGTTGAAGGAGGTATTGAGCAGAACGGGAATTCCAGTTCGCTTCTTGAACTCATTGATGAGCGCCCAATAAGTTGGATTCGAGTTGCACGATACCGTTTGTAACCGCGCCGTTCCATCGACATGGGTAATGGCGCCCAGCAGGTCCCGCTTGGACTGACGCACGCGAACGACAAAATTCATGAACGGGAATTCACGCGCGCCATTTGGCAGCTCGAAATAGTCTGGCGCATCCTCCTCCAGCACCGATGGCGCGAACGGTCGATAGCCCTCGCGCTTCTTGACCATCGCATTGATGCGGTCCTTGTTCGCTGCAGGCCGGGGGTCGGCAAGAATGCTCCGATTGCCAAGTGCACGTGGCCCGAACTCCGATCGGCCCTGCACCCACCCGATCACGGCGCCGCTCGCCATCCAGTCCGCCGCCCGGCCCGCCACGTCGTCGCAGCGCTCGACTTCGAGATGCCCGGCCCATGCTTTTAGTTCCTGCTCCAACTCGTGCTCAGACGCGAGATCGGGTCCCCAGTACACCTCTTTCAGCCGTTCACGCGGCGCGGGGCGACCCACTTCGTCAGACATCATCAGCGCCGCGCCCAATGCGCACCCCGCATCGTGCGCCGCCGGCTGCACGAAGATATCCTCGAACAGCCCGGAGTACAGAAGCTTACCATTCATCGTGCAGTTGTGAGCGACCCCTCCAGCCAGACAAAGCCGCTTCAGGCCCGTCGCTTCCCGATGATGCCGGAGTAGGTGGAACACAATCCGCTCCAGCGCCTCTTGCAGTGAAGCGCTCACATCTCGATGCTGCTGGGTGAACGGCATTCCCTTTTTGCGGGGCTGGATATTGCGGAGCAAGGTGGGACCGATGCCTTCCAGGCAAACCCGGTAGCCCCCGTTCGGGTGCAATTCATAGAACTGCTCAAAGAGCTTGCGATAGACAGCAGGATCCCCGTAGGGCGCAAGGCCCATGACCTTGTACTCATCGAACAAGCCATAACCGAGATACCGGATCGTCTCGAGATAGAAGAGTCCCAAGGAATTCTGCTCGGGGAAGGCCTCGAGTTGCCTCACTTCTGTTCCAGACCCGACCGCCAAGATGCCGGACAGGAAATCCCCTCCGCCGTCGATCGAGAGAACGAGACTCTCCTCGAAGCCTGACATCGCAAATGCGCTTACGGCGTGGGCCTGATGATGACCAACGAACGAGAGCCGCGAGGCATCAACTTCGGTGCCGAATTCCTGCGCCAACAACGTCCTTAGCAATAGTTTGGCATCAAGCGGAATATTGGCCTTCGGTTGCGAGGCAAACATGCTTTCGAGCATGGCGTTGCAGTAGGTCTCTGTCGCATAGAACGCGATACGATCGAGATCGCCAAGCTGCACGCCCGCGGTCGCAAGGCAGTATCGAATCGCGCGTCCTGGGAATTTGTTGGAGTGCTTAATTCGATTAAGCCGCTCTTCTTCGACGGCCGCCAGCACACGGCCGTCCTGGACCAGAACGGCAGCGCCGTCATGCATGAACGTATTTTGCGGTCCGACCGTGTTTTCGTATACTTTGTCCAGTCCACCACTCAATCCGAGACACAGCATGTCACTCTCCAAAATAACTGGGACGCCTACCGGCCGTAGACCGTCCTATTTCACCACCGCCTACCGTCGTTTGCCGCTACGAACCTCAACCAGGCGTTACGGCCCCTGAAAGAATTCTCCATAACGCCCGCCAGCGACGTACCCGCTCTGCCGAAAGTTCTGGCTCGCTTGGTTCAGGGGCTCCGGGCAACTTCGCTCTGCTTGGTCGAGCAGCAGCCGAAGCTTTGGTCGTAAGCACCATGTCTTGGTCTTGGTTGCGGCGGGGCTTGCGAAGACAGCTACCGTCAGATCGCTCTGAAATTCCATGCTTGGTCTTGCGAGACGAAACGAGATCCTTCTCGGGGGTGTCGATCACACTCATACCGGTGCTCAGCGCTGCTCCCAGCTGCTCATTCGCCAGGACTTTGGTCGTCTGCTCTGCCCTGCTCACGGCAAGCGTACTCGCCTTCATCCCGTTGCTACCCGATTCACGACGCTGCATCTTCGGTCTCCTATTTCGGCGCAACTGGCGTCAGCTCATCAGGCGTCGACGGAGAAGTACCGCCGACAACAAGAACGGCAACACTGCATAGAGACACAGCGCCCCGATATGGAAAGCTGCGCTGCCCCCTTCGTGACCGAGCATCATTGGCCGGATGAGATCGACCGACTGGGTCAGAGGCAGCAAACCAGCCACGTCCTGCAAGGCGGCAGGCAGCTGCGTCACCGGAAAGACCGCACCGCAAAGGAACACCATCGGGGTGACGATAAGCGTCTGATAGAATACGAAATAGTCGTGACTTGGCGCGAGCGACACGGCCACCATCGCCAGGCTAGCGAAGACAAATCCGCTAAGAGCAATCGCTGGCAGCCCGTAGAGAAGAAACGACCACGCTGCATAGCCCAACGTTGCGGCTACAATCGCAATGGCTGTTCCGGCCAGGACCGCCTTGCTGGCCGCCCACGCCAATTCGCCGAGCAGGATGTCGCCGAGCGTGAGCTGCGTACACAGCATCCCCTGCCAGGTCCGTTGAACGTTCATGCGCCCGGAAGCAGCGTAAATCGTCTCGAAGGTCGCCGACGTCATCGCGCTCGTCGCGACCATGCCAGCGGCCAGGAAGGCGATGTATGACGTGCCCTCAACACGCCCTACGATGGCTCCGAGGCCAAAGCCGAGACCAAACAAATTGGTCATGGGATCTGCGAGATTTCCGAGAAGCGAGGCGACCGCGACTTTCCTCCACGCAAGGTAGTTGCGTCGCCATACCGCGATCCAGTTGTAGGCGTTGGCAGGCATGGCCGTCGCATAACCCTCAAGCATCCTCCATCTCCCGCCCAGTCAGCCGCAGAAAGACATCCTCGAGATTCGGCGGGCGCTGCAGCAGTCGAAGACCCGGCCGCCCGTGGAGCTTCGCACTCACCTGGTCTGGATGCGGCGCATAACAAAATAGCGTCTCACCGCTTATTTCGACGCGCCGCGCATGCGGCCTGATCAGCGCACATAGCTCCTGCGGATCGCCGCCATAGATTTCGACGACATCGCAGCCGATTTCTCGCTCGATCAATATGTGGGGCTCGCCTTCGGCGATCTTTCGTCCGTACTCAAGCACGCACAAGCGATCGCACAGCCGCTCCGCCTCTTCCATGAAGTGCGTCGCCAAGAGGATCGTCTTGCCACGCGCCAGGAGAACTCGAAGACGCTCCCAAATCAAATGGCGCGCGTGCGGATCAAGACCCGTGGTCGGCTCGTCCATGACCAGCAAGTCGGGGTCGTTGATCAGAGCCCGCGCCAAGGTCAAGCGACGCTTCATGCCTCCGGATAGCTCACGGACGCGCGCATCTGCCTTGCCTTCGAGGCGCGCGAAGTCGAGCAGTTCTGGCGCGACCGCTTTGATCTTGCGTTCACTCATTCCGAAATAGCGCCCGAATACCAGCAGGTTTTCGCGAACGGTGAACTCCGGCTCGAGATTGTCGAATTGCGGGACGACGCCTATTCGCATCCGCGCCAGGCGAGCGCGAGCCGGCACGGGCTCGCCGAGCACGGTGATCTTGCCCGCGTCAGGCCGCACCATGCCGAGAATCATACGCGCAATGGTGCTTTTTCCTGCGCCGTTCGGTCCCAGCAGCCCGAAGCACTCCCCCGGCCTCACCGCGAACGACAGGCGATTGATGGCCGCCTTCTGGCCATACGACTTCTTTACGTCGGAAAGTTCGAGCGCTACGCTGGACATGGAGTCAGCTCGCCTGCTATTGCCCCTTCGACGGAGGCCAGCTTTTTCGTCCACAATAGCCCGTCGCACCATACGTGCTCAACGCGCCCCCATCGGCAGGCCGCTTCGGCGTCCGGGAAGAACCCACGTCCATGCTCGTTGGCGCTGGTATTGCAGAGGAGCGGAACGCCAGTGATCTTTTCATATTCAACGAGCAACTCTGCGACCTTATGCGAAGAGGTTCGAGGAATCGTTTGCAACCGGGCGGACCCATCGAGATGTACAACGGCGGGAATCTTGTCGCGCCAGCCCTCTCGCGTCTGATGATCGAACAGCATGTAAGGATCTGGCGTCCCTGGATCGAACATTTTCGGCGCGCAATCCTCAAGACATATCGGCGCCACTGGCCGGAAATGTTCGCGAAATTTGATATCGTTGAGATAGTCTTTCATTTCCGCCGATGTCGGCGCTGCTAGGATGCTTCTGCCACCCAACGCGCGTGGCCCCAGCTCGGCTCGTCCAGCGAGGAACACGACGGGCTTGTTGCTCGCGAGGATCGCGGCAAGTTCGTGCATGCTGCACGGCGCCGCCTCCCATTCGGACGATACGGCGCCATCACGCAGGGCTGGACCGCTATAGACCGACCATTCCAGAGGCATGAAGCCTTTGTCCGACACCATGGCGGCGCACGCTGCACCAATTGCCGAGCCGCTGTCATTCGGAAACGGAGGCACCCAGACGGCATCGAATAAGCCCGTTGCACGCAGGGCGCTGTTCCACTTGATATTGAGACCGCAGCCACCGGCTATACACAAATTGCGCGATCCCGGGCCCGAGTGCCGCAGCAAGGCAATCGCTATTTGTTCGACAAGGAGACGCTCGAGAAAGCAATGAAATGATGCGAGTACATCTTCGGCTCGCTTGTCTACAAGCCTGAGCGCGCTGGCCTCGAAGAACTCATGCATGGCGGCCAACGCGGACTCCGCGTTATGGATGTCCGCACGATAACGGCGAGCACGCTCCGTCTCGGCGGCAAAGTGTTCCTCGTAGAGTTGCCGAAATACCTCCACAATGTCTTCATCAGCAGAGCCGAGCGCGATGAAGGCCATTATCTTGCCCGCTGTGCCCAGATCCCAATTGGTCCGGCTGGTCTGCTTATACGGACCGAAGTGATGGCCTGCAGCGGCATAGGCATGGCCTATCATCGGAAACAGCGTCTCGACGAACCGAGCCCTGTGCGGCTCTACATAATACAGACGTGGAAAGATGCAGCCGTCCCATACAAGGCAAAATGAGGGTTCTCCGGCTTTGGCGAAAGGGCTGGTGCAATACGCGGATGCCACATGGCCTGTGACATGCGGATAGCTTGTGTACGGGAAGTTTCTGCCGTCAAGCATGAGCTTGAGGCCCTTATGCGCCGTGAGGAGGCCTTCGGGATCCCGCTCCACATACGGCGCCCCTCGAAGCGTGATAGGTGTCGTCCCGCTGAGTAGCTGGAACTGTGATTCGAACTCTCCGTCCCAGCCGTCGATGACGAAATGATCAACGTCTTGTGGATCGAGACCGTGCTCTGCCAAGACAGCGACGACTGTGTCGAGATTGTCGATCGCTTGATAACGCGGATTGTTGCTTCGCTTCTCCTGCTCGACGCAAAAGACCAAGCGTCCATCTTCGATCAGGGCAATCGCCCCGTCATGCGTCAACTTGATACCGCAGATGCGCATAGTTCCCCCGTTCCAAGGTCGTCAGTTGGGTTGAATTGAATTGCGAAAGCAGGCGAGCAAGCAATCCTCGTTGACCGACTCACCCTGGCAGTGCACCCTGCCGACTTCGATCAGAGTTTCCTTCAAGATCGCGATAACGGTCTCCGCACCAGCAGCGTGACCCCAGCGCCGGCAGTTGGCATCGCGCGCCGATCCGAAAACCAGAAGTCCTTCCGGCGCGAGCATTCCCACCAGGTTGCGTATTGCCGTGCGCATCTCCACTGTGTCAGCCAGATAGTAGAGAACTTCCGCCACGACGATCAGATCGAACGATTCTGCCGCCGAGAAACGTTGGATATCCGAGACGACCCATACCATATGAGACCATTGCCTCGTCCGCTCCTTCGCCCGACTAATTGCTCGCGGCACAACATCGACGACGGTGAGTCGCTGGCAGTGGGGAGCGAGCATTTCGGTAAACGCACCGGCCGCACATCCGACTTCGAGGGCGTTCTTGATCGCACCTCGGGTCAGCGACAGCCGAAGCATTTCGGCGTGACGCTTCCGCTCGAACGGATTGCCATCGAGACGCCACGGATCCTCGGCAGTCAGTTCCCGGTCTAACGATCGATAGGTCATGTCCATGCTCACGAGCCGTTCTCCTCGGGTCGCTTGAAATGATCACTCGCCACTGCAAGGGCTGTCAGATGCCATCAAGGCCGAGCCTCGGGGATCGAGGTTGCGGCTTGCACAAGCGTCATCACACGGGCGCTCGAGGGCGTTTTTCCGGCTTACCATCTGGGTTCGCGCAATGACTTTGTCTTCATCCGGATCTGGCGCATTGGCGCCCTTGCGTGACAGCCAATCACTGTTACTCAATGTACACAGCGCATACGCCTTCACTGGAAGGAGTAGAAAGATGTTGATGGGCGTGTGGAGCGCGAAGGCAAGAAAGCGAAGCTGACGAGCGCGAATTGCTGCCACGCTACAGCGAACCATGGTCATCGACGCAATCGTAAATCCTGTCCACCACGGCGCCGTGGCTGTGAGCAGCAGTTGGGTAATCGCCAAGAGTGACGAGAGGGCAAGCAGCAGTGGGCCTAGATTCTGCCCCACAACATCGAGCGTAAGATAGCGATCGAGAACGGGAAGCAGGCGCAGTCCAAGCAACGTGTCGCGGAATGTACTCCGTGCCCAGCGGAGTTGTTGCCGCAGGTACGGGGCCAAGCTATCCGGCACAACCGTTTCCGCGACCGCGTCTGGAACGTACTCCGTCCTAAACCCGGCTTTCAGCATCAGGATCGTGAGATGACGGTCCTCGCCGAAGTCGCTTGGCTTTCCACGAAAGAACTGTGTCTCATACTGATCGAGCAGTAGATCCAGCGCCGAACGGCGGTACATCGCACAGGGGCCGCAGCAGCACATAACGGCGCCGAACCGAGCCTGCGCGGCGCGTTCTTCGTTACATGCCAGCCAGTACTCCATATCAATCAACTGGGTCAGCCAGCTCTCCGTCCGGTTGCTGGCCGTCAACTGCCCCATGGCCGCGCCGATCGCTGGGTCTTGCATCTTGCCTGCAAGCTTTGTGACCACGTCGTTCGCCAGCTTCGTGTCAGAGTCGACGTTGAGCACGAAATCTGCGGATGAACGGCGGATCGCCGCGATCTGCGCCTTGCGCTTGCCAACGTTCTTCTGCAGCAGAATGAACTCGAATCTCGGGTCGCGCGCGAAGGCTTGATGGATGGGCGCAACATCGCCGCGGTTTGTAGAACCATCGTCAATCACGTAGACCCGCAATTCTCCCGCGTAGTCCTGGCTTGCGATGGACTGTAGGCACGCCGATAACGTCTGCGGATCCTCGTTAAAGCAGGGAATGATGACATCGACACTCGGCGGAATGTAGGAACTGGACGCATCATGAGGCGCGGACGATGGATCCGGGGACACAGCGTAAAGCGCCTGTACACTCTTATAGACCGTGGAGAGCAGCGCGTAAGAAGACACAGCGACGATGCTGGTCGTGGCAAGAAGGTCCATGTGATACTCGGCGTTTCAGTGAACTTGCGGGAGCGAACGGATTGAAAACCCTCGGTTGTGCAATGCCGGGATAAGCTGGGACACAGCCTTGAGGGTTTGGTCTCGACAGGCATGAATGCCGCGCTCCCGCTCGTCGGGAGGACATCCATCATGTAGCAGCACAATTGCGCCCGGCCGAACCGCAGTGAGCACCGCCTCGACAATCGATTCAGCGCCAGGACGCGACCAGTCTTTTGGATCTACCGACCAGTGCATGGCGGCCAGTCCAGCATTAGCCGACGCGGCAAGCGCTTCATCGGTCCAAATCCCATAGGGCGCGCGCACGTGCCGCAGTGAGGCGAGCGGACAAGCCGTCTTGATGGCTGCGCTCGCCGTCAGGATTTCATCTTGTACTTCGACGGGATCGCATCTGGAGAACTCCCGATGGGTCATGGTGTGGTTTCCGACACCATGCCCTTCGGTGATCATTCGCCGGATCAGTTTCGGATGATCCACTGCGTACGCGCCGATGACGAAGAACGTCGCTGGAACTCGATGATCTGCCAGGACGTCCAGAATATCCGGCGTGCAAAATGGATCTGGGCCGTCGTCAAACGTGAGGTAAACGTTGCGATCGGCATTGCCGCTCGCGTACTCGCTACGCACTTCCGAAAAGCGATAGAAATGTGTCATAGCTCTGGCCCATTGCGAGCAATTGTCGTACCCGCGGGCCAATCGCCCATCGACTGTGCAATCGGCAAGACTACGACCAGTACGTCCTCATCCCGCGTCGCGGGCACGTTGAGATAGATATCCGGTTGGGTGGACCGCACGCGCATGCCCGTGAAAACCGTCGCGAAACCGTGCCGGCCGATCCTTTCGACGTGCTTCTGCATTGCAGGCCGAACCCCACCGAATCCGAAAGGTACGCCAAGCTCCTGCAGGGTCGGATACATGAAGTGGATCGCGCCGTGATAGGTGACTCCCCGCCCTTCAAGATCTCGCCGCA
This sequence comes from Bradyrhizobium neotropicale, assembly GCF_001641695.1. Lineage (GTDB taxonomy): Bacteria > Pseudomonadota > Alphaproteobacteria > Rhizobiales > Xanthobacteraceae > Bradyrhizobium > Bradyrhizobium neotropicale. The sequence goes on from NZ_LSEF01000078.1 coordinate 20,725, forward strand.
CCGCGTACAATCCGATTTCGGCGACCAGTACGTCGACGGTCCCAACCTTGATGAAGCGGCGCAGTACGCCGGCATGGCCCGCTATACCCTGAGAGTCGTACGCGATGACGCGCAGCTCGGGCCTTGCACCGGCCCAGCTCCGGCCGCCCTCGAACGGCTTTGCATTGAACTCACCATTGGCTCCGTACGCCTTTCGGAAAAACTCGGACAGTTCGATGTGGTCTGCGAGCTCGAGCTCGCTTTCCCAGCATAGCCTCCAGCGCATTTCAGAGCGCATGGACATCTCTCCTCTTCCTCGTCCTACCGGGACACAACACGCGTTTCGATCGATATTGCCGTCTATCTACGTCCGATCGTCTCTTCGCGATCGCGGATGCTGGCCCATCGTGCAATTGGTCCCTCGCGCCTCCGGCTTCGCGAACGAACCTGTCTCAACGATCCCCACTTGCTGGCGGCCGCCATAACCGTTGGCGCCGGGAAGCTCGATCGAAGCCAAATTGCAGTGAGCGTCGTCACCGCCGCGCGTCCGATCATCTCCAGCTTTCGTAATCGCATCGGCCCCAGCCGACGCTCCGCGTGGCCTCACCTGGCCCCGCTTCGAGCAAGCTCTCGCACGTTCGGACCGTCGTCCCCCCGCACAGCGAGCTACACTGCTTGCGATGGCGACATGGAGCTTTTCAAACGGCGGCTTGCTTCGCGAGGACGCATCGCGGCACTTAGGACTGCATCGGTGGAGCGCGCCGCCAGCCACACTGAACGCGACCCTCGCAGTCACGGAGACCCCTGCGCCCGTCACCAGCTGATCTGCGCGCCGGAACGTCTGACAGGAGAGCCCAAGCGTTCGCTGAGCCGAAATGGCCCTGCCGAATGCAGCGACCCAACCCTCGCGTTCGTCACCTGAACGTCGTCGACCACACTGGCCACAGTTGGAGTGGCGGAGATGCCTCCAAATGCGATTACGGGCTTGCGCCAACCTCGCCACGGCGGCCGGCGTCACCGCAGGCGAAAGTTCATAACCAATCTTTATGAACTGCTGTGCCAAGTGCGCTTCTCCAAAACCTACAAACTCTCAAAATCACGTACGATTTCCCTACGTCACGTCGCGGGGATTGGTACAATCGATTGTTTGGATTAAATGCATCTGGCCTATGGATAGGTGACGGACATGGGTTTTAGAGGCCTTGATCTCAATCTCCTCGTCGCGCTCGATGCTTTGATGACCGAGCGCAACCTCACGGCAGCGGCGCGCAGCATAAATTTGAGCCAACCGGCGATGAGCGCAGCCGTTGCGCGGTTGCGTTCCTACTTTCGCGACGAGCTCTTTACGATGAGAGGACGTGAGCTCGTCCCTACGCTTCGCGCAGAGGCGCTCGCCGCTCCGGCCCGCGAAGCCCTGCTTCACATCCAGCTCTCCATCGCTTCCCGGGAGGCCTTCGACCCGGCGCAATCCGACCGCTGCTTCAAGATCGGCGTCTCCGACTACGCGACGCTCGTGTTTCTTCGGAGCGTCATAGAGCGCGTTGCGCGAGACGCTCCAGCCGTCAGCTTCGAACTTATGGGTCTCACGGACTATCCGGATCAGGCTCTTCAGCGTGGCGAGATCGATTTTCTCATCCTGCCCGAGCTTTACATGACAGGCGGCCATCCAAAGGCGAGGCTTTACGAAGAGACGTTCGTCTGCGTTGGTTGTCGCGCGAACAAGCAGCTATCGCGGCAGTTGACGTTCGAGAGGTACATGTCAATGGGGCACGTTGCGGTCCAATTTGGTCGCACGCGAATCCCCTCCATAGAGGAATGGTTTCTGCTCGATCACGGCCTCAAGAGGCGGCTCGAAGTCATCGTCCAAGGCTTCAGCATGGTCCCACCCTTACTCTTGGATACTGACAGAATTGCCACGATGCCCCTGACATTGGCCAAGCATTTCGCGAAAACGATGCCCCTTCGGCTCATCAAACTTCCACTGCCGCTGTCCGGCTTCACCGAAGCCGTCCAATGGCCGGCGCTTCACAATACCGATCCAGCAAGCATCTGGATGCGACAGTTGTTGCTCGAGCAGGCAGCTCGCATGTCTCCTCAACGCGAGAACAGCCGAGCTCGCAGGCGCAACTGATCTGCCTGGTGCGCCTCTCGTCCGCTCCTCCCAAGCCTTGCGGTGCTCATCCACTCGCGCGCAGGACATACTGCGCGGTCGCGATCGCTGGCACGACGCGCTCCACGTCGCTGCCAACATCCGCGTCACTTGTTGTCGTCGTCAGTGCGGTTACGCGGCCGGCTCTGGGGACAATTGTCGGGCCGCGTCATTGCATCTAGTCGCTCAGGCAGTTCGTCCACGCTGACATTTGCTTCGGAATTCATTGCGATATCGCGCAACCGATCCCGAAGAACCGTTGCGCGCGTCACTTGACGCTCTGCTCGCTCCAACTGCTCGTTGAGCAGGGCAGGAAGTGAGGTCTTTCCCTCCACCGCCTGTCGAATCTCCTGAAGAGAGAATCCAAGCTCGCGAAGCGCCAGAATGTGACACACCCTTCTGACGCTTTCCCGGTCGTACATCCGGTGACCACCGTCTGTCCGCTGCGAGGCAGCGAGCAGCCCCGTTTCCTCATAGTGACGCAGCGTACGAACGGTTACGCCCGTCGCCTCTGCAAGTTCACCGATGCGTCTCCATCGACGCCTGAGTGTTGTTGGTCTGGTCATGTGTACCGAGCTACAACCTGACGCCGCGTAAGGTTCAAGCGATTTTGATGATGTAGTGATCTTGTGACGACCTTTTCGTAGCGCAAGGCCTACCTGATCTCGTCATCGAGTTGACCTGCGCGCGCCGGGCGCACACCGAAAGATGCACCCAACGGCCCGCCGCGTGAGATTTTATCGGCTGACGTTGCCGGGCGTGTGGACGGCGTTCAACTAGGCAGCGATGGCTGCCATCAATTTTCTCAGGACGTCCACTTCAGCCTGCCCCGCGCGCCGCAGAATGAGCTTGGCGATTTCTGCTCGATTGGCAGGGGTTCGCATGCTTTGCGGCAGCGCGCTGATTGCGTCATCAAAAATCTTGCCCAATGCAGAAAGATCTTCTGGATCATAAACACCACTGATTACCCGCAGCACTTGCGCCACCCTCCTGTCACACTTCGCGAAGGGTTCGGCACCTTGCAAGCGGTTTTGTCCGTGTTAGGGCAAAAAAGAGACTGACCAACGGCGTACAGGTCATCATACAGAATCCTTCGGTGCTGGAATCGACGCGGCGCAACACGACGACGCGTGACGTCTGCGATCGGCGAAAGCACCTGCTCCATCTTTCTCAACATACCGAGTTGGCAACGTCTCCGCCGAGGAAGTGGGCGACTGATCGGCCTCAAAACTCACTCCTCGCTACTGAGAGCGCCAGTGTGCACGCCTTTGTCCTCGGAACGTCCGCCTCATTCCGCCGGTCAGACTCACCTTCATTAGCAGCGCGTATATGGCTTACATGGAGGGCGACAACACCTTTCGACAAAGGCGCTCATTTTCAGGACTCCCAGCTGCGAGTGCTCGGTTTGATCATGCGCGCCGTACCCGAAATGATGCGGGGGTGCCGCTATCTCTCCGACGGCGTTCGAACTTTCCGACATGTAACGCTGTCACCCCCAAAACACCTCTTCGCGCTTGCGCCGGACGAAGCGCATCCGGGCCGAGTGGCTGTCAGAAATCAATTGATGAGCTCTTCTTCTCGTCGCTCGACTGCTCCGCCGGTCCCGGCGTCGTATGCTGCCTGCAGCGCCTGATGCAGGTCCGAGATCAAGTCGCCCACCCGTTCCAAACCCGCATGAATGCGAATCAGCGGCCCCGGGAGCACGAGCGACGGACGGTTCCGTTCGCTTCGGTGGATCAACCAGCAGAGCGAGGCTGTCATATCCGCCCCAAGACAGGCCGATGCCAAAGAGGCGTAAGCTATCGAACAAGACCGAGAGCTGGCGCCGGGATATCGGCTTGAGAACGATTCCGAAGAGCCCGCTGGCGCCGGAAAAGTCTCTCTTCCAAAGCCCATGACCGGGATCGTTTGGAAGAGCCGGGTGCAAGACTTTATTGACAGCCGGATGCACTTGGAGGCTCTGTGCGAGCTTCAGTCCATTCTCCCAATGCCGCTCCATGCGGACAGCTAGACTACGCAGGGCACGCAACGCGAGATAAATATCGTCTGGCGCAGCAAGCTCGCCGAATTGATGCGCACTCGATTCGATCAACGGCCATGCGGCTTCGTTCGCGGTCGCAACCCCTAAGAAGGCGTCGGAATGACCCACGATGTATTTCGTTGCAGCATGGATGGAAATGTCAACGCCGTGCTCAAACGGCCTGAAATACAGAGGGGTTGCCCAGGTATTATCCATGATCACAAGCGCATTTGCCCGATGGGAAATTGCGGCAAGTGCGGGCACGTCCGGAACCTCGAAAGTGAAGGACGAGGGTGACTCCAGATAGACGGCCCTGGTCTTCGCGTTCATCTTGGCCGACAGATCCGATGGCTCAGTCGGAGAGAAATATTGGACTTCGATCTGCAGTTTGGTGAGGACCTCATCGGCAAACGACCGGACGGGCGTATAGACGCCATCGCTGATCAGTACACGGTCGCCAGCCTTTAAACAGCCAAGCAGCGCGTGGGTGCACGCAGACTGCCCCGATGGGAAGAGAATTGAGCGATAGCCGCCCTCCAACTTGCAGATGGCGGCTTCAAGCGCCCGCGACAACGGCGAGCCGAAGCGCCCGTAGCTCGGATAATCTTTGTTTTGCTTCTCCCAATCTTCCAGGGTCTCGGCCAGAATGGTTGACCCTCGGTAGACCGGCACGTTCACCATGCCAGCATGTTCAGCCGGCGTACGGCCGAGATGGCAAAGCAGGGTCTCAATGGCAGGCATATCTCTGTCATCCCTCAGACGCTTCATGGCAGCCCGCTCTCCGTCCCTTGTGCTCTGACAAACGGCCTGCTCACCGCATCTGAGCACTCCGACCGAATCGCTTCTGCAAAAATGGCGCCACTCCCGATGCGGCTCTTCAATGACGCTTTAGCGCAGAGTGATCTCTGAAAGCGGCTGAGGTCCGTCTGGAGGTGTTCAAATATTAGCGCGCAGCAACAGATCCGCCCTCAACGTTGGCGCTTCACCAAAACGCGCACTCAAGCTAACAGTGATGGTCTACTGCCCATCCTTCAGCTTGAGAACTCGATTCTCCACACAGGGCCGTTGGCAGGCACGATTTTCCCTCTCGGTCCTTTTGAGACTACATTGTTGTCGTTTGTCGCAATCACTTCGCATTGTGCCGAGTACGACATCGCCCGGACGACACGGAAAGAGCTTGATCCGAACGTCGCGTCAGGTTGTACACTGCTTGAATTGAGGGGCGCCGAGCCCCAGAAATGCGTGCTAAGATGACGACGAATAGCGCCTATGTCTGTCCAGTGGCTGCCCGCTGCATGTTCGATAAGTTCTCGAAACTTCCGATCCGGCAACAGCTTTTCAACCTGCTGACGTGGGCGAGCCGCTGCTGCGTGGGTGAGCACAAGCGGCAGAGGCTTGAAGGACATTCTTTCGCATCGCGGTCGCCAGCCAATGTCGAATTTCCCCCTGACAATCTTGTTTCGACGGCTTGCACGTGCCTCTTCGGCTCGACGGCGGCAATTCGCTAGCGTATCGCGAGCCGCGGCTTCAACGTCTTGCGGCCGAAACGACGCGCACATCGGATCAAACCGCTGTCGCAGTACCGGCGGGAAGAGAGCGAACTCGGAGCTCCGCTCCACGTCGTATTCACGCCCGAGCTAGGGCCGCTCTTCAAAACCAATAAATCGGCGAGCCCCCCTTGTCCATGCAACTAACCTACCGAGACACGGTCGATCGCGCGGCCTTGCTCTAGAAATTCAAGAGCCAAAGGCGCAACAGAACAGATTTGCGGAGAACTACAAATGGTGAAATGGATCTTTAGGACACGCGCGGGAAAGGCTCAGATCGTCCCAACCCCGAAGGGCTTCGCAATCGTGTTTGCTGGTGAGACGTTGGACTACCGCAATTCACCGGCAGCGGCGGCGGAGGCTCTGGCCAATGGAGCTTGTTACTGGCCCTCGGCCGGCGATCCATCCAAGATGGGATTTCCCGAAGGCATCGGCGGATGGCAGCGGGTCTCGTGACCTTCCGAAGGGCGCCATAGCATTCGACTAGGTCGGTTTGCGATGCCCGTTCCTTGCGTTCTTGGCGACGATGAGACCAGGTACGAGATGCCGTCGTAAGCTCGTCGCGGCCGCCAGGGACACGGCACGTCCCTTCCCCGCCAATCCGTCGACAGGTGTCGTACGCTCGTGCCGACGACGGCTATGCGCTTCTGCACCATCGGCCAAAAGTCGAGAGCTCCGCAAGCCGGTCGTCTCCGGTTATCAATCCACTAACCCACTAGAATGCGCGTCGCTTGGGCATTTGAATTGGGCGCCCCATCGATCGGGCGCGAGGCTCTCCGGAAGACGGCTCAAAACCATAGCGGTCACGTCGCTTCTGAAAACGCCATGCGCGCATGACGCACGTCCCTCCAACGCTCAGGAAGCAAATCGGAAGTAGAATCAGGAATAGGGCCATCTGAAGATCTTGGTTGGGAAACGCGTGCACCTTCTTCGGACGCGCGAGGGAATGAAAGGCATCTTCGTGCGGCGACGAAAGACAGCTTGGTCTGTTGTACAACTTAACGTAACGTGCGTTTCAAGTGCAAAACGATCGCAGGAAGCAGGCTCGATTCTATGGCATGAAACATCACCGCCTCACTTGTACCACCCTACTTCGTTGCTTGACGCACAACATCACCATGTCGGAACAGTGGGTCTTTTCATCGCGGAACAGCAATGGCCACCGAGCCCCTTTGGAGCGACGCGTCGCCCTCTTCGCACATGGCTAAACCTGCCGCAGCGGAGCAATTCATCACGGTGTTTTCACGGCATGCACGTGAAAATGCCGCTCTTGCTTGGAATTGGCTTCAGTCACGTTCTGATGCTCGGCTGGGTTCAGGTCAGCATGGATCAACCGCCTTCGTCAGAGGGCTGTTTTTGGCGGTTCAGGACAGGCCACTTCGAGGCGAAAGCTGAGACATGAACGTCCGAGAACTCATTGAGCTTTTGTCGGGATGTGAACCGGATGCGGAGGTCGTTATCCCCGACTCGTCTGCGCCCTGTGGCGCCTTCGCCGCCGTGAGATCTCTCCAGACTGGTTGGGCCTACAACTCACAGGTTGCCGCCGATGAAATGGGCTTCTGGATCGATGGGCTCAACTACGCCGAGCCGCCGCGTGGGAGCTATATCATTCGCGGAGTACGGCTTCTCGGCACGAGGTGTGGATCCGTACTAACGATTCAGTAGCTCGATCGAGCGAATGCTCGTCTGCCGCAAATGATACCCACGATCGATCTGCCTACCTGTCCGCCATGATTGTCCATTGGCACCGGACATCGGTCTAGCCGAAAGGTCTCGCGAGTACGGTGGCCGATCTGCTCTGATCAGTTGACCCGTTCTGGTCGAACGCTTGGCACCTGGGCTCGGATGTTTCTTCGGCCCGGCGGACCTGTTTGATCGCCCCGCGTCATTCAGCGCGGCTTCGCTTTCGCATGTTCCTTGATGAGCAGATCAATAATGCATAGTCGCGAATCGCAACCTCCCGCGAGGTCGTCGTCCGGTGTTGCACAGTGATACCAGCGCGGCTGATAGTGCTGCGCCGACCGTTGGCCCTTGATTGATATCCGGCGAATGGTCGCCACACCCCGCATACACGACGTCGACGTGGGCAAGTTGTCGATAGCGACCCTATTCGCGTTTGCAATACAAGGTTTGGATCGGGAGTCCTCAGCCACCGCTTAACACGCGACTTTCCTATCGCGCACGGCACGACTAATGCATGCAACGATTCGAGCATCATGAACGGTTCCGAATGAAACCCGATAACCTGAATTCAATGTCTGCCGAGGCTTTGTGGCGGCTGTACGAGAACGTCGTCCTCATATTGACGCAGCGCATGACAGCGGATCGAACGCGGCTAGACCAGCGGCTGCAGAAGATCCGAGCAACCGACAAACTCGTTCGTCCCAGCCGCTCGCACACGTTTGTACCCCGAGGTACCGAAACCCAAAAAACAGTGCAGAGACCTGGTCCTGGCGCGGCAAATTGCCACGATGGCTCAGCGCCCAACTTCGTGCCGGTCGAAAGCTCGCCGATTTCCTGGCCGATCAATCCCCTGCGCGACGCCGCCGACGCAACGCCTAGCAACCGCTAGATCGTACCAGCGGCAGAAGCTCTGTACTGACCGGGCGAACGGCCGCGCCGGGGCGCGCAATACCGTCAGCCACTCATTGAACTCCGCAAGCGCTTCGAGGAGACACTGAAGTCGATTTGGACGGTCGCCGGCAAGCAACAATTGAGCTCAGGAGCGGGGATCGCATCCGATGAGCTTATCCTCATGCCAGTGGCTGCTCGCCGGAGCCTGATGGTGGCTCGACGCAACGGCGGGTCTCATCAGATCACACGCTAGTGGACGTTGTCCCGAGCTGCGCGTCCTGAGAGGTGGCGGCTCTCGGGCATTCTCGATCGTTTCCCTGCATAGTACTTGGCAACGTGACGTTCGCTTGCGTGCCTAGCGTCCCCCTAACTGACGTAGTTTGATTTCGCGATGGACCTTTGACGTTCCCTCATCGAGGACAATTGGTTCGAAGCCATTAGCGTAGCGATTTCATCTGTGCAGCCAAGATTGCCGCTTCGGATGGGCCAAGCCCAACGATGCCGACAAAAGCCGGTGGGGGCGTTGGAATCTCCTGATCAGTCGGCCTCCATAGGTGCAGACAGTAACTACTGTTGTTGACGTACTCGGAATGGGGCGGATGGAGCTGCATCACGCACTCCTCCTCGTCCCAGAACAGATCCTTGACAAAGCACATTTCTTCCCAGTTCGGACAGCGCCGGGACGTCGAGACGGAGACATGCTCCCATCGTGGGCGACGCAATCCGATGATCTTGAGTTGGCAGCCACACGGTCCCTGCACATAGAAAAGCCCGCAGGGGCCTGAGCCCGGCGCGCTGGCAAACGGCCCGTGGCGTAGCCGACCGGCCTCAAGCTTGTCGATGATCTGCGCTCTCATATTTGCTCCTACAGCCAATTTTCAATTCGATGCCGATCGCTTTCTGCTCAGAGAGCTTGCGTCGAGCGCAATCGCCGCTATTGCGTGATTTTCGGGTACGACAATTCGGCTCCGACCCTATGCTGGTTGTACGCAATCGTCGGCCAGCCCGTTTTCTCCATAGCTCTGATGCACGCCCATCCGGCCACGCGTCCAGTTTTCCTCGCGCGCCAGGCGAACCCTGTGTTTAGTGTGGCGGACGATAGTCCGTTCAGGCTCGCCTGAATGCGAGCTGTCGGGATCACTCGGATCAACTCGGCCTTAGCCGGAAGATACCTCTCAAGTGTAGCGGCCTCGCCTCACTCCATTCCTCGAATTTCCGACAAGCTTGGTAAGATACGGCCGGCGCGCGAGAGTCCGGATGATCATGAAACTCCTCCTGGCTGGTTCTGCCCTGTTCATGCAAGCCGTCGAGCGTGAACTCCGTGGACGGCCGACACATGCAAGCCAAACCCGACACGATGCCCAATTGCAGGTTTCGCTACATTCGGGACGTCTACATCCTGACGCTACGTAAGATTCAAGCCATTCCCATTGGATTAGCTGACTCTCTCACCTGGAGGCCTGCACAGGATCTGCCAATTGCCGCACTTGGCTGGCCGTGCGAGAAGAGCTGGATTTGCGATGGAGAAGGAGCGTTTTCGCAAGATCTCAAGAAGCTACAGCGACGATAGACGCTTCCCTACTCCGGCCACGAATGTTGCGCAGAAGTGGCTAACGCAGGGGAACAAAATCATGTCAACGCGCCGCGCTTGGGTCCTCGATGCGAGCACGCATCGCGACGTGGAGATGGGGCGCCTTCGGACTCAACTCGAAGAACTGAATAGGCGGCTCACTGAAATCGAACGTCATATTCGGTATCTGTCGGAGATCGAGCCTGCGAGGGCAAGAGCAATCATGCTCTGCCGCGAACTTGATAATATTTGCGCCTCGGCTGAGGGCATCGAAGCCCTGACAAATCTCCTCCGGAAGTAATTTGAACCGCCCCGACCGAAGCAGTTCGTCCCCACGACGGCACGATCAGGACCGCTCCGTCCTGATGACGGTCCGTCGGTCGATGTCCAGGCGCCGTCGCCCGGTCAGGGATCATCGATCAGTCGGCCTGCCGAAGAAACCGCATTCCGACTAGCCAGCTCTCCCGTGCCCCGCACTGCCCGCACTTAGCTGCGGCGTTTAGGGACCAGCGTGTCGCGATCGGTCATTGCCCAGGTCTTTGAGCCGCCCCTCTTGTCGAGGCCCGTCCTGTGCTCTCGGCGCGTCAGGCCAGCGCCGCAAGACCGGCTTGCCGGGCTGCCTCAAATGGCGGGTCGAATCCAACCGGCCGGAGTCGCACTGGCCATTGTCGGGCCCATGATGACTGACGGCGCTTGATGGCTCCTTCATTGTCACGGCTGCCTCCATATCGACCGGATCGATCGACCGGCCTAGCGCCGCCTTAAGCTTGTCGCGGTCGAGCTCGCCCTCCCACCAGGCGACGATCACACAGGCAACGCCGTTGCCGCAGAGATTAGTCAGCGCGCGACATTCGCTCATGAACTTGTCGATGCCGAGCACGATCGCCATACCCGGCACGAGGCGCGGATCGACCACGGCGAGCGTCGCCGCGAGGGTAATGAAGCCCGCGCCGGTGATGCCGGAGGCGCCCTTCGAGGTCAACATGGCGACGATCAGAATGGTCAGTTGCTGGCCGAAAGTGAGATCGTAACCGAGAGCCTGCGCGATGAACAGCGTCGCCAGCGTCATGTAGATGTTGGTGCCATCGAGGTTGAACGAATAACCCGTGGGCACCACGAGGCCAACCACCGACTTCGAGCAGCCGAGGCGCTCGAGCTTCTCCATCAAGGACGGCAGGGCGCTCTCGGAAGACGAGGTGCCGAGCACGATCAGCAGCTCGTCCTTGATGTAGGCTATGAACTTGAAGATCGAAAAGCCGGCAAAGCGCGCGATGAAGCCGAGCACGACGAACACGAACAGCGACGCGGTGACGTAGAACGTCGCGATCAAGCCGATCAGGTTGAGGAGCGCACCAGTGCCAAACGTGCCGATGGTGTACGCCATCGCGCCGAACGCGCCGATCGGCGCCGCGCGCATCACGATATAGATAACGCCGAACACGGCTTGTGAGGCGTCGTCGATGAAGGCACGGATCTTGCGGCCTCGCTGGCCAAGGCTCATGAGCGCGAAGCCGAACAGCACTGAGCACAGCAGAACCTGCAAGATCTCACCCTGCGAAAATGCACCGACGACCGTATCAGGAATAATGTGTAGGAGGAGATCAACGGTCTTCTGCGTCTTTGCCTGATCGGCGAACTTGGCAACCGCTTGCGCGCTGGCGGCGGCGCTACCAAAACCCGCACCGGGCTTGACCAGATTGCCGATGAGTAAGCCGATGAGGAGCGCAAACGTGGATACCACCTCGAAATAGACGAGCGCCTTGACGCCGATACGGCCGACCTTTTTGGCGTCCTGGATGTGCGCAATTCCGGAGACCACCGTGCAGAAGATGATCGGCGCGATCACCATCTTGATCAGCTTGACGAAGCCGTCGCCCAGCGCCTTGATCCACTCGCTCCTGGCTAGATCCGGCCATAGCGAGCCAATCGTCACTCCGAGCACGATCGCGATCAGCACCTGGATATAGAGGACCCTGTACCAAGCTCTTCCTGCGCGTTGCGGCGGTGCGATGGGCGCTCCGCTTGCCTTCCCGTCGGCCATGTCATTGTTCCTCCCACTGGTTTTTTTGTCCCTTCCACTCACACCCAATCTCAGTTGGGCCGGCAGAGGGCTTGTATCGGGCCGGTCATTCACTGCTGCATGTGTTGCTTCCTCTCGATTTTATGACGCGTGGAGGAGGACGTTTTCCTCCTCAATTGGCACGATCGATCGATCTTAAGATGCAGGGGCGACCTGATCGCCTCCATGCCAGGGCTCCTTGCCGGCCCTGGATTGTTCCGCAATCTCGTGCTGCCGCCCGCTCGGCTTGGGACGCGTGGAGGTCATCGGACGGCTCCTTGCGAAGGCGAATTGCCCACGTCACCAACACGCGCCACAACTGCTAGCTCAGCCTCAAGCTTAGGCCGGTGCTGGAATATCGCATCGATCAGAGCTGACGCCGGTTCATCGGCAGCTTCCACGAGCACTGCCTTTTCGGCACGGGTCGATGGCGCAAAGACCCGCTTCACGATCGTCGGCGAGCCCTTGAGGCCGCATTTCGAGATGTCCTCCACTCCGGCATCCTGGGCACTCCACCTTACTATGTCCGTGCGCGCCGCCCGCAGCGCGTCCATCATACCTCCGCGCCGGATCTCGTTTGTCCCCTCCAGCATGGTGATGAGACACGGCAGCTTTGTACGCAACACCTGTAGGCCTCCCTCCGCGCGCCTTCCAACCTCGATGGTCCGCATCTTTAGATCTAGAGATCGGATCTCGGCGACATAAGTGAGTTGCCCAATCCCAAGTCGCTTTGCGATGCCCGGCCCGACTTGCGCTGTATCGCCGTCGATGGTCTGCTTGCCGGTGAATATGAGGTCCGGCGGGCCGTATTCCTCGCCAATTCTGCGGATGGCTGTCGCAAGCGCGTAAGTGGTCGCCAGCGTATCGGCGCCCGCGAAAGCGCGATCGGTGAGCAACACCGCACGATCGGCACCATATGTCAGGGCCCTTCGTAACGACTCCTCGGCGGCCGGCGGCCCCATGGTCAACACCGTGATCTCGCCGCCGACCTTGTCGCGCAGCTCCAGCGCAGCCTCCATGGCAAAGAGATCGTAAGGGTTGATGATGGTCGGCACCCCCTGGCGCATAATGGTGTTGGTCACGGGGTGCACTCGAATCTGCGCGGAATCGGGAACCTGCTTTATGCAGACGACATTGTGCATGAAACTCTCCAAACCGGAGTAACACTGAGCAGACCAGCAAGTGTCGTACCAGTGGGGGACACCCCAGTGTCACACTGAAACTTGCTGCAGCAGATCGGCCGGACAGCCGCGTCTTAAGTATCGACATGATTCTCAACCCGCGTCGAAGATACGACAATGCGTGTCGCAAGCCTTAAGCCTGCCGACAGCTTCCAAGGTCGTGAATGATGCGGCTCAACAGCGCAGAGGTCCGGCGTCACCTTTGCGGACGATGTTTTTCGGTAGAGCTTTCGCGCCGCGTTCTGCAGGCTCAAATGCTGCCGTTGTTACGTCGGGCAGAACCTTATGGTCGCGGTCGACGCCCTGAAGCAACGCATCAACGTCTATTGGGCCGCAATTTGTTAAGCCCCGGGAGAGCGAAATGGCGATGGAGGCTAAACACGGCGTCGAAAACGTACGTGCGTTTCGTGGCAGTGATCTTTTGCAAGCAATTGGCACCATCACGCCCGGCATTTGGAAGTGCCTGAGCGACAGGGCGCCACTTGTCGGTCGATCATTTGTTCGAAACAACCCAATAGTGTTGGGCTTGCGACAGCGCCCGATCTGGGGTGCACGCTCGCACCCGTTTACACACCTTCATTTGTGCTCTGGTCGCAACTGGCACAGCCGTTGCAAACCCTTGGCTGAAGACGATGGACGCGACTGTTGTCCTGACACCTCCCCAGCACAAGCCGCTTGAAGGGCCATGATGCTCAAACAGTGCTTATCCTCTTTGCTAGCGCTTGGCCTTCTCTTGATCCACCCTTCCGGCGCCGCCGAAACTGCTAGCGGCACGGCTGAGTGGACGATCATGGTGTTCATGAACGCCAAAAATAATCTGGAAGCCGACGCGATTGCCACTTTTCGGGACATCGCAAGCGTCGACAGCACAGCAAAAGTCAATCTGGTCGTCGAGATGGGCCGCCCCCAGAGACACTACACGAGCGAGGCCGAGGCATGGTCCGGAGTTCTGAGATTCCTCGTAAAGAAGGGGCAGAAGCCAATTCCTTCTGCTGCAGTTGCCGATTTGCGAAACTCCTCTGGTGTCTCCGACCTTGGATCGCGGCGCGCACTCGATGACTTCGTCAACTGGTCTGTCGACAAATTCCCAGCCAAAAAGTACATGCTGGTCATCTGGAATCATGGTCAGGGCTGGCGCTTCCAGGTGGCAGACCAGTCGAAGAAGCGCATCGCCATACCTGAGCAACTTGGCGGCCAACCGCGCTCTGCCACGTTGGCGGCCGCGTCCGAGAGCGTCCCAAAAGTCGGCGGATATCGCGCCGTATCCTTTGACGAAGAGACACGATCATTCTTGTACATTAGCGACGTGCAGGAGAGCGTCGGATCGCTCGCCCAAAAGTTGAATCGAAAGCTCGACGTGATCGGTTTTGATGCCGGCATGATGGCGATGATCGAAACAGCTTACGCCTTTCGAGGCTCCTCCACGCTTATGATCGCGAGCGAGGAATCCGAGCCCGCCGCCGGCTGGAACTACGCCGCAGCATTGACACCTCTGGTCGCCAATCCTGCTATATCGCCTCTTGAACTCACCAATCAAATTGTCGCGTCATACAAGGACCGCTATGGCGACTTCCACATGACGACGCTCTCGGTCATAGACTTGACCACGATTGACGCCGCAGCGGCCGCCATTAGCGCATTGGCGGACGAAATCGGCAAAGTGCTGGAGGCAGAACGAATAAGAATCGAGATAGCCAGGTCGAAGCTTATTCCTTACGGCGCCGGAATCTTCACTTCGATCGATCTGGTGGCCTTCCTCGAAAACTATATTATTGCCGCAACGTCAAATCCCAACACGCGCAGTTACGCGCAGTTTGCGCTTGATGCCACGAAGAGGACTGTTCTGACCAACTATGCTTCAGCTTTCAGTGCGTGGAATACCGGCTCAAGAGGAATTGCCATTTACTTTCCTGCGAGCAGGTACGACTTCGACGATGATTTCTACAAGCAGGGCTATGTGAAGGAGAACAAGGATCACGTCATCGACTTTGTTGCGCGCGAGCGCTGGGCCGATTTTCTTCAATGCTATTTTCGAAGCTGAATAAAACAACGCATTTTGAGTAGGACCGAATCGCAGACTTTACGTGGCTACGCTTGGCCAAGCATTTGCTCCGTTGTGCGCGCGGGCGTGGCGCGGCTTCTCGGAACTTTCCGCTGTCGGACACGAGATCTCCATGCGAGAAAAGACAATTCATATGAAACATTCGACCTCCGCGTCGACCGAGGCACTGGTCAAGGCCACCCTGGCCTTAACCTTGATGATGGCGACGACGCAAGCGAGCGAATACAATACGGACAAAATCGGGGACGTGCTGAAGAACTCACGCAAGGACTTTACCTTAGTGTGCGCGCATCGTGGCTTGTACGGCATGTCTGTTGGCAGGAACAGAGAGATCAACCACGCTAAGGATGTTCCTCAGAACTCCCGGGCTGCTATGCAGACCGCTTCGGATGACCAAATCGAATGCTCGGAGATCGGCCTCCGATCCAACAAGTCGGGGGACTTTGTCGTGTTGCACAATTCTAACCTGGGTCGTACCACGAACGTAGGCTCGAGGAACGGCAAGTCGGATTATGATCCGTATACTGGCACAGCTTATAATCCTTCGGTCCTGGAGTACCCCGTGGCGGAAGAGTTGCACCTGCGAACGTCCGACCTAACAACGGGGTGTACTTCAAAATGAATGTCTCGACCTACGCCACACCGGCAGACTTTGAGAAGCTCGGCATCTTCGACGAGCTGCGTGAACTTATGAGGCCGCAGTACCTGCGCGTTTGGCAAAATCCGGGCGGGGCAGAACTATCCTGCGCGTCATGCGTGGCGACGCGCTTGGGGGGCCGCGGTGCAGGACCCACAAGAATGGTTCCTCTATGCTGCTGTCCCTGAATAGGCATGCTGCTTGCTTCGTTCGAGGCAGCATCACCAAACCGCCCCGGTGATGCAGGGGTGGCCTCGGCGCGTTCCACCCACGCGTCGGGCCGCCCCGCCTTGCTTTATGACGCCTATCAATAGGACGGAGATATGAAACTGCACATTCGGACAGCCGCGGCTGCGGTTGCGTTGGCCCACAGTCTCGGACGGCTCGTCGTTCGAGTGCACGATTTCGAAACCTCCGCGCCTTGCAGGATCAGCATCTCCGTACGGGACGGCATAGTTAGCGGATACGACTACATCAATCATTGTTACGTCACTGGCGCGCTACCGAACGTGTACCACCACGGCGAGCGTTCACATTTGATGCTCAAACCGACCGGATCGGGAGCCTACAGCGGCTTCGATCACGATACGGCTACCTGCTTCTCTGTGAAAGTGACGGACGGCGAGGCTCACCTCTTCGACTACAAAGAAGATCTGTACTTCGCATACAGCGCCTGACCAAACCGGACGCGCAAGCTGCTTGGTGGTGCGCGACGGCGTTTCGCCGCATGGCTCCTGGGACCCTGCGCTTGCTCGTTCATGTATGGATGGTGGCTGGTTACTCGAGTGCCGTGAGGCAACAGCAGTTTGAGGTCGGTCCGCCCCGTGTTCGTTGTATTGTCGACAATAGCCTATGACATGTTGTAGCGAATTACAGCGCCGTCGGCGGCAATGCGACCCGTCTTTCTGCCCTTTAAGGCCTGTTTCGCGATTGGCGCGAGGTTTGCTCGGTCGCCCAGTAACGCGAACCGCCCCCATTGCCTCGCCTTCATGATCCGGACTCCGCGCGCATCACGACCCCTCACGCTGCTGCTTGGCACGAACGAAATCGCTTCAGCCATCGCCGCAAAACTCACTGAGGCGATGTTTGCGGTGGTCATGAGACACGATGTCTTCCCGCCGGTGATCCGCCGCGGCATGTCATTTCACGACGCACTGTTCGGTGAACGGCGCGAAGTCGGGGGCGCCGTTGGCAAGCGGGCCGATACATTGGCGGAGATTGCTCGAATTCACGCCGACCCAAGCAACGTGGCGGTGACCACAATGCACCTGCCCGACATTCTCGCTCTGCGCTCGCTCTCCGTGATCGTTGATGCACGCATGCAGAAGCATCGGACACCTCTAGATCTTCGCAGCTTCGCGCGGGTTACGGTCGGAATCGGGCCGGGATTCGAGGTGGGCGTCAACTGCGACACCGCCATCGAGACGCATCCCGCCCAGACCGGTGCAATTGCCTTGCGAGGGGCCACCAAGGCGGCAGATGGCCGGGCCCGCGCGATCGGCGGCGCGGGGCGCGAGCGTTTCGTTGATTCGGAGCGCGAGGGCATTTGGCGCACTTCAGTCGATATCGGCGCGGACATATCCAAAGGCTTGCAACTGGGTTGCCTCGGCCAAAAAGCCATACGAGCGCCCATCACGGGAGTGCTCCGCGGCATTGTACGCGACGGCTCGCAGGTACCGACGGGCGTGAAATTGCTTGAGGTCGATCCGCGCGGACGCCAGGCCTGCTGGACCGGCATGGATGAACGGGGGCGAGTCATAGGATGCAATGTCGTCGCTGCGGTAGAAAAGTTCATTTCTCCCCAATCGCGTGATCGTCCTCTTTTTCACCGGTGACTTTCGAGACAAATGGCTTCTCATGGCTATTGTCGCGCCTGGCCGCTGAAGTCTATTTACATTCCGCAGGCTTTTTTGGACAGCAAGCTGGAAGCTCACCTGAATGAGAACATCATATTGCCTGATCCTATCGCCACATCGTCGGCGCTTCGCAAAGCGCCTTACGGCCGATCTGTTTGAGGCGCTCGGGCGTCTTTTCACCTCCTATCGCAGCCTCCAGAATCTTGGAGGCAACATGCGCCCGGATGCCAGTCTCGCACGGGGAAATGCTCGCGCAGACCTCATCGAGGACCGCGCGTAACAGTTCGGCGGTATCGGCACCCAGCATTTTGAGATCTCCCCACTCCTCGAAAAGGAAGATCATAGGGATCGCGAGTTCCTGAGTTCAAGCGCGAAACTCTGAGACAGCCTGTTGCTCGGCGCGCGCATGCCGTACCGGCTGGTCAATCACGCTGGAGCCGTGCTCGGACCGGACGATTTCGCTTCCGAGCCGCATCAGGTTGTACTGGAGCCAGATCATTTGGACCTTGTCCTGCTCGTTACGCCGAAATAACGCCTCAACATAGGCGCCCTTGCAGAGGCGGTACAAATGGCGAGGCATATCTCGCTCCCTTTGCCATTCCGCTGAGCGAGATCAATTCGCCTGCTTCGCTCTTGCCTCCCGGCCCGCTCGTGAAGCAGCTCAGCTCCAAACTGCATAATAGTGATCAGCGCGTATGAATTAACGCAATCTTTTCCGCATTGACGTCGAAGTCCGGCGACCGAGCGCCGTATTGCGATGGATTTCACCAACATGGTGGCTCGCTCTTATGTACAATTCATATCGTCCCCTGCCCGCTGCCGCAGAGAAGACAGCGGGGCGGATCGACGCTTGGAGACCGACGCCTCAAGACCCGCAAGGCGCCAAGCCGCCCCTACATCACCAGGCTGGGTGGCGGTGATGCTGCCTTAAACCAAGCAAGCCATGTGCCGCCCCAGAGTGGGGAATTGCCTAGAATTCTGTTCAAGGGGATTGAATCGCCCGTAGCGTCAAGTTGTAGGAATTGTATCAAGCTAAACAAACTGGAGGCGACTCTTGATCCAGCTCGCTGTATCGCCTTCTTTCGTGACAGAGCTGCCGGTCTTGAGTCTCCGTTCACGTTTGCGCCAGCCTTTGGCGTGCTATCCTGGAATCCTTTCATGCTGGACAGAGTTGAGCAGGCCTTTTCCAGTCTTCTGGCCTGGACTTTTGACAGTCCTTTGTTGTGCGCGCTCGCAGCGATCACCTCTTTGTATCCGTCATGTCCTACCTGCGCTGGTAACGGTCACCTTGAGCTCCGATGTTTCAGTGTAGCGAGCAGAGGATGAGTTTGTGTTCGACAGGCGCAACCGGCTATGACGCCTCGCGGTGAGACTCCAGATCTCAACGTAGAACCCTTCAACACGCTCCCCCATAACACGCAAAGGACCCCAGGAAGCACGATGGCAAGAGTTTCATGCACCGTTGCTAGGCGCGCCGATGGAAGGCTTTGATTTATTCTCAATGGTCATGGCCGGGGTGTCCTTGGGCGGCCTGGCTGCCGTGATCGCACGCGATACTTCCGGGCGCGAGTTGCCCTGGTGGAAGCATCTCGCGCTATGGGCAGCGTCGATCGCCCTGCTTTGCTTTATTGCTTACAAGATGAGCGGGAGCTGAGCATGCCTCTGATGCCGATAAGCTTCGATACGTCCTGATCGTCTTTCGCGCGCGACGCGGCTCTACGCCGTCGCGCGACGGAAGCCAGCGCCGCGTCGATGCCTACCACGTGGCGACGAACCCTACCTCGGTCAGAAGGCACGTCGGCCCGGCCCCGTCATCTTGCGCCCGTCGTACGGATTCACCTTGCAGGCATCGTCGCTGATCGAGGCCGTCCCCGAAGATCCGACACTGCACGCAACCAACATGTGAACCGCTATCGCAGAGTCCAGCGCCCAGATCGCGCGCGTTTGCCAGAAGTTTCCATACGGATCACCACGCAAGTGAAATAGTAGTAACGACGTCTCGGAATTAATTAATGCAATGAAGCCACCTTCGACGCGCAAATTCAGCGCTGGAATCTAGTTTTCGATGGATTCCACTATGCGGCCCGTCTGATTGGCGGTCGCAATCTGCCATAACGTAATCGGGAACTACTGTCGAAGGGTGGGAGCTTATGAGTTGCCATTGCGGACAGCATTGCCCGTATTTCTGATTTGCGTTAATGGAACCGTTCTAATTGAATGACTGAGCCGTCCACAACTGCCTCACAGCCGGAATGGAGGCCAGCGGCACATGCGCGAGCGCCAATCTATTAAAGTTTGTGGCTGGCGGTCGTTCTTCAATTCTACGGAGATGGTGCGGCATGCCCGGATCACAGTGAATGGTCTTGGCGTGTAGTGGAGCTGGACAGAGAAGTAGTGTTCGGCTTGACCTGATGGTTGAAATGGGTGCAGTCTACCTTCTTTCATAACGATCCCATTAGAGCGGCTGGAGAACAGCAGTTTTCTGCGGCTAAACTGTCAGCAGACGACCTCAAGTCCATCCGGCTATTGACGCACAGAGCGTATAAACAGCTGTGCGGTGCGTCGCTGCACACTGGAATTATGCAATGAATCGTTTTGTGAGTTCGCCGTTTATGCATCGACGGAGTTTGGCGAACCGACTTACGCGCTCAGAGATCGTCTGCAGAGAGGGTTCGCTTGAATTGCGCTCTGTGGTTCTGAAGAACGGAGTACAATCGTGTGAAATAGCGCGTTGCCCTAGCCATGTCTGATCGTTTTCCAACCTTCGATGTTGTCTTGCAGCAGCGTCGACGGAGTTGGATATGGTGGGTCTGCACGAGAGACGGCGCGCTCATGATGACAGGCTCAAGAGGCACCCGCTCCGCCGCCAGCTATGATGCCAACAGAGCACTTTTTGTCTTGCTGCAGAGCGCGCCGTATCACTCCCGACCTTCTGCTCGAAAGGTCCAGGCTAAGCAAAGAAGCCGTCCTCGGCGTCCCCTTCCGCCAACACGTTAGAGCTCAATTAGCGCGATGACGGACCAGCGTCCTGCGTGTAGATCGTCCTGTTACCACGGCTCGACGACGGCCGCCGCTCGCCACGCCCAAAGGGCTTGAGTTCAAGGCCGCGGGGCGAATGCAGTTGTGTCTCGACGGGATAGGTACGGCTGGGCCAGTCTGTGAGAGCGGGAGTCTACCGGTCCGCGCCGGCAGCCCCTGCGACGGAGCGCATTTGGCAGTGCTTGTCTCGTGGACTCACCCCTGACATCAATGGCCCTCTAGGTCGCGCACCACCTACTCGTTGACGCTTTCCCGACATAAGTTGTGTCGCCCGCTGTTGTCGGGTTTGTCGTGTCCGCCACACACGGTATTCGGCCGATGTGCTGCTGCCCTCACATTTAAGTTGTTGAATCAAATGCAGGACGGCATTTCAGGGCTCTTCCTGCGCGTTGGCATGACTCTTGAGTTTCCCTCGTTGCGACGGCCGGCGCCGCCCGGCATCACAGACTGATCTTCTCATGTGCGAAGGAGGCAATAATGAAGACCGATATGTCCGTCTACGGCGTGACCGAGCTAACTGCCAAAGAAGCATTTGCAGGCTTCGGGAGGGTGGTCTTGGCTGCTTATAGGGATAACTCGCGGAATCGTGGGCGTCGCAGCCGCGGTAGCTTTAACTGCGGCTGTTTGGGCTCTTACACATAAGCCACACGGTTAGATCTAAGAACACAAGCGGCTGAAACGCCATACTGAACGGATTGGCAGCTTCCTTGGAAACTGCTGATCATCATAAGGGATGAACTTGTGGCGTTCTAAAAGACGGCGTTCGGACATTCGCCAGCTTTGGCAATCAACGGATTAGGTCATGGATTGCCTGGAATTTCTTCGGACAAATATAGCGAATAAAGAGCTGCCAACTTACGTCTATGGCTATCCTTCCAAGCGAGCGTATCGAGCTTTTCCGCAGCCACTGCGCATAATTGATGTCGTTGAGCAGGCTGGCCGTTCCAAGCAAATCAACATCTATATCCATATCCCGTTCTGCCGCTATCGCTGCGCCTACTGCACGCTCTTTCTTACAACGCGCTTTAAACCGGCGACGCGGGACTCCTATGTTGCTCGATTGGTAGAGCACGTCGCGCGATATGGAGAATACTTCGGAGATCGAGAGGTTGTAAGTATCTATTTCGGCGGCGGTACGCCAACCCTGCTAACTCGGCATCAATTCGGCGAGCTCTTCGCCGCCCTCGACGCTGCATTTCCAACACGAAGCCGGCAATGTGAGATTACGGTCGAGAGCGCGCCGGACACTTTCGACAACAATCTTCTGGATTGCTTGAAGGCACTTGGTGTCAACCGAATGAGCATGGGCATCCAAAGCATGGTACCCGGCGAGCTTGCGCACTCTGGTAGGCCATATTCGGTCGAGACGGCAGAAGCAGCAATCGAAGCCCTCATCAAGCGCTTTTCCCACGTCAATCTCGATCTGATCTACGGCCTGCGTGGTCAAACCCGTGACTCCTGGATCTTTTCGCTTGGCCGCGTGCTCGACTATGAGCCGCAGACGATCTCTCTTTACCCCGTTGTTGTTCGTCCGATGACAAACATCATTACCTCGAAGGCCCACAATCCCGAATTATTCTTTTCTGAAGCGGAAAAGTATGAGGTCTACGACCAGAACGTTGCCGTGATGGTAGCCAACAATTATCGCCAGGAATCCTTCACCCGCTTCACCAAGATCGCGGGCGGACACGCTTACCGGCAGGAGGCATCGGATTTCATTGGGAGCTGGCGCCAGAAACTATTTCGGCCGATATCACTACAGCACCGATTATGCTGTCGACTGGAGCGCGGCTTCGCCGATCATCAGCGCCTTCTTAGCTCGCTCCTTCGATCCTAATGCGATCGCATCGCACGGAATCAAACTGACACAGGAAGATCTTGCGCGTCGTTACGTCCTGCTTGGACTCACATTGTCAGCTCTCAGCAGAAGACGCTACGCTGCAGTATTCGGACGCGCATTGACGGTCGATTTCGGCAAAGAACTCGAGGCGCTCGAGGCTCTGCAACTCGTCGACTTCGCCGACGGCGATACTTATCAACTAACTCACGCGGGATTCAAATATTCGAGCATTATGGCGCGAATGTTTTACTCGCGCACGATGGTGGCCCTCGAAGAGCAATATCAGGCAGCGTGAGGTTCAGTATGCAAGAGATGCCGCGCCTTTGGTGGGATGCGGGCTACGCCAACCCGGAGGTTTCGTGTATGGGTGGTCCCAGTCCCGAAATCTTCGAAATCGCACCAGCCCTCCGCGCGAAAAGCGTCGTTGTCGAGCTGGGTTGCGGCGAAGGGCGCAATGCCCTCTATTTGGCCCATTTTGATCATCGAGTGATCGCGACCGACATCTCTGAAGCCGCTATCTCCAAGCTGAACCGGCTCGCAGGCGATCTTGGCGTGAAGATAACGAGCGGCGTGGTTCGTGTTGAAGATTTCCAGCCGCCTACTTACCACGACGTCTTTATAGCCCATTCGGTTCTGCATTTCACCGAACGAAGCGTCTGGAAGCCGCTCGTCACGGCCTTGATCGATCGGACGCGACCTGGAGGATTTCATTGCTTCACCAACACGCTCGAACGACCAGACCACCCTATTCCCAAGGAGGGGCTGGCATCTGGTCACAAGAAGTCGTTCGCACGTGGAGAGCTGGAGGCGATCTATACACAAGCCGGCTGGGAGATCTTGCGCTCCGATCATTACATCAAATGGGACTCCCATCCTGGCATTCCGATCCATTCGCACTGCATCGAGAAAGTCGTGGTCCGTAGGCCAATTGGATCCGAAGATCTCCCGCGGTTGAGGGCTGAGCCCATCAAGGCAGCCGGGATGATACCTGCCAAACAGTTTAGTACCTTGAAACTGGGCACACCGCGCGAAGCCATAATTGAAATGCTCGGCTCGCCGCCGGCCAGCCATGGCGTGACGACTTCCCGGAGAACGGTTGGCGGCAACAATCAAGAGGCCATAGCGGACGGCTACGTACGCGAGGACATGATCTATGGCGATCACGGCCTTCAGTTTGTCAATGGAAAGCTTACCGGAAAATATCAGTACTTCACGCCCCCGAAGCGCTTGACCATTCGAGATGAGTGACGCTCGAACGGCTTCTCATTGGTGCCTTGGCCACCGAAAAACGTCTCGGGTCGCTTGCCTTCATCCAGGCCTATCCCGCACTGCACAGCGCGCCGGGCCTTGCAGATCTGGGAATGCCTCATGGCAGGCAGTTTACAGCCTGCCGCCATGGTGCCCGTCGCGTAGCTTGCTTCGTTGGAGGCAGCATAGCCGTATCCCGCGACGTAGGCGCAGTCTTGGCCCTTATATCGCGGCATCGGGCAGCCCCCCTGAGGCAATCGGTAGGAGGATATATGAAGGCGCACGTTCGGGCGGCCGCGGCAGCGATTGCGTTGGCTCACACTCTCGGACGTCGTGTCGCTCGCGTGCGAGAATTCGAAACCTCCGCGTCATGCAGGATTAGCGTGTCCGTGCGAGGGCGCATTGTTAGCGGATATGACCATGGCAGGCATTGCTACGTCACCGGCGCCTTACCGCACCTGTACCACCACGGTGAACGGTCGCATTTGATGCTCCAACCGAAAGGCTTCGGAATCTTCGGCGGCTTCGATCACGATACCTCATCCCACTTTTTGGTGAAGGTCACGGGCAATGAAGCCCACATCTTCGACGACAAGGAAGACACGTACTTCGCATACAGCGGCTGATCACGAATCACGGCGGGGGCTCTACACTGTTTCTCTTGGTCGCGTTCAGGTGCCTCGATCCGGTGGCCTCATCGGCTTGACAGAAGCCGGACCTCTTTTGTTGCATGCACGACAATGTCGAACGGCGGTTCGGCGCAGCTGGATCGTCCGCTGCGGGACGAACCATCCTTGTTTGGACAGTCGAACGCATTCATGATTGGCGCGTGCCTTGCTAGGGATCCAACCGTAATGCGAGGCTCGCCCATGAAAGACGCCGCCAAGACCCAGGATTCATGCGCGCCAAGACGTCTGGCACTGGTACTTGGCACGAATGAAATCGCATCCGCAATCGCAACAAAGCTCACCGAGGCGACCTTTGCGGTCGTAATGAGCCACGCCCCATTTCCGCCGGTGATCCGCCGCCGCATGTCGTTTCACGACGCGCTGTTCGGCGAGCTAAGCCAGGTTGAAGGCGTCGTCGGTAAACGGGCCGACACCCTCTTGGAAATCGTGCGAATTCACACCGATCCGAACAGCGTCGCAGTGACGGAAATGCACCTCTCCGACATCATCGTCTTACGTCCACTATCCGTGATCGTCGATGCGCGCATGCAAAAGCATCGGGCACCTCCCGACCTCTCCGGCTTTGCGCGGGTTACGGTCGGCATCGGGCCCGGCTTCGAGGTGGGCGGCAACTGCCACACCGCCATCGAAACCCATCCGGCCCAGACCGGTGCGATTCTCTCCCGAGGAGCCACGAAGGCGGCGGACGGCCGATCCCGGGAGCTCGGCGAGGCAGGCCGCGAGCGCTTCGTATACTCGCACCGCCACGGCATCTGGCGAACAGTGGTCGATATCGGCACGCCCGTATCCAAAAACATGCAGCTCGGCCGTCTCAGCGGCACACCGGTGCTGGCCCCCATCGGAGGAGTTCTCCGTGGTATTGCGCGAGACGGCGCCCGCGTCCCGGAGGGCGTCAAACTTCTGGAGATAGATCCGCGCAAACGCCAGTCCTGCTGGACCGGCATGGATGAGCGAGGTCGAGCTATCGCATGCAACGCCGTCGCGGCGATCGAGAACTTCATCTTGCCCCGATCACGCGATAGACGGATTTACCGATAGTTATCTTGTCGTTAGCGGACAGTCGTTTGATTGCTTGCACGACACTTCCACCTTCCATTCCCGCTTCCGCGCGATGGAATCCGTCCCTACTGGCGAGATCAATATTTCGCGGCCGCGTCACCCCAGCGGTGGTTCACACGGACCAAACCGATGTCGACGTCCTGACCGATTCGGGCGGTCCCTGCACGAGCACCCGCCGGAACACCTCCGATTCCGGCTGAAAACAAGAAGTCCACGTTCCGACGGCCCATGAACAAGTGGTCATACTCAATGCCGACGGAGCAATTAGAGGCGAAGCCAAATTCAAGGCCCGCCCTACCGTACCGCCCCAACGAGTTTCGCTGCCGTTGTCGATTGACAGCCCGGTCGCAAAGTCGAAGATCCGGAATTTGTCGCGGACGACCGCAGCGCCACCTTTCACATGGAGCAGCACGTTATTCCAGGCATAGCCGACCTGGCCCGTGAGCAGGCCGAATGCATCAATCTTGGATTCATCCTGGACGCCTGCGAAGGCGAGGTTGCCGTTGGAGCCCTTGAAATCGGCCCCCAGTTCCCTCGGCGCCACGGCCACCGGACGATTCCCATATGTATTTTGATTATGACATCCTGCATTTTCAAAACTACGCTCGATCCGGACCGGGCAGCAGCACAAACGCCGATGGACAGGACTACGGGCAAGTTGTCGGCGAGGACTTCATCCATCGTCGGCAACAGGCTCCAGATGGCTTGATCGGAGCGTTGGCCCGCGACGGGCTCTTGCCTAACAGATACCGCGAAGAAACAAGCGTTTTGATCGCAGGGCAGCGCTACACGGTGCGATGGACAGCAGAGGTGACGCACTGGACCAGAAACAATCCAACCGGCGAAGTCATTTGGCTCATACCTCGCCGCATGGGGGGGTGAGCAGCACCCTCATTGCCGAGCCGCCCGCGCTGCAGAGCCGTTTCATACACTTAAGTCTAGAGACTGCAGGTTTCGGTTGGTTTGCCGGGCCTGAAGCAGTCCGGCGACACCATGTCCTCAGGACCGGATCGCGCGACACGAACTCGCTGCCTTTAATCGATGCGAGTCCCGCAAGCCCACTTTCTCACAGGAGCTGGCTGGCTTGCTCATGCGAACACCAGCCGGTTCGAATGGTTACAGTGGCTGGTTCTCTCCAAATCTACCCGCAGACGTAAACCGCAGACCCGGGAGCCGATTAGCCGGATCGAGCTCGTTGATAAAGTGGTGTGCTCCATCGACTTCGAGCACCACGCGTCGGCTATTCGGCAGCAAGAGGAGGAAGTCCATACGCTGCCTGCGGAGGCCCGTGCGGTGTCGCAGTAATTTAACGGTAGCCGGGTCATATGAAGACAAACCTGCGGAATCACGCCGGCGAAGCCTCGCCAAGCTTGGTGCGATACAGTCTGAGGTACTCATCGAACAGCGCACGTTCGGCATCCGAAGCCAACGAAATCCGCAATCGTCGCCCCAGCTCTCGTGCGGGATCGTCGAGGGGCTCGCCTCGACTAACGCTACGGCACCAATCCACGAGCTCGCTCCAAAGAAGACCGTCGCGCCTGATCATCTGATGGACGAGGTGCGGGGAGTCTTCAGCGTAAGGGATGCACAAAAGATCGACGGTCTGACATCTCGGGCACCCCAAGTTCTCCTAGACCGCATACGAGAGGCTTCGCGAGACGGCAGCGCGGGCGGTGTCCGGCTGCCCGCGAGTGCCGCATCCGCCGCGGTCGAGAGCGCTGCCGGGCCCACCGAGGGCGTTTTTAGGTAGACGGATCTGATCGTCGATGGCGTCGCGCACCGCAATTTCCTGTCGAAAACCATCAGGAACGCACGGGAACGGGGTGATCATCCATTCGACATTCCTGAACGAACACGCCGCCGACTTCTTGTCCGACTTCTTTTACGCCGCCGGAAATGGAGCGCGGATCGACATATTCTGGGAGCTCGACGAAGATCGGAAGAAGCAGGCGACGTCACGCGCGCACGCCGAAAAGCTCAAAGCGGCAATCGGCGACAAAGCAGATCGGACTCGATCGTCGTCCATATGTTCAGCACCGAATCGCATTCCAAGATCATGGTGAGCGACGACGGACGGGGCGGATGGTTCGCGGCCATTGGCTCCTGCAACTGGCTCGGGTCCCCGTTCGAAAGCTTCGAAGTTTCGGTAAAGGTCAGAGATCCGGCATTCTGCGGCACTTCGGTGACGTGGTTAGTGCCCGGGTCCGCGCGATCATCGACATCATCCATGCCGCTTGTGCGCTGGCGGTCGGGCCACCTCAGGATCGCGGCGACGCCATCGTCGCGTTCCCCTCTGCTGCCAAAGGGGAGGGAAGCGACTTAATTCTCAATCGGGGCGACCAACTAGCTCGCTCTCCGTTCGGACTCGGCCGAGGATTCAAGTAGGGGCAATTCGAGGCTCGGTATCTCCGGCATGGCCTTGCCGGCGATCGCCTGCAGGTCGCCGACCATGCCGACCGTCGATTCCACGACGGCCAGGATCTGCGTCTCCCGCTTGGCCCACTGACGGCCCATGAACTTGCGCTCCTTGTCGAGGTCCTCACGCATGTCGTTGAACTTCTCGACCACCGCTTCGACGCGCTGGCGGAACTTTGTGCCGGTCAGGTAGTGATAAACCTGCTCCATCTTGGTCTGCTGACCCTGCTGAACGAGGCGCGAGCTGCTCACATCGATCAGACCCTGGCGGAGCGCCACGGCGACCGGCAATGCGCAACGCGGATGAGCCACCCATACCCCATCGACCAAGTCAAATTGCTCGATATGCTTCGGCAGCGCATGGGAGATGATCAGAGCGATATCGGCGCCGGAACGACGCTGGTCATCACGCAATTTAGCGAGCCACCCGTCACTCCATGCCTTGGTGCGCTTGGTTTCCCAAAGGATGATGCCGGCAGATTGGCCAATAGCACCATTCACCTGTTGAATAACGTCCGCCCCGAGCTCACCTTTTCCAACCGGCTCTATCGAATCGGTCGGAAAACGTCCGCGCAGAAGCTCTTCGAGCTCGAGCTCGAGTACTTCCCCTTGGGATTGCTGTGATCCCTGCTCGGCCTTGCGCTTGAGCTCCTCGATCGTTCGAGACATCGACTCGATGGTCTGGTCCTTCTCGGCAACGCGTAAGCGCGCAGCCTCGTCGGCTTCCTGCCTGGCCTTGATCTGGATTTCGCTGATTGAGGCCTGCACGCGCTTCTCTATTGTCAGGTCGAGTTCGCGCTTTTCCTCTTCGAGTGCGCGCTGCTGTCGCATCAGTTCGGCTTGCTGCTTTTGAGCCTCGGCAAGCTTTGCGTTGTTGGTAAGCAGGTTGGCTCGCAGCTCCGCGGCTTCCGCTTCCTTCGCCTGCAGCTCGGCTGCGGCCGCCTCTCGCGCCTTCTTGCTTTCGGCCGCGACCAGCTGGGTACGTTCGGCGGTCAATCGCTTCGCAACGTGGTCCTCGATTTGCTCGCGGTCCTTCGCGACCTGCTCGCGTTCCAGCCGCAGTGCCTCGGTCTTACGCTCCATCTCTGCATCTTTGCTGGCCAGCTGCTGTTGAAAGCGCTGACGGGTTTCAGCAAGGAGGGGAGCGGCCAACGACTCCGTCAGCCGGATCTCGTGATTGCAGTTGGGGCAATGCAGGGTCGCCTCGTGCGAAGCGCCGGTTGCTTTGAAACTCATGAACTCCCCATCATCGTTGCAACCGGATTCAACATGATCTGTGCGCGATTGCGATGTCGCTCGGCTTAATGTCCACATACGCGTCGTCGATTTCGACTTGGCCGGCGGGTTTTCCACCGACACGTCGATCTACCCGAACGCTTGCGCGAGCAGCCTCGCAGGAGGGTAGCCTAGAATAGAACAAAATAGGAACAAGATGTCAATTTTGGATCCCGAGGTGAGTTTGTGTTATGATGATTTTACTTAGTCTCGCTGCGGAAAGTGGATATATTTTAAACCTCGAGTCTGGTTTGAAAAACTTCTAATTTACTTAGTATGGCTGAGCAAAACGACAGAAAGCTAAACAAGCTCGAAAGGACCCTCCCGCAGGGACTTCTGGTCGATGCTGCCTGGATGGAACGGCATGGATATTCCACCAGCCTGCGCAGCCAATACGTATCGGCTGGCTGGCTCGTTCAGCCGGCGCGGGGGACCTTCAAGCGCCCGCTCGGCGAACTCTCCTGGCTGAGTGTGGTCGTTTCGCTCCAGCGACTGCTCGGCTCCGATTTCGTCGTCGGCGGACGTACCGCTATCGAAGCGCAAGGCCTCGGCCACTACCTGAGCCAGACGGGTCCTTCGACCGTACATCTATACGGAACGCGGCCTGCTCCCGGCTGGCTCGGCAAACTCCCGCTCAAACAGAAATTCCGCGTTCACCGCACGCAAAGTCTATTCAAAACGCACGGGAGCCCGCCCGGATTAAAGTCGGGAACGACGCGGGAAATACCGGGACCATTCGACTGGCCTCTCACGGTATCGACGCCCGAGCGTGCGTTCCTCGAACTGCTCGACGAATTGCCCCGCCACGAAAGCTTCCATCAGGTCGATGCACTGGCGGAAGGCTTGAGGAGCCTGAGTCCCCGGCGGCTGCAAACGCTTCTGACCGACTGCAAAAGCGTCAAGGTCAAACGACTGTTCTTCTGGTTCTCGGAGCGACATCAGCACGCCTGGCTCAGACAGATCGACAAGTCGAAAGTCAATCTCGGCACGGGAAAGCGCATGCTCGTCAAGGGCGGCAAACTCGACACCAAATACCTCATAACCATCCCAGACGACCTCAATGCCCCTGTCTGAGAAATATCGGCATCAAGTGGCCTTGTTGATCGAGACGGTCCCGTTCGTCGTGGCGGAGCCCGATTTTGCGCTTAAGGGCGGCACCGCCATCAATCTCTTCCACCGCGACATGCCGCGCCTGTCGGTCGATATCGACCTGACATATCTGCCGGTGGCTCCGCGCCCCGAATCTCTTGCCGCAATCGATGCGGCGATGAAGCGCATAGCGGCGGCCATCAGGAAAGGATTGCCGGGCGCGCGGGTGACGGAAGTCGTCAACGCCCGTGAAAAGATCGTCACCAAGCTGACCGTCCAGAAAGGTGATGCGCAGATCAAGATCGAGGTCACGCCGGTGATCAGGGGCAGCGTCTTCGAGCCAGAGGTGCGCGACGTGTCGCCGAGCGTCGAAGAAACGTTCGGCTTCGCACAGATGAAAGTCGTTTCGTTCGCCGATCTATACGCCGGCAAGCTCGTCGCGGCGCTCGACCGGCAGCATCCGCGCGACCTCTTCGATGTCCGCGATCTGCTCGCCAACGAAGGCATCACGGACAATCTCCGCAAGGCGTTCATCGTCTACCTCATCATCCATGACAGACCGATTTCCGAGGTTGTGGTGGTTCCTCGCCGCAAGGACATCCAGCACGAATTCACGCACGGCTTCGAGGGCATGACCGCCGATGAAGTAACCCTGGACGAGTTGCTCGAAGCCCGGGAGACGCTGATCGCCGAACTTGCGGGAAAAATGCCGCAAGCTCACAAGGATTTCCTCATAGGGTTCAAGCGCGGCGAGCCGGATTGGAGCCTGCTGGACGTCCCTGGCGCGGCGGAGCTGCCGGCGGTGCGCTGGAAACAGATCAATCTGGACAAGCTTCCTGCTGAGCACCGGGCGAAGCTCGTCGCGCAGCTCGAGCAAGTCTTGCGCAATGCCTGAGGTCGGAGAAGGGGATCTCCGTCGAGCACGCGCGTGGCAACTTGTTCAGACGACACCTCCGGGGGGCGCCGTCACCCAGCGAGCCCGGAGCTTGCGGGCTTCAGCGCAGTTGCCTATCGCGAGCCTGACCTCGACTGTCTCGTTACCTGCATAAAATATCTGAATCGTTGGTCCTGCTTGATTCATTTATTTAATTGGACGGTCGATTCGGTAGTTGCGATTCTGATGCATGTTCGAACTCACCGTGCAATATCTCGTGCTCGAGCGTCGCGATCCGGCCCGTAACATGGCGCGGTTCTACGTGCTTACGATCGAGCCGACGCTCTTTGGCGATACCGCATTGGTGCGTGAATGGGGCCGTCTCGGTGGGCGCGGTCGACGGCAGCTCGATCTGTTCGATGGTCTCGTGCAGGCCGTCGAGGCTCTTGAGTCTTGGCTCAGACGAAAAACCCGTTGTGGTTACGTCCAGCGGCATTCGCCATGCTTGGAGCGAACGTGCGACCCCGCATGATATGGCTGGGATGGATGAAGTGCCGAAGAAAGTATACTAAGGTAATCCGAAGTCATCTTCAGTCATATTCCAAGAATTGCAAAAATATTCCATAATCTATCGTAGCGGGCCTACAGGCCTGAGAACAGATCGCTCACACGGCAACTGAGACCTTGAATTTCCAAGAGCTAACTGCTCCGGCTAGCGGGTCGAGTGACCAATCAGGTGTCTTGCTGGTCCAGCACGAGACTGTCTGCGGGCTACGAAAGCCTTGTATGAAGGGCGGCACTGCAAACCACCTAATTCATCGCTCACCGGCCACCGGAGTTGCCGCCGTGAGACTTTCATCAGAGTATCGGATGCGACCAGGAGATTGAGATCAGGACCGCAGGAAGCGTCACTATCCGCGATCTGAATGCACTACATCCAAAAAATCGATTTCACCAACTCACCTACTGCCGGGTAGGAAAAGTGCCAGCCATTGAGCGACAGGGTAGTTTTCCCGTCGGGAAAACTACGAGGAGTATCTCATCATAAACACGGCAACCCGGTCGTAGGCGCGGCCTTCGGCAGCTCTGACCAGCTCTACACCGGCGGCGAGGGCAACCGCAAGCTCGAAAGCGTGTGGAGGATCATGCCCTACCCTTCAGCAGGACGGCCAGATCGCGCTGCGCCGGCGCGCACCCGCAACGGCTTTGCGACACGATAAACCAGCGTATGTTGAGGCGGCAACCAAGGAATGAATTGACCGTCAGTCAGTTTCCCATCTTACAGCTCGTAGGTTCGCCCACCAGAATTCTATGCTCTTGGCGAAGGCGATGCGCCGACGTCTATCCCCCGCTTGGACCGACCGAGGATGAGATACCGCAGCGAGCCACGCTGAATTACTGATCCCATAGTCAAGCCCTCAGATGTGGCATGAATCCGCAACGGCAAGCTCATCGCGTGGGGCACATCTCGAGGATGTTCAAGATGAACGTGCAGAACTTAGCTCGACTCGAAACGCGCACGCTTCCGCGGCATTTGCGGCGGCTCGAGGCCGAGTCGATCGAAATCATGCGCGAGGTTGTCGCAGAGTTCAAGAAGCCGGTGATGCTCTATTCGGTCGGCAAGGATTCAAGCGTCATGCTGCACCTTGCGGTGAAAGCATTCTATCCGGCGAAGTTGCCCTTCCCACTGATGCACATCGATACGACCTGGAAGTTCCGCGAGATGATCACCTTTCGCGACGAGACGGCCAGGCGCATCGGGATCGATCTGATCGTCCACGTGAACAAGGACGGCATTGCGCGCGGCATCAATCCCATCGACTCCGGCTCCGCGCTGCATACGCAGGTTATGAAGACCGACGCGCTCAAGCAGGCGCTCGAGATCTACGGATTCGATGCGGCATTCGGCGGCGCGCGGCGGGACGAGGAGAAAAGCCGTGCCAAGGAGCGCATATTTTCGTTCCGCGCGGCAGGACATGCCTGGGATCCGCGCAACCAGCGGCCCGAACTTTGGAACCTGTTCAACACACGCATCCGGCAACGCGAAACGATGAGGGTGTTCGCGATGTCGAATTGGACAGAGCTCGACATCTGGGAATACATCATGCTCGAAAACATCCCCGTCGTCCCTCTCTACTTTGCGAAACAGCGACGTGTGGTGCATCGGAATGGCACCCTGGTCATGATGGACGACGAGCGGCTCCCGCTCCGGCCAAATGAGACCCCCGAGTTGCGGACGATCCGTTTCCGCACGCTTGGGTGCTACCCCCTGAGCGGCGCCATCGAATCGGAGGCCACTACCATCGAGGACATCGTAGCCGAAATGCGGCTTACCAAAGTGTCGGAGCGCCAGGGTCGTATCATTGATACGGATGAGGCCGCCTCAATGGAGAAGAAGAAGCGAGAAGGATACTTCTGATGGATACGGATGCTGCGGGTTGCCTCGGCGAGGCCGTTAGCAAAGATCAATTGCGGTTCATCACCTGTGGCTCGGTCGACGACGGCAAATCGACGCTGATCGGGCGACTCCTGCATGACAGCAAGATGATCTATGAGGACCAGCTACGGGCACTCGCGCGCGACAGCGCCAAGCACGGCACGACGGGCGAGGACATCGACTTTGCTCTGTTGGTCGACGGCCTCGAAGCTGAACGCGAGCAACGTATTACTATCGATGTCGCCTATCGGTTCTTCACCACGCCGCGCCGATCGTTCATGGTCGGCGATACGCCGGGCCACGAACAATATACCCGCAATATGGCAACCGGCGCCTCCAACGCGCAGCTCGCCATCATCCTGATCGATGCGCGCAAAGGGATTCTGGTGCAAACCAAACGCCATTCGTTCATCTGCTCACTATTGGGCATCCGGCACGTCCTCCTGGCCGTAAACAAGATTGACCTCGTGGACTACCGAAGAGATGTCTTCGACGGCATCGTGCGCGACTATGTCGCCTTTGCTTCGGCGCTCGGCTTCAAGTCGATCGTTCCATTCCCGATCTCCGCCAGATACGGCGACAACATCATCTACCGATCCGGCAACACCGATTGGTATCACGGCCAGTCTCTGCTGGATTGCCTCGAGACTATCGACATTCAGTCCGAGACGACCGACCTGCCCTTCCGCTTTCCGGTACAGTGGGTGAACCGCCCCAATCTGGATTTCCGGGGGTATGCGGGCACGATCGCCTCGGGAAGCATCGCGGTTGGCGACGAAATTATCGTGGCAGCATCGGGGCGCAGCTCGCGCGTGAAGCGAATTGTGACCTATGACGGTGATCTTGCGGCTGCAGAAGCTGGCGACGCAGTAACGATCATGCTCGAAAATGAGATCGATGTCAGCCGCGGCGATGTCCTCGCAGGTCCAACCCAGCGCCCTACGGTCGCCGACCAGTTTGCCGCTCATCTGATCTGGATGGATGAAGAGCCAATGGTACAGGGCCGCTCCTATGCATTTCGGATCGGCACGCAATCGATTGCCTCCGGCAACGTCACGCGCATCAAATACAAGATCGACGTCAATACCGGCGAGCCTCCTCTTGCGGCGACGACGCTCGGGCTCAATGAGTTCGGCTTCTGCCACGTTGCGACCACTCTGCCTGTGAGCTTTGATCCCTACCACGTGAATCGGCGCACCGGGTCCTTCATCGTGATCGACCGCTACACCAACCGAACGGTTGGCGCGGGAATGATTGATTTTCCGCTCCGCCGCGCGAGCAACGTTGCCTGGCAACCGCTAACGATCGGCAAGCAGGAGCGTGCCGGGCTCAAGCAGCAGAAGCCATGCATCATCTGGTTCACCGGGCTTTCGGGCGCCGGCAAGTCGACGATTGCCAATATCGTCGACCAGAAGCTGTTCGCGATGTCGCATCACACGATGCTGCTGGACGGCGACAACCTCCGTCACGGCCTCAATGGCGATCTCGGCTTCACTGACGCGGATCGGATCGAGAACATCCGACGAGCCGGTGAAGTGGCGAAACTGATGCTCGACAGCGGCTTGATGGTCATTTGCTCGTTTATCTCGCCCTACATGACCGAGCGGGACCTGGTACGCAAGCTCGTTGGGAAGCGCGAATTCGTCGAGGTCTTTGTGGACACGCCAATAGATGAGTGCGTCCGACGCGATCCAAAGGGACTTTATTCGAGGGCAAAATCAGGCAAAATCGAGAACTTTACTGGCATCGGCGCCCCGTTCGAAGCGCCGCGCGCGCCGGAGGTACACTTGAAGACCTTGGGCCAGCCACCAGAACAGTTGGCGGATCAGGTTCTAGATGCGCTTGCCGCAAGAGAGATTATTTCTCTGACATAGCTCAACTAGGGCACCATTCGACCTTGTCGAAAGCTGGACTCTGGTCACGCAGGTCGTGATTGTCGTCATCCGCCATGCCCCTGCTGCCCGAACCTGGCGGCTTTCGTTCTGGCTTCACGGCTTGATACAGGCCCCTATTCTAGTTCGCCGGGGATCGACCATTCGTCCTTTCGTGCCGGATCGAACAGTGGCGTCGTGCGCTGCAGGCTGTACCAATGCACCCGGTCCGAACCATTGTTGACAGGATTGCGCGAAAATGGCCACGGGTGAGCAGGGGAAACTTCTTTGCCAGCTCAAACAATGTTCGACGATTTTGTTTTCAGAGCCGCCGCAACGAAGCAGACGTCCTTGCTCACCCACTTAGCGCGTGCGAGGCCGCTCCTAGTATGCGGAACCTGCGCCGATCATGTCCATGCCTATGCCATCATCCATTGCGAGGTCGCAGCGGCTGGCGGACCGTCGCTCGCAATGGCGAAGAAACGAGACACGTGACCGGACCGATTAGCGAGCGGAGTTGCGAAAGCCCTGACACAGCCCACCGCTTCATAGTCGGCCCAAGAGGTCGCATAGCTATATTCAAAGAACGAATCGTCCGCTAACCGTACAGGGGCACAACCAAGTCTAGAGGTTTTATGCTTTGTCACACAACTCTATCGACGGGGCACGGCTCGCACTCAGCCGGAGCAGACAACCGAGATCTAAGCTTTGATTTTGCTAAAGGCATACTCATTGTCTTGGTGATCGTTGGACATCTATTGCAATATGTCATCTACCGAAACAATGATTATTGGTATTCGCCGTATTTCAAGTCGATCTACATGTTTCATATGCCTCTGTTTATGGCGATAAGCGGATATCTGTCTTCGAGAGCTCTCCTGCGAAAATCGCTCATTCGTAGTATCAATGAGCGCGCGATACAATTATTGCTGCCAACGCTGTTTTGGTGCGCCTTTATGGAGACAGCTAAGGTAGCTGCATTTTCGCCTTCGAACAGTATAACTTACGCAGACATTTTGAAGGATTTTATTGGCTCATACTGGTTCATATGGGCGGCATTTGCATCTTTCCTTGTCATAAAGGTCCTTCTAACGATTTGCCGTCGTCGATCAATGTGGATCATAGGCATGTCTGCAATTGCGGTCGCAATCTTGCCCGTCACCTTTTCGATATTGCCCTTGATAAGATACACTTTCCCGTTCTTCTGTCTGGGATTCTTGCTTTTCCAGTCGACCGAATGGCGGGCGCGCGTTCTCCCACGCAACAAATCTCCCTTGATCTTCTCACTCGCAGCGCTTGCTTTTGCCTGCTTTCTTGTTTGGGGCAAAGAGACTTATGCCTACAACAATCTCGTTCTGATACGCGATACAGCATCGGCTGAACAGGTGTTGCTGATGTTCGCAGGCTCTGTGGCGGCCTCTGCGATCGCATTTGAAATGGTGCTACAGCTCTGGAAACTCAGCTCTTCAAATCGAGTGGCCCGCTTTGTCGCGGTGGAACTTGGGCAGAGCACGCTGCTTCTTTACCTGCTCCAGGGCACCGTTTTTCGTCTTATGGATTTGGTCCAGTTCGGAGAACTATGGGATCTCTCGACCAGAATCTCGATGGCTGGTGTGCTTGGGGTGGTCATCGTTGTCATCGCGATGGCAGTTCGCTGGATTGTCCGCGACCTCGGATGGGTGTCTCGGGTTGTTGCCGGAACGCCGCCACGCTCGGGGCCGCTCAAACCTCAGTCAGTAACTAACTAAACCCGGCCCTCTTGGCATTGCGACAGAAGCGTCTCACTGGAACCAAAATCTGCGCGACATCGCATCCGCGCGAGGGGATCGGCTAAGCCTTTGGCTATTCCAACCCGTAATGAAGCTTGATCCCACCTCTC
This sequence comes from Bradyrhizobium neotropicale, assembly GCF_001641695.1. Lineage (GTDB taxonomy): Bacteria > Pseudomonadota > Alphaproteobacteria > Rhizobiales > Xanthobacteraceae > Bradyrhizobium > Bradyrhizobium neotropicale. The sequence goes on from NZ_LSEF01000078.1 coordinate 58,074, forward strand.
GGCGGCCTCAAGTTCTGATGGGATCGTCCGCGTGGACGAATTCGTGCGAGGGCCAAAGACTGCATCGCGCTGATTGTGCGCTAGGCGGCCCCAAGCGGAGACCGATGTCGCCTTCACGGCCTCGCCCATAGGTGCAGCCGCATGCTCCATCCATCTTAGTACCCCACCTTCGCGCATGTGCGGAAGTCTCGAAAAGCTTAAACCCAAGCTCGAGCCCAACTCGGCGGGCGAGGTAGACGACCCCGACATCGTTATAGTCGCGCAAGTATCGCCGCGCCCCTCTGACCACAGCGGTCCTTCACCAGCCTGATGGGAATTATACTTTCGTGCCTGGATGTGGTCATCGACCCCGTCGATTGGCACGCCAATTGCTGGAATATAGCTGAAGAAGAACGCCACGATCTCGATGGTCGAGAGGTATCCATGTCAAACCCGAATTGGTTCTCCTGGTACTCTTTTCCATTCTTTGCGCCACTCAGCGGGGCAGTAAATCAGGATATCGAAACGAACGTCGTCAAAGTTTCGGAGCTCCAGAAGAAGGTCTTTGAGCAGTTCAGCTTGGGCCAACAGCTCGACGCTCTTTTCGCTGCCGTCGAAGAACTTAACCGGCGCCCCCGGATGGCGAGAGTGTCGCAGGACCCTAATGAGTCGAGTTCCGGAGAGGCAATGAAGCACCTCGAAGAGATGGTAAAAGGCATGGAGACAATCAAACGGCGTCACGGCGTTGTCGTCCTTGATGAAGCTGAGCGCGCACTGGAACGCCTGAAGGCTGCTAACCCTGCGCAATATGAAACATTCATCCGCGACCACGAGACCAAGCCCGGGAGCCCTGGTGAAGGTGTCAGTCCGGACCAAGGCTGATCACCTAACGGGCTATCTCAGGTGTCTCGAAGCGCGATCACCATTCGGCACCTTTCGAGGCGATCCGTTGGGACGGGTGGCCAACTGGCAGCCCATGAATTGTGGTCCGGACGATCGGTGTCATTTAAAATCTTCAGCGTGTCTGGTTGAAGACATGGATGTTCGAACTTCTACACGGGCGCGACGCATTCAGCCGACACAGTGCGACGCTCAGCCTTTCCCCTTCAGAAACGGGCTCGCGCACCCCGTTGGTGGCGGATACGGCGAGGAGCCGGGCAAATCAGCATTCTCCTTTTTCTGCCTTCATAGAAGAGTTCCGGACGAACAGCGCCTTCGACAGCAGATCTCTCGATTACATGTAACAAGACAAGGAGATGGTGATGACGAAGGAAGCCGGAAGCAACGATGACATTGGCGGTGCAACAGGCGCATTTCAGGACTTTGCAAAGCGAGCCATCGGAACGCAGACGGAGTTCTCGAAACGGCTTTTCGACACCTATTGGAATTGGCAGGAGCGAATTCAGATCGAATCCGCGCAGGCGATGGAGCTCATCGGGAAGGTCACTTCTGCGAGCTCGGCGACCGACCGGATCAGTATTTTTCAAGGCTGGATCAACGACGCCACACTGCGGGTCGCGCGGGATGTGATCTATTCCATTGAAACCGCGAAATCCCTCACGAATGTCGAACTTCCGCCATACGCCAGCCCATGGCTGCCACCCCTTGCATCATTCAACTTGCCAGCCGGGGCTGGCGTCAATTTTCATTATGGCTCCTGGCAATTGCCGACCCTCCGGATCGAAGGAGGCCGGCCGGAGCGATGAAAGTTGGGCTTTCTCTGACCAGGAGCCCAATATGGAATGACGCGTTTCCTTCTTACAAGGGATCGTCCCAGCGGCACCGAGCGCCGCCGGTCGTTGTTCGCGACGCAGGTCATTTTGTCGGCCGCATATCCGTAATCGCGAGCAACCTTGAGGAAGCTGTCTCGTTCGATATCTCTCGTCGAGAGCTAGGTAGATCTGCTCCAGCCGCCGAAACTCTTTCGCATTCTGCGCGCACGCACGGCCATACGCATTGTTCCCATCACAAACGCGGCTCAGATCGCGGCAAAGTAGAGTTGCTGTTGCGAAATGAAGCTATCCTCAAAGTGCGTGCTGGATGTGACTGCCAGCCTACGAACTTAGGTAGTTGAGACGACAATGTTACCTAAGCAAACTTCGAGGAATCTGCCTTTCACGCGGAGGAGAGGCCAGGAGGGGCGGTGATGAAAAGGAAAGAGAAGGCCAGAAAAGGAGCGACGAAGAGCGGAGGAAAGCACGAATTTTTTGTGGTGAATCTGACCAAAGAAAAGCTGAAGGGGCATGTTTTGTGGAAAAGCAGCGGCGACGAGATCAAGCTCGATGTCAATGGTCTTGAGCCTGGCAAGGGCTCGCTGCGAAAGCAGTTTTACCCGTCCTACGGCAATCGGAACTATTGGCGCTGGTCGGAGCGAGACAGGGAGTACCAGCTGAATTGTTACGATGGCTACACATATGCCATTGTAACCATCAGCGACTACGGAATCCGTGTGCTTGCTACCGACACGAGCCCGGATACGTGGAAATGGTAGCACAGCGTCAACTCCGACGCTTTGCGTCTCTGCTTCCATTTCCAGGACGCGCTGGACGCCAGCGCATCATGAACGTCCCGAAAGAAGGAAGCGGCGGAAATCAGTCAGGACGAACTGGAGGCGTTAGCGCGACGGCTCTGGCCGACACCCTCGATAATCTCAGCAAAAGCGGGAGCAATGCTTAGGTCTTCATACCTCAGCGGGATGAATTTGACGGTCATGTGCGAGATCCTGCAAATAGAACGTCTCGTCAAGTTCTTTCTTCAAATGAATCTGCTCGGATCTAGTCCCCACAATGCTCACAGTTGCTTTTGCCATCGTTTCCCTTCTTTACGCAACGGTCGGGCAAGCCGGAGGTACAGCGTTTCTGGCTCTAATGGCGTTCTCATCATTTCCATCGACTCAGATGCGTCCGACTGCATTGTTGCTCAACATCGTCGCCGCTACGTATTCAACGTGGCTCTTCAATCGCGGCCGCTTTGTTGATTGGAAGAAGTTGACGCCTCTTGTAATCGCCTCGATGCCGACTGCCTTAGTTGGAGGTTTCACAGTCCTTCCTCAGCAAATTTACAATGCTGTCACCGGTGTCATGCTTTTGATGGCCGCGGCCATCTTGTTGTTCCGTCAAGCGAAGGGAGACATCCTAAATCGCGTCGCGCCATCTTGGGACGCGATCGCAACAGGCGCTGGCATCGGCATCGTTTCAGGCCTTACTGGTGTCGGCGGTGGCGTTTTCCTCGCGCCGATCCTGATCGCGATGCGGTGGGCGTCGCCCAAACAGGCCGCGGCTTTATCCGCCCCCTTCATATGGGTGAACTCCGCGGTTGGGCTAGTCGGGGCAATTTACGTCGGACAGTTGCCTTCACCGCAAACCTGGCTATACGCCCTAGGTGCTTTCGCCGGGGCAATGATCGGGACCACAGTTGGTCTTCGTTGGCTATCGGAAAAGACGACGCGCTACGTCCTTGCCGCTGTACTCGGTGCCGCCGCTATCCAGCTCATCGCCTTTGCAACAAGATGAAATCGTTCAGGTCGAGATATTTCGCCGCTGAGCGAGCGTGGCCGGCAAATAGCAGCAAAGCGGATAGCTTCCGGAACACTATCGACTCTCTAGCAGTGGCCTATCTCGCCACAAGCAGTGAAAACCGGCGACCTTACGAAGGTCCGGCTCAAGACCTGGACCGACCGAAAAGGCTCCGAAGTACCTAGATGCGCCTGGCACTGCGGCAGCATCGAAGTGCTGGTCCCTCCTAGCTACCCGTCTTGGAAATCTCACGTATCAGTCAAAACCTCTCGAGGCGCTAGCCGTCATAAATGGCCTGATCGGGATCAGGCCGCATGCTGTTAAACGTGGCGGTAGTCTCAATTCTGAAACCGGGATAGGCATTACGTCGCCGTCGCGTTAGACCGCACGTACACTAGGGAATGTACAAAACGGAAAATAATACGAGCACGGCAAGAGCGACAATCATCACCGCCTTGCTAATCAATGAACGTCTTTCGATTTGACGGGCGGCATACCCGAAACCTCGAGCGATATTGAGTAAGCTGTCTCGTTCGAGATCTCCCGTCGAGTGCTCAGCCTGTTGCAGGTAGATCTGCTCCAACCGCCGAAACTCTTTCGCATCTCGTATTCTGCGCGCGCCCCCAGTCATACGCATTGCCCCATCACAAGCGCGGCTCACGTCGTAGCGACGCAATGTCGTCGCGGTAGAATGCTCGAAGGCTATCGGGGAAGTGCGGACTATATATGAATGCGAGCCCCACCAAATCAGGTAGTTGAGACGACAGCGTTACGCTAACAGGCTCCTAAGACTCTGTTCGCTCGCACGGAGGAAGGGCCGTGAGGATCGATGATGAGAAGGAAAAGGAAAGCAGCGGCAACCAGATCAAGCTAGATGTCAATGGTCTTGAAGCCCGGCAGGGGTTCGAGGCGAAAGCAGTTTTTTCCGCCCGAGGTAGTTGGGACTATGCGCCACTTTTTGGAGCAGACGATCGAAGCGTCACCCAAGGGTATGACCCCTCGAAACTGACACAACTCTTTGACGCCCTGACCGCTGAGGCAACCTCTCGCAACTCACCTTCCATGCTGCGTTCGTGCTGCGTGGAGAACCGTTTGCGGCTATTTCCGGCATATTACGACAACGTTCACCGGAGACATGTTCACGATCCAGCCCGCCGCCATGGATCGCTAAGTGAACTTCGGGTCGAGGATGACATTGTCGATCAGCCGAGTGGTACCAATATGGGCCGCAACGCAAAGAGCTGCAGGAGCACCTAAGGGGCTTTGCGCAGGCTTGAGCGTATCGGTATCGACGAGCTCGAGGTACTGCAACCGGTCGACTTTCTCCAAATGCCGCCTGACAAGTGCTAGAAGCTTCCCGACGTTACGCTCCCCTTCACGAAATTGAGCCTCGGCCGCCAGCAGCCCGCGACTGATCGCAAGAGCTCGCTGACGTTCTTGCCCGTCAAGATATCGATTTCGGCTGCTCATCGCCAGGCCGTCCGCCTCCCGAACGGTCGGCACCGTAACGATCTCGATCGGAAGATTGAGATCAATTGCCATATGACGGACGACGGCGCATTGCTGAAAGTCCTTTCGGCCGAAGAACGCGAGGTCGGGCTGCACCATGTTGAACAGCTTGCACACGATGGTTGCGACGCCACGAAAATGGCCAGGCCTAAAAGCTCCGCAGAGCGGCTTTGCGAGCTCGCCCGGCTCGACGAAGGTCTCGAACCCCGCAGGATAGACTTCCCGCGCATCGGGGGCGAAGACGATGTCGACGCCGGCATTCCGGCACAGTTTTTCATCGCGCTGGAGGTCGCGCGGATAGGTGCTGAGATCCTCGTTTGGCCCGAACTGGGTGGGATTGACGAAGATGCTCAGCACGGTGATGTCGCTTTGAGCTCGGCTCGCCTGGACCAGTGCCATATGGCCATCGTGCAGGTATCCCATCGTTGGAACGAATCCGATGCGCTGATATGCCTTGCGAGCGTCTGTGAGGACGCGACGCAGTTCGGTGAGGTTTGCGATTATTCTCATGCCCAAGTTTCAGATCAGGATCGGTTGGAAGGCGTCCAGCTTGCGATAGCATCGCGAAGACCGTCCGGAAGGCGATAAGACTCATTTGATGCCGGAAATGCACCTTTGCGCACATCCTCAACCCAGCGCGACAAAGCCTCCTGCAGCACCTTAAAGCCATCCGCATAGGATCGAACAAACTTGGGGCGATGTCCCTCAATCAAGCCCAGCACGTCGTGAAAGACGAGCACCTGGCCAGAACAGTTGGGACCAGCGCCGATTCCGATGGTCGGTATTGTCAGCAACTCGGTCACTCGAGCGGCGAGCTCCGCTGGGATTCCCTCCAATACAAGGGCGAAGCATCCGGCCTCCTCGAGGCGGTGGGCATCCTCAAGCAGACGTAAGGCGTCGTCGGCTTTTCGGCCCTGCACCTTGAATCCACCCATCACATTGACGCTCTGCGGCGTCAGACCGAGGTTCTTCCGCATATTTGATGCAAGTTGGCGGATTCACGGAAGGCGCGAATAAGGCCATAAGGTCAGAATCGCAGTCGACGTCCGTGATTCGCCCTTGTTCCATTCCTTGTGCTCGCTGGTCTCCCCCGAGCTTTCGATTGTCCAGATCCTTCCCCAGGGCGACAAGGTGATGCTCGTGGCTCGGACGAAGTCAGCGGTCTCGTTCTGTCCCGGTTGCGGCTGCCAGACCGGCCGCGTCCACAGCCATTACGTGCGACGCTTAACCGATCTGCCGTGGCAAGAGCGGATTGTCGAGATCCGGCTTAACGCGCGACGCTTTCGATGCGCGAATTCGCAGTGCCCGCGCCAGATATTTACTGAGCGGTTGCCGGAAACCGCGCGACCGAAAGCGAGACGAACGTCCCGTCTCCGCGACAGGCAACTGGCGATCGGTTTCGCGGTCGGCGGCGAGCCGGGCGCACGTCTGTCGCACAGACTTGGCATGCCGACCAGCGGAGACACGCTGCTACGGATGATCCGCGCAGCCGAATTCAAGCCGCTAGAGCCGCCGCGTGTGATCGGCATCGATGACTGGGCCTGGCGCAAGGGGCAACGCTACGGCACCATCATCTGCGATCTGGAGCGCAATCGCGTTATCGATCTTTTGCCGAATCGGAATGCCAATGCGGTCGCGTCCTGGCTGGGACGCCATCCCGGCATCGAAGTGATCGCGCGCGATCGTGCCGGCATTTATTCTGAGGGCGCCCGTCGTGGTGCCCCCGAGGCGACGCAGGTCGCCGACCGTTTTCATCTTCTCCAAAACCTGGGTGAAGCGCTGCATTTGGCTGTTTGCCGTCATCGCAAGGCGATCGGTATCGCTGGAAAGGCCACGATTGCGGATATGGTCGAAGATCAAACCAAGCTCGAACCACCAATAGAGCCTTCTACAAAGCTTGATCAGCTGCGCCGCGCGCGGCGCAACCATCGCCGTTCACTCTATGCTGAAATCCTCGACTTGCGCGCCGACGGCCTGTCGCCGCGCGGGATCGCGCCGCGGATCGGCATGAGCGTGAGGACGGTCGAGCGCTGGCTTGCTGCGGGCGGTGAGCCTGAGCACCGGCGGCCACCCGCGCGCTCCGTCCTCGTTGATCCTTTCCGAGATTATTTGGAAAAGCGCTGGGAGGAAGGTGAACGCCGCGCGCTGGAATTGTGGACCGAAATCAAGCGCCGCGGTTTTGAAGGCAGCAAAACGACCATCTACCGATGGACTGCTGCCCGCCAGCAAGGCTCACCGACGTCCGCGCCAAATGTGCGATGGCGACCGCCCTCGCGCCGCAACTGTGCACGGCTCCTGAGCAAAGAGTCTCGATCGCTCGATCAGCAGACCGAGCGGTTCCTTCACCATCTCCATCAGGTTGCGCCGGAGCTTTCCAACGCCGGTGAGCTTGCTCGACGTCTTGCGGCCTTGATACGGGGGCATGATGATACGAATCTCGAGCAATGGATCGAGGATGCTTCGAGCAGCGAACTGGCTTCGCTTGCAGAAGGCATCGGCCGCGACATCGCGGCTGTTCGGGCAGCCATCACCCAACCCTGGAGCACCAGCCCCGTCGAAGGACAGATCAACCGCCTCAAGACGATCAAGCGCCAGATGTATGGCCGTTCAGGATATGCACTGCTCCGAAACAGGCTACTGGCCACCGCCTGACAACGCACAATCGCTCACGATGAAACGCGAAGAGGAGACCTGCACCAAATATGCGGAAGAACCC
>NZ_LSEF01000079.1 GCF_001641695.1 Bradyrhizobium neotropicale
GAGCTATGCGGGAAAGTGGGTGATGACGGCCTGAGATAGGCGGCGTATCGAGGCGGGTGTCGAGCCTGCCAGAACCTCTCAAGGAGAGCGATACGCCATGAACGAGCCTAGCAACATTGTCGCGCTGCGTCAGCCCGACGAGATCGATGATCCACTGACCAATATCCTGCGCGCCGGTGCGCGGCAGCTTCTGGCGCAGGCGGTCGAGGCCGAAGTCGAGACCTTTCTTGCCACAGTGAAGGATTTGAAGCTTGCCGACGGACGCGCCCGTGTCGTGCGGCATGGTTACGGCCCGGCGCGAACGATTGCGACCGGCATCGGCCCGGTCGAGGTGGCGCGGGCGAAGATTCGGGATCGCGGAGCGGCCGGCGATGGCGAGCGGATCCGGTTCAGCTCGGCGATCCTGCCGCTGTGGGCACGGCGGACTCGAAGCCTGGATGCGCTGTTGCCGGTGCTCTACCTGCGCGGCCTTTCGACCGGCGATTTCCAGGAGGCGCTGACGGCCTTGCTGGGCAAGGACGCGCCGAACCTATCGCCCGCGGTGGTGTCCCGGCTGACGGCCGAGTGGCAAGGCGAGTACGAGCGCTGGCAGAGGCGCGATCTGTCGGCGCGCCGATATGCGTACGTGTGGGCCGATGGCGTCTTCCTGCAGGCCCGCATGGAAGACCACGGCGAGTGCATGCTAGTGCTGATCGGCGCGACGCCGGAAGGCAAGAAGGAATTGATCGGCTTCCAGGTCGGGGTGCGGGAGAGCGCGCAGAGCTGGCGTGAGCTCCTGATCGACGTCAAACAGCGCGGATTGCAGATCGCGCCCGAAATTGCCGTCGGCGACGGCGCGCTCGGCTTCTGGAAGGCGCTCGAGGAGGTCTTTCCAGGCACGCGGCACCAGCGCTGCTGGGTGCATAAGACCGTGAATGTCCTCGACAAGGTCCCGCTCTCGGTGCAGGCCACCATGAAGAAGGACCTGCGCGAGGTCTACTGGGCGCCGAACCGGGCGTCCGCCGAAGCAGCGATCGACGTCTTTGCCGAGAAATACCGTGCCAAGTACGGTCGGGCGGTCGAATGTCTGGTCAAGGATCGCAGCGTCCTGCTGGCCTTCTACGACTTTCCTGCCGAGCATTGGGATCACCTGCGCACCAGCAATCCCATCGAGAGCGTGTTCGCCACCGTGCGGCACCGGACGGTGCGCACCAAGGGTTCGTTGTCGCCGACCACCGCCAGGCTGATGGTGTTCAAGCTGGTCATGGCTGCATCAAAAACCTGGCGACGGCTCAAGGGCACAAATCAGTTGCCGAAGCTCATCGCAGGTGTCAGATTCAACGACGGCATCGAGGTTATCCAAGTGCCGGCAAACCACGCCGCCTGATCGCCTCGTCACCCAAAATTCCGCATAGCTCCGCAAGGGCAGGACTTATCCCAGGAGTTCATGAGCGGAAACGGATCTCTGATACCAAGACTCTCGATCACGGCTCCAGTTGAGCGGCTTTCAATCCGACTCGATCTTTCATGTTAGACTCTGGCTGCCAACTCGATCGAGAGCGATATGTCCAGTTGCTTTGACGCGCAACAAATCAGCCCCCCCAACAAAACAACATCCGAAGTTGGCACTCAGAACGATCACGTCTTTGTCTTTGCCACAACATTCGGCAGGTGAACGTGCGAACTCAAATGAGCGAGCATTTGCACGAGATGCTTCCACCCAAAGCAAGAGAACGAGGACAGGCTGACGGGAGCGGTCGGCGCGTTCGTTCTAAGTGGCGCTTTGCCCGCCACAAGCGAGCGCGGCCATCGCAAAATTTTCCCGATATCCTACACTAAGCGTAAGCGACGGAAGGACTGTCGGGCGCTCTCACGTTGCTTCATGGCTGCTCCGAAGCCGATGGCATTCGGGAGTTCAGACTAGCGTATGCCTGGGGGCACATGCGTCTCATCTTCCTGAGAAGCCTTCGAGGCCTCGGCGATCGGAACGAACCCAACTTGAAATCCAAATACGCGTCCAATCCTGTTCAACGTTTCCGCGGTGGGATTTGCCGCTCCTCGTTCAAGATCGGCGATTTGGCGCGGCGTCAGCTTGAATAGCTTTGCAAATTCAAGTTGGGTGAGTCCGAGCGCTCGACGCATCTCCGCCACTCCATGCGGCAAACGAAGCGCCCCAGCGCGAGCCTTCGCCGCAATCGCGGTGCGACGGTCTCGAATCTCTTCCTTTGTCGGTTTACGCCATCTAGCCATATCGATTACCCCTAAGCTGGGACATTGCGTAGCTTAGCGACACCGTTCGCCATATCTTCGTTACGAATTATCGCGTTTGTCACAACCGAGTCTGGCACACCATGTTTTGTTGCGATCTCTGGAAGTGCCCGCAACAGATTTTCCTTGGCGGCCAACGCGGCCATCAGCTTCTCAGCAGGTACGTTTGGACCCGAAACCGTCTCACAGACTTCCCGCCAGTCCGGATCGATGTCCTGTCCCCCACCTTCAAGCATGCAACCCCACTTCGTAGACCTGACAATGCCCGCTGCCGCAATCTTCATCGGAGCGAAGTCGAACAAAGGGGCGAGCCGTATGCTTCCATCTGGGAACTTCCTGAGCGCGGTGTTGCGACCGTGATTGTCGGGATTTCCCATGGCCAAGTTCAGGATGTCGCGAAGCAGGTACTCCGTCGTGTCTTCCAGAGGATTGGAGGAAACCGCTTGGATTTTCTTCAGGTAGATTTCGTGCCTGCTTTGATATGCGAACTCTGCGACACCAATTGCCGAGACCAAACTCTCTTGTCCGTAGCGCAACAAACCATCGGCCGTGACCTTCCGATCAAACCGCGGAATGACGAGCACCCCGCTGCCATAGGTGTTCGTCCTCTCTACCGCTATCCCGAACTCTTTCGCGACCTCCGAATAGCCCGCCTCCGACTCCAGAATACGCTGATCTATGCCCTCGTCGCTGCGCAGAAGCTTTGCAATGATGTAGTCGACACCGTCACCATCCTGCACCATCGAATTTGGGTACCAAAGTCCGTCGCGCGATCGGGTTAGAGAAACCTTTGGCCAGTCGCCCTGCAGCCCGCTCGAGCCTGATGCAAGCATCGAAAACCGATCAGCGACCTCCAAAAATGCGTCGCTGCGATCAAGAATATCCTTCATGGTGACGCCGCCGAGCGATATGCCCTCTAAGCGCTCTACTTCCTGATCGTACGCCTCTTTGATTCGAATGTTGCCAACCGGAGAGCTGCCAGCTCTCATCAGGAGGTGGATTTGTGTAGACGGCGCGTCGACCGGAAGTTCCAGAAATCGGGCGATCCTTTCGGCATGCCGCCCTTGGGGTATGAAATCCAACAAAACCGCTGGCCAGGTCTTGGCTGAACGATCCGCCAGATCGACTGGCGCATCGACCGAGTAGGCATGCACGCCCCGTAAGGGGCGGTCTTCCGAATATGGAATAGCGCCGAACTTCGCGAAATAATCCACTTCGTAGCTCGTGCCGGAAGGGCTCTTGTAGCCCTTCTCGGGAGCTTCCAAAGTCACGAGGGCGGCGTCACGCCATTTGCCCTCAATAAAGGTCTGGATCGTCAGCTTCATTTTATCTACCCCTTATAAGGTAGAATAAAGCATCGGAAGAGCAATAATCAACCCATTATAGTGGGTTAATTTTTGCTAAACGGAACCGATCACGACCAGATTTGGCTCCTGCCGATGCGGATCGGTGGCTAGCAACGGCCCGCCAAGCTGATTTCCCGTTGGTGAGAGCAGTCGCGGGGCTGGATACGCCTGCTCGAGGCTGACCAGACAGACACGTTTGCAGATTGGCTCGGACGCTGAAAGACACCAATGCCGGTTGCCGGGTCGCCCCCCCGGATTCACCGTCCAGAACTCGGCAGCCCAGGCGATGAAAGGAGCTGGCGAAGGCATCAGCGAGGGGTGGATTGACTACGCCAGTGATCCCAGTTGCCTTTGTTCAACTGGGCAACACCCGTGACTATCTCGCTCTGCGGCGGTGACGAGCGGACCCAGAACATCCCAAAAACCACTCGCCCTCCCGAAACGCGGATGTCATCGCCGGAGTTTTGCAGGCTTGTTGCGAGCGGATTTCGTCGCCGGCTTTGCGCCGGCGAGATCAGGCAATGGGTCTTGTTTGTGGACGGATCGAGCGCCTACCATTACTCCACGGAGAGCCGGCTGATGACGATGTTGGAACATGGCGCACAGCACTCTTCGAGGAGCCCAGCACGGGGCGCCAGTGTCGAGCGGCCCAAGCTTCCAATCATCGCATACAAAGGAATCGCTGCCGCCAAGGCGAGCCGGCTCTGGCCGTTAACGGCCGCGCCGCAGCTCAAGGAGCTATGCGGGAAAGTGGGTGATGACGGCCTGAGATAGGCGGCGTATCGAGGCGGGTGTCGAGCCTGCCAGAACCTCTCAAGGAGAGCGATACGCCATGAACGAGCCTAGCAACATTGTCGCGCTGCGTCAGCCCGACGAGATCGATGATCCACTGACCAATATCCTGCGCGCCGGTGCGCGGCAGCTTCTGGCGCAGGCGGTCGAGGCCGAAGTCGAGACCTTTCTTGCCACAGTGAAGGATTTGAAGCTTGCCGACGGACGCGCCCGTGTCGTGCGGCATGGTTACGGCCCGGCGCGAACGATTGCGACCGGCATCGGCCCGGTCGAGGTGGCGCGGGCGAAGATTCGGGATCGCGGAGCGGCCGGCGATGGCGAGCGGATCCGGTTCAGCTCGGCGATCCTGCCGCTGTGGGCACGGCGGACTCGAAGCCTGGATGCGCTGTTGCCGGTGCTCTACCTGCGCGGCCTTTCGACCGGCGATTTCCAGGAGGCGCTGACGGCCTTGCTGGGCAAGGACGCGCCGAACCTATCGCCCGCGGTGGTGTCCCGGCTGACGGCCGAGTGGCAAGGCGAGTACGAGCGCTGGCAGAGGCGCGATCTGTCGGCGCGCCGATATGCGTACGTGTGGGCCGATGGCGTCTTCCTGCAGGCCCGCATGGAAGACCACGGCGAGTGCATGCTAGTGCTGATCGGCGCGACGCCGGAAGGCAAGAAGGAATTGATCGGCTTCCAGGTCGGGGTGCGGGAGAGCGCGCAGAGCTGGCGTGAGCTCCTGATCGACGTCAAACAGCGCGGATTGCAGATCGCGCCCGAAATTGCCGTCGGCGACGGCGCGCTCGGCTTCTGGAAGGCGCTCGAGGAGGTCTTTCCAGGCACGCGGCACCAGCGCTGCTGGGTGCATAAGACCGTGAATGTCCTCGACAAGGTCCCGCTCTCGGTGCAGGCCACCATGAAGAAGGACCTGCGCGAGGTCTACTGGGCGCCGAACCGGGCGTCCGCCGAAGCAGCGATCGACGTCTTTGCCGAGAAATACCGTGCCAAGTACGGTCGGGCGGTCGAATGTCTGGTCAAGGATCGCAGCGTCCTGCTGGCCTTCTACGACTTTCCTGCCGAGCATTGGGATCACCTGCGCACCAGCAATCCCATCGAGAGCGTGTTCGCCACCGTGCGGCACCGGACGGTGCGCACCAAGGGTTCGTTGTCGCCGACCACCGCCAGGCTGATGGTGTTCAAGCTGGTCATGGCTGCATCAAAAACCTGGCGACGGCTCAAGGGCACAAATCAGTTGCCGAAGCTCATCGCAGGTGTCAGATTCAACGACGGCATCGAGGTTATCCAAGTGCCGGCAAACCACGCCGCCTGATCGCCTCGTCACCCAAAATTCCGCATAGCTC
>NZ_LSEF01000080.1:0-94263 GCF_001641695.1 Bradyrhizobium neotropicale
CTAGTGGTTCATCACAGTGGTTTTGACTCTTTGGCGGCAACTGGATAGGCGCGACCGAGTTTGGCGCGGGCTTTGTCGGTTGTGAACATCCATTTGATGCGGTCTCGCGCCTTGTTTCGCTGCCGTTGCCATGCTGCGATTTCTTTTCGAAGCCTTTTGGGATCGTCGATGCGACGGCCGAGACACTGGCGCTGCAGCACGCTGATCTCGCACTCGACCATATTGAGCCAGCTGGCGTGTTTCGGGGTGTAGTGGAACTCGAGGCGGCGCAGGATGCGACGGGCCTCGGCAGGCGCAAATGCCTGATATAGCGCGCCGGCCGTATGAATCGACAGATTGTCCTGCACCACACGGATGCAGGCGGCATTGGGATAGTGGACGTCGACGAGTTCGCGCATGCAGTGCGCGTAGTCGACCGCGGCGCGGTGGTCTGTAACCTTGACATTGCGCCAGCCGCGATGCGGATCGAAGGTGACGAAGAGATTGACGGTACCGTTGCGGCGATATTCGTAATCGTAGCGCTCGCGCTGTCCCGGTTGGGCAGGGATCGGCTGGCGTACCTCGCCGATCAGCTGGACTGGGGTCTCGTCGAAGCAAACCAGGGGCCGCTCGGGATCCGGCGCCTCGGCGTAGAGATCGAGCACATCCTCCATCCGGGCGACGTATTCGCCGTCGACATGAGGAATGCACCACATATCCCGGCGCCACGGCTTGAGGTCGTTGTCGGCCAGCCGGCGGCGCACGGTCTCGCCCGACAGGCTGGCGTGATCGGTGAGCTTGACCATCGCGTCGGCCAGCAATGTCAGCGTCCAGCGTTTGCGGCCGGCGGGCGGCTTGGCGCATGCCGTCGCCACCAGCAGGGCCTCTTCCTTGCCTGTCAGCTTGCGTTCCGCGCCCGGACGCGGCTCCTCACTCAAGGCCCGCTCCAGATTGCCTTCTACGAAACGGCGTTTGGTCCGGCCGACGGTGGAAAGGCTGACCCGGACGGTTCGGGCAATCTCCGCGTCGCAGCTGCCTGAATCGGCCGCCAGCACAATCTGAGCCCGTTTGAGTTTGCGGGCGGAATGCGTGCCGCCGCCGAGCATTGCCGTCAGTTCGTCCCGCTCGGCTTGGCTCAATTCGACCCGATAACGTACATTCATGCTTCGCCTCCTTGTCGGAGGCCGGGACGAATCCAGCTATGAGTCAAAAATCAGGCGCGCACTTCACCGAGAAGCAGGGACACTATCTCGCTTTCATCCATACCTACTCGTACATGTTCGGACAGCCGCCCGCCGAGGCCGACATCCAGCGGCATTTCCGCGTCAGCCCGCCGTCAGTCCACCAGATGATCCTCACCCTCGAACGCAACGGGTTCATTCGTCGCCAGCCCGGCGTCGCTCGAAGCATCGAGATCCTCTTGCCACCCGAAAAGTTGCCTATCCTCGGATGGCTCGGTATCAAAACGTCAAAATCACTGTGATGAACCACTAGCATGGTCCGACCATGCGGGGGCGAGTGGAATGCGACTCATCGTGCTGACTGTGCTTGCGCTGCTGGCGTCGCCGGCCTGCGCGCAATCCGGCAATTCCGACCGCTCCATCACCGACAAGCTGCCGCTGTTCGCCAAGAACAACTGCGCGCAGAATCGCGATCCCGCCAATCAGATGTTCTGCGGTGACGCCGAGCTCGCCGCCGCCGCCGAAAAATTGAGCGGAGCGATCGAAGCGCGGCTGGCCCGCCTGCCCGATCGCCTGCCGGCGATCGAGGAGAACGCGATCTGGATCCGGCAGCGCAGTCTCGGTTGCGGCATCATCGGCCAGGCCGCGGTCCGCTACGAGGATGTCGACCGGGTCAAGGCCTGTCTCCTCAAGGTGACCGAGGAGCGCACCGCCATCCTGCGCGATCCCGATTTCGATTGCCTCGCGGCCAACACGGCGGCGGGCGCGCTGATCTGTGCCGATCCGTCGCTGGCGCTGACCGAAACGGAGCTCAACGGCCAGGTCCTCGGCCTGATCAACAAGCTGAACCCGACCGAGGCGCGCTTTGCCTTCGCCGAATATGGCCGCTGGACCAGGGAGCGCGACCGCAAATGCAATCTGGTCGGCAAGGAGAACGTGCCGCTCCAGGAGCTTTCGCCTGCGGAAGACTGTCTGACCGAGTATCTGAACCGCAAGACCGCTGAGATCTTCGCCGCCAAGGGCGATCCGAAGAAGGTGTTCGGCCGGCAGGTCGCGGCGCGGCTGCCCGACACCGATGCCGTCGACTTCTGCGCCGCGCGAATTCATGCGGCCAATGCCTGCGGCAACTTCATCCGGATCAACCGCGTCTACGCGGTCGACAGCCAGGTGAGCGAGCAGGAGGCGCAGGTCATGGGCGAGATCGAAATGGTCGTGCTGGCCCCCTTCACCGCCTGCAGCAAGATTGCCTCGACCTGCACCGGCACCTGCTGGGACACCAGATCCGGCCGGCCGCAGCCGGGCGCCGCCAACAAAGAGCGCTCCGCAGAAGCCTTCAACGTGACACGCCGCTTGAGGATCCAGCGGACCTTCGCCTTCGTGAAAGCCGCCGACGGCTGGCGATGCCGGGAAGACGAACTCGCGCCGGTGAGCTCGGGCGTCGCCACGGGCGGGTCTTAGCCGTTTCCTCTTCCTTCTCCCCTTGTTGGCGGTGGGTCCGAAGGGGTTCACCGCCAAGTCTCATTGCCAAGTCTCATTCAGCGCGCAAATGCTCCAGCATCCGATTGCAGGCCTCCTCGGCCTCACCAAAGGTCTCGAATGGTGATCCGCTGATCTTGATCGCGCCTCTGGTCTCATAGAGGGGTCGCCAAGACGCGACATAGCCGGGGCTTCCGTGAAAGCCGGTCCCGGTCCGACTTTCGAAGCTGATTGCAAACGAAAAGCCGTCGCTGCTCGCGCTCCATACGTCCATGTGCTCGACGGCACGGTGGAATTGCAGAGACACGAGCCAGTCGCTCTCCTAAGGCCAACGCGCGACAATGCAGCCAATCATCTCCGCTCCCGCGCGGTGGCCCCTGCCGGGATGTTGAGTTGTCATTTCAAAGCATGACCTCACTCGGGACTAGTGTACTTTGGGGCATAAACGATCGCGATGGCGATACACTTTCGGGTAGCGGATGCGGTCGTTGCCCGCCACTACCGCATTTCGAGCTCCTTGATCGCCAAAGCCGCGATTTCGGCCGGGTGATGGACACCGCTTTGGGCGATCTCGATGATCTTCTTCGCGACCATCTCCGCAAGCGGGTCGTCGCGATCCTTCACGCAAAGTGTATGGAGCGCCTGGCCGTACGCTGCCGTGATGCGGCTGACCATTTCCGCGTCCAAATCGAGGGTGTGCGATCCCAGGTAGGTAGACATGTTCTTGGCCTCCCAAGCCCGCGCGGGTACCAAGGGCATGATATCACGGAACTCAGTTGGCGATCGGAGAACTACGGGCCCTCAGAGAGCCGCGTCAGCGCCAAGCCGGGGGCGGTCGCGCTTTTGGTCCTGCTCGCGATGGGCAGATTGCTCGCCCACGACCACGGGAATGAGAAGACCGCCAACTTGGGGCGGCCTAATTCTTACTTCGGCTGTAGGCCCGGCGTGGCCAGCCATTCTCTCAGGTGAGAAGCGGTCTTGGCTCGTCGAGCCTGGCGAACAAGCCGCTCTCTGCCAGGCGGAACGCCTTGAGCCTCTTCCCTCAGACGCTGCGCATCCTCTACGAGCAGTTCTTCCAAAGTGGTATTCTTGAAACGAAGTCTTCTCAGCATGGCCTTGCTCCCTGGAATGCAGCGCGATCGCTCTCTCAGCTACCGGCGCCTACAGAAAGTCGGTCTTGGCTGGTTCAGTCTTGGCTCGTTCAGTCTTGGCCGGTCATGCAGGGCAACGCCTCCACACGGCCAAGGTTGCTAAGCCGGCTCGAGCTGCACGCCGCCTTGAAGCGACGAGCAGCCACGATAAATTCACCGATGACAAAAGATTTCGGTTCCACCGGATCGGGATAAGTTCGATGCGCGTTGTCATGGCGGCGGCAGGAAGGCCGTGCACATGCAAGGAGGCTGTGCACATCAGGGCTAACGGTGGCAGCCATGGTGGACCCTCCTCCAACCCGTGCCCATGATCCATTCCCCGGTTTGGAGCCGGAGCACCGCCGAGCGATTTGCGACGAAATTGGCGGGCAACTTCGCGGCGCCCTCGCGGAGGATGCCGCGCCGTTACCATCACGACTGCAAGGACTGGTCGAGCGGCTTACCGAGGTGGACGGCACGCCCTCAATCGCTCCGGGCCGTCAAGACGATCCCGCATCCCTGCCGCTCTGGAAGCGGGTATTGAGATTTTGGCGGTTCACCTAGGGGCGATGCCGCGAAGACGAACTCGCACCGGTAAGCTCCGGCATCCCCCTCAAGGGCAGGGTGAACAACACCGCATCAGAACATCAGATTGTCCTTCACCAGAACCCAGCGACCGCCCTTGACCTGCTGCACCTGGGTAATGGTGTTGGCGAGGTGGTCGGTCTTGGAGAACTTGGTGGGCGGCGAGCTGAAGATGTCGAGGAATTTGTCGCCCGACTCCAGCGAGTCCAGCATCTTCTGGCCCGTGAGATCCTTGCCCGCCTTCTGCGCATAGAAGGCGAAGGTCATCACCGCGTTGTAGCCGATGATCGCCTGGGTATTGGCATCGGTGTTGAACATCTTCTTGTAGTTGACGAGCCAGTCGTGGACCTTGCCCTTGGCCGTGTCCTCGTACGGTATCTCGAATCCGCTCGCGGCATAGAGCCCTTCGACGGCCTCCTTGCCGAGGGTGGGCACTTCCAGCACGTTGGTCGGGGTGGCGCCGAGGAAGGTGACGTCCCAGCCGAGCTTCCTGGCTTCCGTCATCGCGCCGATGGTCTCGCGGATCACGGTGCCGAGCACGACGAGATCGCAGCCGTCGGACTTCATCTTGGCGACCTGCGCGCTGAAATCGGAGGCGCCGCGCTTGTAGCTCGTCACCGAAGCCGGCTGCACCTTCATGGCCGTGAGCTGCTGGTTGAAGCCGTCGAGCACGTTCTTCCCGTATTCGTCGTCCTGATGCATGATGCAGGGCTTCTTGAAGTTCTTCCACTCCATCATGTATTTGAGCGCGGCGCGCGTGCTCTCGACGTAAGGCAGGAGGTTGTTGAACTTCAGCCGCTCCTGCGGCTTGGCCGGATCGAACTTGAAGGTGAACTCGGCCGCCGTCAGAGGGAAGAGCTGTAACACGCCGGCGTCGAACAGCGTGTCCTGCGCCGCCAGCACGGTCGGCGAGCCCATCGGCCCGATCATCGCGAAGATCTTGTCGCGCTCGACCATCTTCTGCGTGGCGAGCACCGCCTTCTTCGGATCATAGCCGTTGTCCTCGAGGATCATCTTGATCTTGCGGCCATTGATGCCGCCGGCCGCGTTGACCTCCTCGACCGCCATCTTCATGCCGTTGGAGACCGGCACGCCCCAGACCTTGATCGGCCCCGATAGATCCTGATGGGTGCCGATGACGATCTCGGATCCCGAGATGCCCTCATTGGTGACCTTGGTTTGCGCCGCGGCCGGCAGACAGGTGAGCGCCACCGCGCCTACCGCAAGGCCGAACGCTCTCAACGATTTCGACATTGACGTCTCCTCTCCCTTAAGGCCCGTGTTGCGCGAAGGCGGGGCCACCGTTCCTTCTTCTTTTCTGCGCATGCCCCTTCGGGGACACGCGTCTTCACGCCACCGCGCGCTCGCGATACATCGCGTCGATCTCGGCGGCATAACGCTTGTTCACGAAGCTGCGCTTCAGCTTCATGGTGGGCGTCAGCTCCTCATCCTCGGGGGTGAGCTGACGCTCGATCAGGTAGAACTTCTTGATGGCCTCGACGCGGGCGAAGTTCACATTGACCTGCTCGATCTCGCGCCAGATCAGATCCTGGATCTCCATCGCCCGACACAGGCTCGCATAATTGGTGAAGGGGATGTCGTGGTCCTGGGCGAATTTCTCGACATTCTCCTGGTCGATCATGACGAGGCAGGTGAGGTATGGCCGCTTGTCGCCGATCACCACGGCGTCGGAGATGTAGGGCGAGAATTTGAGCTGGTTCTCGATCTCCGACGGCGTGATGTTTTTGCCGCCGGAGGTGATGATGATGTCCTTCATCCGGTCGGTGATCCTGACGAAGCCTTCGTTGTCGATGCTGCCGACGTCGCCAGTGTGCAGCCAGCCGCGCGCATCGATCGTCTCGGCCGTCTTCTCCGGCTGGTTCAGATAGCCCATGAACAGGAAGTCGCCCCGGATCAGGATCTCGCCCTCGGGCGAGAGCGACACCTCGCCCCAGGGCACCGCCTTGCCGACAGAGCCGAGCTTGATGTGCTCGCCCGGCATCATGGTCGCGACCCCGCAATTCTCGGTCTGGCCGTAGACCTCGTGCATGTCGATGCCGAGCGCGAGATACCATCGGATCAGGTCCGGCGCGATCGGCGCCGCACCGGTGAACGCGGTGTGGCAGCGATCCAGTCCGATCATGCGGCGGATGTTGCGGAACACCAGGCGATAGGCGATGCGGTTGGCAATCCGAAGCAGGAGCGGCGGCGCCTTTCCCTCGAGCCGGCAATCGGTCATGCGGAGGCCAACGTCGATGGCGCGGCGATAAACCCATTGCTGAAGCGGCGTCGCGTCCTTGAGCGCAATGGTGATGGCGGAGTAGAACTTCTCCCAGATGCGCGGCACCGCAAAGAAGACGGTGGGCTGCACCTCGCGCAGATTGTCCGGCACGGTCTCCGGGCTTTCCGCGAAATTCATCACCGAGCCGAGCGCGACCGAGATGTAGTAGCCGGCGACCCGCTCGGCGACATGGCAGAGCGGCAGGAAGATCAGCCGGTCCTCATCCTCCCGAGAAGGAATGAACTCGTTGGCGTGGCGCATCTGATGCGTCACGCTGCGGTTGGAATGCATCGCCCCCTTGGGCGGGCCGGTCGTGCCGGAGGTGTAGACGAGAATGACAAGATCGTCCGCGCTGCGGCTGTCAGTCATCTCCTGCCACAGCGCCTCGCGGCCGACCATGTGATTGCGGCCGAGCGCGCGAAACTCGTCCAGCGACATCACCATGTCGTCGACGAAGCCGCCGAGGCCCTCCATGTCGAACACGATGATCTTCTGCAAGCTCGGGCAGCGCGCACGGCAGGCGAGGATCTTGTCGAGCTGCTCCTCGTCCTCGGCGAAGATCACCTTCGTGCGGGAATCGTTCACGAGATATTCGACCTGGGCCGACGCGTCGGTCGGATAGATGCCCGAGGAGACGCCGCCGGCGCACAGGATGCCCATGTCGGCATAGACCCATTCCGGCACGGCGTTGGCGATGATGGAGGCGACGTCGCCGGGCCGGAAGCCAGTCGCATGAAGCGCGTAGGCGATCTCCTTGGAAATCGCGAGCCACTCGCGCCAGCTCGTCGGCTGCCAGATACCGAACTTCTTTTCGCGAATCGCAGGCCGGTCTCCGCGCGTCGCAACCGCGCGCAGAAAGCTCCTCGCGATCGTGTCAGCGACCGTCAGCACCGCCGGTCGGGCCATGCCATTCCCTCCTTGTCGCTTTCCCTCCGCTGCCTGCCTTGCCGGCGGTCTATGTCTTGCGGACGGGCAACCTCATTTAACGCCACGTTTTCTTCTTTTTCCAGCGCCGTTCGCCCCGCGCGCCCTGCTCTTTGGCGCCAAGGTAGAATTCCTGGATGTCCTGGGAATGCATCAAGCGGTCGCAGGTGTCGTTCATCACGACACGCCCGATCTCCAGCACATAGCCGTAATGCGCCGTCTCCAGCGCCACCTTGGCGTTCTGCTCGACCAGCAGGATCGACATGCCCTGCTCCTCGTTGACGCGGCGGATGATCGTGAAAATCTCCTTCACGAGGATCGGCGACAGCCCCAGCGACGGCTCGTCGAGCAGCAGCAGCGTCGGTCGGTTCATCAAGGCGCGCCCGATCGCAAGCATCTGCTGCTCGCCGCCGGAGAGCTGGCCGGCCGGCTGGTCGATGCGCTCCTTCAATCGCGGGAAATAGCCGTAGACCCGCTCCAGATCCTCCGCGACGCCGTCGCGATCCCTGCGCGGATAGGCCCCCATCATCAGGTTCTCGCGCACCGAGAGGAACGGGAACACCTCGCGCCCCTCCGGCACGTGGCTGAGGCCGAGGCGCACGATGCGGTCCGCCTCCATGCGCTGGATCGGCTTGCCCAGGAACTCGATCGTGCCCTTCTGCGGATCGAGAATGCCCGAGATGGTCTTCAGCACCGTGGTCTTGCCGGCGCCGTTGGCGCCGAGCAGCGCGACGATGCGGCCGCGGGGCACCTCCAGCGAGATGCCGCGGATCGCCATGATCGGCCCGTAATAGCTCTCGACGTTGGAGAGCTTCAGGATGATGTCGGGCGTCGCGGTCGCATCCATCGCGTCAGGCTCCGAGATACGCGGCGACGACGTCGGGATGCTGCTGTACCTCGGCGGGCGAGCCCATCGCCAGCACCCGGCCGTAGTTCAGCGCGATGACACGGTCGGAGACACGGTTGACCAGCGTCATGTCGTGCTCGACCATCAGCACGGTAATGCCGAGCTCGCTCTTCATGTCGCGGATCCAGAACGACATGTCGTCGGTCTCCTCCACGTTCAACCCCGAGGACGGCTCGTCCAGCAAAATCAATTTCGGTTCGGAGCACAGCGCACGCGCGAGCTCGATCACCTTGCGCACGCCGTAAGGCAGGCCCGAAATCAGCTTGTCGCGATAGGGCTCGAGATCGAGGAATTCGATGACCTGCTCGACGCGGCGGCGATGCACCTTCTCATTGGCCCGCACGCTCGGCAGGAACAGCAATTCCTGCCATAGCTGCGTGGTCGAATGCCGGTGGCGTCCGACCAGGAGGTTGGAGAGCACGGTCGCATTCTCGAACAGTTCGATGTTCTGGAAGGTGCGGGCGATTCCGAGTTTTGCGATGTCGTAGGGCGGCTGCTCGGTGATGTCCTGGTCCTCGAAGAAGATCCGGCCCGAGGTCGGCCGGTAGATCCGCGAGATCAGGTTGAAGATCGAGCTCTTGCCGGCGCCGTTCGGCCCGATGATCGAGAGGATCTCGCCCTTCTCGACCGCGAACGAGACCGCATCGACCGCCTTCAGTCCGCCGAAGTGCAGCGACAGGTTCTCGGCGCGGAAATAGCTCATCGGTTCCGCTCCGATTTGACGTAGATCTTCTGCCGCTTGAAGGTGGCGCGCTTGTAGAGCGGGAAGAGCTGGAAGAAGAGCTTGATCTTGAGCCAGCGGCCGTAGAGCCCGAGCGGCTCGAACAAGACGAACAGCATGATGATGATGCCGTAGATCGCGCCTTTGAGGCCGTTCAGCGAGGCGAAGGCCGCAACCTTGGACTGGATGTTTCCGGCCGTCTCCGTGCCCGCCCCGAGCGTCGCGGCAACGCCGGCGATGATGCCGGGCATGTCGTCCTTGAGGTAGGTCAGGAACGGGTCGATCATCACGATGAAGATCGCCCCCAACACCGCGCCGTGCAGGCTGAAAGTGCCGCCGATCAGGATCACGATGATGAACTCGATCGAGAGCTGGAGCGTGAACATCTCCGGCGAGATGAAGGAGAGCTTGTGCGCGAACAGCACGCCGGCAAATCCGGTGATCGCCGCCGAGATCGCGAAGGATTTCACCTTGTAGAGCGCGACATTGACGCCCATGCTGCGCGCCGCCGTCTCGCTGTCGCGGATCGCGACGAAGGCGCGCCCCGTCGGCGAGCGCAGCAGATTGAGCGTGCCGACGATGGTCAGCACCAGCACCCCAAGGCAGAGGAAATAGAACATCGGGCTGTCCCGCGGCACCGCGACGCCGAAGAGCGACAGCGTCTTGATCCGCATGCCCTCATTGCCGTTGGTGACGCTTTCCCAGCGCGCCAGGATCTCCTCGACGATGAAGGCGAAGGAAATGGTGGCTATGACCAGATAGATGCCCTGGAGCCGCAGCGCCGGAAAGCCGACCAGCGCGCCGATCAGGCCGGTCAGGGCGCCGGCGGCGAGGAAGTAGATCGGGAACGGCACGTTGTATTTCTGCAGGTAGGCCGCCGTGTAGGCCCCGATCGCAAGGAACGCGGCATGGCCGAGCGAGGCCTGCCCGGTGAAGCCGGTCAGGATCAACAGCGCCACGCCGACGGTCGCATAGATGCAGACGAAGACGAGCTGGCTCATCAGATAGCTGGAGAGCACGTAGGGCGCGATCAGCAGCACAGCGATCAGCAGGCCATACGAGACTGCGTAGCCCGAATGCGGAAAAAGCCTGATGTCGTCCTCATAGTCGGTCTTGAACAAAAAGCGCATGGCGTTCAGACCTTCTTGCGGACGTGAAGGCCGAACAGGCCTTCGGGCTTGAGCAGCAGCACGGCGAGCAGCACGATGTAGGGCGCGACGTCCTTCCATCCCTCGGGCAGATAGAAGCCGGCCATGCTCTCGATCACGCCGATCAGCACGCCACCGACGACCGCGCCGGGAATCGAGCCGAAGCCGCCGAGCACGGCGGCGGGAAACGCCTTGAGGCCGAGCACGAGGCCGACATTGGAGTGGATGAAGGTGATCGGTGCCAGCAGCACGCCGGCGCAGGTCGCAACCGCGGCGCTGATCGCCCAGACGATCGACACGACGCGCTTGACCGGGATACCCATGTAGTAGGCGGCCAGCATGTTCTCGGAGCTGGCGCGCATCGCGGTGCCGAGCGTCGTCTTGTTGAAGAAGAGATAGAGCAGCGTGCAGAGGATGATCGTCGCGGCGATCACCGAGAGCTTGTCATAGGCGAGCACCAGCGAGCCGATACGCAGCACGCCCTGGCTGAACGGGGTGTCAATCTTGAAATCGTCGGTGCCCCAGATCATGCCGGCGACCGAGCGCAAGAAATAGCCGAGCCCGATGGTCGCCATGATGATGGAGAATTGCGGATAGCCGAGGATCGGCCGCACCACCACGCGCTCGGCCAGCATGCCGAACAGCGCCATCGCCGCAACCGCGCCGGCGAAGCCGACCCAGTAGTTCAGGCCCATCATGCCGATGAAGGTGAAGGCGAAGAAGCCGCCCAGCATCATCAGGTCGCCCTGGGCGAAATTGACGACCTCGGTGGCCTTGTAGACGAGCACGAAGCCAAGCGCGATCAGGCCGTAGACGCAGCCGAGCGCAACGCCGCTGACCAGCTGCTGAACGAAGTCCAGCATCGCCGTGCATCCTCCCGATGCAACCAGCGGTTCTTTTGACCGCCTCGTCGCATCTTGTGTCCAGTCGCTACGCAGTCGTTTCACCGCGTTAGCGCCACTTGTCCCTGCGCCAATTCAGCCTGAACCGTCCAGCGCTGTCAACAAACGGTGACTTGCCTTTAGTCGATACCGGATGACGAAATTTGCGGCCGTAGATTCACGGTGCCGAAACATCTTCGGGCCATGGTCGCGGCAGTGCAAAACCGGATGGTATGGCCGTCATGAAGCCGGACAACTCGGCACTGGAAGTCCGAGGGTTAACGAAGCGTTTTGACCGTTTGGCGGTCGATAGCCTCGATCTCACCATCCATGCCGGTGAATTCTATGCGCTGGTCGGCCCCAACGGCGCCGGCAAGACCACCACCCTGCGCATGGTTGCGGGCCTGCTCAGGCCCGATGCCGGCGCGGTGTCGATCTTCGGTATCGATGCGCTCGCAAGTCCCGTCGCCGCCAAGCAGGTGATGGCGTGGGTGTCCGACGAGCCCATGATTTATGACAAGCTGACGCCGCTCGAATATCTCGAATTCGTCGCCGGCCTCTGGGGCATCGCCCCGTCGGTCTCGGAACCGGTCGCGCAGGAGCTGTTGAGCTCGCTCGGTCTCGACGCGCACCGGCACGAGCGCTGCGAGGGCTTTTCCAAGGGCATGCGCCAGAAGGTGGCGCTCGCCGGCGCGCTGGTGCACGATCCCCGCCTCATCATCCTCGACGAGCCGCTGACCGGATTGGACGCCGTCTCCGCCCGCCACGTGAAGGGGCTGCTGAGCGAGCGCGTCCGCGCCGGCTGCACCGTCATCATGACCACGCATATTCTCGAGGTCGCCGAGCGCATGGCCGACCGCATCGGCGTGATCGCGTCCGGCCGTCTGGTCGCCGAGGGCACGCTTGCCGACCTGCGCCGGCAGAACGGTCATGCCGATACCAGCCTCGAGGAGCTCTTCATCGCGCTGGTGACGCTCCAGGCTGCGGCATGAGCTCGGCGACGGCCCTCTCCTGGTTCGCGCGCCACGAGCTCCGGCTCGCCTGGCGCGAATGGCTCGCGATGATGACGGGCGGGCGCAAGCGCCGGCGCGCCGCGGTCATCGGCCTCATCCTCTTCGCCGCATTGCTGCATGTGCCGGCCTGGGCAGTGATCGGCCGCTTCGCCGACCTGCAACTGCCCCTCGACAAGTCGTCGCTGATCGTGATCACGACGACGATCGTGCTGGCCTGGACGTTGATGCTGTCGCAGGCCATCGAATCGGTGACGCGGGTGTTTTACGCCCGCGCCGACCTCGATCTCATCATGTCCTCGCCGGCGACGCTCACCAATTTGTTCTCGGTGCGCATCGCCGCGATCGCGCTGGCGATCACGGTGATGGCGCTCTTGTTCTCGACGCCGTTCATCGACGTGTTGGTGTTCGGCGGCGGCGTGCGCTGGCTTACGGCGTTCGGCGTGGTCATTGCCATGGGCCTGTCGGCCGCGGCGATCGCGATCGCCGTCACCATCCTCCTGTTCCGGCTGATCGGGCCGGCGCGGACGCGGTTCGTTGCCCAGATCCTGGCCGCGATCATCGGCGCGGGCTTCGTGATTGCGCTCCAGATCGCCGCGATCATGAACTACGGCACGCTGTCGCGCTTCACCATATTGACGTCCGATGCCAGCGCCGCCTACGCGCCCGATGTCGACAGCATATTGTGGTGGCCGGCGCGCGCGACCATGGGCGACAGCGCGGCGCTATTGTCTCTGCTTGCCCTCGGGCTGGTGCTGCTCGGAAGCGTGATGGCGCTGTTCTCGGGCCGCTTCGCCGACACCGCGATCGACGCCGCCGGCTACGGCACCGCCGGCCGCCGGCGTGCCACGGAGCGTCCCTTCCGCGCCGGATCGCGCCAGCAGGCGCTGCGGCGCAAGGAGTTCCTGCTGCTCTGGCGCGATCCCTGGCTGATCTCGCAGACCTTGATGCAGTTGCTCTATCTCGTGCCGCCGGCGCTGCTGCTCTGGCGCAGCTTTTCCGACAGTTCGGCCGCGCTGACGCTGATCGCGCCGGTGATGGTGATGGCGGCCGGCCAGCTCGCCGGCGGGCTCGCCTGGCTGACCATTTCGGGCGAGGATGCGCCGGACCTGGTTGCGACCGCACCGCTGTCGCCGGCGCGCGTAATCCGCGCCAAGATCGAAGTGGTCCTGATCGCGATCGCCGTCATCTTCACGCCGCTGGTCGCAGCGCTCGCCTTCGCATCACTGTTCCAGGCTGCGATCACCGCTGGAGCCATCATCGTCGGCGCGGCCTCCGCCACCGCGATCCAGCTCTGGTTCCGCGTGCAGGCCCGGCGCAGCCAGTTCCGCCGCCGCCAGACCTCCTCGCGGCTTGCGACCTTCGCGGAAGCCTTCTCGTCGATCGGCTGGGCCGCCACCGCCGCGCTCCTGCTCGCCTTGCCCATTGCGGGCCTCGTCAGCGGACTGATCACCGCGGGCCTCGTCGCCATCACCTGGAAGTTCAGCCCGCGCAGGGAGTGAGAGCTCATGCTCCAGAGCGCGATGAGCCTGGAATGAATCGTCGTCGCGCTATGGGTTGTTGGTTGAGCATGATCTTTCGGACGTTAGGTATCGAAAGCCGGTTGTGCACTGCGTACCGCGCCGACCTTCCGCCGATCCATCAAGCGCCTGACCCAGTTACGTCCGGGCTCTTCGACAAATCGATACGTTGCTACCGACAGCAGGACGGTCAACAGCAGCATCGCAATTTGCAGGAGATCACCGAGCCAAAGCGATCCATTTATGGAGACCACTTTCGTCGGTTCATGGCCCGAGCTCAACGCATAAGAGACAAACAGGTCCATATGTCCGTGGCGCTCGACGACCATGAGGACTGCCCGCGCAACCGCCCTGACGAGCGGATGCAGCATGTAGATCGAATAGGTCAGCGTCCCGATCATGAGCATGAATGGCACCGTCAACCGGCGGCTGACCGCGCCAGCTTCACGCGCGAACACCAGAACGACCAGCGTAAACACCAGTGGCGATGCCACCTGTAGAGTGACGCTGCTTCCGGCGACCGAAACATAGCCCACGACGAGCATGAAACTCGCAGTCTCCAGCCATGTCTCGTCGGACGGCACTAGGCGTGCGCGCAACACCGGAAAGCGCTCTCGTAAATCGAAGGAGACAACGCCAAGCGCGAAACCATAAAGGCAGCGCACGAGGCCATAGTCATAAGTCGCATTCATCCCATCCGGGCTGATGGTGGCGAGCACGGCCGGCCCGGCAATGATCGGGAGCAGCCAAGGCCAGATCGTCGGCCCGATCCTGCTTACGACCGCGGCGAAGATCACATAGGCTGAGAACTCGGCGCTGATGCTCCAGCTCGCAAAGTTCAGCCAGTTCTGCGGATTAACGCCGAGTCCCTGGAGGAGAAGAATGTTGGTGACGATGGCCTGCAGGAGGTTCGGGCCGATACCGTCCTTCGCAGCGTCGATAGGAATGAACAGCAGCAACGTCAAGAGATGCAGCGGATAGATCCGCCCAAGCCGCAGGGCGAGGAAACGGCCCGTGCCGAAGCCCTCGGCAAGACGCGAACGATAGTTCGACGCAATGACAAAGCCGCTCAACACGAAGAAGAAATCTACGAACAGGTACGCATTCCTGGTGAGCGGCAGGAAGGACAGATGGCTGATCACGTCGAAGTGAAACATCGCGACCATGCAAGCGCAAATGCCACGCCAACTGTCGAGTGCATGATATCGGGTGATATTTTCAGCCGAGTCCATTGCGAACGGGTAGGCAAGATACCCCACCGTCACAAGCAACGGTTGAATCTATGCTTAATGTGGGACGCGATCCCGGCACCAAGCAGCACTCCTCGTGGCTGGGCCAGCATCGCTCCCGATGTCTCGACCTATACGTTGAGCATCCAGAACACCAGCGCCGCGATCCACTGTGTCACCGCCCAACTCTCTTGAGCTGGCCTCACTTTTCCGGATCATGCACTCGACGGCATGACGCCAGAACAATTCGAAGATACACTGACTGGATTGTCGACTGAACGGCGGGCGGATCTGTGATGTCGCGACTGTTGCTGACGGCTTTTGCGTTCCTCGGTTGGCTGCTGGCACCTGCCCTCGCCCAACAGCAGCCGCAGCGCAGCGAGTGCCTGGCGATGGCGAACGCGGCGCCGCGCCCGGTGCCGGTCGCGTTTCGGCAGGCGGCGAATGTGGCCGAGGTCGAGATCACCTATGCCGGTCACTCCACCTATTTCATCGACACGCCGGCCGGCCTGCGCATCGCGACCGACTATAGCGGCGCCTATCAGGTCGGCCGCCTGCCCGATGTCGTCACCATGAACCGGGCCCACAGCACCCACTACAGCCTATTCCCCGACAGGCGCATCCCGCATGTGCTGCATGGCTGGGGCGAGGACGGCAAGCCGGCGCTGATCTCGGAGCGTATCGGCGACACCTTCATCCGCAACGTCACGACCGACATCCGCCGCTATTTCGGCGACGATATCGGCGCCGACATGATCCGCGACGGCAATTCGATCTTCATCTTCGAGGTCGCGGGCCTCTGCATCGGCCATCTCGGCCATCTCCACCACAAGCTCGACGACAGCCATTTCGCCCAGATCGGCCGGCTCGACATCGTGATGGTGCCGATCGACGGCACCTACACCATGTCGCTGGAAGGCATCTCGGAGATCACCAAACGGTTGCGCGCCTCCGTGGTGCTGCCGATGCACCGCTTCGCCACCCCGCTCGACGACTTCATGCGCCGGATCGGCAAGGAGTTCGAGATCGACCGGCGGCTCGAGCGCAGCTTCCGCATGTCGCGCGATGCGCTGCCGGCGACGCCGACGGTGATCATCCTCGACGGGGTCTGACGCGCAATTTTCTCCAAGTCGCCGGCCATCCGTTCGTGCTGATCTGCCCTTGACGGGAGATCATCATGAGCGACTTTGCGCGATTTCTGCACGCGGACGGACCGCACCCCGAGCACGCCGCTGCACTCCAGCTTTACGGACAGTTCGTCGGCGACTGGGTCGCCGAGATCACCGCCCATGGGCCCGACGGCACCACGCACACCGCGCCCGGCGAAATCCATTTCGGCTGGGTGCTCGAAGGGCGCGCCGTCCAGGACGTCTGGATGATTCCGCGCCCGGCGGGCGCGCCGGCCTTTCCGATCGCCGGCAACTGGTACGGCACGACGCTGCGGGTCTACGATCCCTCGATCACGGCCTGGCGGATCTCCTGGTTCGATCCCGGCCGCAGCGTGTTCCGCCAGCAGATCGGCCGTCCCCGAGGGCCGGATATCGTGCAGGAAGGCACGACAGACTCCGGTGACCTGACGCGCTGGAGCTTCACCGAGATCACCGAGGATTCCTTCCACTGGCTCGGCGAAGCCAAGCCCGCCACGGCGCCGGGCTGGCGGCTGCTCGTCGACGTCCGGGCGCGGCGCCGCAAGGACTGACGAAGGCGGCCGCATGGTTCGGGACGCGCCGCAGGGCGGCGCTCGTCGCCATGAGAGCCTAGGATTTCATCGCGCAACAAGACCTCGTCCGGAGGAGCCCGTCTACTGAAGGCGTCTCGAAGGATGAACCGCAACGAGGCTGCCTGCTAAACTTCCTTTCATTTGCGATTGCCCTGACGTGAAGAGGGGCCGGGATGAATTCCCGGCCCCTCTTCCGTCGCGGTCGCTGGGAAGCGTCTCGGAGAGACTAGCTGGCCCCCATGAGAGTCGCGGGGCGACGCTCACCGGGCGAGAGGAACATCTTCTTGAGCCTGTTGATGACGCGGACCATGAAGCCGATCAGCACCGGGTTGGTCTTGCGGCAGAAGGCGATCTTCTTGACGTGGCCTTCGACATGCCATTTGGCGTGGGCGCCCTCGCGGAAGAACACCACGTCGCCGACGCCGTAGCGCTTCGGCGGCATGCCTTCGCTCTCGAGCACGATCGATCCTTCCAGGATCATGATCGTCTCGTCGATATCGTAGTACCAGTTGAAGCGCCCTTCGGTGCACGACCAGATGATGGTCGAAGCGGTGCCGTCGCTGCTGATCGACAGCATGTGCGAGCGCGACACCGGATTGCCCTCGATGATCCAGGCCGGCTCGATCGGCCGCAGCTCCAGATCCACATTACAGCTTCCAGTTTCAATCAACGCGCGCGACATCGGCTTCCTCAATAGATACACTATGGTGGCCGGGTCGTTAGGCCCGGACGTTTCAAAAGATGTCCGAGACGCTAGTCGGGGGCTTTTAATTCTTCCTTACGCGAGCACCGACAATCAGCCGTAAGTTGCATGTGCGAAGCGCCTAACGTGCAGATTTGCCTGCAGATTCGCGCATATGAACCCGTCTTTTCCAGGGTGCGACAAAATGCGCGGAACAATAGAGACGGAGCGACGCCGATGCCCCTGAGTCCCGAGGTCCTGAGCAGCAACAGCGAAGCCGTCGCGTGGCTCAGGGCTTTCGATCTCTCGCTCGAGCCGGACGACGAGCCGTGGTTCTCCGTCGACGGCGTCGAAAAGCCCCGGCAGATCGGCAGCGACGGGGCCGGCGGCGCGTTCGTGCTGCTGCCCTCGCAGAATGTGCTCTACGTCTCATCGGGAGGCCGCGCCGGGATCATCGCAGGTACCTTCGAGGCATTCGTCCAGCTCGTCGTCGCCTGCCCCTATTGGCTCGATATCCTCAAATTCTCCGCGGGCGGCGACCTCGTCGAGATGCGGCGCGCGGCGATGGCGCTGGAGGCGACGCTCGACGACGAAGACGACATCAATGGCGCGCGCGACGGGGTCCGCGCCGCGCTCGACCTCTCCGAACTCGATGATCCGGTCGGCGCCCTGTACGACGCGGTCGCGGCTTCCGACACCATCGTGCGAGCCACCGATGGCAGCCCGTTCACGACGCTGTTCAACCGCTTCAGCGTCGACAGCAATCCGATGCTGCGCGACGCCGCGGCCTGAGGCGATACGCTCGATGTGAAGAAGTCAAGCAGTGCCCTTCGCCGGGAGTTTACCTCTCCCCAGCGGGGAGAGATGGAACGCGTTCCTTGGCTCGCACCCACGAATTCATCGCGCGTTACTTCGCCCACTCGCCCTTGCGGAACACCGGCTCCTTGCTGCCGTCGGAGAGGATGCCGTCGATGTCGGTCTCGGCCGAGCCGATCATCCAGTCGATGTGGATCAGGCTCTGGTTGCCGCCCTGCGCCGCGATCTGCTGCGGCGTGAGCTTGGCGCCGTTGACGAAGCATTTCGAGTAGCACTGGCCGAGCGCGATGTGCGAGGCCGCGTTCTCGTCGAACAGCGTGTTGAAGAACAACAGCCCGCTCTGCGAGATCGGCGAGGAATGCGGCACCAGCGCCACCTCGCCGAGACGCCGCGCGCCCTCGTCGGTGTCGAGCACCTTGTTCAGCACCTCCTCGCCGCGCGAGGCCCTGGCGTCGACGATCTTGCCGTCCTCGAAACGCACCGCGATGTTGTCGATCAGCGTGCCTTGATAGGACAGCGGCTTCGAGCTCACGACATGACCATAGACCCGCCGGCAATGCGGCGTGGTGAAGACTTCCTCGGTGGGGATGTTGGCGTTGCAGCTGATGCCGTTCTTGGCGAGTGAGGCGCCGCCTTCCCACTCATGTCCATCGGCGAGGCCGATGGTGAGATCGGTGCCCGGCCCGGTGTATTGCAGCGCGCGGAAACGCTTGCCGTTGAGCCAGTTGGTGCGCTCGCGCAGCACCGCATTGTGGCTCGCCCAGTTCGCGATCGCATCCTCGCGGTCGACGCGGGACGCCGCGAAGATCGCATCCGCCAGCTTGCCGATCGCGACCTCCTCGGCATCGCCGGGGAATACCTGCTTGGCCCAGGACGGGCTCGGATAGGCAATGATGTTCCAGTTGGTGTCGAAATTGACGATTTTCTCCAGCGCCGGCTGATAGGCCATGGAGTTGGCCTTGCTGGCGCGTGCGACTTTCGTCGGGTCCTCGCCCGAGAGCAGCATCGGATTGTCGCCGACGATGGCGAGCCGCGCGGTATTGTCCGAGAATGCCTTGGCCATGCCCTCATAGAGCCAGCCGGCGGCGCGATCGAAGCTGCTGTCGTGGCCGTTGCGATAGCGCGCCAGCGTCATCTCTTCATCCGACAGGATCGGCGTGACGATGCCCGCGCCCGCCTTGTAGGCATGCACGGCGATCCGCCGCACCAGGGGCAGCGCGATCGCCGGCGCCGTCAAAAGAAGGTCCTGTCCAGGCCGCAAGCCCAGGCCCACCTTCACCGCCACCTCGGCCAGCCGGTCGAGTTTTGCGGGATCGATGGGAGTGGCGGAATTGCGGTGATCGGTCATGCGTGGTCCTCTGTCAGAGTCTCTGTCTCATCTAAGTCTAGCATCGCGAGGCGCAATAGCGCGAGCGTCTTGCGACACCTGGAAGATACGGAGTTTCACGCATCCTGGTTTTCAACGCATTGACGATTTCAGCACCCGATCGACCATGGCCGGAGCAAGACCAAGGTAATTTTTCGGTGAAATGAGCGCCTCGATGGTGGCACGATCGATTCTGCTCGAAACGCGCGGGTCGGCCGAGAGCGCGTCCGCGAGGCTCAGGCCCTTGTCGTTGGCAAGCCGGCAGGCGTCGTAGACGACGTCATGTGCCTCCTGCCGGCCGATCTGCGGCGCCAGTCCCATCATCACCGCCTCCGCCACGATCAGGCCGCGGCTGATGGCAAGATTGTCATCCATCTTCTTTTCGTCCACGATCAGGCCCGCGAGCGCGAACTTCGCCTGATGCAGCGCACCGGCGGTCAGCACGAAGCTGTCCGGGATCGCCATCCACTCGGCATGCCACGGACCGGTGGCGCGCTCGAAATCCTGCACCATCGCATCCAGCATCAGGCCGGCATGCTGGCGCACCGCCTTGGAGGCGGCGAGCATCAGTTCGGAGGAGATCGGGTTGCGCTTCTGCGGCATGGTCGAGGACGCGCCGCGCCCCTTGACGAAGGGCTCGTAGACCTCCGCGAACTCGGTCGAGGCCATGATCATGATGTCGAGCGCGATCTTGCCGAGCGAGCCGGTGACGAGCGCGAGGAAGTTCACGGCCTCCGCAAAACCGTCGCGGGCGACGTGCCAGGTCGAGGCCGGAACGCCGAGCTTCAGCTCGGCGCAAAGCGCCTCCTGCACCTCGAACCCCTTGTCGCCGAGCGAGGCCAGCGTGCCGGCGGCGCCGGCGAACTGGCCGACCAGGACGCGCGGCTTCAGTTGCGCGAGCCGCTCGGCGTGGCGGTCGAACATCGCAAGCCAGATCGCGGTCTTGTAGCCGAACGTCACCGGCAGCGCCTGCTGCAGATGGGTGCGGCCGGCCATCGGCGTGTCGCGGTAGCGCTTCGACAGATTCGCGAGGATGCCGCGGAGTTCGGTGATGTCGCGTTCGATGATCTCGAGCGCCGCGCGCAATTGCAGCACCACGGCGGTGTCCATGATGTCCTGAGTGGTCGCGCCCCAATGCACATAGCGGCCGGCATCGCCGCATTGTTTCACCATCTGATGCACCAGCGGCAGGATCGGATAGCCGACGATGTCGGTTTCCTGGCGCAGGAGATCGAAATCGAGCGCGGCAACATCGGTCCGCGCCGCGATCGCCTCGGCCGCATCTTGCGGAATCACGCCGCATCTGGCTTCCGCCTTCGCCAGCGCCACCTCGACCTCGGCATAGCGCGAGACCAGCGCCAGATCCGAAAACACCTCGCGCATGGCCGGCGTGCCGAAGGCGTCGCGGAACAGGATGGAATCGAGCACGGTCGTGGAGGTCGGAAAGGCGGGCATGGGGCGTTTTCTTCGCGGTTGGTGTGCTTTGTCCGGGACAGCTTACGCAGGCCGCGCTGTTCGGCAATGGACATTCGCCGTTCGCCCCGTGTTCGATGTCGTCCTGGAAACAGCCTGGCCCCGTCATCCCGAGGGCTCGCGAAGGATGAACGGCCGAGAGCCGGGCCGTCGCCCTTCGAGGCCTCCGCTTCGGTCCGGCGCCTCCAGCGACGATGGCTTCGCCATTGCGCGCGGGTGACGGTGATGGATTGATGTTCGCGGCAATGTCCAGGTGATTGCGCGCCCAGACTTGTGGCCCGCAGCCCGCATGAGCGAAGCGATATCCGCACATCTACGAGTTCATCGCCGCGCAGATCGCATGCAGTGCGCGACCACATCACCGCGATCTGACGTTCGCGTGATTGACGCGGCGTCTCCCGACAATTCGCGCAGAACCGCCACATTCTCTTCGAGGTTGAATTCCTATCCGCAAATGGCATGGCAGGCATCCCTCAATAGGATGAACCAGGCATGCCCTCCAATGGACTCACAGACTTCAAGCCGGAATCCATTTTGACATTTCATTTGCGTGACTTTGTCGTGAGGCCAGAGATTTCGACGTGCAGTTTGTGTTCAGGGACCACCTTCTCGATACCGACCGGCGTGAGCTGAGCCGCGAGCAGGTTCCTGTTTCCGTGGAGCCGCAGGTTTTCGACCTCGTCGTCCACCTCATGGAAAATCGTGACCGGGTCGTCAGCAAGGACGAGCTGATCGACAAGATCTGGCATGGGCGCATCGTCTCGGAATCCACCCTGACCAGCCGGATCAACGCGGCCCGCAAGGCGATCGGCGATGACGGCGCGAGTCAGGCGCTGATCCGCACCGTCGCGCGCAAGGGCTTTCGCTTCGTCGGCGACGTCGCGATGAAGGCGGGCACGATGACCTTGGAACCCGGCCGGGAACCCGGACAAGCGCAGGCCGCGCCGGCGCTGCCCGACCGGCCCGCGATAGCCGTGCTGCCCTTCACCAACATGAGCGGGGATCGCGAACAGGACTATTTCTCCGACGGGATCAGCGAGGACATTATCACCGCGCTGTCGAAGCTACGCTGGTTCTTCGTCGTCGCGCGCAACTCGTCCTTCGTCTACAAGGGCCGCGCCGTGCACATCCACGAGATCGCACGCGAGCTCGGCGTACGCTACGTGGTCGAAGGCAGCGTGCGCCGGAGCGGCGAGCGCTTGCGGATCTCGGCGCAGCTCAACGACGTCTCGACCGGGAGCCATCTCTGGGCCGAGCGCTACGACCGCGGCCTTGCCGACGTCTTCGCCGTCCAGGACGAGATCACCGAGGCGATCGTTTCGGCGATCGAGCCTCAGCTCTACGCCGCCGAAAGCTTTCGCGCACAGCAGAAGCCGCCGGGCAGCCTGGATGCCTGGGACCTCTTGATGCGTGCGCTGTCGCACTATTGGCGCATCACGCGCGAGGACAATGCGGTTGCGCAGACGCTGCTCGCGGACGCGATCGCGATCGACCCCGCCTATGGCAAGGCGCTCGGCCTGCTCGCGACCAGCCACATGTTCGGCGCGCATATGGGCTGGGCCGACATGGACGCGACCATCCCGATCGCCGAACGCGCCGCGCTGGCGGCGGTCGCGGCCGACCGCGACGATCCCTGGGCCCATCACGGCCTCGCCTACACCTACCTGTTCCGCCGCCGCTTCGACGACGCGCTGGCCGAATTCGAGCTGGCGCTGCGGCTCAACCCGAATTTCGCGATGTCGCACGCGTTCTACGGCGTCACGCTGTGCTACGCCGGCCGCTGGCAGGACGGCGATGCCGCAGCCCGCCGCGCACTGCGGCTGAGCCCGCGCGACCCGTTCGCGGCGATCTATTGCGGTGTTGCCGCCTACGCCCAGTTCATCGGCCGCAACTATGACGAGGCCATTCAAATGGCGCGCGAGTCGCTCAGGCAGCGCAGCGATTTCGTCGGCGCGCATCGCGTGCTCACGGCCTCGGCCGGCATGCTCGGCAATCGCGAGCTCGCCGCCTCCGCGCTGCAGGGCTTGCGCCGCGCCCAGCCGAACATCTCGCTCGGCTGGATCATGAACGAGCTCCCGATGCAGCAGGAGAAGGACCGCAAGCACTATCTCGAGGGATTCCGGCGCGCGGGATTGAGGTAGGTGTTGGTGCTTGGTTCACCCTCCCCTGGAGGGGGAGGGTCGTTGCGCATGAAGCGAAGCGGAATGCGTAACGGGGCGGGGTGACGGTCCCCCCGCATCGAACACTGCCGACGTGGAGAGATCACCCCACCCCGCCCGCGCTTCGCGCGGTCGACCCTCCCCCTCCAGGGGAGGGTGAGAGCGCCCCTACTCCTGCATCGTCTCGCCGCTGCCGCCGAACTCGGCGGGAAAATCCTTCAGCTTGGGCAGGCCGTCGCGCATCGGGAGCACGGCCTCGGCATAATTGACGTGGACGCCGGGCGCGAAGGCGAGCGTGGGAATGGTGGCGGCGAACACGTCGATCATGTCGAGCGGCGGATGGTTGGCCATGAGATGACCGCCGCACTTCCTGCACCATTTGCGCTGGCTGAGCGGCGTCTTGGCGTAGGTCTCGACGTTCTCGGCGCCGGCCGTGATGCGCACGGCTTCCGGCTTCCACAGGCTGAAGGCGTTGACCGGCCCACCCGACCACGAGCGGCAGGAGCGGCAATGGCAATAGCCCATCGCCTCCGGCGCGCCCGTGACCTCGACCGTAACAGCGCCGCAGAAGCAATTTCCGACATGTTTCATCTTTATCTTCTCCTTGGGTGAAACTGAAATTCGTGAGGCGAGCAATCTGCTTCTAGCCCTCTCCCCGTCCTTACGGGGCCGCGACGAGCTTCGCTCGCGCTGAGAGCGTCGGGGCGAGGGCCTGCTTCCGCAGTGACGGGGGCAGAGGAACTCGCGGTGGCTCCCCCTCACCCGCCGCGCTCCGGACGATGCTTCGCATCGCTCGGCGCGCGTCGGCCTCTCCCCGCAGGCGGGGAGAGGCGAAGTGGCGCCGCCCGCATCTCAAGCTTACGCCGATCTGCGCCAGGGAATAAGCATCGACACGCGTTGTTTGTACTGCCGGTACTCGTCGCCGAAGAGGGCGACGAGGTCGCGCTCCTCCAGCGCGATGCCGACGAGGATGTAGAGCGTGGTCACGGCCGCGAACAGCAGATGGCCCACGGTCATGGTCGGCGCCGCCCAGAACGCGATGATGAAGCCGAGGTAGATCGGATGGCGGACGAATTTGTAGAACAGCGGGGTCCGGAAGCGCGGCGGCGGCGCTTCCTTGTCGAGCAGATGATTGGTCACCTGGTGCAGCCCGAACAGCTCGAAATGATTGATCACGAAAGTCGACGTGAACACTAGCACCCAGCCTGCGAACGAGACCGTGACCAGCGTCACGGCGAGATCGGGATCCTGGACATCCCATACGATCGCGGGCAGCGGACGCCACTGCCAGAACAGAAGGAGCAACGACAGGCTCGCCAGCAGCACATAGGTGCTGCGCTCGACGGCCTTCGGGATCACCTGCGTCCACCACGCCTTGAAGCGCTGGCGCGCCATCACGCTGTGTTGAACGGCGAATAGCGCCATCAGGAGGAGATTGATGATGACGGCCTCTGCCGCGGACGCGTCGGTTCCGGTGTCGATGCTCTTGGGCACCACCAGCCCCATGACGAAGCCGATGGCATAGAGAATGGTCACGAAAAACACGAGATAGGCCGCAATTCCGTACAGAAAGGCGAAGAATTTGAATATCCGCGGGCCCGCAATCTCCGGGCCGATAGAATGCACCTGGTGATCAATTTGGGTCATAGACAGCTCCGTTGTGCCGGGTTGCCGGCACTATTTGGTCGCTGCACCATGCCGCATTGGACGGGTCTAAGCTTTTGCGGACGATTGATTTTAGCCTGAGACGACTTTGATTTTTGCTTGAGACGACAGAGCCGTGCGATTTCGCCTCGAAAACAATGTCCTCGATGCTGACCGTCGCGAGTTGACCTGCGACGGCGCCGCCGTGCCGCTGCAGCCGCAGGTGTTCGATCTGCTGCTCTATCTCGTCACTGAGCGCGCGCGCGTGGTCAGCAAGGATGACCTGATCCGGCATGTCTGGGACGACCGCGTCGTCTCGGATTCCGCCCTGAACAGCCGCATCAACGCCGCGCGGAAGGCGCTTGGTGACGATGGCGCGGCGCAACGGCTGATCAAGACGGTTCCGCGCAAGGGCTTTCGCTTCATCGGCGACGTCGTGGAGGAAACCGCGCCCTCGCCCGCGCCGGCCGAGGCGCGATCCGCATCCGCGCGGCCGGCGCCCGGCCGCCCGGCGATCGCGGTGCTCGCCTTCGAGAACATGAGCGGCGACCCCGAGCAGGAATATTTCGGCGACGGCATCAGCGAGGACATCCTCACCGCGCTGTCCAAGCAGCGCTGGTTCCTGGTGATCGCCCGCAATTCGTCCTTCACCTACAAGGGGCGCGCGGTCCATATCCGGCAGATCGCCGCGGAGCTCGGCGTCCGTTACGTCGTCGAAGGCAGCGTGCGCAAGGCGGACAACCGCGTGCGGATCACCGCGCAGCTCAATGACACCACCACCGGCAGCCATCTCTGGGCCGAGCGCTACGACCGCGAGCTCGTCGACGTCTTCGCCGTGCAGGACGAGATCACCAATGCGATTGTCGCGGCGATCGAGCCGCAGATCCATGCGGCGGAGAATTTTCGCGCGCATCGCAAGCCGCCGGCCAGCCTCGATGCCTGGGACCTGGTGATGCGGGCGCTGTCGCACTACTGGCGCGTGACGCGGCAGGACCACATCGCGGCGCAGGCGCTGCTCGAACGCGCGATCGCGATCGACCCGGCTTACGGCCAGGCGCTGTCGGTGCTGGCGGCGAGCCACATGTTCGGCGTGCATCTCGGCTGGGCCGAGCTCGCCAAGGCGGCACCGGTCGCGGAAGCCGCCGCGCTCGCCGCGGTGCGCTGCGACCATGAGGATGCCTGGGCGCATACCGCGCTCGGCAGCGTCTTCTTCT
This sequence comes from Bradyrhizobium neotropicale, assembly GCF_001641695.1. GTDB lineage: Bacteria > Pseudomonadota > Alphaproteobacteria > Rhizobiales > Xanthobacteraceae > Bradyrhizobium > Bradyrhizobium neotropicale. The sequence goes on from NZ_LSEF01000080.1 coordinate 26,047, forward strand.
CGACGCGCAGGCTCGCTGACGCGCTGTCCGAGTTCGAGCAGGCGCTCACGCTCAATCCGAACTTCTCGCTGGCGCAGGGCTATTACGCGCTGGCGCTGTCCTATGCCGGCCGTTCCGGCGATTCATTCGAGGCCGCGCAGAAGGCGATCAGGCTCTCACCGCGCGATCCATCGCTGGCGATCTATCACGGCATCGCCGGCTATGCGCGCTTCACCGAGCGGCGTTATGACGAGGCCATCGCGCTTGCGCGCGAGGCGATCCGCCATCGCGGCGACCTCACCGGCGCCTATCGCGTGCTCGCGGTCTCCGCCGGCATGACCGGCGATGTCGCGCTCGCGGAGGTGGCGCTGCGCGAGCTCCGCCGCACCCAGCCCAACATTTCGCTCGACTGGATCGCGACGCAGCTGCCATGGAGGAACGCGGCCGACCGCGAGCACTATCTGGAAGGGTTTCGGCGCGCGGGGTTGACGTGAGGTGCGGCCGACACCGCTACGCGGTCTTCCTGCGCAGATGGACGATGACGTCGAGCCGCGCGATCTCGTGGCCGGGAAGCGGCTCCGGCACTCGCGTGAAAGTGAGCCCGCCGGGGACATCCACCAGCATGTCCTCACCCTCCAGATAGAAATGCGGATGTACGCTGATATTGGTGTCGAAGAACGACTTGATGCCGTCGGCCGCGATCCGGCGCAACAGGCCCGCATCGGTGAACTGATTCAGCGTGTTGTAGACGGTCGCCAGCGACAGTCGCATATCGGAGGCGACAGCTTCCTCATAAAGCTGTTCCGCGGTGACGTGACGATGGCCGCCGAGAAACAGCAGACGCCCGAGCAGCAGACGCTGGCGCGTCAGACGCAGGCCCGCATCGCACAGCAATTGCGCGCAGCGCGTCATGCCGTCATCCGCGGGCAGGTGCAGGCCGGACGCCTCAATCTCGACGTCGCTGGCATCGCCCGCAGGCGTAGTTGTCGCGTGATTGTCCATCGATCGTCTCAGGGCCGGGGACCGGACGCGCAGCTCCTCGTCCGCCAGTTGCCAGTGGATCGCAAAAGCGGCGGGTTGGCTTTGATCCCGATCAAATCCGGACCCGCTTCTGACCTATCGCGAATCGGGCACGTTTATTCCCGGCCGGAATGCACAGACATCGATGATGTTCACGTCAGGCGCTGAAGGCGCCTGAAGATGGCGGCTACTTCGCCTCTACTTCGCTTTGGCCTGGGTCGGCTTCGGGGCCGGCATGGCCGCCCATTCCTTGTCTGCGCGGGGGCCGTTGAGATCGCCGGTCAGGCCGACGAGCTGGCCGGGCAGCACGTCGAGGGTCTGCCGCCAGGTCTGGGTCTGGCACAACAGCCTGATCAGGCAGCCCTTGAGCTTGAGGCGGTCGGTGGCGTCGCGCCACAGCGAGACCGAATAGAGCTTGCCGTCCTCGGCGTTGTAGATGTCGCCGGCAAACCGACCCTCGGGCGTCTGCTGCAGTCCCATGATGAGCTGGTGACCGAGCAGCGCGCGGGCGCGCTTTTCGGTATCTGGATTTTCGCTGTCACGATAAGGCTGGCCGCGCTTGTCGACCGGTTCCTTCATCCAGACGATGAAGCCACAGATGCGATCGCGCGATGCGCCGCAGCGTTCGAGCCTGACGCGTGCGCGACCGTCTTCGACGAGCCATGTGCCCGTGGGATCGGCAAGCGTCGCCGCTCCCGCGCGGCCGCCAAAGCTCATCATGATGATGGTGATCGCGACGCGCAGGGCGAAGCGAAGGAGGAAGTTCATCTGCGACACCTTTCGTTGGAGGGATTGCGCGTCAGTTCAACTGCGCGAGCAGCGCATCGGCGCCCTTGTCGACGCCGGCGGTGGCGGCCGCGAGCGAGCCGACGCTGGCCTTGATGTCGTAGGCGGCCGGATATTGCTTGGTGACGTAGGCGCTGAGCAGGCGCGAGGTCGTCGCGTCGAAGATCTCGACACCGTAGACGACCGAGCCGGTCATCATCCCCTCGCCGTCGCGCGCGGCCTGCACGCCGTTATAGACGGCGCCGGCGAGATCGAAGCGGGAGAGCGTGCCGAGCACCGGCGTATTGGCGACGGCACCGGTGAGCGTCAGCCTGATCCGCAGCGTGCCCGGGCCGCGCTCGCGCACGAGCGCGAAGCGGCCGCGCAGCCGGTCGGCGAAGCGGGTCTGCATGTAGGCGGCGAGTGTCGCCTTGTCCTTGTCGGACATGTCGCCGAACTGATGATCCCTGCCGCGGTAGATCACGACGGGTTCGAGGATGACCTTGTTGTAAGCGCGCCAGTCGGCCGCGGTGGAATAGCGGTAGGGCACGCGGCCGGAGGCGTCCGACTTGTCCGGCGCCATGTAGGCCGATGATGCCATCTCCGAATAGGGCACGGGCGCGACCGAAGCGCAGCCGACCACGACGGCGCACAGCAGCAGCATTCCCAGACCGCGCAGGGCGATCGAGCGATCCATTCTAGACTCCTCTTGCGGCTTTTCGGGTCAGGCGATGGCGACCGCAGCCGCGTACGGGACCAGACGCGGCTGCGGGGCTCACCATCGCCGGCCCGAAGGCATCGTCCGGGGCCATCTCGGATGCCTTGGGCCGCCTCAGTGCCCCTGTCTATAAAACCGACCAGTTGGTTTGTAATAAAGGCCTGGCGCATTTGGCCGCAGGCGCGGATTTGGGCAGTGACCGGTGGACGATCGTTAACGACGAATCAGGCGCGCTTGCGCGCCGTCGCGCGCTTCAGCGCCGGGGCGCCGGCCTTGGCGGTGCGTGATTTCGCGGGCTTTTCCAGCGCGCCCCACTGGCTGTCGTCGAGCAGGCGCGCGAAAAGGCGCTGATGCTCGTCCTTGCTGAGCGGCGACATACCGAACAACGAACTCAGCAGCAGTCCCATCGCTCCGGCCCAGCGCAGCATCGCGAGATCCGGGTCGGCGGCCTCTTCCCTGATCGCCGCCATCCTCTCCATCTCGCGCTCGCGCGGCAGCGCCATCAGGCGGGGATTCTCGACCATGGCGGCAACCAGTGCCAGCGCGGCGGAATTCGGCGAGGTTGCCGCTTCGCGCACGGTCGCGAGCTGAGTCGCCAAATTGGGATTCGCGGAGGTCTCACTCACCTTCGCCATGTAGCCGGTCGAGAACTCCTCGAAATACGCCATCTGCCGCTCCAGCAGTGCCTTCAGCACCGCTTCCTTGGTGCGGAACTGATGCATTACGCCGCCCTTGCTGAGGCCACTCTCGCGCGCGATGGCATCGAGCGTCAGCCGGCCGGGCCCGTCGCGCGCGATGATCGCGATCGCCGCTTCGAGCGCAGCATTGCGGGATCGTTCGGAGCGCGTCGCATTGTCCATGGCCGACTTGTCTCCGTGACAAGCGAATGAATCAAGTGAAAACAGGACGCGCTGTACATTTTTTGTGCGATCGCTGTCGCGACTTTCATCTTGCGGCGCCGAACGGGACCATGTGAGCCTCGATATCGGATGGGGACTGGGATGGGCCGGCCGTAGCTTTGCGCGTCTACGGCTGGTCTCGCTTGAGAAAGATACGACATGCCGAAACGAGTGTTGCTTGGTCTCCTCCTGGCTTGCGGCCTGACGGCCTCGGCGCTGGCGCAAGAGCCGAAGACGGGAGGCGTGATCAATGCGGTGATCCAGCCCGAGCCGCCCGGCCTGATGCTTGCGATGATCCAGAACGGCCCGACCCAGATGGTGTCGGGCAATATCTTCGAAGGCCTGCTCCGCTACGGCCCCAAGCTCGAGCCGCAGCCGGAGCTCGCCGAAAGCTGGAGCGTCAGCGAGGACGCCAAGACCTACACCTTCAGGCTCAGGAAGGGCGTGACCTGGCATGACGGAAAGCCCTTCACCTCCGCCGACGTGCTGTTCTCGGTCGAGATGCTGAAACAGACGCATGCCCGCGCCCGCAACAATCTCGGGCAGGTCGACAAGGTCGAGGCGCCCGACGACACCACGGTGGTGTTCACGCTGAAGCAGCCGTTCGGTCCGTTCCTCGGCATCTTCGAGGTCGGCTCGATGCCGATGGTGCCAAAACATCTCTATGAAGGCACCGACTGGAAGACCAATCCCTACAACAACGCGCCGGTCGGCACCGGCCCCTTCATGTTCAAGGAGTGGCAGAAGGGCTCGTTCATTCGCCTGGTCAGGAATCCGAACTACTACGAGAAGGGCAAGCCCCATCTCGACGAGATCTACTGGCAGATCATCCCGGACGCCGCCGCGCGCTCGGTGGCGTTCGAGACCGGCAAGGTCGACGTGCTGCCCGGTGGCTCGGTCGAGAATTTCGACGTGCCGCGGCTGTCCAAGCTGAAGGACACCTGCGTCACCGGCGCCGGCTGGGAGTTCTTCTCGCCGCTGGCCTGGCTGTGGCTCAACAACCGCCAGGGTCCGCTCGCCGACAAGCGGGTGCGGCAGGCGATCCTGTATGCGATCGATCGTGACTTTGCGAAGGACGTGATCTGGAACGGGCTGGGCAAGGTTGCCACTGGGCCGTCGGCCTCGACCATCAGGTTCTACACCGACGACGTGCCGAAATATCCATATGACCCGGCGAAGGCCAAGGCGCTGCTGAAGGAGGCCGGCTACAAGGGCGAGAAGATCCGCCTGCTCCCCCTCGCCTACGGCGAGACCTGGCAGCGCTGGGGTGAGGCCGTGAAGCAGAATCTCCAGGACGTCGGCATGAACATCGAGACGATCGCAACCGATGTTGCCGGCGGCAACCAGAAGATCGGCGACTGGGATTACGACATCGCCTTCACCTATCTCTACCAGTACGGCGATCCCGCGCTCGGGGTGGGGCGCAACTACGTCTCCAGCGCGATTGCCAAGGGCCAGGTGTTCAACAATGTCGAAGGGTACTCCAATCCGGAGATCGACAAGCTCTTCGCCGACGGCGCGGTCGCGACGCCCGACGCCAAGCGCAAGGAGATTTACGAGAAGGCGCAGAAGATCCTGGTCGAGGACGTGCCGGTGGCCTGGATGCTCGAGCTGCAATTCCCGACCATCACGCACTGCAAGGTCAAGAACCTGATCACCACCGCCATCGGCGTCAATGACGGCTTCAAGGACGCATGGCTCGACAAGTGAGGGCGCACTCGACTTCACCTCTCCCCGCTCTTGTCCCCCGAAGCTTAAGCGAAGGCGGATGCGGGGAGAGGTCGACGCGCTCGGAGAGCGCGGCGGGTGAGGGGGTACAGGTCCATCAGCATTCTCATGCGTGGAGAGAGGCCCCTCTCCCCAACCCTCTCCCCGCAAGAGCGGGGCGAGGGAGCGCACCGCATCAATGGCTAAAGGTCACGTCACCCCATAAGATTCTCTAAGATGCTCTCCTTCATCGCTCAGCGTGTCCTCAAGGGCGTGATCGTCCTGCTTGCGATCGTCGTCCTCAATTTCGTCCTGATCCGGCTTGCGCCCGGTGACCCCGCGGTCGTGATGGCGGGCGAGGCTGGGGCCAGCGACCAGGTCTTCGTCAAGCAGCTCAGGGAGAAATTCGGCCTCGACAAGCCGCTGCCCGAGCAGCTCTTCATCTACGTCAAGGGCATCGTCACCCTCGACCTTGGCTTCTCCTTCCGCCAGCAGGCGCCGGTGTCGAAGCTGATCCTCGAGCGGCTGCCGGCGACGCTGCTGCTGACCCTGACGGCGTTCGCGATCTCGCTCACGCTCGGCATCCTGTTCGGCACTTGCGCCGCGCGCTTCGCCGGCACCTGGCTCGATACCGCCGTCACGATCTTCGCGCTGATCTTCTACGCCATGCCGCTGTTCTGGGTGGCGCTGATGGGCATCCTGCTGTTCTCCGTCACGGTCGATTGGCTGCCGAGCTTCGGCTACGAGACGGTCGGCGGCAACTACACCGGCTTTGCCCGTGTGATCGACGTCGCAAAGCACCTGATCATGCCGGCGATGACGCTCGGCCTGTTCTTCATGGCGACCTACACCCGCATGACGCGGGCCTCGATGTTGGAAGTGAAGCGGCTCGACTTCGTCAAGACCGCGCGCGCCAAGGGCCTCTCCGACGCCGTGATCCAGCGCCGCCACGTGCTGCGCAACGCGCTGCTTCCCGTCGTGACGCTCGCCGGCGTGCATTCCGGCACGCTGATCGGCGGCGCCGTCATCACCGAGACCGTGTTCGCCTGGCCCGGCATCGGGCGGCTGATGTACGACGCGCTCCTCCAGCGCGACTACAACCTGCTGCTCGGCGTCTTCGTGATCTGCTCCGCCATGGTGCTGATCTTCAATCTCATCACTGACCTGGTCTATCGACTGGTCGACCCGCGCATCGAATTCGCCTCATGAAACAGTTCTGGACATCGATGCTGCGCAGCCCGAGCGGCGTCATCGGGCTCATTATCCTTCTGCTCGCGATCTCGATCGCCGTGTTCGGGCCGATGCTGTTCCCGAATTCGCCCTGGCGCATGGTGCAGCGGCCGTTCCTGCCACCCTTCACGCTCTCGGCCGTGCCGCTCGGCACCGACGCGCTCGGCCGCGACGTGTTCGCCGGCATGATCTTTGGCGCACGCGTCTCTCTGCTGGTCGGTCTGGTTTCCACGTTCGTCGCGCTGGTCCTCGGCGTGCCGATCGGCGCCATGGCCGGCTATTTCGGCGGCAAGGTCGACGACGCCCTGATGCGCTTCACCGAATTCTTCCAGACCATTCCGAGCTTCGCGCTCGCAATCGTGCTGGTCGCGATCCTGCAGCCCTCGATCTATTCGATCGTGGCCTCGATCGCGGTGGTGAGCTGGCCGCCGGTGGCGCGCCTCGTGCGCGGCGAGGTGCTGTCGCTGCGCACACGCGAATATGTCCAGGCCGCCGTGGTCACAGGCCAGAGCAACACCTGGATCATCCTGCGCGAGATCCTGCCCAATGCGCTGTCGCCGGTGATCGTGCTGGCCTCGCTGATGGTGGCGACCGCGATCCTGCTGGAATCCTCGTTGTCCTTCCTCGGCCTCGGCGATCCCAATCTGATCTCCTGGGGCTACATGGTCGGCGCGGGCCGCACCGTGATCCGCCAGGCCTGGTGGATCACCGTGTTCCCCGGCGTCGCCATCCTGATCTCGGTGCTCGGCCTCAACCTGATCGGCGAAGGCCTCAACGACGCGCTCAATCCGCGCCTGTCGCGGGAGGGACGCTGACGATGACCGCGCTGGCCGTCGTCTCCATCAGGAACCTCAAGATCGCGCTGCCCAAGGGCGCCGAGCGGCCGTTCGCGGTCGACGGCGTCTCGCTGGATCTGAAGCCCGGCAAGATCGTCTGCGTCGTCGGCGAATCCGGCTCCGGCAAGTCGATGTGCGCGCATGCGCTGATGGGCCTATTGCCGGACACGGTCAGCGTCACCTCCGGCGAGATCCAGTTCGAAGGCCGCGATTTGCTCAAGCTCGACGACGATGCCTGGCGCGACCTGCGCGGCCGCAGGCTCGCGATGATTTTTCAGGAGCCGATGACCGCGCTCAATCCGTTGATGCGGATCGGCGACCAGATGACGGAGATGTTCGAGGCGCACGGCCTGCTCACGCCGAAGGAACGGCGCGCCAAGGCGCTGGCGCTGGCGCGCGAGGTCGGCCTGCCCGACCCCGAGCGCATCGTGCGCGCCTATCCGCATCAGCTCTCGGGCGGCCAGCGCCAGCGCGCGATGATCGCGATGGCGCTCGCGCTGGAGCCCGCGGTGCTGGTCGCGGACGAGCCGACCACCGCGCTCGACGTCACCACCCAGGCGCAGATCCTGAAGCTGATCCGCAACCTCCAGCGCAATCGCAACATGGCGGTGATGTTCATCACCCATGATTTCGGCGTGGTCGCAGACATCGCCGACCAGGTCGTGGTGCTCAGGCATGGCAAGGTGGTGGAGGAAGGCCCCGCCGCGGTCGTGTTCAATGAGCCCCAGCACGACTACACCAAGGCGCTGCTCGCCGCCGTGCCGTCGATGGATCCGCCGGCGCGCAGCCCCCTCGACGATCAGGCCAGGGCCGTCGAGGTGATCGGCCTGGACAAGACCTATGTCACCTCGGGCGGCTGGTTTCGCGAGGACCGCCGCGTCGAGGCCGCGCGCGCGGTCAACTTCACCATCCTGAAGGGCGAGACACTCGGCCTCGTCGGCGAGTCCGGCTCCGGCAAATCCTCGGTGGCTCGCCTCGTGATGCGGCTAGTCGAAGCCGATCGCGGCACGGTGCGGATCGGTGAGACCGATCTCACCTCGCTGTCCGGCAAGGCGCTACGCGCCGAGCGCCATCGCATCCAGATGATCTTCCAGGATCCGTTCGCCTCGCTCAATCCGCGCCGCAAGATCGGCCACATCATCGCCGACGGCCCGATCGCGGCCGGGACCGCGCCGAAGGTGGCGTTCGATCGTGCCCGCGATCTCCTCAAGATGGTCGGGCTGGATGCCGGCGCGCTCGAGCGCTATCCGCACGAATTCTCCGGCGGCCAGCGCCAGCGCATCGGCATTGCACGCGCGCTTGCGCTCGAGCCCGAGATCATCGTCGCCGACGAGGCCGTCTCCGCGCTTGACGTCTCGGTGCAGGCCCAGGTCTTGAGGCTGCTCGAAGACCTCAAGGCGCGGCTCGGCCTGTCGATGCTGTTCATCACCCACGACTTGCGCGTCGCCGCGCAAATCTGCGACCGCATCGCGGTGATGCAGCGCGGCGCGATCGTCGAGCTGAAGCCGACGGCACAGCTCTTCGCCGCGCCCGAGCACGCCTATACGCGCGAGTTGCTGGCCGCGGTGCCGGGGCGGAAGGAACGCGTGCCGGCGGCCTGAATCACGTCAGGCCGAGGTTGCGGACCAGCATATAGATCGCCACCGCGAATATGAGCGCAGCGAACACGGTGTTCAACGCACCTTTGCGCTCGGCGAGCAAGCTGGCGGAGCGGGCGCCAAAGAGCCCGCCGAGAACTCCGCCGGAGACAAACAACGCGGCAAGATACCAATCCACGAGACCGGACAGAGCGTAGTTGGCCGCCGTCGTCAGCCCGAAGGCGGTCACCGCTACAAGAGAGGAGCCGACCGCATAGAGGATCGGCATGCCGGTGGCCGCGATGAGCGCCGGCACGATCAGGAAACCGCCGCCTATGCCGAAGAAGCCGGACAAAGCTCCCGTGGCAAGCCCCAAGGCAAGAAGCTTCGGCAGATTTCCGCGGTTGAGCCGGACCGATGGCTCGCCCTCGCCGGAGCGGCCCTTCAGCATCAGTGCGCCCACGACCATCATGACAATGGCGAACAACGCCAGCAGCTTCTGGCCCTCGACGATCTTGCCGAGGGTGGAGCCGAGAAAGGCACCGGCCACGCCTGCGGATGCGAACACGGAGGCGCAGCGCCACTTCACGTTGCCGGCGCGGGCGTGGTTGACGAGGTTCGCGGCGGCGTTCGCCGCGACGGCGATCGCGCTGGTGCCGATCGCCACGTGCGGATCCGACACGCCGACCAGATAGACGAGGAGCGGCACGGCCAAAATCGAGCCGCCGCCGCCAACCAGCCCTAACGAAAATCCGACCAACGAGCCGGAGGCGAGGCCGAGCGCACCTTGGGTCAGCGCCAGCATAGTGGACGACTCCTGATTTTAAGCCCCGCTCACGCGGCCCGCGCGGGCGAGCCGTACACGCTGCGGTTCCAGGGCGCCCGCATGAGAATACGGGCCATGCCGCAAAAGCCGGTGACACCGGCTGTGATCAGCCCGGCGCCGACGAAGGCCGGCACCGCGAAGAACCACGGCGACACGAAGAGGCCGAGCAGCGTACCCATGACAGCAAGACTGCCGGCGCCGATCTGCACCTGGCGCTGAAGCTCCAGCGGCTGGCGCCGATCGGTCACGACCGGCAGGCCCGCCTTGCGCCAGGCGTCGAGCCCGCCTTCGACGATGAAGGCTTCACGGGCGTCGCCGAGCTTCCGGGCGAGCCGCGGCGCGTTGGCCTGAGTGCGGGCGCCGCTTTTACAGTGGAAGATGACCGGCTTGCCCTGATGCACGGCGAGGTCGATCTCGTCGAGCTTCGACAGGGGGAGATGCCGCGCGCCTGGGATCTTCTCGCGGGCGTGCTCATCGGCTTCGCGGATGTCGATCAGGAGGGCGCCGCTGTCGAGAAGGCGGCGCGCGTCGGCTGGCTTGATTGCGGGTAGTGACATGATTAGCTCCTCTACTTTCCTGAATTAGTTCTTCGCCTTGGTGGGCTTGCAAAAGAGCCTGTGCAGCGTGGCAAAGAGTTGCTCGATGCGCGGATCGGCGATGCGATACCAGAGCGTCTGGCTTTCGCGCCGAAAGGTGACGAGGCCCTCCTCGCGCATCCTTGCGAGGTGCTGCGACAGGGCCGATTGCGACAGACCCACGGCTTCCGCGAGGGCACCCACGTTGCTCTCGCCGCATTCGACGAGTTGGCACAGGATCATCAGCCGACGCTCGTTGGCGAGCGCGCGCAGAATGCCGGCGACCTCAACCGCCTGCTTTTCGAAAGTCTCCAGATCGAAGGCCTGGGAGGCCATTGGCCGATTCCTTATTTTAGACATTGCTTATTTAGTGGCTGCTAATATATCCGTCAAGACCGACCGAACCGGTGGCATCAGGAGGTTCAAGCCATGTCAAGACAACCCATCATCCGTGCGTTCTTCGACGAGCCGACCAACACGGTGAGCTATCTGGTCGCCGATCCGGCGACCAAGAAGGCCGCCATCATCGACCCGGTATTTGACTACGACCACAACTCGGGCGAGGTGGACACGCGCTCGGTCGAGGCGATGTTGAAGGCCGCGGAAGCAGCAGGCTACACGATCGAATGGGTGCTCGAGACGCATGCCCATGCCGACCACCTCTCGGGCGCCCCTTTCATCAAGGCGAAAACCGGCGCCCAAATCGGCATCGGCGAGCACATCAAGGACGTGCAGCGCATCTTCCGGCCGATATTCAACGCCACCGACCTGAAGACCGACGGCAGCGACTTCGACCGCCTCTTCCGGGACGGCGAGCGCTTCAAGATCGGCCAACTCGACGTCGAGGTGATCTACACGCCAGGGCACACGCCTGCCGACGTCTCTTACAAGATCGACGATGCCGTGTTCGTCGGCGATACCCTGTTCATGCCGGACTACGGCACGGCTCGCGCCGACTTCCCCGGCGGCGACGCGCACCAGCTTTACCGGTCGATACGGCGGCTCCTGGCGCTGCCGCCCGAGACGCGGCTGTTCATGTGTCACGACTATAAGGCTCCCGGCCGCGACACTTACGCCTGGGAGACGACGGTGCGCGAGGAGCGCGAGAAGAACGTCCAGGTCAGGGAGGGCGTCACGGAGGATGAGTTTGTGGCCCTGCGCCAGGCGCGCGACGCCAAGCTCTCGGCGCCGCGATTGCTGCTGCCCTCCATCCAGGTCAACATTCGCGCCGGCAAATTCCCGCCGGCCGAAGCCAACGGAGTACGCTATCTCACCATTCCCGTGACGCTGAAGGGAGGAGCGGAGACCTGCGTCTAAGCGCAGGCCAGTCGGTATCGCCTGCGCGGCGCTTTGACCCGGAACCGAGATGGGACCGAATCGGACCGGGCGCACCGGCGCAGTCACGGGCTTTTTATCCTTCGTGACCGCCGCACAGCTTCAAAGCCGCAAGCGACACCCCACTTCAACATCGAATGATATCCATCATCTCATGATGGACGTCAGCTAATGTTTGGAGTCGACATGGGCGAAGTTATTCAGTTTGTCTCGCGGTCCGAGCGCGAGCGGCTGCGCCTCATCAAGGAGGCGCGCGCGATCTACGACAGCATCTTCCCGCCGGCTGATCCGGCGAGCGCGCAGCAGGGCAGCGCAACGATCACTCGGGCGGTCAGCGGCAACGACGGGGGCAACCTCGCGTGATCAAGATCATCGCCGTGCTTTGCAGTCTCTCCTCTCCGGCAAACTGCCACGAGCAGATTGTCACCACCTCGGACTTCGCCAACGTCTCGGTGCAGTCCTGCCTGATGGGCGCACCACAGCTCGCCGAATGGATGAACCAGCATCCGGCCGAGCGCCTCGCGGCATGGCGCTGCGTGATCGGTCAACAGAACGGCAGGGGAATTTAGGGTCGCGCGGCCGCTTTCCCTGGGCGATTCGATCCGCTTCGTCGCAACAGCCGTGGTGACTGACGAGGACCTATCGAGCCAAGACCGGCTCAAGCAAATCGAACGGTGACGACAATCCATCATCGGAGTAACCTGCCGTGCAGCCGTTTGGCAGCAGGGGGAAACCGGATGGAAGTCGCCAGCCTCGTCCTTCCCGTGTTCGCGATCATCGTCACCGGCTGGCTCGCCGGGGAGCTCGACTATCTCTCGCGCTCGCTTGCCGACGCGCTGGTGCATTTTGCCTACAACGTGGCAATGCCGGCGCTGCTGATCGTCACGATCGCGCAGGAGCCGGCACGCAATCTCCTCGAATGGCGCTTTCTGCTCGCCTTCGGCGGCGGCTCGCTGCTCTGCTTCGCGCTGGTCTTCCTGACGGTTCGCGCCGGATCAGAGCATGATCTCGCCAGCAGCACGATCCATGGAATGGCCGCGGCGATGACCAATACCGGGTTCGTGGCGCTGCCGATCCTGCACGCCATCTACGGCCAGCCTGCCGTCCTGCCCGCCGCGGTAGCGACCGTGTTCGTGGCAGCCGTGATGTTTCCGATCACGGTCATCCTGCTTGAACGGCAGAACGCGCACGGGCGATCTTCGCACCCCGCCGGATTGGCGAAGCAGATCCTGCTCAATCCGATGGTGCTGTCGACCCTCATCGGTCTCGTGTGGGCAATCACAGGCTTGCCGATTCCGAAGCCGGTCGCAGCTTACCTGAACATGATCGCGGCCGCGCTCACGCCCTGCGCGCTGTTTGCCATCGGACTTGGTCTGTCGGTCGAAGGCCTGCGTTCCAACCTCAGGGCATCGTTCGCGCTCGCGGCCGTGAAGCTGGTGATCATGCCGCTGATCGTCTACGGACTTTGCGTCGTCTCAGGCCTCAATCCACTCTACACCGTCGCCGCAGTCGTCTGCGCGGCCGTGCCGACGGCAAAGACCGTGTACGTCCTGGCCCACGAGCATAAGGTCGAGGAGAAACTGGTCGCGGCCACGGTTTCGATCACGACGATGCTGTCGGTCGGGACATTGCTGGTCGCGCTCTACCTGCTTTCCGGACTGGCGACGGTCGCGAGCTGACGCGCACGCCAATCGCCCAAAGACGGGACCTCCTCTGGCGCGAGACAGGCATCATCGCAGGATGCGGCCAGCGATCTCGGCGCGAGCCGGTCGCCAGAACTCGCGGCCTGCACAGCGCCGAAATCAAGCAACATGGTGCCGTAGCAAATGACGGCGGCGCTCAGGGGCCCGAAACTGTCCATGAAGGCGTATCCGAACAGGGAGGCTGACGCAGGAAGGCCGATGGCACAGACCAGAATGATCGCGATCGATGCCGGCCTGAGACCCGCAATCAACACTGCGGCGTAGATCGCCAATTCGAAGAAGGCATATTCCTTGAGGCGCGGCGAACACAGATAGAGGGCGTACATCGCGATCGCTGTCAGCCGCGCTGCCTGACGCGGGTGTTCGATCAGCCAGCAATCAAGCCGCATCAGGAAGAAGATGCGGCGGGACTTCCCGTAGTCTCCCATCGATCGCACCACCGTCATGACGAGAGGCGCGACAACGCCCAGTACGCAGGCCGCATACAAGGCGAAAACGACCGGTCGTTGATCGGCCAACCCGAGACGCGTGGCCAGATCCATAGCCAGGACGAAGAAGGACGGATTTCTCTCGCCCAGGGCGACGCTATGTTGCCCCTGTATTTGACCCGAGATCGCGCTGAGCCAGCTGTGGAACAGATCGGCGTACAGAGTCATGGAGATGACAATGGGGAGCGCGAACATTGCCGAAGCCGTCGCGATCAAGGTGACCTTCCTGGCGCGAGACAACGGCAGCAGGTAAAGGGCAGCCACGACCGGAAAGAAGACGAGCTTGAACGACAGGAGCAGGCCCAGCAGCGCCGCACCGAGCAGACGGAATGGGAAGTCGAGCTCGCTCTCGCCTGCCGGACGTTCGGAAGGCAGGAGGAGCGCAAGCGATACTGCGGTCAGGAGCCCGGTGAAGATAACGAAGTTCCCGGAGGCCCAAGTCCATTCGAAGCCGAGGAAGCCGCCGATACAGAGTACGCGCAGAGACACATCCCGAACAGTCGAGCGACCGGAAGCGACGCCGGGCAGGAGCAGACCGCAGAGAAGTGCGATCGCCAGGAACAGACCTCGGTAGTGCGTTAAAAGGAGTCCGCCGGCGCAGATCGGGCGAAAGGCATCGAGCGTTACCGGCAGGTAGGGATAGGAGAGCTTCGTATCCTTCAGATTATTGACGTAGTACGGATCCAGGCCCGCGGCATGTGCATCGACGGCCGCGCAGTTGACCCGGGTATCCCAGCCGTACTGCGCATCCAGGCTAGCGTCGGAGACGAGGCTTCCCAAAAGGAGCGCGGCGACGACACCGATCAAGAATGTCAGCCAGATCTTGGATGGCTGTCGGGCAAGCGGGTGCGCCGAGAAGTTTCTTTCGGCCATGAGACTGCCTTCGCGCGAGAGCGTCGCGCACCCGCGTCAGGAGGATCGTCGGCAGGCGTGATGACAGCGATTAGAGCAACACGATCTAAAGTGGAGTAAAGGGCGGCTGCGCAAGCATCTTTTCGCGATCGAAAAGCAGCCGTGGTTAACGGCCAGTTGCCAGTTGGCGCGCCGGGCTGAGCCTCTACCTGATCGGCGGGTTGGTGTTGCTCCAGGTGGGGACGGCGTTGGTCACGCCGACCGACGGCCAATTGTATGTGCCGATCGATGGCGCCGTGACCGTCCCGATCGCCGGTCCGGAGCTGCCGTAGGTCCTGGGTTGCGCTGCTGCGGACACTCCGACGCTCCCGTAGCTCGGAGCCACCACACGCGTGGCATGGTGTCGGACAGACCTGCTCTTCGCCTCGGCGGCGAAGGGTGCCGCAAGCAGCCCGACAGTGATGATTGCGGTAATGGCGAGTCTGGTGCTTGTCATGGCTGATCCTTTCGTCGGCGCGCCTGCCGCTCATCGATGCAATGGATGCGTGCAGGCCAGACTTACAACGCCGCGCAACTCGAAATGTGCCGGAGTGCAACGACGTTGTGATCAGCGGCGCTTGGGGCGGCACGGCTTGCGGTTATGCCGCTCCTTCACGGTCGCGACCGCATGCATCATATCCTTGAGGGCCGCGACCGCCTTGCCGTCGCCGATCACGTTGTCGGGATGCGTTTCCAGACGCTCGATCACGGCGAGCAACGCGTCGGCGATCTGGCCGATCTGCTTTCCATAGCTGGCGACATCCGACAGGACGTCGCGCTCGACTTCCGGCGGCGAGAGATCAGCACGCGAATTCAGGGGCGCGCATTCGACAAGCCGCGCCGATTGCCATCGCCCAGATCAATGCCGAATGTCCTGCGCAAGCCGATTTGGCCGGCCGGCGTGATGCGCACGATCCGCGTGTCGCGATCCCGCCTCAGCCAGCCACGCTCCAGGCAGCACCGGTGAATTTCCGCACCGACGTGACCGGCGACGTGATAGCGGCGCTCGCTCCAATCCAGGCATGGTCGGCAGAAGATGCGCCTGCTCCCGGGCTTCGGCGCCAGCTCGGCACCAAACGCGGTGAGGAAACGTGCCCCCGAAACCGTCAGCTCGCCGCCGTCATCGGTGAGGACGACGTGCCCCTTGGCAAGGAGGCCGTCGGCGATGGCGACGCCCAGATAGCCGGCCAGATGGTCATAGCAGGTGCGCGCGAAACGGAGCCGGTCGTCGGCGATCGAGCGCGGCTGGTGGCGCTGCGGGACTTCGATCGCGGCAACGGCCTTGATGCCCTCCAGCATCCTGGCGACCAGGGGCGAGGCAATGCGGTAATAGCGGTTGCGGCGCTTCTGCGTCACGTGAAGCAGCCGCGCGCCGACCAGCTTGCCGAGATGTCCGCTCGCAGTGGATCTCGATATTCGTGCGCGCGCGGCGAGCTCGCTCGCAGTCAGCGCCTGTCCGCCCATCAGCGCCGCCAGCATGGTGGCGCGGGCGGTGTCGCCAACCAGCGCCGCCACCTCGACCATGTTTGCCGCCGCGACCATGGAGAAATCGTATCGCGGCGATCCCGGCGCGACAACGGGAATGGTTTGGCGCCGGCCGAACCATTCGGTGCTGAGCGCGCCCTATCGTAGCCTTCCAAATCCGGAGGAGCCGCATGAAACGAATCCGCGTGGAGCCGCTGTCGACCTATCTGGAGCGTCGCCGCAAAGGCCCGATCTATCCGGTCGTCGTCGCCGAGGGCCTAGTCTATCTGTCCGGCCTGCCGCCGTTCGACCCTGATACAGGCGACATCAAGCGGTTGCCGTTCGAGCGACAAGTCGAGATCGTGTTCGATCAGATGAAGCGCTGCCTGGAAGCGGCGGGGTCCTCGCTGGCACGGGTCATCAAGTGCAATGTCTATTGCACGCCAGATCCGGCGCACTTCATCGCATTCAACGAGGTCTACGCCCGCTACTTCCAGGAGGAATCGCCCGCGCGCATCTTCGTGCATGTCCCGTCATGGCCCGGACCGTTCGACGTGGAGGTCGACTGCGTCGCGCTGGCAGGTCCCGGCGGCTGAGACCGGCCGCCTTCGGATGGACCCGAATCAGCGCTAGTGCATTGCCTTCAGCGACTTCCCTGGACGCGATGGACATGACAGGCCCCGAACTGAAGCAACTCCGCACCGACCTCTCCGACGCCATCGAGCGGAAGCTGACCGCGGCCGACATGGCAAAACTGTGCGGATTGCCGGAGAAGGGCGGCGCCGACACGATCCGGCGCTGGGAGGTGAGCGGCCCGACGCCGTCCGCGACCAAGGTGCTGCGCGTGCTCGCGATGGCGAGCGAGCGCCATCCGATCCTGGACAACTTCAACGTCTTCGATCGGCACGACGTGCGCGAGGAAGACCGCCCGGCGCGGCGCGCGGCATTCCGCGCGCAGATGTGCGACGAGGTGCGGCGCCGTCTTGGTTAACGAAAGGCGCACACCAGCTGCTCGAGGCTTGCAATCTTAAGCCTTCCTTCATCACTTCTTAAGTCGCCATTAAGCACGAAAAGCATTTACAGCCCAATAAGTTACGTTGGCTGCTGCTGTGCCACGGATGTGACAGCATTTTCTTCAAAAGCAAGCTATCTGCGAAAGCAACGACGGCGCGGCAAGCGCGCCTGCCGGGAATGAAGTGTTGGAGTTTAGGACGATGAAGAAGATTCTGTTTGCGACCGTGGCGCTGCTCGTGGTGGGCGCGGCCGCGCCGGCCGTCGGTGCCGATCTGGGCGCCCGCAACTATTACAAGTCAGCCGCGCCGGCCTATGTCGCGCCGATCTACAACTGGACGGGATTCTATATCGGCGGGCATGTCGGCGGCGCATTCTCCAGCGACAACAATTTCAACGGCCTCTCCACCGGCAACAACGGCAATGGCCGTTTCCTCGGCGGCGTGCAGGTCGGCGCCGACTGGCAGCTCAACCCGAATTTCGTTGTCGGCCTCGAAGGCCAGTATTCCTGGCTCTCCGGCAATGTCGGCGCGGTGTTCCCCGGTGGCTTTGCCTACACCAACGACCAGCGCGGGCTCGGCTCGATCACCGGTCGCGTCGGCTACACCTGGGGTCCGGGCCTCGTCTACGTGAAGGGCGGCTACGCCTATTCCGACAACAACGAGAAGGTGACGCTCGTCGGCACGCCGGTCGGCTTCCTCATCGATGGCGATCACCGCAACGGCTACACCGTCGGCGCCGGCATCGAATACATGTTCGCGCCGAACTGGTCGGCCAAGGCCGAGTACCAGTACTACAATTTCGGCGACGCGCATTTCGTCGCACCCGCGGGTCCGCTCGTTGCGGCCGGCAACTTCACGACCGACGACCACACCGTCAAGGCGGGCGTCAACTACCGCTTCAACTGGGCAAGCCCGGTCGCGCGCTACTGATCGGTTAGCAAAACCTTACCGTATTGAAGGGCCGGCAATATTGCCGGCCTTTCTTTTTCGCCCTGCTTTTTTCGCTCTGCGGAACGCGCGCAAGCAATTGCGCAAATTGCGATTTTTTAACCGGCCCCGTCGATACTGCGCCCCGAAAACAAGCAAGAGCGTTGGGGGAATATCGATGGCGATCCGTCTGGGCCTTGGCCGTTTCCGGCCTCGTTTCTCGTTGCCGAAATGGGGCGTGCGCTTCAGCCTGTTCGCCGCCTTCGCGGTGATCGCGGGCATGGGCCTCGTGATCTCGGCCGGCGCCGGCTTCGTGCTGCAGAATCTCGGCGGACGCATGACCGAGCTGAGCGGGCGGGACATTCCACGCCTTGCCGCAAGCCTGCAATTGTCGGCACTGAGCGCGAGTCTCGCGGCACAGGGACCGGCGCTGCTTGCAGCTCAAAGCGAGGACGCCCTGAACGAGCGCACCAGGAAGCTCAGGGAATTGCAGGAGCAGACACAGCAGAAGCTTGGCGAGATCATCGAGCTCGGCGCCGACAAGAGCGTCGTCTCCGGGCTCAGCGAGACCATCAAGAGCATCAACGAGGCGGCCCAGAGCCTGGCCAAGGCCGCCCGCGAGCGGCTGGATATCGCCGCCCTCCATGACAAGCAATATGACGCCCTGCGCAGCGCGCAGAGCGAGTTCGTCGGCGCGGCCAGTCCGGCGATGCTGAACGCTCAGACCCAGGTCAACGCCATTCTCGGGTCGGCCAACCTCTCCGCCGAAGATGCCACCGAAGCCGCGCAGACCGTCGGCCAGCTCGGCAACGTCGTCGCCAGCGGCAATCTCGCAGCCGCCGACATGAGCGCGGCCCTGTCGGCGAACACGAGCGACAAGCTCGACGACATCCAGAAGGAATTCAAGACGGCACAGGGGCGCCTGCGGTCCAACCTCGATCTGTTGCCGAACAATCAGGGCACCAAGATGCTGCGCGAGACGGCCGAAAAGCTGCTCGCGCTCGGCACCGGCAAGACCGGCGTGTTCAACCTGCGTGAGAAGGAGCTCGATTCCGTCGACTACGGCCAGACCATTCTGGACGAGACGCGCAAGCTCAATGTCGGCCTCAGCATCAGCGTGCAGCAGCTCGTCGACGGCGTGCAGAAGGAGACCAACGTGTCGACCTTCCAGGCGCGCCAGGAGATCTCGCTCGCCACCGCCGTCATGCTGGCGCTCGGCGCGCTGACGCTGGTCGGCTCGGCCCTGTTCGTCTGGCTTTATGTCGGCCGCAACATCCTGCGCCGGATCGGCTCCCTGCAGCGCGCGATGCAGCTGCTTTCCGCCGGCGATCTCGACACCGAGATCGCGCGCTCGAAACACAATGACGAGATCGGCGCGATGACCGATACGCTCCAGGTGTTCCGCGAAAGCATGCTCGAGGCCCGCGCGCTGTCGGGCGAGCAGGACAAGGATCGGGTCGCCAAGGCCGAGCGTGCCGCACGCATGGAGGCGAAGATCGCGGAGTTCGAGGGCACGGTGCGAACCGCGCTCGACAACCTCGCGCTGTCAGCCAATTCGATGCAGGCGACTGCGCAGAGCATGTCGAACACGGCCGACCAGTCAAGCGCGCTGGTGAACGCGGTCGCGTCCGCGGCCGAGGAGACCTCGGTCAACGTACAGACCGTGTCCGCCGGCACCGAGCAGCTGTCGTCCTCGATCCAGGAGATCAGCCGCCAGGTGGTCACCTCGTCCGAGATCGCCAGGAAGGCCGTCAGCGAAGCCGGCGCGACCGACACCACCGTGCAGGGCCTCGCCGACAGCGCGAGCCGCATCAGCGTCGTGGTCGACCTGATCCAGACCATCGCCTCGCAGACCAACCTGCTCGCGCTCAACGCCACCATCGAGGCGGCGCGCGCGGGCGAGGCCGGCCGCGGCTTCGCCGTGGTCGCCTCGGAGGTGAAGAGCCTGGCAAGCCAGACCGCGAAGGCGACGGAGGAGATCCGCACCCAGATCGCCAGCATGCAGTCAGTCACGACCTCCGCGGTCGGTGCCATCAGGGACATCGGCCAGACCATCGGCGAGATCAACGACGTGACCACGGCGATCGCGGCTGCGGTCGAGCAACAGGGCGCGGCAACCCGCGAGATCGCCCGCAACATCCAGCATGCGGCCGGCGGCACCAGCGAGGTCTCCAGCAACATCGTCGGCGTCTCCACCGCCTCGGCCGAAGCCGGCGCCGCCGCCACCGAGGTGCTGAGCGCCTCCGACGCGCTCCGCCGCGAAGCCGACACGCTGCGCTCGGAGATCGACGCGTTCCTCAACAACATGCGGGCGGCGTAAGGCGCCTACCGCAAAAGGACTGCCCCCTCCTCTCCCGCTTGCGGGTAGGGCAATCGCATATGAGAGAGAGTTTGGCAGGTAGGCTCCTTGCGGCCCATCCTTCGAGACGCCCGCTTTTGGCGGGCTCCGCAGGATGAGGTCTTGTTTTGCGGCAAAATCTTAGACCCTCATGGTGAGGAGCGCCGCCTTACGGCGCGTCTCGAACCATGAAGGCCCGAGCGCGTTCGCGCTACAAGGGCATATGCGATAGCCCTGCGCTTGCGGGGAAGGGCCGGGGTGGAGATGCCTCCGCATAGGAATTGTCGGAGATTCTCGGAGAAAATCACTGTGGGGAGAGAACCCCCACCCGGCGCTTCGCGCCGACCTCCCCCGCAAGCGGGAGAGGTAAGCGAATTCGCGGCACGCCATCCCATACGACGGAAAAATCAGGCCCGGTATGACGACCATGCACGCCGCCCAGTGCCCTTTTTCGGCTGGCGCGGCGTCCCCGGTGGGTTTAAGCCGGTAGCATGCATACGAAGACCGACAGCGTGCAGTCCTCGGCCGAGGCGCTGCGTTATCCCTGGGAACAGCATCCCGGCCCCGAAGAGGTCGTGGAGGTGCGATCCGGTGTGTTGTGGGTGCGGCTGACACTGCCGTTCCGCCTCAACCACGTGAACATCTACCTGCTCGCCGACGGCGACGGTTACGCCATGGTGGATACCGGCTTCGGCAACGAAGAGACGATCGAAGCCTGGACGAAACTGTTCGAGGGTCCGCTGAAGGGCGTCAACATCACCCGGCTCATCGTCACTCATTCGCACCCTGATCATGTCGGGCTCGCGGGCTGGATCGTCGAGCGGTTCAACTGCCCGCTGGTGATGTCGCAGGTCGAATATCTCCAATCGGTCTATCACCAGAACCGCGGCACCGAGGAGCGGCGCAACGCGCAGCGGCTGTTCTTCCGCCGTCACGGCATGGACGAGTCGCTCACCGAAAAACTGCTCGGCCGCGGCCAGGATTATCTCAAGCGCGTCTCGGTGCTGCCACCATCCTATCGCCGCATCTCGCATGGCGACGAGGTCGTGATCGGCACCCGCCGGTTCAAGGTGATCACCGGCGGCGGGCACGCGCTCGACCAGGTGATGCTCTATTGCGCCGACGACAAGCTGTTCCTGTCCGCCGACCAGGTGCTGAGCAAGATCTCGCCGAACGTCAGCGTCTGGGCGGTCGAGCCCGACCAGAACTCGCTCGGCGAATATCTGGCCTCGCTGGCGAGCCTCACCACCACCCTGCCCTATGACGTGCTGGTGCTGCCCGGCCACGGTGTGCCGTTCTACGGCCTGAAGACTCGCATCAAGCAGCTCGCCGATCACCACGAGGAGCGCTGCCGGCTGATCGCGGATGCCTGCCGCGAGGTGCCGAAGACCTCGCGGGAGTTGGTGCCCGTGGTGTTCAACAAGCACGTGCTGGACGAACACCAGATGGGCTTTGCCTCCGGCGAACTGGTCGCCCACGTCAACTACATGCTGGTCGAGGGCCGGCTGACGGCCGAGACGCAGGACGGCGTGCTCCAGTTCAGGACGACGTGAGCGCCACCTCGCCCCGCTTGCGGGGAGAGGGAGCAGACTTTCATTTCATGTTCGCGATCGCGTGCATCGCCGCGATGTAGCCGTAGGGCCCGAGGCCGCAGATGACGCCGGTGGCCACGAACGAGATCTTCGAGTGGCGGTGATATTCGTCGCGGGCGTGGATGTTGGAGATGTGGACCTCCAGCACCGGGCCCTCGAACACCTTGATCGCATCCATGATCGCGACCGAGGTGAAGGAGAAGCCGGCCGGATTGAGGATGATGGCATCCGCATCCTGCCGCGCCGACTGGATCAGGTCGACGATGACGCCTTCATGGTTGGACTGGTGGAAGACGACGGAAAGCCCGAGCTTTGCGGCATTCTCCTCGCAGTTCGCCCTGATCTGGTCGAGCGTCGTCGTGCCGTAGATATGCGGCTCACGGATACCCAGGAGATTCAGATTGGGACCGTTGAGGATCATCACGCGCTTCATGGGCCATCCTTTCGCATGGAATATCTGGAGCTGACGCCCTGATCCCGCTTGAAAGAGGGATCGCGGCGGCTCAGCCCGCTCAGGCAATCATGAACGGATGGGCGCCATGGACAAAATGTCCATGCCAGGCTTGGCGGCGCCGTCGTCTGTTCGATCCGGCCTCAGGCGCGGCAGGCCTGCGCTAGCCGGTTGATCCAAATCAACAATTACGGCTGGCTGGCTGTTATCAATTTGCCCGGTCGCCGCGCCCGAAATGTGGGCCGGCACATGGACATTGGAGCTGGAAAAGCTCTAAAAATGAGCGGCCGCATTGGCCGGGTTCCGCTGCAGGTCTGTCGATGGATTACAACCACTTCTTCAATTCCGCCCTCGATCGTCTCCACACCGAGCGCCGCTACCGCGTTTTCGCCGACCTCGAGCGCATGGCCGGCCGGTTCCCGCATGCGGTCTGGCACTCGCCGAAGGGCAAGCGCGACGTCGTGATCTGGTGCTCCAACGACTATCTCGGAATGGGCCAGCACCCGAAGGTCGTGGGCGCCATGGTCGAGACCGCGACCCGCGTCGGCACCGGCGCCGGGGGAACGCGCAACATCGCCGGCACGCACCATCCGCTGGTGCAGCTCGAGGCCGAGCTCGCCGATCTCCACGGCAAGGAAGCCGCGCTGCTGTTCACCTCCGGCTACGTCTCGAACCAGACCGGCATCGCAACCATCGCCAAGCTCATTCCGAACTGCCTGATCCTGTCGGACGAGCTCAACCACAATTCGATGATCGAGGGCATCCGCCAGTCCGGCTGCGAGCGGATCGTGTTCCGCCACAACGATCTCGCCGATCTCGAAGAGCTGTTGAAGGCCGCCGGTCCGAACCGGCCGAAGCTGATCGCCTGCGAGAGCCTCTATTCCATGGACGGCGACGTGGCTCCACTCGCAAAAATCTGCGATCTCGCCGAGAAGTATGGCGCGATGACCTATGTCGACGAGGTCCACGCGGTCGGCATGTACGGCCCGCGCGGCGGCGGCATCGCCGAGCGTGACGGCGTGATGCATCGCATCGACATCCTCGAAGGCACGCTGGCAAAAGCGTTCGGCTGCCTCGGCGGCTACATCGCCGCCAACGGCCAGATCATCGACGCCGTGCGCTCCTACGCGCCGGGCTTCATCTTCACCACCGCGCTGCCGCCGGCGATCTGCTCGGCCGCGACCGCCGCGATCAAGCATCTGAAGACCTCGAACTGGGAGCGCGAGCGCCACCAGGACCGCGCCGCCCGCGTCAAGGCGATCCTCAACGCCGCCGGCCTGCCGGTGATGTCGAGCGACACCCACATCGTGCCGCTGTTCGTCGGCGATCCCGAGAAGTGCAAGCAGGCCTCCGACCTGCTGCTGGAAAACCACGGCATCTACATCCAGCCGATCAACTATCCGACCGTCGCCAAGGGCACCGAGCGGCTGCGCATCACGCCCTCGCCCTATCACGACGACGGCCTGATCGATCAGCTCGCCGAAGCCCTGCTGCAAGTCTGGGACCGCCTCGGCCTGCCGCTCCGCGAGAAGTCGCTGGCGGCGGAGTAGGCTGCTTCACTCTCCCCTGGAGGGGAGGGCAATCGCATATGCCCTTGTGGCGCCCGCTCGGCCTTCATGGTTCGAGACGCGCCGTAAGGCGGCGCTCCTCACCATGAGGGTCTAAGATTTTGCCGCAAACCAAGACCTCATCCTGAGGAGCCCGCCAAAAGCGGGCGTCTCGAAGGATGGGCCGCACGGAGGCTGCCTGCCAAACTCTCTCCATATGCGATAGCCCTGCCCTGGAGGGGGAGGGTAAGTGCGAGCAGCGCGCCCGCGGCTTAACCTCGATGATAGTTCCTAAACGCCCCGGGAAAATCGCTGTCGCTTGCGGCGGCTTAACGCGCTAAATTTGCTCGGAAAATGAGATCGGGCGCGAGGTTTCGCGCCCAGGGAGAGCGCGCTCGCCATGCTGCACGACTGGGGCGTGATCGCTGCCGCCTTCGGCTACATCGGGTTCCTGTTCCTGGTGGCGAGCCATGGCGACCGCCGCTCGCCGGCCAAGCCCGGCCGTGCCTCCGGGCTGATCTATCCGCTGTCGCTGGCGATCTACTGCACCTCCTGGACCTTCTTCGGCTCGGTCGGCTTCGCCACCCGCACCTCGACCGACTTCCTCGCGATCTATGTCGGCCCTGTCCTGATGATCGGGCTCGGCACCGGCGTGCTGCGCCGCGTGATCCAGCTCGCCAAAACCCACAACATCACCTCGACCGCCGACTTCATCGGCGCGCGCTACGGCAAGAGCCAGGCGGTGGCCGCGACCGTGGCGCTGATCGCGATCATCGGCTCGGTGCCCTACATCGCGCTCCAGCTCAAGGCAGTGGCCTCCTCGCTGGAGACGATCTTGAGCGAGGACCAGGCCTTCTCCCACATCCCGATCCTCGGCGACATGGCGCTGATGGTGACGCTGGCGATGGCGGCCTTCGCCGTGCTGTTCGGCACGCGGCAGACCGACGCGACCGAGCACCAGCACGGCCTGATGCTCGCGATCGCGACCGAATCCATCGTCAAGCTGGTCGCCTTCCTCGCCGCCGGCATCTTCGTCACGTTCTGGATGTTCTCGCCGCACGAGCTGATCGAGCGCGCCATGAAGACGCCGGAGGCGGTGCGCACGATCAACTATTCGCCGTCGATCGGCAACTTCCTCACCATGACGCTGCTGTCGTT
Organism: Bradyrhizobium neotropicale; assembly: GCF_001641695.1. Classification (GTDB taxonomy): domain Bacteria; phylum Pseudomonadota; class Alphaproteobacteria; order Rhizobiales; family Xanthobacteraceae; genus Bradyrhizobium; species Bradyrhizobium neotropicale. Next base: position 51,086 of record NZ_LSEF01000080.1, read on the forward strand.
CTGCGCGATCATGCTGCTGCCGCGCCAGTTCCACGTCAGCGTGGTGGAGAATTCGTCCGATGCCGAGGTCGGTCGCGCGCGCTGGCTGTTCCCGCTTTATCTCGTCGCCATCAATTTGTTCGTGATCCCGATCGCCCTCGCCGGCCTCGTCAGCTTCCCGTTCGGCGCCGTCGATCCCGACATGTATGTGCTGGCGTTGCCGATGGAGGGCGGCGCGGAGCTGCTCAGCGTCGCGATCTTCGTCGGCGGCCTGTCGGCGGCAACCGCGATGGTCATCGTCGAATGCGTCGCGCTCTCGATCATGGTCTCGAACGACCTCGTGGTGCCGCTGGTGCTGCAGCGCCGGCCCGAGGGGCGCACCGGCGGGGCCGATTTCAGCGACTTCCTGCTGCGCTCGCGGCGGCTTGCGATCTTCGCCATCATGGTGATGGCCTATTTCTACTATCGCGCGCTCGGCAACACCCAGCTCGCGGCGATCGGCCTGCTCTCCTTCGCCGCCATCGCCCAACTCGCACCCAGCTTCTTCGGCGGGCTGCTCTGGCGGCGCGCGACCGCGCGCGGCGCGATCGGCGGCATGCTGGTCGGATTCGCGGTGTGGGTCTACACGCTGTTCCTGCCGAGCTTCATGGACTCCTCGACGTCAGGCATCCTGCTGCTGCAGCACGGCCCGTTCGGCATCGAGGCGCTGCGGCCGCAGGCACTGTTCGGTGCCGACCTCCCGCCGCTGCTGCACGGTGTCGCCTGGTCGCTGTCGCTCAACATCCTCACCTATGTCGTGTTGTCGCTGGCACGGCAGCCGACCTCGATCGAGCTTGTCCAGGCCGACCTGTTCGTGCCGAACACGCTCGCGCCGATCGCCCCGAACTTCCGCCGCTGGCGCACCACGATCACGGTGCAGGACATCCAGAGCACGGTCGCGCAATATCTCGGGCCCGACCGCGCGCGGCACTCCTTCGAGGCCTTCGCGGCCCGGCGCAACATGCGGCTGGAGCCCGGCGCGCCCGCCGATTTCGAGCTGTTGCAGCACGCCGAGCATTTGATTGCCTCCTCGATTGGCGCGGCCTCCTCGCGGCTCGTGATGTCGCTCTTGCTGCGCAAGCGGACGGTCTCGGCGAAGGCCGCGCTGAAACTGCTCGATGATTCCCATGCAGCGCTGCATTTCAACCGCGAGATCCTGCAGACCGCGCTCAACCATGTGCGCCAGGGCATCGCGGTGTTCGACGCCGACCTGCAGCTGATCTGCTCCAACCGCCAGTTCGGCGATCTCCTCAACGTGCCGCCGCATTTCATCCAGTTCGGCACGCCTTTGCGCGAGATCCTGGAATTCATGGGAGCGAGCAATCCCACCGACCCGGCCGAGCGCGAAACCCTGCTGGAGGTACGCCTCGCGGCCTACACCACCGACAGCGAGCCCTATCTGGAGCGCCTGCCGGACCGGCACATGGTGATCGAGGTGCTGACCAACCGCATGCCCGGCGGCGGCTTCGTCATCACCTTCACCGACGTCACGCCGACCTTCGAAGCGGCCGAAGCGCTGGAGCGCGCCAATGCGACGCTGGAGAAGCGCGTGCGCGACCGCACCGAGGAGCTGACGCTGCTGAACTCGGAGCTGGCGCTCGCCAAGAGCACGGCGGAAGACGCCAACATCTCCAAGACGCGATTCCTCGCCGCCGCCAGCCACGACATTCTCCAACCGCTGAACGCGGCACGGCTTTATGTCACGAGCCTCGTCGAGCGCCAGCACAGTGGCGAGGAGACGCGGCTGGTCGAGAACATCGACGAGTCGCTGCAGGCGATCGAGGAGATCCTCGGCGCGCTGCTCGACATCTCGCGGCTCGATGCCGGCGCGATGACGACCTCGATCTCGAGCTTCAGGATGGCCGATCTGATGCGCTCGCTGGAGATCGAGTTCGCTCCGATCGCGCGCGCCAAGGGCCTCGAGCTTGTCTTCGTGCCCTCCTCGCTGCCGGTGAAGTCGGACAGGCTTCTGCTGCGGCGGTTGCTTCAGAACCTGATCTCCAATGCGATCAAATACACCCCGCGCGGCCGCGTGCTGGTCGGCTGCCGCCGCCGCGGCGAATCGCTCAAGATCTGTGTCTACGACACCGGCGTCGGCATCCCCGCCGTCAAGCGCGGCGAGATCTTCAAGGAATTCCACCGCCTCGAGCAGGGTGCGCGAATTGCGCGCGGCCTGGGGCTCGGGCTGTCGATCGTCGAGCGGCTGGCGCGCGTGCTCAAGCACGGCATCGCGATCGACGCCAATGCCAGCGGCGGCTCGGTATTCTCCGTGACCGTGCCGACGGCAAAGGCGGTGACCCACACCGCTGCGGTCACCAGCGCGACGCCGCTGGCGCGCACGCCGATCGCGGGCGCGCTGATCGTCTGCATCGAGAACGATGCGGCGATCCTCGACGGCATGCGCACGCTGCTGAAGGCCTGGGACGCCGAGGTCATCGCGGTGGCCGATCCGGAAGCCGCGATCGCGGCGATCGAGGTCACCGGCCGCCGCGTCACCGGCCTCCTGGTCGACTACCATCTCGACCGCGGCAACGGTATCGCCGCCATCCGCGACATCCGCCGCCGCTTCGGCGACCGCATTCCCGCGATCCTGATCACCGCCGACCGCAGTCCTGCCGTGCAGGTCGCCGCGCGCGAGGAAAACATCGCGGTGCTGAACAAGCCGGTAAAGCCCGCCTCGCTCCGCGCTTTGCTCGGGCAGTGGCGCACGCAGCAGATGGTGGCGGCGGCGGAGTGAGCGGCGGAACGGAAGCAGGACGTGCTTTCACGCGTCCCGTCATCCTTCGAGGCCTCCGCTACGCTCCGGCACCTCCAGCGACAATGGCTTCGCCATTGCGCGGGGATGACGGGTCTAATAGCAGCGAACGGCTCTTACCCCGTCGGCGAGCCCTGTTTCCACTGGCCGCCGGCGATCTTGGCGGCGGCGATCACGGCCTGGGTGCGGCTCTCGACGCCGAGCTTTTGCAGGATCGCAGAGACATGCGCCTTGATGGTCGCCTCGGAGACACCGAGCTCGTAGGCGATCTGCTTGTTGAGCAGCCCTTCCGACAGCATCATCAGGACCCGCACCTGCTGCGGGGTCAGCGTCACCAGGCGGTCGCGCAGGCGGGTCATGTCGGGATCGGCCACGGCCGACAGGTCGGTGTCGGCGGGAACCCAGACGTCGCCGTCCATGATCTTGAGGATGGCGTCGCGCAGCGTCTCGACGCCGAAGCGCTTGGGGATGAAGCCGGAGGCGCCGAAATCGAGCGAGCGGCGGATGGTGGCGCTGTCGTCCGAGGCCGAGACGATCACCACCGGGATCGCAGGATATTGCGCTCGCAGATAGATCAGGCCGGAAAAGCCCGAGATCCCGGGCATCGAGAGGTCGAGCAGGATCAGGTCGACGTCGGGGGTCTGCTCCAGGAGTTTCGTCAGATCCTCGAACGATCCCGCCTCGTCGATCTTGGCCGAGGTCAGGACGCCCGCCACGGCCTGCCGTAGCGCGTCGCGGAACAGGGGATGATCATCGGCGATGACGAGATGGGTGGAGGGAGCGTTCATCGATCTCTTCTGTGGTTCGACGGGCCGGTTAGCTGGACCCGCGCCTCGGTCAATTCTTTCCCGGCCGGCTGTGGCATGCAAGTACACATTATCCCTTTGCTGCAAAGGGGTTAATCCGCAAAGCGTGGCCCCGGGTACCCGTGGCGTCAGGCCAATGTCAGTGCGCAAGGCCGAAAGTCGTATTGGGGCGAGTTTCACGCCGATGTTACCTTAACCGCAAGACCCAGGTTGATCCGGCTCGTCCGGACAACCCGGGACGCGAGGAAACGCATTTCGGGGAGCGACCCAACATGTCGACAGTTGCTGTGTCTCAAGCGGGCGCGGGGGGGATGACGAAGGACGAACGGTTCGTCATTCTCGCCTCTTCGCTCGGTACCGTCTTCGAGTGGTACGATTTCTACCTCTACGGCTCGCTGGCCGGCATCATCGGCGCGCAGTTCTTCTCGGATTATCCGCCCGCCACCCGCGACATCTTCGCGCTGCTCGCCTTCGCGGCCGGCTTCCTGGTGCGTCCGTTCGGCGCGATCGTGTTCGGGCGCGTCGGCGACATCGTCGGCCGCAAATACACCTTCCTCGTCACCATCCTCATCATGGGTATGTCGACCTTCATCGTCGGCCTGCTGCCGAACGCGGCAACCATCGGCATCGCGGCCCCGATCATCCTGATCGCGCTGCGCCTCGCCCAGGGTCTGGCACTCGGCGGCGAATATGGCGGTGCGGCGACCTACGTTGCCGAGCATGCCCCGAACGGCAGGCGCGGCTACTACACCTCCTTCATCCAGACCACTGCCACGCTCGGCCTGTTCCTGTCGCTGCTGGTGATCCTGTTCACCCGCACCGCGACGGGCGAAGCCGACTTCGCGAAGTGGGGCTGGCGCATCCCGTTCCTGGTCTCGGTGCTGCTGCTCGGCATCTCGGTCTGGATCCGGCTGCGGCTCAATGAATCGCCGATCTTCCAGAAGATGAAGGACGAGGGGAAGAGCTCGAAGGCGCCGCTGACGGAAGCCTTCGCGAACTGGCAGAACGGCAAGCTCGTCCTGCTCGCTTTGCTCGGTGGCACGATGGGCCAGGGCGTGGTCTGGTACACCGGCCAGTTCTACGCGCTGTTCTTCCTGCAATCGATCCTCAAGGTCGACGGCTACACCGCGAACCTGTTGATCGCCTGGTCGCTGCTGTTCGGCACCGGCTTCTTCGTCGTGTTCGGCGCACTCTCCGACAGGATCGGCCGCAAGCCGATCATCCTCGGCGGCTGCCTGATCGCGGCGCTGACCTTCTTCCCGATCTTCAAGATGATCACCACCAACGCCAACCCGGCGCTGGAGAAGGCGATCGAATCAACGAAGGTCGAGGTGGTGGCCGATCCCCTGACCTGCGGCGATCTGTTCAACCCGGTCGGCACCCGCATCTTCAGTGCGCCTTGCGACATCGTGCGCGCCTTCCTGTCGCAATCGTCGGTCAGGTACACGACGGCCGCCGGCCCGGCAGGCTCGGGGGTCAAGGTCGTCGTCAACGGCAAGGAAGTGCCCTACGCGAACGCCAAGGACGGCAACCCGGCGGTCCTCGCCGCGGTGCAGGCGGCCGGCTATCCCAAGGCGGGCGACGCCGGCATCGTGAAGATGTCGAACCCGTTCGACATCTTCCGTCCGCAGGTGGCTGCGATCATCGGCTTGCTCTTCATCCTGGTGATCTTCGTCACCATGGTGTACGGGCCGATCGCGGCGATGCTTGTCGAGCTGTTCCCGACCCGCATCCGCTACACCTCGATGTCGCTGCCCTATCACATCGGTAACGGCTGGTTCGGCGGTCTCCTGCCCGCGACCGCGTTCGCGATCGTGGCCTCAACCGGCGACATCTATGCCGGCCTGTGGTACCCGATCGTGTTCGCGGTGATTACCGCGGTGGTCGGCTTCCTGTTCCTGCCCGAGACGAAGGACGTCGATATCAAGACGACCTGATCGGACAAGCCGATCCCTGCCAAATACAAGCCGGCCGCGGATCCCGCGGCCGGTTTTGTTTTGGGCGGCTACCGATTGCCGCCGATGAACTGCAGCACGACCTCGCGCTGGTGCGGGCGCCTGCGGTGCTCGATGAGATAGATCGCCTGCCACGTGCCAAGTGCGAGCCTGCCGTTCAGGACCGGCACGTTGAGCGAGGTCTGCGTCAGCATCGTCTTGACGTGCCCGGGCATGTCGTCGGGCCCTTCGGCATCATGCGTCCAGGGCGCATCCTCCGGCGCGAGCCGCGCCAGCGCGGTGGTGAGATCGACCAGCACGGAAGGGTCGGCGTTTTCCTGGATCGTCAGCGAGGCCGAGGTGTGACGGATGAACAGCGTCAACGCGCCGGTCCCGGCGCCGGCCTCCGCGATGAACTTCGCAGCTTCACTGGTGAGATCGGTGAAGCCGCGACCTTGCGTCTGCACCGTGAGCAGCGACGAGGTGATGGTGATGGCCTGCGCCGTTGATGGCGCTGATCGCGTAGTCGATGTCATAAAGGGTCTCGTTGTCTCGAACGCTCTTGTAGGGTGGGCAAAGGCGCGTCAGCGCCGTGCCCACCTCTTCTGCCGCAATCGTGAAAAAGGTGGTGGGCACGGCGCAAGGACGCCTTTGCCCACCCTACGAAGAACGCGTTTGCGGGCCATCCGTTCGCGAATGCTCCGCGTCAAATCTTCCCCGACACGTCCTTCTGCACCCGGTTGGCCATCTCGATCAGCCGCCGCCATGTCCGCTCGAGGAACGACATCACGCGATCCACGTCCTGGTCGCTGGGCAGCGGGATCTCGATCCTGCGGTCGCCTTCGGCGGCCTTCGGCGGCCCCTTCTTCAACTGATCGGATTTCGGCAGAGCCTCCTCGACCTTGCCCGACACGGTCGGCCCGGCCGCGAGGTCAGCCTTCAACTTCTCGACCTCGGCCTGCAGGCGGCCGATTTCGGCGTCGAGCGCGGAACGTTCGTCAGGCACCGCATAGCAGGCCCAGCCGGCATCATTCTTGGTGCATGTCGAGACCGTGCCGGTGCGGGTGTCGAGCCGAAGCACGCCCTCGGGAATTGGCGTCATTGTGTAGCGGCCGTTTTCAGTGTCGGGCGCGGATTGCGCCACCACCCCGCCGCCGCCGATCGCGAGCAGTGTGACGGCCGCCGCCAAAGACCATTTCAAGGACCATGACCTCAACAATGACGTCGCTGCTGGTTTCATTGCGCTGCTCCGCCACGACGCGCCTGTGGATAGCTGCAATCCTACACCCGCCCGGACGACGCCGCACGGCTTCCCGTGGAAAACCCGCCTGCGACATCAACGATCGCGGCGGCCGGTTTGATCCTGGNNNNATGGCGGCTGAAGCGCGGCCGTATCGGCGGATCGCGCGGAGAGCTGCTGCGGTGCGGCGTCACGCTGTGTGCAGCGCTGAAGCGCACGGCAATATCGCTAGTCAAATCAACATCATAGAAGAACAAGACGCAATCGTGACTTGGCTTGACTTGATTATGTGCCATCAGTATGGTCCGCGCGGCTTTTGAGGGTGTTGGGCGTAATTTCCATTCAGCCGCGGCGTTTCGGGTCTTCGTTGCATGACACAGGGCACGGGACACGGCGAGAATGGAAATGGCGATAGATCGCCCGAGGAAGCTGCGCTTTCCGAACGGCTCGGAAATCTTAATCAGCGGTTGTCCGAAATTCGCGACCGCAAGATCAAGACCGAGCAACCCGCAGGTGACGGTGGAGACGGAGCGGCCAGAGCCTCGGCGATGGCGCTTGGTTTCCGGTTATCCTCCGAGTTGATCGCCGGTGTCATTGTCGGAGCGGGGATTGGCTGGGGGTTCGACCGCTTGCTGTCGACGTCGCCTTTCGGATTTATCGTGTTCACGCTGCTGGGCTTCGTGGCCGGCGTGGTGAATGTGGTGAGGTCGGCGGGCGCGGGTCAAAACAGACGCGGTGGTTCGTAGCCCGGCCTGAGGAATTGATCGCGCCGGCCTCGCCGGTGCGGGCCGGCCCGGCCGGCAGACCGAGACCAGCCGGCTAGCCCGGCAGACCGAGAGATGCCGCGCGGATGACAATCGACCCGATCCATCAGTTCAACATCGAGCCTCTCTTCACGATCGGCCATATCGGCAATCACACGATCGCCTTCACCAATTCGTCGCTCTACATGCTGGTGGCGGTAGCGGTGATCTCGATCCTGATGCTCGCCAGCGGCACGCAGCTCGTTCCCGGCCGCCTGCAGTCGATCGCCGAGATTTCCTACGAATTCGTCGCCACCATGATCCGCAGCAACGCCGGCGCGGAAGGCATGAAGTTCTTCCCGCTGATCTTCTCGCTGTTCATGTTCATCTGCGTCTCGAACCTCGTAGGCATCATCCCCTACACCTTCACGGTCTCGAGCCATCTGATCGTCACCGCGGCGCTCGCGCTGCTGGTCTTCTTCACCGTCCTGATCTACGGCGTCTACAAGAACGGCCTGAAATTCTTCAAGATTTTCGTTCCGCACGGCGTCCCCGGCTACATCCTGCCGCTGGTCATGTTCATCGAGATCCTGTCGTTCTTCCTGCGGCCGGTCTCGCACAGCGTTCGTCTGTTCGCCAACATGCTGGCCGGCCACATCGCGCTGAAGGTGTTCGCAGGCTTCGTCGCCATGCTCGGCGTCTCGCTCGGCGCCGTCGGCTGGATCGGCGGCGTGATGCCGCTGGCCCTCACGGTCGCACTGACCGCGCTGGAGCTCCTGGTCGCGTTCCTCCAGGCCTACGTGTTCGCGATCCTGACCTGCATCTACCTCAACGACGCCCTTCATCCCGGACACTGAGCGGTCCGGGGGAGTTTCCACCCACAACCCAATCTTTCTTCCAAGGAGTCTAAAATGGATCCGGCAGCAGCAAAACTTATCGGCGCGGGCATCGCGTGCATCGGCATGGGCGGTGCGGGCGTCGGCGTGGGCGTGATCTTCGGCAACTACCTCGCCGCGGCCGTTCGCAACCCGTCGGCCGCTCAGGGCCAGTTCGGCAACCTGATCTTCGGCTTCGCCGTGACCGAAGCGCTCGGCATCTTCTCGCTGCTGATCGCGCTGCTCTTGCTGTTCGTTCCGCTCTGAGGACGACGTTTTTCGCGCCGTTCCATGCTTTTGGGACGGCGCGCGTGACAGCAACAGGAGATCTCCATGGCTGAGAGTCATGGCGGCGCAAAAGGTCCGGCGGCGGGCGCTCACACCGAGGCTGACGGTGGTCACCACGGTGGCGGCTTTCCGCCGTTCGAGAGCAGCACCTATGCTTCGCAGCTGGTGTCGCTCGCGATCTTCTTCGTCGTGCTTTATGTGATCGTGTCCAAGCTCGCTCTGCCGCGTGTCGGCGGTGCGATCGAGGCGCGTCAGAACAAGATCGAGGGCGACCTCGCCGAAGCGCAGAAGCTGAAGGACCAGTCCGACGCGGCGCTGAAGGCCTATGAGAGCGAGCTCGCTTCGGCGCGCGCGCGGGCACAGGCGATCGGCAACGAGACCCGCGAGAAGCTCAACGCGCAGGCGGAAGCCGAGCGCAAGGCGCTGGAAGAGCAGTTGGCGGCCAAGCTCGCCGGGGCGGAGAAGACCATCGCCTCGACCCGCGCGACCGCCATGAGCAACGTCCGCGGCATCGCGGCCGATGCGGCCGGCACGATCGTGCAGCGGCTCACGGGCGTCGTGCCCGACGCGGCCTCGGTCAATGCCGCAGTCGATGCGTCCCTGAAAGGTTAGTCGATATGTTCCTCGAACCTGAGTTTTGGGTCGCCGTCGCCTTCGTGGTCCTGATGGTGATTTTCGGCTATCTCGGGATCTTCAAGACCGTGCTGACGACGCTCGATCATCGCGCCGACCGCATCAAGGCCGAGCTCGACGACGCCCAGCGTCTCAAGGAAGAGGCCGCCAAGGTGCTTGCCGACTACAAGGCGCGCAGCGCCACGGCCGAGCGCGAGGCAGCCGACATCATCGCCAACGCCAAGGCCGAAGCCGAGCGCATCGCGTCCGACGCCAAGGCGAAGATGGAAGACTTCGTCGCCCGCAGAACCAAGACCGCGGAGAGCAAGATCGCGCTCGCCGAGGCCCAGGCGCTGGCCGATGTCCGCGCCGCGGCCGCGGAAGCCGCCGTCCAGGCCGCTTCGACCATCCTGTCGCAGTCGGTCAAGGGCCAGGTCGCCGACGACCTGCTCGCCAAGAGCATCACCGAGGTCCGGCAGAAGCTGAACTAACGGCTTCCGCCCTCACCAATCAAAAAGCCGGCGCGAAAGCGCCGGCTTTTTTGTTGGCGATGCGTGATAGCCTGAACTGCTCTCGTGTCCCGGATGCGGCGCGGCATGAAATGACGCGACGCAGAGCCGGACCCATCGGCTCGCGATGGATAGGCCCCGGCTCTGCGGAGCACCGCTACGCGTTGCACCGCGTCGGAGCATGAGAGACCTACTTCTTCTTCCCGCGCGCCTTCGGCTCGGGCGCCAGCGCCTGCGGGTCGAATCCGACGTAAAAGACATAGGCATCGGCGACCGCGACCGAGGGCACCGGATAGACCAGGTCCTCGGCGACGAAGGTAAAGGGCACGCTGCCGCCTTCCGGCAGCGACACCGTGATCCGGTAGGCCTTCGAGGCGATCACCTTCTCGCCGACGCCGCCCTGCACCACGGCGACGCGCAAGGGGACCTCGATCGAGCTCGGCGCGCCGGCAGGGCCCGCGATGACGCGGCCCTGGACGCCGATGCGCGCGGTGATCTCGCCGCCGTTGCGGACGCATTCGCGCGCCATCTTGGTGACCGTGGCCTGGAAGCGCACGTCATTGCCGATCGCCTGCTTGCCGGGGGCTGCGGCGGCGTAGGTGGACGCGCCGGCGCGCACCGTGACCTGGGGACAATCGACGTCGTCGGCCGGCGGCTGGCCCGGCGCAGGCGCCGGATTGGTCTGGGCCGGCTCGTCGGACTTGCCCCCGAACAGGCTCTTGAAGCGGTCGGAAAGCGACTGCGCCGCCACCGGCGAGACGGAAGCGAGCGCAACCGACAGCGCCAGCGCGATCACCGGACCCCGGCGCAACGCATTTCGCGATGATCGAAGCTGCTTCACCATGAACGCCTGTACTCCATGAAAAAGGTTCCGGCGAATGGCCGGCTGACCCGCGCGTTATATCGTCAAAATCGGCGAACCCAAGGCAGGAAACAAGGCAGGATGGACGGCCCAAGCCCAGACTTTGGCTGCATGGACGGATCAGGTTCAGCCGCGGAAATCCTCGTGCAGCAGGCCGAACAGCAGATGGTCCTGCCAGACCCCGTTGATGCAGAGATAGCGCCGCGCCAACCCCTCCCGGGAGAAGCCGCATTTCTCCAGCACCCGGATCGACGGCACGTTGGTGGGGATGCAGGCGGCTTCGACCCGGTGCAGGTTGAGCTCGCCGAACAGCGTCGGGAGCAGCACCCGCAGCGCCGCCGTCATGTAACCACGATGGGCATGGGGCTGGCCGACCCAGTAACCGATGGTGCCGGCCTGCACGATGCCGCGCCGGACATTGGCGAGCGTGATGCCGCCGACCATGGCGCTGTCGAGTTCGCGGAAGATCAGGAAGGGGTAGGAGCGATCCGCGGCAATATCCTCGGCATAGCGGCGCAGGCGGCGGCGGAAGCCGGACCGGGTGAGATCGTCCGACGGCCAGATCGGCTCCCAGGGCGTGAGATAGTCGCGGCTGGTCTCGCGCAGATGTGCCCATTGCAGGAAGTCCGACATCTGCGGGGCGCGCAGCAACAGCCCGTTGCCGCGTGGCGCGAGGGCGGCGGGTCCACTGGATGGCAGGCGAAAAAGAGCCATGGTGATGCTTCCGGGGGGGGCGTCGGCCCTTGCGCAGCTCCTAGTGGAGCCGCGCCTTGGCGCGCGCCCGGGTCAATCCTTCCGCAAAAGACACCGCCGTGTCCAGACCCCTGCCGCTGCCCAATGCAACCACCGCAGGTCGGCTGCGCGAAAGCAGCGCACGCGCCGCGTCGCGGGTCGATTCGACACTGACGGCGTCGATCCGGGCCACCAGCTCCTGCACCGTCTGCGGCCGCCCATAGGCGAGCACGTGCCGGGCGAGCTGCTCGGCCCGGGAGCTGCAGCTCTCCAGCGCCATCAGGAGGCCGGCCTTCATCTGCGCCTTGGCGCGCGCAACTTCGGCTTCGGTCAGCGTCTCCACCGATTCGTTCATGATGTCGACGACGACCTCCATCATCTCGGGCGCGTCGGCGGGATCGGTGCCGGTGTAGAGTCCGAAGAAGCCGGTATCGCTATAGGGCGCGTGGAAGGTGTAGATCGAGTAGCAGAGGCCGCGCTTCTCACGCACCTCCTGGAACAGCCGCGACGACATTCCGCCGCCGAGGATGTTGGTGAAGACCTGGAGCGAGAACAGCGACGGCTCGATCTGCGGCACGCCTTCCAGCGCCAGCGTCAGATGCGCCTGCTCGAGCTCGCGATGCACCACCTTGGCGCCGCCCTGGCCGAAGGTCGCAGCCTGCGGCTTCGGGCCCGGCGCCGCCTCGAAGCTCGCAAACCGGTTCTCGACCTCGGCGACGACCTGCCTGTGATCGACGGCGCCGGCGGCCGCCACCACCATGTCGGGGCCGCGATAATGCGTCGAGAGATAGCCGCGGAGCATGTCGCGGTTGAAGCCGCGCAGCGTCTTCGCCGTGCCGAGCAGCGAGCGGCCCATCGGCTGGTCGGGATAGCAGAGCTCGTTGAGATGTTCGAACACGACGTCGTCGGGCGTGTCCTGCGCGGCGCCGATCTCCTGCACGATGACGTTCTTCTCGCGCTCGAGCTCTTCCGGCTCGAAGGCGGGATTGGCGAGGATGTCGGCGAGCACGTCGAGAGCGAGCGGCACGTCGGCCTTCATCACCCGCGCGTAATAGGATGTCGTCTCGGTCGAGGTGCCGGCATTGAGGTCGCCGCCGACCGCCTCGATCTCCTCGACGATCTCACGCGAGGAGCGCCGCGTCGTGCCCTTGAATGCCATGTGCTCGAGCAGATGCGAGATGCCATGCTCGTTCGGCCTCTCGTCGCGGCCGCCGACGCCGGCCCAGACGCCGAGCGCGGCGGTCTCGACGTGAGGCATGTTGTCGGTGACGATGGTGAGGCCGGATGCAAGCTTGGAAATCTCGACGCTCATCCGGCTACTCCCTGTTTTGCGGCGCGGCTGACCGACAGCACGAACCGCTCCACCTCGCTCTGGTCGTTCTTCATCACCTTCATGTGTTCGGATTTGGTCATCAGACCATCCAGCCATGCTGGCAGTTGCGGCCGCTGGCCGCAGGCCGCCTCCACCGCATCGGGGAATTTGGCCGGATGCGCGGTGGAGAGCACGATGCCGGGCACCGTCGTATCGGTGGTGTCGCGGTCGGCCACCGCCAGCGCCACCGCGGTGTGGGGGTCGACGAGCTCGCCAGCTTCCCGCCAGGCGGCGCGGATCGCCGCTGCGGTCTCGGTCTCGTCGGCACGGCCGGCGTCGAACTCCTCGCGGATCGCCGCGAGCATGGCGTCGGGCAGCACGAAGCGCCCGGACTGCTTCAGCGAGTCCATCAGCCGGCGCACGACAGGCGCATCACGCCGGCTCGCCTCGAACAGCAGCCGCTCGAAATTCGAGGAGATCTGGATGTCCATCGATGGCGAGGCCGTGGCGTGCACCTCACGCACCTCGTAGATCCCGGTCTTGAGCGTGCGCGCCAGGATGTCGTTGACGTTGGCGGCGATGTGCAGGGTCCGCACCGGCAGGCCCATGCGCTTGGCAACGTAGCCGGCAAAGATGTCGCCAAAATTGCCGGTCGGCACCACGAAATCCACCGCACGCGCCGGCGCGCCGACCGCAACCGCGGAGCTGAAGTAGTAGACCACCTGGGCGACGATGCGCGCCCAATTGATGGAGTTGACGCCGGACAGTGCGGTCGCATCGCGGAAGCGGTGATTGTTGAACATCCCCTTCACGAGCGCCTGGCAGTCGTCGAACGTGCCTTCGATGGCGAGCGCGTGGACGTTGGCCGCCCCCGTCGTCGTCATCATCCGCTGCTGCACCTCGGAGATGCGCCCGTGCGGGAACAGCACGATGAGATCGACATTCTCAAGGCCCGCGAACGCCTCGACCGCCGCGCCGCCGGTGTCGCCGGAGGTCGCGACCACGATGGTGGTGCGCTGGCCGCGCTTGGCGAGCACATGATCCATCAGCCGCGAGATCAGCTGCATCGCGACGTCCTTGAAGGCGAGCGTTGGACCGTGGAACAGCTCCAGCACGAACTGGTGCGGCGACATCTGCCGCAACGGCACCACCGCCGGATGGCGGAAGGTGGCATAGGCCTCATTCGCCATGCGGCCGAGCTCGGCGTCCGAAATCTCACCGCCGGTGAAGGGGCGGATGACGTCGACCGCGACCTCCCAATAGGGGCGGCCGAAGAAGCTCGCGATCGTCGCAGCCGAGAGTTGCGGCCAGGTCACCGGAACGTAGAGGCCGCCGTCGCGGGCAAGCCCGGTCAGCATCACGTCGCAGAAGCCGAGTTCGGGGGCCTCGCCCCTGGTCGAGATATAACGAGTCAAAACCGCCCTCCAAAGGCCGGCCCAAGCCCAAGCTTGCACCTTAAGCCTTTGATTTCATGATGTTCCTAGTTCTTTCGCCACAAGCTCACCGGCACCATAAAGTGTTTTGCGGCCTCGGGAAACCGCTTCCCGCTCCGCTTAGCGCCCCACGAAAAAGGGCTGCGGCGATGCCGCAGCCCTCTCTTGGAAGGTCTGTCGTTGTTTCTTGCAGACCCGTTTGCCTCGTTTGGGACGCCTACCCGTTGAATTGCTCGCGCGAGCTTTCCCCGCGTGTCATCAAATCGTCAAGGGCAAAAACGACGTACCTCTGCAAATGTTCCGATTCTTCCCGATGCAGATTTAGCCGCGCTCAACGCAAGCGAGCGCGGCACTCCCTTTTCTTGCCATTTTTTCCCGATCGTCGGGCAATGCCAGGAACAACGGCGGCGTCCGCCGATTGTGTCGGCGGACGGTGTCCGCCTTGTCCACGCATTGCCCAACCCAGAGACGGCACCGATCCCCGCCGGCCGGACCGGCTGCAGCCCCGAGCAGCCCGGTCCGGTCCCTGCCGGGACAATCAGCTCATACCGATTTCGACGGCGATCCGGATCAGGTCGGAATGGCTCTTGGCGCCGAGCTTCTGCTTGAGCAGGGACGTGGTGTTGGCGACCGTCTTGTAGGAGATGCCGAGCGCCTCGGCGACCTCGACGATCTTGTCGCCGCGGCCAAGCAGGCGGAGAATTTCGAGTTCGCGCGGTGTCATCTGCGACGCCGGATTGGCCTTGATCGCCGCGCCCGAGAACGTCACGGCCTCAGCGAGCTGCGGCGAGATGAAGTTGTCGCCCGCGACCACCTTGCGCACCGCCTTCAGCAGGATCCTGGGATCGTCGCCCTTGGAGACGTAGCCCTGCGCACCCAGCTCGACCGCCCGCACCACGAAGGCCGGGTCGTCGTTCATGCTGAACATGATGATCTTGGCGTCCGGGTCGTCCTTGCGAA
Organism: Bradyrhizobium neotropicale; assembly: GCF_001641695.1. Lineage (GTDB taxonomy): Bacteria > Pseudomonadota > Alphaproteobacteria > Rhizobiales > Xanthobacteraceae > Bradyrhizobium > Bradyrhizobium neotropicale. The sequence goes on from NZ_LSEF01000080.1 coordinate 66,165, forward strand.
TCCGCCGCATCAGCTCGAAGCCCGACACGTCCGGCAGGCTGATGTCGATGACCGTCACGTCCGGACGCTTGCTGATAAAGGCGCGGTGACCGGATTTGGCGTCGCTCGCCTCGTCGATGCGGATCGACTGGTCGGAGGCGAACAGGGTCCGGCAACCGGACAGAACCACCGGATGGTCGTCGACGATCAGCACCCGGGTAGCGGCTTTGGCACTATCTTGCATCGCGCACTCTCGTTTGACGAAGTCATAGACCGACGGGAACAAATGGAAAGAGAGAATTCCGCCAATACGCGTTAGAATTGACCTAATGTGGCAGCGGCTCTCCTTCAGGACCCAATTATTCCTCCCGCTCGGCGTGATGTTCATCATAGCGCTGATCATGGGCGGCGCACTGCTGCACGAGTTTGCGACCGGCCAGTTGGCCGACGAGAACGAACCGGGACGGCGCTCGGCTGTTATCGTCGCTGCGGCTCTGAACGAGGCGCTGCGCGCCTCCGACAACCCGCGGCAGACGCTGGATGCATTTGTGCATTCTCTCGGCGCGCCTTCCGATATCCAATTCCGCTCTGTGGAATCGGGTCAATCGCCCTCCCCGAAGGATGCGTTGCGCGACACGCATAGCATCCCGCAATGGTTCGCCGACCTGCTCGCCATTCCAGACGTGAGTGCCGCGTCGCCTGTCCTGATTGACGGCAAGCATGTCGGCGACATCCTATTCCAGCCCGACCTGTCGGCAGACCTGTTCGAAAAATGGGTCGGCTTCCTGGCACTCACCTGCTTCATCGTCGCGCTCACCGGGATGACGGCAATCATCGCATACGGATTCGCTGGATCAGCGCTACGTCCTCTTGAAAACCTCGGCCGGGGCCTGACGCGGATGCGGCGCGGCGACTACGCAAAACCGATTCCTGTCGGCGGGCCGCCGGAAATCAGGCAAAGCTGCGAGGAAGCCAATGCGCTGGCGCGCACGCTCGAACGATTGAGCCGGGACAATCGCCAGCTGCTGCACCGCCTGGTGTCGCTCCAGGACGACGAACGGCGCGATCTCGCGCGCGAGCTGCACGACGAGCTCGGGCCGCTTCTGTTCGGCATCCGCGCCGGTGCGATCGCATTGCTCGAGGCCGCGCCGAACGATGCGGGAAATCCCGGAAATCCGACGCAACAGGTGCTGCTGTCGGTCGAGGCGCTGCAGCAGGCCAACCGCCGTATCCTCGACCGGCTGCGGCCGCTCTACATTTCGGATCTCGGGCTTAGAACCAGCGTGCAGACGCTGCTCCAGAATTTCCGCAAGCAGGCGCCAAACATCGAGCTGACGGCAACCCTCGATCCGGTGCTCGATCAAATCGAGGGGCCGCCGGCGCAGACCGTCTATCGCGTGATCCAGGAGGCGCTCACCAACGTTCTGCGCCACGCCAGGGCGAGCAGCGCCCATGTGCAGGCGACCGTCGATGGCGGCGCGCTCGCCATCGAGATTTCCGACGACGGCTGCGGCTTTCCGGCCGAGAACGTGTTCGGGCGCGGCCTGACCGGCATGCACGAGCGGGTGCGCGCGCTCAGCGGATCGCTGTCCGTGCTGCGCGCGGACGAGCGCACTTATGTGCGTTGCCGCCTGCCGGTCGAACCGGCACGGGACGCGCCAGCATCCGGCTAGAGCATGATCCGGAAAAGTGTGCAGCGGTTTTCCCTCGCGACAAACGCGGAACGCGTTTGCGCGGAGATCATGCTCCAACAATAAACTGAAGCGCGATGACGATTCATCCCAATCTCATCGCGCTTTAGCATGCACAGCCGTCGCGCGCGGCCTGCCATGCGGGCTTGCAGAGCATGCTGTGGATCTTGCCGTCCGGACTGAAGTGAAACGAGACGCGGACGCACAGGGAGCGCGCCACCGAATATTCGAGATCGACTCCGTACGGCCGTGGGCTGATCTCCTCCAGGCCGAAACCCGCCGACGAGAAGGCGTTCAGCTGCGCCCCCCAATAGGCTTCGAGCTCGCCGCGGCCGCGATAGCGACGCGTGTCGTTGCATGTGCATTCGAGCTCGGCGTCATCGGCATAGAGGTCGAGCAGCGTCGCAAGGTCGCCCTTCCGGCAGGCATCCACCCAGTCGACGACGATTCCCATCTGATCAAAATCGCTCACGTCGCAATCCTCTCTGCCGAGGAAAATTTCCGGGCGGCTTAGGGCTAGCCTCGTGAATATCGGCTTAATAATAAACCCCGGAAAATACGGGGTTCCTTCGAAGAATCCCCGCGGCGCACCTGGTCTTGCCCCTAACCTTGCCGCCGTCCTCGCACCCAGACGCCGAAGGCGATCAGCACGGCCAGCGCGAGCGCGAACCAGGTGATGGCGTATTGCAGGTGATCATCCTTCAGATGCACGTCGAGCGGGCCCGGCCGCGGAACGCCGTTCTGGGGCACCGGCTGCTCCAGGTCGACGTAGAACGGCGCGACCGCGCCCCAGCCGAGTGAGCTTGCGATCGCCAGATGATCGCGCACGAACCACAGCCGCTTGTCGCGATTTTCCGCCGGCGTCAGTAGGCCGGGCGGCTCGGGGAACCGCAAATAACCGGTGAGCGCGACGGGCTCGCCGGTGACGAGCTTCTTCACCGCGCGGTCCTCGATGGCGCGATCCTGCATCGTGTTCTCGACGAAACCTGCATCGATCACGACCATCTCGCCGGTCGGCAGGCGCGCCGGCAGTAAGGCCCAGGTACCGGGGCCGGAGGCATCCTTGCGCACGGCGGAGCCGGACGAATAGACCATCGCATCCGGAAGCGGCGCGTAGGTCGCGGTGAAGCTGACGCGGCGGAATTCGTCGCTTGCGGCATTGAGCGCAGCCCATTGCGCCGGCGGCGGCAGCGCGATCGGCGCGGCCGCGAGCCGTTCGGTGAGCGCGTCGATCAACTCATGCTTGGCGGCGCGGCGCTGCAACTGCCAGACGCCCAGCGCGACGAAGAATGCCATCATCATCAGCGTGAACAGCGCGAAGCCGGCCACGCGAGGCTTGCGCGCAGTCCCGTTCATTTCGCGCGGTCGATCAACCGGCCGGGCGCCGCCTTGTGGTGGAACTGCAGGGCGATCAAAAGTGACTTCATCGCGCGCAGCGGCAACAGCGTGGTCGCGAGGATCAGCGGCAGCCAAAGCACGGCGTGAAGCCAGAATGGCGGTTGATACTTGACCTCGACGACGAGCGCGCAGCCGACCACGATCGCGCCGGCCAGCATGATGATGAAGATCGCGGGGCCGTCGCCGGAATCGATGAAGGCGTAGTCGAGGCCACAATGGTCGCACCGCGGGGCGAGCGTCAGGAAGCCCGCATAGAGCTTGCCCTCGCCGCAGCGTGGGCATTTGCAGGCGAGCCCGCGCAGCGCGCTTTGCAGGACGCTGGTCTGGGACTCGGGGGGGCCGGCCGTATCGTTCATGATGAAGGAGCCTATCACAGTTTCTGCCGAAACTCCGGCAGCCGGAAAGCGAAAGGGCGGCCTTCCCGGCCGCCCTTTCCAAGATCGATCCGTCGCGGCGTCAGTGGGCGCCGTGGGCCATGGTCTCAGCGCCGCGTCCCCAGACATAGATGCAGAGGAACAGGAACAGCCAGACCACGTCGACAAAGTGCCAGTACCAGGCGGCGAACTCGAAGCCGAGGTGCTGCTTCGGCGTGAAGTGGCCGGCATAGGCGCGCGCCAGGCAGACGATCAGGAACACGGTGCCGACCAGCACGTGGAAGCCGTGGAAGCCGGTCGCCATGAAGAAGGTCGCGCCGTAGACGTTGCCGGCGAACGAGAACGCCGCGTGGCTGTACTCGTAGGCCTGCACGCAGGTGAAGGTCGCACCGAGCAGGATGGTGAGGATCAGGCCGTACTTCAGGCCCTGACGGTCATTCTCGAGCAGCGCGTGGTGCGCCCAGGTCACCGTGGTGCCGGAGGTCAGCAGGATCAGCGTGTTGAGCAGCGGCAGGTGCCAGGGATCGAAGGTCTCGATGCCGTGGGGCGGCCAGGTGCCCGGCACGGAGCAGGCGCCGGCCTGGGTGCCGAGGCCGCAACCGAACACCGCATCGCGGGTGGCGTGGACGGCATCGGCCGGGAACAGCGCGGCGTTGAAATAGGCCCAGAACCAGGCGACGAAGAACATCACCTCGGAGGCGATGAACAGGATCATGCCGTAGCGGTGATGGAGCTGCACGACGCGGGTATGGTCGCCCTTGTACTGGGCTTCCTTGATCACGTCGGCCCACCAGCTCGCCATGGTGTAGAGCACGCCGACGGTGCCGACACCGAAGATGATCGGCGCGGCAGCGAACATGTGGTGCATCCAGGCGATCGCACCGAACGCCATGACGAAGGCCGAGATCGAGCCGACCGCCGGCCACGGCGAGGGATCGACGAGGTGATAGTCGTGATGCTTGCCTTGCGCTGTGGCCATTGCCGTCTGTCTCCTCAATCCCGTGCCTGTCCGGCACTTATCCCCTTAGATCCAACCCCCGGTACGTGCGCCCGGCAATCAGAGATTTCCCTTGCGTTTGTCACCGTCGCCCGAGGCGAGCGGCTTCACCACCGGCTCGCGCACCGGATAGAACGTATAGGACAGCGTGATCGTGTTCAGCCCGTCATTTTCGGGGTCGTCGACGATCGACGGGTCGACGTAGAACACCACCGGCATCTCGCGCTTCTCGCCGGGCGCCATGGTCTGCTCGGTGAAGCAGAAGCAGTTGATCTTCTGGAAATAGGATCCGACCGTCAGCGGCGCGACGTTGTAGGCGGCCTGGCCTGCGGTGGTACGCGCGGCCTGGTTGGTCACCGTATAGTAGACGGTCGTGACCTGGCCGATATTGACCTCGACCTCGCTCTGCTCCGGCTCGAACTTCCAGGGCAGGCCGGGCGCGACGTTGGAGTCGAAGCGCACCGAGATCTTGCGCGCGATCGGTCCGGTGGCTGGCGCCGAGGTCGCGACCTGCGTCGTGCCGTTGAAGCCGGTGGCGCGGCAGAACCAGTTATAGAACGGCACCGCGGCGTAGGATGCGCCGACCATCAGCGCGACCACGCCGCCGCAGATCGAGGCGACCAGCGCATCGCGACCAAGGCCACGGCGCTTTCCCGCCGTCCGGCTCTCATCCCGCGATATGGTCGGTTGCTGATCCATCTTTCCTACAACGGCCGAACTAGCACTGCCGGTCCCTTGACCATGGTGACGGCGAAGAACAGCACCACGAGCACGCCGAGCGCGAGCGCGATCGCGATCGAGCGCTGACGACGGCTCCTTTTCTGTGCCTCGGTGAGGACGATTCCATCTGGATCTTGCTTGTCGGCCATTCCGTTATCATGCGCCCCCTGCCATCGGAGCAAGCGCTCGGAACACGACCTCGGCGAGCAGGGTCGCAAACAGCGCGAACAGATAAAGGATGGAAAAAGCAAACAGCTTGCGGGTCGCGCGCAGCGACTGGCTGCGCTCGCGACGCATATAGACGTTGATCGCGAGCACCAGCATGCCGGCACCGAGGATCAGCGAGGTGACGCCGTAAATGGCGTCGAAATAGCCGAGCGCCCAGGGCGCTGCGGCCACCGCGATCAGAACGATCGTGTAGAGCAGGATCTGGAGCCGCGTCGCATCGGGACCGGCGACGTTGGGCAGCATCGGAATGCCGGCGCGGGCATAGTCATCGGACCGGAATAGCGCCAGCGCCCAGAAATGCGGCGGGGTCCAGAAGAAGATGATGGCGAACAGCAGCAGAGGCTCGACGTCCACCGTGCCGGTCACGGCGGCCCAGGCCACCACCGGCGGCAACGCGCCGGCGGCGCCGCCGATCACGATGTTCTGCGCGGTCCAGCGCTTCAGGAGCATCGTATAGATCACGACGTAGAAGAAGATCGTGAAGGCGAGCAGCGCGCCCGCAATCCAGTTGACGAGGATGCCGAGCGTCATCACCGAGAAGAAGGCGAGCGTCATGCCGAACGTCATCGCCTCGGGCCGGGTGATGCGGCCGCGCGGGATCGGCCGGTTCGCCGTGCGCGACATCTTGGCGTCGACATCGCCCTCGAGCGCCATGTTGAGCGCGCCGGACGCGCCGGCGCCGACGGCGATGCAGAGCAGCGAGGTGATCGCCAGCACGGGGTGGAAATGCCCCGGCGCCATCGCCATCCCGACCAGCGCCGTGAAGATCACGAGCGACATCACCCGCGGCTTGAGCAGCGCGATATAATCACCAACCTCCGCCTCGGAGATCCGGGGACCGATGTCGATGGCGTTATGATCGAGGACGGACACTTAATTCTACTCGCTTCGCTATAGAGCCGCGGCGCCCATGACAGGCGCCGCGGGCGTTTGCTTACTGCACGCGCGGCAGCACTTCGAACTGGTGGAAGGGCGGCGGCGAGGACAGCGTCCACTCCAGCGTGGTCGCGCCCGCACCCCAGGGATTGTTGCCCGCCGGAACCTTCTTCATGAAGGCGTCGAACACGCAGTAGAGAAAGATCAGGACGCCGAAGCCGGAGATGTAGGAGCCGAGCGACGAGATGTAGTTCCAGCCTGCGAAGGCATCGGGATAGTCGACATAGCGGCGCGGCATGCCCGACAGGCCGAGGAAGTGCTGCGGGAAGAACACCAGATTGACGCCGATGAAGGTGACCCAGAAGTGCAACTTCGCGAGTGCCTCGTTGTACATGTAACCCGACATCTTCGGGAACCAGTAGTACCAGCCGGCGAAGATCGCGAACACGGCGCCGAGCGACAGCACGTAGTGGAAGTGCGCGACGACGTAGTAGGTCTCCTGCAGCACGCGGTCGACGCCGGCATTCGCCAGCACGACGCCGGTGACGCCGCCGACCGTGAACAGGAAGATGAAGCCGATCGCCCAGATCATCGGGGCGCGGAATTCGATCGAGCCGCCCCACATCGTGGCGATCCAGGAGAAGATCTTCACGCCGGTCGGAACCGCGATCACCATCGTGGCGGCGACGAAATAGGCCTGCGTCGCCGAAGACATGCCGACCGTGTACATGTGGTGCGCCCACACCACGAAGCCGATGCCGCCGATCGCGACCATGGCGTAGGCCATGCCGAGATAGCCGAACACGGGCTTGCGCGAGAAGGTCGACACGATCTGGCTGATCATGCCGAAGCCGGGCAGGATCAGGATGTAGACCTCGGGGTGACCGAAGAACCAGAACAGGTGCTGGAACAGCACGGGATCACCGCCGCCATCGGGCGCGAAGAAGGTGGTGCCGAAGTTGCGATCGGTGAGCAGCATGGTGATCGCACCGGCGAGCACCGGCAGCGACAACAGCAGCAGGAACACGGTCACCAGGATCGACCACACGAACAGGGGCATCTTGTGCAGGGTCATGCCCGGCGCGCGCATGTTGAAGATCGTGGTGATGAAGTTGATGGCGCCAAGGATCGACGAGGCACCGGCAAGGTGCAGCGACAGGATCGCGAAGTCGACGGCCGGACCCGGATGGCCCGAGGTCGACAGCGGCGCATACATGGTCCAGCCGGCGCCGACGCCGTTGGCGCCCGGCTCACCCTCGACGAAGGTGGAGCACAGCAGCAGCGCGAAGGAGGCCGGCAGCAGCCAGAACGAGATGTTGTTCATGCGCGGGAACGCCATGTCCGGCGCGCCGATCATCAGCGGCACGAACCAGTTGCCGAAGCCGCCGATCATCGCCGGCATGACCATGAAGAAGATCATGATCAGGCCGTGGCTGGTCACGAAGACGTTGTAGGTGTGCGTCTCGTGGAAGATCTGCACGCCCGGATACATCAGCTCGGCACGGATCGCGATCGACATCGCGGCACCGATGATGCCGGCGATGACCGCGAAGATCAGGTACATCGTGCCGATGTCCTTGTGGTTGGTCGAATAGACGTAGCGCCGCCATCCGGTCGGATGGGCGTGCTCGTCATGCGCGTGATCGCCGTGTGCCGCTGCGCTCGTTGCCATTTTCAAATCCTGCCTTGCGTCCCATTCGGACCTTGTTGCGGTCCCGCCCTTCAAGTCGCGTTCAGTCGCCTTAGCCCTTCGCTTACTGCGTCGGGCCGGCGGCGGAGGCGAAAGTGCTGGCGCCGCCGCTCGCAAATTTCTTCTTGGCCGATTCAACCCAGGAGGCGAACTCCTGGTCGGAGACCACGCGAACCGCGATCGGCATGAAGGCGTGATCCTTGCCGCACAGCTCCGAGCACTGGCCGTAGTACATGCCGGTCTTGGTGGCCTTGAACCAGGTCTCGTTCAGCCGGCCGGGGATGGCGTCGATCTTGACGCCAAAGGACGGCACCGCGAAGGCGTGGATGACGTCGGCGCCGGTGGTCTGGACGCGAATCACCTTGTTGACGGGCACCACCATCTCGTTGTCGACGCCGAGCAGCCGCGGCTGCTTGTCCTGCGCCATCAGCGAGTCGAACTCGAACTTGCCGTTGTCCGGATAGGCGTAGGACCAGTACCACTGCTTGCCGGTGGCCTTGATGGTGAGGTCCGCCTTCGGCACGTCCAACTGGAGGAACAGCAGGCGGAACGACGGCACCGCGATGCCGACCAGGATCAGCACCGGCACCAGCGTCCAGACCACCTCGATCAGCGTGTTGTGGGTGGTCCGCGACGGCACCGGATTGGCCCTCGCGTTGAACTTGATGACCACGATCACCAGCAGCGCCAGGACGAACAGCGTGATGGCGGCGATCAGGACGAACAGGAAATTGTGGAACCAGACGATGTTGTCCATCACTGGCGAGCCGGAGGCCTGCAGAGTCCATTCCCACGGCTGCGGCTGGCCCAGCTCGGCAAATGCCGCACCGCCCGTCGCCAGCGTCAGGCCAGCTACGGCCACTCCCAGCAAGTGCCGGCCCACCCGGCCCATCGACATCCTCATGCCGTCGCGCTCCCCTTACGAAATCACCCCAAGTGCGCCCCCCTCTTGATGGGAAACGCTTATTCGATTCGTCCGTCTGACAAACCGCCGCGCAAGAATACCTCTAAGAGGAATTGGGGCCAGATCGCTAGAACGCCGAAATCAAGCCTCTCAAACCATAATTCTTGATCTATCGCAATGCAGTCTTGAGCCCTGTCTGTCAGTCGTCACCCGCAAGATATTTCCTAGTAAGTTCAGACAAAAATACCGTTTCCCGGGATGCCGCGGCTTGACAGCGGGATTGCCCGCGGTAGGCACTGGTCAACTGCCGCGCCGGAACCTGATTCGGATCGGGGCGAGACGGCTGGCGCGGCGCGAGATTTGCTTGGGAAGCGCCTTCAAGCCGCCCTCATTCCCGTATCAGTCCTGAAGGGACCAGCGACCCAAGCGATTAAAGGGACCGACCCCGATGGGGCTTTCGACATGCATGGCAAGGCCGGCTAACAGCCTCAGGACCCTCGCAGCCCTGCTGGCTGCGGTTCTGCTCCTCGCCCTGCCCGGTCTCGCCCATGCGCAGGGCGCGGTGCGCTCCGTCCATGGCGACTGGCAGATCCGCTGCGACACCCCGCCGGGCGCCCAGACCGAGCAATGCGCCCTGATCCAGAGCGTGGTCGCCGAGGACCGCTCCAATGCCGGCCTGACCGTGATCGTGCTGAAGACCGCCGACCAGAAGAGCCGGCTGATGCGGGTGGTCGCCCCGCTCGGCGTGCTGCTGCCCTCCGGCCTCGGTCTCAAGCTCGACAACCAGGACGTCGGCCGCGCCGGCTTCGTCCGCTGCCTGCCCAATGGCTGCGTCGCCGAGGTCGTCATGGACGACAAGCTGCTCGGCCAGCTCCGCAGCGCCAAGACCGCCACCTTCATCATCTTCGAGACCCCCGAGGAAGGCATCGGCTTCCCGCTCAGCCTGAACGGGCTGGGCGAGGGATATGACAAGTTGCCGTAGGGCGCCACACGCCCCGCGCCTCCTTTTCTCTCCCACCATCAGCGCCGTCATGGCCGGGCTTGTCCCGGCCATCCACGCACCACCGCGATCGAGGACGGACGTGGATGCCCGGGACAAGCCCGGGCATGACGACTGAAAAGGTGGCGCGCGCCTTTGCCCCGATTGTCATTGCGAGCGCAGCGAAGCAATCCAGGCTGTCTCCGCGGAGGGATTCTGGATTGCTTCGCTGCGCTCGCAATGACGGAGAGCCGTACCTATCGTTTCCGTAATGTGACGGTGCGCCCCCTCGCGGAATGCACCCGAAACCATTATCTTGCCTCACATCCCCCGATAATGGACGGACAGATGACCAACCCTGCCACGACCTCCCTGCTCGACCGCGCCAATCTCGATCGCGACCAGGTTCGCAACGAGGTCGCGCGCGGGCTTTCGGGCGCCGACGACGGCGAACTGTTCCTGGAATACAGCCAGACCGAAGCGCTGATGTTCGACAATGGGCGGCTCAAGCAGGCGACCTATGACACCTCGCAGGGTTTCGGCCTGCGCGCCGTCAAGGACGATGCGGTCGGCTACGCGCATTCCTCCGACGTGTCGCTGCCGGCGCTGATTCGCGCCGCCGATGCAGTCGCCGCCGTGCGCGGCGGCTATTCCGGCAGCTTCGCAAGCCCCCCGCCACACACCAATGTGCGGCTCTATGCCGATGACAATCCGCTCGATGCCCCGGGCTTCGAGACCAAGGTCAAGCTGCTCGCCGAGATCGACGCTTATTTGCGCGACAAGGATCCGCGGGTGCGGCAGGTCAGCGTCAGCCTCGGCGCGACCTGGCAGGTCGTCGAGATCCTGCGTCCCGATGGCGAGAGCTATCGCGACATCCGTCCGCTCGTGCGCGTGAACGTCTCCGTCGTCGCCGGCCAGGGCGACCGTCAGGAGAGCGGCAGCAAGGGCTATGGCGGCCGCGCCGGCTATGCCGAATTCATCGAGTCCAGGAACTGGCGCGAAGCCGCCGATGGCGCGCTGCGCGAGGCGCTGGTCAATCTGGAATCGATTCCGGCGCCCGCCGGCGAGATGGACGTCGTGCTCGGGGCCGGCTGGCCCGGCGTGATGCTGCATGAAGCGGTCGGCCATGGCCTCGAAGGCGACTTCAACCGCAAGAAGACCTCGGCCTTCGCCGGCCTGATGGGCCAGCAGGTCGCGGCCAAGGGCGTCACCGTGGTCGACGACGGCACGATTGCCTCGCGACGCGGCTCGCTGTCGATCGACGACGAAGGCACGCCGACCAACCGGACCGTGCTGATCGAGGACGGCATTCTGGTCGGCTACATGCAGGACCGCCAGAACGCGCGTCTGATGAACATGAAGCCGACCGGCAACGGACGCCGCCAGGGCTATGCCCATGTCCCGATGCCGCGCATGACCAACACTTACATGCTCGCGGGCGACCGCGAGCCGGGCGAGATCATCGCCTCGGTCAAGAACGGCGTGTTCGCCGCGAATTTCGGCGGCGGCCAGGTCGACATCACCTCGGGCAAATACGTGTTCCAGTGCACCGAGGCCTACAAGATCGAGAACGGCAAGATCGGCGCGCCCCTGAAGGGCGCCATGCTGATCGGCAACGGTCCGACCGACCTGCACCGCATCCGCGCGATCGGCAACGATCTCGCGCTCGACACCGGCATCGGCACCTGCGGCAAGAACGGCCAGGGCGTGCCGGTCGGCGTCGGCCAGCCGACGCTGTTGATGGAACGCATTACGGTCGGAGGCACCGGCGCATGAGCGCGGAGAAAATGAGCGCGACCACCACCGAGCCGAAGACCAGCCAGCCGAAGACAAGCAAGCCGAAGTCCAGCACCTGGCGCGGGCAGTTCGTGCAGCTCGCCGGCATCGTCGCCGCCGTGTTCATCGCCAAGGGCGCGCTGGCCGAGCCGTTCTACGTGCCGTCGGGCTCGATGGAGCCGACGCTGCTGATCGGCGATGCGCTGCTCGCTTCGAAATTCCCCTATGGCTACGGCACCTCGTCGCTGCCGATTCAGATCAACCTGCCCGAAACCGGCCGCGTGTTCGCCGAGACGCCGAAGCGCGGCGACGTCGTGGTGTTCCGCTGGCCCGGCGACCGCTCGCAGGCCTGGGTCAAGCGCGTCGTTGGTCTGCCCGGCGACCGCATCCAGATGCGCCAGGGTCAGCTCTTCATCAATGACCGCCCCGCCGAGCTGAAGCCGGACGGCGTCGGCTCGGCCGAGGACGACAATGGCGGCAGCGAGCCCGCCTATCGCTATGTCGAGACACTGCCGAACGGGGTGTCGCATCTGATCTTCAAGATGCGCGACAACGGTCCGCTCGACAACACGCCGGAGGTGACGGTGCCTGCCGGCCATCTCTTCGTGCTCGGCGACAACCGGGACAATTCCGCCGACAGCCGCGTGCCGCTGCGCTCTGGCGGCGTCGGCCTCTTGCCGATCGACAATCTGGTCGGCCGTGCCGACGCCGTGCTCGGCTCCTGGGACCTCGGCATGCGCGGCCAGCCGGTGTGGACCTGGCTCTCCGGCTTCCGCCTTGCGCGGTTCTTCACCGCCGTGCACTGAGCCACTCCTCATGACCTTCGACGACGTCAGAAAATTTGCGCTGACGTGGCCGGAGGTCGAGGACGGCAGCTCCTACGGCACGCCGGCGCTGAAGGTGCGCAAGAAGATGCTCGCGCGGCTGAAGGAGGACGGCGACAGCCTGGTGATGCCGGATGTCCCCGTCGACGAGCGCGCCATGCTGGTCGAAGGCCAGCCGAACATCTTTTATTTCACCGATCACTACGCCGCCTACCCGATCGTGCTGATCCGCCTGTCCAAGGCGAAGCGCGCGATTATCGAGCCGTTCCTGCGGCGGCGCTGGCGTGCGCTCGCGTCGAAGGCGGCGTGCGCGAAATACGATTCGGGTGAGAACGCGTGAGCGAAGCGATGGACTCGGCGCGTTTCCTCGCCCTGGCGCTGAAGAATCCAGTCAATGTTGCCATCATCGATGAATTGGCGCAGCTCGCGCTGCCGGATGCGTGGCTGGTGTCGGGATGCCTGGTGCAGACGGTGTGGAATGTGCTTACGGGCCGCGCAGTCGATCACGGCATCGCCGATTATGACGTGTTCTATTTCGATCCCGACACCTCATGGGAGGCCGAGGACGCGGTGATCCGCACGCTGCAGGCGCGGCTCGCGCATCTCGGGGTCAAGGTCGAGGCGCGCAACCAGGCGCGCGTGCATCTATGGTACCCCGGCAAGCATGGCCTGCCCTATCCGCCACTGACCTGTTCGACCGAAGGGATCGACCGCTTTCTGACGCAGAACACGCAAGTCGGTGTCAGGCGCGTCGGCGGGGATTTCGATGTCTATGCGCCGCACGGCTTCGACGATGTCGCAGGATTGATCGCGCGCCCCAATCCGGGCCCGAATTTCTCCGCCGCGAACTACGCCGTGAAAGCCGCGCGATGGAAGGCGCTGTGGCCGGAGATTACGGTGATAAAGGCGGAGTGAGGACGCCGCAGGGTAGGCAAAGGCGCGCTCTTCGCGCGCCGTGCCCACCACGACCAACCGTAGTCGCTGTGACATGGTGGGCACGGCGCAAACGCGCCTTTGCCCACCCTACGGCCCAGAATATTTGGTGCACGATACATCCTCGTCGTCATTGCGAGCGCAACTCGCAATGACGACGTTGAGAGCTTGCGCTTTACCGCACCACACCCGACGTGAACCCCGCCTTGCGGCGCGGCGGCTTGATCTCCTTTTTCAGGAAGCAGCGCGCCTCCCGGCCGGTATAGCCGGGACGGGCATAGGTGAAGGCGCGGCATTTGTTGTCGGCGGTGCAGGCGGCCTTGCAGGCCTCCTCGCCCTCGCCGACCTTGAGCTCGAAACTGCGCAGGTCGCCGCCGGGACGGTCGATCGACGTCTCCACGCCCTCGATGCGCGGCTCGATCACGCCGGCGCCGCGCACACCGGAGATGCAGCAATTTTCCGGCACGCGCGGCGGCACGGTGTTCTTGAGCCAGCACACAGCCGACCCGCCTTCGACGTCGGGATAGCTGAAGCTCCAGGAGTGGCAGCGCCGGTCGCGCTCGCAGAGCAGTGCACAATCCGCCGGATCGCCAGAGGCGACCGGTGTGCTGAAATAGTCGCCGCCGGGTCGGTCGAATGCGGTCTGGGCGCGCACCGGCGTCCACGCAAGCGCGAGCGCCAGCGTGACGCATGCCACGACGCTTGCCACGACGGCCCCAGGCAGGCGGCCCTTCCCCATCCGAACAGCTCTCGAGTTATTGACGATGCTTGCGTTTTTCAGCCGGTCATTTGATCGCCGCAAACCTGTATGGGCGATGAACGGCCTTGAGACCTGCTGTCGCCGGTCAGGCCAAAGCGCGATGAGATCGGGATGAATCGTCATCGCGCTTTAGGTTATTGCTTGAGCATGATCTTTTCGGAGACCCGCCGCGCACTTTGCGCGAACGCGGCCGTTCGGGTCCGGATCATGCTCTAGAAAGCGCATTCCTCGTAGGCCGGTTCCACCGAGCCGTTCCAGGGGCCGTTGAACTTGTCCAGCATCTCCTCGGCCGGCGTCCGGCCGGCATCGATGATGCGATCGAGCGGCTCGAGATGACGGGTCTCGTCGCGGCCGAGATGGTCGATCCGGCCACGCCGGCGCAGACCCGCATGTGCCAGAACGAGGCACTCCTTGGCGATCTCGAAGAGATAGCGGTCCCTGATCCGCGACTTGAAGCCGAAGCGGGGCACGTCGTCGCGCAGCGCCTGGCGCTCATGCGCGCTCCAGTGCTTCACGATGTCCCAGGCGGCATCGAGCGACACGTCGTCGTAGAGCAGCCCGACCCAGAACGCTGGCAGTGCCGGCAGCCGGCCCCACGGGCCGCCGTCGGAGCCGCGCATCTCGAGATAGCGCTTCAGCCGCACCTCGGGGAAGATCGTGGAGAGATGGTTGGCCCAGTCCGACAGCGTCGGACGCTCGCCGGGCAAATTGTTGTTGCGGCCGTCGAAGAAGGCGCGGAACGAGGAGCCGGCGACGTCGATGTAGTCGTCGCCGCGCTTGACGAAATACATGGGCACGTCGAGCGCGTAGTCGACATAGCGCTCGAACCCCATGCCGTCCTCGAACGCCCACGGCATCATGCCCGAGCGCGCATTGTCGGTGTCGCGCCAGATCTCGGAGCGGAAGGAGAGGAAGCCGTTGGGCTTGCCTTCGGTGAACGGCGAGTTGGCGAACAGCGCGGTCGCGACCGGCTGGAGCGCGAGCGACACCCGCAGCTTCTTGACCATGTCGGCTTCCGAGGAGAAGTCGAGATTGGTCTGCACCGTGCAGGTCCGAAACATCATGTCGAGGCCGTATTGGCCGACCTTCGGCATGTAGTTGCTCATGATCTTGTAGCGGCCCTTCGGCATCACCGGGATGTCGGCGCGCGACCAGGACGGCGTCATGCCGAGCCCAAGGAAGCCGATGCCGAGCGGGGCTGCGATCTCGCGCACCTGCGCCAGATGCGCCATCAGCTCGGCCTGGGTCTGGTGCACGGTCTCGACCGGCGCGCCGGACAGCTCGAACTGGCCGCCCGGCTCGAGCGAGATCGCACCGCCGCCGGTGACGTCGTAGAGCCCGATGATGTTACCCTTCTCCATGATCGGCTCCCAGCCGAGCAGGACCTTCATGCCTTCGAGCAGCGCGCCGATGCCGCGCGCGCCCTCGTAAGGAACCGGCCGGTGCTCGTCGAGCGTGAACGGCGTCTTCTCATGCTCGGTGCCGAGGCGGAATTCGGACGGGGCCTTGCAGCCGTCCTCGAACCACGTGACGAGCTCGTCACGCGATTGCAGCGGCGTCATATCGATCTGGTCTCGCGCCATTTCAAACTCTAATCAAAAGCGCTTCGACCGAACGCGCGCGGGTGACAGGGATGGTCCGCGAACCCACCGGGTGCGCGGCCGTGTTGGTTTGCCGCGGGATCATCGCGACGGCG
This sequence comes from Bradyrhizobium neotropicale, assembly GCF_001641695.1. GTDB lineage: Bacteria > Pseudomonadota > Alphaproteobacteria > Rhizobiales > Xanthobacteraceae > Bradyrhizobium > Bradyrhizobium neotropicale. Next base: position 81,990 of record NZ_LSEF01000080.1, read on the forward strand.
TGCTTTCGTGAACGGGCGGCAGTTTCATCTCGCCGCATGAGCAACCCAGGCGGTCGAGCAGGGCACTGAGCTTGACGGCGTCGGTATCCGACAGTTTCGAGCCGACATATTTCTCGATCGCGGTGGAGTATGCACCCCACATCCGCTTCTGCAACTCGCGGCCCGCCTCCGTTATCTCGACAAACTGGCCGCGCTTGTCGATCTTGCATTCGCGGCGGGAGGCGAGCCCTTCGTCGACCAGGCGGTCGATCAGGCGCGAGGTGGAATATTGCGGGATCAGCATCTGCCGTTCGAGCTCCACCGGGCGCAGCTCGCCGGCCGGCGCGCGCGACAGTTCCAGGAGCGCGTCATACCAGGCCAGGGGCGGAAAGCCGGCCTTCTTGAGGTCCTGCTCGACGCAGTCGAGCACACGGCTCTGCACCCGCATCAGACGGATCCAGGCACCAGTTGCCTCGGTCGATGGTTTACGTTTCATGGTCAAGCTCAAACTCGTCGCCCGTTCTTACCCCACTCGATGCACCTGCATCAATCTTGACTATTACATGCAAATGCATGTAGGCGTTCCTTCGCCCCAACCAAGCGTCAAGAGGAGGAAATTCCATGAAACTGTATTATTCACCCGGCGCCTGCTCACTCTCCCCCCACATCGCGCTGCTCGAAGCCGACCTGCCCTACGAGCTGGTCAAGGTCGATATCCGCGCCAAGAAGCTCGAAAATGGTGAGGATTATCTGAAGGTGAATCCGAAGGGCCAGGTGCCCGCGTTGGGCCTTCCCAGCGGCGAGATCGTGACCGAAGGGCCGGTCATTGTCCAGATGATCGCCGACCAGGCGTCAAGCAAGGCACTGGCGCCGACCCGCGACAGTTCCGACCGCTACAAGCTGCTGGAGTGGCTGAACTTCCTCACCTCCGAGGTGCACAAGAGCTTCGGTCCGCTGTTCGCGCCGGCGCTGAACGACGAGGCCAAGGCGTTCTTCAAGGACCGCGTCATGGGCAAGCTGAAATACATCGACAGCCAGCTCGCCGGCCGCGACTATCTCATGGGCAAGCAGTTCACGGTGGCCGACGGCTATCTCTTCACGATGCTGACCTGGGCCGACAAGATGAAGTTCGACCTCTCCGCGATGCCGAACCTCACCGCCTACAAGGCCCGCGTCGCTGCACGGCCGAAGGTGCAGGAAGCCCTGAAGAAGGAGGGGCTGGCGCAGGCCGCGTGAGGCGCCGCGTATCGAATGCCGAAAGGCCGGATCAATGATCCGGCCTTTCTGTTATCGCGATCGGCAACGAGGTCAGGATTATCGAACCTCTCCTTAGACTTATGAACACTGTTCGCCGAATGTCAGTAATGCTGTCTTGTTACTACCTGCGAAGCGGGCAAGCTTGGCGGCATTGATTGAGGATTATTTGTATTCTCGTCGGAGTGGAACTTGGCGGTTGCGTTCATCCTGATCGTTGCTAGCGCGTTGGTGGGCGCGGCGAGCGGCTTCGTTTTCAGGATCTGGGCGCTGGTCTTGATCGCACCGGTGGTCGCAATCTTCTCTGCAATCGTTCTCCGGTCCTACGAGTTCGGCCTCGTCGCAGGCGTGACCACCATTGCCACCTGTCTTGCCATCTGCCAGCTGGCTTATCTCGCCGCGACCTATCTGCTGCACGCGCCGGACGTTTCAGCTCATCACGAAATCGACGGCGAGCCAGGTGAAGAGCGCGAGCAGAAAATCCGCCGCCAGCACAAGTAACGCCGCGACTGCCCAGAACACCGGCCCTTTGCGGCGCAGACGCACAGGCCTCTGCCGCGGCGAAGGCGCGGCAGCATGTTTCGGGGCGAGCTCACGATCGAGCGCAGTCTTCTGGAACACCAGAGAGTTCATTGCGGAACACTTTCTTCATTGATTTTCAACTTGCCGGCAGATCGGCAAGGGTCCCAACAAGGTCGATTTGCAAGTTCATGACCGGTTCGGGAGCAAGAGTAGTGCCAAGGAGTAGTACCAAGGCCGAGCAAAAGAACGGCGCCGCTTTGGCGCGCAGATAAACTCTGCGCGACGCCGCAACGTTCCAACCATGCATGCTTTTCTTGGCGAGCTCTGTGACGGGTTCCACAAACCTAACAGAAAAGCCAGATGCGCGTTTGCGGCTATCGGCCGCGCCGCATTCACCGCGTGCATCGCGCCGCCTCAGATCTTCGTGTGCTGAATACGCCCGCACACAAAAAAAGCCGGATCGATGATCCGGCCTTCTTGATTCACAATCTCGGCTACAAGTGCGCCTAGGCTGCAGCCGACTTCTTCGGCGCGAAGCGGCCGTAGAAGGTTTCGCCCTTCGCCGCCATCTCCTCGAGCAGCTTCGGCGGGGTGAAGCGCGAGCCGTATTTGGCTTCGAGCTTGTGGCAGAGCTCGACGAACTTCTTCGTGCCCATGAAGTCGATGTAGGACAGCGTGCCGCCGGTGAACGGCGCGAAGCCGAAGCCGAGGATCGAGCCGACATCCGCCTCGCGCGGATCGGTGATGACGTGATCCTCAACCGTGCGCGCGGCCTCCACCGCCTGCACCACCAGGAAGCGCTGCTTCAATTCCTCGACGTCCAGCGTATCGGGGTCGAGCTGCTTGGGCTGAAGCGCCGAGAGACCGGGCCACAGGCTCTTCTGGCCCTTGCCCTTCTCCGGATAGTCATAGAAGCCCTTGCTGTTCTTGCGGCCGAGCCGGCCCTGCTTCTCGACCATCTCCACCATCAGCTTCTTCTGATCGGGGTTGATGGCGTTCGGACCGAGGTCGGCTTCGGTCGCCTTCATGATCTTCAGGCCGAGGTCGAGCGCGACTTCGTCCGACAGCGAGAGCGGGCCGACCGGCATGCCGGCCATCTTGGCGCAATTCTCGATCATCGCCGGCGGCACGCCCTCGAGGAACATCTCGTTGCCTTCGGCCACGTAGCGGCCGACGCAGCGATTGGCGAAGAAGCCGCGGCTGTCGTTGACCACGATCGGCGTCTTGCCGATGGTGCGGACATAGTCGAGCGCGGTTGCGAGTGCGACGTCGCCGGTGTTCTTGCCGAGGATGATCTCGACCAGCATCATCTTCTCGACCGGCGAGAAGAAGTGAATGCCGACGAACTTGCCCTGGTCCTTGAATCCTTCCGCGAGCGAGGTGATCGGCAGCGTCGAGGTGTTCGACGCGAAGATCACGTCGGGCTTCAGATATTCCTGCGCCTTGGCGAAGGTCTCGGCCTTGACCTTGCGATCCTCGAACACGGCCTCGATGACGAGGTCGACGTCCTTCAGCGCGGCATAGTCAGGGGTCGCCGTGATGCGCGCGAGCAGCGCATCGGCATCGGCGGGCTTGGCGCGGCCCTTCTTGATCTGATCCTCGACCACCTTCTGCGCATGCGCCTTGCCCTTGTCGGCGCTCTCCTGGTCGCGGTCGATCAGGACGACGTCGAGGCCGGCGCGGGCCGAGACGTAGCCGACGCTCGCGCCCATGAAGCCGGCGCCGATCACGGCGATCTTCTTCACCTTGGTCGGCGGCACGTCCTTCGGACGGCGCGCGCCCTTGTTCAGCTCCTGCATCGACAGGAACAGGCTGCGGATCATCGCGGCCGCTTCCTTCGAGCGCAGCACCGAGGTGAAGTAGCGCGATTCGACGCGCAGCGCCGCGTCGATCGGCAACTGCAGCCCCTCATAGACGCAGCTCATGATCGCGCGCGCGGCCGGATAGTTGTCGTAGGTCTCGCGGCGATAGATCGCGTTGCCGGCCGGGAACATCATCATGCCGGCCTTGGAGAACACCGGGCCGCCGGGCAGCTTGAATCCCTTCTCGTCCCAGGGCGCGACTGCCTTGCCGCCACCCTTGATCCAGTCCTTCGCCGCCTTGATGAGGTCGCCGGCCGGCACGATGGCGTGAATCAGATTCAGCGCCTTGGCCTTCTCGATGGTGACCGGATCGCCCTTGAGCAGGATCGTCATCGCATCCTGCGGCGGCACCAGCCGCGGCACGCGCTGCGTGCCACCGGCGCCCGGGAACAGGCCGACCTTGACCTCGGGCAGGCCGAGCCGCGTCTTGGGATTCTCCGCCGCCACGCGATAGTGGCAGCACAGCGTGATCTCGAAGCCGCCACCGAGCGCGAGGCCGTTGATCGCGGCCGCCCACGGCTTGCCGGAAGTCTCGATCGAGCGCAGCACCTGCGAGAAGCGCCGGCTCTGCTCGAACAGCATCTGGTTCGCCGCGGTCTCGCCCTGCTCCTTGAAGACCTTGGCGTAGGCCTGGTTCATGCCCTCGAGCATCGACAGGTCGGCGCCGGCGCAGAACGCCTCCTTGGCCGAGGTGATGACGACGCCCTTCACCGCGGCGTCAGCCGTCGTGTCCTTGACGATCGCGTCGAGCTCGTTGGTCGAGGTCTCGTCGAGCACGTTCATCGAACGGCCCGGGATGTCCCAGGTGACGAGCGCAATGCCCTCGGCGTCGGTCTCAACCTTGAAATTCTTGTAAGCCATGTTGGTTGCTCCTCGGTGCCGCAGCCGATCTCAGGCGCGGCGGTTTGACTTGAGATCTCGTAGGGTGGATTAGCCGAAGGCGTAATCCACCAGTCCACGGCGAAAGAAGTGGTGGGTTACGCTTCGCTAACCCACCCTACGGCAGTTACACGCGCTCGATGATGGTGGCGGTGCCCATGCCGCCGCCGATGCACAGCGTCACCAGCGCGGTGGACTTGTCGGTACGCTCGAGCTCGTCGAGCACGGTGCCGAGGATCATCGCACCGGTTGCGCCGAGGGGATGGCCGAGCGCGATGGCACCGCCATTGACGTTGATCTTGGCGTTGTCGATATCGAAGGCCTGGATATAGCGCAGCACCACCGAGGCGAAGGCCTCGTTGAGCTCGAACAGGTCGATGTCCGACTTCTTCATGCCTGAGCGCGCGAACAGCTTCTCGGTGACGTCGACCGGACCGGTCAGCATCATCGCGGGCTCCGAGCCGATATTGGCGAAGGCGCGAATCTTTGCGCGCGGCTTCATGCCGTATTTCGCACCCGCTTCCTTGCTGCCGAGCAGGACCGCGCCAGCGCCGTCCACGATGCCCGAGGAGTTGCCGGCATGGTGCACGTAGTTGACGCGCTCGATCTCCGGATGCGACTGCACCGCGACGCCGTCGAAGCCGCCCATCTGCGCCATCATCGTGAACGACGGCTGCAGCTGTGCCAGCGACTGCATCGTGGTCGAGGGACGCATGTGCTCGTCCTTGGCCAGGATGGTGAGGCCGTTGATGTCCTTCACCGGCACCACGGACCTGTTGAAGCGGCCCTCGTCCCAGGCCTTGCCGGCGCGCTGCTGGCTCTGCACCGCATAGGCGTCGACGTCGTCGCGCGAGAAGCCGTACTTGGTCGCGATCAGGTCGGCCGAGACGCCCTGCGGCATGAAGTAGGCCGGCACCGCCATCGACGGATCCATCGGCCAGGCACCGCCGGAGGCGCCGATGCCGACGCGGCTCATCGATTCGGCGCCGCCGCCGATCACGAGCTCATGCTGGCCGCTCATCACTTGCGCCGCGGCAAAATTCACGGCGTCGAGACCAGAGGCGCAGAAGCGGCTGATCTGCACGCCGGGCACAGCCTCGCCGAGACCCGCTTTGAGCGCCGCGAAGCGCGCGATGTCGGAGCCCGCTTCGCCGACGGGATCGACCACGCCGAGCACGACGTCGTCGACGGAATCCACCGGCAGGTTGTTGCGGTCCTTCAGAGCCTTCAACGGCACGGTGGCGAGCGCAAGCGCCGTCACCTCGTGCAGCGCGCCGTCCGGCTTGCCGCGGCCGCGGGGAGTCCGGACGTGGTCGTAGATGAATGCCTCAGGCATGACGCCCTCCTGATGTGATGTTCGGAATCTGACAGTTGTTGGGAGCAGGCAGCGGAAGCAGGCTCAGAACGCTTCCGCGGGCAGTTCCATGATGGTTGCGCAGCCGGACTGGATGCGGGCGAGATTGGCGGCCGTCTCCGGCAGCATCCGCTCCATGAAGAAGCGGCCGGTGACGAGCTTGGTCGAGAGATAGGGCGTGGGTCCGCTCTCGGCAATCTTGGCTTGGGTCACTTTGGCCATCCGCGCCCACATGTAGCCGAGCGCGACGAAACCGAAGAGATGCATGTAGTCGGTCGCGGCGGCGCCGGCATTGTCCGGCTTCATCATCGCGTTCTGCATCAGCCAGGTGGTGGCCTGCTGGAGATGGCCGAGCGCGGTCGACAGCGGCGCGATATAGGGCTTGAGCGCCTCGTCGCCGCCATTCTCCTTGGCGAAGGCCATCACCTCGCCGAAGAACGTCATGATGGCGCGGCCGCCGTCGCGCGGCAGCTTGCGACCGACGAGGTCGAGCGCCTGGATGCCGTTGGCGCCTTCATAGATCATGGCGATGCGTGCGTCGCGCACGAACTGCTCCATGCCCTGCTCGGCGATGTAGCCGTGACCGCCATACATCTGCTGCGCCTGCACCGCGTTGGCGAAGCCGTAGTCGGTGAGGAAGCCCTTCAGCACCGGCGTCATCAGGCCCATGTGATCGTCGGCGGCCTGGCGGTCCTTGGCATCTTCGGAGCGATGCGCGACATCGCTCTTCAGCGCGGTCCAAATTACGAAGGCGCGCGCGGCCTCGTTGAAGGCGCGGATCGAGAGCAGCGTGCGGCGCACGTCGGGATGCACGATGATCGGGTCGGCCGGCTTGTCCGGCGCCTTGACGCCGGTGAGCGCGCGGCCCTGGATGCGCTCGCGGGCATAGGCGACGGCGTTCTGATAGGCGACCTCGGACTGCGCGAGGCCCTGCACGGCGACGCCGAGGCGGGCCTCGTTCATCATCACGAACATGCCCTGCATGCCCTTGTTCTCTTCGCCGATCAGCCAGCCGGTGGCGCTGTCGTAGTTCATCACGCAGGTGGAATTGCCGTGGATGCCCATCTTGTGCTCGATCGAGCCGCAGACCACGCCATTGCGGGCGCCGATCGAACCGTCGGCGTTGACCAGGAACTTCGGCACCACGAACAGCGAGACACCCTTGATGCCGGCGGGCGCACCCTCGATACGGGCGAGCACGAGGTGGATGATGTTGTCGGCGAGATCGTGCTCGCCGGCCGAGATGAAGATCTTGGTGCCCGTGATCTTGAAGCTGCCGTCGGCCTGGCGCACCGCCTTGGTGCGGAGCATGCCGAGGTCGGTGCCGCAATGCGGCTCGGTGAGGTTCATGGTGCCGGTCCACTCGCCTGCCACCATCTTCGGCACGTAGGTCTTCTTCTGCTCCGGCGTGCCGTGCACCAGCAGCGCGGCGGTCGCGCCCATGGTGAGGCCGCCATACATCGAGAACGCCATGTTGGCGGAGATCTGGAATTCGTTGACGGCCTGGCTCAGCGTCACCGGCAGACCCTGGCCGCCGAACTCCTGCGGCGCCGACAGGCCTAGCCAGCCGCCCTCGGCGACCTGCTTGAACGCGTCCTTGAAGCCCTTCGGCGTGGTGACGCTGCCGTCGTCAGCGCGCTTGCAGCCCTCGAGATCGCCGACGCGGTTGAGCGGCTGCAGCACCTCTTCGGCAAGCTTGGCGGCCTCGCCGAGGATCGCCTCGCGCACGTCGCTCGACGCATCGGAGAAGCCCGGCAGATTGTCGTAGCGGTCGATCTGGAAGACGTCGTTGAAGAGGAAGTTCACGTCTTCGATTGGAGCTTTATAGATCGGCATGGCGTTCTCCCGGCATGGGGCCGTTCGTGGTGATATTTGCTTGATACCTGCGGCGCAGCGTTTGCCCGCGAGCTTAGCGGGTTCTGCAACCTCAGGGCAGGGTCATGATTGGGCGGCGAGCTGCTCCGCCATCAGGCGATGCAGCATGTTGATGGCCTTGAGCGGACGCACCATCACCTTGAAATGGGTGATGCGGCCGTCAGTGTCGAAGGTGATGATGTCGACGCCGTTGATCTCGATGCCGTCGATGACGTTCTTGAATTCGAGCACGGCGCCGTTGGCGCTCTTCCACTCGCCGACATAGGTGAAGCCGGGACCGCCGAGCACCTTCTCGGCGCTGGAGAGATATTTGAAGGTGATGTCGCGCCCGCGCTGCGGCGTGTGCACGACGGGGCTTTCGAAGACGGCGTCAGGATGCAGCAGGTCCCAGAGCGCGGCGCGGTCATGAGACTTCATGTAGCCGTACCAGGAGTCGAGGCCGGTCATTGTCAGGGTGCCTCCCATGATTAAAGGGCCATGGCAAAAAACGTGAAAACAACCCCATGCAAAGTAGCCCGAAGGCCGACGCCGGCCGGCAAACGGCCTGCGGTCATATGCACATTGACGCATATGCGCCGATATGCATAAAGTCAAGTCAATTGGTCGGGACCTCATAAGGGAGCCGGTGTCATGGCGCTGGGCGACGCAATTCTCGCATGCCTGACGGAACGTCCGATGACGGGCTACGAGCTCGCCAAGACATTCGACTCCTCGATCGGCTTCTTCTGGAAGGCCGACCACCAGCAGATCTATCGCGAACTCTCCAAGCTGCGCGACCGCGGCTACATCCAGGGCCGCGAGGTCGTACAATCCGGCAAGCCCAATAAACTCATCTATACGCTCACTCCGGAAGGGCGAACAGCGCTGCGGCACTGGGCCGCGCGGCCAAGCACACCGCCCTCGATCAAGGACGACCTCCTGGTCCGGCTGCATGCGCTCGACAGCATCGACATCGAGCCGTTGCGCACCGACTTGATGGATCGGCTGGAGCACCACCGCGACCGCCACGCCAATTACGAGCGCATCCTGAAGAAGCGTTTTCCGGAGGGGACGGCGGAGGGCGTGCTCGACCTCGGCAATCTGCTGCTGCTTCGCCTCGGCGCCCGGCACGAGCAGATGGTGGCCGATTTCTGCGAGGAGGCGCTCGAGACGCTGTCGGCGATGAGCGGCAAGGGCACGGTGGTACCGCTGGACGACGGCAAGCGCGAAGGAAAAGGCTGAGCCGCCGGTTTAGTTTTTGGTGACGACAGGGCTATCCCAGTTGAACCGGACATTCACACCGGCACGGACGATATCGTCGGTTAGCCGGACATCGCGTGTAGCAACTAGAGCATCTCCAAGCGGGGGCCTCGCCTCGAAATATCGCTTACTGCCGAAATCGGTGTGAACATATTCGAGCTTGAAGCTCACGGCGCCCCAGGTGTCTGTCCAGGCAGCCCATTCAGCACCGAGTCCGGCCGCCAGACCGGTCCGCGTCCTGGACTCGGTCACGGCCCCGGCTGGATCGGACACAGTGACGTCGGTGCCGGCGAAGGCGACGCCGGCGGTGCCATAGATCAGAAACTGATCGAGCGCGTAGCCGATGCGGCCGCGAAACATGTCGATCCACTTCTCGCGGGTGCTGCTCGTCGCCGCGACGTTGAAGGGGGGCTGGTCCTGCGCGCTGCCATGCTTGTTCGTCCATGAGGCGTCGTTCTCGAAACCCAGCACCGTCTTCTCGATCTGGAAATCGCAGCCGAAGGCCCCGCCCGCAACGGCGCCGGTGAGATTGAACGTGCCTGATATCGTGGGGCCGGAAGCGTTGCCGGCGCGGGCGACGTGCTCGCTCCTGCCCCAGGCGCCGCCGCCCTGGACGCCGGCATAGCAGCTGGTCCAGTTGAAGCCGGCAGGCACGGGCGCCTTGACCGCAGGCTTTGCCGCCGGGGCATCGGCGGCAAAGACATGCGATGCCAGTCCGGCGGCCATCGCGGCCACGAGCAACCTTTTCATCTCAGCCAACATTCCAGTCGCGCAAGACAGCGCCCGTCGATCGGGCCGCTCTCTAATTATTGAGACGCGCGGACCGTGGCAGTTGCGAAATTTTAGGGGCGGCGAAGCTTCCACGCCTTCATGGCCGGGCTAAGCACTTCGCGGGGCATGACACCGGAGAAGGTGCGGTTCCCGCCGCCCAACTTTAAGACACCGGCGACGCATTCCTTAACCCGTTATTTACCGTAACAGGAAAAAGTCGGTTTTCGAGGCAGACGACCCGCGCCAAATTCGATTGTCTTTGCAACCGGCACGCGTGGGAAGGCTGGAGGCGCCGGGTGGGGCGCCGGAGTCGGAACCGGACAGAGTCATGAATTCGCGCGTATCGTGGAGTGTTGACGGCATCGATCCATCCGTCAGGGAGCGGGCCGAGGCTGCTGCGCGTCGTGCCGGCATGTCACTCAACGATTGGCTGAACTCCACGCTCGGCGAATCTGCTCCGCCAAATTTTCGCGGACCTTACGATCAGCGTCACGATCCGCGCTCGCAGCAAATGCCTGGCCAAGTCCCGAGCCAAGTCCCGAGTCAGGAAAGCCGCGAAGTCGCCGACATTCACCAGCGGCTCGACGCGATCACCCAGCAGATCGAACGGATTTCAAAGCCCGTACCACGCCAGGACGTCTCGCGCGAGCAGGGTGTTGCGCGGCAGCTCAACGACGCGATCTCGCGCCTCGATGCGCGGCTGTCGCAGATCTCGCGGCCCCAGCAGCCGCAGCAACCGCAGCAGCCCCAACCGCCGCGCACCCCATCGTTCGACGCGCGCCAGCGCCAGGACGCGGTCGAGCGCGCGGCAGCGCAGGTCTACCGGAGCTCGCCGCCCCTGAGCCCCGCCTCGCTCGACGTCGCCGTCGCCGAAATCTCGGCGCGGCAGAACGAGCTCGACGGCTTCGTGCCGCGGCAGATGCCGCCACGCGCCGCGCCACCGATTGCGCCCATGGCAGCTCCGATGGCCTCTCACATGGCTGCACCGATGGCGCCGCCCGCGCCTGCCTATGCCCCGCCGCCACCACCGCCGGGGCCGGATTTTTCTGCGCTCGAACGTCATTTGCTCAAGATCACCAGCCAGATCGAGGCGCTGCACCGTCCCGATCACATCGAGCAGTCGATCTCGGCCTTCCGCAACGAGCTTGCGGAGATTCGCCACGCCATCACCGAGGCGATGCCGCGGCGCGCGATCGAATCGATCGAGAACGAGATCCGATCGCTGCACCGTCGCATCGACGAAACCCGCTCAACGGGCACTGACGGCCAGATGCTCGCCGGCATCGAGCGCGCGCTGTCCGAGATCAAGCAGGTGCTGCGCACGCTGACGCCGGCCGAGCAGCTCACCGGCTATGACGAGGCGATCCGCAATCTCGGCGCCAAGCTCGATCTGATCCTGCGCGCCAATGACGATCCTTCCACGGTGCACCAGCTTGAAGGCGCGATCTCGGCGCTGCGTGGCATCGTCTCCAACGTTGCCTCCAACGAAGCGCTGGCACGGCTCTCCGAGGACGTGCAGCTGTTGTCGTCCAAGGTCGACCAGATCACCCGCTCGTCCGGCCACAGCGACAGCTTTGCGGTGCTGGAGCAGCGCATCGCCGCGCTCACCGCCGCGCTGGAAACGCGTGAGCGGCCGGTCGCACACGAAAGCACCGAGCATCTGGAAGCCGCCATCCGCGCGCTGTCCGATCGTTTCGACCGCATGCAGGTCGGCAACGACTCGGCATCGACCTTCGCGCATCTCGAACAGCGGGTCTCGTATCTTCTTGAACGGATCGAGGCCGCCTCGGATCCGCGCGGCGGCAACTTAAGTCGCGTCGAGGACGGGCTGCACGACATCCTGCGGCATCTGGAACGGCAGCAGGCAACCTACGCCGCGCTCGCCGAGAGCCGCAGCGCGGCGCCGCCGTCCGACTCCGGCGTCGTCGACCTCGTCAAGCGCGAGCTCTCCGACATCCGCTTCAGCCAGGCGGAAACCACCCGGCATACGCAGGATTCGCTCGAAGTCGTCCACAACACGCTCGGCCATGTCGTCGACCGCCTCACCATGATCGAGGGCGATCTGCGCGCGGTGCGCGCTGCGCCGCCGGCGCCACAGCCGATGCCGATGGCGGCGGCTCAGATGCCGATGGCCGCTCCGATCGAGCCCGCGCCGATGGCGCGCGAGCCGCGGCCACAGCCGCAGCCCAAATCCGATCCGAAGCCCGAGCTGCCGAACCCAGCCGCCGCACAGGCGGCGCACGCCGCATTCGCGGCCGCACCGCGCGAATTCCACGCCGCCACGCCGGCCGCACCGCCGCCGATGCCAGTGGCATCGCCGATTCCGCCGCGCGCGATCAGCGAGATCCTGGAGCCGCACACGGCACCGGCGCGCGCCGCGATTGCGCCGGAATTGCCGCCGGATCATCCGCTCGAACCGGGCACGCGCCCGGGCGGGCGCGTCCCCACGCCGTCGGAGCGCATCGCTGCGTCCGAAAGCGCGATCAGCGAAATTCCCGCCGCGCCGAAGGAGCCGGTGTCGTCGTCGAGCTTCATCGCG
>NZ_LSEF01000080.1:94307-174566 GCF_001641695.1 Bradyrhizobium neotropicale
CCGCGCAGGCGGCCGCCGCGCAGCCCGAGAAACCCGCGCGCGGCGCCAAGGCAGCGACCGCCGGCCGCGCCAAGGACAACAGCAAGGACGGCACCTCGACGATCACCTCGAAGATCCGCTCGCTGCTGGTCGGCGCCAGCGTGGTCGTGATCGTGCTTGGCACCTTCAAGATGGCGATGAACCTGCTGGATGGCAGCGGTAGCGCGCCGGCGCCGCAGGCGATGGAGAATACGTCGAGCCAGCCGGCGCCGCAGCTCCCGCCGCCGCCTGCCGAGAGCAAACCCAGCGCGCCCGAGCAGATCACGCCGTCCATGACCTCGCCGACGCCGATCGGCCGGCAGTCACAGAACAATGCCGCCCCCGCGCCCGCAGCGAACTCGGGCAGCACGGCATCGGTCGAAATTCCGCCCGCGCCGGCTGCTCCGCCGCCCCCACCCGCGGCGAGCAACGACATCACCGGCGCGCTTCCAATGGCGAGCCGCGCGCGGCTCGGCCAGATCCAGGTGCCGCCGAGCGAAAAGCTGCCTGACGGCATCGGCGGTCCCGCGCTGCGCACGGCCGCGATGAAGGGCGATGCGACCGCGGCTTACGAGATCGGCCTGCGCTTCGCCGAAGGCAAGGGCGTCGCGACGAATTACGACGAAGCCGCCAAATGGTACGACCGCGCGGCGCAGGCCGGAGTGGTGCCCGCGACCTTCCGCCTCGGCACGCTCTACGAGAAGGGCCTCGGCGTGAAGAAGGACGCCGACATCGCCCGCCGCTACTACACGCAGGCCGCCGAGCGCGGCAATGCCAAGGCGATGCACAATCTCGCGGTGCTCGACGCCGACGGCGGCGGACGCGGCGCCAATTACAAGAGCGCTGCGCAATGGTTCCGCAAAGCGGCCGATCGCGGCGTCGCCGACAGCCAGTACAACCTCGGCATCCTCTACGCCCGCGGCATCGGAGTCGAACAGAACCTCGCCGAATCCTTCAAATGGTTCAGCTTAGCTGCGGCCCAGGGCGATGCCGACGCGGCAGGCAAGCGCGACGACGTCGCCAAGCGCCTCGACCCGCAGTCACTCGCCGCCGCCAAGCTCGCGATCCAGACCTTCAGCGCCGAACCGCAGCCCGACGACGCCGTCAACGTCCTGGCGCCTCCCGGCGGCTGGGACAGCGCGCCGCAGGCGAACGCCAAGCCCGCGCCGAAGCCCGTCGCCGCCAGGCGCACGGCCTCGGCCGCGCACTAAAGCGAAATAGCTAGATCAAACCAACCGGGCCGCAGGCTCGGTGCACCTCTCCCGCTTGCGGGAGAGGTCGGCGATCCCCGGGCGATGCGAAGCATCGTCCCGTGAGCGCCGGGTGAGGGCTTTGTCCTCTTGGGGAGTCTCACTGCGGAGGCACCCTCTCCCCAACCCTCCCCCGCAAGCGGGGAGGGAGCACACCTGCGTGGTCGTAACGATCACGCCCGGTTTCATGACGCTCTCGTCCCGCCCCTTCACCGCGCCCAAAATTCCTGATCCGCCCCGCATCAAATTCGGCTATTGAGGGACGCGGCAATCGTTCCGCTCTCCCGCGAGCATTCCGCGAAATCGATCCGTCTCGCCGGAGCTTCGGTCCGATGCAACTCTACCTCCCGATCGCCGATCTCCCCGTCAACGTCTTCCTGGTGCTGGCGATGGGCGCCGCGGTCGGGTTCGTCTCCGGCATGTTCGGGATCGGCGGCGGCTTCCTGATGACGCCGCTTCTGATCTTCATCGGCATCACGCCGGCGGTCGCGGTCGCCTCCGTCGCGAGCCACATTGCCGCCTCGTCGTTCTCCGGCGCGATCACCTATTGGCGCAGACGCGCGATCGATCCCGCGCTTGCGGCCGTGCTGTTATCCGGCGGCGTCACCGGCACCGCGCTCGGCGTGTGGACGTTCACGCAGTTGCGCGCGCTCGGCCAGCTCGACCTGATGATCGCGCTGTCCTACGTCATCCTGCTCACCACCGTCGGCAGCCTGATGTTCTCGGAAGGCCTGCGCGCCCTGATGCGGACGCGGCGCGGCACCGTACCGCCGCGGCGGACCCACAACTGGATCCACGGCCTGCCGCTGAAGATGCGGTTCAAGCGCTCGAAGATCTATCTCTCGGTGATCCCGGTGGTAATCGTCGGCATCGTGATCGGCTTCATCGGCGCCGTCATGGGCATCGGCGGCGGCTTCATCCTGGTGCCGATCATGATCTATCTCTTGCGGGTGCCGACCTCGACGGTGATCGGGACGTCGATGATCCTCACCCTCGTCACCATGCTGTTCGCGACCATGCTGCATGCGGTGACCAATCACCTCGTCGACGCCGTGCTGGCGCTGATCCTGATGGTCGGCGGCGTCACCGGCGCGCAGTTCGGGGCGCGCGCCGGCCAGCGTATTCGCGGCGAGCAACTGCGCCTGCTGCTCGGCATTCTGATCCTCTCGGTCGGCATCCGCTTCGCCGTCGAGCTCGTGATCCGGCCCGAGGATCTCTTCACCATCCGCGAGCTGGGGGTGACAGGATGATGCGCGCGCTGATCGCCGCCCTCCTCGTCCTGCTGCTCGGCACGTCCGCGCGGGCCGAGCGGCTGATCGTGTCGGTCTCCAACCACCGCGTCACGGTGACGCCGAACTATTCCGGCGAGGAGCTGGTGCTGTTCGGCTCCGTCGAGCGCGACGCCTCGACGCCGGCCGACCGCACCGCCTACGACCTCGTGGTCACCGTGATCGGCCCGCGCGCCGACATGGTGACGCGGCGCAAGGAGCGCACCTTCGGCATCTGGATCAACACCGACTACCGGCAGTTCCTGCAGGTGCCGAGCTATCTCGCGCTGTTCGCCAACCGTCCGTTCGACCAGATCACGTCAGCGGAGATCGCGCGGCGGCAGCAGATCGGGCTCAACAACGTGCTGCTGATGCAGCGCGTCGGCGGCGACTATGCCGACGTGGTGCCGAACGATGTATTCCGATCGGCCTTCATCCGGCTGCGCACGCAGCGCGGCCTCTATCGCGAGGACGCGAGCGCGGTGACGTTCCTGACGCCGACGCTGTTCCGCACCGGCATTCCCCTGCCCGCGGAGGTGCCGATCGGCACCTATGAGGTCGAGATCAAGCTGTTCGCCAATGGCGCGTTCATCGGCAAGACCGAGACCGCGTTCGAGATCGTCAAGGTCGGCTTTGAGCAGTTCGTGGCGACGAGCGCGCGGCAGAACGGATTGATCTACGGCCTCGCCACGGCGGCGATGGCGCTGATGACGGGATGGATGGCGTCGATCGTGTTCCGGAAGGATTGAGGGGGACTGTCATTCCGGGGCGCGCGACTTGTCCGCCGAAGCTCGAAGAGCGAAGGCGGAAGCGCGAGCCCGGAATCCATCGATCAGCGGAGTTGGTGGTGCAATGGATTCCGGGCTCGACGCTTCGCGTCGCCCCGGAATGACAGCTTGCATCACGGCGCCTCGATCACCGTCGGCAGACCCGGCTCCAGCAATCGCAGCCGCGGGCCGAAGCCGAGCGCATCAAAGGTCTTGCGCAGGTCCTCGCCGTTCTGGCGGAAATGCGCCCAGCCTTCGGTGTGCAGCGGCACGATCATCGCCTGGGGAAAGGCGCGCGCGGTCTCGACGGTGTCGTTGGTGTCCATGGTGAGATGGAACGGTCCGCGCGTTTGCGCCGCGCCGGCGAAGGGCAGCACGACGCCGCATTTGAAGCGGCGCGCGACCTCGGCGACGCCGTCGAACCAGGTGGTGTCGCCGCTGATATAGACCGGGCGGGTCTCCTTCCGGCTCGACGACACCACAAAACCGATGACATCGCCCGACAGCGGCTCGATGCCGGCCGGACCGTGGCGCGCGGGCGTGGCCGTAATCGTCAGCGTGTTGCCGTAGCCGTCCCTCACGCGAGCAGTCTCCCAGGGCGCGAGGCCCTCGACATGGCCGCCGAGGCGTTTGGCGCCGGCCTCGGTCGTCAGCACGCGCTTCACCTTGAAGAGAAACTCGCGGCCGGAATTGTCGAGATTGTCCGAATGCTGGTCGTGGCTAAGCAGGACCGCATCGACCGGGCCGATCGCATCGGCCTTCAGCGCGGGCCCGATCGTTTTCTCCAGCTTCACATGGGGCAGCTGGTAGGCACCGGGTGCATCGAAGGTCGGATCGGTCAGCAGGCGAAAGCCGTCGATCTCGATCAGCGCGGTCGGGCCTCCGATCAGGGTGATGGAAACGGGCATGCTGAACTCTCCTTAAGAAGACTTCGCTGCGGGGCGCGTCACCAGGTAAATGCCGAGCGCGACCGGAATGATCCCAAAGAGGTCACGCGCCTCGACATGCTCGCCGAGCACCAGGAAGGCGAACAGCATGCCGAGCGGCGGCATCAGGAAATGATACGCGCTCGCAGCGGTGGCGCCGCACACTTTCAGGAGATGGAACCAGAGCAGATAGGCCAGGATCGAGCCGCCGAGCACGAGGAAGGCGAAGGCACCGACCAGGCCCGGCGTATAGTCGATCGCATGGATGTCCGCGAAGGTCAGCGCCACCGGCGTCAGCACGATGCCGGCGGCGAGATTCTGGATACCGTTGCCGATCCACAAGCTTCCCTTCGGCGCGAGCAGCTTGAACAGGATGGTACCGGCGACGATGGAGGCGAGCGAAGCCAGCGTGAACACGATACCGTGCAAGCTGTCGGTGCCGACCGACAGGCGGTGCCAGACGATCAGTGTCACGCCGATGACGCCGAGCAAGAGGCCGCCCGCCTTGCGCCAGGTCATGCCTTCGCCGAGGAACAGCGCCGCAAGCGCGGCCGTGAATACCGGGTTGGCCGACACGATCAGCCCGCCGAGGCCGGCGGAGACCGATTGCAGGCCGGTGTAGCCGAGGCCGAGATAGAGCGCGTTGTTGGCGATGCCGAGCACGGCGAAGATCGCGGCATCGCGCCAGGACAGCGCCCAGCCGTCGCCGCGGACCAGCGTTGTGCCGAGGATCAGGATGCCGGCGAGCGAGAAGCGCGCCGCGAGCAGGATCAGGGGCGGGCAATGGGTGACGCCGATCTTGCCGGCGACGAAGGCGTAGCTCCAGAGCAGGCAGAACAGGCCGATGGTGAGCGGCAGCAGGTTGAAGCGGCTGCGGGGAACCGAGATCGAGGGGGCGAGCGACATGAACATTCTCCTGAGCCCCGATCTAGGGACCCCGCTTGCCATTTGGAAATTAAATGATTAACTGCCGATCAGTGGATTTTCGAATGGAGATGCCCATGCTCGATCTGGAGCTCCTGCGCAGCTTCGTCTCGGTGGTCGAGGCCGGCGGCTTCACCCGCGCCAGCGAGCGCGTCCACCGCACGCAATCGACCGTGAGCCAGCAGATCAAGCGGCTGGAGGAGGATGTCGGCCAGGTGCTGCTGCACCGGGACGGCAAGGACGTGCGCCCGACCGAAGCCGGCGAGCGCCTGCTCTCCTATGCGAGGCGGCTGCTCTCGCTGGCCGAGGAGGCGCGCGACGTGCTGCGCCAGCCCGATGGCGAGGGTGCAATCCGCCTCGGCATTCCCGAGGATTTTGCCGCGTATCGACTGGCAAAGCTGCTGGGCGCGTTCTCGCGTTCGCATCCGGGCCTGCGCCTCGATGTGCGCGCCGATCAGAGCAAGAACCTCAGCCGCGACCTCGAGCGCGGCGAGCTTGATCTGGCGCTCTACAAGCGCGAGGCCGGCGAGAAAGGCGCGATCGCGGTGTGGCCGGAGCAGGTACATTGGGTCACCAGCAAGAGCCATCCGATCAATGCCGATGTCACCTCGGTGCCGCTGATCGGCTTTCCGCTCGGCTGCCTCTACCGTGCCGGCGCCATCCACGCGCTCGAAAGCGCCGGGCGGCCCTGGCACATGGCCTACACCTCATCGAGCCTCGCCGGCATCCAGGCCGCTGTCGCCGCCGGCATGGGCCTGAGCATCTTGTCGGAGATGGCGATCCAGACCGATCACCGCGTGCTGACGACGAAGGACGGCTTTGCGCCGATCAACCGGACGGAAGTGGCACTGATGGCTTCGCCGGATGCAAGCCCCGCGACGCTGCGGCTCGCGGACAGGCTCGCGGAGTTTTGCGATGACGTCCAGGCGAAGGCGGCGTGATCTTATTGGACGCGTAATCTCAATAACACCGCGACGCGGCGATCGCGTGCACGCGACGGTCGCCGAGCAGGTGCGCGACAAAACCGTTCTTCGGGAAGATCTTTGCGAATGCGGCGTCGCGGATGCTGAGGCCGCCGGCATAGGCCCCGAAGGCGGGCATCACGGCGCGCATTCCGTCACAGGCGAAGCAGCGCCGCTCCATCGAGCGGCCGCGCGCCGAGACGCGCGCCTTGGGATGCAGATGGCCGGCGATCTCGCCGGTTGTGCCGGTCGGCTCGTGGCGGAAGGTGATCGGCCCGATCGCGACTTCGTCGGCGATGGTGCCGCCGAGATCGCGCGGCAACGCAGGATCGTGATTGCCGGAGATCCAGATCCAGTCGCGCCCCTCCTGGAGTGCGGCCACGCTGTCGCGATCTTCGGCCGAGAGACGCTCATGCGCGCTGCGATCGTGAAAACTGTCGCCGAGCGCGATGACGACGCGGGGATCATGGCGAGCGACGACTGCGGCGAGACGACCGAGCGTCGCGACGGTGTCGTAAGGCGGCAGCAGCACGCCGCGCGCGGCGAAGCTGGAGCCTTTTTCCAGATGCAGGTCGGAGACGACGAGCAGATGCTGCTCTTCCCAAAAGAGAGCGCCGGAGAGATCGGCGTGAAATGATGCGCCCGCGATATCCAAACTGCGCGTTGACGTGATTTGCAGCGCCGCTTGCTCCGTCATGGCCGGGCTTGTCCCGGCCATCCACGTTCTCGCCGCGGCAAGCAAGGCGTGGATGCCCGGGTCTTCCAATTGAAGACGCGCTCCGCGCTTTTGCCCGGGCATGACGACATGGAGAGAATTGCGCCCCGAAAAGTCATTGTTGCAGCAGTCTACGACATCGCCTCTTTGACGAGCTCATCGGCGGCTTCGGCCAAGAGTTCGTCTGCAGCTTCGCCATAAACTGACTCGCGGCCGATTTCCAGCATCACGGGGACGGCGAGCGGGGAGACGTGATCGAGTTCCCGGTGGGTGATGCGGCCCTGGATGCGCGCGAGCATGGCGCCGAGACGGCGCAGGTCGAGCAGGCCGGTGGCGGCATCGGCGCGCGCAGCACGCAGCAGGACATGGTCGGCCTGGTGCTTGCGCAGGACGTCGTAGACGAGATCGGTCGAGAACAGCACCTGGCGGCGGCTCTTGTCCTCGTCGGTGAAGCGGCGCGCGATCAGGCCGGAGATCAGCGCGCAATTGCGGAACATGCGCTTCATCAGCGCGGATTCCGCGAGCCACGCCTCCAGGTCGTCGCCGAGCATGTCGGGGGCAAACAGCGCATCGAGATCGAGCTGGCCGTTGCGGATCATGAAGGAGGCATCGCCGAGCCCCCAGATCGCCACCGCATATTCATTGGCGACGAAGCCGAGCGGCCGGGCCCGGGCGCGCTCGAGCCGGCGCGTGAGCAGCATGCCGAGGGTCTGGTGCGCGAGCCGGCCTTCGAACGGGTAGCAGATGAGATAATGCCTGCTGCCGCGCGGAAACGTCTCGACCAGAAGCTCGCGCACGCCGGGCACGCGCGAGACATCCTTTTGCAGCGACAGCCAGTCGCGCACCTGCTCGGGCAGACCATTCCACGCGCGCTTGTCGTCGAGCAGGCGGCGCACGCGTTCGGCGAGATAGGTCGAGAGCGGAAACTTGCCGCCCATGTAGGACGGCACTTTTGGATCCCTGTCGTTGGCGCGCGAGACATAGACCTGGTCCTCGGCCAGCGCCTCGTAGCGAACGACCTCGCCGCCGAACACAAAAGTGTCGCCGGGACTCAGGCCCTCGATGAAATACTCCTCGATCTCGCCGAGCACGCGGCCTCCGCGGGCGATCGCACCGGTCGAACCGCTGCCGGTGGAGCGCGAGCGCACCAGCCGCACCTTGAGCATCGGCTCTTCGACGATGGTGCCGACATTGAGGCGATAGCTCTGCCGCACCTTTGGATTGGCGACGCGCCAGCGGCCCTGCTTGTCCCGCTTGATGCGGGCGAAGCGCTCATAGGTTTTCAGCGCGTAGCCGCCCGTTGCGACGAAATCGACGACGTCGTCGAAATCCTGTCGCGCAAGATCTGCGTAGGGCGCGGCGGTTCGCACTTCGCCATAGAGCTCGTTGCTGAGAAACGGCTCGCCGCAGGCGCAGCCGAGCACGTGCTGCGCCAGCACGTCGAGCGCGCCGGTGCGAAGCGGCGGCGTGTCCTGCGCATTCTCCGCGATGGCGTCGATCGCGACGCTGCATTCCAGGACCTCGAAGCGGTTCGCGGGTACCAGCACCGCGCGTGAGGCCTCGTCCAGGCGGTGATTGGCGCGGCCGATACGCTGCATCAGGCGTGAGGATCCCTTTGGCGCGCCGATATTGACGACGAGATCGACGTCGCCCCAGTCGACGCCGAGGTCGAGCGAGGAGGTGCAGACCACGCCTCGCAGTTTTCCGGCCGCCATCGCGTCCTCGACCTTGCGGCGCTGCGCGACGTCGAGCGAGCCGTGATGCAGCGCGATCGCAAGGCCGTCGTCGTTCATGCGCCAGAGGTCCTGGAACAGCATCTCGGCCTGGCTGCGGGTGTTGACGAAGACGAGCGTGGTCTTGTTCTGCTTGATCAGCTCATAGACTTCGGGAAGCGCATGGCGCGCGCCGTGGCCGGCCCAGGGCAGCCGTTCGCGGGTATCCAGCATCTCGACCAGCGGCGGGGCCGCGCCGCCCGCGATGACGATATCAGCGGCTGCTTCCTTGCCTTCGGGCTGCGGCACCAGGAAGCGCGCGAGCTGATCGGGCTCGGCCACGGTCGCCGACAATCCGATCGCGCGTATCCCGGGTGCCAGCCGCCACAGCCGTGCGAGGCCCAGCGAGAGCAGATCGCCGCGCTTGGACGTCACCAGCGCATGCAGCTCGTCGAGCACGATGCGCTTCAGCGAAGAGAACAGGAACGGCGCATCGTCGGAGGAGAGCAAGAGCGCGAGCTGCTCCGGCGTCGTCAGCAAAATGTCCGGCGGATAACGCCGTTGCCGCTGGCGCCGCGACACCGGCGTGTCGCCGGTGCGGGTCTCGACCTTGACCGGCAGCCCCATCTCGGCAATCGGCCGCTCCAGGTTGCGCGCGATGTCGACGGCGAGCGCCTTGAGCGGCGAGATGTAGAGGGTGTGCAGACCGCCGGCGCGCTGCACGCCGCGGCCGGTGGAGATGACCTTGCCGCTCTCACCTGCCCGCGCCTCAAGGGAGGAAGACGACAGCTCCACCAGCGTCGGCAGAAATCCCGCAAGCGTCTTGCCGGCGCCGGTGGGCGCGATCAGGAGCGCGGAGCGGTCCTCGCGCGCCTTCTCCAGCAGCGCCAATTGATGTTCGCGCGGCGACCAGCCGCGGCCCGCGAACCACGCCTGGAAGCGGTCGGGCAGCAACGCGGCCGGCTCGGCCGATATTTTGAGGATACGGGGCGGCACGGCGTAAGAGGTAAGCCGTGGGGGCGGGTTCGTCGAGGGGTGGGCTTCACCGCGCCTGCCGCGTGACGCTCCCGTCGGGTGGGCAAAGCGAAGCGTGCCCACCATTCGCGCCAGGATGACCGGAGAGGTGGTGGGCACGGCGCAAGAGCGCCTTTGCCCACCCTGCGGCACTGCTATCGAACCCGCGGAAGAGCCCCTCACCCCGACCTCTCCCCGTAAGAACGGGGAGAGGGAGAATTGGCAGCGTCGCAAGCGGCTTCTACTCCGACATCGGCTTATCGGAGATGTCCCAATCCGTGCCGCTGAAGGTGGAGATGAAGAGCGTCTTCATCGGCGTGTAGTCCTCGGGCGTGTAGCTGTAGGTGACGCCGTCGAGGAAGTAGGGCGAGTGGAAGCCGGCGAGCGTGGAGGCCTGCTTCAGCACGTTGGCCCGGGTGAGATCGTCGCCGCAACGGCGCAAAATCTCGCCCATGGTGACGGCCTGGCCGTAGCCGGCGAAGGCGATGGTGTTGTCGGGATCGATGCTGGGCAAATATTTCTTGCGCAGCTCCTCGAACGCCATCACGTCCGGATCCTTCTCCCACTTCGGCAGGCCGACCTCCTTGTTGTAGCGGATGGCGACGATGCCGGTGGCGTTCTCGAGGCCCGCAGCGTTGAGGATCGAGCGGCCGGTCGAGCCGGCCGACAGGAGTTGCAGCGGCTTCCAGCCGAGCTCGGCGACCTTGCGGATCGACTGCGACGTCGCCTTGCCGGTGGTGATGTTGTAGAAAACGTCCGCGCCCGACTTCGAGAGATTGATGAGCTGGGAGTCGACGGTCGGATCGCTCAGATCGTAAGTCTGCTCCATGATCACCTGCGCGGTGCCGCCGGCATCCGCCAGCACCTTCTTGAACGGGCCGAGGAAGTCGCGGCCGAAATCATCGTTCTGGTAGAGGATGCCGATCTTCGCATTCGGCTTCACGCTGACGACGTGCCGCGCCAGGATGCGCGCCTCGGTCGGATACAGCGGCAGGCCCGCCATCGTCCACTTGAACTCTTTCGGATTATTCCACTTGGACGCGCCGGTGTTGAGCAGGAGCTGCGGCACGCCCTTGGAGTTCAGGTATTTGTGCACGGCGGTCTGCGGCGCGGTACCGAGCGAACCATAGAGCGCGAGGACCTCCTCCTGCTCGACCAGGCGCCGCGTCGCCTCGACGCATTTCGGCGCGCTGTAGGCGTCGTCGAGGGTAAGAAACTTGATCTTGCGCCCGTTGATGCCGCCCTTCTCGTTCAGCATCTGGAAATAGGCTTCGCCGATGCGCCCCAGCACGCCATAGAGCGAGCCGGGACCGGAATGCGGCACGGTCTGCCCGATCTTGATCTCGGTGTCGCTCGCGCCCGCATCATATTTCTTCTCCGCGGCCCAGACGTAAGGCGCGGGCAGAGTGGATGCTGCGATGGTGGCGAACGCAGCGGCGCTGAAATCGCGCCGCGATGGATTCCTTGTCATTGTTGTTTTCTCCCTAATGCGCGCATTGTGCTGGCATCGCCGCACGCGTCGCAAGTGGGAAGTCGCAGCTTTGCGACGCAATGACGCTCAAATCGCTGCGTGCGCAGCGCCTAGACTCAAGTTTTCTCGGCAACGACGACGAGACCGCGCACCGGCTCGTTGTTCTCGTTGCGCGGGGACGCCGGCTCCAATGTAAGGAGCTTGAGTCCGGCCTTGGCGATCGCGCCGCGCACATATTCCGCGGAATGGGCATAGCGCAGGCCATCGCCGAGCATGACGCCGCTGCCGTCATGCGTCTCCAGCGTGAAGGCGAGCGTGCCGCCGGGCGCGAGCACGCGCCTGGCTTCACTCAGCACCGGCGCAAGGTCGGAGAGGTACACGAACGCATCCGCCGCCACGACCAGGTTCGCACTCGCGTCGGCCTTGTCGCGCAGGCCTTCGATCATGTCGGCGACTTCGAGCTCGGCATAGAGCCCGGTGGCCTGCGCCTCCTTGATCATGCCGGGCGAAAGATCGATGCCGATGAAATGATCGACCTGCTTCACGAAAGCGCTGGCAGCCAGCCCCGTGCCGCAGCCGAGATCGATGGCGCGCTTGAAGAAGGCCGGCTTCTTCGCGGCGACGCGCGCGGCCAGCACCGCCTTGAAGATCAGGCTAGGCGCGCGATAGCCGAGATCGTTGATCAGCGCGTGCTCGAAGCGCGGCGCGTATTGATCGAACAGCGCCTGCACATAGGCCTTTGGCATTTCGGACAGTTGCGTGTCGCCGAGCCGCATCAGATGCAGGCCGGCGCCGTGCTGGTCCTCGGGATCGGATCGGCGCGCTTCCCGGAAGGCCGCGATGGCCTTGTCGCGCTCGCCGAGTTGCTGACGAATCTCACCGAGCGTGAACCAGGCCGAGGTGAAGTTCGGCGCGAGCTCGATCGCCTGCTCGAGGAGATCGGCGGCGGCAGGCAGGTCGCCCTTGAGCTGGAGGTCGCGCGCAAACTCGAAGCGGCGGTCGGCCATCAGATCGCCGGAGGACAAAAACAGACGCAGGGGCATTGGGGAACCAACACTCGTCTTGCCGGCTCGCCCGGCAATCCATCAAAAAAGCACTGTTTAGGGCGATGGATGCGCGGGTCAAGCCCACGCATGACGGGTGAACATTGGGGCACCGGCGCCCTATATGAACGGCATGCGTCCGCAAGACATCCTGCTGCCAGCTGCTGCCGGCCTGTGCTGCAAGCCGGGCGGCTTCCATATCGATCCTGTCCGCCCGGTCGAACGGGCCGTGATCACCCACGGCCATTCCGACCATGCCCGCGCCGGTCATGGCGCGGTGCTGGCGACACAGGAAACGCTGGACATGATGCGGCTGCGCTACGGCGAGAATTTTGCCGGCTCGACGCAAGCGATCCGCTATGGCGAGGAGATCCGGCTCGGCGATGTCGGCGTCAAGTTTCACCCGGCCGGCCATGTGCTGGGCTCGGCGCAGATCGCGGTGACCTGCAAAAACACGTGCATCGTTGCCTCCGGCGATTACAAAGACGCGCCGGACCCGACCTGCACCCCGTTCGAGCTCGTGCCCGGCGACGTCTTCATCACGGAGGCGACGTTCGGGCTGCCGGTGTTCCGGCACGGCGATGCGGCCGATGAGGTGAAGAAGCTGCTGGCCTCGGTCGCGGTGTTTCCGGAGCGCGCACATCTCGTCGGCGCCTATTCGCTCGGCAAGGCGCAGCGCGTGATCGCGCTGCTGCGCGCGGCCGGCTACGACGCGCCGATCTATCTGCATGGCGCGATGGAGGCGATCACGCATTACTACCAGAGCCGCGGGATCGAGCTTGGCGAGCTGCGAGCCGTGAAGGGTGTGAAGAAGGCGGCGCTCGCCGGCACCATCACGCTGGCGCCGCCTTCAGCGACGTCCGATCTCTGGACCCGGCGCTTTCCCGATCCCGTCACCGCGTTCGCCTCGGGGTGGATGCGGGTGCGCGCCCGGGCGCGACAGCGCGGTGTCGAACTGCCGCTGGTGATCTCCGATCATGCCGATTGGGACGGCCTCACCGCGACGATCGCCGCGACCGGCGCCGGCGAGATCTGGGTCACCCATGGCCAGGAAGATGCGCTGGTGCATTGGTGCAAGAGCAAAGGCCTGCAGGCGCGGCCGCTCGATCTCGTCGGCTATGGCGACGAGGAAGAGACCGAGACGCCGCTTCAGGACGAGGCCGAAGCATGAACCGCTTCGCCGAGCTGCTGGATCGCCTTGCCTACGAGCCCGGCCGCAACAACAAGCTGCGGCTGATCACGAGCTATTTCCGCGCGGTCGGCGATCCCGATCGCGGCTATGCGCTGGCCGCGCTGACCGGCGCGCTCAGCTTCAAGCATGCCAAGCCCGGGCTGATCCGCGACCTGATCGCGGCGCGCACCGATCCGGTGCTGTTCGGTTTGTCTTATGATTATGTCGGCGATCTCTCGGAGACGGTGGCGCTGATGTGGCCGAAGTCCGAACTCGCCGCCCACAACAATCCACCACCGCCAACGCTGACCGAAGTCGTCACCACCCTCCGCACGCTCGGCAAGACCGAGCTGCCGGCACAGCTTGCGCGCTGGCTCGACGAGCTCGACGAGACCGGCCGCTGGGCACTGCTGAAGCTCGTCACCGGCGCACTTCGCATCGGCATCTCCGCGCGTCTGGCAAAAACCGCGGCCGCAGCGCTCGGCGACAAGGACCCGCATGAGGTCGAGCTGATCTGGCCGGGCCTCGTCCCGCCCTATCTCGACCTGTTTGCCTGGCTGGAAGGGCGCGCGGAAAAGCCGGTGAATCGCGATCCCGCGCCGTTCCGCCCCGTGATGCTGGCGCATGCGATCGAAGAGACGGATTTTGCGGCGCTCGATCCCGCCGACTACATCGCCGAATGGAAATGGGACGGCATCCGCGTGCAGGGGGTCGCGGGCCGCGACGATCGCGGGCACATCGCGGCACGGCTCTATTCGCGCACCGGCGAGGACATCACGGGGAGCTTTCCGGACCTCGTGCCGTCGCTGCGCCTGCCAGGCGCGATCGACGGCGAGCTTCTGATCCTGCGCGACGGCCGCGTGCAAAGCTTCAACGTTCTGCAGCAGCGCCTGAACCGCAAGGTCGTCTCGCCAAAGCTGATCAAGGAGTTTCCGATCCATTTGCGCGCCTACGACCTGATCGGCGACGACGAGAACGATCTGCGCGAGCTGCCCTTCGCCGAGCGCCGCGAGCGGCTGGAAGTATTCATCAGGAAGCTCGACGACCCCCGCATCGACCTGTCGCCGACCGTTCCCTTCGCAAGCTGGGACGCGCTCACCGCTGCGCGCGCCGATCCCGCGAGCGCGGGAGCCGGCGAGGATGCGGACGCCGTTGAAGGCGTGATGCTGAAGCGGCGCGATGCGCCCTACCTGCCAGGACGGCCGAAGGGACAATGGTGGAAGTGGAAGCGCGACCCACACATCATCGACGCCGTGCTGATGTATGCGCAGCGCGGCCACGGCAAGCGCTCGTCCTATTATTCCGATTACACATTCGGCGTCTGGACCGAGGGCGACAGCGGCGACGAACTGGTGCCGGTCGGCAAGGCCTATTTCGGCTTCACGGACGAGGAGCTGTTGCAGATCGATCGCTTCGTTCGCCGCAACACCACGGAAAAATTCGGTCCCGTGCGCCATATCGTGCACGAGCCCGACAAGGGGCTGGTGCTCGAGGTCGCCTTCGAGGGGCTGCAGCGCTCGCCGCGCCACAAGTCCGGTGTCGCCATGCGCTTTCCTCGCATCAGCCGCCTGCGCTGGGACAAGCCGCCGCGCGAGGCGGACCGGCTGGGGACGCTTGAAAAGATGCTGAAAACGGAGGCCGCGGAAGTCGACGCCTGAAAATGGTCCCGCCGCCGGCCAGCGCAACGCCAGCCAGCCTATGCGCAGAGAACCGTTAATTGGCCCCGGCGGCGGTCCCATGGCGGTCTTAAAGAACTTGGCTCGTCAAACCGTTCGAGCCGCGACGCAGACCTGTGCGACACCCGCGTGGCGTCGCACGGCCCCTCTTAAGAGCCTGGGCGGGGCGGGAGCAATCAACAGCCGTTCACACACACAGGAACGCGCGCATTTACCTTACCGGCTGTTGCTTTCCGGCGACTCGCGCCGGCCCCTGGCCCCGGTCGCTTTTGCCGAGAGACCAGCATCTCCTCCCTCTCCCCGTTCTTACGGGGAGAGGGTTGGGGTGAGGGGCTCTTCCCGCAAGGACGATGGCAGAAAGACTCGCGGTGGCTCCCCCTCACCCGGATTGCATCTGCGATGCAGTCCGGCCTGTCCCCGCAAGCGGGGAGAGGCGAAGGAATCCTCGGTGAGACGCAGAGCCGGGACCGTCGCTTTTGGCGCGCTGTCGGATTAAAATGCGGTAAGCCGATTGACGGCCGGGCGCGGGTTCCCCATGTGCCCCGCCGTGACCTATAATCGGGGCTATAGCCCCGCGAGGAGTTTTTTGCGATGGCCAACGACGTCAGAGACTTGCCGGCCGGCCACAGCGATGGCCTGAACCGCTTTCTCGGCGGCTCGCCGCTGGCGGTCGCATTTCGCCTGATTTTGCTCTCGATCCTGGTTGGCGTCGTGCTGGCCGCGATCGGCTTCGATCCCTGGAATATCATCTACAGCATTCGCCTCTTGTTCCAGCGGCTATGGGATCTCGGCTTCGATGCCGTCAACTGGCTATGGCGCTACTTCCTGCTCGGCGCAGTCATCGTGATCCCGATCTGGCTGCTGTCGCGCGTCTTCGGCGCGCCACGCGGCCGATAAGTTATCTTTTGAGCACGATCTTGTCGGAAAACCGCTTCACACTTTTCCGGATCATGCTCTAGGGAGTGCGCAGCCGATGCAACTACGCTTTGTCGGCTGCGGCGATGCCTTCGGTTCTGGCGGCAGGCTCAACACCTGCTTCCACGTCACGGGGCGCGAGGCCAATTTCCTGATCGATTGTGGCGCGTCGGCCTTGCCGGCGCTGAAGCGGTTCGAGATCGATCGCAACGCGATCGACCTCGTCCTGATCACGCATTTCCACGGCGACCATTTTGCCGGCCTGCCCTTCTTCCTGCTCGATGCGCAATTCTCGCGGCGAACACGGCCGCTCACCATCGCCGGCCCGCAATGGATCGAGACGCGGCTGGCGCAGGTGATGGAAGCGCTGTTCGAGCACTCCTCGAAGACAAAGCAGCGCTTCGAGCTCTCCGTCATCGAGCTACAGCCGGAGCAAAGCCGAAGCTTCGGCGCCGTGACGGTGACACCCTACGGCGTCGTGCACGGCGAATCCGGCGGGCCGTTCCTGGGCTATCGCGTCGAGGCCGAGGGCCGCACCCTCGCCTACAGTGCCGACACCGAATGGACGGAGACGCTCATTCCGCTGGCGCATGGCGCGGACCTTTTCATCGCCGAGGCCTATATGTACGAGAAGGTGGTCAAGAATCACCTCAGCCTGAAGACCTTGGAACAGCACTTGCCCGCCATCGGCGCCAAACGGCTCGTCCTCACCCATATGAGCGACGACGTGCTGTCGCGCCTCGAGGACATCGCGCATCTGGCCGCCGAAGACGGCATGATGCTCGTCATCTGACATGCACGCCCCCGTTCATCCCAGGGTCGGCTCGCGCGAGGTGTTCGCCATCGCGGGGCCGGCGATGGTCGCGAACCTCACCACGCCGCTGATCGGCGTGGTCTCGACCACCGCGATCGGACGGCTGGACGACGCCGCGCTGCTCGGCGGCGTCGCGATGGCGTCGGTGATCTTCGACTGCCTGTTCTGGCTGTTCGCCTTCCTGCGTATGAGCACGCTCGCCTTCACCGCGCAGGCGCTGGGCGCGGGCGAGACGCACGAGCTCAGCGCGATCCTGGTGCGCGGCTTCATCGTCGCAGGCCTGATCGGCGCCGCGCTGATCGCGCTGCGATTGCCGCTGGCCGCCGTGCTGTTCGATCTGATGGGCGGCAGCGAGGGCGTGACGCGCGCTGCGAAGACCTACTTCATGATCAGGATATGGTCGTCGCCGTTCGCCTTCGCCAACTACGTCGTCCTCGGCTGGCTGGTCGGCCAGGCGCGCGCCAACCCGGCGCTGCTGCTCCAGATCGTCATCAACCTCATCAACATGGCGGCGACCATCCTCCTGGTGCTGGTCTACGACACCGGCATCGCGGGTGCGGCGATCGCCGCGCTGCTGTCGGAAACGGTCGGCTTCGTCCTCGGCGTGATCGTCTGCCGGCGTTATGCTGACGGCGGCTTCGCGGTGCCATATGCGACCCTGTTCGACCGGGTGAAGCTGATGCGGATGCTGTCGGTCAACTCCGACATCATGATCCGCACCGCGGCGCTGATTGCGGTTTTCCTGTTCTTCACCGCCAAGGGCGCGCGCGCCGGCGACGTCACGCTGGCTGCGAACTCGGTGCTCAACAATTTCCTGCTGGTCAGCGCCTTCTTCCTCGACGGCCTCGCCAATGCGGCCCAGCAGCTCTGCGGCCGCACCTTTGGCGCGCGCGACGCAAGGGGCTTTGCCGATTCGACCCGGCTGGTGCTGATGTGGGGGCTTGGCTTTGCGCTGGTCGTCGCGGTGCTGTTCGCGCTGTTCGGGCCGGCCATGATCGACTTCATGACGGCGAGCGAAGACGTCCGCCGCGCCGCGCGCGATTTCCTGCTGTTCATCGTGCTTGCACCGGTGCCCGGCGTGTTCGCCTTCGGCTTCGACGGCATCTATGTCGGCGCGACCTGGGCGCGCGAGATGCGTAATCTGATGCTGGCCTCGCTCGCGATCTTCCTTGCTGCCTGGTGGGCGCTGCAATCGTTCGGCAATGCCGGGCTGTGGAGCGCGCTGATCGCCTTCTACGTCGCGCGCGGCGGCCTGCAGGGCGCGCGCTATCCGGCGCAGTTCAGGGCGACGTTTTCTTCTCCTCTCTCCCCGCTTGCGGGGAGAGGGTTGGGGTGAGGGGGAGTCTCCGCGAGGACGGTGAGAGTTGGATTCGTGGAGAGTCCCCTCACCCGGAATCCGCGCTGCGCGCGCATTCCTGCCTCTCCCCGCAAGCGGGGAGAGGCGAAGAACCTCACATCCCCGGCCAGTCTTCCGCGGTGAGCGTGGCGGCGTCGGCGCCGACGATCTCGGAAAGCGAATCCCGGCCCGTGCGCAACAGCGTCGAGGTGAGGTCGCGCTTGATCTCGTCGACGAGGCCGAGGCCCTTGTAGACCAGCGACGAATAGAGCTGGATCAGGCTGGCGCCGGCGCGGATCTTTGTCAGCGCGGCACCGCCGGAATCGACACCGCCGACGCCGATCAGCGGGAACGCGCCCTCGACGCGGACATAGGTCTCCGCGACCATGCGTGTCGACAGGCGGAACAGCGGCCGGCCGGACAGGCCGCCCTGCTCCTTGGCGCGCATCTCCTCGCGCAGCGTGCTCGGCCGCGCGATCGTGGTGTTCGACACGATCATGCCGTCGACCCGGCGCGCGCGCGCGACCTGCACGACGTCGTCGAGCTGGGCGAGGCTGAGGTCCGGCGCGATCTTGAGCAGCACCGGCGTGTCGCCGGCCTTCTGGCGCACCTGCTCGCGCGCGTCGATCACCCTTGCGAGGAGATCATCGAGCAGCGCGCCTTCCTGCAAATTGCGCAGGCCCGGCGTGTTCGGCGAGGAGACGTTGACGGTGAAATAGCTGGCGACCGGCGCAAAGGTCTCGATCAGCTTGACGTAATCGGCGACGCGGTCGGGCGAATCCTTGTTGGCGCCGACATTGACGCCGACGATGCCGCCATTCTGCGCGCGCGCGGCAAGACGCCGCAGCGCGGCTTCCGCCCCGTCATTGTTGAAGCCCATGCGGTTGATGACGGCCTCGTCGCGCTCCAGGCGAAACAGCCGCGGCCGCGGATTACCGCTTTGCGGCTTCGGCGTCACCGAGCCGATCTCGACAAAGCCGAAGCCGAGCCGCAGCAGCGCATCCGGCACCTCGGCGCTCTTGTCGAAGCCCGCGGCCATGCCGATCGGATTGGGGAAATTCAGCCCGAAGGCGCGCACCGCGAGCTTGGGATTATCGTCATGGGGCTTTCCCGGCGGCAGGAAGCGCAATCCCTGGATCGCAAGCCGATGCGCATCCTCCGGATCGAGCCAGCGCAGGACCGGCAGAGACAGGGCGTCGAAGGCGCGAATCACGGCAAGAGCTCCGGAATATCGTGACCGCCGTCGGAGCGCATCGCGAGATTGATCACCGAGATCACCGCGCCGAGGTCGAGCTCGCCATAGAGATGCGGAAACAGCTCGTCGTTGCGCGAGCGTTCCCAGCGCAAGGCGGCGCCGAGCGCATCGGCGTCGACCTCGACCAGAAACAGCGCGCGCTGCCCGAAGAAATGCTTTCGCGCGGTCTCGGGAACCTGGGATGCGGTCGAGAAATGGATGAAACCGTCGCGCGCGTCGTCCGTGCTGCCCCGGTACACACCCTGCCGTTCCGCCTCGCGCCAGGCCGAGGCCGGACAGATTTTGTAGATCTTGACCACCGCTTACGCAGCCCTGTTTGCTCTCGGAGTCAGCTCTTTGAGTCTCTTGGGGTTTTTCGCCTCGTCCGGGTCTGAAAACCCGGGCGCGACCGTAAAGGCGCCCCCAGCCGAACTCAAGGCTTGCATGCCGCCTCTTGCACGGAAAACGGAAAACCGGTTGATTTAAAGGATAGTTTTCCTGAGTTGCGACGGGGCCGGATCGACCATGATCAGGCAGGCCAAAGCGCAGAGGATGCTGACCCACGATCAGATCTGGGGCGCGCTGGATCGTCTGGCGGCGCGCGCCGGCCTGTCGCCGTCGGGACTTGCCAAGCGTGCCGGGCTCGACCCCACCACCTTTAACAAATCCAAGCGCGTCACCTCCGACGGCCGCGAGCGGTGGCCCTCGACCGAATCGATCGCGAAGGCACTCACCGCGGCCGGGTCCTCGATCGAGACCTTCGTCAAGCTGATCGACGACAGCCCGG
The DNA here is from genome assembly GCF_001641695.1 of Bradyrhizobium neotropicale. GTDB lineage: Bacteria > Pseudomonadota > Alphaproteobacteria > Rhizobiales > Xanthobacteraceae > Bradyrhizobium > Bradyrhizobium neotropicale. The sequence continues at coordinate 114,311 of NZ_LSEF01000080.1, forward strand.
GCGACGGCCGCTCAGTGCCCCTGATCGGCTTCGCGCTGGCAGAGGGAACCGGCTATTTCGACGATCAGGGTTTTCCATCCGGCAAGGGCTGGGACGAGGTCGCGCTGCCGACGGCAGAGGACGGCCGCACCTTCGCGCTGGAGATTTCCGGCGACACGCTACAGCCCGCCTATCGCGACGGCGACGTCATCCTGGTCTCGCCGGGCACGCCGATCCGCAAGGGCGACCGCGTGGTGGTGAAGACCCGAGCGGGCGAGGTGATGGTGACGACGCTGATGCGCCGCACCGCGAAGGCGCTGGAATTGCAGCCGCTCGATGCGGCTCAGGCCGCTCGCACGCTCGCCCTCGGCGATGTCGCCTGGATCGCGCGGATCGTGTGGGCGAGCCAGTGATTGCTTTTCGCCCGGTGTCATGACCGGGCGGTGACATGCGCGGCACCGCGATCGCCATTGCGACTCACCACACCTCTCGCCTAGGTTGCGCACCGAATCATCGAGGGGGAATAGGATGAATCGACGTCATGCATTGAAGGCGCTTGCGGGTCTCGCGCTGTGTCCGCTGTGCAAGCCGGCATTCGCGGCCGAAGGCGCGCACTGGAGCTATGAGAGCGGCGGCGGTCCCGGCAAATGGGGCGACCTCGATGCGGCCAACAAGGCCTGCGCGGTCGGCCTGCAACAATCGCCGATCGACATCGAGGCGGCGATCAAATCGCAATTGCCCGCCCTGAAGCTGAACTGGGCGAAGAGCGCCGACACCATCGTCAACAACGGGCACACGATCCAGCTCAACTTCGCGGAAGGCAACACGCTGACGCTCGGTGACGTCAAGTACAAGTTGCTTCAGGTCCACTTCCACCGGCCGAGCGAGCATATGATCGGCGGCAAGAACTTTCCGATGGAGGCGCATTTCGTCCATCGCAACGACTCCGGCGGACTCGCCGTGGTCGGCGTGCTGATGGCGGAAGGCAAGGCGAACGCGTCTTTCGGCAAGATCGTCAAGTCCATGCCGGCTGCGGAAGGGCCTGCGATGAAGGCTGACGCGACCATCGATCCCCACGCGATGCTGCCGCAAAAGCTCAGCTACTTCCGCTATCCCGGCTCGCTGACGACGCCGCCCTGCTCGGAGGTCGTCGAATGGCTGCTGCTGACCGATCCGATCCAGGTCGCGGCCGCCGACGTCGCAGCCTTCGCAAAGCTCTACCCGATGAACGCGCGCCCGGTGCAGAAGGACAACCGGCGTTACGTGTTGCGGTCGAGCTGATACGGAATACGCCACCAATTGTCGTCCTGGCGAAAGCCAGGACGACAATTGGTGGGCTACACGTCCCTTACGCGCTGCGCGCCAGCGCGCCGTCGATCATGTTCACCGCGTTCTGGATGCCGTAAACGGCGACGAAGGAGCCGAAGCGCGGGCCTTTCTCCTGACCGAGCAGCACCTGGTAGAGCATGTTGAACCAGTCGAGCGTGACGCCGGGTCGGCCATCCTTGCCCTTCTTGACCTGGTCGAGGAACGGCTCGCGGCGGCCGATCTCGTAGACGACGTTCTGGATGTCCTCGGCCGATGACTCCTGCGGCAGCTGCGACAGCGCATCGCGCAGATCCTGCAGCGCGGCGCGCTCGGTGTCGGTCGGCACGCGGAACTGCTTCGTCGGCGCGACGAAGTCACGATAATAGTTGATGGCGTAGCCGACCATCGCATCCAGCTTCGGATGCGTCTGCGGGCTCACGCCGGGACGGTAGCGGCCGATGAAGCCCCACAGCGTCTCGGCATTCTCCGCATTCGACGACGACACCAGCGTGAGCAGGAGCTGGAAGGTGACGGGCATGTCGCCCTTCGGCGGATGGCCGTTGTGGATGTGCCAGACGGGATTGCCGAGCTGCTGCTTCCCATCCTGCTTGGCAAAGCCGTCGATGAACTGCTGGTAGTCGTCGACATTGCGCGGAATGACGTCGAAATACAGCCGCTTGGCCGCCTTCGGCTCGCGATACATGAACAGCGACAGCGATTCCGGCGAAGCGTAGCGCAGCCATTCGTCGATGGTGAGCCCGTTGCCCTTCGACTTCGAGATCTTCTGCCCCTTCTCGTCGAGGAAGAGCTCGTAGTTGAAGCCTTCCGGCGGCGTGGCGCCGAGCGCCTTGGCGATCGCGCCGGAGAGTTTCACCGAATCGATCAGGTCCTTGCCGGCCATCTCGTAGTCGACGCCGAGCGCGACCCAGCGCATCGCCCAGTCGGCCTTCCACTGGCACTTCACATTGCCGCCGGTGACAGGCGTTTCGACTTCCTGGTTGGTGTCGGGATCGACATAGGTCACGGTGCCGGCGGCGACGTCGCGGCGGATCATCGGCACCTGGAGCACGATTCCGGTGGTCTTGCTGACGGGGAGGAACGGCGAATAGGTGGCGCGGCGATCGGGGCCGAGCGTCGGCAGGATGATCGCCATGATCTGATCGTAGGCGGCGAGCATCTTCAGCAGCGTCGCGTCGAAGCGGCCCGACTTGTAATAGTCGGTCGAGCTTGCGAACTCGTAGTCGAAGCCGAAATGATCGAGGAAGGCGCGCAGGCGCGCATTGTTGGCGGCGCCGAACGAGGGATATTCGTTCGAGAACGGATCCGGCACGGCAGTGAGTGGCCGTCCCAGGTATTGCGCCAGGAGGTCCTTGTTCGGCACGTTGTCCGGCACCTTGCGCAGGCCGTCCATGTCGTCCGAGAAGGCGAGCAGGCGCGTCTTGATCCTGTCCTCGGTCAGCACGCGGAAGGCATGGCGCACCATCGAGGTGCGCGCGACCTCGCCGAAGGTACCGATATGCGGCAGGCCGGACGGGCCGTAGCCGGTCTCGAACAGCACCTCGTCCTTCGGGCTTTTCTTCAGCCGCGCGACCAGCGCCTTCGCCTGCTCGAACGGCCAGGCGTTGGATTGTTCGGCGAGCGCACGAAGATCGCTCGGGCTGGCGGCAGGATCGATAACGGACATTCAGGGGCCTCCGGGCCGCGGAAATTAGCGATTTCCGGGCAGAATGCAATTTTGCGGGGTGACTTCAGACCCCTCACCCTGAGGAGCGCGCTCTTCGCGCGCGTCTCGAAGGGCGAGGCCGAGAGCCGGGCCTTCATCCTTCGAGACGCTTGCTTTGCAAGCTCCTCAGGATGAGGACCTGACAACGGAGCGTGAAGCTAAAACGGGCTCACCGAGAAGTAGCGCAGCCACAGATCGGTGTAGCGGCCTTTTTCCCAGACCCGGAACAGCGCCCAGTTCAGGGCCTGGCGCAGCACGTCATTGCCCTTGCGCACGGCAATGCCGATGCCCTCGCCGAAGAAGCGGCTTTCGACGAAGGGGCCGCCGGAGAAGGCGCAGCAATCACCCGAATCGGTGCCGTTGATCCAGAACGCCAGCGAGATGGCGTCGCCGAAGATGAAATCGACCTCGCCCTTGCGTAAGGCGGCGCGCAGCGCCTCGTCATTGGGATAGCCGTGCAGCTCGGCGTCGGTGAACATCGCCTTCAGATACGCCTCGTGCGCCGAGCCCGCGATGACGCCGACCTTCTTGCCTTCGAGATATTCCGGGCGGATCTCCGGCATCACCGCGTCCCTGCGTGACACGAAGCGCGCCGGCACGCGATAATAGGGATCGGTAAAATCGACGCGCGCGCGGAGCTGCGGGCTCACAGCCATCGAGGCGATGATGGCATCGCCCCGGTTGGAGGTGAGCGCATCGACCAGCGTCTCGAAGCGGCGCATCTGCACCGTGCAGCTGACCTTGATCTCATCGCACAGCGCGCGGGCGAGATCGACGTTGAAGCCGGCCGGATTGCCGTCGGCGCCGGTGTAGTTGAACGGCGGATAGTCGGTCTCGGTCAAGAAGCGGATCACGGTCAGGCGCGACAGGTCCGGCCGCTCGGGGCGCCGCCGCGGATCCCAGAAGCCGGGCACCGCCTGGGGGGCTGCGACTTGAGGAGCGGCTTTGGGTGCCGCGGCTTGGGGGGCCGCCGGCTGGGCAGGGGCCTGCGCCTCGGCGCTTGGCACCGTTGCGAGCAGGCACGCTCCGACGGCCAGCCCGGTCAGGAGGCCACGGACAGTTTTGGGCGATTTCGCCTGTTGCGATGGGGCCATCGGCCGAAAATGAATGAATTTCATTGGGATCGGAAGGCCTTATAGACCATTCGGCTGCGAAGGCGAGTGGGGATTATGGCCCGGGGTGCGAGGTCAGACGGACGCCATGCCCGGGCTTGTCCCGGGCATCCACGTTCTTTGTGCCGTGAGGTAGGCGTGGATGGGTCAAGCCCGGCCATGACGATATGGAAGCTTCAGCGCCCCGAGAGATGCGACGGAGGTCGCGGCGAGCAAACCTCAGAGATACCGCTTCAGGTCGGCCGCGGCCTCTTCCGGGCTCCGCTTCAGGTTGAACGGCGAGACGAAGTGGCCGTCGCGGTCCATCAAATAGATCAGCGCGGTGTGGTCCATGGTGTAGTCGCCGTCCTTGGCCGGGACCTTCTTGGCGTAGACCCGATAGGAGGTGAGGACCTTGGCGATGTCAGCGGGATCGCCGCTCAGGCCCTCCAGATGCGGATCGAAGCTCGACAGATAGTCCTTCATGGCCGCCTGCGTGTCGCGCTCGGGGTCGACCGAGATGAAATAGGCATTGACCTTGTCGGCATCCTTGCCCATCGCGCGCAGCACCTCCGATATCTCGAACAGGGAGGTCGGGCAGACGTCCGGGCAATGGGTGTAGCCGAAGAAGATCAGGGTCGGCTTGCCCTTGAGGCTCCTGTCGGTGACGGTCTTGCCGTGCTGGTCGGTGAGCTGGAACGGGCCGCCGATCGCGGCCGGCTGCGCCACCTTGCTCACGCCGCCCATCGCCCAGAACACGACGAGGAGCCCGACGACGAGGCTTGCGGCGAAGGCGGTTGCGATCACCAGCGGGCGGGCTGTGGAGCTCATGGTCGGAAAACTTCCTGTTGTCCCGGGGTCAGAAACAGGCGGCGAAGCCAGTCCTGATCATTTCGAAGAACACCCGGGTGCCATAGTGGAACCACAGTGCGAGCGCGCCGATCACGACCAGGCCACTGAGGCCCGCGCCAGCCAACACCAGCATGGACGGCGTTCGGCCGGCAGTGGGCGAATTGTCCGATACAGGATGGGCGGGATGCAGCGATTGAGCCATGACAATGATCAGGGCGAAGGCCCGGTTTCCTTGCCATTCAAATAGGCACTGGCCCGCGCCCGGGCAAGCGCCGCCGGCGGGCCAAGGAACAGTCCCCGGAAATTAGATCACGCAGTGTTATCAGTGAAGCAACTGGCCCCGGGCGGACTCCAGCTCTTCCGCTTGCGGGAGAGCCCGGCGCACCGGTCGGCTGGTCGAGGCCTGCGCGTCCAGATAGCAGGGCTTGTACATCGACTGGAGCTGCTTGCCCCGGAGGAAGATCATGTGCGGGGTGAGACCGCCGCGCTGATTGATCCAGCGCCTCACCTGCGAGGGATACATCGCATAGAGCATCTGGGTCGCTTCGGGATTGGTGATGGCGCGGCCGTTGGAGCCGAAATCCCAGGCGGCGTGGAAGCCCAGCGTCGCATGCGAGGTCACGCAGATCCGATCGTGCGGGATGGCGCCGAGGACGATGGTGCAGGCTGAGGCACAGAGCCCGTCGATGATGACGGTCTCACCGGACTGGCGCAGGTCCTGATATCTATCGACGTAGGTTCCAATCCTGCCGCCGCGATCATCCGCGATCCGGACCACCGCGTGGGACGCCCCCATACCCGCGAGCAAGAGCACCAACGCGAGCAACCCCGTCAGAACCTTCATGTCCCCCGCCCCAGTCGCATTCGAATCTGTTTGTCAGGTGATGCAAGCCTGATGCTAGCGTCCGTCGACTCTGTGGTTTTGTCTAGGCGCCCCGGCTCGCTCAAAACAAATTCAACCCTAGTGTTGCCGGCGCGCTGCACCCGGTGCATCCCGGTCCCAAACTGGAACATGTTAACGGACTCTTACGCACCGCACCCTTGATCTCAGCTACAACCGCTGGCTTCAATCCGGGCAACTACAGGGGGGAACTCATGACGGAGCAGGCGGACGTCATCGTCGTCGGCGGAGGACTGTCGGGATTGGTGGCCGCAACGGAGATTGCGGATGCGGGCAAGCGCGTGATCGTGGTCGACCAGGAGGGCGAGCAGTCGCTGGGCGGCCAGGCGTTCTGGTCCTTCGGCGGATTGTTCCTGGTCGATTCGCCGGAGCAACGACGGCTCGGCATCAAGGACTCCTTCGATCTCGCATTGCAGGACTGGATCGGCACCGCCGGCTTCGACCGCGACGAGGATTTCTGGCCGCGCCAATGGGCCGAGGCCTATGTGGCGTTCGCCGCGGGCGAGAAGCGCGACTGGCTGCGCGCGATGGGTCATCGCATCTTCCCGGTAGTCGGGTGGGCCGAGCGCGGCGGCTATGATGCGATGGGCCATGGCAATTCGGTACCGCGCTTCCATGTCACCTGGGGCACCGGGCCAGGCATCGTCGAGCCGTTCGAGCGCCGCGCGCGCGAGGCGGCGAGAAGCGGCCGGCTGATCTTCAAGTTCCGCCACCGCGTCGATGCGCTCAGCATGACGAACGGCACGGTCGACGGCGTCAGCGGCGCCGTCCTGGAGCCTGATCACGTCGAGCGCGGCAAGAGTTCCTCGCGCAAGGTCGTCGGCGATTTCGCGCTGAAGGCGCAGGCGGTGATCGTCGCCTCCGGCGGCATCGGCGGTAATCACGACCTGGTGCGGCAGAACTGGCCGAAACGGCTCNGGCGAGCCGCCGCAATTCATGATCTCCGGCGTACCCGAGCATGTCGACGGCCGCATGATCGGCATCACCGAGGCGGCCGGCGCGCGGCTCATCAACCGCGACCGCATGTGGCATTATGTCGAGGGCATCCAGAACTGGAATCCGATCTGGCCGCGCCACGGCATCCGCATCCTGCCCGGCCCCTCCTCGATGTGGTTCGACGCGACGGGCACGCGCCTGCCGGCGCCGCTGTTTCCCGGCTCCGACACGCTCGGCCAGCTCAAATACATCATGTCGACCGGCTACGATTATTCCTGGTTCGTGCTGACGCAGAGCATCATCAAGAAGGAGTTCGCGCTGTCGGGATCGGAGCAGAATCCGGACCTCACGGGCAAGAGCTGGCGCATGACGCTGCGCCGCGCCACCAACAAGGGGGCACCGGCGCCGGTGGAGGCCTTCAAGAGTCACGGTGTCGACTTCATCGTGCGCGACAAGCTCGACGACCTCGTTGCGGCCATGAACAAGCTCGCCGGCAACGACCTTCTCAAGCTCGACCATGTGAAGATGCAGATCGAGGCGCGCGACCGCGAGATCGTCAATCCTTACGTCAAGGATGCGCAGGTGATGAACATCCACAATGCGCGCCGCTATATCGGCGACAAGCTGATCCGCACCGCTTCTCCGCACAAAATCCTCGATCCCGCGCACGGGCCGCTGATCGCGGTCAAGCTCAACATCCTCACCCGCAAGACGCTGGGCGGCTTCGAAACCGACCTCGACTCGCGCGTGTTCGGCCAGGAGGGACAGATCATTCCCGGCCTCTATGCGGTCGGCGAAGCCGCCGGCTTCGGCGGCGGCGGCGTGCACGGCTATCGCTCGCTGGAGGGCACCTTCCTCGGCGGCTGCCTGTTCTCGGGCCGCAATGCCGGCCGCGCGGCGGCAAGAGCGGTGGGGTAAAGTGCGACGGTGGTTGCGCATCGGGGCGGTGGTTGCGGGACTTGCCGCCGTCCCGGCCGCATTCGCCGATACGATCGACGTTGGCGGCGTGAAGCGGTCCTACACCGCGCAATTGCCGGCAAAGAAGCCCGCGCCGCTCGTGATCGTGCTGCACGGGAAAACCCAGCGCGGCGCCGATATGATGGCGCGCACAGCCTGGCCGCAGGTCGCCAAGCGCGACGGTTTTGCCGTGGTTTTTCCCGACGGGCTGAACAATGCATGGGCCGACGCGAGGACCGAAGCGGGGCGCGCCGGAAGAGACCCGCCCGCGGGCACCGACGACGTCGCCTTCATCGCAAAGATCGTCGAGAAGCTGATGGCTGACGGCACCGCCGACCCCAAGCGCGTCTACGTCACCGGCGTCTCCAATGGCGGCGCCATGACCATGACGCTGATCTGCGCGCGCGCCGATTTGTTCGCGGCGGGTGCGAGCGTGATCATGAATCTCACCGAGGAGGCCGCTGCCGCCTGCCATCCGTCGCGCCCATTGCCGATGCTGTTCATGAACGGCACCGCCGATCCGCTGATCCCCTACGATGGCGGACGCGGGTCGAGCTATTTTGCCGCAGACGGGTTCTGGTCGACCACCAGGACGCTGGCGTTCTGGCGCAAGCTCAATGGCTGTGAGGCGGACGACGCGGCCGCGACAAACTTGCCCGACGGCAATCCGGCCGACCAGTCCACGGTCACGCGGATCACCTCCCGTTGTCCCAAGGGACACGACGTCCAGCTCTATCGCATCAACGATGGCGGCCATCGCATGCCCGGACTGTCCCCCGACGCCCGCTTCCCGAAGATGGCAGCTAGTCTGCTCGGGCCGCAGAACGGCGACATCGACGGCGCCGAGACGATCTGGGCTTTTTTCAGCCAGTTTCCGTAGGCGACGCATGCATCGCGCGGGGTGGCAGAGCGCGAGGCCCTGCGCTAGACAGGGCCGCCATTTTACCAGGAGCCCCCAATGAGCATTCAGCGTTTCGAAACCGGCCCGCGCATGAGCCAGGTCGTCGTGCACGGCAACACCGTCTATCTCGCAGGTGTCGTCGCCAACAAGACGGCGGGCGAAAGCGTGACCAAGCAGACCCAGGACATCCTGGCGACGATCGACGGCCATCTCGCCAAGGCCGGCACCGACAAGTCGAAGCTCTTGTCGGCGACGATCTACATCACCGACATGAAGACCTTCCAGGAAATGAACGCGGTGTGGGACGCCTGGGTGTCGCCCGGCAACACCCCGGCGCGCGCCACCGTCGAAGCCAAGCTGGCGGCGCCGCAATACACCGTCGAGATCATGGTGACCGCGGCGAAGTAATTTTCGCGCAAGAATTATGGTGCTTCTGAAGCGCGATGAAAACATCATCGCGCTTCAGTTTTTTGTTGGCGCATTGTCGCATGCGCATGACCTCAGAGGTAATCGATCGGCGCGCGCAAACCTTCGATAGTCAGGGACAGCCGAGCACACGGCGCCATCGAAGGAGAGCACCATGACCGATCACGTCACCATCGCCCGCCGCTACATCGACCTCTGGAACGAGCGCATGGCGAGCCGCCGGCGCGAACTGCTCAGCGAAAACTGGACGGCGGACGCGAGCTACGTCGATCCCCTGATGAAGGGCAACGGCCATGACGGCGTCGACGCGCTGATCGCCGGCGTGCAGCAGCGCTTTCCCGACTTCAAGTTCAAGCTGATCGGCGAGCCCAACGGCTATGGCGACCATGTCCGCTTCAGTTGGGGCCTCGGTCCCGACGGCGTCGACAGCCCGATCAAGGGCACTGATTTTGCGGTGCTCAGCGGCGGCCGCATCAAGAGCATCACGGGATTTCTGGATCAGGTGCCGGCGGGCGCGTGAGGAGAGGTACTCTGCTCACCCTCTCCCCCTGTGGGAGAGGGTGGCTCGCCGCGTAGCGGCGAGATGGGTGAGGGGTATCTCTCCACGCATGATTTTCGCGACAGGAACTTGCGGAGATAACCCCTCATCCGGCGCCATAGCCGATGCAAAGCATCGGCGTTCTTAAGAACGGCGGCCGAAGGCCGACTATGCCACCTTCTCCCCACAAGGGGAGAAGGAAGAGAGCAGCTTGCTCGCTGATGCAATCAACCCAACCGATACGCCGCCTTCGCGTTCGCCCCGAACGCCTTGTCCCGTACCTGCGGTCCCAGCCTCGCCAGGCACGCTTCCAGCGCGCGCTTGATCTCGCCGTAGCTGCCGGCAAGCAGACACACCGGCCAGTCGGAGCCGAAGATCAGGCGGTCTTCGCCAAAGCAGTTTGCGGCATGCTGCACGAACGGGAACAGCCGCTCTGCATCCCAATCATCCCACTTCGCCTCTGTCGCGAGGCCCGAGATCTTGCACCAGACGTTGCCGCAAGTCGCGAGCGCGGCGATGCGATCGGACCATTCGTCGCTTCCGCCATCGGCGATCGGCGGCTTGGCGGCGTGATCGAGAACGAAGCGCGCCTTGGGGAAGGCCTGAGCGGTTGCGATCGCGGCCGGCAGCTCGCGGCTGCGGACCAGCAGGTCATAGGCGAGATCATTCGCGAACACCGCGGCGAGGCCGCGCTGCACGTCCTCGCGGAGCAGCCAATCCGGATCGGCCTCGTCGTGGACCTGATGGCGAATGCCGACCAGCTTGTCGCCGCCCGGCGAGGCGCGCAGGCGATGAAGCGTCTCGTCGAGCGCTCCGTCCGTGAGATCGGCCCAGCCGACCACGCCGATGACGGACGGCGTTGCGCTGGCGATGCGCAAAAACTCCTCAGTCTCGGCCAGCGCCGAGCGGCATTGCACAAGAATGCTCGCATCGATACCATTCGCCTTCAGCAGCGGCGCGAGATCGGCAGGGCCGAAGGCGCGGCGGATTGGCGTGAGCTCAGGCGAATCCATCCAGGGATAATCCGCGCGCGCCGGATCCCAGAAATGCTGATGGCCGTCGATCACCATGCGCTACACTCCACCCGGCAGCGGCGCCCGCGCATCGACGAGCTTGCGCGCACGCAGCTCCTGCCAGAAGGCCGGCGGCACGGTGCGCTCCGCCATTGCGATGTTGTCGGACACTTCCGCGGCGTTGCGGGCGCCGGTCAACGCGACCGTCACCGCCGGATGGGCCATGCAGAACTGGAACGCGGCGGCCTTCAGCTCGGTGCCGTGCTTGCGGCAGAGCTCGTCAAGCTCCAGGGCGCGCGCGACCAGCGCGGCGCCGGCATCCTCATAGTTGAATTTCGCGCCGGCGCGCGGATCCGCGAGAATGCCGCTGTTGTAGATGCCGCCGAGCAGGATGCCGATGTTTTTCGCGAGGCATACCGGGAACAGCGCATCCAGCGCGCCCTGGTCGAGCAGCGTGTAGCGGCCGGCGAGCAGGAAGCAGTCGAGCGGCACAGCCTCGGCGAAGCGGACCAGCATCTCGGACTGGTTCATGCCGGCGCCGATCGCCTTGATCGTTCCCTCGTCACGGAGACGACGGAGCGCACGGAAGGCGCCAGCGACGGCATCGTCATAGTGATCGTCCGGATCATGCACGAGCAGGATATCGACGCGATCGAGCCCGAGGCGCTCAAGGCTCTCCTCGACCGAACGCATCACGCCGTCATGGCTGAAGTCGAACACCGGCCGCTCGCGCGAGGTGCCTTTGTAGTGATCGTCTTCGGCGGCAGCGCCATCCGGCGAGCGCAAGAGGCGTCCAACCTTGGTCGAGATGACGTAGGCGTCGCGGTCCTTCTGCCGCAGGAAGCCACCCAGCCGCCGCTCGGCGAGACCGAAGCCGTAGAGCGGCGCGGTGTCGAAAAAGCGGACCCCCAGCGACCAGGCGCGCTCAATCGTTGCTTCCGCATCGGCATCGCTCACGGGTGCAAACAATCCGCCCAGCGGCGCCGTGCCGAGACCGATTGACGTAATGTCGAGAGCGCCGAACCGCGACCGTCTCATTTCCATTCCTTTCAAAGCCCAGGATCTTCAAGGGCCGAAGTTCCTTCCAAGGGCCAGTGTCTCTCCCGCCTGCGGGATGCGCAAGCGGGAGAGAGCATAGGAGTGTGGGGCTGGCGACACTCCTATTTCAGCATCTGTGCGACGTTGTCCTTGGTCACGAGATCGAGGCCGGTGTAGACGATCTCCGGCACCTTCTCGCCCTTCTTGATGGCGAGCAGCGTGTCCATCGCCTTCTCGCCCATCTCGAACGGCCGCTGACCGACCAGCGCATTGGCGTAGCCGTCGCGGAGCAGCTCGAGCTGCATCTTCAACGTATCGGCAACGACCAGCGTGAACTTGCCGGCATCGATGTCCTTCTTGTACCTGGAGGCGAAGGCCTTGAAGCCTTCGGGCGCGAACATCGGCCAGCCGCCGACGGGAACGATCGCGGCGAGGTCGGGCGTCGCGGTGCGCAGATCCGTCATCTGCTGGACCGCGAGCGCGGGATCATCGTTGCAGAACGTCGGCGAGCCACCGACCTCGGTCCACTTCGAGCCCTTCAGCGCCTCGCGGACGCCATCGACGCGCTCGGCGAGATTCTTCGCGCCGGGGCCGCCGGAGACCATGGCATATTTACCGCCGTCGGGCCGGAGCTTCAGCAATTGCTTGCCGAGCGCGACGCCGAACTCCTTGTTGTTGGTGCCGATATAGGCGATCCGCTTGGAGCCCGGCGCGTCGGCGTCGAAGGTGATGACGGGGATGCCGGCCGCGGTCGCCGCCTCGATCGACTTGGTCATCGCCGCGACGTCGGCGACCGAGATCGCGAGGCCGTCGACCTTCTGGGTGATGAAGTCCTGGATGATCTGCGCCTGCGTCGCCGGCTCGTGCTCGACCGGCCCCTTGTAGATGCACTCGATGTTGCCGAGCTCCTTGGCGCGCTTCTGGCAGCCGTCGCGCGCGAAATCGAAGAACGGATTGTTCATCGCCTTGGGCACGATCACGAAGCGGTAGTTCGCGGCAAACGCCGGTGTCGCCATCATCGCGACGGCAATGCCGGCAAGAAGAAGCTTCCTCATTGTCTCCTCCACCCTTTTCTGGCGCCTGTCCTCTCAAGATCGTCCGGGAAGCGGACGGGCGTATCTTCGTTGCCATCCCGAAACGACGTCACTTCAACTCATCCGCGAGCGGATACGGTCGACCAGCACCGCCAGGATGATGATCACGCCCACCAGTGTCTGCTGCCAGTACGAGCTGACCTGCGCCAGCACGAGGCCGTTGCGGATCACCTCGAGCAGGACGCAGCCGACAATGGCCCCTAACGGGCCGCCGATGCCGCCGGCCAGATTGGCGCCGCCGATCACGGCCGCGGCGATCACGTTGAGCTCGTAGGATGTCGCCATGTTGGCAGGCGCCGAGCCGAGCCAGCCGGAGATGATGATGCCCTGGAGCCCCGCGGCGAGCGCGCAGATCACATAGACCTCGATCTTCACCCGCACGACCGGGATGCCGGTCAGCTCAGCCGCCTTCTCGTTGCCACCGAGTGCGAAGACGTGGCGGCCGAACGAGGTGTGGTGCAGGACGACGGCCATCGCCAGCGCCAGGATGACGAGATAGATGAAGGGCACGGGCACGCCGAGCACGTCTCCCGAGGTGAGCGCATAGAAATAATCGGCGTCGGGCCCGCCCGGAAAACTACCGCGGCCGTTGGAGACGACATAGCCGAGCCCGCGCACGATCGAGAGCATGCCGAGCGTGGTCACGAACGGCGACAAGCCGAGCACGGCGATACAGAAGCCGTTGACGAGGCCGGCAATCAGCGCCACGCCGAGGCCCGCGAGAAGCGAGACCAGCAGGATCAGCCCCGGCACGTTGGCAACCACGGTCTTGCCGTCGGCCGCCATGTGCACGAACAGGGAGCCCGCGGGCGAGCCGGGCGTCGACAGCTCGGTCATCACCATCGAGGTGATCATGGCCGAGAAGCACATCATCGAGCCGACGGAGAGATCGATGCCGCCGGTGATGATCACGAAGGTGACGCCGAGCGTGGCAATGGCGATGAAGGAGAAATTCTTCGCCACGTTCTGCATATTGCCTTCGGTGAAGAAATACGGGCTGGCGAAATGCATGATCACCAGCAGCACCGCCAGCGCCAGCAGGACGTAGCCGGTCTGAGAGGCGAAGATGCCGCGCTGCCACCATTTGGCCTTGCCGACATTGGTGAAGGTGATCGGGGATTCCATGGGCATGGCCATCACGCCGCCTCCTTCGCGCCGGTGATGAGGGCGGTGACTTCCTCAGGGGAGGTCTCATGGATCGGCTTGTCGGCCCGCTTCTCGCCGCGGCGCATGACGACGACGCGGTCGCACACCGCGAACACGTCCGGCATGCGGTGGGAGATCAGCATCACGGCGACGCCCTGCTCCTTCAGCCGGTGGATCAGGCTCAGCACCTGCTCGACCTGGCGCACCGAGATCGCGGCCGTCGGCTCGTCCATCATCACGAGCTTCGCATTGGAAAGCCTCGTCCGCGCGATCGCAACCGCCTGGCGCTGGCCGCCTGACATCTGCTTGACGAGATCGTCGGGGCGCGTCTCCGAACGCAGCTCGCCGAACAGCTCCAGCGCGCGCGCCGCCATCGCCTTGTGATCGAGCAGGGCAAGCGGGCCGAACTTGCGCTTCAGCTCGCGGCCGAGAAACACGTTGGCGGCCGCCGTCAGATTGTCGGCGAGCGCAAGATCCTGATAGACCACCTCGATGCCGACGGCACGGGCATCAACCGGGCGGTTGAAATGCACTGCGCTGCCGGCGAAGCGGATCTCGCCATGGCTGGGGCGGAAATTGCCGGCGATGATCTTGACCAGGGTCGACTTGCCGGCGCCGTTGTCGCCCATCAGGCCGACCACCTCGCCCGGGTGGACATGCATGTCGACGCCATGCAGCGCGCGGATCGCGCCGAACTCCTTGCCGATCCCGGTCAGTTCGAGGACCGGCTGCGATGCTGTCGCTGCATTTGCCATAGGCGGCCTCGCTCAGACGTAGCGGTTGACCAGGGATTCCAGATATTCCTGCCGTCCCGAGCGCGGCTGCGGGTCGAAGCCGGGCTTAAGCGCACGATCGGCAAGGTCGGCCAGCGAACGCTCGCCGCCGAGAATGGCGCGGCCCTCGCTGCTTGCCCATCCGTCGTAGCGCTCGACAAGCGGCGCCGTGAGCGCGCCGGCATCAAGCATGTCGGCGGCGGCGAGGAACGCGCGCGCGCAGGCATCCATCGAGCCGACATGGGCATGGATCAGGTCATCGGGATCGATCGACTGGCGCCTGATCTTGGCGTCGAAATTGAGCCCGCCCGAGGTGAAGCCGCCACGGTTCAGGATCTCGTGGAACACCAGGGCCAGCTCGGGCACGTTCATCGCGAACTGATCGGTGTCCCAGCCGAGCAGATCGTCGCCGCGGTTGATGTCGAGCGAGCCGAAGACGCCGAGCGCCTCGGCCAGCGCGACCTCGTGATGGAAGGAATGGCCGGCGAGGATGGCGTGGTTCTGCTCGATGTTGAGCTTGACGTCCTTCAGCAGATCGTAGCGCTGCAGGAAGCCGTAACAGGTGGCAACGTCGAAATCATATTGATGCTTGGTCGGCTCCTTCGGCTTGGGCTCGATCAGGATCGGGCCCTTGAAGCCGATCTTGTGCTTGTGCTCGACGACCAGCGACACGAAGCGGCCGAGCTGATCGAGCTCGCGCTCGAGGTCGGTGTTCAGCAGCGTCTCGTAGCCCTCGCGCCCGCCCCACAGCACATAGTTCTGGCCACCGAGCCGGTGCGTCACTTCCAGCGCGGCGCGGACCTGGCCTGCAGCATAGGTGAAGACATCGGGGTCCGGATTGGTCGCTGCGCCCGCCATGTAGCGGCGATGTGTGAACAGGTTGGCCGTGCCCCAGAGCAGCCGCACCTTGGCTGAAGCCATCTTCGCTTCGAACAGATCGGCGATCGCGTTGAGGTTGGCGACGGATTCTGCGAGCGAGGCGCCTTCCGGCGCGGCATCGACGTCATGGAAGGTGAAGAAGGGCACGTCGAGCAGGCGGAACAGCTCGAAGGCGACGTCTGCCTTGGCGCGCGCCTGCGCCATCGGATCGGTGCCGCGATGCCAGGGGCGCAGGAACGTCTCGCCGCCGAAGGGATCGCCGCCAGGCCAGCACAACGAATGCCAGTAGCAGACCGCAAAACGAAGATGATCCTCGAGCCGGCGGCCATGCACGACGCGATCCTTGTCGTACCAGCGGAAGGCGGGCGCCTGTCCGGCATCCTTGCCGGCAAAGGCGACGGGTGCGCTTGCATCGAAGAATTTGGCTGATGCGTTCACTTAAAGCTCCTTCAACGCGGGATAAAGATCGCGCCAACGACGATAGGCATCGTGGTAGGCGCTGGTCGTCGATGCGCGGGGGGCGAGGGTCGCAAGCCGCCGCGGACGCGTGCAGACCTCTGCGGGGTCCTCGCCGGTGGCGGCGAGCCGGCCGAGCCGCGCGGCGCCGAGCGCCGCCCCCACCTCGCCTTCCTCGACGCGGTGGACGGGAATGCCGAGTACGTCGGCGCAGATCTGCGCCCAGAGCGGCGAGCGCGAGCCGCCGCCGACGAGATCGACCTCCGCAATCGGCGCGCTCGCGCCGCTCAGCGCCGCCAGATTGTCGCGCGCGGCGAAGGCGACGCCTTCGAGCACGGCCTGAACGATCTGGGAGCGTCCGGTCGCGCCGCGCAAGCCGACGAAGGCTCCGCTGGCGGCAGCGTCATTGTGCGGTGTGCGCTCACCGTCGAGATAGGGCAGGAATTTTATGGGGCTCGGCCCGTCGACGCGCTCGCCGAGGGGCGCGAGCAACGCGGCGGCCGGCGTCTCCATCACGCCGGAGAGCCAGGCGAGCGAGGCCGCCGCCGACAGCATCACGCCCATCTGGTGCCATACACCAGGCAGCGCGTGGCAGAAGGCGTGGACCGCCGAGGCCGGCGCCGGCGCGAACCGGTCGGTGACGCGGAACACGACGCCGGAGGTACCGAGCGACAGGAAGGCATCGCCGGGGGCTATCGCGCCGAGTCCGATGGCGCTTGCCGCGCAGTCACCGGCCCCGCCGGCAACCACGACATTCCCTGCCATGCCCCAGCGCTGCGCCAATTCCGGCGCGAGCATCGCACTCGCTTCGCTGCCTTCGACGAGGCGCGGCATGTGATCGAGATCGAGGCCGGTGGCCCGCAACAGCTCGGCTGACCAGCGGCGCTGGCCGACATCGAGCCAGAGCGTGCCCGCGGCGTCCGACATGTCCTCGATCATCTCGCCCGTGAGGCGATAGCGCACATAGGCCTTCGGCAGCAGCACCTTTGCGACGCGCGCGAAAATGTCGGGCTCGTTTCGCGCGACCCAGAGCAGCTTTGGCGCGGTGAAGCCTGGCATCGCCAGATTGCCGGCGATGGCGTGCAGCGACGGACAGCGCCGCTCGAGCTCGACGCATTCGGCATGCGAGCGGCCGTCGTTCCAGAGGATGGCCGGGCGCAGCGGCCGTCCGTCCGCGCCGAGCAGCGTCGCACCATGCATCTGGCCGGACAGACCGATGCCGCGCACCTGCGCGACCTCGCGCGGATAGTGAGCTGCGAGATCGTCGACCGCGCCGATCGCGGCATTGACCCAGGCGTCCGGATCCTGCTCGGACCACAGCGGCGCGGGATGCGACAGCGAAAGTTCGCGCGCCGCCGTTGCGACGATCGCGCCGGCCGGGTTCACGAGCACCGCCTTCACACCGGACGTGCCGATGTCCATTCCGAGATACACGCCATCCTCCCTTTCAGCTCCGTCGCGGCCTGCGAACTTGCGTCGCCTCTTCCGCAACAGGCCTTCTCGAATCTCGACCTGCCGTTGGCCCTTCGTTCGACCTTTTGACCTACGGCAGATTGTCCCGCATCACGATGTCGATCCTGATCTTTTCCTGTTCACGCAGAATCGGCTCGCCACGGGCGAGCGCGAGCAGCACGCGCACGGCGGCGCGCGCCTCATGTCCCGGATTCTGCGAAATCGCGGCATCCATCACGCCCTGCAGCAGCAGCCGGCGCGTCAGCACCGTGACGTCGTGGCCAACGAACACCACCTGCTTCTCGCGGCCGGCATTGCTCAACGCCCTGGCGACGCCTGGCGTGCCGGCACCGACATTGTAAAGACCAACAATGTCAGCATGCCGGCCGAACAGCCGCGCCAAAGCCTGTTCCGAGCGATCGTCGTCGTCGCGTCCTTCCAGCACCGGCAGCACGTCAAGCCTGGGGAATTCCGAGGCCATCACCTGGTTGAAGCCGAAGATGCGCTCGGCATGGTCGCGCAGGCCCTGCGAGCCCGCGACGATCGCCACTTTACCGGACTTTTGGCCGGCGAGCCGCCCGACCAGCGCGCCGGCGGTGCGGCCGGCGGCGATGTTGTCGATGCCGACATAATGGTGGCGGCGCGAGGACGGCACGTCCGAGACGAGCGTCACCACCTTGGTGCCGGCCTCGACGAGATCGTCGATCGCGGCGCGGACGCTCGGATGGTCCAGCGCCACCACCGCGACGCCGTCATAATCGCCCGACAGCGCCTCCAGTGAGGCGGCGAGCACGGACGGATCGAACACGTCGGTCGCAACCACTTCGACGCTGAGGCGGCGGGCCGAGAGCCAGGCCGACATCTCGTCGAGATAGGCCTGAATCTGCTGCATGAACAGGTTCGGCCCTGTCGGCATCACGAAGGCAAAGCGGCGGGCCCGCGCGCGCGCAAGCTCAGCGGCACCCACATGGGGTTGGAACGCATTGCGCGCGATCGCCTCCTTGACGCGCCGGACCGTGTCCGGCCGCACGCCCGGACGGTTGTGCAGGACGCGATCCACCGTGGCGAGGCTGACACCCGCCTGGCGGGCGATGTCCTTCAGCGTCAGCGCGGGGGTGGCGACCGTGTCAGTCGCTGTGTCCGTGTCCTGGTCCATGGCTGAAGGCTAGCAGAGGCATTTTGAGGTACGCAACTCATTTTGAGGGGCCGGCCGATGCTTTCGAGTGCCGGTTGTGCGTCGCACGTCGCCCGGCGAGGCCCTAGCGACCGGTCAGGTCGAGCGTCAGGAACACGCTGTTGGGGTCCTCGACATAGCCCTCGAACGGGCCGCAGGGCACGAAGCCGTGCGCACGGTAGAGCGCATGCGCGGGCTTGAAATGGTCCCACGAGCCGGTCTCGAGGCTGAGCCGCTTGAGGCCGCGCGCGCGGGCCTCGGCGATGAGGTGGCCGAGCATCTGGCCCGCAAACCCGCGCCGTCGCGCCACTTGCAGCGTGTGCATCGACTTCACCTCGCCATGATCGGCCGAAAGCGTCTTCAGCGCGCCCACGGCAACGAGCGTCTCGCCGTCCCAGCCGGTCCAGAACGCGATGTCGGGCGCACGAAGCCCGGAGAGATCGAGCGCGTGCGCGCTGCCCGGCGCGGTCTGCGCCCGCACCGTCGCGACGTGATGATCGAGCATCGCGATCACGCGCGGATCGTAGGTGTCGCCGGTGCCAATCTGCATCGTCACGGCTTCACCTCGGTCGCAAGCCGCCGCTGCATGAAGACGAGATCGAGCCAGCGGCCGAACTTGCAGCCGACCTCCGGCATCCGCGCGACCTCAACAAAGCCGAGCGAGGCATGCAGCGCGATCGAGGCGGCGTTGGCGGCCTCGATGCCGGCGATCATGCTGTGCTTGTCGAGCGCGGTGGCGCGCTCGATCAGCGCGGCGACGAGGCTGCGGCCGATGCCACTCCTGTGGTGCTGCTCATCGACATAGACGGAATTTTCGACGGTGTGGCGATAGCCGGGCCAGGGACGGAAATCGCCGAACGAGGCGAAGCCGACGACATCCCTGCCCTTCATCGCGACCAGCACGGGATAGCCAGCCTTCTGCCGCGCAGAGATCCAGTCGCGCCGCGAGGCAAGATCGGCCGGGCCGTCGGTCCAGACCGCCGTGGTGTTGAGCGCGGCAAAATTGTAGATGGCGAGGATGTCGGCGGCATCCTCGAGCGTGGCGTCCCGCACGATCAGCGACATCACATCTTCCCGTAAGAGGTACCGCGCCGCACGATGATGATGTAGCGCGCGTCCTGCCTGGTTTCGTTCTCGAAAATCACCGAGCGCATCACGTCGAAGTCGAGGCAGTCGCCCTCGCGCAAGCGCACCGTCTTGGCGTCGATGTGCACGGCGATCGCACCCTCCAGCATCAGGAGCTGCTGGGTGAAGGCATTACGGCCCCAGGGGCTGTACGGCACCCGCGCGCCGGCCGGCAGGTCGACGACGATGATCTCGATACCGCTCGCCGCATCCGTCGGCGAAGCATGGCGCCGGCGATAGCCGCTCTCGGGATCGCGCCAGTGCGGCTGGTCTGCGAGCCGCACCAGCCGCTCCGGCGGCTTCTCGGCGAGCGCGACCACGTCGCTCAAGGACACGTCGAGCGCGGCGCAAAGCTTTCCCAGCAGCGAAGCGGTCGCGCTGCTCTGCGCCCGCTCCACCCGCCCGATCATCGCGCGGCTCACGCCAGAGCGCGCGGCGAGTTCATTCAGCGTCATGCCCGCATGCGTCCTGAGAGTCTTCAAGCGGCGACCGATCGCCCTGTCGAGCTTTTGCTGGTCCATTCTCGTTGGTCCTGGCCTTCATCCGAACATCGCCCGGCAACCGGACCGCACCTGCCGGGCGAGAGGAGCTTAGGCGGGAAGCGCGGTGAATGCCGGGACCGGTAGACTAATATATTAGAATCTCGCTGGCGCATGATTTTGGCTCCAGGACGAGACGCAGATCTGGCGGAAAGGAAATTCGTGCCTCTTCGACATTGAGGTTTCCAATGCGTTTGACTTCAGCCTTGTCGTGAAAGCCTGAAGTGCCCCACTTGTGAGGCGCCATCCTCCTTGCGAACCGCCAACGAACGCCGATGTAATCCCAAAGCGCCATCATGGAGCCGGCCATGCAGCCGAAATTCCGCACCATCGTCACCCGCCTGCTCGCCGGCGCATGTCTCCTCTGTGCAACGAACGCGGCCGCGACGGCGGCATCGCTGAGCACCGTCTACAAGACGATCGCGAATGCGCGCTTCGTCGATCTGACCCACAGTTTCGGAACGGACACACCGGTCTGGTCCGGATTCGGCCAGGCCAAGATGACGCCGGCCGTCGATCCCACAACCAAGCGGCCCTACGACATCGCGCATGACGGCTTTCGAGCCACCTATTACGAGATGGTCGGACAATACGGCACGCATGTCGATCCGCCCGCGCATTTCGACGAGCACGGGACCACGATGGACAAGATTCCGCTGAAGCAGATGATCCTGCCGCTCATCGTGCTCGACGACACGCCCTATCTCGTCAAGGATCCCAACCACGCATTCTCGCTGGACGACTTACATGCATGGGAGCACAAGAACGGCCGTGTGCCGGAAGGCGCATTCGTCGCACTGCGGACCGACATGTCCAAGGACTGGGAGAGCAATCCGGATCGCTTCAAGCGCAGCCCATTTCCCGCCTGGAAGCTCGAGACCCTCAAATTCCTGTACGAGCAGCGCCACGTCACCGCGACCGGTCACGAGTCCATGGATACGGACATCACCGACAAGATGGATTCAGAGACCTATATCCTGAAGAGCGGTCACTATCAGATCGAGGTCATGGCAAATCTCGATCAGGTCCCCGCCAAGGGCGCCCTGATCGTCGTGAGCTGGCCGAAGGTCAAGGACGGCCTGGGCTTCCCCGCCCGCGCCTTCGCCATCGTGCCGTGATTTCGATCGATGCTCGTCCGCCGAGCGGCGAAGCTTTGGAGCGGGCGGAGGGAATCGAACCCTCGTATGCAGCTTGGGAAGCTCGACGTCTATCAGGCATATCAAGAGCTTGGCTACAAAACTAGCGCTAACCGCCCTCAATGCCGTCAATGGGTTTGAGGCGCGATACAAAACCAGTGGGCGCGCGCCGGAGTCTGTGTGGCGGCCGCACCTGATCGAGACCGCGAGCACCTATGTCAAGGTGCGGAAGCGAGCTGACGATGCCTGATCGAAATCACCACATAAGCAAACGCGCTTTCGCAGAGCGCGGAGACCAAAGGAGACCATTCCCATGCACCAGCTATCGATGAAGGAAGGACTCGGTAATGCCGCCGGAAAAGCCGAAAGGCCGCCCCTCGAGTGAGGAAGCGGCCTCTGGCGCGATCGAGCTCGACCTTGCGGAGTTGGGCGGCCCGCGGTCACCATCCCAGAAAGTGACGGCGCGCGCCCGCGGGAGTGGAACGTAACCGATTTTATTGGATGCGCCGGAGCAACAACGTGCAGGACAGGCGCGGTGACGGTCCCATCATGAACAAGATGCGAGACCTCGCCGCTTGGGGCAGCGATTTCGTCACCGCGCTCGAGAATGCCACCGGGACCGCGCCGCCACCCGCGAAGGATGAAGACAGCAAGCTGGCCGACGAACTCGGCGCCAAAGATATCAAGGCTATGGAGAAGGCGCCGGCCGAGAAGCTTGCCGCGGGGGAGACCGCGCCATGAGCGAGCGCAAGGTCTGAACGTGTCGCCGAATTCCGTCGCCGGCATCCGGGCGTCTCGGCCGAGGAAGCGAGGCGTGTTTGGCGACGCGGTCTGGCTGTTGACTAGGAGGTAGACACGCCGATCAGCGCGCGACATCGTGCTCCAGCGCCACGCGCGCGCCGGGCGGCAAGCGATCGAGGGCGACATCGTTCCCTTGTAAGCTTGCCGTCAGCACATTCGTATCAAAGACGCACCTACGTCTTATTTTGAACACGCCAAATACGAATCCTAGTTTTTCTCGATTAGATTTCATTTTGATAATCTGCGCGTGGTCTTATGAAGACGTTTCTGATCATCGTCGGCATGTGGCTGCTGATCAACGCGCTTTTCGTCGTCGTGATGACCCCGCCGCGAAAGGCGGGCAAATCCAACCCGGCTGGCCTCGCTTCTGCGCCGGCCGACCAGAACAGCGACCAAGCTGATGAAGATAAAGTATCGATCCGGTATACCATCATTGCGGTCGCATTAAGCGCCTTCTATTCATTGACGCCGCCATTGATCGAAGCTGCCGGGTCGATCAGACAAATGATCAAGAAGCGTCGAAAGGACGCGTAGTAAGAGGCCCGCAGAATCCCGGCGTGGCGCTACCGCCGCTTCAATCGCATGATCCGCCGCGCTGGCGAGCCCGCTGACGCGCGCTCTTCTTCCGGCACCGGAGATAGCCGGCCGCTCGAAATAACGCATCACACCCAGCGGCACACGCGGCGCGGGGGGTATAATCGCGCCGGATCGCGTTGAAGAAGGAAGCCGCGAGCCCCTAGACTCCCAACACATCGACGTTCTGCCGGCTGAGGTGGGGCTTTGCAGGCCAGCAGCACCAGAGGCAGGTCAAGCTCTTGTGATGAAAGTGCACCAAAAGCCGGGGAAACTGGTGCACCTATGGCCCGTGGAAATGGTGCAGACTTCCATCGCCGGCAGAACCGGCGCGGCTTTCGCAGGGTCGCCAAGGGAGACCGTCAATCTTTGGAGACTAACCATGTCAAAAGCCACTGCAATCCCATCGCCCGCCATCACCTTTGCCGGCTCAGACTTTGCACAATACAGGTTCGACGTTTCCGGCCGTACAATCGAGATCGAGCGCGACCAAGCCGTGCGGCTCGCCATCGCGATCCTTGCTGTGCGAACCGTGCTCACCGAGCAGCATGAGACCTTGAAGCAGCTCGCCTCCGCGCTCTGATCGCACCGACAACAACACAGTGGCCCGCCGGATCAGCAGAGGGTGCTACGAAGCAGCACTCCGACCGCTAACCGGCGGGCCTACCGCGCTGGCGTAACGCTGATTAGTCCTCGTCGTCGTCCCAGCCAGAAACGGGTCGGTAGTCGTGATCGCAATGGCGATGGCGGGGCGCGTAATACCCTTCGTCATAGCCGCTAGAATAGTGGCGCGGGGCTGAGTAGTAGGTGCCGCCATACGCGGGGTAGCGGTAGGAACGGTACGCCGGCGCGGGCTCATACGCCTGCGCGTCCGATGCCAACGCGCTGCCGACGAGAGTCCCGACAACCAAGCCGCCGATCAGGGCGGCGTTGCGGCCGTCGTGCGCTTGAGCGGGCGCAGAGCCGACGAATATCGTCGCGGTGACGGCGATCGCGGCGACGCTGGCTGAGAGAGCTTTATTGAGCGAAATCATTGTCCCCTCCACTCCATGATGTATGTGGTGATCGCGTTCTACATCGCGCGCTTTGAAGCAATGCTGAACCCGCCGTTTATCAGCTGTTCACCCTTAAGGGAGTGGCTGGCCGTCGAGCGCATCGCCGCCGCGCTCTGACACGATCTCGGGTATCCACCAACAAATGGCCCGGCATCTCGCCGGGCCATTTACTTTTGTGGCGGATAACCTCGTGTGCGGTATCCACCTCGAATGACGTTAGTTCCGCTTGCCCGGTGTTGAGCGAAGCAAGATCATCTCTGGCGACATGCTTGCTGCTTCGCACGAGGATTCCATGAAGCCATTGAATTTGAGAGCTCCCCAAGACGTCCGCGACCACCTCCAGTCTTGGGCTGAGAGAAATTGCACATCCATGACGGCCGAGCTGATCAGATCGATCAGGGAGCGTGCCGAGCGGGAGAAGACGGCCGAGTACAAGCCATTCATGGCCGCTCTCAATGCCGAGCGCGAGGAGCGCGAGAAGGCGGTGCAGAGATGAGCGACGGCCTTATCAACGAGCTACAAACCGAGGCACGCGAGCGGTCCAAACTCGCCTACGAGAACCTTGTCGCCAACGGCAAGCTATTCACCGGCATCACGCGCCCGAAGGGCTTTCGCCAGATGGCGCGCAAGTCTTGCTTCCGCAACGCTCAACGCCTCGCCATTGCTGGACGCGCTGCCTATGTTGAAGGGCTTTGCCTTAGTAGTCGCTCGGGGATCGCTTTCGCGCACGGCTGGCTGACGATTGATGGTCAACACGCCGTAGATGTCACACTGCCGGACGCGGAAGGCTACGCATATTTCGGTATTACCTTCGATAACACTGTTCTGGCCAAGGCCGTGCTCAGGGCGGCGTGCTACAAGAGTCTTCTTGGCCTCGACCCCATAATGGATGTCCCGCCGCAGTTGGCGAAGGCGATCGAGACCACCTGATGTCTCGCGCCCGCCAGCACTTCCGCCGGACCGACCTCGCCAAGACCGTCAAGACTCTAGTGGACGCGGGCTTGCCGGCTGGCGTCCAGATCAGGATCACGGCGGAGGGGGATGTTCTTGTTTCCTGCATTGGCCGGGAGCAGGATGGCGCCGCCGCCGAGCTGGACCGAGAGCTCGCGGAATTCGAGGCTCGCCATGCAGATTAACCTCAAGGGCATCGCGAAGCGACCTGCGGATCGTCCAATTCGACCGTCCGGAGAAGATTCGCCCGGTCATTCGCCGCTGGCGCAATCGGTGGGCCGCTACACCGCGCACCGCCGACTACGGTATGCAGGTTCTCTCGCGCGTGCTGGCGCATGCCGTCGAGCTGGGCAAGATCGCCGGCAACCCGTGCGAGGGCATCGCGCACCTCTACAGCAACGATCGCTCCGAAATCATCTGGACCGACTCCGACATCGCGCACATCAAGCAGACCTGCTCGGCCGTGATCGCCCACGCAGTCGACCTCGCCGCGCATACTGGCTTGCGGCTCGGTGACTTGGTGAAGCTCTCATGGTCTCATGTCGGAGACGACGCGATCATCCTCACCACCGGCAAAAGCAAGCACAAGCGGGAGGCGATCATCCCGCTTTACGGTGCACTGCGCGAGGTTCTCGCGCGCATCCCTAAGCGGGCAACCACGATCCTCACGAGCACCAAGCGACGACCCTGGACAGTCGACGGGTTCGGAAGCTCATTCAACAAGGCCAAGATCGACGCCGAGATGTCGGAGCGGGATCTGCACTTCAACGACCTACGCGGAACTGCGGCGACCAAGTTCTACGTCGCCGGCTTCACCATGCGCGAGATCGCCGAAACGCTCGCATGGGAGGAGGAGTCGGTCGAGAAGATCATCCGCAGATACGTCGGGCGGAACGCCGCCATCAAGGCGCGGATCAGGAAGCTGGAGGCCAGAGAGTGAACAGACTCTGCAAAACCACCTGCAAAACCTTCCAGCCGAGTCCTGCTAAGTGCTGGAGCGGGCGAAGGGAATCGAACCCTCGTATGCAGCTTGGGAAGCTGCCGTTCTACCATTGAACTACGCCCGCGGTGCGCGCTCTTCACGCCCCACCTGATTAGCCGAGACGGCGGCTCGCGCCAAGCGGTTTGGCGCACTTGGCCTCACGCTTCTTAACTTGTTGGCAAGATTCCAGGTGCGCCGGATTGTGGCGGTGTTATGGTCGCACGGTTGGGGAAACGTAGTGTGAGTGGGGCGTGCGCATGGTGGGGCGTGCTTACGCGATATTCGACACGGCCATAGGCCGCTGCGGCATCGTCTGGAGCAATATCGGCGTGATCGCCGTGCAATTGCCGGAGGCGCGGGAGATCGACACCCGCCGCCGGATTTTCCAGGTCCATCCCGAGGCGCGCGAGCAGCGGCCGTCCGACAACGCCGAGCTGGCGATCGAGGGCATTGCGGCGCTGCTGCAGGGCGGCGACCCCGATTTTTCCGACGTCAGCCTGGACGCCGGCGGCATGCCCGCCTTCCACCGGCGCGTCTATGAATTCGCCTGCAGCATCCCGCGCGGGGAGACGCGCACCTATCTCGAAGTTGCCAAAGCGCTCGGGGCCTCCGGCGCCACGCATTCGGTGGCGCAGGCGATCGCGAAAAATCCCTACATGATCATCGTGCCCTGCCACCGGGTGCTGGAAGCCGGCAACTACACCGACCGGCTCTCGCCTTACGGCGGGGTGATCTCCAAGCGGCGGCTGCTCGCGCTGGAAGGCGCCCACCCCGTCGCCAGCAAGACGCTGTTCGAGGTGCTGCTGCCTGTTGCCCCACCGCGGGCGAGCTGAAGCGCGATTTTGATCGCGCCTCGGCCCACTTTTTTGGGCATGATCTTATCGGAAAACCGCTACACACTTTTCCGGATCATGCCTAGATAAGGTGGATGGAAGCGACCCGTCTGCTGACGACACAATCCATGACCGTCTCCGAGTTTCGCTGCGATGCGGGACCGGATGACAAGCCGTTTGCGGAGTGCCGCACCGGTCATTCCATCGCCTATGTCCGCTCGGGCAGCTTTGGCTGCCATTGCCGCGCCGGCTTCTTCGAGCTGGTGGCGGGCTCGGTGCTGGTCGGCGCCCCCGGCGACGAATACACCTGCACGCATGAACACGTCTGCGGCGACGTCTGCCTGTCCTTCTTCCTCAGCGAGGACCTCGTCGACGCGCTCGGCGGGCGGCGCGAGATCTGGCAGGTCGGCGCGACGCCGCCGCTGCCGGAGCTGATGGTTCTCGGCGAACTGGCCCAGACGGCAGCAGATGGCAACAGCGATATCGGCCTCGACGAGGTCGGCCAGATCTTTGCCGGCCGCTTTGTCGATGTGGTCTCGGGCAAGACGCGCAAGCAGGCCACACCGACCGCGCGCGACCGCCGCCGCGCGGTCGAAGCCGCGCTGTGGATCGACGAGAACTCGCACGCCGAGGTCGACCTGGAACAGGCCGCGCGGCAGGCGGGATTGAGTCCCTTCCATTTCCTGCGGCTGTTCTCGGCCGTGCTCGGCGTCACCCCGCATCAATACCTGGTGCGCTCGCGGCTGCGGCATGCGGCGCGCCTGCTGACCGATGACGAGATCGCGGTCACCGATATCGCCTATGACGTCGGCTTCGGCGATCTCTCCAACTTCGTCCGCACCTTCCACCGCGCCGCCGGCGTGTCGCCGACGAAGTTCCGCCAGGCCTCGCGCGGCGACCGCAAGATTTTCCAAGAGCAGCTTGCCCTCAACTGAATAGGTTTGTCTCCGGCGCGCGCCATTCGCGGCGCGCTTTGCAATGGAGACGATCATGTACGACCACATCGGATTACGCGTTGCCGATCTCGACGCCAGCATGCGCTTCTACACCGCAGTGCTGGCCCCGCTCGGCTACGTCCTGTGCTCGAACGGCGACGGCTATGCGGGCTTCGGGCCGAAGGGCGAGCCCGCGCTCTGGCTGCATCTGAACAAGGGACGCAAAGCCGACGGCGCCCACATCGCCTTCCGCGCCAAGGACCACGACGCCGTCAAGACCTTCCACAGCGAGGGCCTGAAGAGTGGCGGCCGCGACAATGGCGGCGCCGGGCCGCGCAGGGATTACAGCCCGACCTACTACGCCGCGTTCCTCATCGATCCCGACGGCAACAATGTCGAGGCGGTTTGTACGTGACGGACCGGTAGGGTGGGCAAAGCGAAGCGTGCCCACCAATTGCGCGCGACAACGTCGATGAATGGTGGGCACGGCGCCTTGCGCCTTTGCCCACCCTACTCTCTACCGCAAATTCAAGGACACCCCATGGCCTCCATCCACAACGACATTCCCCTCAATGCCTCCGCGCGCGATGTCTGGGACGCGGTGCGCGATTTCGGCGCGCTGCATGAGCGGCTGGTGCCGGGCTTCGTGACCGCCTGCACGCTCGACGGCGAGGTGCGCGTCGTCACCTTCGCCAACGGCTCGGTGGCGCGCGAGGTGCTCGTCGATTGCGACGATGCCCGGCAGCGCCTGGTCTATGCGATCAACAACGAGCGGCTGGAGCATTACAGCGCCTCGGTGCAGGTGATCGCCGAGGGCGAAGCCAAGAGCCGTCTCGTCTGGATCATCGACATGCTGCCCAACGAGCTTGCGGCTTACGTGCAGGGGCAGACCAAGGAGGCGGTGATCGCCATGCACAAGGCGTTTCCGTCTGCGGCCTAGCGGCGGCTCTGTGATTTTTCTCACAGAGTTCACCCCTGCTCGCCCGTAACCATTCTCGCGTGCGTCCGGTTGGCTCTGCTCTTCCGGCGGAGCTGCGCACGCGAGGAGCATGCCATGAGAGGTGCGGACAAGGTGATCTGCCAGGCGGCTGCCGTGCTGCTGCTGCTATCGATCGCGAGCTCGCCAGCGAAGGCGCAGTTCGCAGGCTCCAGTGGAAGCGCCGGAGGCGAGGACATGATGACCCAGATGGCGCCGATGCTGGAGATGATGAAGGCGAAGATGGGCAAGCGCCGCTTCGCCATGCTGATGCGGACCATGGGCCCGATGATGAGCCGCATGATGGAGAACGGCGGCGGGCTCGGTGGCATGACCGGCGGCCTTGGCGGCGCGAATTTCGGCGGCGGTTTCGGTGCGCCCAACTATGGCGGCTACGCGTCGATGGGCGGCACCATGCCGACCGGCATGGGATTTGGCGGCGGCGACATCATGGGCATGCTGGGCGGCGCCGGCGGCGGCGACATGATGGCAATGATTCCGCAACTGATGCGGCTCGCCAATGTCGGCGGCGGTGGCGGCCATCGCCGCCACAGGCATCGCTGAATCGCGGCGACGTACAGCCGCCGCGCCAAGCGTAGATGCGGCCGCCGATATCAGATCCGATCGTCGATCAGGACGCCGGAAAGCGACGGGTCGCTTGCCTTCGCCGGGTCGCCTGGTCGCGTCGCGCTGTAGGTCGAATCCGCGAGCGAGTTCTTTAGCGACTGAAGAAATTGTTCAAGCAGGTCCGTCGCCGAGTTGCTGCTCGACGGACTATCCGTGCCGTTGGCCGCAGAAGATCCGTTTGCATGCGACATGTCGCTCGATCCTGTCGTGCTGGAAGAGGTCGAATCCGTGAGCTGGCCTTTCAGCGAATCGAGAAATTGTTGAAGCAGGTCCACCACCGAACTGCCGCTGGATGAACGCGCCGTGCCGTTGGCGGGAGCAGGCCCGCCGGCTGGCGGCGGCCCACCTGCTTCACCCGGTCCGCCGGCTCCATCCGGTCCATGGGACAACGCGGCCTTGAAGATACCTTGCAGCTCGGTTGCCTGCTGGTCGGTCAGCTTGCCGGCCGAAACTTCCTGCTGGATGAGATCATCGATCTTCGACTTGAAGGCCTCAGGCGATGATTTGCTACCGCTGGACTGATCGGTCGCACTGCTTGATTGCAACGAGGAGTCAATGTCGCTGAGCGCTGACGCCAGCGCCGACTGATCGGACGAATTGATCGCGCCGGAGCTCACTTCCGCTTGCAGTTCATCTTGCAATCGTTTCAACGGCGATGCGTGGTGGTGGTGGGAGAGCGCCGAAATCGAGGTCATGGTGGCTTTCCGTGCTTTTGGTGGACTCGCCGCGACGTTGTCCCCAAGAGCTGGCGCGGAGCCTTCGGCAAGAGCCGTTCCGGTTGCCCGATATTGCCAATGAGCGACGGGAAACATTCAGAAACAAAAATTCTGGCGGGCGCGTCCTAGTCCGCTGCGGCCGAAAGAGCCGGCCTGATTGCGGACTTGCCCTCGCGCGGCCCCCAGCGCGTCAGCACCACGCTGGAGCAGGAGAGCAGGCCGAGCACGACCATCGAGCTTGCCGCAAGCCAGAAGAAGCCTTGCGCGGTGGCATCATGCGTCGACAGCCACCAGCCGCAGCTCGCGATGTAAACGAGCCGCGCGGTCTGCGCCAGCACCGGGCCGATCACCTTGGCCGCGCCCTGCGACGAGAAATACATCGTCGAGGCAAGGCCGATGAAGGCGTAGAACGGCGCCACCGTCGACAGATATTGGTGGCTGGTCGCACGCACGGCCGCGCTGTCGGTGAAGATGTTGACCCAGAGATCGGGGAAGAGCGCCACGAGGCATGCCGGCGCGCCGACGGCAACGAAGGCCGACGCTCCCGCGATCCAGGCGATGCGCCGGGCGCGCGCGATGCGGCCGGCACCGACCGCCATGCCGATCATCGGCACCGAGGCGATCCCGAACGAGAACCCGATCGAGGTCAGCAGGAATTCGAGCCGCGCGCCGATGCCATAGCCGGCGAGGATCGCGGTGCCGAACTTCGCCAGCATGTGGGTGAAGATCGCGATCGTCAGCACCGATTGCAGCGGCGAGAAACAGGCGATGGCGCCGACCTTCAGGATGTCGAAGAACATCGCCCATTGCACGCGCAAGCCGCGCAGCTTCGGCACGACACGGGCGCGGCCGGAGAACAGGTACCAGCCCATCACGCCGATGTTCATCGTATAGGCGATCAGCGCGCCGGCCGCGACGCCGCGCATGCCGAGTTGCGGCACCGGCCCGAGCCCGAGGCCAAGCGTGCCGCCGAGCACGACCTGCCAGACCGCGGAGTTGAGGATCAGCAGCGAGGGCAGCTTCATGTTGCCGGTGCCGCGCAGCACGCCCGCCATGGTGTTGAGCAGCCAGGGCAGCACGGCGCCGCCGAAGAACACCTGCGTGTAAGCGATCGCATGCGCGAGCACCGCGCCGCGGCCGCCGAGCAATTCGAGGAGGCGCGGCCCGAAGATCAGCATGCCCAGCATGAAGACGAGACCGAAGCTGACGCCGATCAGCAGCGCATGCGCGGCGAGCGTGCCGGCGCGCTCGCGATCGCCGGCGCCGAGTGCGCGCGCGATGGCGGAGGCCACCGCGCCGCCCATGGCGCCGCCCGACATCGTCATGGTCAGGATGACTGTCGGAAACACCAGCGCCATCGCAGCGAGTGCCTCGACGCCGAGCCGGCCGATATAGGAGGTCTCCGCGATCACCACGCAAGTGCCGGCCGACAGCGCGACCACGTTCGGCCAGGCGAGGCTGAGCAGCGTGCGCAGAATCGGTCCGTCGGTCAGTGCGCTCCTCACCGGCCGCGAAGGCGGCGGCAGCGGACGCTCTTGTTCATCGACCGGGATTTCGGCGATGTCGGACATTTCCTCTCCGGGGCCCGAACGCCAACCAGGGCGCGGCAATGACTAGCTGTGCCAATGAATATCTTCGCGTCAAAGGCGCGGTAGGCACTTGTTAGCACGGCCGGCACCGATTCCTCCTGCGCCGGACGCAGGCGTGCCCTGCGGCAGCGCATTTCAGCGGGTGGAATTACTCGATCGTCCACATCAGCGGCGGACGACCGCCCGCTGGCGCGCGCATGTGCACGCCGATATGGCGGCCGCAGCCGGCGGCCAGTCCCTCGAACAAGCCCTCCAGCACCTTGGCGCACGCGGGATGATAATCGGCGACATCGTCCATCAGCTTCCAGCTCTGCTGACGGATTTCGAATGTGCCTTCGGAGCTCGTCATCTCGGCGGCATCGTCCTGCGCGGTGAACAGCGCCTGCAGGAACGATGCGAACTCGCCCGCACCACCGCGGCCCGCCGACAGCGCGGAGGCGACCTCGTCAAAGGACTGCATGCCGATCAGCTTGCCGGTGAGGTGCAGCAGATAGCTCGCATCCTCCGGCCCGAACAATTGCACCATCACGGGCGCCGCGGTGCGCACATATTCCATGGCGTAGTTGCGATAGGCCTTTTCCAGCCGCGGCTTCGGCCAGCTCGCGACGGGCAGCGCCGGCGCGGTCTTCGCATCGAACAGCGGCGCTTCCAGATGCCGCGCGAATACGAGGCGCTGATCGAGCTCGAGCGGATGATCGTATTGGTAGTAGTAGCCCTCTAACCCGTCCTGACCGTCGACGCTCTGCTTGGTGCAGACGAAGCCGAGGCGGAGATCGCCGAGCGCGACGCCGTTATTGGCGTGCCAGCCGCGCAGCATCGCACGCGACACCTCGCCCGGCACGCCGCAGATCGCCGTGCCCTTCCAGATCCAGCGCGGCGGCGGATAGCGGATCCAGGCCTTGGCGTCGCTCTCGTACATGTATTCGACATGCACGCCGCCGATCCAGTTGGAGAGATAGTGATATTGCGCGGCCGCCACCGCCGGCGGCAGGTGACTGATGCCGAGCTTCTTCAACCCCGGCAGGAAGCGCTCCTGCTGCTGGCGGCGGAACACGCGGAAGACGAATTCGGCGGCATCCGCCGTGCCGCGCCGCGTCACCACCGTGAGGATCAGCCCAGTGAAATAGGCATGGTAGAGATCGGCGACGGCGCGCCAGCGTTTCCACTGAGCCTCCTGCGCGGAGTCCAACGTGACGGCCATGTTCACTCCCGATCGTTGTTTTGATCGAGTGTGTCACTGCACCCCGTGACAGGCAACCTGACGCTCATGCAGGCCGCTCTGCACAGAGGCTCACCAATTCCGTATCACGAATTTTGCGTCGCCTTGGCGGCACGCTCGCGCTCGACCCGTTCGGTGACATCACGCGCCATCGCGACCGATCCCTGCACGATCCCACCGGCATCGCGCACCAGCGCGAAGGTCATCTCGATGTAGAGCCTGCGCCCGCTCTTGTGCAACGCGCGGGTCAGCGTCGGTCGACCCGCAAGCTTCATGGTGCCACTCGCAATCGCGGTCTCGAAGCCTTTCCAATGCGCGGCGCGCAAATGCTCGGGAACGATCAGATCGAGATTTTGGCCAAGCGCTTCGTCCGCGGAGAAGCCGAACAGCGCGCTCGATGCACGATTCCAGCGCACGATCGTGCCGGAGCGATCCGAGTAGATCAGCGCGTCGGCGGCGTCTTCGAGGATCTTTGCGTCCAGTTCGGGTTGATTACTCATCTCGTCACCTCGCGCGAAATGTAGCCCGGATGGAGCGCAGCGCAATCCGGGATGTGCTTGGCGAGGAGAGTTCCCGGATTTCGCTTCGCTGCATCCGGGCTACCGAAGGCAGCTACACCCGAAAATGCTTGCTCAGCTTCAGGCCCTGGGCCTGGTAATTGGAGCCGATGCGCTGGCCGTACATCGCGTCGGGACGCGCCAGCATCTTCTCGTAGACGAGGCGGCCGACGATCTGGCCATGCTCGAGGATGAAGGGCACTTCGCGCGAACGCACCTCCAGCACCGCACGGGCGCCCTGCCCGCCGGCGCCGGCATAGCCGAAGCCTGGATCGAAGAAGCCGGCATAGTGCACGCGGAACTCGCCGACCAGCGGATCGAACGGCACCATCTCCGCGGCAAAGTCGGGCGGCACCTGCACCGCTTCCTTGGAAGCGAGGATATAGAACTCGCCGGGATCGAGGATCAGGCTGCCGTCGGGTCGCGCCGAGATCGGCTCCCAGAAATCCTCGACCGCGTAGCCCGAGCGGCGGTCGACATCGACGACGCCGGTGTGGCGCTTGGCGCGGTAGCCGACGAAGCCGCCGCCCTTCTCCCCGGAAAGATCGACGGAGACGGCGACACCGCCGGAGAGATCGGCCTCGTCGACATCGACGAGGCGCTCGGCCGCATGGAGCGCGTCGAGCTCGTCGGCATTGAGGATGGCATCACCGGTGCGGAAGCGGACCTGCGACAGGCGCGAGCCTTCGCGCACCAGCACCGGAAACGTCTTCGGGCTGATCTCGGCATAGAGCGGGCCGTGATAGCCGGCGCCGATCATGTCGAAGCGACGAGTGCCATCCGCGATCACCCGGGTGAAGACGTCGAGCCGGCCGGTCGAGCTTTTCGGATTCGCCGCCGCGACGATCTCCGGCGGCAGCGCGAGGCTTTCCAGGAGCGGCACGATGTAGACGCAGTTGGTCTCCAGCACCGCGCCGTCGGCGAGGCTGAACTCGTGCAGCTTCAGCTCGTCGATGCGCTCGGCGACGGTGGCGCCGGGTCCGGGCAGGAAGCTTGCGCGCACGCGATAGGCGATGTCGCCAAGCCGAAGATCGAGGCTCGCCGGCTGGATCTGGCTTTCGACGAAGTCGTAGGCAGGCAGGATGAGCCCCTCTTCCGCCATCGCCGCGATCATGCGGTCGGGCAGGATACCATTCGCGTCGGCAGCAACCGTGAACGTCAAACGGTGGTCCTCTTCGGGGTCAAACGCATCCGAAAACGCGGAAAAATGAACCTTTTACGGCTATCCGATGGACGCCTTGACGGAAAGGGCATTGCGGAATAAGAGCATGACTTATCCCGTGGTGATTTGAGCCGGCCGGCTTGCAGCCACGTTAAATAAGTCGCTAAACAGGCCGGGGACCTCTGTGATCCCGGCCAGTGGAGATATCCAGGCCGGTTTTTTTGTGACCGCTTTCGCTCGCGTGGTCATGTCGGAGGTACCTATGTCGAAGTCGCCTGCTACTTACCGTCCCGAAACCCGCCTGGTCCATTCCGGCACCCTGCGCTCGCAATATGGCGAGACGTCGGAGTCGCTGTTCCTGACACAGGGCTATGTCTACAACAGCGCCGAGGAGTGCGAGGCGCGGTTCAAGGGCGAGGATCCCGGCTTCATCTATTCGCGCTATTCGAACCCGACGATCGCGATGTTCGAGCGCCGCATGATCGAGCTCGAGGGCGCCGAAGCCGCCCGCTCGGCGGCAACCGGCATGGCCGCGGTGACCACCGCGATCCTGGCACCGCTGAAGGCCGGCGATCACGTGGTGGCCTCGCGGGCGCTGTTCGGCTCGTGCCTCTATGTCGTGCAGGACCTGTTGCCGCGCTACGGCATCGAGACCACGCTGGTCGACGGTCTCGACCTCGACCAGTGGCAGCGCGCACTGAAGCCGAACACGAAAACCTTCTTCCTGGAGAGCCCGACCAATCCGACGCTCGACGTCCTCGATATCCCCGGGATTGCCGAGATCGCGCACAAGGGCGGCGCGCGACTGGTCGTCGACAACGTGTTCGCAACGCCGATCTGGCAGAGCCCGCTGGCGCTGGGCGCCGACGTCGTGGTCTATTCCGCGACAAAGCATATCGACGGCCAGGGCCGCTGCCTCGGCGGCATCATCCTGTCCTCGGAAGCCTTCATCGCCGAGCACATCCACAACTTCATGCGCCAGACCGGGCCGTCGATCTCGCCCTTCAATGCCTGGGTCCTGCTCAAGGGCCTGGAGACGCTGGGCGTGCGCGTGCGCGCGCAGACCGATACTGCGGCCCGCATCGCCGAGGTGCTGGCGAGTCATCCCAAGATTTCGCGGCTGGTCTATCCCGGCCGCGCCGATCATCCACAGGCGGCGCTGGTGAAGAAGCAGATGCGCGGCGGCTCGACGCTGGTCGGCTTCGAGGTGAAGGGCGGCAAGCAGGCGGCCTTCCGCGTGCTCAATGCGCTCAAGCTTGCGAAGATCTCCAACAACCTTGGCGATGCCAAGAGCCTCGTCACGCACCCGGCGACCACGACGCATCAGCGCCTGAAGCCGGAAGACCGCGCCGCGCTCGGCATCAGCGAGGGCTTCATCCGCTTCTCGACGGGGCTCGAGCATGCGGACGATCTGATCGAGGATCTCACCGCGGCGCTGGAGAAGGCGTGAGGCGATCGAGGTCTCGTAGGGTGGGCAAAGCGAAAGCGTGCCCACCATTCACGATCGCACGGTCGATAGATGGTGGGCACAGCGCGCGAAGAGCGCGCCTTTGCCCACCCTACGCAGCGATGCCTACATCGGCCGATACGTCCGCACATCCGCCGGCACGTTGACGCCGAGCTTGATCTGGCCGACGGAGCGGATGATGTCGTCGCCGAGGAGCTGGGCGAAGCAGGCGTAGCCCCAGTCGTTCATGTGCAGGCCGTCGGCTATGACGAAGCTCTCCACCGGGAGAGCCTGCTTCTCGTGCCACTCGCGCATCACCTCGAAGCGCGGGAAGATGCCGACGTGACGGAGCTCGGCGACCTTGCCGAGCAGCCTCACCATCCGGCTCGCGCTTTCGGGGCGCTCGGTGACGCGCGGCGAATATTGCGGATCGACCAGCACGATGTCGGCGCCGCCGGCAGCCTGGATGCGGGAGATGCCGTCCTCGACGAGCTTGGCGGTGTCGGCGGGATCGAGATTGCGCAGAACGGCATTGGTGCCGACCTGCCAGATCACGAGATCCGGATGCACGTCGATCACCTCCTTCCGGAGGCGCTTCATCATTTCCGGCGCATCCTCGCCGCCGACGCCGGCATTGATGACGGTGATGTCGGCGCTCGGATATTGCCGGCGAAGCTGGGCGGCGAGGCGGTTCGGATAGTTGAACTCCGGCGAACTCGCGCCGAAGCCTGCGGTCGACGACGATCCGAACGCGACGATCACGACGGGCCGGCCCTCAATCAGCTTGCCCGCGACGTGCGGCAGCGAGCCCATCGGCTTCGCGCCGCCCTTCGGCGGCAGGCAGGGCACACGGCTGAAGATGTCGCCGGCGGATTTCGCGACCTGCTTCACCTTGTCGATGGCGCGCCCGGCAATGCCACGCTGGTCGGCGGGTGGCTGCGAGGTCACGGCAACCGTGGTCTGGGACGGTGATGCGGGAGCGGGACTATTGGCCGACTGCGGTGCCGGCGTCGCTTGTGCGGCCTGTGCTTGCGCTGGCAACAGCGAGACGGGCGTCAGCAACAGCAGGGCCGCCGCTGCGGGTCCGGCCAGCCATGCCGACAGGCAAAAAGGGCGGAAAGAACTCATTTACGCTAGACCTCAATTTTGCTGCTGGGCCGGCCCGAGATGGGCGGCGTCGATCACGAACTGCGCCAGCGCCCGGCCAAGACAGTCATGGACCTGCTTTGCCAATTCAGGGCCGCGCGATGGGCTGAACAGGTCGAACTGACCCTGGTCATTCCATTGCCGCATGATCGCGAAACGGTCGAACAGCGGGATGTCATGCTCCTGGGCCACCACGCGCATATTGTCGAGGTAGGGCGGCACCGAGATCATGGTTTCGGTTCGCGGGCTGTACTGCAAGTTCATCAAGACGACGTCAGCCCCTGCATTTTGCAACGCAGCAACCCCTTCGGTGACTGCGCCGCGAAACTCATCGGGATCGATGGATCGGATAGCATCCACGGTCCCGGTCTGCCAGATGACCAAAGTAGGCCTTTTTTCTTCCATCAGCTTAACGAAGGTCGAGGCAGCCTCCGCTGCCGTCTTCTTGCTCTGTATTTCTACGGAGACATGAACGGGCTCGGATGGCGGCAGCTTTTCCTTCAGGATCGCCTGCATGCGCGCCGGGTAGGAGCTGTCCTCCGAGGACGGAATCGTGGTCGAGCGGCTGCCGATGACCAGAATCTCGAGCGGCTTGCCGTCCTTGACGGTGTCGGCGACCTTGTGGAGCTGGCTGTCGGTTGTGAGCAGATAGGACGGCAGTTCGCAGGCCGGGGGCGTGGCAGGAGCAGCCGGCGCAGCGTCCTCCGCGCGCGCCGACGGCGCGGCGAGACCACCGCACAGCAGGATCAGGCTCAGGAGAACCTTCGCCTTCATCAGCCCCCTCCCGCCATATCGGCGTTGCCGACGGCGTTTTTGGTTTTCGAACCGCTCTTGTCAGCCACGCGCTTGTACCACGAAATCACCCAGGCCATCGCCCACATGATCAGGATTCCGGAGAGACTAATCAGCGCATGCATGGCCGGGCCGCCGGAGACCTCGGCCAGGATGAAATGGCCGGCGAAGGCCAGGAAGACGCCGAGACAGAAGATCTCGAGCGAATGCTGGCCGCACAGGATCAGCGGCCGCAGCCAGGGCGATTTCAGGCCCGGCCAGTCCCGCGGCAGGAAGCGCACGGTTAGCGCGGCGAGCGCCAGGAAGTGCGTGAAGCGCAGCACGTCGAGATCGGTCTTGTCGATCGGATACATCCACTGCTCGATCCGC
Organism: Bradyrhizobium neotropicale; assembly: GCF_001641695.1. Taxonomy (GTDB): domain Bacteria; phylum Pseudomonadota; class Alphaproteobacteria; order Rhizobiales; family Xanthobacteraceae; genus Bradyrhizobium; species Bradyrhizobium neotropicale. The sequence continues at coordinate 152,478 of NZ_LSEF01000080.1, forward strand.
TTCGGCATGAAGTGGGAGAGCTGCGGCACGTACCAGGTCAGCGTCACGTAGAACGCCGCGGCCAGATAGGCGATCGAGATCCACATCGTCACGGGTGATGCCAGGATCCGCGACATGCGCCGCGCACCTCCGAGCGCGCACCAGGCCCCGAACACGAAGAGCAATTGCCAGGCCAGCGGATTGAACGCCCAGAAGCCGTTCGGATAGGCCGAGAAATAGAGGTCGAATTCCCAGGTGACGACATAGAGCACGACCGAGAGGCCGAGCGTGACGTCGGGCTTCCACTTCATCGACCAGAGGATCACGGGCAGCGCCAGCATCAAGACGATGTAGAGCGGCAGCACGTCCATGTTGACGGGACGGAAGCGCAACAGCAGCGCCTGAACGATGGTGACGTCGGGCTGCTTGAGGAAATCCATGATGCCCATCTCTTCCGTGTAGAGCGGGTTCTCGAAGCTCGTCGCGACGTAGGAGATTTCCGCAAGGAAGATCGTGAACAGGAAGACGTGGGCGACATAGATCTGCCAGACCCGGCGCAGGATGCGCGCGGTGGCGATGACGAAGCCGGATTCCAGCATCGCGCGGCCATAGACGAAGGCGGCGGTATAGCCGGAGATGAAGATGAAGATCTCGGTGGCGTCGCTGAAGCCGTAGTTGCGGATCGTGAACCAGGTCAACAGGTTCGGCGGCAGATGGTCGATGAAGATCAACCACAGCGCGAGCCCGCGGAAGAGATCGAGCCTGAGTTCGCGCTCGCCGATCGCAGGCAGCGTGATGGCCGGCGCGGCCGTGCGCGACTTGGCATTCGCGGTTCCCGCGATCGGCGATCCCGTCACTTGGTCGGCAATGGTCATCGGGGCCAAGAACCCTTTGCAAATCGCGACGTTGGAGGAGTGTACTGGTCCGGCGCCGCCTCGCAAAGCGACCGGATCACAATCCGGTTGTACTTCTCTGTCAATTCGGGCGGGACGATGTCGCGGAAGGCGCTGCGGGCGTTTGGTTCCCGGGCCGGATTTCGGTATGATGGCAGCCATGTACCGTGCCGTGACCCGCCAGATCGAAGTGACTGTCGAGCCGAACTTTGTTCCGGAGCAGTCGTCGGCCGAGCGCTCGCGCTATTTCTGGTCCTACACCATCGTCATCACCAATTCCGGCGACGAGACCGTGCAGCTGAAGACGCGGCACTGGATCATCACCGACGCCTCCGGCCGGCAGCAGGAGGTCAAGGGCGAGGGCGTGGTCGGCGAGCAGCCGATCCTGGCGCCCGGCGAACGCTTCGAATACACCTCCGGCGTGCCGCTCTCGACCGCGTCAGGCTTCATGACCGGCCGCTACCAGATGGTCAGCGAAAGCGGCGAGCGTTTCGAGATCGACGTGCCGACGTTCTCGCTGGACAGTCCGGACAACAAGCGGGTGTTGAACTGACGCACGGCACGCTGCCAGGGTGGGTAAAGGGCGCGAAGCGCCGTGCCCACCACTTCAATCACGACGAACGGGCGGTGGGCACGCTTCGCTTTGCCCACCCTACCGATTTCTGAGCGATCGGCGGGAGCTTCCCCAAGCTCGCAATGACGGAGAATCGAGGGCTTACGCGTTGTCGACGCCCGCCTCGTGCGGCGTGAACTGATACACCGAGCTGCAGAACTCGCAGGTCACGACGACCTTGTCGTCCTTGACCATCGCGGCGCGATCGTCCGGCGAAAAACTCTTCAGCATCGAGGCGACTGCGTCGCGCGAGCAGGAGCATTCCGCCTTCAGGTTCTGCGGATTGAACACGCGCACGCCGCGCTCGTGGAACAGGCGAAACAGCAGCCGTTCGCCGGAGAGCTCGGGATCGATCAATTCGACGTCTTCGACGGTCTCGATCAGCGAGCGCGCCTCGACCCAGGCATCGTCCTCGGCGACGCTGTGCACCGCGGTGCCTTCCGGCGCATCGCCGGGATGCAAATCGGCCTGCCGAGCACGCTCGGGCGCCTTCGGCAGGAACTGCATCAGCATGCCGCCGGCGCGCCAGCGATGCTTGCCGCCGTCGCTGCTGCGCCACTCCTCGCCGACGGCGAGGCGGACGCGGGTCGGGATCTGCTCGGAGCGCAGAAAATATTCGTGGGCGGCGTCTTCCAGGCTGCCGCCGTCAAGCGCCACCAGGCCCTGGTAGCGGCTCATGTCGGGCCCCTGATCGATGGTCATCGCAAGATGACCGCGCCCGAGCAGCGTGCCGGAATCCTGCGCCTCACCGAGACGCGCGGCGTCGTAGCGGGCATAGGCCCGCAGGCGATCCGGCGCCATGTAGTCCACGACCAGGAACGACACCGGGCCGTCGGTCTGGGCCTGGAGAATGAAGCGGCCCTCGAATTTCAGCGCCGTGCCGAGCAGCGTCGTCAGCACGATGGCCTCGCCGAGCAGCTTGCCAACCGGCGCAGGATAGTCGTGCTTGGTCAGGATCTCGTCGAGCGCCGAACCAAGCCGCACCAGGCGTCCGCGCACGTCGAGCGCGTCGACCTCGTAAGGCAGCACCGCATCATCGATCGGAACCGCTGATGGCGCGCGAACCGGGCCTTCAGGCCCGGTTTTCATGTCAGGGGATTGAAAAACCATGGCGCTCTATCTGGGGTCGGAGGAGGTGGAATGGAAGGGGTTCGGAGCAACGTGCTCCGAACGCGCGTGACGGCACAACGATACGCGAATTCGGTGCCGTCCTGGCGAAAGCCAGGACCCATAACCCCAGGACCCATAACCCCAGGGAGGAGTTGTGGCGCGAGATGACAATTGCCAATCCTCGCCAAACGAAAGCCGGTGGTAATGGATCCTGGCTTGCGCCAGGACGACGATCCAAACCTACTTCACCGCGTCAAAACACCAGGCCAAGATGCCCTTCTGCGCATGCAGGCGATTTTCGGCCTCGTCGAACACGACCGATTGCGGACCGTCGATCACCTCGTCGGTGACCTCCTCGCCGCGATGGGCGGGCAGGCAGTGCATGAACAGCGCATCGGACTTGGCCAGCGACATCAGCTTCGAATTGACCTGGTAGGGCTTGAGCACGTTGTGACGGTGCTCGCCTTCCTTGTCGCCCATCGACACCCAGGTGTCGGTGACGACGCAATCGGCGCCGCGCACGGCGGCTTCTGGATCGGTACCGAGCACGATCGGGGCGCTGGTCGCCTTGATCCAGTCACGCATCGCCTTCTTCGGCGCGAGCTCCGGCGGGGTTGCGACATTGAGCTTGAACTTGAAGCGCTCGGCGGCATGCGCCCAGGAGGCCAGCACGTTGTTGTCGTCGCCGGTCCAGGCCACCGTCTTGCCTTCGATCGGGCCGCGATGCTCCTCATAGGTCATGAGGTCGGCCATCACCTGGCAGGGATGCGAGCGCCGCGTCAGCCCGTTGATGACGGGCACGGTCGCATTCGCCGCGAGCTCGAGCAGCGCGTCGTGATTGAGGATGCGGATCATGATCGCATCGACATAGCGCGACAGCACACGCGCGGTGTCGGCGATGGTCTCGCCGCGGCCGAGCTGCATCTCGGCGCCGGTGAGCATGATGGCCTCGCCGCCGAGCTGGCGCATGCCGACGTCGAACGACACCCGCGTACGGGTCGAGGGCCGCTCGAAGATCATCGCGAGCGTCTTGCCTTCGAGCGGCTTGACCGGCTGATGCGCCTTCTGCTTCGCCTTCATTGCGGAGGAGGCGGCGAGCATCCGCTTGAGCTCCGACAACGGGAGCTCATTGATATCCAGAAAATGCTTCGGCTTGCTCATCAGCTTGCCGCCCGTTTGTTACCAGACAGCGCGGCGCAGGCCCGCTCGAGCCGCCCGACACTGTCCTCGATCTCGGCTTCGGTGACGATCAATGGCGGCAGGAAGCGCACGACATTGTCGCCGGCCCCGACGGTGAGCAGCTTCTGATCGCGCAGCGCGGCGACGAGATCGCCGGAGGGCACCACGGCCTTGATGCCGATCAGGAGCCCCTCGCCGCGAATCTCGCTGACGACGTCGGGATGACGATCGATCACGGACGCGAGCTTCTGCTTGAGCAGCAGCGACATCTTTTGCACGTGGTCGAAGAAGCCGGGCTCGAGCATGACGTCGAGCACCGCATTGGCGGCGGAGATCGCGAGCGGATTGCCGCCGAAGGTCGAACCATGCGAGCCGGGTGTCATGCCGGAGGCCGCTTCCGCGGTCGCGAGGCAGGCGCCAATCGGGAATCCGCCGCCGAGCGCTTTCGCCAGCGACATCACGTCGGGCGTGACGCCGAGGCGGCGGTGCGCGAACAGATCGCCGGTACGGCCCATGCCGGTCTGCACCTCGTCGAATGCGAGCAAGAGGCCACGCTCGTCGCAGAGTTGGCGCAGCGCCTTGAGGAATGCCGGCGTCGCCGAGCGCACGCCGCCCTCCCCCTGGATCGGCTCGATCAGGATGCCGGCAGTCTGCGGACCGATCGCCTTCTTGACGGCGTCGAGATCGCCATGCGGGACCTGGTCGAAGCCTTCCATCGGCGGACCGAAACCTTCGAGATATTTTGCCGAGCCCGTCGCAGCCAGCGTCGCGAGCGTGCGGCCATGGAAGGCGCCCTCGAAAGTGATCATGCGAAAGCGCTCGGGATGCCCCTTCGACGCGTGATAGCGGCGCACGACCTTGATCACGCATTCCAGCGCTTCTGCGCCGGAATTGCAGAAGAACACGAAGTCCGCAAAGCTCTCGTTGCAGAGGCGGCTCGCAAGACGTTCGCCATCCGGGCTCTGGAATAGGTTCGACATGTGCCAGAGTTTCGTCGCCTGCTCCTGCAGCGCCTTGACCAGCACGGGATGGGCATGGCCGAGCGCGTTCACCGCGACGCCGGACGTGAAGTCGAGATAGCGCTCGCCATTGGTGGCGATCAGCCAGCAGCCTTCGCCGCGCTCGAAACCGATGTCGGCTCTGGCGAAAACGGGAAGCAGATGCGGCGCGGCACTCTTGGTCATGGCTGTCACTTGGTGTTGAGGACGGCCTCAACGCGCATTGCGCAGCGCACCAATGACCGTCCCGGAAAACGAAACGTGCCGCCTTTTCAGGGCGGCACGTGGGGGCATCTTATGCCTGGCAGAACGGGAGTCAATGCCGCCGGCAAGCCTCGGGAAACGCAGAATCCGTAGTCTTGCGGTGCCTATTTTGTGGTGTTTTTCGCTACGGAACATGTGGAAGCGAGTCGGCGGACTCTTGCGCGTGAGTCACGCCATATTGTAGCGTTTGGCTTGTCAGATACGACATCTCGTGCAGCGGTTCTGATCCTCTAAGTCCTCATGTACCGGCGTAAACGTTCGGGCGTTCTAGTCGCGCCCGGCGAGCCTTAAGGGATTCTGGCGGCACGGGTTTTTCGAGGCTTAGGCAATCGCTGCGAGGCCCCAGGATGGGTGGCGCGCGGCGAGGGAAAGGGTGCAATGACGGTTTTGACCTGGTCCGACGATCGCGTCGAGCAGTTGAAAAAGCTCTGGGAGGCCGGACTTTCGGCCAGCCAGATCGCAGCCGAGCTCGGCAATGTGACCCGCAATGCCGTGATCGGCAAAGTGCACAGGCTCGGCCTGTCCGGCCGCGCCAAGAGCCCGTCTTCGGCAGCTCCGCGGCCGCGCAAGGCGCGTCCCGCGCAGCACATGATGCGGGTGTCCCGTCCGATCTCGCGCGGCAACACCGCGCTGGCGCAGGCCTTCGAGGTCGAGGTGGAGCCCGATCCGGTCACCTACGACAACGTGGTGCCGATGAGCCAGCGGCTGTCGCTGCTCGAGCTGAACGAGGCGACCTGCCACTGGCCGGTTGGCGATCCCTCGAGCCCGGATTTCTTCTTCTGCGGCGGCAGGGCGCTCTCGGGCCTGCCCTACTGCGCCCAGCACTCGCGCGTCGCCTACCAGCCGGCAGCCGACCGCCGCCGCGCCCCGGCGAAGCCGGGCACGCGCTGAGCTAGCTTTCGTCGACGATCAGGATGAGGCCGTCACGCGACGACGGCCCAGTCAAACTCCGCGTCGTCTCGGCGAAAGCCGGGAGCCATTACCGCCAGCGGATGTGATGACGGGGACTCGGAGTTACCCTCTTCGCGCAACAACTGCGCCCTGGGGCGATGCGTCCCGGCCCCCGTGCGCAATTGCGCACTAGGCCGGGACGACGAGATTGTGGCGACAGCCCGCCAACCTGTCAGACCTTAAGTCTGCTCCGCCTTCGCGAAACGATCATCCAGCGCATAGCCGGCACCACGCACGGTGCGGATCGGGTCCTGTTCGCGGCCGAGATTGAGCAGCTTGCGAAGGCGGCCGATATGCACGTCGACAGTGCGCTCGTCGATGTAGATGTCGCGGCCCCAGACGCTGTCGAGCAGCTGCTCGCGCGAGAACACGCGGCCCGGATGCTCCAGGAAGAACTCCAGGAGGCGATACTCGGTCGGACCGAGATCGATCGGCCGGCCCGAACGCGCCACGCGGCGCTTTTCGCGGTCGAGCTCGATGTCGCCATAGGCGAGCACCGTGGCGAGCCGCTCGGGGCTTGCACGTCGGAGCAGACCCTTCACGCGCGCCAGGAGCTCCGGCACCGAGAACGGCTTGACGATGTAGTCGTCGGCGCCGGTCGCAAGGCCACGTACCCGCTCGCTCTCCTCGCCGCGCGCGGTGAGCATGATGATCGGGAGCTGCTTAGTCTCGGGCCGGGCACGCAACCGCCGGCACAGCTCGATGCCGGACAGGCCCGGCAGCATCCAGTCGAGCACGATCAGATCGGGTATGTGTTCTTTGAGGCGGGTGTCGGCATCGTCGCCGCGCATCACCGTCTCGACGTCATAGCCGTCGCCTTCGAGGTTGTAACGGAGCAGCTCGGTCAGAGCTTCTTCGTCTTCAACCACCATAATGCGTGCGCCCATGGGGTCGTCGCTCCTTAGCTATTCGGGACCGTCGTGGCGAAGGTCGTCATGTCGCCCTTCGGCCGCTTGTCGGCGATGGCCTGGCCTTCGATCATGTAGAACACCGTCTCGGCGATGTTGGTGGCGTGGTCGCCGATCCGCTCGATGTTCTTGGCACAGAACATCAGGTGGATGCAGAAGGAGATGTTGCGCGGATCCTCCATCATATAGGTGAGGAGCTCGCGGAACAGCGAGGTGCAGATGGCATCGACTTCCTCGTCGCCCTTCCACACCGCCATCGCCGCCGGCAGGTCATGCGCGGCATAGGCGTCCAGCACCGACTTGACCTGCTGCTGCACGAGATCGGTCATGTGCTCCAGGCCGCGGAACAGCTTGAGCGGATGAAAGTCCGTCTCCAGCGCGGCGACGCGCTTGCCCATGTTCTTGGCGAGGTCGCCGATGCGTTCGAGGTCGGTCGCCACGCGCATCGCGCCGACGATCTCGCGCAGGTCGACCGCCATCGGCTGGCGGCGGGCGATGGTCAGGACGGAGCGCTCCTCGATCTTCTTCTGCAGCGCGTCAATCTCGGTATCACCGGCGACCACACGTTGACCGAGCGCGACATCGCGGCGGATCAGCGCGTCGACGGAATCGACGATCATGCGCTCGGCGAGCCCGCCCATCTCCGCGACCAGCCGGGTGAGCTCCTGCAGGTCGGTGTCGAAGGCCTTTGCGGTGTGTTCGGAACCCATATCCTGTCTCCTCAGCCGAAGCGGCCGGTGATGTAATCCTGCGTGCGCCGATCGGTCGGCGACGTGAAGATCTTGCTGGTGTCGTCGAACTCGATCAGCTCGCCGAGATACATGAAGGCGGTCTTGTCGGAGACGCGCGCCGCCTGCTGCATGTTGTGGGTGACGATCGCGATCGTGTAATTCTCGGACAGCTCCTGGATCAGCTCCTCGACCTTGGCGGTCGAGATCGGGTCCAGCGCCGAGCAGGGCTCGTCGAACAGGATCACCTCGGGCCGCACCGCGACGGTGCGCGCGATGCAGAGGCGCTGCTGCTGGCCGCCGGAGAGCGAGAGGCCCGAGGCGTTGAGCTTGTCCTTGACCTCGTTCCAGAGCGCGCCGCCGCGCAGCGCCTTCTCGACGCGGTCGTCCATCTCGGACTTCGAGATCTTCTCATAGAGGCGGATGCCGAAGGCGATGTTCTCGTAGATCGTCATCGGGAACGGCGTCGGCTTCTGGAACACCATGCCGACGCGGGCGCGCAGCAAATTGAGGTCGAGCTTGGGATCGAGAATGTTGGTCTGGTCGAGCATGAGCTGACCGGTGACGCGCTGCCCCGGATAGAGGTCGTACATCCGGTTGAAGATGCGCAGCAGGGTCGACTTGCCGCAGCCCGACGGGCCGATGAACGCCGTGACGCGGTTGGTGCCGAGCGTGAGGTTGATGTTCTTCAGCGCGTGGTGCTCGCCGTAATAGAAGTTGAGGTTGCGCACCGTCACCTTGGCCGGGGCTTCCGGCAGCGGTTGCTGCGACGCCAGGTGACCGTTGGCACTCACGGATACGGAAAGATCGGTCATTTTGCGGTCCTCTCGGCGCCAAGGATGCGCGCGCCAATGTTCAGGGCAAGCACGGTGAGCGTGATCAGCAGCGCGCCGCTCCAGGCGAGCTGCTTCCAGTAGGCGTACGGGCTCTGCACGAAGTTGTTGATGGTGACCGGCAGGTTCGCCATCGTCTTGTTCAGGCTCAGGCTGAAGAACTGGTTCGACAGCGCGGTGAAGAGCAAGGGCGCGGTTTCGCCGGCGACGCGGGCGGTCGCCAGCAGCACGCCGGTGATCAGGCCGGAGCGCGCGGCACGGTAGGCGATCCGCTTGATCACCAGCGAGCGCGGCAGGCCGAGGGCGGAGGCCGCTTCACGCAGCGCATTCGGCACCAAGAGCAGCATGTCCTCGGTCGTGCGCAGCACCACCGGGATCACGATCACGGCGAGCGCGAGACTGCCGGCGATTGCCGAGAAGCCGCGCATCGGCACCACCACCGCACCGTAGATGAACAGACCGATGATGATCGAGGGCGCGCTGAGCAGGATGTCGTTGATGAAGCGGATCACCGAGGTCAGCTTGTCGTTGCGGCCGTACTCGGCAAGGTAGGTGCCGGCGAACAGGCCGAGCGGCGCGCCGATGCCGACGCCGAGCACGGTCATGATGAGCGAGCCGACGATTGCGTTGAGCAGGCCGCCTTCGTTCGAGCCGGGCGGCGGCGTGTTCTCGGTGAAGATCTGGAGGTTGAGCCCGGCCAGGCCGTTGTAGAGCAGCGTGATCAGGATCAGTGCAAGCCAGGTGACGCCGAAGGCGGCGGCACCGATGCAGAGTCCACGGATGACGATGTCCTTGCGGCGGCGGCGTGCGTAAATCGGGTTCATGGCGTTACTTCCCCGCCTTCTTTTCGAGACGCAGCAGCATCAGCCGCGCGCCTGCGAGCACGAAGAATGTCAGCACGAACAGCAGCAGGCCGAGCAGGATCAGGCCGGACTGGTGCAGGCCGTCACTTTCGGCGAACTCGCTGGCGATCGCCGCCGAGATCGTGGTGCCCGGCGCGAAGATCGACGAGGAGATCCGGAACGAGTTGCCGATGATGAAGGTCACCGCCATGGTCTCGCCGAGCGCGCGCCCCAGCGCCAGCATGACGCCACCGATGATGCCGACCCGGGTGTAGGGGATCACCACGCTGCGGACGACTTCCCAGGTGGTGCAGCCGACGCCGTAGGCGGCCTCTTTCAGCACCGGCGGCACGGTCTTGAACACGTCGACCGAGATCGAGGTGATGAAGGGCAGCACCATGATCGCCAGGATCAGCGCGGCGTTGAACAGGCTGAGATAGGACGGTGGCCCCGCGAAGATCGCGCCCAGCACGGGAACGCCGTCGAAGATCCTGATCATGAAGGGCTGGAAGGTGTTGGCCAGGAACGGCCCCAGCACGAAGAAGCCCCACATGCCGTAGATGATCGAGGGAATGCCGGCGAGCAGCTCGACCGCCATGCCGATCGGGCGGCGCAGCCATTGCGGGCACAGCTCGGTGAGGAAGATCGCAATGCCGAGACCAACCGGGATGGCGATCAGCATCGCGATGAAGGAGGTCACGAGCGTGCCGTACATCGGACCGAGCGCGCCGAGCACGGGCGGATCGGCGGACGGCGCCCAGCGCTGCGTCCACAGGAACGAGAAGCCGTATTCCTTCATCGCCGGGAAGGCACCGACGATCAGCGACACGATGATGCCGCCGAGGATGAGGAGGACCGAGATCGCGCTGAGACGCGTGATCCAGTAGAAGGTGAGGTCACCCAGCTTGAACGCGCTCAACGCCTTGGCGCGATCATAGGGTCCGGCGTCATCAATCACGTCGCTCTGAACGGCCATCTCTGCCACGCCGATCCCCTGTACTGACCATCTAGTTTCTTGTCACCGGTCTCGCACCCCGGCGGCGGCATCGCGACAGCGACACCACGTGCCGGGGAACGAGGTCTTGCGGATCCCGGATCGACAGCGCGGCAGATCATGCCGCGCTGCGTCCAGGACAAGAGCACTTAGCTCTTGATCTCGGCAGCCCAGGTCTTCTCGATCTGCTGGACGACGCTGTCCGGCATCGGGATGTAGTCGAGCTCCTCGGCCATCTTGCCGCCGTTCTTGAAGGCCCAGCGGAAGAACTTGATGGCTTCCTGCGAGGCCGCCTTGTCGGTGGCTTCCTTGTGCATGAGGATGAAGGTCGCCGCGGTGATCGGCCAGGACTTGTCGCCGGGCTGGTCGGTCAGGATGACGTAGTAGCCGGGCGCCTTGGACCAGTCGGCGTTGGAAGCGGCTGCCTGGAAGGCCTCGACCGTCGGCTGCACCGTCTTGCCGGCCTTGTTGACGAGGCCGGTGTAGGTCAGCTTGTTCTGCTTGGCGTAGGCGTACTCGACGTAACCGATCGAGTTCTTGGTCTGGCTGATGTTGCCGGACACGCCCTCGTTGCCCTTGGCGCCGACGCCGACCGGCCACTCGACGGCCGTGCCCTCACCGACCTTGCTCTTCCAGTCCGCGCTGGCCTTCGAGAGATAGTTGGTGAAGTTGAAGGTGGTACCCGAACCGTCGGAGCGGCGGACCACGGTGATCGCCTCGGACGGCAGCTTCACGTTCGGATTGAGCTTCTTGATGGCAGCATCATCCCACTTGGTGATCTTGCCGAGATAGACATTGGCGAGGGTCTCGCCGTCGAACACCAGCTCACCGGCCTTGACACCCTCGATATTGACGACGGGAACGATCGCACCCATCACCATCGGCCACTGGGCGAGGCCATCCTTCTCGAGCTGCTCGGCCTTGAGCGGCGCATCGCTGGCGCCGAAAGTGACGGTCTTGGCCTGGATCTGCTTGATGCCGCCGCCAGAACCGATCGACTGATAGTTCAGGCCGTTGCCGGTCTCCTTCTTGTAGGCGTCCGCCCACTTCGAATAGACCGGGAACGGGAACGTCGCACCGGCACCCGTAATATCGGCGGCGAACGCCGACGTCGATGCGGCGACCAAGCCAGCAGCGACGATAGTTTTGATGAAATTCATGCTGGTCTCCATACTGGGGAGCGAAGCGCCTTCCGCGCCCGATCGCGCTCCCGCGCCGCCCCTTTAGGAGCGGTCGGCTGTGCTTTTACGAAGGTTTCGTGACAGTCGGATGACAGCACTAAGCAACTGAAATCGCTATGATTTCAGGTTGACGCGGAAGTCTTCGCCTGGGGAAAACAGGCGGTGAAAGTGGCGCCCTGCTTGGGCACGCTTTCGATCAGGAGCCGGCCGCGATGACGGTTAAGAATATGTTTCACCAGCGATAATCCGAGCCCTGTCCCGCCCTGCGAGCGGCTATCGCCGACGTCAACCCGGTAGAAGCGCTCGGTCAGCCGCGGCAGATGCTCGGGCGCGATGCCAGGACCGAAATCGCGCACGAAGACGCGGATTTCCTGAGTTCCGTCGGTCGCCACACTCATGTTGAGCGACACGATGACGCGCCCGCCCGACGCCCCGTATTTCAGCGCGTTCTCGATCAGGTTCTCGAACAGGCGCAGGAGTTCCTCGCGGTCGCCCGCGATCATCACAGGGGTCTCCGGCAGGTGGGTCTCGACGTCCACCTGGCGCTCGCGTGCCAGCGGCTCGAGCCCGTCGGCGACCTGGCGGATGATCGGCACGAGGTCGACCAGGGTATCGGGCCGCACATGGGCTGAGAGCTCGACCCGCGACAGCGACAAGAGGTCGTCGATCAGGCGCGCCATGCGGGTGGCCTGGTTGTGCATGATGCCGAGGAAGCGCTCGCGCGCCTTGGGATCGTCCTTGGCCTGGCCCTGCAGCGTATCGATGAAACCCGACAGCGCGGCGAGCGGTGTGCGCAATTCGTGGCTGGCATTGGCGACGAAATCGGCGCGCATCTCCTCGACCCGGCGCAGCGGCGTCTGGTCGTGGAAGGTCATCAGCATGCATTTGTCGGCCCCGCCGAAGGTGGTGGGCACCGGCACCGGCGTGATGAAGAGCTCCATCCAGCGATCGACCGGCACATGATCGAGATAGGCCGCGCGTCGCGGCTCGGTGGTGGCGATCGACTCGCGCAGCGCGGTAATGATCTCCGGCGAGCGCAGCGCGAACTGCGCCAACTCGTTCTTGCGCAGCGCAGGCGCCAGCTGGGCGGCGGCGGCATTGAGATGGATGACGCGGCCGGCGCGGTCGAGCAGCACCGCCGGATCCGGCATGCCGGCAACGACCGCCGCGACCGCCGCGCTTTCGACGGGATTGATGCGGCGGACGTCGTCACGCGAGGCCGCATTGTCGTGCAGCCGCCACGGGATCAGCGCCGCGGCCGCGATGCAGAGGAACACCGTCACCGCCCGCACCACCGTCAATTCGCCGAGCGAAACCACGACCGACAGCGCCAGCGCCGCGGCGATCAGGATGATGGTCGAGTGCCGCAGCCGGTCGGACCAGGGCTGGGCGGCGGGAGAAGAAGGGGCGTCAATCGCCATCGGGGCGGACTTCTCCTTAAGGGGCTTGCGCGGTTCAGGCGCCGCTATCGCTGCGCTCTCTCACATAGGCGGCCTCAGGTGGCGGGCCGGGGTCGAGCTTGAGCGCCGCCTGCTGCAGGCGCTTCGATCGAGCACCTATGATAACCTCACGAAACGTCAGCAAGATTACAGATATGACGAAGGGCGAAAGATAATAGAGGACCCGGAACAGGAGCATGCCGCCCAGCAGTTCCTCGCGGTCCATCTGCCAGAGGCCGACCAGCATGGCGGCGTCGAACACCCCGAGCCCCCCGGGCGAGTGGCTGGCGAAGCCGAGCAGCGTCGCCGAGACGAAGATCACCGCGACCACGACGAAGCCGAGATTGGGCTCGTCCGGCACCAGCACGTACATTGCGAGCGCACAGAAGCCGAGATCGACGATGCCGATGGCGATCTGAAGCAGCGTCAGCGGGCCGCCGGGCAGCACCACGGTCCACGGCCCGCGACCAACCACCCGCGGCTGGGTCCAGACCCAGACCACGTAGGCGACCAGCGCAACGATGATCATCATCGCCAGCGTGCGGTTCAGCCAAGGCGGAAGCTGGTCGATCGAGGCAGCCGCCTCCGGATGGTAGGAAATGCCGAGGCCCAGCACGGCGGCGTTGCCCAGCCAGAAGGTCAGGCCGGCGAGGAAGCAGATCTTGGCAACATCGATCGCATTGAGGCCATAGGCCGAGTAGATGCGATAGCGCACTGCGCCGCCGGTGAAGACGCTGGCGCCGACATTGTGGCCGATCGAGTAGCTGGTGAAGGCGGCGAGCGCGTTGACGCGATAGGGCACATGGGAATGGCCGATCGCACGCACGGCGAACAGATCGTAGAAGGTCAGGGTGAAATAGCCCGCGGCCACGAACACCGCCGCCATCACAATCTGGCGCGGCTCGGTGCTCTTGATGGCCTCGACCACTTCGTTGAAGTCGATGCCGCGCAGCATGTGATAGAGCACATAGCAAGCGATGCCGATAACCGTGACGCTGATCACAACGCCAAGCTTATGCAGGATTTGCTTCTGGCGCAGAAACGACATCGCCCTGCGTATGGCTTCCAGCATCTAGACCTCGAACAACGCTCCAGCGGCCAAGTTGGCCGGCGAATTGACGGCCGGCGAACCCGCGTCGCCGGAGCCGGCACCGCGCATTCCCCCCGCTCTTCCACTAGCGCGTTTTGCGGCGGAGTGGAATTCGCCAATAGGAACAAAAAGCCGTGCCTTCAATGTTTTAGGTAGGCCTTTGGGCGGGGAATGCACAGGGGTGGCTCTTTCGGCGGCTGGGTTCATGCGAATCTCCATGGCAATCCTGCGCAGGGGCCATGAAGTTTTGATGATTTCGGCAGCGCAATGTTCCGTCGCCGCTTAAGCCGACGTCAATCTATGCGTCCCGCCCGCCGGTTGAAAGACGGGACAACACGGCCGGCTTTGCACGGATTATCCGCGACGCTGAGAGGTCGGGCGCGAGCGCTGCCTAGGGGGCGGTCAAATAGCCGCGCTCATGGGCACGGGTCTGATCCTCGAAGATCGCCATGGCCGTGGTCATTCGGCGGAAGCCGAGACGCTCGTAGAACGCCTCCTTGCCGGGCACGGCGTACAGGATGATCTTGCGGTGCGAGCCGCAACGCGCAAGCAGCCGCTCGATGATCTGGCGACCGAGGCCCTGCCCCTGGCAGTCCGGGTGCACCGCGATATCGCAGAGATAGGCGCAGTCGCGGCCATCGGCGAGCACGCGGCCCGCGCCGACGAGGTGGCCGTCGTCGTAGACGAAGATCCGGAACATGCTGTTACCGAATACCAGCGCGAGATCAGCCGGCGCCTTGTTGCCCAGCGGCGCGATGCGGTAGAGCGCCGAGAGCTCGTCCCAGTCGACCGCGGTAAGATCGTCAGTCCAGACAATCGGCATCGGCGATCCCTCCTGCGCTGATGTCAGTGGCGCGCGGCGGCAACGGCCGCGACGATCTCGTCGGTTGCGGGAAAATGTCCCTTGGTGCGGCTGGCGACAATCCTGTCGCCGACCTTGACCTGGAAGATCCCACCCTTGCCCGGCACGAGATCCACCTCCAGCGCCAACTGCGCGCGCAGCGCAGCGGCGGCTTCCGTCGCGCGCTTCTCGTAGCCGCAGGGCCGGCAATAGGCGATCGTCACGTCCGACATGCCGCCCTCCGTTCAAGCCGCAAGCTGCGGACGCACAGCCTCGATGCCCGCGATCCAGCCCGCGACGGAGCGACCGATCGCCTCGGGGTGATCCTCCTGGAGGAAATGCAGGCCGGGTCCGAGGCGCACCAGCGCACAGTGCTGCAGCGAAGCTGCGAACCGCTCGGCAAATTCAGGCGCGACCAGCGCGCCCGGGGCCCCCGTGAACAGCAGCTTTGGATACGACGAATTTGCCAGCGCCGCATGAGCGGACTGGAGCGTTGCGTAAACATCGGCAGGCTCGCCTGCGATCGGCAACTCGCGGGGAAAGGCGAGCACGGGGCGGCGGCTCTCGGTCGTCGGGAACGGCGCGCGATAGGATGCCATCTCCTCTTCACTGAGCTTGCGCAGGATGCCACCGGGCAGCACGCGCTCGACGAACGCGTTCGCATCGAGGATCATGGCCTCGCCTTCGCCCGGCGTTCTGAACTTGCGAAAGACGGCCCGCGCCGCCTCGGCGTGACCCTGCTCCTCCGCGATCTCGGTGTGGTGAAAATCCTGCCAGGTCGGCATCGGGCGGATGAATTCCATGAAGGCGAGGCCGCGGACGAAATCCGGCCGGCGCGCGGCGAGATGAAATGCGAGCGCGGTGCCCCAGTCCTGCGCGACGAGATAGGCGGAGGAGATGCCGAGCTCGTCGATCAATGCATCGAGATGGCGGACATGATCGAAGAAGCGGTAGGCGAGATCCGGCTTGCCGGACTGGCCGAAGCCTACGAGGTCGGGCGCGATGCAATGCGCAACAGGCGCCACCAGCGGCAGGATGTTGCGCCAGATGTAGGACGAGGTGGGATTGCCATGCAGGAACAGTGCGACCGGCGCATCATGGGCACCCGTCTCGCGCCAGGCCATCGTCGTTCCCAGGACGGAGGTGTTGCGGATCTCGATCTCGGCTTGCTGGCTCATGTCGGCTCCTTGAACACGGTTTGGAATGCGATGGTCTTGAAGCGTTCGAGCGCCTTGGGATTGCGATCGACCTTCATGCGCAGGATCGCGCCCTGCCAGGATGCAAGCAGGAAGTCGGCAAGCTCCTCTGGCTCGAAATCGGATGCGATCTCGCCGCGCGTCTGGGCCTCAGTGATGCAGGCTGCGAACGGCACGCGCCATTCGGCAAAGATCTCGGCGAGGCGGGCGCGCAGCATCTCGCTGCTGCCGGTGGCCTCCAGGCTGAGATCGCCGATCAGGCAGCCGCGGCCAAATCCGTCAGCCTCGAGCCGACCGGTAATGATGTCGAGGTAGCGCCGGAGCCGCGCGCGTGGCGTCAGCGAGGTGTCCTCGAGCGCCTCCGCGACTAGGCCCCTGGTGACGCCAAAATAGCGGTCGAGCACTTCGGAGGCGAAGGCCTCCTTGGAGCGGAAATGGTTGGTGAAGGAGCCCTGCGGCGCGCCCGCCGCAGCGGTGACGTCGCGCACGCTGGTGCCGTGATAGCCGGTGCGGAACATGACCTTGAGGCCGGCGTCGAGGATGGCATCTTTGAGCGAGGGCTTTGGCATGCGGGATATAATACGTACGTACGTATTAATGTCAAGCGCGGCCCCGCGTCTGGGCAATATCCTTACCGATCAGGTAGTTGTCGCGATGTTGGGTTAGACCCGCCTCCAAGCGGGCCGGAAACTCAGGCCGCCGGCGCGCCGCGCGAGACCACGCGGTCGCGCAGCCATGCGCCGATGGTGCAGCCGACCAGGTAGCAGGCGAACATGATCAGGCCGAGGTCGAGCCAATAGCCGAACCGTCCGGGGACCACGTGGGTCAGCGATGCCGCGACCAATCCTGCAACGAGCACGGCCAGCCAGCGCGCGGTCACCTTCGAGGTGCCGTTGCCGCGCTGGACCACCGAGATCCAGCCCATCGCCAGGCCCAATAGCAGCGATCCGACCAGCCAGCCCAAATGGAACGAGACGAGATAGGGCATCGTCACCTCACCAGAAATTCGATGCGACGGTTCTGCGCCTTGCCGTCATCGGTGTCGTTGCCGGCGACCGGCTGCGTCGCGCCATAGCCGACCGCGGTGAAGCGGTTGGCCGGCAGACCGGCCTTGACCAGATAGTCGATCACCGCCTGCGCGCGCTTTTCCGAGAGCGCCTGGTTGAAGGCGTCCTCGCCATCGGCATCGGTGTGCCCGGCGACCTCGATATTGGTGGTGGGACAGCGCAGCGCGGTCTCGATGAGATGGTCGAGAATCCCTGCGGAATCCGGATCGATATTGGCGCGCTTCGGCTCGAAGCGGATCTTGCCCTTGCTCAGGAGCTCCGTGAACAATTGCTGGCAGACCGTGCCATCGACCGGCCCTGCCGCGGGCTTCACCGTGATCTCCGGCTTGTACTGCCAGGTCTTTGGAAAATCCTTGCCGAGGCCAGCGCGGATATCGTTGGCCGCGCCTTCATATAGCGCATCGCCCGACAGCTTCACCTCGCGGTCGGACACCACGAGCGTGCCGGTCGACAGCCGCGACAGCGCGCCGAGAGCTGCGACCACCGCCGGGCTGAAGGAGCTGGGCGCACCGATGCTGGCCTTGAGGTTGTCGACGACCTTCTCGGTGAAGAATTTTCGCGAGGCGCTGCTTGCGATCGCCGCATGCACATTGTTGTCCGGCACATAACCCGTCAGCGTCAGCGTCGCGGCGACCGGATCCTTGTAGGCCTGGAAGATGTAAGGCGGCGCCTTGATCTCGTTCGCGGCGATCGAAAAACCCTCGGGCAGGTTCTTCAGCGCGGCTGCGATCGCCTCGCGGCCGCCGAGCTCGCGCGCCATGCCGGACAGGCTGACCGCGGTGTCGGAGATCGTGATCTTGCCTTCCTTCAGCTTGCCGATCTGGTCGAGCAGGAGCATCGCTGCCGCCTCGAACCGCGGCGGCGCGCCGCGCGCCAGCCCCATCTGATCGGCCACCTCCACCCCGCCGAGCTCCTTGCGCGCCGCCTCGATCAGCCGGGCCTTCATCGCCGGCAACGGCGCGCTGCCGGACAGCGTTACCCGGACGACGTCGCGCTCGGCGTTCCAGACGAACGGCTTGGCTTCGGGAACGAGGCGGGTCGCGTCGTCGACGAGCCGCACGCCGGGAACGTTCTCGACCGCCATGACCGCATCGCGCCGTCCCTCCTCGGAGAAGGCGTCGGCGGCCAGGCTGACGTCGCGGCCGTCGACGGCAATCCGGGTCTTGTCCAGAACGGTGTCCTTGAGCGCCGCGCTGCTACGGGCCGACAGGTCGGCCTCGACCGGTAAGGTGTTATTCCAAGCCGCAAATCCCCACATGACGGCCAAGGGAATCAACCCCGGCCACCATTTGCTGGCCCACCTGAAAAGCTTCTGCATTCGACGACCCGAACTCTGGAACCGGAGACAAAACAAACCCTTGGCAGGCTGTCAAACCGGAAATGCCGCCCCTCTCAAGGCACTGCGTGGACAATTGGAATAACTTTTTCTTCAAGGGTCCCACCCTAAGTTGAAGGCGGAATGCCAGGGGTCCGCCAGCCTTCGATGAAACAACTCCGCAATAACGTCATCCGCGCCGGGCTGGGTGCACTCTATTTCAGCGGGGCGCACCACCTTCTGCGCCCGCTTTTGTCGGGCGTCGGCGCCATTTTCATGCTGCATCATGTGCGGCCGGCCCGCGACGGCGCGTTCCAGCCCAACCGGCACCTCGAGGTCACCCCCGACTTCCTGCGCGCGACGCTTTGCCACCTGCGCTCCCGCGACATCGACATCGTCAGCATGGACGAGCTGCATGAGCGGCTAGTCCAGCGCAACTTCACCCGCCGCTTCGCCGCCTTCACCCTGGACGACGGCTACCGCGACAATCTGGAATTTGCGCTCCCGGTGCTGCGCGAATTCGACGCACCTTTGGCCGTCTATGTCGCGAGCGACTTCGCCCAAGGCACCGGGCGCCTGTGGTGGATCGCGCTGGAAGCCGTGATCGCCAAGGCTGAGCAGATAGACGTAGAGATCGGCAAGTCCGCGCTGCGGCTCGATGCCACCACGCCGGCGGCCAAGCAGGCGGCATTCGACCACCTGCACGACTGGCTGCGCGCGCTGCCGGGCGAGCACGATCTCAAGCGCGAGATCGAGGCGCTCTGCGCCAGATACGACGTCGACATGGCCGCGCTGTGCCGCTCTCTGTGCCTGTCCTGGGACGAAGTGAAGACGTTTGCCTCAAATCCGCTGGTTACGATCGGCGCCCACACCGTCAGCCATTGCAATCTCGCCAAGCAGAGCGAAGAGATCGCCGCGCAGGAGATGGCAATCAGCCGCGCACGGATCGAAGAGGCGCTCGGCCGTCCCGTGCTGCATTTCGCCTACCCCTATGGCGACCGCGAGGCGGCCGGGAAACGCGAATTCGCGCTCGCCGCTTCCGCCGGCTTCAAGACAGCCGTGACGACGCGGCCGGGCATGCTGTTCGCCGAGAACGCCGGCCACATGACCGCGCTGCCGCGCGTCTCGCTCAACGGCAACTATCAGGACGCCCGCATCCTGCCGGTGCTGACCTCGGGCGCCGCCACCGCGATGTGGAACGGCCTGCGCCGGATCGCGGCGGCTTGAGCCTTCCACACACTCAGACCTCATCCTGAGGAGCGCTCCGAAGGAGCGCGTCTCGAAGGATGAGGGCGGAGCTGGCGACGGTTCCTTGACTCCCCTCCTCGCCATGCCCACAACGAGCACCAACCAAGGGAGGCAACCATGCTCAAAAATCTGTTCTCGCTCGAAGGCCGTGTTGCGCTCGTAACCGGCGGCTCGCGCGGCATCGGCAAGATGATTGCCGCCGGCTTTCTCGGCGTCGGCGCGGCGAAGGTCTACATCACCGCGCGCAAGGCCGGGCCTTGCGAGGCGACCGCCAAGGAGCTCTCCGCGCAATATGACGGCGAGTGCATTGCATTGCCGATCGACATCTCGACCGTCGACGGCTGCAACAAGCTCGCCGGCGAAATCATCAAGCTGGAGCCGAAGCTCGACATCCTCGTCAACAATGCCGGCGCCGCCTGGGGCGCGGAGTTCGACGAATTCCCCGAGAGCGGCTGGGACAAGGTGATGGACCTCAACGTCAAATCCCTGTTCTTCCTGACCAAGGCGCTTGCCGCACCGCTGCGCGCGTCGGCGGCGCATGAGCGGCCCGCCAAGGTCATCAACATCGCCTCGGTCGACGGCATCTTCGTCAATCCGAGCGAGACTTATTCCTACGCCGCGAGCAAAGCCGCGGTGATCCATCTGACGCGGCGCATGGCGACGAAACTGATCAAGGACAACATCAACGTCACCGCGATCGCGCCGGGCGCGTTCAAGTCCGACATGAACCGGGCCGCGCGAGACCATGCGGAGGACGTCGCAAAGCGCATTCCGGCGCGGCGGATCGGAACCGACGAGGACATGGCAGGGGTGGCGATCTACCTCGCCTCGCGTGCGGGCGATTACGTGGTCGGCAACACCATCGCCGTCGATGGCGGCGTCGTCTACGCCAATGCCGGACTGGAGATCGCGGGGTAGGCGGCGGGTTTCGACCAAGGGAGGGCGGCATGCCCTCCCTCAAACTCACAGTCATGCCCCGGCTTGACCGGGGCATCCAGGGCGGATTCAACCGCTCGTCGCAACACTCCGTGTATCGCTCACTCGGAGCAATTCGTCGAGGGTTTCTGCCGGTGTTTTCCAGCCGAGGGTTTTGCGGGGCCTTGTGTTGAGTGCAAGAGCCACGGCCTCCAGATCATCGGCATCGTGCATGCTGAGATCCGTCCCCTTTGGAAAGTACTGGCGCAGCAACCCATTCGTGTTCTCGTTGGTGCCGCGCTGCCACGGGCTGTGAGGGTCGCAAAAGTAGACCTGCACGCCTGCATCGATCTTCAGACGCGCGTGCTGAGCCAGCTCAGCTCCTTGATCCCAGGTTAGAGACCGCCGCAGTCGCTCGGGCATGGTGAAGATTGCGCGGGTGATGGCGTCTCGCACCGCCTCAGCGCCATGTCCGGCGAGTGCAGGTCCATTCTTCACGCGAGCATCCTGTTCCTGACCGGTCATGCGCGGCAAATGCAGCAGAATGGTAAAACGGCTCGTGCGCTCCACCAAAGTGCCGATCGCGGAACTACCGAGGCCCATGATGAGGTCACCTTCCCAGTGACCCGGCACAGCTCGATCGGCAGCTTCCGCCGGACGTTGACTGATCATGATCTCGGAAGGAATGAAGCTTCTGCCTTTGCGGGCGCGCGCCCTCGGCATCCGCAAGGCCCGCCCAGTGCGCAAGCAGGCCGTCAGTTCACGGCGCAAAGCTCCTCGACCCTGCACATAAAGGGCCTGATAAATTGCCTCGTGACTGATGCGCATCGTCTCATCCTCGGGAAAGTCGAGCCGAAGTCGCCGAGAAATCTGTTCCGGGCTCCATGCCGTCGCCCAGCGTCGGTTTTGCCGATGCACCGCCCGGCGGCCCTTCCACACGACCTTCGGGCCAACGAGGAGCGCCCCGTCTGGCTTAGCGATCATACCGGCAAGCCTGTCCTGCACATAATCCCGCAGGGTCGGGTTGATTGCCAACTTCGCAAACTTGGGCCGTCGGGCGGACTGATCAGCATGCCATTGTGCCGTGGTCGCCCGGTACTCTGGAGCGCCATGGCGGCGCGCCACATTGCGACGGAGCTCACGGGAGATCGTGCATGGAGGCCGGCCGAGCTGACGAGCGATGGCTCGCACCCCATGCCCCTGCGCGCGCAAGATGGCAATCTCCTCACGTTCGGCGAACGACAGGTAGCGCTCCGACCGAGGTTTGGACGATCGCGACAAATGTGTTGGCGGCATACCGCCCGCCCTCCGGAACCAGCGTACTCCGACCGACGGCGACACCCCGGCCTCAACCGCAGCATCCCCGCTCGATCGCCCCAAGGCAATCGCAGTCCAGAACGGTCTATAATCTTCTCGTAGGACCTCTCGGGGACGATCTGTCCGCACACGCTTCTCCATCGCAACCTCTTTTGCTCGAGTGTTGCGACGAGCGGTTGAATCCGCCC
>NZ_LSEF01000081.1 GCF_001641695.1 Bradyrhizobium neotropicale
CTAGTGGTTCATCACAGTGGTTTTGACTCTTTGGCGGCAACTGGATAGGCGCGACCGAGTTTGGCGCGGGCTTTGTCGGTTGTGAACATCCATTTGATGCGGTCTCGCGCCTTGTTTCGCTGCCGTTGCCATGCTGCGATTTCTTTTCGAAGCCTTTTGGGATCGTCGATGCGACGGCCGAGACACTGGCGCTGCAGCACGCTGATCTCGCACTCGACCATATTGAGCCAGCTGGCGTGTTTCGGGGTGTAGTGGAACTCGAGGCGGCGCAGGATGCGACGGGCCTCGGCAGGCGCAAATGCCTGATATAGCGCGCCGGCCGTATGAATCGACAGATTGTCCTGCACCACACGGATGCAGGCGGCATTGGGATAGTGGACGTCGACGAGTTCGCGCATGCAGTGCGCGTAGTCGACCGCGGCGCGGTGGTCTGTAACCTTGACATTGCGCCAGCCGCGATGCGGATCGAAGGTGACGAAGAGATTGACGGTACCGTTGCGGCGATATTCGTAATCGTAGCGCTCGCGCTGTCCCGGTTGGGCAGGGATCGGCTGGCGTACCTCGCCGATCAGCTGGACTGGGGTCTCGTCGAAGCAAACCAGGGGCCGCTCGGGATCCGGCGCCTCGGCGTAGAGATCGAGCACATCCTCCATCCGGGCGACGTATTCGCCGTCGACATGAGGAATGCACCACATATCCCGGCGCCACGGCTTGAGGTCGTTGTCGGCCAGCCGGCGGCGCACGGTCTCGCCCGACAGGCTGGCGTGATCGGTGAGCTTGACCATCGCGTCGGCCAGCAATGTCAGCGTCCAGCGTTTGCGGCCGGCGGGCGGCTTGGCGCATGCCGTCGCCACCAGCAGGGCCTCTTCCTTGCCTGTCAGCTTGCGTTCCGCGCCCGGACGCGGCTCCTCACTCAAGGCCCGCTCCAGATTGCCTTCTACGAAACGGCGTTTGGTCCGGCCGACGGTGGAAAGGCTGACCCGGACGGTTCGGGCAATCTCCGCGTCGCAGCTGCCTGAATCGGCCGCCAGCACAATCTGAGCCCGTTTGAGTTTGCGGGCGGAATGCGTGCCGCCGCCGAGCATTGCCGTCAGTTCGTCCCGCTCGGCTTGGCTCAATTCGACCCGATAACGTACATTCATGCTTCGCCTCCTTGTCGGAGGCCGGGACGAATCCAGCTATGAGTCAAAAATCAGGCGCGCACTTCACCGAGAAGCAGGGACACTATCTCGCTTTCATCCATACCTACTCGTACATGTTCGGACAGCCGCCCGCCGAGGCCGACATCCAGCGGCATTTCCGCGTCAGCCCGCCGTCAGTCCACCAGATGATCCTCACCCTCGAACGCAACGGGTTCATTCGTCGCCAGCCCGGCGTCGCTCGAAGCATCGAGATCCTCTTGCCACCCGAAAAGTTGCCTATCCTCGGATGGCTCGGTATCAAAACGTCAAAATCACTGTGATGAACCACTAGTGGCTCTGCACAGTGATTTTGACCGGTTGGATCTGGGGCGGTCAGACTAGCTCCGGCAGGTTTATGGGATCGACGAGAACCTCAATGCTGCGAGGCGTCCTTGGCTGTCTTCTGATGAGGCCGGCGCGTTCCAGCGTCAGCACCATTTGGTGAACCGAGGGCGGGCTGACGCGAAAATATTCCTGCATGTCGGTTTCCGCCGGGGGCCTGCGGTGCAGCCGCGTATAGAGGTGGATGAAGGCAAGGTACTGCCCCTGTTTGGGCGTGAAGGTTTTTGCCGAAGGATTCACGCCGGCCATCCGATTCAGTTGTTCGTGCTCGCCTCGATCAAGGAGGCCGGCATGAATGTACGCTATCGGGTCGAACTGAGCCAAGTCGAGCGCACCGAGCTCAAGACGCTGCTGGGCGGCGGCAAGCATGCGTCCCGCAAGCTCAAGCGGGCCCAGGTTTTGCTGGCTGCCGATGCCGGGGCCAGCGACGAGGAGTTCGCCAGGAGCGTTGGTGTGGGCGGCTCGACCGTGTACCGGACCAAGCGACGCTTCATGGAGGGCAATCTGGAGCGGGCGCTGAGCGAAGAGCCGCGTCCCGGCGCGGAGCGCAAACTCACGGGCAAGGAAGAAGCTCTACTGGTGGCGACCGCCTGTGCCGGTCCGCCCAAGGGCCGCGCCCGCTGGACGCTCAAGCTGCTGGCAGGTGCGATGGTCAAGCTCACCGAGCACAAGAGCCTGTCTCGCGAGACGGTTCGGCGGCGTCTGGCCGAAAATGGTCTCAAACCCTGGCGCAAAGACATGTGGTGTATTCCGCTGGTCGACGGCGAATACGTCGCCCGCATGGAAGACGTGCTCGACCTTTACGCCGAGGCGCCCGACCCCGAGCACCCGGTGGTGTGCTTCGATGAAAGCCCGGTGCAGCTCATCGGCGAGGCGCGTCAGCCAATCCCCGCCGAGCCCGGCCGGCTCGAACGCTACGATTACGAGTATCGTCGCAATGGCACCGTCAACCTCTTCGTCCTGCTCGATGTGCATCGCCCCTGGCGCAAGGTCAAAGTCACCGAGCGGCGTGCGGCAGAAGACTACGCCCAATGCATGCGCGAACTCGTCGACGTCCATTATCCCGACGCCGAGACCATCCGGGTCGTCCAGGACAATCTATCGACCCATTCTGCCGGCGCCCTCTATCAGGCGTTCCCGCCTGCCGAAGCCAGACGGATTTTGCGCCGGCTTGAGTTCCACTACACCCCCAAGCACGCAAGCTGGCTCAACATGGTCGAGATCGAGATCGGCGTCTTACAGGGACAGTGCCTCGATCGCAGGATCGACGACCCCAAGCGACTGCGCCGCGAAATCGCCGCCTGGGAGACCGTTTCCAAAGAGTTCAACTCGCCCAGCCGGTCAACCATTCCCTTGCTCTTGCTCGTGAAGCATGGGCAGGAAACCCTTCGCGACATCTTGGAGGAGTGCCATGTCGCGAGCCCGACGAATTGGCATTTTGAATTTACCGTCAGACCTCCGATCGGTAGAGGCAAGCCTTCTCACACCGACATCATGGTCTTCTCTGCCTCACATTGCCTTGCGGTCGAAGCAAAATGGACCGAGCCATCCTACGAGACCGTTGCTGCCTGGCTCAAGAGGTCCACTCCTAAAAAACAATCAGCTGAGGAAAGCAATCGAGGGAAGGTACTGTCTGGCTGGATCGGACTACTGACGCCAATGGCACAATCGCTCCCGAGAATGTTGTCGATTGCGAGTATCAAATGCTGCATCGGGCTGCGTCGGCCTACGAGGCCGCGCGCACCTGCGGAAAGCGTCCTCAACTCGCCCATTTCAAGTTCACACCGTCAATCGGTTCCACCTCGGCAACGCTCGACTACTATCGGCGAGGCTTAGAGCTACTTTGCGCGCGTCTAGGCAATCTGGTCGAATTTCCGTTCTTCTTGGTAGAAATTCAAATCACTCCGACTGAAAAGTTCTGCGAAATCCAAGCAGTTGCGTAAGGGCGACACCGCAACGGGCCCCTTGGCTCGGCATGCTTTGCAGGATTCTAGGCTGTTTGAATTTGACAGCTATCACGTAGCTCAGATTGGTAGGACGATCTAACCAGCCTCCCAGTCGCATAGTGAGCAGCAGACGAGAAATGATGGAGACTCCAACCTTCGATACGATCTGCTGCGTTAGGAGAGTCGCCTTGGCAACGAAAGAGCAGTTTCAGTTTCGCAAGGAACTCCAGAGGCTCTTGCGCGAGGCCGAACTGCGGGGAGCGCCCTCAATCGAATTGAATTCAGGCACACTCCATCGACAGCTAGGTGGTTATCCAGGGCTCAACCATCAGATGCCCTCCTGCTGCCAAGCTATGTACGACGAGCAAGTTGAGGCTGAAAATCGATCGTTGATCGGCTGAAGAGAACATTAGGCCATATCGATGCCAACGAAACGCAACCTGAGCGTTCTTGCGCCACCAGCTGGAAACGTCGAACTCATCTGCGCTCGGTGCATCGAAATCATGCTCCGTCGAGCCATCGAGAATCTACCGCAAGAGAATTGATGCCCTTGACCTGCCACTGAGTTTTCATCCAGCGGCGGTTAGAGTCTCGGGGGGCGATGCAGCGAGATGGATATTGCGTTGGTGAGATGAGAGAGATTGGTCAGTTAGTGATCGAACGCTGAGAGCCGAATATTTGTGGGCGCGTCGTAGTGAGGATTTCAGAATTCGATTCCGGTACGACTTTGCCGCTTTAGCCGCCTCGGGCGGAGCCTCGCAGTCCGACTCCCAGGAGAAATGATTGAAGTCTGGTATTTTGGAGAACATGCTTGCCTCTTGCTTGATAATAGTGTCGTGGCGAGGACGCATCCTCGCCTTCGCAAAAGGCGCTAATCACGGCGACTGCAGTGCCGACTCACTGCATCTTTTGAGTGGTGATTCTCGACAAATGCTGCCCGTTGGGGTTCCTATAACGATTGGAGAGGCTTTCAAACAAGCCGGACATCTGCTCTGATCGAACAGTAAATTCTCCATAGTTGGGCTCGAAGAGCGTGGTCCTTCCATCCAACGCCGACGTTGCAATTGTGTGTGAGGTACGTTCGGCGAAATACAAACTGAGCAAATACTTCGATCCGTCGTCGGTTATTTTCTTCAGCATGCGCGACATGCTCGAAGGCTCACCGAAGCTGTATGCCTTCTCTTTTCCGGTTGGCGCCAAACCTGCTTCGCGCAATACGGTGTTTTGTGCCTCGAAATCGGCCTGAGATGCTTCTACTCCCTCGCTTAGCAACTGACGTTTGAGGCTCTGATACCGCTGCTGCCGCACAGCCGCTGAGTCGTGCATGTCCGATCCAGGTGTTAGCGCATTCATTCGGGTTGAGGGACTGCTCGTGAGATTTCCGAGCCACTCGGCAGTTAGCCCAACGCAGATTCCGCCTACGTTCGCCTCAGTCAATTCGGCCGTCCTGTATTCGAAAAGGGAGGTACTCGGCCGCGCTGGAGAGGATGTACTGGGGTTGTTTGGATCGTAGGCCTGTGGCGTGCTGACGCAGCACCCCATTTTGTCGGGCAGTTCACCTGGTGGTGGGCTCGTCTGTAGCGCGAGAGCCGCAAGTGTTTCCGTAAAGCTGCCGCTGTCCACGGACTGACTCGGTTCGTGAGCCTGGCTAACGCGTGCGGATGAGTCACTGATTCGATTATACATGGCGATTCGCATCTTCCTTCGGCGCATCTCTTCGCCGAGAGTTCGAGCTGCTTAGGTCCGGTTGCGAATCATAGTCAGACAAGCTGACGAAGAGCTGACGGGCAGCTGTTACCTAGCTTAAGAAAAGGAAGGTCATCGTCATGCTCGGGCCATCCGACAAGCTGGGCGGAGGAAGAGCATCGCTTTTCAGGCTCCGAGGCCAAAGAGAAGCGTGATGAGCGGTGCGGATGAAGCAAGATGGCCGTCGATCGGAGACCACTGAGCCAGTCTCGACGAATTCGTCTGCGAATCCGGGAGAATCATGGCCGCTATACTCAAAATGCTGCACGAGCTGTTCCTCAGTCGGTGCGATACGACTCTTCAGCGAGTGAATAATAATGTGAAGCAAGTGCTCTACCACGACGTTGTCAGCCCGACCCAACATCTACTTCCTTCTTCAGGCGGCAGCTCAGTCGCAATCCGAACAAGCGTAGACCTGGGCAAAACAAGTGGGTCCCGACATGGTCCGGTCCACTTGACGAGCGCGAATACGTGTCAGCGCTTGCAGCCACGAACCATTCTGTGCGTCAGCTGGTTGTCAGCTCTCTCACCTAATTACCGGCAAGCGTTGAGTCTACCGAAATGAACCAGACGCAAACTTTGACGATAGGAGAGAAAAGCGCGTGTATAGCAGAATCACTGGATCGTTCAGCCCATCTACAAGCGGGGGCCAAGCCGAAGAATCAGGGCAGGCACCAGATACCCAGATGTTCAGGGAATCGCTTGCAGGCGCCGCGTCGGGTTCATCGTCGGCGAGGCGGCCGTATTCCCTCACCTCCGAGCCTCCTATCTACGAGATTGACAGCGATACGTTCAGGCAAGAGCTGAGGAACTTCTATGGTGTCGATGTCAAGCACATAGCCGATAATCCACAAGAGTACTCGGATTTCGTGTCCTCAAAAGCCGACAGCACCGCAATGGTCGCTAGAGTCGGCGCGACGGAAAATGACAAGTCGGGTTCGCAGTATTTCAGCTACCAGTTGGGCGATAGGAGTGTCGGGCTTCTGAGGACGGATCCAGGATTCCGCATCAAAGGCGAAGAGTGGCAGCAGGAACACTTTCCGGACCGAAAAAACATCTCATCTGTCGTGGCTCTCCGAGTTACTCATCCGCTGGTTGAGAACGCGGGCGATATTCTGCTCGAACATCAGCTTCGGCTCGACGGCGAGCGGCCTTTGCTGATGTCGCGTCCTTCTAACGATGAAGCGAAGCCCCGTCTGCAGCAGATGGGCTTTGTTGACGTAGGTGAAAACCAGTTCGTGCTTGACCCTAGACGGCATCCGGATAAGTGGACGAAAAACGACCAGGATGAATGGCAGCGGGCAGACAAGCCTCGACTGTATCTCCAAGCGGAGAGCGAGGATCCGATTGAAGGTACCGACGAAGGTTCGTGCGAAGAATATATCGGGTCAGATTCGTCCGGGGACGATCCTTCTTGGTATTTCAATCGGCTCAATTTAGGCCCTCGGATCAACTAGTGCCTCGATACAGAGGTTTTGTCTCGTTGAACCTGGCGTGACTTGGCTGCGGGCGTTGGATAGACGCTCGCCATTTTTGGCGGCCTTCCGGGCCCGTCGCCACCGGCCGGAGTGTCCAATCCAAAGCGGCCGGTGGTCTGCTTCGACGAGAGCCCGATCCAACTCATCGGCGAAGTGCCCCAGCCGATCCCCCGGCCGCGGCTGTGGACAGATTGAGCGCTACAGATCGAGCGCTACAGAGTTCAGCTGTTTACGACCCGCTTCTAAACGACGGCCGGACTAACGCGATCGCACCAACGCACGTGGCTTGCGCGACAACCATATTGGTGTTCGCTGTGTCGACAATTCCCATTGGGCGCGGCAACACATAGGCACGAAAGGCCGAATGCGTTACGGAGTTGGCATGCTTACGCGAGGCGCGTCATCACGGCGGATCAGATACAGTGTTAGAGGGGGGCCGCGCCAGGGTTCTCGACCGGAACGCAACGAGCTTTCCTGCCGACTTAGTCGACGATAACCTTTAAAAGGCTGCTCGGAGCCTGAGCTGTGGACGCTCTGCGCGGCAACATCGTCGATGCGCCGCTTTCGTTGTCTGGTACCCAGGTCGGACACTGATTGCCCGTGCGGTGGAATCGCTTGCCAGCCTCTGGCAGCCTGATCGTCGGGCCCGGCTTCGCCAGCAGAACGCGCCGAGCTTTCTTCTCGGCTTGATGTTCCACGCTCCGGCTGAGCGGGAAAACCACCCCGCCCCCCACTACTTCCGCGCAGGCAGCGTAAGCGGCAAAGAGACCCCGTCTGGCGGAGTGGGTGAGCGATCGGCTATCGGCTGCTGAGTTTGTGAGCCGATGTGAGCTTCTATGTCTGCGCCTAGTTCTGGAACTAGAACCTTCCATATGATCGAAGCGGTCGCCGACCGTCTTGAGGGAGCGCCGCGGCAGCTTCGTCGACGCTGGTCTGAGGAGTTCAAGGCGCAAGTTGTGACGGAGGTGCTGGAGCCTGGCGCGAGCGTATCGGCGATCGCCCGCCGTATCGGCATTCACCCGTCGCAGCTGTTCGCCTGGCGCCGTGACGCTCGGGCCGAGCGGCGTTATCGCTCGCGGCACTCGAGTTGCGAGGGTGTGGTGGCGTCTGCGGCAGGCGCAGTGATCGAGATTGCCATTGGCGAGGTCGTCGTGCGCGCCGGCATAGATGTCGACGAGGCGCACTTGCAGCGAGTGATCCGGGCGGTCCGTTCGGCATGATCCCCTCTGGTGTGAAGGTGTTCTTGGCCAGCCATCCAGTCGACTTCCGCAATTATGCGGAGCGCACGGTTATGCCGAGTCCGCGGCGACAAGAGGGTGCCGGCCGCGGACATTTTGTTGGTCTCACTCCGCATAATCTGTCTTGCGCCCCGCCGTGCTCAGCATGGCCAAGAGCTTGTCGGGTGCGCGGAAGCGGCCGGGCGTCAGCATCGGCGGCGCCATCGCGGCGAGCGCTTCCAGCTTCTCGGTCGGATCGGCGCGCAGGTAGACCTCGGTGCTTTGCAGGCTGGCATGTCCGAGCCAGAGCGATACCTTCCGCACGTCGCGGGTTGCCTGCAGGGTATGCATGGCACAGGTATGCCGCAGCACATGCGGACTGACGCCCTTGTTGGCGAGCGACGTCGCGGCAACTGAGGCCGTGGCGACATGCTTGGCCAGGATGTATTCGAAGCCTGAGCGGGTCATCGCCTGGGCCCGGGCATTGAGGAACAGCTCAGGAGCGGTGCTGGGAGGGCGCACGTTCAGCCACGCCTTTACAGCCGCGGCCGTCTCCTTCCAGAGGGGCAAGACACGCTCGCGACGGCCTTTGCCCATGATGTGCACGCTGGCCATGGTCTGGCGGTCGATTTGATTGAGCCGGAGACCGACCAGCTCCGACACACGCATGCCTGCAGCGAAGGCCAGATGCAGCATCGCTCGGTCGCGGATGCCGGACACGGTGCTTGCGTTGGGCGCGTCCAGCAGCGCTTGCAGCTCGTCACGGGTGAGATAGCCAACGAGCGCCTGAT
Source organism: Bradyrhizobium neotropicale (assembly GCF_001641695.1). Classification (GTDB taxonomy): domain Bacteria; phylum Pseudomonadota; class Alphaproteobacteria; order Rhizobiales; family Xanthobacteraceae; genus Bradyrhizobium; species Bradyrhizobium neotropicale. The sequence goes on from NZ_LSEF01000081.1 coordinate 8,702, forward strand.
CGGTCTTCTTCATAGGGATCGCATGGATCCGACGCGACTGGTCGAGGCAAGACGGTACCCTGTATTCAAGGTATCGGAAGAACGAGTTGATTGCGGCGAGCCGGGCGTTGCGGGTTCGTGCCGAGTTGCCGCGCTTCTTCTCAAGATGTTCCAGAAATGCCAGGATGAGTGGAGCGTCGAGCAGTTCGATCTCGATCTTCGACGGCTTGATCTTGAGGCGACTGGCGGCGAAGCCGAGCAGGAGCTGGAAGCCCTGCGCATAGGCCTCACAGGTATGCTGGCTCGCCCTGCGCTCCTTGGGTAGATGCTCGCGCAGGTAGCTGCTCAGATAGGGAGCGAGTGCGGTCATGCGGCGCCTCCCATGAGCAATGCCTCACCGGCCTCAGCGATCTGGCTCATCAGGACTGGCGTCGCCTGCAAATACCAATAGGTATCGGTCACGTGCGCGTGGCCGAGGTAGGTACTGAGCGCCACGATATGGCGAGCAACCACAGTATGATCGTGGCGGCACTGCTCGAGCGAGCGGACCGCGAAGGTGTGGCGCAGATCGTGGATGCGCGGGTCACGCCCGGCGTTTGCGCCCCTGAGATTGGCACGATCGAGGAGCTGCAGGAAAATCATTCGCACAGTGTTGTAGGGCAAGGCTCTTCCGGCAACCGATACGAACAGCGCACGATCCGCGGTGATGAGCGACTGGCGGGCGACCAGATATTCATCGAGGGCCTGCCGTGTCGTCGTGTGCAGCGGCAAGAGCCGGCTCTTCTGGAACTTGGTCTCTCGGATGACGAGCCCGTCTGTGGTCACGTCGTCGAGCTGCAGTGCCAATGCTTCCGCGATCCGCATGCCGGTCGCGGCGAGCAGGCCGAACAGCGTTCCGTACATGGTTGGTCTGATCGAGCCCGCCGGCTCGAGTGCCGCGGCAGCGCGAAGCAAGCGTGCGATCTCGTCCACACTGTAGATATACGGCGACCGCCGCTTGGCGACGGCGTGACCAAGCGCATCCGCCGCCGAGACCTGATGGCGCGGATTCTCGGCGTGCATCGCCAGCGCGAAGCGTCGCACGGTGAGCAACCGGTTGCGGCGCTGCTCCGGGGATGGCGCAAGTGCGGCCCATGTGAGGACACGAGCGCTCTTGATAAACCGGTCGCCGCTCTCCTCGGCGAAGGCGACGAAGCCCCTCAACAAGATGTGCTGGACGCGGAACTTGAACCCGAGCGAACGCTGCTGGTCCACGTATCGTGCAAGATCTTGGCTCAGCATCACGCGTCTCCCGGCCAGGGCTGCGCAACCTGCTGCAGCATCAAAACATCGATCTTGGCGTAATGCGCGGTCATATCCAGCGAGCGGTGGCGCAGCACGGTGCTAACCATGTCGAGCGTCGCTCCGCCCCGCAGCATGGCAGTCGCGGCCGAATGCCGGAGCAGGTTGGCGCCCTTCGTCGGGGCGGCAATGCCGCCTCTGTCGAGCGCTCGGCACACGATGTTCGAAACGGTCGATCCACGTAGCGGTCGGAACGGAGCATTCGCCATGAGGAACACCTCATCGCGGGCGGCGCACGGCCGGCCCTCCTTCAGGTAGGCGAGCACAGCATCGCCCGCATCCTGAGGCAGCGGAAGCCTCGTCTCTCTGCGGCCCTTGCCGCGAACGGTGATCGTCGCCTGCTGCCAATCGATGGTATCGAGACGAAGTGCAACCACGTCGCCAGCCCGCAAGCCCAGACGCGCCAGCAGAAGCAGGACGGCTCGATCGCGAGCGCCGGCCGGTGTCGTCAGGTCACACGTCGCGATCAACCGCTCAACCTCGGCCACGCTGATGTAGCTGGGTAACGCCGACAGCCGCCATTGCGGAATCGTCGGCACGGCGTGCTCGAGCCCAGCCCGGCATAGGCCCCGCGCGCCCAGGAACCGCAGATATCCTCTGAGCGCCATCGTCATGGTCTTCACGTAGGCCAGCGACGCCCGCTTTGTCTCCGCAAGGATCACGTCGCGAATGAGTTGAGCGGTCCAGCTTCGCCGGCTACCGCCGAGCGCCGGGAGGAGCCGCATGACCATGCGGCCGTGCCGACCTATCGTCAGCTCTGTGATGCCGCGATGCTGCCGCAGCCAGTCCTGGAACTCGACCACCCGCCGGTCGAACGCTGGTGCGGCGACCTTTGCCGTGCGTCGGACAATCCCGCGCTCACCGAGGAACTCGACGAACCGACGCACCCGCCTCACGTACTTCTCGGACACGCCCTTCTCGCGGCGAATGCCGGGGCATCGACAGCGATGTCGAGCGAACCGATCGATCACAGCATCATCGATGTCGGCGACCGCGACCCTGGCCAGCCGCAGCCACTGCCCGAGGTGACGGGCTGCGGCGTCATAGCCGCTCACCGTCAGGCCCGTGTGCCCCAACTGCGATAACTGGCGCGTGAACTCCGCCACGTGCGGAGCGAGATTACCCGCATCCATGCAGCGCTGCTTGTTGCAGCGACCCTCGTTCAACTTGGCCATTCCCCGACTTCCTTCTCGTTGCCATGAAGACAGCGAGGAAGGCTCCGAATTATGCGGAGCCAGGAAGCGGGCACTGAGCACTAAACTGTTGATAACAGGGCGGGCCTCGAATCGGTCATCCGCGGACCTGGCATAATCGTGCGCTCCGCATAATAGAGAGCGTTTTTAGATTGGCGGCGCGTGGTTCGGTACCCAACACGATCACTCGCGAGGGGCGCCGGTAATCTAAAAACGTGTTGGACGAAGCCGCGGGCACGCCGCTGCAGCTATGGGTGTTGAATCACTGCGCCGTCATTTGTGAAACGTCGTGATCTGGACTGGAGACAAGTCCAAAGCGGACATTATCACGAAAGTACTGGGTGGAAGCGACATCTGGAAGCGAAGTAGCCGAAAAATGCGAAGCGCCGGAGGTTTGACGTCGGAAGAAGACAACAGGGCATCGATCGGCTGCCACGGCGGCCGGAAGAATTGCGAAATGGAAGGTGGCGGTTTTGGGTTGATCGAGATCTCGCATCAAGAAGTGTCCGGTGAGCGAGCGGCACTGAACGAACCTGGCTGCAAGACCTCGACGCACACCATGTGGCCTTGATGACAGGATGGACATTGACGCAAGGAAGCGGCATTGCAGTGCTCAGCCTTCTCGGGGCAATCGGATGGCTCTTCCGGCTCCGAACGAGCATCGGCGGATATCATTCCGAGCAGTTCACGGCAGCGAGCGAGCTTTTGCTTGCGGTAGCGGTTACCCAGAAGACCATAGTGGCGAATACGTTTGAAGCCTTCGGGCAGGACATGGATGAGGAAACGCCGAATGAACTCCCCAGCGTCCAGCGTCATTACTTTCTGCTGGCTTCGGTGGCGGTAATCCTTCCATCTAAAGCGTACTTTGCCGTCTTCGATATCGATGACACGGCTGTTGCTGATCGCTACCCGATGCGTATAGCGGCCGACATAGTGCACAACCTGTTCGGCGCTGCCAAATGGCGGCTTGGCGTAGATGACCCAATTGATTCTGCGGACATCGTTCAGATAACGCTGAAACGCAGCCGGATCACGCAACGGTTCCAGCGACGAGAAGAATTGTAGCTCGCCGGTATCGAACGACTTTTGCAAGGCGCTGAGAAATAGGCGCCGGAACAGACGGGAAAGCACGGCCACGGGAAGAAAGAAGCCGGGCCGGCACGCGATCCAGCGGCTGCCATCCGGGGACAGTCCTCCTCCAGGAACGACGCAATGGAGGTGGGGATGGTGAAGGAGGTTCTGGCCCCAAGTATGAAGGACAGAAAAGAACCCGATCTCCGCACCGAGGTGCTTGGGGTCGGCAGCGATAGTCCGCAAAGTCTCTGCAGCTGTGCGGAACATAATATCGTACACGGTGCCGGCATTCTGGAATGCGATCGCTGCGATTTGATCGGGTATGGTGAAAACAACGTGAAAGTACTGCGTATCGAGAAGCTCCGCTTGTCGGGCCTCGATCCATTCTGCCCGCACGAGCGATTGGCACTTGGGGCAGTTGCGCGAGCGGCAGCTATTGTAAGAGATCCGCCGCTCTCCGCAGTGATCGCACTGCTCGACATGGCCACCGAGCGCGGCCGTTCGGCAGCGCTCGATCGCCGTCATTGCTGCACGTCGTTCGGTCGATAGAGACCTCCAGTGCTGCTCGCGCCAGGCAGCACCATAGCGGCGGAAGATATCCGCCACTTCCGGACCTGAGCGTCCCATGGGGCCGCCGTCAGAAATGTTCAGGCGGCGGCGGTGGTGGTGCCTTAGGGATTGGGCGCGGCAGCAGCTCCAGCGGGCTGGTCGCCGCGCAGACTTTGTTCGTGGCTATCCGGAGGTATTGCGCGGTTGTGGACAGGCTGCGATGGCCAAGCAAGAGCTGGATGGTGCGAAGATCGGTGCCGGCTTCGAGTAGATGAACGGCGAAGGCATGCCGCAGCGAATGCGGCGTCACGGGCTTGGCAAGGCCGGCTAACCGATGCGCCTTGCTGCAGGCGTCCTGCACCGCGTTGGTCGATATCGGCTCGTTGGGGATACCGCCGGGAAACATCCACGTCCTCGGCCGGACGGCGCGCCAATAGTCGGTCAGTGTCTCCAGCAACCGTGCCGAGAGCATGACGTAACGGTCCTTCTTCCCCTTGCCTTGATCGACGCGTAGCACCATCCGCCGTCGGTCGATGGCCCCCGGCTTTAGGCGTACCGCTTCGGAAATGCGCAGACCGGCGGCGTAGCATGTTGTCAGGATCACTTGATGCTTGAGGCTCTCCACGCAGCCGAGGAAGTGCAGCACCTCTTCGGGGCTGAGGATGACGGCGAGTGTCTTGGGCGCCTTTGGACACGGAATGATGAGGTCGAAATCCCATTCGAAGCCGAGCGTGACACGGTACAAGAAACGGAGCGCTGAGACGGTCACGTGGATCGACTTCGGCGCCAGCTTCTTCTCGTTCGTCAGATAGACTTGGTAGGCGCGGACATCTTCCGGCCCAAGCAAAGCCGGTGACTTCGCAAAATGGCGGGCGAACTGCGAAACCTGCAGCAGATAGCAATCCTGCGTATGCGGTGACAAGTTGCGGATCTGCATGTCGTTTATCATGCGTAACCGAAGCGGGGTCATTGAAGGCTCCTTGGCAAAAAGACGAAAACTGCCGAGGGCAGCAACGCCATCTTGCTCGAAGCCAAGCCTATGATCGCTGCAAATTACGTCTCACCATGGCACGCCAAAGCAGTTACAGTTGCTTCAGCCGCATTCCGTCATCCGACGATGGGCCGCTCTTGCCGAGTGTTCTGCCGCGGAGCGGCTTCGTCCAATTCCGGTTATGCGGTGCACCGCATAACCGCAAGGGTATCGATGGCCTTGTTGCGCTTGTGCGCGATGCCGGCTCAGATCCGTTCGACGGTGCGCTCTACGTGTTCCGGGCCAAAAGAGCCGACAGAATAAAGATCGTATGGTGGGATGGCTCCGGGGTGTGCCTCTATTTAAAACGTCTTGAGAAGGCGAAGTTCTGCTGGCCGCGGATCGGGCATCATCGGGTGCAGATGAATCCTACGCAGTTGATGGCGCTGGTGGATGGGATGGACTGGAAGCGGGTCCGGACCGTGGCGGTCAAGCCGCCGGAGATTGTTGGGTAAAAGCACTGCGGCGAAGTGAATCAGCGGCCTGAAAGGGCAAGAGACGCGGAGCAAAATGTGCTCTAGTCGGGTCAATGACGCCGCCCGATCTCAGCCTCCCGAATGACGTAGAGACGCTGAAGGCCATGGTGCTTGCCATGGCCGAGAAGGCGGCCCGCGCCGATGCTCTGGAGAGCGAGGTCGCCGATCTCAAGGCGCGCAACGCCGATGCCGATGCGCGCATCGAGCGGCTGACGCAGATCCTGAAGGCCTTCGACCGCGCCCGGTTCGGCCGACGATCGGAAAAGCTCGGCTCTGCGAACGGCGACGATGAACAGCAGGCCTTGGTCTTCGAGGAAATCGAGACCGGCATCGCTGCGATCAAAGCCCAGGTCAGCAAGGGCCGTGAGCAAGCGGACGGCAAGCGTGCACCGCGTCGGCGCAAGGGCTTTGCGCCCCATCTGGAACGGATCGAAACTGTCATTGAGCCGGAAGAGCTGGCTGAGCATGCCGGTAAGCAGAAGGTGCTGATCGGCGAGGACGTGTCGGAGCGTCTGGATGTGGTGCCGGCGAAGTTCCGGGTGATCGTCACGCGCCGTCCCAAGTATGCCTTCAAGAACGCGGACGGCGTCATCCAGGCGCCGGCACCGGCCCATATCATTGAAGGAGGCATTCCGAGGGAAGCGCTTCTGGCCCAGATCGCCGTCGCCAAATATGCCGATGGCCAGCCGCTCTACCGGCAGGAGGCGATCTACGCCCGCGACAAGGTTGAACTCGACCGCCAGTTGATGGCGCAATGGATGGGCAAGCTCGGCTTCGAGCTCGAGATCGTGGCCGACTACGTCTTCAGCGAGGTCAAAAAGGCCGAACGGGTCTTTGCCGACGAAACCACCCTGCCGACGCTTGCTCCCGGCTCCGGATCAACGAAGACGGCCTACTTATGGGCCTATGCCAGGGATGACCGAACATTTGGCCGCAGCGGTCCCCCGATGGTGGCTTATCGCTTCGAAGACAGCCGCTCCGGCGAATGCGCGGTCCGGCATCTCAATGGTTATCGCGCATCCTGCAAGTGGATGGCTATGCCGCCTATAACAAGCTCGCGCGATCCGACCGCGGCAATGATGGCATCACATTGGCTGGCTGCTGGTCACACAGCAGACGCAAGTTCCACGAGCTGCATGTTGCAGGCAGCTCGAGAGTGGCAACGACGACGGTCGAGCAGATGGCAAGGCTCTGGCAGGTCGAAAAAACCGTGCGGGGTCAAAGCCCCGACGCGCGCGTTGCTGCGCGCCAGAAAGCCTCCGCGGCGATCGTCGCAGATCTCTTCGACCTCTGGCAGCAGACCTTGCGACGGATCTCCGGAAAATCAAAACTGGCCGAGGCGATCCGCTATGCCGTCTCGCGCCGTGCCATCTTCGATCGCTTCCTGACCGATGGTCGCATCGAGCTCGACTCCAACATCGTCGAACGCGCCATCAGGCCACAAACAATTACGAGAAAGAATAGCCTCTTCGCGGGCAGCGACGGCGGCGGACAAACCTGGGCGACCGTCGCAACACTGCTGCAGACAGCGAAAATGAACAACCTCGATCCGTTCGCCTGGCTCGCCCTAACACTTCAGCGTATCGCCAACGGTTGGCCGAGCAATGAAATCGACGCGCTTATGCCATGGAACCGCGCGGTGTGACAGCCTCAGCTTGCCCTTACAGGGCAGCCGCGAGGCGGCGATGTATACCGACGGAGGGATAGGCTCGCGTGTCGCGCGAGCCATCACCCGGGTGGGGCGCTATGCGAGCAGAGGACGACTCTAAATCTTGAGGCTCAGAGCGCATTCGCTCCAGGACAGAACTGAACGATCGACGGCCTTCTCCGGGGCCAAGACCTGATTCAGCGGCAGAGCCCTCCGCGCCCTCAGTGCCGTCGGCTCTAACGTCCGAAATGTGCGACTTCCCAGGTCGACTAATGCCGGTCATCATCCAGCCCCGGTGCAGAGGAATGCGTAGCCTTTAATCTTTGGAACTCTTGGTGCACTAGGCACGCTGTGTCAGCCTCGAAGCATCCGTTCCAGTGGCGACATCGAAAGTATCAGAGCGCCTTCCTTTTGCGCGCGGACGCTAGACCGTGACGTCGTAACATCCAACCAACTGCGAAGGGCTCGATAGTCTGGAGATTTCAGACGTCTCCACTGATATGTGTCGATAGTGAGAGATTTGCGAGCTCCGGTAAGAGGCAGTACGCAGCTCGTGAAAGGATAGCGCAACGGCGCGATCGCGCCTCTCCATCCAGAGCCACTTCGTTGGAGAACAAGCAATTTGATCCCTTCTGCTTCTGATACAAAATTGCTCTTGTGGCTCGCCCGTGCAAGATGATCCACAATTGAGCCGACACGCGCCCACCTACGCACTTGCCGTCTACGCGAAGAGCGGAGGTGACGAAATACGACGAGTAGCACATCGAGCATAGGCGACAGCATCCTTCCAGCCAACGGGCAAATGAGATCTCGCTTCAAGGGCGGTTTTTGATGAAGAACTCGCGCCCCGCAATTCAAAGGATACCCTGGAACGAAGGGCTGTGATGGTACTGTCGCGTTTCATCACCTTATATAGATGAAACGGAACCGTGTAACTCAGCGCCCGTTAATGCACTCTCTGTTTCGCGCAAGCAGCGTTGAGAAATGGCGATGATTGTTCTCAACCTTTGTACATTCAATACGACGGGCCATCGAGGGGGCTTGAATCGCACGTAACGCTAGATTGTAGGATACTAAACGAAGTGGTGCCTTCCAGACAGGGAACCAGAATTGCGAACATCTGAAGCTCTTAATCTCGCACCGCTGGATTCCATTGAACTGAAGTTCGTCCAGTGCTTCCAGGAGCCCCGTCATCGACCTGTTCTCTGGGCCGGAGAAAGCGCGACCGCCGTTCCTTGGAAGCGGAAACGGATGAGCAGTTCGAGATCAGGGCCCGCTGTGTTCGCGTCACCCTTGCCGGACGAGAAGGGAATCTTAGTCGAAGTTCGACATCCGATCGTTTCGCCGTGCCGGCGACGAAGGAGCCCAACCCACATGCGCCAGGACACCGCTGCCGAACCGGACCGCCAATGGTCCGATATCCGCGATGGGCCGTAGCATCGGGGCGTACTCGACATGACTTTATGTCGGGCTTGCCGGCGTGCGACTTGTAGCTCACCGTCCATCGAGGTTCCCTTCGTGTAGCCGCAGCGCAGTGTTTGTTTCGGCTTGAGTTAGCGACCGATCATCGGCCACCTAAGGGTACGATCACCTTCCTCCGCGCCGGCAAACTCGCATCTTTTCATGACTGAGCGATGCACCAGATCGTCGATGCCACACCAGGGTTAGCCGCGGCTTCAAGGCCAACATCGAGAGCTCCTAATGTCGATGTCTCTTGTCGGTCAGCTGCGAGTGCAGCCATCTGTCTTGTACTTTGGTTTCCACTGCGCCTGCTGCAGACATTGATATCGCCATGGCCGGTCCGACGATCGGAAGCGTCGCCGCGACTGGCGCACAGATGCGCGATGAGCTGCCATGGCCAGGACTTCCTTGCCCTGATCGCGATCTACGTACCGCTACAAAGGTCGCAACGGCCGTCGGAAAGGACGTATTTGATCGACAGCAGGCCATTGAAAGCGCCAATCGGCGAACACCGGATCGGATCAAGTTGGTCGTTATCCCGCCCTTGTGTGCTGATCTGATCCCGGCTTCCGACATCTATGTGGAAACGGGACTGTTCAATTGGCGCGGCTCATATTCGGCGGTGATGACCGTTGTGGCTTAGCGTGACTTGATAAGAGGCGGAGAAATGCGAATCCTACTGGTCGATCATCATGCGGACTTTGCGCACGCCGTCCAAGGACAGCTCTTGGATTGTGGTTTCGCAGTTGATGTGACAGCTACTTTGGATGAAGCGGCGGCCGCGTTTGGCTGCGCTTGCTATGATATTCTCCTTCTCGAGTTGGCGCTTCCGGATGGAAGCGGCTTAGATTGGCTGAAGCAATTGAGGCGCGACGGACATTCGATGCCGGCTATCATGATGAGTAGCCTCAACGATCTTGGCAGGCGGATCGCAATTTTCAACGGTGGTGCGGACGACTTCCTGCCCAAACCCGTGTCTACCGATGAACTCATCGCCCGGATGCGCGCCGTTCTCCGGCGATCAACGCAAATGACCACCCCCGTCGTTACATTTGGCAACCTCAATTTCGATCCGATCGGCCGCCAAGTTTCCGTTGGTGGTCGGCCGCTAAAGATCGCGCGCCGCGAGGTGTGCATTCTTGAGCATCTGCTCAGCCGCGCAGGCCGCACCGTGCCACGTGCCTCACTGGAGGATAGCCTCTATGCGTTCGACGACGAGGTCTCGACCAATGCGCTTGAAGTTGGAATCTATCGTTTGCGCGGACATTTGAGTCAATCCGGCGCAACGTTAAAGATCAAGACTGCGCGGGGCATCGGATATATCCTTGAATTGAATGGCGCTGCATCGGCAGCCTAGTCAATCGCACTTGAAAGCAAAGCCTGCCTTGAAGGTCGTTCCTAATAGTCGTTCTGGCGACGATCCAGAGTCGAACGCCGTTACCTCCCCCTGGTCAATCGTTCTTCGTTGTTTTTCCTATCTCCTATGCGCGGTGATTCTTCTATCGCCAACTGCTGCTGCAGCCCAGACGGAGCCGGACAATAGACAGGGATCGCCGCATGCGGCTACTGGCAAAGTCAGCGGCACGCTGAACCTCTCCTCCTCGCTAGGCAAGACAATTCATCTGCCCGGGCCGGCGGCGAGCATCTTTGTTGCCGACCCGACGATCGCGGACTATCAGGCGCCCAAGAACACAACGATCTTCGTCTTTGGCAAGAAATCCGGGCGGACAAGTCTGTTCGCCTTGAATGACAACGGAGAGGCTCTCGTCGAATTGCGTGTTGTCGTCGCGCAACCAATCGAGGATCTGCGTGCCATGTTGAAGGCCCAGGTCGGCGACTATCCGATCAAGGTCAGCTACACGCCGGCCGGCGCGATCCTTGGCGGTACAGCGCCCAACGCCGAGGTCGTGGATACCGCGATGAGAGTAACTCAGCAATTTCTCGGTGCCGGCGCGACGGTCATCAATAAGATCCTGGTGGCCGGGTCGCTGCAGGTCAATCTTAGCGTGCGCGTCGCGGAGCTCTCCCGAAGCGCGATGAAGAAGCTCGACATCAACCTTTGCGCTTTCGGTCAAAACGGCGCCTTCAGCGTCGGCTTGCTCAGCGGCAGTGGCTGTAGTTCCAACACGCCTAACGGCGGCGGTAAGGTAGGAATCGGATTTGGCGCTGGTAATATCGGCGTCGGCGCGGTTCTCGATGCGCTCGCCAACGAGCACCTTGCTTCCGTACTCGCTGAACCGAATCTCACCGCGATGTCAGGTGAATCCGCCAGCTTTTTGGCCGGCGGCGAATTTCCCATTCCGGTCTTGCAGGAGAACCGGCAAGTGTCGGTAGAATTCCGCCAATTCGGCATCAGCCTGGAGTTCATCCCGACCGTTCTAAGCAACAATCAAATCAACATCCGCGTAAAGCCTGAGGTGAGCGAATTATCGACACAGGGCGCGGTCAGCATCAATGGCATGTCCGTGCCTGCTCTCTCCACGCGCCGTGCCAACACCGTGGTCGAGCTCGCCAGCGGTCAAAGCTTTGCAATCGGTGGACTGATAAGACGGAACTTCAACACTGATATTGCTAGGTTCCCTTGGCTCGGCGATGTACCGATCCTCGGCGCGCTGTTTCGCTCGTCCTCATTTCAAAAGGAGGAGACGGAGCTCGTTATCATCGTCACGCCTTATGTCGTGCGGCCGGCATCGAACCTGAGCAAGATGAGTGCCCCCACTGACCGCGTCGGGCCGCCCTCAGACGTAGAGCGCACTCTGACGAACACGCTAGCAAGTCCGCCGCGAGGTCGTGGTGCTCCCCGCACCGACGTGCCAGGCGCGACGGGTGCCGGATTTATCATCAAATGAGGAACGCCGAATGACTTTGCGACCCTTGTGCTTGATCGCTCTGACGGCGAGTGTGGGCGGCTGCACAAGCACTGCACCAAACTATGTCGAGCCGACTGCACAGGCGATCCTGATCCAGCAGGAGAAGAACATCTTGCTGTTAGAGAGCCTTCGCGGTGCCGAGCGGTATCGTCTGCGGGATTTCATTGCGAGTACCAGTCACGGTCGGCGTGATGCCCTTCATCTCAACATCATCGGCTCTCCCCAGCTCGGAGCGCAGGTTGCTAGTCAAGCGCGCGCAATGGGCGTCGACGCGCCCAATATCCGCCTCTACGGCCCCAGCATCGATCAGAACGACGCGTTCACCGTGAGAATCGAGGCGATTGTCTATCAGGCACACCCTCCGGTCTGTCCATCGCTTTCGATCGTTGGCCCTTCAGTTAACGACAATTCTTTCGACCAGACGCTTGGCTGTTCGATCCGCAACAATCTGGGGGTCATGATCAACGATCCGCGCGACTTGCTTGACAATGAGGCTGTCGGGCCGAGCAACTCCGACCGCGCGGCCCATCCCGTTGCAACATACAGGACCTTCGGGACCGGTGACAACAGCAACTTGGAACGAGGAACTAACAGCAGGGCATCGTCACAAGCCACCCCAATGGGCACCACCGATGCACAGCCGTCCCGATAATAACAACGCCTCTTTCGATGATGCGAATGCGGCTTCATTCGAACTGTGATCTAGGCAAGGCCGGTGGTATAGAGCGCTCTCGCGACCGCCTCGAAATGCTGAGCAGGAACAGCATTCCCCAGCTTGGCGTTGTGGATGAGCTGACGCGTCAGGACGTGGTCCTGGACAATGCAGAGGCGCAGCGTACGTGCCTTGGCAAGCAGCACTGATGCAGCTTCTCCCTCGCCGCGGCAAACCAAGACTGGCACGCCGGTCTCGCCGCGAACGTAGCGGAGTCCGACCAACATCGCCTGCCCCACCAAGATCAATGTGGCGCGATGAATGCCGAGCGGAGGCTCATTCGCCGCTTGCTCACGGAGCCGACGGTGTTCACGTTTCACCTCCGGATTACCTTGCATTTCCTTGGACTCGCGCTTTGCCTCCGTCTTTGTCATACGCATGTCGCGTAAAAACAACCAGCGTTGGATCAGGAGATCGGTCAATCCCCCGATCAGAAAAGCACCCACAGCAATCCCGATCAGCAGTTTGACCTCCGTAAAGACAACGCCGAAACAGTCCATACCGCAGGCCGGTAAGTGCACCAGCGCCTTCCAACTGCCGATGATGGTGAGAAGGAGGCTCGCACCAAGAACGAATATCTTAACTAGCGTCTTCCCGAGTTCGATTAGCGAACGCATAGTCGCGATCCGCTTCAGCCCTTTGATGGGATCCATTTTCTCCAAGTTTGGTTTGAGCGGCTCGAAAGAGAAGGTTAGTCCACCATTGGCCAGGAACCCGGCTAAAATGGCAGCGCCGACCGTAGTGCCGAGGAATGGGCCAACGGTCGCCACAGCAAGTTCGATCAAACCGCCCAGCGCCCGTTCGACCGCGATGTGAAACGGCTGACGCTGCAGCTTATCGACCAGTCGTATCGCTTGATGCCACTCGTCCTTAATGAGGCCAGCTCTTAGCCAGAGGCAGCCGAGACCGACGCAAGCGCTGACCGCACTCACGAAATCCGCGGTACGCGGGCTCTGCCCCTTCTTGCGTGCATCGCGAAGCTTCTTGGGAGTGGGAGGGAGCTCCTTCTCTTCGGTCGTCTCGTTCATTTCAGAAGCTTCTCAAACCACTCGACCACGCCGTCCGACAGAATGATCTCCGATTTCATGTATTCAATGAGATAGACGGTGTAGGAGACCATGATGATCCCGAAGGCGATATTCTTGATGTTCGGGCCGAGATCGTTCAGCTTGATTTGCGGCGCAAAGCGCCCAAGCATCATGACTGATATGTCAATGAGAAGTAAGAAGGCCAGTACGGGTCCAGAGACCAGTAGCGTCGTGTGCATGATATGGTCGAGGACTTCTAAAAATTCTATTGCCCCTTGCACGGTCAGGCCAGGCAGCATCCGATATATGGGCCAGATCAGATAGCTTCCATAAAGAGCACTGATCATAGTCTGCAGACCTCCGGATAGAACGAAGATCGTGTCCGCAGTGATGCCGAGCAAAAGTCCCGTCGCGGAAGCTTGGCTATGCGTCGCGGGGTCGTTCGATGCGACCTGACTGGTGATGCCGCGTTGCATGTCGATGGTGTCGCCGACCGCTTGGATGCTCCATAGTGGGATACTGAGCAAAATACCGAGCAATAGGCCGACGAGCACCTCTTTGAAACCCAGGAGCGCGACCCTGATGAGACGTGTATCCGAATCTAGCGCCTGCAGGCCGGCGCTGATTTGCGCCACGTACGGTAGTACGATCGCAATTGCGAAGCAGCCGCGGATCAGCCCGCTGATGTGCGGCCGCGAAAATACGGGAAGAACCAACATAATGCCGACAGCGCGCGCCGCACCAAGGCCCGCCGCAATAAGGAGCTCGATGGCGCCATGGGTCAGACCTTGGGTCTCAGCAGGTGACACGCCTTAGATCTGCGGTATGCGACTATCTCGCTGTGAGTGCGGGAAACTCGGTGAAAATCTGCTCGGCTTGTTCGATGAGCGGGGCGCTCAGCACTGGAGCAAATAGAGCGATCACCGCGACAACGACCAGAAGCTTCACAGTCAGTGGCAAGGTTTGATCCTGCAGCTGTGTCGCAGCCTGGATGATGCCGATGCCCAATCCGACAATGACCGCAGCGGTGAGCGGTGGAAGAACCCAGATCATGAAAATTACGAGTGATTGGCCCATGTTTGCGACAATGCTGGCTTCGTTCATGCTCAACCTCCCGGTGTTGTGTAACTCAGTACTAGGCCGTGCATGAGTCGCGACCAACCGTCGATGGCGACGAATAGAAAGAGCTTGAAGGGAACAGATATCACGGTTGGGGACACCATCGACATGCCCATCGCCATCAAAATTGTCGTTACGATAAGATCGATGGTGATAAAGGGAAGATAAAGTAGAAACCCGATTTCGAAGGCACGCTTGAGTTCCGAGATTAGAAAAGATGGTACAAGAATGACAAAATCATCAGCTGTGGCGTTGCCCCGCATTTCTTCGGACCAGACGTGTTCGGTCGAGGATAGGAAAAGCTGCCGCTGCTCTTCACTGGTGAACTTCTTGAGGTGTTCGCGCAGCGGCTCGCGCCCCTCCTTAGCGGCGGCCATCCAATCATCCAACGTTTTGTAGTGGAGTTGCGGGCCGGTCATGCGCGTATAGATCTGCTCAATGACTGGCGCGCTGACAAAGACGGTAAGGATCAATGCCGCGCCGTATAGAACGATGTTCGGCGGTACCGACTGGGTCCCAAGGGCATTGCGAACGAGGAAGAGAACGACGGATATCTTTACAAATGCGGTGGTTGTAACGACGGCGAACGCCAGCAAGCCGAGGCCGGCTGTAACCGCAAGAAGCGGCAGGATTGCCGGCTGGATGTCAGTCATTGCCCGCCAACCTGCCACGGAGTCTGACGCCCAGTTCATCGCCGATACGGATGATGTCGCCACGACCGATTCGCCGGCCGTTAGCAACGATATCAACTGGGCCGTCGACCGGTCGATTAAGTTCGAACACATGGCCTTCGCCGATATTCCGCAATGCTCCCAGCGCGATCGACCAGCGGCCGCATTCGAAGACAAGCGTGATCTCGAGATCGTCGAGATCTGCCTCCGATGGAGGTTGCTGCGATTCGGATTGTGTCGTCATGTATGCACACTCCAGAGGGTACGGCTGCAGCCGGAATGGCCCGCGCAGGATCAGGCGATCGCTCACAAAATCAGCCGCGGCCGATAAGCGGCCCGCAGTGAGGAACATCTGACCGCGCGCAAAGGGTATAACGTCCGGCAACAAAGCATCGCCTGCTCGTGCTTCGCGAAGAAGAGCGGCCGTAGCGCGGAGCGAGCCGATCTCTGCCGCAACTATAATTGGCAGTTCGGTGAAGAGCTTGCTCCTTTGTCGCGGTACCTGTCCGAGCACCTCGCCTAACGCGCGGAACGCGGGCGGTACCGGACCGTCAAGGGGCGAGAATAGGAACAGGCGAGCTTTGCCCTTCGACGCGCCGTAGGTGATCTCGAATTCCAGATAAGGACCAGGCCTGGTCGCTTGCCCCACACGGATAAGCTGCACATTTTGCTGTGTCCGGATCTCCAGTCCAGTTAGCAACGGTTCAAGTGCAGATTCGAGAACGAGCGAGCAACTTGGCTCGGAAGGGAGGGTAAGGCCACTCTGGAGTGTCGAAATCAGCCCCTCCACCAGCGGACGGGGCAGCGACAAGACCATGGTCTCCTCTCCGACGCCCCAAAAGCAGTCAAGCATCGGTATGGCAGAAGGCTCCTGCTGCCAGACGACCCGCTTCATTTGCACGGATAGCGGCCTATCGCCAAGCCGGGTCGGCAAAGGCATGCGGACGGCGGCAATCTCGTTGAGCCACGAAACGACGTCGCGGGACAGAGTTAGTGCCGGCTTGAATGGGGCGTGCCCACCCCCAAGACGTACCGGAGGCGTTTCTACAAGACGGCACGTTCGCGCGACCTCAAGAGAACCAACCATCAGATTGAGGCGCCTGCTAGCTGGGGACGGAAGCCCCGAGACCGAAGCACGACCTCATCATCGGCCTCCATCTCGGCTGCGACCTCCGAATCGGTATCGGCCGCGCGCATAACATCGCGCTCGATCTGTTCCCATTTGTGTGTTGCCGTCGAACATTTCGTCCAGTGGGCCCGCTTCTCGGAGACCGCTGCCTCGGCCTGCGCTTGAGCTCGTTGCCCATCATCGATCGTCTGGCGTGTCGAATCGATCTTGGCTGCGAGCCGGTCAAGGACGAGGTGACGCCGACAGTCAAGTTCGGCGACGGACAAGGCATCGAACGATACCAGTTGCTCGTAAAGCGCCGCCTCGACCCTTGCGCGATATTCCTTGGCGCTTGCAAGCTCCTGGAGCGCCTGCTCCACGGCCAGGACTGCGGCGCGGCGCTTGGCTTGCATGTTGGACAACTCACGAAGCGCGCTACGCTCTCGCATATCCTTCACAACCCGCAATTTCGAAGCGTGATCGCGATTCATGCGGTCAGACGCGACATCCATGTGATGGTTTCCTCAAAACTGGACGCCTCATTTTGGCCTTGGCGCAAGAACTTTCGCAGATCCTCGATCGAAGCGATGGCACGGTCAGTCATCGGATCGCTACCTTGCTTATATTCGCCGACCTTAATCAAGAAATCGGCTTCGGCGTGGTGCGAGAGTAGATCACGGAAGATGGCTGCCGACTTGCGGTGCGACACAGATACGACCGTATCCATTATGCGACTGCGGCTCGACAGCACATCGATAGCAGGAAAGTGCTCTCGCGCCGCGAGAAGGCGTGAGAGAACGACATGACCATCCAGAATGCCGCGGGTTTCTTCGGCGATTGGATCGCCCGTGCCGTCACCTTCGACGAGCACGGTATAGAAGGCCGTGATTGAGCCGCGCTCACCCATGCCGGCACGCTCGAGTAGACCAGGCAGCATGGCGAAAACAGAGGGAGGAAAGCCCCGCCGTGTCGGCGGCTCTCCTGCAGCAAGGCCGATCTCGCGCATGGCGCGGCTAAAGCGCGTCAACGAATCCATCATCAAAACGACGCGCAATCCTTGCTCCCGAAAATATTCTGCGAGCGCGGTTGCCATGTAAGCGCATTGCGCCCGCTCCATGGCCGAGCGATCCGAGGTCTCTACGATAACGACCGTGCGGCGAAGAGCTGCCTCGCCAAGATGCTGCTCGATGAATTCACGTACTTCACGCCCACGTTCGCCTATCAGCGCGACGACGGTGACATCGGCGGCCGCGCCTTTTACGATCTGCGACAATAACGTCGACTTGCCACAGCCGGGGTCTCCATAGATGCCGATCCGCTGGCCCTCGCCACATGTGAGAAGGCCATCCAAGACACGGATGCCGAGTGGGAAGGGCTGATCGATATTGCGCCTGGTCATTGGGTTTGGGGCCCTACCGCGCAGCGGACGTGTTTCGACAGTTTTGACTGCGCCTTTACCGTCGATTGGACGGCCGAAACTGTCGATCACCCGACCAAGCAAATCGGAGCCGACTGGCACTTCATGCATTCGTCCGGTCGCGATCACTTCTACGCGGCTAGACAGGCCCGCCACGTCGCCGATCGGCGTGAGCAACACACCATCGGGCAACAGGCCGATCACCTCCGCCTCGAGCGACCACCGGGTGCGGGGATCCCGCAACAGACAAAGCTCCCCAACACGAGCGTCCGGCAAGACGGCATGGAGCAACGTGCCGACGGCCCGCGTGATCCGTCCGTGGACGGCACGCGTATCGATATTTTTTGCTGTAGATTTCAGAGTTGAAAGCGCGGCGTGCAGAGCACTGCCTCCATTGCCAGGCCTTGGTAACGGCGGGGTCATGGTCTGCCCTCCTCAGAAGATAAACCAAGGCCGAGGCGAAGCGCACGGAGCTGCGAGGCTAATCCTAGATCGACATTGCCAAATTCACTCCACAGCACACATTGCCCAGATGGCAGCGCCGGATCCGGTTCAATCCGTACCTGCGGCCGGCCCTCCCGCCCGTCATAGGCAGTGAATTCGCGCGCAGTCGCGTCGGCTTGTACGGGAGATACGCGAAGGGAAATTTTCGCGCCAGCATATTTGCGGTCGATCGCATGACGAATGGTCCTTACCAACATCTCGCCGGGATCAAAGGCGCCTACCAAGTCGCTCACGATCTCCATCACAAGCTCTGGCAATTCCTGCTCCAGAACGGCTTTTTGCCGTGCCACTTCGCAGGCAGCCTGCGCAATCAACCGTGCCATTTCCTCGCCGCCCGTCTTCAAGCCCTCGGCACGGCCGCGTGCCCGCTCCTGTCGATAAGCCGTGTGTGCCCAGCTGCGAGCCCGCTGCAAATGCCTCACTGCCACGGCGCGCGCTTGTGCGGCATCGCACCAGATCTCGAGCTCAGCGGCGGGTATTAGTGATCCGAGCGGGCGAATCTGGGGAGCGACGGCAGATGCTGGGTCATTCGCTGTCATATGGTGGACGTCTCCGTCGCCAAATGGGTCACAACCAAGGAAAGCAATGGGCCAGCGGCATTGCGGTGTTCGGCCGCATAATTCTCGGCGGCTGTTCCAATAGGCAAGCGTAGAAGCACGCGGGTACGCTCCAGCGCTGAAGCTTCGTTGAGCCAAGCGCCGAGACAGGCATGTCCATCGTGCTCTATCCGCTGCGAGAGCTGCTCAGGATCGGCAATAGACGTGGCTGCGATCGCATTGGCCAAATGTCGAATACCGAAAGCATGCGCTTCTGCGCCAATAACTCCGATCAGAGTTGAGAGGTCATCCTTTGAAACAAGCTTTAGCAACGAACGTGCATGCCAAATACTGCCCGCGAGGAGAGCTGCCCGATGCGGATTGTGTCCGAGCAGAAGGTCGTCCCCCCAGACGCATGCGTTGAAGCTCATTTCATTGCCAAGCAGCAATTCGGCC
Organism: Bradyrhizobium neotropicale; assembly: GCF_001641695.1. Lineage (GTDB taxonomy): Bacteria > Pseudomonadota > Alphaproteobacteria > Rhizobiales > Xanthobacteraceae > Bradyrhizobium > Bradyrhizobium neotropicale. Next base: position 27,874 of record NZ_LSEF01000081.1, read on the forward strand.
AATCTTACCTGCAGTCTGGGGTTCATCTGCAGCCGAACCAACGTCGCCGTGGACAGCGCTGGGTCAAGTCGAGCGGAAAGACGGGTCAGATGAATCGAGGCAGTTAGCTCGCTCAGACCCTCAGAAAGCGATTTGAGCGAACGATGAGATTCAGTGGATCGCATCTGTATCGACATTCGCACTCCGCCTATGCCGCGTTCGACATGAGCTTTTTGCCAAGGGCCTTGATAGCGGACAGCCCCGAGAGCCCGCTGCCCTTAGTCAGTTCGCGCGATGATTGCGCCCGCTGATGCAGACGAGTGTTCAGTAACAGGCAGCATAGCACCCCGACCACGACGCCGGCGCCCCCCACGCCGACGGTAAGCAATGGTGCCGAAATGGATTTGGTTGATTGAGCCAGACCAGTAACTGCCGCGGGCCCCTGCCCCTGCTCAGGCGAAGCCCGTTCAACAGGCACGAAAACCACCGCCACCTTGTCGTAGGACAACCCTTCGATGCTGTTGGCGACGAGCATCTTGATCTGCGGGAGCAGGACTGAGAGATTTGCATTGGAGTCATGCCGGATGAAAACCGATGCCGAGGATGGCGTAGCGTCCAGTCGCAGCAAATCGTTCTTCGGCAAAACGACATGGACACGCGCAGAGAGGACGCCGTCAATATCGCTGATCGTGCGGGACAGCTCTTCGCTCAAGGCATAAACGTAACGGGCGCGCTCTTCGGTCGGCGAGGCAATGAGGCCCGATCCTTTGAAAACTTCGCCGAGATTTTTGAAAGTCTGGCGCGGTAGCCCCTCTGCATTCAGCAGGTTGATTGACAGTGCTAGCTGCTTCTCTTCGACCTGAATGGTGCTTGTCCCGTCCTTGGCAACGAGGCGAATCGCATCGACCCCCTTGTCAAGGAGGAGCGCGAGCATCTCATTCGCCTCGCGCTCCTGAACTTTACTGTAGAGATCAGCCTTGCAGCCGGTCAGGAGCAGCAGCGGGAGCACAGCAAAAACAAAAAACCACCGACTGGATGGGTGGTCGTGGCCGATTTCGCCACGCATCGAACCACGCATCAACGTCATTCAACCCGCTGAGAGCAGTTTATTCAGAGAGGAGCTGACGCTGCTGGTACTCTTCGAGACAAGCGAAACCTGAATGACACTGTTGTAGACATCCCGCAGATCGGCCATCATCGGCTCGAAAGTGTCCACCACGACCGGCTTGTCCGCGATACTGGCCCTAACGCCGCCAGACTGCGAAAGGGGCCACTCCGCCGGCCCAGGTGCGACTTCCTTCGGAAGGACCTCTGCACTGCGGACGACGGGAGAAACAACTGTGTTGCTCCGATAGGTCATGGAAAGGGTCTGGAGGATGCGCTCGCCCAGTGGCGTAGCATCCGCCGTTGCACGCTGAATCTCCGACGCCGGAGGAGGAGTAAAGACACCTCGATCTGCCGCTGGGGATGCAACGTCTTGAGTGGGAGCCGCCTGCATAAGAGCCTGCTGAAACTGGTGCTCGCCGACCACGGTCGGCGCACGAGCCCAGGACGGACCGTCATTTAGATTGGGAAAGATCGGCGCAGCACCTAACATCAGGGAAAGACTCGTTACTCTCTTGCGTGATGAGGCTAGCAGCTCATTGTCCGTTAACGAGCCGATATCGTAAGGAAGAGAGCTGACGAAAAGCTGACGAGCTCGCCACGAACAGCGTCATCTTAAGATCACGTTTGACTTCCAAGTTGATGCGAATCTCAATCTTTGTATGTCAGGCCAAAGAGAGCGAAATGCTCATGCGATCCATGATCTCGGACATGTTCAAGAGAGTTCTGTGCGCCGGAGTTTTCGTCTCCACCGGACTACAGGCGGCTCTCGGCGCTCCGCTGTCGCTGCCAGCAACACCTTTTAGCTACACCGTTTTGGATCAGGAGCTCTCTGCAGCTCTCCAGGAATTCGGCAACAACCTCAATATCAGAGTCAACATCAGCGCCGAGGTGAAGGGCCGGATTCGCGGACGATTGCCGGATCTGGCGCCGCGCGAGTTCCTTGACCGTTTGACCAATCTCTATAACCTTCAGTGGTACTACGATGGGCTCGTGCTTTACGTCTCCGCCGCACACGAAGCGCAAAGTCGGCTGCTCGTGTTGACGCCGATCGGCTTCGATGAGTTCAAAGCAGCCCTTGATGCGCTCAACATCTCCGACGAGCGTTATGTCGTGAGACCGGCACCGGGAAATGGCCTCGTTCTGGCTTCTGGCCCGCCGCGCTTCATTGCACTCGTGGACCAGACGCTTCACGGCCTTGTGGCGGAGGCGCAAGCTCGGCCACGCGCCGCCATCGCCGAGAAGCCGCCGCCCGAATCGGTGCTGATGTTGTTTCGTGGCTCCTCGACCATGGTCACTCGTGATGGGCGACCGGAAGGCTCCTATTCTTCCGACGTGCCGCGTCATGACAGCATCGTGCAGGAACCTGGTCCAGCCCAGAGATGACGATTGAGCGTAGCGGAATGTTTGCAAATCCTTTTGATGCTCGTCAGCTTCTCGAAAGCTAACCCTCCTAGCATGAGAGCGTTGATGTCTGCACGGCGATCGGAAACGGGATTGGCGCCATTTTGGCGGTAGCTTGCAGGCTACAGCTCGACGAGAAGCGTTCGTAACGGGCTCTCTGCTCGATGCAAGAGGTCGACGCACATCTGCCGCATCAAGGAGGAACAGGATGGATTTCAACCGAATCAACTCACTAAACACGACCCCACGGGACGGCTCACCATCTCACGCGCCGGTTGATGCCACGGGCTTTGAGCAGCAGCTGAGCGACTTGCAACCTGCTCCTCCTTTGCCACAAGCCGGGGGGGCGCCCGTGCCGCAAAGCCATCCCTATTCGCCATATCTGGACACCGGGCATCCCTTTTCACCTTATTTGACCGAGGGGCACGCCTATTCGCCACACTTTGGTTGGGAGGCTGATCGTACGCCGGCTGCGGCCGCCCCCGGGCCATCGTCGAGGGCTGGTGAGACGTCCGCCGCGGTCGGCGGTTCAGAGGTGTATGATGTCTCACACGCCGTTCCCAGTAACTTTTCCCACCGCACCCAACCCGCCCCGGACGGAATGGTCAGCAGACTGCGTCACTTGGGCCTCGCACCGGACTCGGACGAGCCGAGGATGAGCTACATGATCCGCGGTGAGCGCTACACGGCCGAGTTGGGGCCAGGGGGGGACGATGACGTTCAGCTCATCCATCATGATCGAAATGCCCCGATGAATGAAGCCGGGCCATCGCAAGCCAGGCCATCGTCGCCCGCCGCAGCTGCTCCACCGGAACTCGGACATCTGATCGACCAAAACGGACGACGCGTCTTCGACACCTGGGTCTTCATCCCCCAGACAGCCTCGGGCGCCCAGATTAACATGCTAAGGAACGCCGGGTGCCTGCCGACCGAGGGCTCACCGACAATGTTCTCCATCTACGGGGTGCCCCACAGGGCTGAATGGCGAGATGTAAACCATATTCATATCCAACCGGAGCTGGCCTCAAGCTCTTGGCCTGGATACACGAGTGAGGGTCCGCCCGCCGAGTAGGCGTTCCGCAGCTGAGCTCATGGCAGGAGCTTGCCCGACCCACGAATTGACTTCAGGACGCGCCGACGGCAGGAGCACTTGGCGACGCACCGTTCTGGCCAGAGTCAACTATCTGGTCGGCCGCCAGGATCATTGTACGCGGTCAATCAATGACCGCGTACTCTCAAAGATCTGATCAAGTAAAGACCACGGATGTAACGGCCCAATGATATGGTACCGGAATCGTTGGCGCCGGCGCGGCGACGACCACAATGGTTCAGAACGGGCCGACATCGTCACTCACATCGTCTCTGAACAGCCCGATTGCATTGGCAAAGAGCCCAGTGGCGAGGCAACTCCCGGCTCTGGCACGCTTCGACAAGACGTAGCGGGCTCCCCTCTCGCCTGCCGCAGCAAACGCGCGCGACCTCCCAAGTCTCAATTCTCCCAAGTTTCCATTCTCCGAAGGTCTCGATGGTGAGGGTTTGGATCGCTCCTCGAGCGTCGGCCTCTCCGCATGTTTGAGTGTAGACAGAAACGTCAGCAGAAATCATACGCCCGATTTTTGTTTCGTCCCGTTCCAGCCAGGCTGCCCGTCACCAGGACGTCGGCCGATTTCCCACTAGCCGCGGGGGAGAAGATCAAGTCGCTTGAGCAAACCCAACAAAGACGTCAACGGATGCTGCTCCGGGCGGATAGGCTCGCGATCATTCCTGACTGCAGCGCCGAATCGCTATCCAGCTTTGTTGAACAAGCCGTCGCGACTGGAGCGAAGATCATCACGGACATTGGCGGGGTACGTAGATCTCACCGAGCTCAGGAATGACTATCTGCGGTTGCGGAACGGGGTAACCTGCGAGTCGCCGAGGAGCACCTGCCGATCGCTCATCTGGTGTTCGCCAACTTGACGGCCTGGCTGATCGGCCCCACCGTCAGCCGATAGCATGTGCAAGCCGACCTCCACGAGTTCACCTTCCGCTTCAATCGGTGATTCTATCCGTTGAACGCCTTCCGCTCTCTACTCGGGATCGCTGGCGAAGCCACGCCGACTTACGAAGCGATTTATTCCGGCGACGGCGTCATCCCACATGTCGCAACGATCGGTGAATAGGCACAGTTCATTGTAGCCCTCTTCTGAAACTCGTCAGCTTCTCGAAAGCTAACTCTCCTAGCATAGGAGCGTGGATCTTCAGACGGCGCTGCCATTGACCGTGATCGAAATAAACGTGGGAGCGCCTGATTGACGGAGCAAGCAGACGCATGGAGGGCGCCATATCTTTGCGCCCGACCGGCGGCGCTCCGGCTCGTTCAACACATCCATCAGGTATCGCTTCTTGTTCGTCGTGGACCAGAGGACGCTCTTGTGGTGGTCTTTAATCTCATATCCGAGGATGCAAATGTCGCTTAGCAATCTTTCGCTACCCACCACCTCGAATGCGTCTGAGTCCACGCTATCTCCCGCGGCCTGGTCGGCGCTCGGACCTTCCGCGCAGACAGCGCATCAGTCTGAGCAAAGCGCATTTTCGACCTTCGAGGCGATGCTGTCCGATTATTCGCTGGAAGACAAGACCAGCACTCTCTTCGTGCCGCAGGATGTGTTGCCGACGACGGCGAAGTCAGCGGCGAAAGAATTGGAAGGACTTGAGCAGCACGCGCTGGACCTTCTGCCGGCGGATGTGAAGGCGGCGATCGACGCATTGGAGCAGGATCCGCAACCATCATCTGCAATTGAATCCCCGGTTGTCGCACCCGCCCCTGTGCCAAGCTCGAGGATCACATGGAACGGGGGCACACTGAGCGACACCGAGTTACAGATCGTAGCAGTGCTGAACCGTCACAAGGACCAGTGCCCGCTCAGTTGGGACTCATTGGCGGACAAGGCCAACGATCCCTCCACGCCGCCAGATCTGAAGGCGGCGATCGAAGGATTGCAGCAGGACCCGGAGCTCTTCTATGCGATCGGCTCTCAGGGCGATGGCTGCTGCGGCGGCAAGATCAAGGCGAAGGATCTATCCGGGTTCTCCGACCATCACTCGCAGGTTGCCGCATTTCAGGAGCGGCAGGCGCAAAACTACGAGCAGAACTACGTTCCGTCCGACGGTACTAGCAACGGGCAACTGTCGGTCATGACGTTGAACGATGCATTGCGCGAGCTTTACCGCTATTCCGACAACCTGCCAAAGAACCTGAGCCTAGTTGATTTCAAGCAGATCGTCGACGGCAACGCCAAAACCGGCAAATGCCCGCCTCAGGTCATCGCGGCGGCTCAATACTTCCTCGATCATCCGCAGGACTGGAAGCAGTTGTACGGCGGTGCGATAGATAAAGTCCACAAGGAGGATTTCCTTCAAGTCGCTTCATCGTCGATGGGCCTGACGCAAACTGAGCTCGATACGCTCGACACGATCAACAAGAACCAGAGCGCCTTTTTTGGAAGCGGCGATCTGACCCGGGACAAGCTGGCGAGCATGGCCGACGACAAGAGTCTCGCCCCGAAGGTAAAGCAAGCAGCGTCGCAGCTGCTCTCGGATCCCCTGTTGTTTGGTTTGCTAAACAATTCGATTACGGGCTACACGACTCATCACAAGTTCTTCGATTTCGGCGGCGGCCATACGGTCGATTCCGGCAACATCAGCAACAACGACTTTACGCACTTCTACGGCAACATGTCGGGTGCGAACCATACCGTTCAGCAGACGAAGGCCCACGCCCCCCAAACCGCGGCCGAACAGGACGCCGCTGCCGAAATGATGATGGGCGTGGCGGACCAGCCCGCAATCAAGTCTCCGAAGACGAACGGCGGCGCCCTCATGCACGCGGTCGACGACGTGCTCAAGCTGGGCTCAAAGGTGCTCGACTGGGCCGCGACGGCCGTGGGGGTGCTCAGCTTCATTCCGGGCCTCGGAGAACTGGCGGATCTCGCATCAATGGGGCTCGAGTTCGAGTCGCAAGCAGCGAATCTTCTCCACACCGCCATTAGCGGAGGCAATATGAAGAAGGCGCTGGAAGAAGCTGGGCTCAATGTCGCGGCGCAAGCGGTAGGCTGTATCACTGGCCCCGAGGTCAAACTCGCGATGCGCAACGGGCTGGCAAAGAAGGCGATGGAGGAGGCCGTAAACGCCGGGGTCAACCTGCCCATTTCGGCGGCGCAATCCTATGCGGAGAACTATTTGAACAATGTGAAGACGCGGCTTGAGGCCGCCCCTGTGCAGGCCGCAGGCGTTCCCGGTCAGGTCGGCACAACGCAGTTGTCTTAGAACGTGGCCTGACAGGCACACTTGCGCCAGCGATTCGTGCCCATCCTGCCGATCCGCCCGCAGCGCAAGCTTTGGTGCGACGCTCGAGCGCGCGACGCCAAGAGTGTCGCAAGCCTGGTCGGCAGTGACGTCGAGCAGTCCAGTTTGATTGGCCGCGACTAGAGGCCTTCACAGGATTTCGATCTCCATCCGCTTCGCGCTCAACAACTGTTGCAGCTTGCGAAGCTGATCGAAGCCTCCGTCAATCGCGCGCCGGCATCATTTTCCTCACCGCCGAAGGTCTACGGACCTGATAGAGTTTTCAGTGAAACCGCCCATTCGGATTCACACTGTGCCGGCGCGCCTATCGAGACCGTCTTGCCCCGGCTCGAAGCCTACCAGCTTGTCTTTAGCGGACCACCTGGGCCGAGTCTCGTGGATATCTCACTGCGGCTTCCATCGGCTTAGTATGACTTTTTCCAAAGCTCGTCAGCTTCTCGAAAGCTACCGCTCCTAGCATGAGAGTGTGGATCTCTAGACGGCATTGCCGCCTGATTGACCATAGTGGACATGAACGAAGGGCAGCCATGGTCGGAGCAATTGGAAACGGGATTGGCGGCATTGGATCGTCCCTGGCGCGCGGGCCTCATGGAAATACTGACGGACACCGGCCGCACGCGCCCGCTCCGCATCCCGACCACTCGCGGCCGGGTGGCGCAGACAATCGTGAGCATGGTGCGGTTGATTCTAGCAGCACCTCGCAGGCCGACGCTCAACGCCAAGCCTTTGAAGCGGCTCTCAGCTCGATCGCAATGCAATTTACGAACGATGCCATGGCGGAATTCGACGATGCCATGGCCGAAACAGACGAGAATGCCTGACGTCGGATGGTCCGACGTCAGGAGACATGGCCCGTTAATGACGGGACAATTCGAACAGAAGGGTGAAACGATATGCCTGGTAGAATTGGTGCTTCTGGTACTGGGGCTGTGGGTGGTGCGCTTGGCGGAGCCGTGAATGCGGGTATAACGGCGGGTTCCGAAGCCGCAGGGCAAGCCGAGTTCCAGAAGCAACTCGCTGCTCTGACGGCTGTTAGCGAAGAGGCTGCGGAGCGGAGCGTGACGGAGCGCGTCGTTACGACCCAGCTCCAGTCCATCAAGAAGGTGGCCGACGAGCGCGTGCAGTAATGCTGCAAGCAGGACGCTTCGACCGCCACGCGTATACCGTACCGGCGGCGCCGTGAATAAAACTCGGAACGAGCCGCACGGCAACTGCCGTGCGGCTCCTGACTTTGTTCAGGAGGTTATCCGTGGATGAAGCCCCTTCCCTCCATTTCGAAGTGCTATCGGGACTTTATTGCGGATTGAGCAGGAAAGCGGCTATGGGAACGAGCCTCATCGGTTCTGGTCTCGATGCCGATATTGTCTTCGTCGAACAAGGCCTTGAACCGCATCATCTTCGCGTCACCCTGCTTTGCAATTCGATCGAGATCGAGGTCCTTTCAACCGGAATTAGTATAGAGGACAAGGGCAATATTGCAGCAGGCGAGCGCGTTGTTTTTCCTCTTCCTATCGTCATTCGAGCGGGCACAATGTCGATTCGCTGGACTGTTCAGGATTCAGCCCCAGCCGGTTCGATTGGCCCGTCGCGTGTCTCGCTCTTAACAGTCGCCATCGTGTTACTCGGCCTTCTCGGCATCGGAACATTCTCAGCCGTGTTCTTCGACAACGCCAGCGCCGGTGCACCGAGCATCGCTTCGTCGCATGGCGTCGAACTTGGACCCAAGCTGACCGTCAACCGTCCTGATGATCGTATCATCCACTCAGCGGCCGAACTCCTGCAAGAGGAAGTCGATAGAGCCGGCCTGCTCAATATCAAGGTCAATTCCGGATTGGGTATTGTGACCGCTGAAGGCGCGGTTCCGCCCGCCTTGGCCGCCAGATGGCAGGAGGTCCAGCAATGGTTCGATCATCGCACTCATGGCACGCTAACGTTGGTCAACGGAGTGGCCGTCAAGGAGGAGAAGGCGCCATCTTCAATTGCAATTGAAGCTGTTTGGCGCGGAACCCCGCCCTATCTTCTTGTCGGTGGGCAAAAGTATTTTGTCGGCGCCTTGTTGAGTGATGGATGGACGCTCGATCGAATTGAAGAGAGACGTGTGCTGCTGAGCCGGAACGGCCGCCTTGCTGCCATCTCCTTTTAGAGTTTCCAGACCCGGAAGATAGGCGAGAAGAACGTCATGACCAAAATGCCCCAACATGCTGTCGGGCCAGGCACCTCTTTACATAGGTTCGATATCGACGACAGCGTGCCAGCAATCGAGCCATCCGTCCGTCGTGTCAATAACATGGAGGTCGATGGTGCTCATGCGAATGGCGGCAAGACAAAGGCATCCACCTGGTGGGACACGCACACGCAGGATCTGCGCGACGGCGCCGCGATCGAGGCCGTGCCGGAGGTTCCGCGAATCGAAGCAGTCACGCGCGTCGGTCTCAACGAGACGCGCGCCGGCACCAATGAGATCGACCGCGCGCAACTGGCTTCACCACTTTACGGAGACAATCTCGCACGTGGCCTGCTCTCGTTCGTCACGCCACACCTGCGTCACCCGGAGGTGCTGTGTGCAGAGAAGCATGGTGTTCTTCTGGAACGCTTGGCAGACGTGCTATCGGCTGCGACTGAGGGGACGGTGGCGCGTGAAGGTATCGTCGTTCTGCAGCAGGAGCTTGGGTGGCTGATCCAGCTGCGGCAGAATCGGAACAGCTTGATCAAAGGCTAGCAATGGTCGTCTGCGACGGAGCGCTGCTTTCTAACCCTATCCAGCCTACCGCTATTGCCAAATCCGGCGATATCTCGCTGATCTCCGAGCAGGAGCGCGATTTGCTCTGCGCACTTTCCTATGTTCATCTTGCGTGTGGGCAGAGCGCACAAAGTCTTTCTCTGTTGCGGCTTGTCACCGACGACAATTCGCAAGACGTCGGCATACTGCGCATTCTCGCCTATGCTCTCATCTCAGAGGGCCTCGGCGATGAAGCAATCGCGGTTTTGGATAGACTGGACACACTTGATACGCAGCCAGCTTCGCGCCTGCCCTTGACTCTGTTGCGCAGCCACGCCCTGCGGCGGGTCGACCGTATGGACGAGGCGCGCGAGGTTTTCCAAAGTTATGTTTCGTTGCGTGACAGCACAGTCCCCGTCCCACAAGAAGGGGCACCATGACCAACGCCTTGCGTAATTTCATCGCGCGCACGCCGGCCCACCCGGATTTGATGGTGGCGTTGATGCTGCTTCTGGCGATCGGAATGATGATCGTGCCGATCCCAATCCTGGCGATTGACACGCTGATCGGATTCAATCTGGGCTTTGCTGTTTTGCTGTTGATGGTTGCCCTGTATCTCAGCACCCCGCTTGATTTTTCGTCCCTACCAGGCGTCATCCTAATCTCGACGGTATTTCGTCTGGCGCTGACCATCGCAACGACCCGGCTGATTTTGGCTGAGGCGGATGCTGGCAGCATCATTCACACATTCGGCGATTTCGTGATATCAGGAAATATTGCCGTCGGCATCGTCATATTTCTGATCGTGACCATGGTGCAGTTCATGGTTCTCGCCAAGGGCGCCGAACGGGTCGCAGAGGTGGCGGCGCGCTTCACGCTCGACGCTCTGCCGGGCAAGCAGATGGCGATCGACGCGGAGCTGCGCAACGGCCATATCACTCAGAACGAAGCCCGGAGCCGGCGCTCTGCACTGGAGAGAGAAAGCCAACTCTATGGCGCGATGGACGGCGCCATGAAATTCGTGAAGGGCGATGCCATCGCCGGGCTAGTGGTCATCTGCATCAACATGCTAGGCGGGATCACCATTGGCCTGCTCTCCAAGGGCATGTCCCTGGATGAGGCCCTGCATCAATATACGCTGCTGACCATAGGTGATGCGCTAATCTCGCAGATTCCGGCGCTGCTGCTATCTATAACGGCCGCAACCATTGTTACTCGTGTAAATGGGCCTTTTGGACTCAACCTAGGTACCGACATCGTTAACCAGCTCACGGCCAGTACGCGCGCGTTACGGCTGGCCGCCTGCGTGTTAGTTTTAATGGGCCTCATCCCAGGCTTCCCTCTGCCCGTCTTTCTCGTCCTGGCTGCAGTGTTTACCGCGGCGAGTTTTGTCAAAGATGCTGTGCAAGGCGCCAAGGCAGGCGCCAATGTGGCTGCTATGGCTCCAGCACAGCCTCACAAGCAAACCCTGCCTGCGGAGGCACTTCCGATCGCATTGTTCCTTGCACCGAGCCTGACACGGGCGATCGACAAGGAGGATTTGCAACAGCAGATCGCACGCGTATCGGACCTGGTATCCGCCGATCTTGGCATCACCATTCCTCGTATCCCTGTCCAAGTCGATCAGCAGTTGCCTCAGTCGCAATTCAGGGTAGATGTTGAGGGGGTGCCGGTCGAACAAGGTTCGGTTGACCCGACGCAACTCTCGCTCACCGACGACCTGGCGAACCTTGAATTGAGCGGTATCCCATTTCGGCATGACCGAGACACGAATCGGATCTGGATCGAACAAAGCCATGCATCGGCCCTCAGGGCCGCCGGCATTGGACATCACCGTGCGAGCGAACTCCTCGCCTTGTGCGTCCATTCGGCATTGACTCGCCATGCACAGCGCTTGATAGGCATTCAGGAGACGCGCCAATTGCTGGGCCGGATGGAGCAGGAATATGCCGATCTGGTGAAGGAGGTGCTGCGCACGACGTCAATTCCCCGGATCGCCGATGTGCTCCGCCGCCTACTTGATGAGGGCATCCCGATCCGCAACACCCGCCTGGTCCTGGAGGCCTTGGCCGAATGGAGCGAGCGTGAGAAAAACGTTGTTCTGCTGACCGAATATGTTCGCTCCGGTCTCAGGCGACAGATCTGTCATCGCTACGCTAACGCGCACCGTGTTGTGCCCGCTTTTATCATCGAACGTGAAACTGAAGATATCGTGCGCAGCGCAGTGCGCGATACCGCCGTCGGACCCTATCTGGCTCTGGAGGACCGGCACAGCGAGATGCTCCTGTCACAAATGCGTCAGATACATTCGCGCATAGCTGCCGGTCGGACTCAGCCTGTCATCCTCGGTTCAATGGATGTCCGGCGCTTCGTACGCGGCTTTCTCACTCGGAACAGGATCGATCTCGCTGTTCTGTCCTATCAGGATCTCGCCTCCGATTTTGCAATCCAGCCGGTCGGATCCGTCAAACTCACAGCCGTGAAGGATAACGCTCAGCCCAAGCAACATCATAGCATCATTCCTGCAACCGCCTAACGGCGCTTAGCAGCCGATCGAGAGATGGACGGAATGAATTCGCTTAAGAAAACGGCGGCACCACGGTTGTATCCACCTCGTCCGGCTTCGCGCTCTGCTCTCCTGCCTATACTGGCCATTCTTCTGCTGGTCGGAGGTTGCGCTGGCTGGGATAAGTCAGTTCCTTCAGTACAGCAGTCGCCGTCCCCAGAGTTGCTCGGCGCCAGGGATGTCGATCCAGCTATGCGCGAACGCATTGCGCGCGCCGTCGGTCGAGACGTCGACGAGGAGACTCTGCGCGACGCGCTGAAGCAAGAACCTGGCAATGTCGATGCTGCGATCAGTCTTGCGCAGGCGCTGCTGGCTCAGAAGCGCCTGGATGAGGCGCTTGAGGTACTCGACAAAGTCCTGCTTGCAGTCCCCGGTGATTTGCGCGCGTTGAACGCCAAGGGCGTTATCCTCGATAACGAGGGGCGTCATGACGAAGCACAAGCACTATATCGGCAAGCGCTCGCCATAGAGCCAGAAAATCAGATGTTGCGTAACAACCTCAATCTGTCGCTCGCGCTCGACGGCAAGACCGACACCGCTAGCGCCAGGTCGCAACCAGCGTCACATGAGGCGCCTCAGTTGGCCCGATCGCGATAGCGCTGGCCCTTTCGCGTAAAGGCGGTGCGCTTAACGCCGCCGCGTCAGCTCGCCGTCAGCGAGGGTCCAGACTCAATTGAGCCAGTATGCAGCCCTCTTCGCTGTTCTTGCCATTCTGCCGCTCGATGGATGCGCTGACCGGGAAAAGTCGGCACCTTCAGTGCGGAAGACGCCAACATCAGAGTTATTGGGCGCCGAGGATATCGATCCTGCTATGAGCGAGCGCATTGTGCATGCCCTCGGTCGCGATGTTGACGAGGAGACTTTGCGTGCCGCGTTGAAGCAACAACCGGGCAACCTTGACGCGGTGATCGCTCTTGCTCAGGCCTTGCTGGCCCGCAAGCGCTCGGATGAGGCACTTGAGTTGCTCGACGACGTCTCGCTTGCAGTACCTGGTGACCTGAGCGCGCTGAACGCGAAGGGCTCTCTTCGACAACGAGGGGCGTCATCATGAGGCGCAAGTGCTATATCGGCCAGCTCTCGCCATGAACCCCAGGAATTCCACGTTGCGTCATAATGTCAGCCTGTCGGTCGCCCTTGACGGAAATGCCGAACCCGGGAGCACCAGCCCAGAGCCGGTGTCGGACGAATCGCATGCGTCGGTGCGATCGCGATAGCGCAGGCCTTAAAACCTGCTTGCGACGTCCGTCAGCTTGTCGTCAGGCAGGCCGAATAACAATCTCCGAAGGGCCTGACAGGCCTACTCACAGTGCGAAAACACCATGCCGACAGGATCGCATCGCCATGTACAGCCGAATCAGTGGCCCATCCAACATCCAACCTACGAGTATTTCCGACGTTGATGATGATGCGGACAGCCAGAGGTTTGCGGACGCGTTTGCTGGGATGCACATGGCGGAGCCGAGTTCCTACGCTAGTTCATCTTCGGCGGCAACACGACCGTATTCTCTCGCTCGCAATCCGCCCGTGGTGGAAATCTCAAGTTCTTCATTCGAGGAAAAAGTGAAGGACTTTTATAGCGACGAAATAGAGCATATCGCCGCGAACCCGCAGCAGTACTCGCGTGCTGTATCGTTGAAAGCCGAACGCGCAGCATACGTTGCCTATCGCCACGGCAGCACGGACTCCGATTCGAAAGACGCGCGATATTTCAGCTATCAGCTAGGCAACAAGAGCGTTGGACTGCTTCGCACGGAAGGCGGATCCAGCATGAATGATGTGTTCGAAGGAGATCAGTGGAGGAACCAATTTCCCGGGCGGACCGAAACCACATCCACTATAGATTTTCGGGTTACTCATCCGCTTGTAGATAACGCAGGCGATATTCTCCTGGAACATCAGCTTCGGCTCGACGGCGAACGACCGTTGATCCTCTCTAATCCCGTGAACCCAGAAGCAAAAGCCCGCGCAGCAGCGTTGGGTTTTGTTGATGTAACTAACTCGACGATGGCGCTTGACCCAACCCAGCACCCCGACAAGTGGACGAAGAACGGTGACGGTGAATGGCAACGAGCAAACAAACCTCCACTGTATCTGTCCAAAGCCGACGACACTGAAGGCAGCGATATCGATGATGTCGAGCGTACACCAACTACTCCGCCCGATTCGGACGACGATGACTTCATGTAGCGTGTTGGGTGGGCCATCAAGGAAATAATTCATGCTGTCGACGCGACCGGACTTGGCAGAGGCTCCGCATACCCGAGGCTCTATCCACGGACCGGCAGCAGCCGCGTTCAGATGTTGTCAGCATAGGGGAACACTACTACCCACTGACAACCCGGTCCTCAGGAACTCTAGTTCGCGCGGCCCTGGGACCGGCAGCACAGAAAAGGAATCGTTGCACCGTTGCAGGTTTCGGCGGGGAGCCAATCAAGTTGATCGGTGTTTCCCACCCCTTCGTCGGTCGTCGTGATATTGAGGGTACGCTAGCTGACATCTCCGCGAACGGGAGGAGAATAGTGGGTCCTACCGTGTGCGCTATCGCCTCGGGTGCGGAAATGACTAAAGCATGATCCGGAAAAGTGTGAAGCGGTTTTCCGGAAAGATCATGCGCAAACAACAACCTAAAGCGCGATGACGATTCATCCTAATCTCATCGCGCTTTAGAGAGGCCGATCGTAGCAAGGACTTTCAACTATGAACGACAATTGTTCGTACGGGCGATTCTACGCCTACGCGATGGGCCGAACGCAAACAAGTGCTGGAATTCGCTGAGTGGCTAGCGGAAAGGGCTCAAGGTGAGTCCGTCTCAGAGCCGTGAAGTGAATTAGCTTCATCATTGTCGCCGACCTCACACCTCGTCCGGCATCGGCATAGGTGTGCAAGACACTGCCAACATGTCTCAACAGCCCTCGATTCCAATCTGCCCCCGCTGCAAGCAAGCGATGACCTTGGCCTCGCCGCAGAGAAACAGAGGGCTCACCCATCTAGCGATGCTTCAAGTGCGAGGCTGGCTGACATAGCTGATGATCTCGGCTTTGGCGTCCCCCTCGCAGGTGCCGCGAATTGCCTCAGGTTTATGGATCATCTCCACAAACGCACCAGCATCGTCATCCGTCCGCGCGCCAGCACGCGCCCGGTCGACAAGCATCATCGGCGCGCGCTGCGCCGATGAGCAGGAGCTTCAGTAAGGGGCAGACGCCCTCACCGCTACGATCCGCCTGCCCCACCGCTACGATCCGCCTGCCCCGACCGGCCCGTCCACTTTTGCGGTCTGCGCAGACGCTGCCGGCCGGAGCGTGAGGCCGTAGTCTCCGAGCACTTGACGTGTCAGCGCGCCCTTGATCTCGCGGGCGATCTCGTCGCGGATCTCGGCTCCGAGCAGCCGTTCGGCGTCGGCGTCGCCGACGAGGTGATGATCGGCGAGCCGTTCCGTCAGTCGACTCTTGAACTCATCATCCATCGCATCGACGAGCCGATCCTGCATCTCTGCATGAGCTTCGGGTGCGATGCGGCGCAGCACCGTCTCCCAGGGCTGCCAGCTCGTTGCCAGATAGTCGGCGAACCCCACCGCCTCCTTGTTTCGCACGGAGGTCTCGGCGGTGGCAAGGTCGTGTTCGGTGACGTAGGACGCGCCGTAGAAGCGCATGTGCGGGGCGATGTGCCTGAGGTCCAGCCGGTCGCGCAGTTTGACTTGATATGCGAGATAGACTTCTATCTCGTCGACCAACCGGAGTGAGTTGACCTTGTCGCGGGCGATCCTCTCCAGCTCGCCCAAACGGAACATGACGCGACCTTGTTCGAGGAGCTTGTCGAGCCGCGCGTCGTAGGCTCCCTCCACGACATCAGCGTTCAGCCGTGCGTTCTGCATTCCGTTCCAAGCCAAAGTGATGCGATCCTGGCAGGTCGCGCTCGCTCCGACGGCCGACTGGAAGTACTGGGCGCGCAATCCCGGCCTGGTCGCCGCCTGCCGCAGATCGTCTACCACCGCTTGGCGGAACTTGCGATTGCCATAGTTCACCGTGTCCAACAGCCTGTCGAGGAAGCGGGCGTATTCTTGCGCACCCGGCTCTTGGGCGAAGGCCTGCCAGGCAGCTATTGCCTCCGGCTCGTCAGGTAGCCAAGCCGCGACTGCCTCGCACAGAGGCCGCGCTTGACCTTGCGTCGTCCCGTCGCTCATCGAGAAGAAGACCTGCGGGCCGGCATAGCCCTGGCTATTCAAGATTGTCGCCAGGTTCGCCCGCACTCGCTCCGACAGTGGATTATTTACCAGATGAACGCAGCAGTCAGAGCCGAGCTGCGTCAGCAAAGTTTCGGGCAGGCTCGTCAGCAGGTTGCCGACAAGGTCGAGGTCCTCCACTCCTACGGGGAGAGTCTCGGGTAGACCAGCCAGACGGTTCCTGCCAACGTTGAGCCGCTCGAGCTCGGCCGGGAGGATCTCCGGCAGGCTGGCCAGCTGGTTGTCGCTGGCGTCGAGCTGCTGAAGCGTTGCTGGGAGGGTATCGGGCAGACTGGGGAGCTGGTTCCTACCAACGTTGAGCCGATCGAGCCCGGCCGGGAGGATCTCGGGCAGGCTGCTCAGCTGGTTGTCGCTTGCGTCGAGCTGCTGAAGCGTTGCTGGAAGGGTATCGGGCAGACTGGGGAGCTGGTTCCTACCAACGTTGAGCCGCTCGAGCCCGGCCGGGAGGATCTCGGGCAGGCTGCTCAGCTGGTTGTTGCTGGCGTTGAGCTGCTGAAGAGTTGCTGGGAGCGTATCGGGCAGACTGGTCAGCTGATTGTTACTGAGGTCAAGCCACCGGAGCCTTGCCGGGAAGACGGGCAGACGGGTTAGCCGATTGCCGCTGGCATTGAAATTCTGAAGGCCGGCCGGAAGAGTGTCGGGCAGGCTGGTCAGCCCGTTGTTGCTGGCGTCGAGCCAGCGGAGATCGGTCGGGAGATCGATAGGCAAGCTGCTCAGCCGATTGTGGCTGGTGCCGAGCCCCTGCAGCTCTGGCGGCAGCCCGACCGGCAAGGTGGTTAGGGACAAGGATACCAGATTCAGCGGCACGTCGACATCACCCGCCTCCTGCCAAGCTCTCATTCGGCTTACTGCCTCTCGCCGATCCTCCTGTTCGCCCTGTCCCCCTTCGGCGGCCCAGCCCTCCAGGAGCCGGCGTTGCGCCGAGGCAGGGCCGGCGGCCGCTTGGGTCAAGGCTTCGACCCACTGTGCTGCGGCCCGGGTGAGACCGCACAGGCAACCTTGCCGGTGCCCTCGTTCGGAAGCTTCGGAAGTGATGCCAGCGCTTCGCTGAGTCTGTCCTGTGTTCATAATACCCCTTCGCCGACACGAATGAAGGAAGTGGCACCGGAACGGCGATTCTCCAGGTTGATGGCCATGCTGCCCCATTCGCTCTCGGTCAGATGCAGCCGATCTCAGTACATCCGCACGAAGTATGATTCGTCCAATTGGTTGATATTTTTGAACGGAACCAACGCACTCTCCTTCGCAGATCAAGCCGGATCTGGCAGTCTGGACAAGTACGTCCCACGCTAGGAGGCTTAGCTGTCGATAAGCTGACGAGCCGCAGAACGATTCGCAGTGTGCCGACGGCCCCCATCGATGGGGCCGCATTCATCCACTTGCGCAACGTCCCCATGCTGACGGGCATTCGATGCCATTCGATCAGCTATGTAGCGACAAACAGGGCTTCTTCCGCATATTTGGTGCAGGTCCCTTTTGCTTTTCATCGAGCGCGTTGTGCATTGTCAGGCGGCTGCCAGCAGCCTGTTTTTGAGTAGTGCATATCCTGAACGCCCATACATCTGGCGCTTGATCGTCTTGAGACGTGTGATCTGTCCCTCGACGGGACTGGTGCTCCAGGGTTGGGTGGTGGCTGCGCGGACAGCTGCAATGTCGCGGCCGATGCCTTGCGCAAGCGAGGCCAGTTCGCTCCTCGAAGCATCCTCGATCCGCAGCGCGACTCCGCGCGGCGACAGACCGGCGGCACGCAAATCGAGAATTTCGGCATAGAGTGAATGGCGGTGGCTGCGCCGCGAGCGGCGCAGGGCCTCAAGGTTCCGCGAAAGGTCCCAACGAGAACGGGTGTTGCCACAGAGAGCCATGCCGTGGCAAATTGCGGGCTACCCTGGGCTACACCCAGGGGCCACACCAGAAGCTCCTGGGGTGCAGAAAGGCCTCATTTTACGGGGCTTTCCCGAAGCCGTTCCATTATGGCGGAGAGAGGGATTCTCGCTAAAGTTGATTAAGTCCGTTCAATATCAACATCTTGCAACTCTAGCCTCCAACCCCGTCCGAGGATTTGAAAAGCAGCGGGCCGCAACCAAACAACTGACGAATTTCGGTGTTGCCACTCCTCTTCATGTTCATGGATTGAACGTGTTACCTTGCGGGAGGGCGTCTTCGGACAACACCGCGGCTTGAGTTCGCAGGCGTCGCAGTCATACTTGCTGGCCCGATACGCCAGTGTCGCTCCGTCGTTCACCAAGGCCCCGGTGGAAGCCAGCACCTTGCCAGCCGGGCAGATGTAGACGTCGCTTTGCTGGTCATAGGCAAAGTCTCCGCGCGAGAAGGCGCCGTCGGTCCGGGCCGATTTGTCGAACACCCGGATGTGCGGCTCGATCGCCCGCTCCTCGACCAGCCAGCCCAGCATCTCCGCCGACCCATAGGCACTATCAGCGACAATGCGCTTGGGACAGAGCTCTAACAGGCTGTTGAAGAAGTCTCTGGCGAGATGGCGTTGGACGTGATTCTCTCGATGGTTGAATCGGGAGGCCGGGATGCGGGGATCGGACGAGCGGTCAGGATCGCTGTTCAGTTACGTGGACCTTGAAGCGCGGGTTCGCCCTGATCACCCCTTGCGGAAGATCCGGGAGATCGTAAACGCTGCGCTGAGCGATCTATCGAAGGCATTTTCAGGACTTTACACGGACTTTGGCCGGCCCTCGATTGCACCGGAGAGGCTGCTTCGGGCCATGTTGCTGCAAGCCTTTTACGGCATCCGCTCGGAACGACAATTGATGGAGCGGCTGGAGTTCGACCTGCTATTCCGCTGGTTTGTCGGTTTGGGCGTGGACGATCCGGTGTGGGACCACTCGACTTTCTCCAAGAACCGCGACCGGCTGTTAGAGGGTGAGATAGCCGTTAAGTTCCTCTCGGCGGTGCTGGCTCAGCCGCAAGTGAAGCGGCTTTTGTCGAGTGATCACTTCTCGGTGGACGGCACGCTGATCGAGGCGTGGGCTTCGATCAAGAGCTTCCGCAAGAAGGACGGAGGCGACAACGATAGTGAGGGTTCGGGGCGCAACGCTGAGCGCAGCTTCCACAAGGAGAAGCGTTCAAACGAGACGCACCAAAGCACGACCGCCCCGGAAGCCCGGCTGTACAAGAAAGGAGACGGGCGGCCTGCCAAGCTCTGCTACATGGGACATGCTCTGATGGAGAACCGCCATGGCCTGGCGGTCGGCGGCATCGTCAGCCAGGCCACCGGCACTGCCGAACGAGAGGCGGCGCTGGCGTTGATTGATAGTCGCCATCCCACAGGCCGGCGGATCACGCTCGGCGCGGACAAAGCCTATGACGTTACGCAGTTCGTGCACGACTTGAGGGAACGATCGGTGACGCCGCACATCGCGATCGACGGACACCTCAGCAAGACCGGCATCCCGCGCAAGACAGCAGTCGATGCCCGCACCACCCGCCATGCCGGCTACGAGGTCAGCCAGCGCTGCCGCAAGCGGATTGAGGAGGTGTTCGGGTGGATCAAGAGTTCCGCCGGTCTGGCCAAGGTAAAGCTGCGGGGGCGCGAGCGTGTGGACGCCGCCTTTACGTTGGCGCTCGCGGCCTACAATCTGATCCGTCTGCCTAAGCTGCTGGCGGTGCAGCTATGAGCGTACGGGGCAAATGGCGTGTCGTGGAAACGCCCGATCACGACATGGCTGGGCCGGGCTCTTACATCCTGTTCGCAGCCGAAGGCGGCGAGTTCGCCCTCGATTGCCTCACGGGGGCAATATATGGCCGTTGCGAAGGTAACGCCGTCGAGTTCATATGGGACGGCAGAGACGAGATGGAGCCCGCAAGAGGCCGTGGTTGGGCAGAAGAGCTCGCCGATGGCTCGCTTGAAGGTGAGATATGCCTCGAAGGCGGTGACGACATTCCCTTTATCGCCCGCCGATTGGCTACTTCTTCAACAGCCTGCTAAGCGCTCTTCCGTGCGCTCGATCATCGTACGGGTTGCGCCGACCTCGGTCTGCCGGATGGCCCGCGTCGCCTCGACATCGACGATAATCGCTGCCTTCAGCTCAATCAGGTAGTTGTTGGCGTAGGCAAAGAAGGCATGTCCCTTGTGCGCGCCTGTCCATTGCGCGGCCGGGTCCGCCTTCGAGATGAACTTCGGCACCGTCTCGCTCGCTGCGCCCCAAGCCGCCTGATCCAGCGTGTCCGGATACTCCCGGACGAACGGCGCGTCTTGGCGATGGCCTCCCAGTCGACGTCGTCAGATCCAGCGACGGCGCGCGGCTTGTTGGCATCGGCGGCAATCAGGCTGGCATCGACCGCAAAGGCGGATCCCTCGACCAGCCGTTCTGCCATGCACCGCTGGACCACAGTCTCGAAGAGCTTGCGTAGCAGATCGCAATCGCGGAAGCGGCCATGCCTGTTCTTGGAGAAGGTCGAGTGGTCCGGCACCTCGCCGTCTAGCCCGAGCCGACAGAACCAGCGGTAGGCGAGGTTCAGGTGCACCTCCTCGCACAACCGCCGCTCGGAGCGAATGCCGTAGCAGTAGCCGACCAGCAGCATTCGGACGAGCAGTTCCGGATCAATCGAAGGCCGGCCGGTGGAGCTGTAAAATGGCGCCACATGGGGCTCCGAACGTCCGACAGATTGACAAACCGATCGATTGCCCTCAGCAGGTGGCTGACTGGAACGTGCCGCTCAAGCGAGAACTCGTAGAACAGCGCCGCCTGGTCGACCTGCCGCGGACCCATCATCGATTCACATCTCCCGCCCCACTCGGACGAAGTGAATCAGCGACCTCCCGCAGCTTCAAGAGGCGAGTTTTTTTTCAACACAATCCGCCAAAGCGGCCGTCAGATTGTTGAGTATCAACCGGTGCAGGTGACACGCTCAATGCCCAAAGTCATTGACCGCGTAGTGCTCGGTTGCGCGGTTGTCAGCACAAATCGATCCTGCTCTGATTAAGCTTGTTGAAGCACTTGCAATTGCTGACGCAAGACACGATCATCTTTTTGATAGCGAGCGCCTGATGAAGCATCATCTTGAAGCCGCTGGCGGCAAGCGCATCAGCACCGGTAATCGAGATGAAACCCGCAGCGATCTATGCTCGGTTCTCGACCGAGCTTCAAAACCGAAAAATCGACTGAAGATCAGATTGCTCTATGCCGCGCTTATGCGGCTCGTCATCAACTCGATGTCGTTGCTATCTTTGAAGATAAGGCGCGTTCTGGAGCCTCGGTATTCGGCCGCGATGGTTTGATGCAGCTGATGGACGCTGCGCGTCAGCATCGTTTCACAGTCCGAGCTGAAGCAGGAGCGGTTGCGCGTCGAGGCGGAACTGGCTGCCCTCGAGGAGACCCCTACCCCCATCTCACTGCATCCGGCAACGCTGGACCGGTACATCGAGACCGTCAATGCGCTTGCCGACACGATAGCAAGCCACGCAAGCGCGGAGGACGACCACGGCCCGTTGGTCGCCGACTTGTGCACTGCGTCATCGTCCACCCGAAAGGCCCTTGGGAAGGCTTTGAGGTCGAGGTCAAGGGAAAGCCGGCCGCACTGGTGGGCGGAGGGCTCTTTCCGGAGGGCCACCATAATGGTGGGTCATGGCTCCCGAGTGGGTTCAATCCTTGCGGCGCAAAACACCCGATCAAACGCCGTCACACCCCCTTTACGCTACGCCTTCAAGGATCGCCCAATCGAGCGCGGCAGGCCCGCGATCGCCGGGCGGACCGGGATGGACGATCAGGCAGCGCACTGCGCGCCAGACATCGTCCGGAATCGCCCGTTTCAGGAACGGCGCGACGATGAGGTCGGACTGGTACAACGCCACGCTCTCGCGGATGACATCGGCATGCATGTCGAGCTCGACCGTGACCTCTTGCCGCGCTCCCTGAGCTCGAGATGCAGCCGCTGCGTCAGGCGTTGAAGGAATGCGACAAAAGTAGCATTCGCATCATGAGCCTCAACAGATCCGTGGCAACTGCTCGCCCGACAGCCAGTCGACAATTCGTCCGCCGCCAAAGCTCGTTGTCATCTGCACGAAGTGATGATCGTCGGCCACTGCCTCGCCCACGTCCGCGGAATCACGGCCAAGCGGATGCGCTTTCATGGCGGCAAGCACGCCCTCGGCGACATCGGGTGACACGATCGCGACAAGCTTGCCTTCATTGGCCACATAAAGGGGATCGAGCCCGAGCAGTTCGCACGCCGCAGCAACGGCCGGCTTCACCGGGATCGTCTCTTCCTGGAGGCGAAATCCGACGCCCGACTGGTGGGCGATCTCGTTGAGCGTCGCGGCGAACCCGCCTCGAGTGGGATCGCGCATCAGGCGGATGCCCTTGCGGCCAGCCGCCACCATCTCAGCTACGAGGTCATGCAACGATGCGGAATCCGAGACAACATCGGTTTCGAAGGCGAGATTCTGCCGTTTGGACATGATGGCGACGCCGTGATCGCCTAGCGTGCCGGAGATCAGGACACGATCACCGACGCGGGCTTTCTCGGCGGAGAGATCCAGCCCGTCGGTCAGGACGCCGACGCCGGCTGTGGAGATATAGAGGCCGTCAGCCTTGCCGCGCTCGACCACCTTGGTATCGCCGGTGATGATGTAAACGCCCGCCACCCGCGCCGCCTCGCCAATGGACTCGGCGATCCTCTTAAGGTCGGAGAAGCGAAAGCCCTCTTCGATGATGAAGCTCGCAGACAGGTAGAGCGGCCGCGCGCCGGCCATGGCGATGTCGTTGACCGTGCCGTGCACCGCGAGCGAGCCGATATTGCCGCCGGGAAAGAAGAGCGGCGAGACCACATAACCGTCGGTCGTCATCACCATGCGCCCGCCGCCGACGTCGAAGGCCGACTGATCGTTGCCGCGCGCCAACCATTCGTTGCCGAAGGCCTCGTGGAACAGGCCGGAGATGAGCTGCGACATCGCCCGGCCGCCGGAGCCGTGCGACAGGTCGATGCAGCCGTTCTTAATGTCGAGCTTGCGCTGATGCGCCTTCATGATGCCCGTCTCTGCTGATGGTCGCGGAACCGGCCGTAAGTCCAGTGGGCGGCACATGCGCCTTCGCAGGAGACCATGCAGGATCCCATCGGGGTCTCCGGCATGCACACCGTGCCGAACAGCTTGCAGTCGACCGGCTTCTTCACCCCGCGCAGAATCATACCGCACTCGCAGGCCGGATTGTCGGCGACGCGAAGTTCATTCATGCCGAAACGAATTTCAGCATCAAACCTGGCGTAGGTGCGCTTCAGCTTGAGCCCGCTATATGGCACGAGCCCGAGCCCGCGCCATTCGAACTGGTCGCGCGGCTCCAAGATATCCGAAACCTCCTCCTTGGCGCGCAGGTTGCCCTCGCGCGTGACCGCGCGGCTATACTGGTTCTCCACCTGGTGCCGGTGTTCGTTGACCTGCCGAACCAGCATCAGGATCGCCTGCATCATGTCGAGGGGCTCGAAGCCGGAGATCACCACCGGCCTGCCAAATTCTTCGGCGCAAAACTCGTAGGGCTCGGTGCCGATGACGATCGAGACGTGGGCCGGACCGACGAAGCCGTCGATCTCGACCCGGCCGATGTTACGAATGTCGGGGCTCTCCAGAATGTTCTGCATGGCCGGCGGTGTCAGCACGTGATTGCAGAACACGGTGAAGTTTCCGAGCCGCTTCTTCTCGGCGAGCCGGATCACGACGGCGGTCGGCGGTGTCGTGGTTTCGAAGCCGATGGCAAAGAAAACGACCTCCCGCTCCAAATTCTGCTCCGCGATCCGGATTGCATCGACCGTGGAGTAGACCATGCGAATGTCGCCGCCACGCGCCTTTGCCTTCAACAGCGAGGCGCCTTGGGAGCCGGGCACCCTCATCAGATCGCCGTAGATGCAAAGGATCACCTCAGGTCGCTCGGCGAGCCGGATCGCCATATCGATCCGCCCCGCCGGCAGCACGCAGACGGGGCAGCCGGGCCCGTGGATCATCCGCACGTTCTTCGGCAGCATGTCTTCCAGGCCGTAGCGCGAGATCGCATGGGTGTGACCGCCGCAGAACTCCATGAAACGATATGGCCGTTGCGAATCGGCCTCTGAGCGGATCGCTTTCGCCAACCCCAGTGCGATTTCCTTGTCGCGAAACTCGTCGGCATATTTCATTGCACGACCCCCTGCCCTTCGGTGCTGAGCTCGCGCAGCAGCTCGAGCGTGCGTCGGGCTTCCTCGGGATCAATCTTGGTCAGAGCATAGCCGACATGGATGATCACATAATCGCCGACGGCGAGATTCTCGATCAGCGCCACGGAAATCTCCTTGCTAACCCCGTCGATGGAAACCACAGCCGTGTCATCGGGGAGAAGTCTTGTGACCTCAGCAGGTATGGCGAGACACATCAGGCGTTTCCTTCAAATCCTTGTTCAGTAACTTTCTGGGCGGCAATCCAGGCTTGGCCAAGGCTCAGGCCGCCATCATTCGGCGGTACCTGGCGCGTCAGCAGGGCATCAAGCCCGACAGAACGACAACCGCGCAGCACCTCTTCGCCGAGAACCGCATTGAGGAAGCAGCCACCGCTCAAGACGACTGTGGTGTGACCCGTCTGTCGCGCCGCACGCTCGATCCAGTCGACGCAGGCCGCGGCCAGCGTTCCATGGAACAGCTCCGCGCCTTCGTACGCGTCGGTCGCATCCGCCAGAAGCCGCTCAAAGAGCGGAAGCAGGGACAGGACGCCTTGCGCGAGGGTCCAGCCGCCATCGGCCACGCGCGTGCGCCGGACGCGCGCCTCCAGCTTCATCGCAGCCTCGCCTTCATAGCTCTGGCGCATCGAGACCCCCAGCAATCCGGCGGCCGCATCGAACAGCCGGCCGGCGCTGGTGGTCGTGGGCAGGTCGGACCGCTCAAGCAATGCCCCCACCCTCGCAGCCTGCGGCTGCTCTGCAAAGCGACGCTGAATCTCTTCGCTGCAGCCCAAGGCCTGCAAGACGCTCGCCGCCATCCGCCACGGCTCGCGCGCGGCACGGTCGCCGCCCGGCATCTTCAAGGGCGTGAGGTGCCCGATCCGGCGAAATCGCGCCCCCTCGCATAGCAGGAGCTCGCCACCCCAATTGCCGCCATCGTCGCCGTAGCCGAAGCCATCGAGTACCAACGCGATCGCGGGCCGGTCGATGCCGTGCTCCGCCATCACCGACGCCGCATGCGCATGATGATGTTGAACCGAGAGGCTGCGGCCGCTGGCTTCGGCGAAGCGGGTCGAAGCCATGTTGGGGTGGAGATCATGCGCCACGACGATCGGTGCCACATCAAGCGTCGCGATCAGGTGATCGATCGTCTCCTCGAAGAAGCGGATGCCTTCGGCGGTATCGAGATCCCCGATATGCTGCGAGACGAAGGCTTCGTTATCTCGCGTGAGCGTAACGGTCGTCTTCAGCGCGCCGCCGACCGCGAGCACGGACGGCACCGGCCGTGGCAGCCGAATCGGGTCGGGAACGTAGCCGCGGGCCCGCCGGATGAACTGCGCATGCCCGGCGACGACCGAAACCACGGAATCATCGGCGCGCGTGATGATGTCGCGATCATGGGTCACGATCAGGTCGGCAATGCCGGCCAGTCGCCGCTCCGCCTCGTCATTGTCGATCACCAGCGGCTCGCCGCCTGGATTGGCACTTGTCGCGACAATGACCCAGCGACTGCCGTCGGGGCGCGGATACGCCAAGGCCAGTGCGTGGAACAGCAGATGATGGAGCGGCGCGACCGGTAGCATCACGCCGATCCGCGAAAGATCCGGCGCAATCGTGGACGCGAGACTCTGACGGGACTTCATCAGCACGATCGGCCGCGGCGTCGATTCCAGCAAAGCCAACTCGGTCGCTTCGCCTTCGGCGATCTCATCGACGGCATCCCTGGAGCCGACCATGACCGCGAACGGCTTCTGATCCCGCTGCTTGCTCTGCCGCAGCCGCCGCACGACGTCATCGTCACGGGCATCGCACAGGAGTTGGTAGCCGCCGAGCCCCTTGATCGCGACGATCCTGCCCGCGGCAAGGGCGGCCGCGATCTCGCTCATCCCATGACTGAGTCGTGGGCCACATTGCGAGCAGGCAATCGCCTCGGCATGAAAGCGGCGGCTTGCGGGATCGGCATATTCGGCGGCGCAGGCTGCACACTTCGCGAACCGCTTCATCGCCGTGGTGCTGCGATCATAGGGCAGCCGCTCGGCAATGGTATAGCGCGGACCGCAATGGGTGCAGTTGACGAAGGGATAGAGGTGAAACCGGCTGTTCGGGTCGAACAGTTCGTCCAGACATTGCGGACAGATCGCAGCATCCGCGACAATCCGCGTCGACACCCTGCCCTGTTCGCTGGGGCGGATGCAGAACTCCGCGCTCGCGACGGCGCCGATTGGGTGCACCGAGATCTCGTCAATCCTTGCCAGCGGCGGCTTTTCCAGCGGCAGCGCGGTAACGAAATCGGCCGCATGGTCGCCCTCGATCTCGATCACCACACCATGGGGATCGTTTGCAACGAAACCGCCGAGTCGGTAGCGCGTGGCGAGGCTATAAACGTAGGGACGAAAACCCACGCCCTGCACGGCGCCGCGCACGTGCAGGCGCAACCTTCGTCTCTCGCATGCGGTGGCTTCGCCGTCCATGATCATGCCGATGCGGCTATCGCGGCCGGTTTCTGCGCGGCACGCTTGCGGATCCAGGCGTAGAATGCCGCAAATCCCTCCCCCGTGCGCGCCGATACCATCAGGACCTCGATGTTCGGATTGACTCGCCGGGCATATTCGACCGTCCTGGCAAGATCGAAATCGAGCACGGGAGCAAGATCAATCTTGTTGATCAGCATCAGCGAGGACGCTGCGAACATGTCCGGATATTTCAGCGGCTTGTCCTCACCCTCCGTGGTCGAGAACACCACGACCTTGCAGGCCTCGCCGAGGTCGAAAGCTGCCGGACAAACCAGATTGCCGACATTCTCGATGAACAGAATGCCACCATTGAGCCAAGGCAGCCGCTCGTAGGCTTCGCCGACCATGGCAGCATCGAGATGGCACCCTTTGCCGGTGTTGACCTGGATCGCCGGCACGCCGGTCGCGCGAATCTGCTCGGCATCGTTCGAAGTCTGCTGATCGCCCTCGATCACGCCGATCGCATAAGCGTCCTTCAGCTCGGACACGGCGCGAACGAGTAGCGAGGTCTTTCCGGCGCCGGGGCTCGAGACTAGATTGAGCGCGAGCACGTTGTCGGCGCGAAAACGTGCGCGGTTCTCGGCGGCAAGCCGGTTGTTCTTGCCGAGAATATCGCGCTCGACCTGGATGATGCGATCGCTGCTCATGCCTGCGATCACCTGCCCGGCCGGGTTGGCGCTGCAATCGACCAGCCCGAGATCGCCGGGCTCGCGGTCGTGGCGGTGGTCATGCGCATCGTGATGGTGGTGATGGTGCCCGCGATGGCCGTGGCGGTGATCGTGATGCGCATGATCATGCGCGTGATCGATCGTGGGCTTGCCGTCGCTGCAACCGCATACCGTGCACATCAGTCGACCTCCAATTCCCTCACGCGCATCTCTTCCCCGCCGGCGACCTGCAATTGATAGCTGCCGCAGGCAGGGCATGGCTCGTAGCGCTGCTTGATCTCGACGCTGGTCGAACAGCCCATGCACCAGGCGGTTCCCGGCGTCTCGATGATCTCCAGCCTCGCGCCTTGCGCAACGGTCCTCGCCGCGACGGCCTCGAAGCAGAACTTCATCGCCTCGGGCGTAACGTGGCTCAGCGCACCAATCTCGAGGCACACCGCGCGCACCCTGGAGAATGCGCGCTTTCGCGCCTCCTCCTCGACGATCTCGATGATGCCCTCGCAAAGCGCCATCTCATGCATGCCCAACCTCGCGGAAGCCGAGGCTGACGCCGACGCAGGGATCAAAGCAATCGACCAGCGCGCGAACAGCATCCCGGCCCTGTCGGCCGGGGCCAAGTGCGGAGCCGCGCAGGCTGCGCACGATCGGCCCACGCGCATGGAAGTTCCACTCCGTCGGCGCGAGGAATTCGAACCGTGCGATGCGATCGCCGTCGATCTCGACGACGTGATAGAGCCGGCCGCGTGCGCATTCTACGGCGGCCGCGCCTCTGCCAGGTCCAAGCCAGTAGCTCGCGACGACGCCGACGTCGGCTGCCGTTTCGTCCGTCTCGAGCCGCGTGCAGAGCAGTGCCACCTCTGCGCTCCGCGCCTTCAGGCGGTCCGCGGGCCCGGCGACCAACGGCGATGCCGGCGCATGCCAGGCCTGGCGTGCCCAGACGCCCGTCTCGGGTATCTGACCATCGAGATCAGGCGCGTCGGAGAATGCCGGACCGTCGGCCAGAAGACGCAGGACGACATCGAGGTCGTCGGCGGCAGTCAGGAAGGATTGTTCGACCGCGGGCAACAACAATGCATCGCCATCGAGCCCCGAAAGATGCGCCGCCAGTACGCTTCCAGGCCAGGTTTGCTGCGCTCCACCCGCGCCCCCAAGTGCCGTGAGCGCTTCCCTGATCTGCAACACCGCCTCACGGCGCTCGGCAATCCCGCCGCCAAGGACGGTCGTTGCTCTCATCAAGGCGCGAACGGCCGCAGCGCTGCTGCCTCCCAGCGTGAGCCGTCCGACGAAGAAGCCGCGCAACAATTCGGTCAGGCGCTCGGCGATGACGGCGTCGATGCGCGCCTTCCGGACCTCGGGAGGAGCGGTTTCGTTCCGCGCCGCATCGAACGCCGACAAGAACGCCACCTCATGCGCCGCGGAGCACAACGAGAACAGCCGCGGCAAGACCGAGCGCAGCGACGAGACCGGCTTTCCGGCAAACAGACGCGCCAATGGCGGGCGGCTCCGTGGCAGAATCGCGACATCGGCAATCGTGCTGCCGGCCAACAGCACCGTGACGTCGATCAAGGCCAGGCTCATTCGCGCCGCTCCGTCAGAACACCGCGCAGGAAGTTACGCCGATCGATCGCGCTTGTCGCGGACTGGCGCCGCTCGCTGGCTTTGTCGCTGTCCGCCGGCAGCATCAGTTGGGCGAGCGCGGCCTCGGCCGTAGCCCGCGCGGCGGCCATGTCCGAGAACTGAAACATCGGCGAAAACAGCGAACAGTTCGCGATGCGGCCCATCCGCGCGACGTCGCTCAGCGTGAACTCGATGTCACCCGCCGGGAAACGGATGCGCACCGTCGAAGCCGGCATTTCCCGCGCGGTCGCGCTCGCCGGCATGACCACATTCATGAACCAGGGCGTAACCATGATCCCGACGATCGTGCCGCTGAACCGGCGGAAGCCGACCGTCTCGACGCCGAGCGCATCGTTGTAGATCGGCAGATCGCGCAACGCGCGCTCGCCAATTTCGCGATAGGCGCCGGCGAGGAGCTTTCCCCACGCCGCCGCGTCGGTGTCCTCGCCAGCACCGTGCACGCGCCCCATCATGATTCGAGCGCCATGAACTTGGATTTCGGGGCGTCGCAATTCGGGCAGCGCCACTCATCAGGCAGCGCCGTGAACGGCGTGCCGGGCGCGATCTGCGCCACCTCATCGCCGTCCACCGGATCATACACCGACCAGCAGATCCCGCATTCCAACCGCGTGACATCGGCGACGTTTGCGCGCAAGCCAAAATTCTCAAATCGGCTCATTTGAAATAGGCCTCGATGATTTCCTGAAGCCGCTCGGCGGAGTCCTCGAAATCCTCGTCTGCAGCAACCGCAACACTCGGCACACCGCCGACTTCCAGCGTGTCGAGAATGATGGCGTCCATGGCGTTGAAGAACTGCACCGACCAGACATTGCGGATGCCCGTCGACAGCACCCGGCACGTGCCGTACCCGCGCGAAACCAGCTGAATCGGCCCGTTCCCGATCGTCTCCTGAAGGAAACTCATATCGACCGGACTCATCGGCAGCAGCGTGAAATTGATGATCTGCGAGCGGACGCCCGGCCGCCAGGCCAGCGCCCGTTCGCGGAGTTCGGCAAGCACCGGCAGCACGTTCATGGCGCCTTCCGGCGCCTGCCCGATCTCGAAATCGGCAGCCGTCAGGTCGGCGGCCGCGCGCTTGACGATCTCAGGGATTGTACCAACCTCGAGATATTCGTGGTTGGCATCGGTCTCGAGCCGCACGCGCCAGATCCCGGCCAGCACCGATTCCCGGATCTGCATCAGCGAGCCGTCCGGCAAGGCAACCCCGCCGGCAACCTCGCCCTCGCCGAGCACGTCGGCGATCAGCTTGCGTTCGAGATCGTTGAGGTTGCCGAGCCGGAACAATTGCGTCGGCGCATCCGCCTTTTGGCTTGCGATCGCCGCCGCCACCATGGAGAGCAATTCGATCGCGTTCGGGCAGCTCTTGGCCAATTCCGCGCTGTCGAGCGCTGCGAGCTTCGCCAGGGCGCCGGCCGCGGTCAGGCTGCCGTTCGACGCATTGAGGCTTTCCTCGCCGATCGCAAACACATTGATCGGCTGCGCGGCGCCTTCTAGCGCGGTCCAGAAACCGGCGTTCATAGTTCGACACCCTGCGAGCGATGCGAAGGAATGATGGTCGCCGCCACGGCAACGCTCGCGCCGCGCGGACGATCGATCAGCTTGCTGATACGGTCGACATAGACTGACCAGTCTTGAATCTTGGCGATCAGCCCCAACGTCTCGCCGCCGGCGACAAAGATCAGCGTCGGCTGCACGCGCACGCCGAAACGCTTGCCCAGCTCGCTCTCGGCATCGCGCGCGATCAGCGCACCACGCAGTCTGACTGCGAATGCGTCGATCAGCTCCGGCAGGACGACCGCAACGTCGACCGCCTCCGGAAACCGCGATGGGTCTCCGGCTGATAGCAGCACCGCGACTACGCCTGCTTCGTCTGTCCCGTTCAGAAATAGATCGACGGTGGTAGCATCTACCTCCGGCAAACCTCGTAGTGCCAGATCATGCCTTCCCTGCTGGAAGTCCATCAAACCTCCCCTGACGAGTTTGTGATTCTGCCCGCAATACGGGCGAGCAAGACACATGCCAGGATCGGATCGGACATTTTCCCTCCTATCAAGCAGCTGTCCGCCCCGAGCATGCGGGCGCGCCCGGTCGCGGGGCATGAGCGCTTCGCACCTCGCTGCATTCAATCGAGCCTGAGGTGTTCCGGCAACTGCGGCTCGCGGTCGATGAGATCGGGAAAGAAGCGGTCAGACTCCTCGCCTTCGAGCGCGGCTTCCAGGCCCGCGATCGCGCTGGCAATCAGGCGTGCCTCGTCCTCATCCAGAAGCCGGATCGCGGTGTCGATATTGACGAGCACAAAGGCGCCGACCGGCGGATTGGAAAGCAAGAGCATCGAAACGCGCCGCTGCTCGCCGCGAAACTCGCAGAGCCCCGAGACCCCGTCGGTCTCCACGATCGTCATCGGCAAGCCAAGGCACATTTCACGTCTCCGATGGCGCGCGCCGGATCAAGCCGGACGCGCCCTCATTTCATAGTGAATATGGTCGATATCGTTGGCGAGCAATCGCTCGGATTCCGGCAACGACGCCGTTCGCGGCGCCGCCTCCACCCCCCACTTGGCGAGGATGTCGACGGCAAGCGCGACCGCCGGATTGATCTGGTCGCGCACTGGAGCGGTCAGCGGGCCGCCCCAGTCTTGCAGATCGAGCGGCTGACAGCCGATTAGCGCGAGATGCTTAGGACACCGCCCGAGCAGGTCGGCCGCGCTGATGACCTCCTGGAAGCCGGTTTGATGCAGACTCATCTTCTTGGCGCCGGTGAAACGCGGCACCTCTTCGTCGCGAACGACCTTCAACTGGCCCGGCTCCAAGCCATAATCGATGGCATCGAACACGATCAGGCGGTCGGCGTCCTCCAGATAATTCACGAGGTAGAGCCCCTGCGTACCACCGTCGAGGATGGTGATATTCTCCGGCACAGCGTAACGGCGGTGGAACTCCTCCACCGCGCGCACGCCAAACCCTTCATCGGCCCAGAGGATGTTGCCGATACCGAGCACCAGGATGCGGTCTGCCTGCGATGACGTCGGCATGGCTTGTTTTCCACCATCAATCCCGGAATTGCCGCTCACCGGAGATCATCGACGAAATGATGCTCTGGCGTGACATGATGTCTTCGCGGACCGCCGCGTAGATGTGCACTGTCGCGAACACCACCAGCGCCCACATGCCGATATGGTGCCACGTGTGCACGTCCTGGCTGTTCGGCCAGATCGCAAAGACCCACCCGAACAGCTTATGCTGCCAGCTGTCGATGCCGGTGCCCTCCGAATAAAGCGCAAATCCGGTGACGATCATGAACGCCACGAACAACGTGAATCCCACGAACATCGCGATCTGGGCCAGAGGGTTGTGGCCGACATACATCTTCGGCTCGCGTTCCAGGAACGCGTACCAGCGGATTTCGTGCAGCACCTCCTTCCAGAACTGCCTGCGATGCACAGGAATGTAGAATATCTGCCGGGAGTGGTGGTTGCCGACGAAGGCCCACAGGATGCGGACGAGGAAGAACACCGCGAGCACCTGTCCCGCCGCGAAATGGGCAAAGCGGACATAGCCCATCACGAAGTTCGCCGACGCCTCGCCTTCCACCGTCGGCAACGGCGTCCCGATGAAGTAGCCGGAGACCATCAGGACGATGATCGAAAACGCATTCACCCAGTGGCAGATGCGAACCGGCGCTTCGTAGACATAGACGGTCGGACGCCCCACACCGTGCTCGCCGGAACCATCGGCCGCGATCCCGGTGAGGTCTCGTTCGGATTCCGCCAGACGTGCAACTGCATCCATCATGGCGACCTCCTATCTGACCTTGACCTTGGCGAGCTCCTGGCCGTCCGGGCTCATGACGTGCGTCGAACAGGCCAGACACGGATCGAAGGAATGGATGGTGCGCAGGATCTCCAAGGGCTGCTCGGGATTGACCATCGGCGTGTTTAGTAACGAGGCCTCGAAGGCACCGATATTTCCCTTGGGATCGCGCGGCGAGCCGTTCCAGGTCGTCGGCACCACGCACTGATAGTTGTCGATCTTGGTGTCCTTGATCCTGATCCAGTGCGCGAGCGCGCCACGCGGCGCCTCGGTGAAGCCAAAGCCCTTGGCCTCCTTCGGCCAGCTTTCGGGCTTCCATTTGTCGACATTCGCGGTCGAACTGTCGCCGGCCTTGATATTGGCGACGAGCTTGTCCTGGAAGTAGCGCATCTGGCGCCCGGCCCAGACCGACTCCAGCGCGCGCGCCGCAGTGCGGCCGAGCGTCGAGAACAGCGCCGACAGCGGCAGGCTCAGATCCTTCAGGAACTTGTCGACGGGATCCTTGAATTCGGACTTGTTCTGCGCGTAGCCGACGACCCAACGTGCCAGTGGACCGACCTCCATGGCGTTCCCGCGCCAGCGCGGCGCCTTGATCCACGAGTACTTGCCGCCCTCGTCAAGTTGCTCGATCGCCGTCTTGGTACCTTTCGCATTCGGCCCCAGCACGTAGTTCGGCTCCGTCACGCCGTCCCAGGGATGCAGGCCCTTGGTCTCGTCGGGATATTTGTACCAGGAGTGAACCACGAACTCCTGGATCTCGTCGGGATTGGCGTGGTCGACCGGAAACACTTCCGCGAGGTTACCGTTGATGATGGCGCCGCGCGGCAGCTTCAGGCTGCTGGAGGAGTAGTCGTTGGCGTGTTCCGGTACATCTCCATAGGCGAGCACGCTTTGACCTGATAGACCGCCGCCATAGAGCCAGTCCTTGTAGAACGACCCGATCGCCGCCACGTCAGGCAGGTACACCTGCTCGTTGAACTCGATGAGCCGATCGATGATCGAGGAGATCAGGTTCAATCGCTCCATGTTGATGGCGCCGACCGCACCGGTGCCGTCAACGTTGATCGGACACGGCACGCCGCCGACGAGCCAATTCGGATGCGGGTTCTTGCCGCCGAAGATGGTGTGGATCTTGACGATCTCCTTCTGGAAATCGAGCGCTTCAAGATAGTGCGCCACCGCCATCAGATTGGCTTCCGGCGGCAGCTTATAGGCCTTGCTGCCCCAATAGCCGTTCTTGAAGGGCCCCAATTGTCCGGACTCGACGAATTTCTTCAGGCGGGTCTGCAAGTCCTTGAAGTAGCCCGGCGACGATAGCGGCCAGCTCGAGATTGATTGCGCGAGCGTCGAGGTTGCCCGCGGATCTGCTGAGAGTGCAGATATTACGTCGACCCAGTCCAGCGCATGCAAGTGATAGAAATGGACGATATGGTCTTGCACCTGAAGCGCAAGCTGCATCAGGTTGCGGATCGAGTTGGCGTTCTGTGGAATCGTGATGCCGAGCGCGTTCTCGACCGCACGCACCGACGTCAAGGCGTGCGTGCCGGTGCAGACGCCGCAGATCCGCTCGGTGAATGCCCAGGCGTCGCGCGGATCGCGGTTCTTCAGGATCACTTCGATCCCGCGCCACATCGTGCCGGTCGAGACCGCGTTTCGGATGACGTTGTCGGCGTCGACATTGACCTCGACCCGCATGTGCCCTTCGATACGGGTGACCGGGTCGACGACGATGCGCTTGCCGGAGTTGTCGAGATTGAAGCCGTTGGGAGTCTGGATACCCATAGTTTTTCCTACCCTGAGATGATTGGGCGCTTAGCTGTTGTGATCTGCGTGTTCGCGCTTGCTCGCGAGCCGCTTCACGGCGGTCACTGCCGCGTGTGCGGCCACCGCGGCGCCGACGGCGCCGGCCGCCGCCATGCCGATCTGGTCGGCATTCTTCTCGATGCCGAACTGCTTGATGTCGGTGAGGCGATCATAGAACGAGCCTTTGTCCCAGAAGCCGTCCTCCGAGCAGCCAATGCAGCCATGGCCGGACTGGATCGGGAACGACACGCCGCCGTTCCATCGCACGGTCGAACAGGCGTTGTAGGTGGTCGGCCCCTTGCAGCCCATCTTGTAAAGGCAATAGCCGTTGCGCGCGGCTTCGTCGTCCCACTCCGCGACGAACTGGCCGGCATCAAAATGCGGCCGCCGGTAGCACTTGTCGTGGATACGCTGCGAATAGAACATTTTCGGCCGCCCCTGGCGGTCGAGCTCCGGCAACTTGCCGAAGGTGATAATGAACGTGACGACACCGGTCATCACTTCGGCGATCGGGGGGCATCCCGGCACCTTGATGATCGGCTTGTTGGTGATGATCCTGTCGATCGGTGTGGCCTGCGTCGGATTGGGCTTGGCCGCCTGCACGCAGCCCCAGGACGCGCAGGCGCCCCAGGCGATGATCGCCATCGCATCGTCAGCCATCATCTTCAGTTTCTCGACGAACGGCTTGCCGCCGTCGATGCAGAACATGCCGCCCTCGTTCAGCGGCGGATTGCCCTCGACCGCGAGGATATACTGTCCCTTGTGCTTGGCACGAGTCTCCTCAAGGATTGCCTCGGCCTGATGGCCCGCGGCGGCCATGATGGTGTCGTCGTAATCGAGCGAGATCATCGACAGCACTGCATCCTTCACCAACGGGTGGGCGGAACGGATGAAACTCTCGGAGCAGCAGGTGCATTCGAGACCATGCATCCAGATCACCGGCACGCGCGGTTTGGTTTCCAGCGCGTTGGCGATGCGGCTCGCCGCCAGCGGCCCGAGCCCGAGGCTCGTTGCCGTCAGGCTACAGAATTTATGAAAGCTGCGCCGCGTGATGCCCTGCCGCCTGATCACGCTGTAAAACGTTTCCGTCGCCGCGCCCATGTATCCTCCCGTCTCCACGTTGACTTATCGACGAAGAAAGGACGACAGCAAGAAGCGGGCCAACAGCGGGGCGCCGCGGCGAAAGTCGAAAGATTCCAAATTATTACAGATTGAACCGCGCCAATCACGGCGATGTCCGCAGAAGACGATGCACGTGATCCGACGACTACCATACGGGCCTGCCGTGGCCCTTGAGACGAAGCCGTGGCCGCTTGCGGAGGGGGCTGCAGATTTGCGTGCGGCTAAGTCGTGGGCGGATTACTAGATCGCAAGCTGCCCAATCCCGCTGGCGAACTCAACATCAGCGCGCTTACGAAAATGGGCCTAGGTGCGCCGAGCGAGGAACGCGCGCTTGCCCAAACGCACCGTTCAA
This sequence comes from Bradyrhizobium neotropicale, assembly GCF_001641695.1. Lineage (GTDB taxonomy): Bacteria > Pseudomonadota > Alphaproteobacteria > Rhizobiales > Xanthobacteraceae > Bradyrhizobium > Bradyrhizobium neotropicale. The sequence goes on from NZ_LSEF01000081.1 coordinate 64,285, forward strand.
CGTTCAGCCCGTTCGTTCCGACGCATACGATCCCGGCGAGGCAGGAAAGACGATTGTTTTATCATCGTTGACCAGCACTCGGCGATGTATGTGAGCATGGACCGCCCGTGCGAGAACTTGGCTCTCCACATCTCTTCCCAGGCTTTATCCAATCGCCCCGGATCATTTCAGGTCGCCCGACCGCGGCGACCTGGATACCGGCTCGCCGACACACCGACGGAAGATCGCGTGTCCGGCTGTCCGCCACGGTAACCGTACAATTCGCCATGATGAGAAGCTGCGCCAGCGGCTTCCCGACGATGCTTGATCGGCCCACGATGACGGCCTCGAGGTCCGAAAGGTCGTCGAACAATCAGCGGCATTGAGCGAACCGAACCGAAGAGCGCCCAGCTAAAATCAACCGCCGGAGCCCGCCGACGGCACGAAGTAAGGGAGAATCGACCGGTGCCGACGGTTGCCCCGCTGGGGATTGAGGCCGCTGCGGAAGGATGCCCGATTGCACGTGACGCCGATGAGCCATTGCGTCCCGATCGTTGTTGCTGCTTGGCGTCCCGATGCAACTGAGGACGCAAGCGTGAACGGGACGTCCAATCAGACGGAAGCCCAACGCCTAACCTGCGCAGCGGCTCCATTTATATGAGCGAAGACTGATGTCTCGATCACGCTTGACGATCACACATCAGCGCAATTGACCTCCTTGTCGCTGGAATGCGTAGATCGGATTCAGCCCGCAATAGGCGTAGGTACCGGATGCAGTGGCCATGCACTGGTAATAGGTCGAGAACTGGCAATTGCCCGGATATCCCCAGGTACGTCCCTGCAGGCAATAAACGTCCTGCCGAGCCGGGAGGATGTACGAACGCCCCCGCGGAGCGGCGGTCGAAGGCAATCCGAAGCCGACGAGGATGGGAAGTGCAAGCACACCGATAAAGAGAAGGTTGCGCATGAGACCTCTAGCCTCCGTTAAGTCTTGAAAGGATAGAAAATCTAGATTTGATGTTTTGATTTTGGTCAATGGCAAAAAGCTTCGTAGGCCGTTTGACCGATCGCCTTCGAAAGAAATCCAAGCGTCAGGCGCTCCGAGTTTGGAGCAGCATTCCTGCTATTTTTAGGAGAGAACGCATTTTTCAAGCGCGATGGAAGCATATGCAGCGGAAAACCTTAGGCAGAACTCTCGCGCTCCGGAATAGGTCGGATCGGGACGGCCGCCAATCTACGGCGCGCTTATCAAAGATTGAAAGGGCGGAAGATCCCCGCCCTCAGGTGTGCCGCCGAGCGCGCATCGCTTGAGCTGAGCGACTTAGGCTTGGCAGGGCATTCAGCGAGATCGAGGTCGTCTAAACTTTCGTGATTGGCCTGATGCGGCGTAGCAAGGAATTGGCATATTCCTCGCGCTCGCGCATGAAGCGCTCTTGATTCGCTTTGAAGCTCTCGACCCGTTTCTTGATCTCATCGCGTTCGCTACCGCCATAGTCTGGCGCGCTGAGGCCACCCCGCTCGACGGCTTCTTTCGATAGAGACCGGGGCCGCTCGATCTCCACTTTCATCGATTTGGCGAATGCTATCGTTTCGGCGACGAGCGCGTCGAGTTCGCTCTTCCAGTCATGCATTAACGCCCTCCCATGCGGCACCGCCGCGCTCGCTAGCCAATTCCTCACAAAGCCAAGCTGCGATCATGGGCACCGACGCCGATCGCATGTAAGTCGGCCCAATCTCATCCGCTTATCCCTGAAAAAGGAAGCCGACAATATCGCCGGCGGCCTTCCGGGTTCAAAATGCCTATAGAGAATAAATGCGTCCAGCCCTGGTGACAGCGACCCTATACCCAAGCCGTGTTTCCTAGCTTTGCTGACCAGGAAGCTCAATGCTGGCTGATGCGATTCCCGCTGGGAGCGGGCGCAGCACCCGGAGGGATCGCCGCGGCTCTCTCAAACAATGTGCAATCGGTTCAGCCGGCGGGCTCATTGGTATCAATGATTTTTTGGCAGCCTGGGTCACTATGGCCGCTCGGTATTTCGAAACCAATCTGGGTTAGTGGCCGCGGCAGGTCGCGAGCGGTACGCCGGAACGATTACCTATACTGCGGTTACCCGTTTCGCACGACGACTGTCGGCGGGGGGGCTCGCCGTAGCTTGATCCCAGCTTTGACGCTCCAATATTGGGCCCTTTGACTCAACGATGCTTTTCCGCGCCAAGCGCGAGACGGCGCCCCAAAGCTGCACGCGGAGCGCAAAAAACGCTCAATGCAAGCGCCATCAAACGTCTAGCCTAACGGTGCCGATGGAGGGGGCTACGTTGTCGGTATTCATAATAAACGGTCCGGCCGCGGCCGCCTTTCAGCCGTGGGGGGCCTGTAGCTCAATGGTTAGAGCCGACCGCTCATAACGGTCTGGTTGCGGGTTCGAGTCCTGCCGGGCCCACCAGTAAGATCAAGAGGTTGAGAGGCTTTATCTCGCTTCGCTCTTTCCTCTACCAATGGAATAACCAAAGCAACGTTCTTCTTTGGTGCCGCGTGAGTACCAATGGCATTCGCTGCCCCATGCAAATGATCAGGATGAGTGATCTGAACGCACTTATTGAAAAGGGCTACATGGTTTCTCCAACCAGCGCTGGCACAACACCTAATCGGAGAGGTCGTAGCTGTGCTTGAGGATCGCCAGTCCCGCTATCAGACAGGTCGGGAACGGCAGCCCAACAGCGGTGCCGCGGCGTGCTCAGCGGCGGAAATTCATGGACACCGGAGATTCGATGTCGGGCAACGAGCCCATCGGGCCCGAACCGCTGCTCCAGGACCAACCGGTCGATGACGCGACAATCCTGTCGCGGGTTATCAAAGCATTGCCCAGATTCTCACGAGCCGCGATTCCGCATAGACCATGCGGTTTGACCGATTCCGGAAAGCCAACCGGCCAGCGCGACGCCTATTCACTTCGGTTGAGCGGCTTCAGGCCAATCTGAGAACTCCATCTCGAACCGTCCAAATCCGGCCGGCTTGGTCGTAAAATTGACAGTCCTTCCTGACAGAGCCGACAATGAGCCGGATGCGAACTTAAAGACCATCTTACCGGATGCTGCTATGCCAAGAGATCTCTTGTCCCGCATGACAAGGAAGGCGACTCCCTCCAGGAGCTGTCCGACTGCAAATCCGTCGATCGCACGGTGAATATCGAGCGACGCTATAGACGTCCCTTTCTCGCCATTCAACTCGCTGACCGAAATCGCCGTAATCCCGGCATCTCTCAATGGCCCCTCGGCCACGTGACAGGTATATTGAAGGCTAATAATGAAGTGCTCATCCCGATCACCTAGTGGCTCTCGATCAACCCCGTCTATCGAGCAGTCGTAGCGCCGGACCGTGTCCGCAAGCGCTCCCCCGCGCAGCCCGAGCAAAGCCAAAGCCGAACATAGTACGACCGCGAGAAAGGATGTCTTCATCCGCCTATGCCTTCGTGGGATATGCCTTCTTTTGATGTGTACAACTTGACGCCACGACCGATTCAAGCTCGTTCGATGGCTTGTCGCGTGGGCACGGCTCATGACGACCTCGAGATCTTCGGCGCGGCGGCAATCGAGACGATGAAAGGTCGATGCCGCGGCCGAGATTGTGCCGACATAGCTTCGCCGATATAAACTCTGCGCCTCCTGTCGCCAGCCATTAACTGCGGTACCCACCTCTCGCATAATGCGGCGGGCCACATTGCATTGAGCTTGTTGCGCGAAGCCGTTTCAAGCGCGATTTCGAGCGAGGCGGCGCCATCTTCTTTGTCAATCGCCGTGGTCAGAATGCGCAACTTGATCTCAACGGGCATCGGATTGAAATCATAGGCTGGAGCGAGACGCCATCCTCCAATGTTTTCATAGTCTTCGGGATCGATGAAGCCGCTCATAACGGTCTGGTTCCTGGTTCGAATCCAGGCGGGCCCACCAGCCGCCTCCTCCTCCTCTTTTGTTGTTGGAGACTGTGCGGACACGTTGAGAACGACTCGATTTTTTTGGATCGGCAAAGCCATCAATCCGGTCAGCCCAATGCTGCATAAGCTTGGCGCGCGAGCCGATCAGTGCCAGCGGTCCGTGCCGCCTGTAAATCGCCTTTACCGAGCCACTTTCGAGATGCGCCAACTGTAATTCGATGACATCACCATCCCATGCCTTGGCTTCCTTGAACTCCTCATGGTAGCAAAGAATCGAAAACGTAGTGCGGAAGCCATCAGAGCTATGCGGGAAAGTGGGTGATGACGGCCTGAGATAGGCGGCGTATCGAGGCGGGTGTCGAGCCTGCCAGAACCTCTCAAGGAGAGCGATACGCCATGAACGAGCCTAGCAACATTGTCGCGCTGCGTCAGCCCGACGAGATCGATGATCCACTGACCAATATCCTGCGCGCCGGTGCGCGGCAGCTTCTGGCGCAGGCGGTCGAGGCCGAAGTCGAGACCTTTCTTGCCACAGTGAAGGATTTGAAGCTTGCCGACGGACGCGCCCGTGTCGTGCGGCATGGTTACGGCCCGGCGCGAACGATTGCGACCGGCATCGGCCCGGTCGAGGTGGCGCGGGCGAAGATTCGGGATCGCGGAGCGGCCGGCGATGGCGAGCGGATCCGGTTCAGCTCGGCGATCCTGCCGCTGTGGGCACGGCGGACTCGAAGCCTGGATGCGCTGTTGCCGGTGCTCTACCTGCGCGGCCTTTCGACCGGCGATTTCCAGGAGGCGCTGACGGCCTTGCTGGGCAAGGACGCGCCGAACCTATCGCCCGCGGTGGTGTCCCGGCTGACGGCCGAGTGGCAAGGCGAGTACGAGCGCTGGCAGAGGCGCGATCTGTCGGCGCGCCGATATGCGTACGTGTGGGCCGATGGCGTCTTCCTGCAGGCCCGCATGGAAGACCACGGCGAGTGCATGCTAGTGCTGATCGGCGCGACGCCGGAAGGCAAGAAGGAATTGATCGGCTTCCAGGTCGGGGTGCGGGAGAGCGCGCAGAGCTGGCGTGAGCTCCTGATCGACGTCAAACAGCGCGGATTGCAGATCGCGCCCGAAATTGCCGTCGGCGACGGCGCGCTCGGCTTCTGGAAGGCGCTCGAGGAGGTCTTTCCAGGCACGCGGCACCAGCGCTGCTGGGTGCATAAGACCGTGAATGTCCTCGACAAGGTCCCGCTCTCGGTGCAGGCCACCATGAAGAAGGACCTGCGCGAGGTCTACTGGGCGCCGAACCGGGCGTCCGCCGAAGCAGCGATCGACGTCTTTGCCGAGAAATACCGTGCCAAGTACGGTCGGGCGGTCGAATGTCTGGTCAAGGATCGCAGCGTCCTGCTGGCCTTCTACGACTTTCCTGCCGAGCATTGGGATCACCTGCGCACCAGCAATCCCATCGAGAGCGTGTTCGCCACCGTGCGGCACCGGACGGTGCGCACCAAGGGTTCGTTGTCGCCGACCACCGCCAGGCTGATGGTGTTCAAGCTGGTCATGGCTGCATCAAAAACCTGGCGACGGCTCAAGGGCACAAATCAGTTGCCGAAGCTCATCGCAGGTGTCAGATTCAACGACGGCATCGAGGTTATCCAAGTGCCGGCAAACCACGCCGCCTGATCGCCTCGTCACCCAAAATTCCGCATAGCTC
>NZ_LSEF01000082.1 GCF_001641695.1 Bradyrhizobium neotropicale
ACCGCTCCGAACACCGACACGTTCCGGCTGGTGCGGTAGTCGAAGCCGAAGCCGGCCACCGCACCGACGGCGCTGCGGCTGCCCGGCGTCACGAAGGCCAGGTTCTGCCCAATCAGCACCGCGTTGATGGTGGTGTCGCCGACGCGCTGGAGCGCGATCACGCCCCCATGGATGTTGGCCTTGAGCTCGCCGCCGCCAAGGCTCGTCACCCGCGAGAGATCGACCTCGCCGCGCTCTTCAAAGTCCTGCAGCGTGCGGCCGCCGACCGAGAGCCCCTGCGCCGAGCCGGTCTCGCTGTAGCCGTCGAACCGGCCCGCGACGTAGCGCAGCCGCGCGGTCGGCGTGAGCAGATAGCCGTTGCCGATTTCGAGCTTGTAGCCATAGGCGATCTCCGGGCTGACGTACCAGCCACTGTAGTTGGCGGTCGCGGTCTCCATGCCGCCCACCGCGGCGTTGTTGAGCACCAGGCGGCGCGACTTGTTGTCGGCGTTGCCGCCCTGGATCGTGAAGTCGAAGAACTGCGAGACCCATTCGAAGCGACCATAGGCCCCGGCAAACACGTAGTTGGTGTCGACCGATTGCGAGTTGAGATCGACCGAGAGGCCGCCCTGCCCGCCGCCGAGGAAGGCGCCGACCAGCCAGTTCGGCTGCACCTTGCGGTCGATGCCGATCGCCCCGGCCCAGGCCGTGGAAGTCGCGCGCAGGGTCGCGGCGGTCTCGTCCTGGATACGCTGGCCGCCAAAGCTGTTGGCCCAGACCGTGATCGGCGCCGGATCGGTCCAGAGGCTACGTGGTGCCTTGGTAAAGGGACCGGCTTGCGCCGTCTCCGGCGCATAGGCCATCGCCATCATGTTGCTGCCGGCTGCGCCAGTGCCGTTCAGGCGGCCCTGCACCAGCGAGGACACCCCGCCGGTGAAATCCATCAGCGTGCGATCGGTCTGCGCCAGCGCGGTGGGATCGAGTGTTGCGAGCGTGGTGCCGGAGACGACTGACGGGCCGTTGAAGCCGCCGTTCGAAACGTTTGTGTTGATGACACCTTCGAAGTTGACGAAGGTCGGCAGATTGATCGTCGTCAGCGACGACACCCTGCTGCTGATCGGCGAGAGATTAATGTTGACCACGTCGGCACCGAAGCCGAAATCGACCACGCCGTTGATCTTCGAGCCCGGCAAGAGCGTCAGAGTGTCGGCCTTGTTCGATAGCTGAATCGCAAATCTACCAGTGCCGGTGATCGTGCCGGAGTTCGTGATCGTGGCAGCGTCATTCGCCTGGATGCCAAGACGGCCCGTGATGCTGCCGGAGTTGGTGATGGTGGCCGTGCCGGCGAATATTCCGGTTCCGGCTCCCGATATGCTGCCGCTGTTGCGAATGGTGACGTCCTTGTTGGCGGCGACGCCAAAGAGATTTGTGCCGGAGATGACCCCGGCATTATCCACGATCACAGAAGTGCTCGCGCTGAGCGCGCTGGCGCCACTGATGGTTTCTCCGCTGACATTCGTCAGCTTGACGTTCTCGCCGACGATCCCCTGCCCGAACTCGCCGCCGTCGATCGTGCCGGAATTGATCACGGTCGCAAGATTGTTAGCGTTTATGGCCGTCCCGGCCGAGGCCGCCGAGGAGCGGATCGTACCGGCGTTTGTGACGATGACGTTGCCCGTCCCGATTTGGCCTCCTCCGTCCGCGAGGACCGTGTGACCCGTCGACGTAATTACGCCGGTCACGGCGTTGGTCAACGTCACGTCGCCACGTTGCGATATGATAGCGCTTCCACCGCCCGAGATCGATCCGGCGTTGTCAACGGTGACCGATGCTCTGGCGAGAACGCCGGCGCCGGCGCCGCTGATACTGCCACCACGGAGATTTGTCAGAGACACAGTATCGGCGGATATCGCAGCCGCGTGCCCCGCGATCGTACCGGCGTTCGCCACCGTCACCGCGGTCAGAGAGAAGATGGCACTACCCGTTGTCGAAGTCTGTGAAATGACACCTGCGCTTAGATTGTTCACGGTGACGCCGTCATCGGCCGCAATCGCCTTCGCCTCCCCCAGAATCTTGCCGGAGTTGGCCGTCACATTGATCGTGCCGCCGACAATCGCGACGCCGCCAAGGGCCGACGCCTGGATCGTTCCGGCGTCGGACACCGTGGCGTCCGAGAGGGTTTGAATGGCGAAGCCGCCGGGGTCGCGCGCCAGGATACTGCCGCTGCTCCCATTGACCACAGTAACGGTGGAGCCCCGGATGCCCTGGGTCCCTCCCGAAATGGTACCGGAGTTGGAGGACACGACAACCGTGCCCGCAGTAACGGCCATGACCGCCGCTGAAATTTGGCCCGCATTGTCCAGCTGCACCTTGCCCGTCTCACCGGAGAAGATCGCAAAGCCGTTCGTTCCGGTCGCGGTGATGCTTCCTGCATTCTCCACATTCATCGTGCCGCCACTGCTTACGCCGACGGCGTTGGTGCCAACCGCGAGAATTCCGGTTGAGGCTATATTTCCCTCCAGCTTGAGGTTCAAATCTCCCTGCGCGAAGATGCCTGTGGCGCCGTTCGCCGTCACGTCACCACCGATGATCTGCCCGCTGCTGTTGACCTTGCCCTGCATGAGCGTGATGCCCGAACTCGAACCCGACACCCTCGCGCCGGACACCACGTTGATGGTGTTTCCGATGTCTGTCGCCGATCCGTAGCCAATCGTGCCATTGGCATTGTCGGTCGCACCGGTGCAGGTGACGACGGTGCCATTGACCGGCGATGGCGGCGTGCATGCGGCTTCCGCGGGCTCGGCCATGATCCACGGCGCCAGCAGGAGCGCGGGCGCTTGGATCCGCAGCAGACGGCGGCTGACCGTCGAGAGAAGCCTTCGTTTCATTTCCATTCCCCACTTCTCCGTCGGCGCGCGGCGGCGGGTTGCCGTTCGTCCGCACGCGACGACGTCCTCAGTTGACGACCGGCGAGACACTGCCGACTCGACCGTCCATGTCGCTTGAAACTAGAGCTCGCTTTGTTTTACAGCTTGGACGGGAGCGACGGTGTTCATGCTCGAAACGAACCGACGGGCTTCTGCTCGGCGCTGTTGCAAATCTGCAGCGCCGTCCCGCGGCTCAGAACGCGACGCGTACCCCGCCCTTGGCGGTGCCGGTCCGGCTCTGGTCGGACATCATCATGCCCTCGACCGCTCCGAACACCGACACGTTCCGGCTGGTGCGGTAGTCGAAGCCGAAGCCGGCCACCGCACCGACGGCGCTGCGGCTGCCCGGCGTCACGAAGGCCAGGTTCTGCCCAATCAGCACCGCGTTGATGGTGGTGTCGCCGACGCGCTGGAGCGCGATCACGCCCCCATGGATGTTGGCCTTGAGCTCGCCGCCGCCAAGGCTCGTCACCCGCGAGAGATCGACCTCGCCGCGCTCTTCAAAGTCCTGCAGCGTGCGGCCGCCGACCGAGAGCCCCTGCGCCGAGCCGGTCTCGCTGTAGCCGTCGAACCGGCCCGCGACGTAGCGCAGCCGCGCGGTCGGCGTGAGCAGATAGCCGTTGCCGATTTCGAGCTTGTAGCCATAGGCGATCTCCGGGCTGACGTACCAGCCACTGTAGTTGGCGGTCGCGGTCTCCATGCCGCCCACCGCGGCGTTGTTGAGCACCAGGCGGCGCGACTTGTTGTCGGCGTTGCCGCCCTGGATCGTGAAGTCGAAGAACTGCGAGACCCATTCGAAGCGACCATAGGCCCCGGCAAACACGTAGTTGGTGTCGACCGATTGCGAGTTGAGATCGACCGAGAGGCCGCCCTGCCCGCCGCCGAGGAAGGCGCCGACCAGCCAGTTCGGCTGCACCTTGCGGTCGATGCCGATCGCCCCGGCCCAGGCCGTGGAAGTCGCGCGCAGGGTCGCGGCGGTCTCGTCCTGGATACGCTGGCCGCCAAAGCTGTTGGCCCAGACCGTGATCGGCGCCGGATCGGTCCAGAGGCTACGTGGTGCCTTGGTAAAGGGACCGGCTTGCGCCGTCTCCGGCGCATAGGCCATCGCCATCATGTTGCTGCCGGCTGCGCCAGTGCCGTTCAGGCGGCCCTGCACCAGCGAGGACACCCCGCCGGTGAAATCCATCAGCGTGCGATCGGTCTGCGCCAGCGCGGTGGGATCGAGTGTTGCGAGCGTGGTGCCGGAGACGAC
>NZ_LSEF01000083.1 GCF_001641695.1 Bradyrhizobium neotropicale
CTAGTGGTTCATCACAGTGGTTTTGACTCTTTGGCGGCAACTGGATAGGCGCGACCGAGTTTGGCGCGGGCTTTGTCGGTTGTGAACATCCATTTGATGCGGTCTCGCGCCTTGTTTCGCTGCCGTTGCCATGCTGCGATTTCTTTTCGAAGCCTTTTGGGATCGTCGATGCGACGGCCGAGACACTGGCGCTGCAGCACGCTGATCTCGCACTCGACCATATTGAGCCAGCTGGCGTGTTTCGGGGTGTAGTGGAACTCGAGGCGGCGCAGGATGCGACGGGCCTCGGCAGGCGCAAATGCCTGATATAGCGCGCCGGCCGTATGAATCGACAGATTGTCCTGCACCACACGGATGCAGGCGGCATTGGGATAGTGGACGTCGACGAGTTCGCGCATGCAGTGCGCGTAGTCGACCGCGGCGCGGTGGTCTGTAACCTTGACATTGCGCCAGCCGCGATGCGGATCGAAGGTGACGAAGAGATTGACGGTACCGTTGCGGCGATATTCGTAATCGTAGCGCTCGCGCTGTCCCGGTTGGGCAGGGATCGGCTGGCGTACCTCGCCGATCAGCTGGACTGGGGTCTCGTCGAAGCAAACCAGGGGCCGCTCGGGATCCGGCGCCTCGGCGTAGAGATCGAGCACATCCTCCATCCGGGCGACGTATTCGCCGTCGACATGAGGAATGCACCACATATCCCGGCGCCACGGCTTGAGGTCGTTGTCGGCCAGCCGGCGGCGCACGGTCTCGCCCGACAGGCTGGCGTGATCGGTGAGCTTGACCATCGCGTCGGCCAGCAATGTCAGCGTCCAGCGTTTGCGGCCGGCGGGCGGCTTGGCGCATGCCGTCGCCACCAGCAGGGCCTCTTCCTTGCCTGTCAGCTTGCGTTCCGCGCCCGGACGCGGCTCCTCACTCAAGGCCCGCTCCAGATTGCCTTCTACGAAACGGCGTTTGGTCCGGCCGACGGTGGAAAGGCTGACCCGGACGGTTCGGGCAATCTCCGCGTCGCAGCTGCCTGAATCGGCCGCCAGCACAATCTGAGCCCGTTTGAGTTTGCGGGCGGAATGCGTGCCGCCGCCGAGCATTGCCGTCAGTTCGTCCCGCTCGGCTTGGCTCAATTCGACCCGATAACGTACATTCATGCTTCGCCTCCTTGTCGGAGGCCGGGACGAATCCAGCTATGAGTCAAAAATCAGGCGCGCACTTCACCGAGAAGCAGGGACACTATCTCGCTTTCATCCATACCTACTCGTACATGTTCGGACAGCCGCCCGCCGAGGCCGACATCCAGCGGCATTTCCGCGTCAGCCCGCCGTCAGTCCACCAGATGATCCTCACCCTCGAACGCAACGGGTTCATTCGTCGCCAGCCCGGCGTCGCTCGAAGCATCGAGATCCTCTTGCCACCCGAAAAGTTGCCTATCCTCGGATGGCTCGGTATCAAAACGTCAAAATCACTGTGATGAACCACTAGTCGGCATGGCGGTACCCGCAACCCTCCGACGATCGGTCAAAATACTCCGGGTGAGGTCACCTCAAACTCCCCCCACCTGATTCCGCCTGGCTGGGCGGCTGATCGGCCGCAAAGCGCGTAGCAGGACGTTTATTTTCGCCCCCTTTTAGGGAAGAGGGGACGGGGAATTGAATGTCTCGAAGCCGCGTCTGCAAAGCACTGTATTTACGTTACTTGAGCGCCAGACGAGCCAACGAGAGATCCAGCGGCTGACGGGGATCGACCGCAAGACGATCCGGCACTACCAGGCGATTTTCGCATCCCGGCGAGCGGCGGAGGCAAATTCCGCCGGGGTGACCGAGGCCGCCGATGGGCAAACTCCCCCACCTCCGCGACCGCCGGCTATCGGAGTGAAGGTGGCCGTCAAGACGTTTGATTTCGCCCGCTCAGCCTGTGAACCGCATCGGGAATGGATCGAAACGGCAGGTCCGTCTGAAGCGCAATGCGCAGGCGATCTACCAGGATCTGGTTGATCAGTTCGGCTTCACTGCCAGCTACGAGAGCGTCAAGCGTTTCATGCGCGCCCTGCGCCACATCGATCCCAAACAGTTTGACCGTCTTGAGTTTGCCCCCGGCGAGGAAGCCTAGGTCGATTATGGCGAAGGCGCGCTGACCCGCGGTCCGAAGAGCGGTCGTTACCGCCGGCCGCGCCTCTCGTGATGACCCAGCGCTACTCGCGGCGCAGCTTCCGGCGGGCGGCCTGGAAGTCGAGCCAGCAGATCTGGGCACAGCTCCACCAAGAGGCTTTCCGGTATTTCGGCGGCGCCGTCGGCTATGTCGTGCTCGATAATCTCAAGGAAGGCGTCATCACGCCCGACCTGTACGAGCCCGAGCTCAACCGGCTCTACGGCGCGGTGCTCGCGCATTACGGCGTCGTCGCCGATCCGGCGCGGGTGCGGGACCCGAACGGCAAGGGGATCGTGGAGAACGCGATCCAGCACACCCAGGGCATCGCGCTCACCGGGCGGCGCTTCGAGTCGCTCGAAGCTCAGAACAGGTTTCTGGAGCACTGGGGGGCGAACTGGGCGTCCAAACGCATCCACGGCAGCACAAGGCGTCAGGTCGAGGCCATGTTCCAGGAAGAGAAGCCGCATCTGCGGCCATTGCCTGCGACCGGCTTCCGTTGTTTCTCCGAGCTCGTGCGCACCGTCTACGATGACACCACCGTGCGGGTGGACCACAGCGACTATGCCGCGCGCCCCGCGCCGATCGGCAGCCAGGTCGTGGTACGGCTCTACGAGACGACGATCGAGATCCGCGACCGCACCACCCAGGCGCTGCTGCGCGTTCAGCGTTCATGCCCGCGCCGCACGGCCGGGTTCGCTCGAACTGCCGGACAACGAGCGCCCATTCAATCCATCCCGCTAGACCGCCTTCCTGCTGGCAAGCGCCGGCGACATCGGACCGCAAGCGTAGCCGCTCTGTCAGCACCTGTTCGACACCGAAGGCCGCGTCGGACAACGCGCGATGTGGGGCATTGTCGGACTGGCGAAGAAGTATCCCGCCCGGCTCGTCGAGCAGGCCTGCGATCACGCGGTGCGTCATCACATCCATCGCTACAAACAGGTGCGCGCCATCGTCGAGCGATTGTTCGAGCAGGCGCTCGAGCGCCTCGATCAAGCACCACAACTCACGCTGCCGCTGACGCAGGATCATCCACTGATCCGTCCTGCGGACGAATACGGCGAACTCTTTCGCCTCGGCGCCCAGAACCGTGCCAGCAACGAGAGCCCGCCAATCAACAACGGCGATGATCAGCGTGCAACAAACCGCGCTCGCGTCGCCTCCGCAACCCCGGCCAGCTCCGACGACGCGAGCGCTTTCACCGAGACCTTGATTGCCGATCAACTCAGCCTTTCGACCTCCACAGGAGCTCTTCCGAATGACCATGACCTTGATCGAAATCGATCGCTGCCTACGGCAATTTCGGTTGTCGGGCATACGCGACACGCTCGAGACCCGTGTCCTGCAGGCCCAGGGCGCCAGCCAACCGTTCCTCGAGACGTTCTGCTTGCTCCTGCAGGACGAACTCGATCGTCGTCAGTCCTGTCTCATCGCTCGCCGCTACCAGCAATCCGGGCTCGAAGAGAAACTCACGCTCGCGGAGTTCGACTGGTCCTTCAATCCCAATCTGCCGCGTCAGGCCTGCTTCCAGCTGCACACGCTGAAGTTTGTCGCCGTCGGTGAAAACGCACTGCTCATTGGTAAGCCCGGCACCGGAAAGTCGCACGTGGCCAAGGCCGTCGCCTACCAGGCCATCCAAGGCCACAAGGTCCAGTCGCGAGGTTTTATCGTCGCTGCCACGGACGGCGCCAGATCCGGATCGTATCAACGGCTGAAAGTAGTAGCCCGCAATCATCCATATGAATGCCGGATTCCAGAGAGGCGCCCTCAGGCGTTGCAGAATTTCTGCGTCGAGTGAGAGAAATAGCCGCCAATATTTTTGCTTTAGGACAATTATTTACAAGAAGACATGGACGCTCGTTGTGAGGACTACGCCCTCACTGCGCGTCTCCTTGGGGCTTTCGATTGACAGCCAGGTTCGAGAGCAAGACGAAAGGGAAGCAATTCAATGAGCCAAAGCGCAACAGAACTTCATGACAGCGCGATCATAATTGATGCAGTGGCTCCACTTGTGGATGACCATGTAGCGGGCTATCGAGCCGGCGCGCGAATAGCGGACTATCGAGCCGGCGGTCTGACCGCGATCGCTCCAACCGTCGGGGGGTGGGACGGCACTGGGGGAACGCTGCGGATGATCGGAGCGTGGCATAAGCTACTGCGACAGCGCGACGATCTGATATTGGTCCGTACTGCTGCCGATATTCGGAAAGCCAAGGCGTTGGGCAAGACGGGCATTATCATGCACATCCAGGGGTCCACGCCGATCGAGGATAGCCTTGACCTGGTTGACGCTTTCAAAGCGCTGGGTGTCGGCGCCATGCAGCTGGCGTACAACGTGAAAAATCGTCTCGGCGATGGCTGCGAAGAGCGTACGGATGCCGGCCTGAGCCGCTTTGGACTGCAAGTAGTCGAGCGGATGAACCAAGCTCGCATGATCGTCGATTGCTCGCATACCGGCGTACAGACGACGATGGACGCGATCGAACATTCTTCGGCGCCTGTGATCATTTCGCATGCGAATGCCAAATCCGTTTATCCATCGCCCCGCAACGTTTCCGACGAACTGATCAAGGCAATCGCTGAGAACGGTGGCACGATCGGCGTGGTAGGCTTTCCAGCCTTTGTTTCCGGGGACAGGCGTCCGACGATCGATCAATTCATTGATCATATCGCATATATGAGCGATCTCGTCGGTACCGAGTACATCACGCTCGGAATAGATTATTCTAATCTTCAGTCGCCGTATTGTGACGATCACACGGCGATGACCATCTACAAGAAACTTTTGGATAATAACGAGTGGAGCCCAAAGGCTTACCCCGAGCCGCCATATTACTATCCAGCAGGAATCGAGACTCCTAAAACCATGCCGGCGTTGACCGACGCCCTGCTGCGGCGCGGTTTTACGGGCGAAGACATTCGCAAGCTTTACGGCGAAAACCTGCTGCGAATCTACGAAACCATCTGGGGGGAATGAAGACGGAGCTGGTACTGACCAACTTAAACGGTGCGCCGGCACTCATTGCTATTCAACAACAGGGGAGCTGCTGTGAAAGACGCTGTGACGAATACAAAGTCGCGCTCGGGCTCCTCGCCTTTATCGCACTCAGCCAGCCGGCTTTCGCGGGGAAGGCGGACGATACACTCAATGTCGGTTTCGGCAATGAGATCGAAACGCTTGACTGTTGCCAGGCAGTGAGCCGTGAAGCGCTCAACATTGGCCGCATCCTTTGCGACGGTCTTGTGTCGAAAGACTTTCAAATCCAACAAATTTGTTCTGGAACTGGCCGAATCCTATAAGTTCATTTCCGACACCCAGATTGATTTCAAGATTCGAAAGGGCGTCAAATTCTACGATGGCGCTCTTCTGACCGCCGACGATGTCGTTACGCTAAATCTCGTCTCTCGCCGTGATTTCCTGCGCGCTACGCCGCTGTAAACTGGATCGACAAGGCCGAAAAACTTGATCAAGACACGGTCCGGCTGACCATGAATGCGCCTTATCTTCTGGCACTAGAAATGCTTTCCGACAATGTGCCGATCTACTCCAAGGGCTATTATGAAAAAATCGGTTCAAAGCGCGACGGTGCGTGCTGTGGACGAAGTCTCGATCCGCGTCGAGAGAAGCGACGTTCTTGGCATTGTCGGAGATTCCGGGTCTGGAAAAAGCACGCTCGCAAAAATCATGCTGGGACTGCTCCTGCCGACCCAAGGAGAGGTTCTGCTGGATGGTCGGTCGATTTCTGATATGGCAGGTCGGCAGATCGCTGAACGGGTGGGATTCATTTTCCAGGACCCGTACTCGTCCTTGAACCCGCGCCAGACTGTGGGCAAGTTCGTGGCCTGTCCGCTCTATTTGCGGGGCGAGGGCGCGTCGGTGAAGCGGCAAGAACGCGCGCGAAAGATCCCCGACATTGTAGGATTGCCGTTACGCTTCCTCGAAGCCTATCCCAGCCAAATGTCGGGCGGCCAACGGCAGCGCGTTGCCATCGCCAGAGCTCTGATCTCACGCCCCAAGCTGCTGATATGCGACGAGCCGACCTCGGCGCTTGATGTGTCGGTTCAACCCCAGGTGCTCAACCTGCTCTTGGAGCTGCGCGAGGAATTCAATCTGACCTACGTCATGATCAGCCACAGCGTGATCCAGCATATGACAACGCGCGTGGCGGTTATGTATCTTGGCCGGATCGTCGAAATGAATGCTTCCGAACGTGTCTTTGAAGATCCTCGCCATCCTTATACGCAGCTTCTACTCAACTCTACACTGACGGTTGCACCAGGTGCCGGCGTCCCTGTTCTGAGAGTCGACACTGCCGCTCGGGAGGCAATGCATGAGCATCCGTCCTATATCGCTCAGTGATCCCGATAGTATAAAACAAGGAACGACCCATTGAGCGTTCGGTCTGGTACTGTGGACGTTTCCCTAGAGGCGTTAAAGGGTCTTCTAGCGCGTATCTTTGAGAGAAACGGCTGCTCCTCCGCGACCGCCAGCATTCTCGCCGCCAACTGTGCTGGCGCCGAAGCGGCTGGCTCGTTCAGCCATGGCGTATTCCGGGTAGACGGTTATGTCTCCTCTCTGCGTTCGGGCTGGATTGATGGCGCGGCAGGGCCTGAGATATATTCGAAATCACCTGCCTATGTTTTCGTCGATGCAAAGAACGGCTTCGCGCAGGTCGCTCTGCATGCGGCACGCGACATTTTCGTTCAGCGGATTCGCGAAAACGGCGTCGCACTGCTATCGATACGTGGATCGCATCATCTCGCCGCACTCTGGCCGGATGTAACGCCCTTCGCACAGGAAGGGCTGATTGCGATCTCTATGGTCAATAGCTTTGGTTGTTCAATTCCGGTAGGCGCAAAGAAGCCACTTCTCGGGACCAACCCTTTTGCTTTCGCCGCGCCGATCAGGGGAGAGGCTCCGCTAGTTTTTGACTTCGCAACAACCTCAATGGCCAATGGTGACGTGCAGCTTGCGGCTCGTGAAGGCCGTACGTTGCCGCCAGGTATTGGAGTGGACAGCAGTGGCGAGCCGACGACGGATCCGAACAAGATCCTTAATGGTGGAGCGCTCGTGCCTTTCGGCGGGCACAAGGGGTCGGCGATTTCTCTGATGGTCGAACTAATGGTTGCCGGGTTGACGGGGGGCAAGTTCTCCTCAGAAGTAGATTGGTCCGCTCATCCCGGCGCTCAGACGCCGCATACAGGACAGATCATCATCGGAATCGATCCTTCCTTTTCCGAGCCAGGCGGGTTCTCCGATCGCAGCAGTCAATTTATCGCCATGCTCCGAGATGCGGGAATGGAAAGCTACCCAGGATTGCGTCGGTGGCGCATCCAAGACAAAGGATCTGTAACGATATCCTCAGCCATGTTCAACAGGCTGACCGAATATGCGGCGGAAGTGAAATGTTGATGGCACAGCTGGGATGGATACGTGAACCGGAATAAGTACCCGCCGATCGGCATTACTGTCCAAAACCTACGAAAGCAGTTCGGCCTCACTCTGAATGATCTGGCGCAGCAATCAGGACTCTCCGTTTCCGCCCTATCGAAAATAGAAAACAGTCAGGTTTCGCCGACCTACGACACAATCCTAGGTCTTGCCACGGGACTTGATGTCGACGTGACGGAGCTCTTTGGCAACACCCCCAACAAGGTCGACGCGGCGGGACGCTTGGTCGTGACCAGGGAGGCCAAAGGAATTCTGCAGAAGACGCCCCATTACGAATATGAAATGCTCGCCGGGGAGCTTTCAGCCAAACAGTTCACGCCCCTTCTGACGCGTGTGCATGCGCACTCAATCAAGGAGTTCTCCAAAATTGAGGGGGCATATGTGGGAAGAATTCTTCTATGTCTTGTCGGGTGAAGTGCTGTTGTATACCGAACACTATGCACCCATTCGTCTTTCGCCGGGCGATTGCAGTTACTTCGATTCGACCATGGGGCACGCGCTGGTCTCGGCGGGCGAGGAAGATGCATTGATTTTGTGGATAGCCACCCGCGTTCATGGGGGTCCTAGCTCAGGACAATTCCTCCAACCGTTGAAAGCGGACTTCAGGGGCCGCAAGTGACCCAGCCTTTATTCTAAAGAACGTGCCATAGCGTGTCCAGACCGGGCAAGCGCGAGTGAGTGTGGCGTTGATCTCTTGAAAGGTTGTTGTATGAGTGACGCAACTCGAACTGGTAGCGATCTCATCATCGTGATCGGCGCGGGCGTAGCCGGGATTATGACCGCATATGCCTTGGCGAAGCGCGGCCTAAATGTGGCTGTCATCGACGCGTTATCCGGTCCGGCCGAAATGTGCAGCCGCGCAAATGCAGGTATCATCGCTGTCGGGCATGCAAAGGCCTGGGCGGGACCGGGAGCGCCTGCTGCCATGATCAACGCTTTCGCCGGGCGTGACCCATCGGTGAAAGTAACCCGCCTGACGGATCCAACGCTCTGGCGCTGGGGAGTTGAGTTCCTGCTCAACTGTTCCCCGTCGGCTCATCGCAGGAATACCGACAAGCTGCAACGTTTGAGCCGTTACAGCCGTGATCTCGCTGCCGCCGCCGAAGTCGAGATGAACCTGCCGGCGGAGATCCGGCATCAGGGAGGGCTCTATTTGTTTCAGGATAAGGCGCAGTTCAGCACCTATGTGGCCTCGATCGAGGATCATGGCGACGGCTCCGTCGAGGTATTGGGCCGTGACGCATTGATCGCGCGCGAACCCGGTTTGTCCGGTATGTCTGGCCGGTTAGTTGGCGGGCTGTTCAGTGCAACAGACTCCGTGGGTGATTGCCGGCTGTTTACCCAGCGCACGACTGCCTATTTGAAC
>NZ_LSEF01000084.1 GCF_001641695.1 Bradyrhizobium neotropicale
CTAGTGGTTCATCACAGTGGTTTTGACTCTTTGGCGGCAACTGGATAGGCGCGACCGAGTTTGGCGCGGGCTTTGTCGGTTGTGAACATCCATTTGATGCGGTCTCGCGCCTTGTTTCGCTGCCGTTGCCATGCTGCGATTTCTTTTCGAAGCCTTTTGGGATCGTCGATGCGACGGCCGAGACACTGGCGCTGCAGCACGCTGATCTCGCACTCGACCATATTGAGCCAGCTGGCGTGTTTCGGGGTGTAGTGGAACTCGAGGCGGCGCAGGATGCGACGGGCCTCGGCAGGCGCAAATGCCTGATATAGCGCGCCGGCCGTATGAATCGACAGATTGTCCTGCACCACACGGATGCAGGCGGCATTGGGATAGTGGACGTCGACGAGTTCGCGCATGCAGTGCGCGTAGTCGACCGCGGCGCGGTGGTCTGTAACCTTGACATTGCGCCAGCCGCGATGCGGATCGAAGGTGACGAAGAGATTGACGGTACCGTTGCGGCGATATTCGTAATCGTAGCGCTCGCGCTGTCCCGGTTGGGCAGGGATCGGCTGGCGTACCTCGCCGATCAGCTGGACTGGGGTCTCGTCGAAGCAAACCAGGGGCCGCTCGGGATCCGGCGCCTCGGCGTAGAGATCGAGCACATCCTCCATCCGGGCGACGTATTCGCCGTCGACATGAGGAATGCACCACATATCCCGGCGCCACGGCTTGAGGTCGTTGTCGGCCAGCCGGCGGCGCACGGTCTCGCCCGACAGGCTGGCGTGATCGGTGAGCTTGACCATCGCGTCGGCCAGCAATGTCAGCGTCCAGCGTTTGCGGCCGGCGGGCGGCTTGGCGCATGCCGTCGCCACCAGCAGGGCCTCTTCCTTGCCTGTCAGCTTGCGTTCCGCGCCCGGACGCGGCTCCTCACTCAAGGCCCGCTCCAGATTGCCTTCTACGAAACGGCGTTTGGTCCGGCCGACGGTGGAAAGGCTGACCCGGACGGTTCGGGCAATCTCCGCGTCGCAGCTGCCTGAATCGGCCGCCAGCACAATCTGAGCCCGTTTGAGTTTGCGGGCGGAATGCGTGCCGCCGCCGAGCATTGCCGTCAGTTCGTCCCGCTCGGCTTGGCTCAATTCGACCCGATAACGTACATTCATGCTTCGCCTCCTTGTCGGAGGCCGGGACGAATCCAGCTATGAGTCAAAAATCAGGCGCGCACTTCACCGAGAAGCAGGGACACTATCTCGCTTTCATCCATACCTACTCGTACATGTTCGGACAGCCGCCCGCCGAGGCCGACATCCAGCGGCATTTCCGCGTCAGCCCGCCGTCAGTCCACCAGATGATCCTCACCCTCGAACGCAACGGGTTCATTCGTCGCCAGCCCGGCGTCGCTCGAAGCATCGAGATCCTCTTGCCACCCGAAAAGTTGCCTATCCTCGGATGGCTCGGTATCAAAACGTCAAAATCACTGTGATGAACCACTAGTCCCAATCTACGGATCAGGGACGCACGGCCGGCGTTTCCATCGGCAGGCCGCGCGCCCGTGACATCAGATAGAGCTCGAGCGTGACCAGCTCGGGCGAACCGTAGTCGTAGGCTTGCGCGCGCACGCCGGTCATGCAGCTGCGTAAGCGCCGCTCGAGCGAGCCCAGCGTCTGCCATTCCAGGCGATAGAGCGGATAGCCGGTCGGCTGCGCTTGCGTGATCGGCGCGCCCGCGAGACGCTTGTCGAAGTTGTCGTCGTGGCAGTTGGTGCATGCGAGGTTGAGCTGGCCCTCGCGCCGCATAAAGAGATCGCGGCCCTGCGCGACGAAGGGTTTTAGCTGCGGATCGTCGCCGGCCGTGATCGCGAAGCCGCGCGACTGGTGCGCGACGAAGGCGGACAGCGCCAGGAGATCGCGGCTCTCGTAGGGCAGTGGTGTTGCCTGCTGGTGATCGGCGCGGCAGAGGTTGATGCGCTGGTCGAGCGTGACGGGGTGGCCGAGCGATTTGTCGAAGGCGGGATAGCGCGCCGCGACACCTTTCATGCTGCTCCGCGCATCGCCATGGCAGTCGGCGCACGCCTTGTCGGCGCTGCCGGCCTTCTTCGTCCACAGCGCCTCGCCGTCGAGCACGAACAGCATTCCCGGATTGGACGTGTCGTCGTCCTGCATGGCGCGCGTGTCGGGGCCCATGAAGGAATAGCCGGATCGCCGCGCTTCAGGCGGAATCTCGCCGGCAAGCAGGGCAGGGGCCGCTGCACACAGCGCCGCCAGCGCTATCGCACGCCAAAAGCTCATTCGACAGTGATGGATGCCGATGCGGTGGACGAATAGCCGTTGTCGCCGATCCACTCGAAATCGAACCTGCCGCTCTCCTTCGCGACCGTGAAGAACGACAGGTATGGATTGGCCGCGATCGCCGGATAGAAATCCGCGCGAAAGATCTCGGTGCCGTTGTAGCGGCAGGTGAAGCTCGTGATGATGTCGCGCGGCACGAGATCCCCGGCCGCGGTGCGGCGAAAGCCGGTCTCCATGATGTGCGAGGTCAGCGTGCGGATCTCGATGACGTCACCGCGCCTGGCTTTTGCCGGAACGTTGATCAGGGCTGCGGCCATCAGTTCACCTCCTCGGTGCAGGCGGCGAGCGTCACGACCACGTCGGCGGCGACCTGCCAGAAGGAATCGTCGGAGAGGCGGGCGATCGCGACCACCTTCTGGCTGTCGGCGAGCCGGATCCGGGTCGAGACCTGGGCGCGTCCGGACGAGGGGCCGAGATGGAAATTGCCGATGTTCGGCTGCGGGTTCTTCTCGTTGAAGACGTGGATGCTCTTGACGTAATCGGTTGCCGTCATCGGGCTTGCGACGCTGACTGTCATCGGCACGGTGTTGCCGTTCTCGACCAGCGGTGGAATGTCGAGCTTCACCTTGCCGGTGCGGATCGGTGCTTCGCCGACGACGTTGCGGATCGCGGTGTTGAGCATCGCGGGCGTCGCCTCGAGCGGCCGCAGCGTGACGATCGGAATCGTTCCGGCGGCCGTGACGGTTCCGGCAAGACTGAGGAATTGTCGTCGCGTGGTTCGCATGGATGGTGCTAGTCCCGAAGCGTTGCAAGAAAAGCCACGATATCCTCGATCTCCGTGGCTGACAGGATCGGCTTGCCAGCAAAGTTGCGGCCGACGCGAACGAGCCCATCAGCGCGATAATACGACGGCATGATGGTCTCTGGGTTGAAGTGCGACGCATCGACCAGACGAAGCCGCAACTGGCTCACCGACCACCGGTTCCCCGCACCCGTGAGGTCGGGTGCTAGATCGCCCTGGAACCGCGTCTCCGGGAATGGTCCGGAATGGCAGAGGATGCAGGTCGTCGTGCGCGCGAGAACCAACGCGCGGCCGCGCGTGGCATCGCCGGGTGCACCCGTGAGCGATTCCGGAATGCCGTCGCCGGCGATCCTGTAGGGCACGGGCCCCTCGGCTTGCGCGCCGGTGGCGAACACGAGGCTTGCTGCGATCAGCGCCGCAGCCGCGCGTGTTCGGCGTGATGACCTAGGTGGCCACATGGTCCGCTTACCTCTCCCGCTTGCGGGGGAGGTCGCGCCGAAGGCGCGGGTGGGGGNCCACATCGGGAGTGTCGATTGCGGAGGCACCCCCACCCCAGCCCTCCCCCGCAAGCGGGAGAGGGAGCGCACCTTCTTCGCGGCTGGCAAACAAATCTGATCTCATCGTGCCCTAGCCAAAGCAGTCCGCCGTGACGGTTTGAAACCAGTGCTCTGCGTCAGCAGCTTCGCGGGCGCGCAGCTCGCGCGGCGCATCGACCGGGCTGGTGGCGCCGCTTTCGACCTCGGCATAGATGTCGCCCTTCGGCTGATAGTTGCCGGCGAGCGAGAAGCCGTAACCCGGCGCCACGGTGTTGTAGCAGACGCCGATGAGCCGCGGCGTCTCCGGCGCGCGGCCTGCGAACAGGTTGACGATGGCGGCTGCGCAAGCCTTGCCTTGTGCGCTCGCCGCGGATGCCGATTTGGGAATGCCGCCGCCAAGACAGGCGTCGCCGATGACGTGGATGTTCGGCGCAAGTTTCGATTCAAAGGTCACGGGATCGATCGGGCACCAGCCGGTCGCATCCGTCGCGCCGGCGATCTCGGCGATGCGACCTGCGCGCTGCGGCGGAATGACGTTGGCGACGTCAGGGGTGTAGTTGCCGAACTCGGTGACGATGGTCCTGGTCAACGGATCGACCGAGGTGACGCGGCCTCCTTGCGACAGCGCGACGCGTTCGATCATGTCGCCGTAGAGCTCCTTCCATGCCTTCTCGAACAACCGTTGCTGGGAAAAACTGTCCTTGGCGTCGAGGATCAGCACTTTCGAGCGCGGCTTCCTGGTCTTCAGGTAATGCGCGATCAGGCTGGCGCGCTCGTAGGGAGCCGGCGGGCAGCGCGACGGATTGGCCGGGATTGCGATGGCGACGAGGCCGCCATCCTCCATCGCCTCCAGCTGCTTGCGCAGCAGCAGCGTCTGCGTGCCGGCCTTCCAGGCATGCGGCATCTTCTCCGATGCGGCCTCGTCGTAGCCGGGCAGACCCTCGAAGTGGAAATCGATGCCGGGCGAGAGCACGAGACGATCGTAAGGAAGCGAGGTGCCATCGGCTACGGTGACGGTTCGCTGCTGCGGATCGACCTTGGTCGCAGCCTGGTTGACAATACGAACGCCTTCGGTGCCGAGCCTGTCATAGCCGAACTGCTGCAGCTCGATGTCGCGCAGGCCCGTGATCACCTCGTTGCTGAACGGGCAGGCGGTGAACACCTTGTTCGGCTCGATCAGCGTGACCTGCAACGTCGCATTGGCCCGCTTCAGCGCGCGGGCACAGGCCGCGCCGCCGAAGCCGCCGCCGACCACGATCACGCGGCCCGCGGACTGCGCGCGCGACATCGAAGACCGCGCCAGCGCCGCGACTGCCGCGATGCCGAACACGGCATTCCGCCGTGTCATCGGGCGCCTCGTCATGAGCATCATCCGGACAAAAGGATGCGGCGGCCCTCTTCTTGGGCCGCCGCAGCCGTCTCAAGCGAAGGTGATGTTCTGATCGCGCAGCGGTACCGAGCGGATGCGCTTGCCCGTCGCCGCGAAATAGGCGTTGAGCACCGCCGGTGCCGCGACGCCGATGGTCGGCTCGCCAACACCGCCCCAGAACCCGCCGCTCGGCACCATCACCGCCTCCACTTTCGGCATCTCGTTGATGCGCATCGAGTTGTAGGTATCGAAGTTGGTCTGCTCGATGCGGCCGTCCTTGACGGTGCAGCCGCCGTAGAACAGCGCCGAGAGGCCATAGACGAAGGAGCCGGCGATTTGCCGCTCCACCTGCGCGGGATTGACGACGTAGCCGGGATCAGTGGAGGCGACGATGCGATGCACCTTGATCTTGCTGCCGTCGGTCACCGAGATTTCGGCGGCGCCCGCGACATAGCTGCCATAGCCCATGACTTGCGCGATGCCGCGATAGACGCCCTGCGGCGCCGGCTGGCTCCAACCGATCTTCTCCGCCACCGCGTTGAGCACCGCCAGGTGCTTGGGGTGATTGCCCATCAGCTTGCGGCGGAATTCGAGCGGGTCCTGGCCTGCGGCATGGGCCAGCTCGTCCATGAAGCATTCCATGTAGATCGCGTTGTGATTGACGTTGACGCCGCGCCAGAAGCCGGGCGGAACGTGCGGGTTGCGCATCGCATGCTCGATCAAGAGGTTCGGGACCGAGTAGCCGAACGCTGCTTCGCCGGATTGGGCGAAGCCCTGGAATGCGGCCGGATCCATGCCGTTTTGCAGCGCCTCGGGGCGGAGCGAGAACAGGATCGACTGTCCGGACAGGCGGTAGTGCAGCGCGACCAGATTGTCGTTGGCATCGAACGCGCCGGTCATCTTGCACTGAGTGATCGGGTGATACCTGCCGTGCGCCATGTCCTCTTCGCGTGACCACAACAGCTTGATCGGTGTGCCCGGCATCTGCTTGGCGATTGCGACGGCCTGGCGGACGTAGTCCGTCATGCCGCGCCGGCCGAAGCCGCCGCCGGGCATCACCTTGTGCACATCGCACTTCTCCGCCGGCAGGCCCGAGGCTTCCAGCACCGCCGCGAAGGCCGCCTCGCCATTCTGCGTGCCGCACCAGACCTCGCATTTGTCCGCCGTGTAGAGCGCGGTGGCGTTCATCGGCTCCATGGTGGCATGGTTCTGGTAGGGATAGTTGTAGACGGCCTCGATCTTCCTGGCGGCGCCGGCGATGGCCGCTTTGGCGTCGCCGTTCTTGTTGCCGACATAGGCCGGTTGCTCGTTGTCGAGGCCCTCAGTCAGCCATTTCGCAATCGATTCGCTTGAGACCTTGGCGTTGTCGCCCTCGTTCCAGACGATCGGCAACGCTTCCAAGGCGGTCTTGGCGTGCCACCAGGTGTCGGCAACGACCGCGACCGCGGTGTCGCCGACTTTGACGACCTTCTTGACGCCTTTCATGTCGGTGATCTTGGCTTCGTCGAAGCTCTTCACCGTGCCGCCGAACACTGGGCAGTCCTTGATCGCGGCGTTCAGCATGCCCGGCAGCTTGACGTCGATGCCGTAGATCATCGTGCCCGTGGTCTTGTCGGCAGTGTCGAGGCGCTTCACGCCTTTGCCGATCAGCCTCCAGTCCTTCGGGTCCTTCAGCTTGACATCGGCCGGCGGTGTCAGTTTCGCCGCAGCCTCGGCGACCCTGCCGTAGGTCGTGGTCTTGCCGGACGGCGTATGGGTGATGACGCTGTTGGCCGCCGTGCATTCGGAGGCCGGCACCTTCCATCCATCGGCCGCGGCCTGGATCAGCATCACGCGCGCGGTGGCGCCGCCCTTGCGGACATAGTCTTGAGAGCTGCGGATGCCGCGGCTGCCGCCGGTCGAGAAATCGCCCCAGGCACGCTTGCGGGCGACGCTCTGGCCGGGAGTCGGATACTCGGTCGTGACCTTGGTCCAGTCGCATTCCAGCTCCTCGGCGACGAGCTGGGCGAGGCCGGTCAGCGAGCCCTGGCCCATCTCTGAGCGGGCAATACGGATCACGACGGTGTCGTCGGGCCTGACCACGACCCAGGCATTGATCTCGGGCGAGCCGTCGGCCGCGCGGACCACGGCCGGGCCGCCGAAGGGGATATCGAGGCCGATTGCCAAGCCGGCGCCGAGCGTGGCGCTTCCGATCACGAAGGCACGGCGATTCATGCGGGGCGAAACGTGCTTGTTCATGGGGGCGGCTCCTTATGCGCTTGCGATCGTGTGGATCGCCTCGCGCACCTGCTGGAAGGTGCCGCAGCGGCAGATATTGGTGATGGCCTCGTCGATGTCGGCGTCGGTCGGTTTCGGCTTCTCATTCAGGAGCGCCGCCACCGCCATGATCATGCCGCTCTGGCAATAACCGCATTGCGGAACGTCCTGGGCGATCCAGGCCTCCTGCACCTTGTGCAGCGTGCCGCCGGCTGCAAGCCCTTCGATAGTGGTGATACGCTTGCCCTCGGCCTCGCTGACGGATATGCCGCAGGAGCGGGTGGCGACGCCATCGATATGAACGGTGCAGGCGCCGCATTGTGCAATGCCACAGCCATATTTTGTGCCGGTCAGTCCGGCATTCTCGCGAATCGCCCAGAGCAGTGGTGTGTCGGGTTCGACGTCGAGCGTGAAGGTTTTTCCGTTGATTGTTAGGTTTGCCATCGCAGTCCCCTGATTGGCCCAATCCACCGATTGGACTCAGGGGAACAATGTGTCCGGCAAACTGGAACTGTTCAAATCAACAGTCTGAGGGGGAATTGCCGAAGATTCTCGCGGGCACGGGAAGATTATGGATCGGGCGGTGTTGCCCCGCGCGCCGGGGCGGGCGGCGCGACCCGTCTGTGAACGGCGGTATATGGCCTCGGGCGCCGTTCGCGTGCGTTCCGCGCCTAGGAATTAGCGACAGTTTGTCCCTTTGGTGGGGGTGCAAGACGGGGCCGCTTTGAATACAGTGCGGCGAAGCAAAATGGGGTTCCATGAACGTGACACGCTCCTGCAATGTGCTGATGCTCTATCCGCTCTTCTCGGCGGAGTCCTTCTGGAGTTTTGGCGAGTCCTGCAAGCTGATGGGCGTCCGGCGTCCCGCGGCGCCCCTGGGCCTGATCACCGTCGCCGCAATGTTGCCGGAAAGCTGGACGGTCCGGCTGATCGACTGCAACACGGCGGCCTTCGATGATGACGATCTTGCCTGGGCCGATGTCGTCTTCACCGGCGGAATGATGCCGCAACAGGCCGACACGCTGCGCCTGATCGAGCTGTGTCGCGCCGCCGGCAAGCCGGTCGTCGTCGGCGGTCCAGATCCGACGTCGAGCCCCCACATCTACGAAGGGGCCGACTTCCAGGTGCTCGGCGAGGCCGAGAGCGTCATCGACGCGTTCATCGAGGCCTGGGACAGCGGCGCGCGCTCCGGCGTATTCACCGCACCGAAGTTCCAGGCCGACGTCACCAAGACGCCGGTGCCGCGCTTCGACCTGCTCAAATTCGAGGATTATCTCTATCTCGGTGTGCAGTACTCACGCGGCTGTCCGTTCACCTGCGAGTTCTGCGACATCATCGAGCTCTATGGGCGCGTTCCGCGGACCAAGACGAACGCGCAGATGTTCGCCGAACTCGAGACGCTCTACCAGATGGGCTATCGCGGCCATCTCGACTTCGTCGATGACAATTTCATCGGCAACAAGAAGTCGCTGCGGCAGTTCCTGCCGCAACTCGCCGAATGGCAGCGCGCGCACGGCTATCCCTTCGAATTGTCGACCGAGGCCTCGGTCAACCTCGCCGATGATCCGGAGTTGCTGGATCTGATGGGCAGGGCCAATTTCTTCGGCATCTTCGTCGGCATCGAAAGTCCGGATCCGGCGACGCTGGTCGCGATGCGGAAAAAGCAGAACACGCGGCGCAACATCGCCGAGAGCATCCACAAGATCTACGCCGCCGGCATGCTCGTCACCGCGGGCTTCATCGTCGGCTTCGACAGCGAGAAGGTCTCGATGGCGGAGGCCATGATCGACTTCATCGAGGAGGCCGCCATCCCGGTCGCCATGGTCGGCCTGCTCTATGCCTTGCCGAACACGCAGCTCACGCGTCGCCTCGCCCGCGAAGGCCGGCTGCATCCGGGCCACGATGTGGCACCGACCATCGGCGCCGATCAGTGCACGAGCGGGATCAACTTCGATCCGGTCCGCCCGCTGCGCGACATCCTCATGGACTACAAGCGGGTGCTGGAGCACGTCTACAGCCCTGCGGCCTATGCGAGGCGTATCGATCGCCTGATGACGCTGCTCGATCGTTCTAGACAACGCCATGAACTGGCCGAGGGCGACATCCGCGCGAAGATCGGGGCGATGGAGACCGTGCACCGTGTGGTCACGGCCATCCCCGAGGCACGCGAACCGCTCTGGCAGACCTTCCTCAACTGCGCCAAGCGCGACACGTCATCGGCGCGAATAGCCGTGCAGATGATCGCGGCCTATGCGCATCTCGGGCCGTTCTCGCGTAAGGTCATCGATGCCATCGATACGCGTCTGGCCGCGCTGGATGAGCCCATGGCAGAGGTAGCGACCGCCGACGCGAGAACGGCCTGATCTCCAAACGACCGGCAGTGCTTCTTGCGCTGCCGGCCGCTCTATTTCACCGCAAGTCGCAGCAAGCTCATGACGCTGCCGAGCGCGGCAAAGCCTGCGCCGAGTGTGAGCGCCATGGTCGCGCCGTTGTGGCCGCCGAGCGCGAAGCAGAGCGCGGCAAGCGCTGCGCCCGTGGTCTGGCCGGTCAGGCGCGCGGTCGCGACGATGCCCGAGGCGCTGCCGCTGCGATGCGGCGGGGCACTTCCCATCACCGCCTTCATGTTCGGCGCCTGGAAGAAGCCAAAGCCCATGCCGCAGATCACCATTCGCGAGATGATGTTGGGGATGCCCGGGTTGGCCGGCAGCAAGGCGAGCAGCGCCATGCCGATGCCGAGCAGCACGAGGCCGATGCCGCCCAAGAGTCCGACCGGATGGCGATCGGACAGGCGGCCGGCGATCGGCGCCATGATGCCGACCACCAGCGGCCATGGCGTCATGAAGAAGCCGGTCTCGACCTGCGAGCGGCCTAGCACGTCCTCGAAATAGAAGGGCAGCGAGACGAAGGCGAGGCCCTGCACCGCGAAGGAGCAGACCGCGGTTGCCGCGGACAGCGCGAACATCGGCCGGCTGAAGAGGTCGATCGGCAGCATCGGCGCGGGATGGTCGGCATGCCGGCGCGTCAGAATCACGCCGAGCACGAGCGCCGTGCCCAGTTCGACCACGACGAGGACAGGCGAGAGATTGTGCGCCGCGCTGCCAATTCCAGTGATGAACAGGCCGAGGCAGACCGCCGCCAGGAGCGCGCCGAGAAAGTCGAAGCCGTGATCCGCCCGAGGCGTCTTCGGCAGCATGGTAAAGCCGATACCGATCGCGACGAGGCCGAAGGGAATGTTGACCGCGAACAGCCACGGCCACGGACCGATCGCCAGGATGGCGGAGGCGATCGAAGGCCCGAAGGTGAAGGCGGTCGCGACCACGAGCGCGTTATGGCCGAAGCCGCGGCCCTGCATCCGGCCGGGATAGACGTAGCGCACCAGCGCCGTGTTGACGCTCATGATGCCGCTGGCGCCGAGCCCCTGCAGCGTGCGCGCCACCAGCAGGCTCGGTAGCGACCACGCCACCGCGCAGAGCAGCGAAGCGATGGTGAACAGCACGAGGCCGCCGATATAGATGCGCTGGTGGCCGACGATCTCGCCGAGTGCGCCGAGCGGCAGCAGCGTCGCGACCAGCGCGATCTGGTAGACATTGACCACCCAGACCGACTGCTCCGGGCTGACATGCAGGTCGGCGGCGATGGCGGGCAGGGCAATGTTGGCGATCGCGGTGTCGAGCGAGGCCATCGCCAGCGCGGTGAAGATCGCCGCAATCGCCCAGCGCCGGCGCTCGGCCGGCAGGCCGTCGGCGATGGGGGCATCAGGCTCGCGCGCAGCCGCAGGTAACGTGATTGTCATTGCCTCGCGCTTTTCTCCGGCGGCATGGCGTCAATGGTGCTTCCGGCATTTACTACGGCCGGGCGGCCTGCCACAGGTATGTGCGTGCATGCGGTGTATGCGCGAAGATCGGGCGATGATCGCGCGCCATGGCGTATGATCGCCCGGGCGGACCTTAGGGGATGATCGATGCAAATTGCCGTGCTGCCGGGTGACGGCATTGGACCCGAGATCACTGCTGCTACCACGGGCGTGCTGCGCGTGGCGTCCGAACACTTCCAGCTCAATCTGAGGCTGGAGGAGCATCCCATCGGTCATGCCAGCCTCAAGCAGTTCGGCACGACCGTGCAACCCGGGCTTCTCGATGTGGTGCGCGCGGCCGATGGCCTGATCCTCGGTCCCACCGCGACCTTCGACTTCAAGGACGAGGCGCGCGGCGAGATCAATCCGTCACGATACTTCCGCAAGAGCCTCGACCTCTTCGCCAATGTCAGGCCGGCGCGCACCTATCCCGGCAGGCCCGGCCGGCTCGGCGAGTTCGACCTCGTCGTAGTGCGCGAGAACACCGAAGGGTTTTATGCCGACCGCAACATGGAGCAGGGCAACGGCGAGATGCTGGTCACGCCCGATGTCGTAATCTCGCTGCGCCGGATCACGCGGTTGTGCTGCGAGCGCATCGCGCACGCGGCCTGCCGTCTGGCGATGAAGCGGCGCAAGCATCTCACCATCGTGCACAAGGCCAATGTGCTCAAGATCGGCGACGGGATGTTTCTGGACATCTGCCGCGAGGCGGCGAGCACCTATCCGGGCCTTGCGGTCGACGACATCCTGGTTGACGCCATGATGGCGCATGTCGTGCGCAATCCCGAGCGCTTCGACGTCGTGGTCGCCACCAACATGTTCGGCGACATTCTTTCGGACCTGACCGCGGAATTGTCAGGCAGCCTCGGTCTCGGCGGCTCGCTCAATGTCGGCGACCGCCATGCCATGGCGCAGGCGGCGCATGGCTCGGCGCCCGACATTGCCGGGCAGGACATCGCCAATCCGGTATCGCTGATCCTGTCGACCGCGCTGCTGCTGGCCTGGCACGGCGAGAGGAGCGGAGCTGTGCGCTATGAGGAGGCGGCAAGCGCCATCGAGGCAGCGGTGGCGACGGCGATCGCGGAGGGGCGGGCGACGCGCGATGTGGGCGGCAAGCTCGGCACGATCGCGGCGGGTGCGGCGATTGCGGAGATATTGCAGGCGAAGTGAGCTGCTCTCTGCGCCTCCCTCCGCCTGTTCCAGGGAGCTCAGAACAAGAAACTCGAAAACAACCCCATGCAAAGTAGAAGACCCCTTGTCGGACAAGGTGTTTTCGAGCCGCGTTGCGGCGACATTTCGTGCCGCGACGACGTTGACACGTCGGGCAAAACACCAGCACGATGCCATAGTGGCCGCGATCCGGGCGAAGACGGGCGCGTGTACTCGTGAATCGCGATGTCCGCTTCTAGTGGGGGGCAGACTTACGCAGGCAACCCCGGTGTTTCGCCTTTTGACCGATTCCGTTGAAAAAGGCGGCAGTAATCCGATGTATTGGCGCCCGCGCCGATGTAGCCGAACGGCTTTGCTGACCCTTATGCGGGCTTGAGGGTTTGCATCGGGATCAGCTTGGCCAGCTTGCGAAGGTTCTGAGCGGTGGCTGCGAGGGTGAACTCGTCGCGCGCACCGTTTGGGCCTCGTAACCGTAAACGGTCGAGCTTGAGAATGCGCTTGAGGTGCGCGAACAGCATCTCGATCTTTTTGCGGAGCCGACGCGAAGTGCGCCCCTCCCACGATCTTGCGATCTGGCGCGCCATGTCGCGAGCGCCCTCGTAGATCGAGCGCGGCACCCTCCGTGAAGCCTGCTTGGGGCAGCACTGGGACTTCAATACGCATCGATCGCAATCGCGCTTGATAGCGAGGTAAAGCATCGTGGCTCCATCGTTCACCAGCGCTCCGGTCGTGGTGAGGATCTTGCCGTCAGGACAGCGGTAGACGTCCCTTGCATGATCATAGGTGAAGTCTTCGCGCGAGAAGATCCCATCTGTGCGTGCCGACTTGTCGAACACTGTAACGTGTGGCTCGATGCCATGCTCGTAAACCAACCAGCCGAGCATCTCGGCTGAGCCATAGCCGCTGTCGCCGAGAAGCCGGTTCGGATAGAGATCGAACCGCTCCAGCGAGCGCTCAATCATGCGCTTGGCGGCCAACACCTCCGCCTGCCGGATGGCCGTGGTCGCCTCGACATCGACGATGATCGCGTTCTCGACGTCGACCAGGTAGTTCGTCGAGTAGGCGAAGAAGGCTTGGCCGCCGTGCGCCCCCGTCCAGCGCGCCGCCGGGTCGGCAGGCGACACGAACTTCGGCGTGACCTCGGTCGCTGCGCCGAAAGCGGCATCATCGAGGACAGCCAGATACTCATTGATCGCTCGGCCGGCGGCCTCCGGTGGAAGTCCCTTGTCGCCTTCGATTCCCTTCTGCCGATTGGCGTCGGCCTTGATCAGGCTCGCATCGACTGCAAATCCTTCACCGCCGACCAGCCGCTCCTCAATACAGCGGTGTAAAACGCTCTCGAAAACGCGACGGAAGAGATCGCTCTCCCGGAAGCGGCCATGCCTGTTTTTGGAGAATGTCGAATGGTCCGGCACCGCCCCTTCCAGACCCAGCCGGCAGAACCACCGGTAAGCCAAATTGAGGTGGACCTCATCGCACAGCCGCCGCTCCGATCGGATCCCGAAGCAGTAACCGACTAAGAGCATCCGGATCATCAGCTCGGGATCGATCGAAGGTCGGCCAATACTGCTATAGAAAGGCGCCAGGTCCTTCCTAATCTGTTCAAGGTCGACAAATCTATCGATCGACCGCAGCAGATGGTCGGCGGGAATATGCTTCTCGAGCGAGAATTCGTAGAACAACGCAGCCTGTTCGACTTGCCGATGTCCCATCATGATCTTCAGTCCTGCCACCTAGACAGACTGAATCACTGATCCCTCTGCGTCGCAACAGCCGCCTTTTTCAACGGAATCG
>NZ_LSEF01000085.1:0-202602 GCF_001641695.1 Bradyrhizobium neotropicale
CTAGTGGTTCATCACAGTGGTTTTGACTCTTTGGCGGCAACTGGATAGGCGCGACCGAGTTTGGCGCGGGCTTTGTCGGTTGTGAACATCCATTTGATGCGGTCTCGCGCCTTGTTTCGCTGCCGTTGCCATGCTGCGATTTCTTTTCGAAGCCTTTTGGGATCGTCGATGCGACGGCCGAGACACTGGCGCTGCAGCACGCTGATCTCGCACTCGACCATATTGAGCCAGCTGGCGTGTTTCGGGGTGTAGTGGAACTCGAGGCGGCGCAGGATGCGACGGGCCTCGGCAGGCGCAAATGCCTGATATAGCGCGCCGGCCGTATGAATCGACAGATTGTCCTGCACCACACGGATGCAGGCGGCATTGGGATAGTGGACGTCGACGAGTTCGCGCATGCAGTGCGCGTAGTCGACCGCGGCGCGGTGGTCTGTAACCTTGACATTGCGCCAGCCGCGATGCGGATCGAAGGTGACGAAGAGATTGACGGTACCGTTGCGGCGATATTCGTAATCGTAGCGCTCGCGCTGTCCCGGTTGGGCAGGGATCGGCTGGCGTACCTCGCCGATCAGCTGGACTGGGGTCTCGTCGAAGCAAACCAGGGGCCGCTCGGGATCCGGCGCCTCGGCGTAGAGATCGAGCACATCCTCCATCCGGGCGACGTATTCGCCGTCGACATGAGGAATGCACCACATATCCCGGCGCCACGGCTTGAGGTCGTTGTCGGCCAGCCGGCGGCGCACGGTCTCGCCCGACAGGCTGGCGTGATCGGTGAGCTTGACCATCGCGTCGGCCAGCAATGTCAGCGTCCAGCGTTTGCGGCCGGCGGGCGGCTTGGCGCATGCCGTCGCCACCAGCAGGGCCTCTTCCTTGCCTGTCAGCTTGCGTTCCGCGCCCGGACGCGGCTCCTCACTCAAGGCCCGCTCCAGATTGCCTTCTACGAAACGGCGTTTGGTCCGGCCGACGGTGGAAAGGCTGACCCGGACGGTTCGGGCAATCTCCGCGTCGCAGCTGCCTGAATCGGCCGCCAGCACAATCTGAGCCCGTTTGAGTTTGCGGGCGGAATGCGTGCCGCCGCCGAGCATTGCCGTCAGTTCGTCCCGCTCGGCTTGGCTCAATTCGACCCGATAACGTACATTCATGCTTCGCCTCCTTGTCGGAGGCCGGGACGAATCCAGCTATGAGTCAAAAATCAGGCGCGCACTTCACCGAGAAGCAGGGACACTATCTCGCTTTCATCCATACCTACTCGTACATGTTCGGACAGCCGCCCGCCGAGGCCGACATCCAGCGGCATTTCCGCGTCAGCCCGCCGTCAGTCCACCAGATGATCCTCACCCTCGAACGCAACGGGTTCATTCGTCGCCAGCCCGGCGTCGCTCGAAGCATCGAGATCCTCTTGCCACCCGAAAAGTTGCCTATCCTCGGATGGCTCGGTATCAAAACGTCAAAATCACTGTGATGAACCACTAGCGCGGCTGAGCCGGGCAAAATTGTGTCAAACCTCGCGCCGAAAGCGAATCCGGAAACAACGGCGCGAAAAATTCCGCGCCTTAGCGTAACACGCGCGGCCTTCGATCCGTCGAGCAGGGATAGCGGCATCCGTCGCTGGCAAACACCATCTCGAAGGGAAGTTGAACCATGACCATTCGCACCCGCATCGCGCTCGGCGCCGCCGCTCTCTCGCTCAGCCTGGCCTTCGCACCCGCCTTCGCCATGGACGACATGAAGAAGGACACGATGAAGAAGGAGACGATGTCCAAGGACGGCATGAAGAAGGACACCATGTCCAAGGACGACGGTATGAAGAAGGATACGATGTCGAAGGATGGCATGAAGAAAGACGACGGCGGGATGATGAAGAAGAACTGATCCTCATTCAGTCATCCCGGGGCGATGCGACGGGACTGCGTCAGCGCAGCCCG
Source organism: Bradyrhizobium neotropicale (assembly GCF_001641695.1). GTDB lineage: Bacteria > Pseudomonadota > Alphaproteobacteria > Rhizobiales > Xanthobacteraceae > Bradyrhizobium > Bradyrhizobium neotropicale. The sequence continues at coordinate 1,926 of NZ_LSEF01000085.1, forward strand.
AGCACCGAACTCCGGTGCGCAATTGCGCACCAGAGAATCCCATGATTCCGGGATCGGGCCCGTCATCGGGCCGCGCTTTCGCGTGGGCCCGGTGGGACCGTCCCGGAGCAACCGGCGCGTGAGCTGAAGCGGCGCTTCAGTTCAATTCCAGTTGAAGACTACTTCCGCTTGCCCTTGGCCTTGCGGGCAGCATAGCGCGCGTCGCGCTTGGCCTTCTGCTCGGCTTCGAGCTCGGCCAGCTTTGCTGCGGTTTCCTCAGCCTCGCGGGCAATCCGTGCCGCTTCCGCGGCCGCGGCTTCTTCCTCGCGACGCTTCTGGTCGGCCTTTTCCGCCTCGCGCGTCGCCTTCACCTCGGCGCGCTTGGCGGCAATCGCCTCGCGCTCGGCGCGTCGTGCCGCGACCGCGGGATCGTCGGGCCCCGGCTGAGACTTGAACTTGTTCAAAAGATTTTTGCGGGCGTCCTGTGCCGCCTTTTGCCGGTCTGCGAACCCGGGTTCTCTGAATCCACTCATCGAACGAGCCTTGTCTTCCTCGCTTTCAATCCTACATCACTGACTGTGGGTACGCGGGCAAGCGCGAAGCGCTGCGTCGCGTGACGCACATGCGTGTACATCCACGCGCGCCGCGAAGCCACCCATAATCGCAGCCGATCAGGTAGACGAAAAATCGCTGGACCAGTCGATCATTCGTAGCCCGGAAAAACTGCCGAATTGTGATGTCCCGCATAGAGGGCACGGAGGCGGGTCCCTTAGCGTCCCGCCCCGCAACGAGACGGAGCACGGGCATGACTTTCTTTCGGCTGAGCCTGAAGGCGCTCGCAATCACCTTTGCCGCGGTGGCGGTCGCGGGGGCCGCGCTGCTGCTGGCCCGTCCACAGCCGATCGAGAGTGCCGTTCTGGGCGGCAATTGGGAGTGCACCCAGACCGCGTACGTCCTGACCACCTGCGCGCCGCGGGCAACCCCGGCCATCGAAACCTCGCGCAAGGATGCCGTGCGGACCAGAGGCTGACCGGGCTGTGACCCGAGGTCGCAGCGGTGATAAGCCCGTTCAACTGCGCGACAAGATAGCCATGTCCAAGCGCGAACCAGGCGAAAAGCCCAAATCCCCAGCCAAGCCCCAATCCCGGCCCCAGTCCGGTGACAGCCGCCGCGCGGCACTTGCCGGCCTGATCATTGCCGCCGTGATCCTCGGCGTCGGCCTGTGGCTCGCCCGCAGCCTCACGGCTGCGAGCAAGATGCAGGACTGCCTGATGTCGGGCCGCACCAACTGCAATGTGATCGAGCCCGCCCGCTGAGGCGGTTCCAGGCGGACCGCGCGGACGAAAAATTGCCGTGATCCTAACCATTTGTAACGAGACTTCGCCGTTCAGGCAGGTCAGTTATGTCGGCCGGCATCACCCTTGTCGCGGAAGAATCGTCTATCGCGCGGGGACCACGGCCATCGAGAAGTAGGGGGTTCAAGCACCAATGAGTGCGTCCAGCCGTATGAAGATCATCATTCCCTTGGTTTCGGCCATGTCTTTGCTCGCGTTTTCGGCGCAGGCACAGGACGCGGGACCGGGGAAGGGCGCCGGCCAGCCACCGGCCGCGCCGGGCGCGGGCGCGCCGCCGACCCAGAACAATCCGCAGAACACCCGCAAGGGCCCGCCGCCGCAGCAGGCGACACGGCCGGCCCCTCAGCCTGGCGGCCAAGCACATGCCGGCCCCGGTCCGCATGGCGCCGGCGGTCCGCCGCCGGGACGCTATGCCCGTGGGCCCGCGCCGGCGCGCGATTGGGGCGGGCACAGCTATCGCGGCAATCTCGCCTGGGAAGGCGGGCGCTGGCGCCATGAAGTCCACAACGGCCGCTCCGGCTGGTGGTGGGACGTCGGCGGCGTCTGGTATTATTATCCGCAGCGCATCGAGGGGCCGCCCGCCTACATCTCTGAGGATTACATCGACGACGTGCCGGTGGCCTATGCGCCGCCGCCACCTCCGGTCGCCTATGCACCCCCGCCGCCTCCGCCGCCGCCGGCTGATCCCGGCGCGAGCGCTCTTGGCGGCGCCATCGTTGGCGGCGTGCTCGGCGGTCTGATCTCGGGCAACGCAACGGGTGCGGCGGCCGGCGCCGTTCTCGGCGGCGCAACCGGCGCGATCGCCGGTGCGACGGCCGCCTCGCGTCCCGGGTACTATCTGGCCGAGGGCAATTGCTACTACCGCTACCCGAGCGGCCAGTACGTGCTCGCCGATCCCCGGGCATGCTACTGAGCGTTTGATCGAGATTTGATCCGAATGAGGCGGGCCCGTGCCCGCCTCATTTGTTTTTGCAGACGTGGCTGCCTGATGTTGTCTCGTCCCGGACGCGCCGCGTCCCACGGTCATCACGATGGCGACAGTTGCGAGAAAGGTGAGGCCGAGCGGTTGTGTCTTGTATCGCGCTGTGCGGAGCGTTGCGGCGTCGCGGGCCGTGACGCAATTCACAAATGCGCCCGAACGAGATGGCTTCACCTCTTTGTGCGTGAGAACATTGAGAACAATCGCAAGCCTCGGCGCTTACTCCCTGTCACGAAGCGATCAGAAGGAGTGACTTCATGAAGCTGGCCGCGATCACTTTAGGCTTGGCGCTGGCAATCTCGTCGACGGCCGCTTTCGCACAAAGCGCAGGCGGCTCGACCGGAGGCGGCGCATCGACAGGAGCTTCACCCGGCGTCGGCACGTCGAGCGGCGTGTCCCCCGGTTCGACCGGCACCACCACCGGCACCGGCACCGGAGGATTCACTGGCGCGAGCGGAGCAAACGGCGGGATGAACACCACGATCAACCCGTCAGGCAATACGCTGTTGCCGGGCAGCCCAAACCCGTCGCAACCCGCAGCGCCTCCGAATTCGACGACGGGCCGCTGAGCTCGTCGTTCACCCCAAATGACGAAAAAGCGAAGACCGGCGGCACGACCATCGCGCCGATCTCGTGCGACGCGAGTCATGTGGCGACGACGCATCCCGTGAAACCCTCTCCGCATTCATACGGACGAAGTTGCCACGCGCTTGTCCAGATCAAGCGGATAAACTGGCGCCATGTGTACCAGGTACGATCCACAGCGTGAGGCTGAGGCCGCGATGAAGCGGGCCGCCGCGGCATCTGAAAGCGCCGACCGGCAGAGGTTGATTCGGCTTGCCGTGGCCTGGCACCAGCTCGCGCGCGACCGTCGTGACGAGCAGGCGGACTGACCGCATCCATCCGGGGCCGTGCAACCAGGGGCAATCCCTCGGCGGGCCTCGCGCTGTCGGTTTCGCGTCCGAGACCTACTCCGGCACCGGCCGCATCCGTTAGAGCTGGTGAGACAACGGCCCGACGGCTGTTCACGAGAAAAACCCCGCGCTCGGGGGGATGAGCACGGGGTTCTTCAAAGCCGACCGGGGCTGGCGAGTCGGCATCACTCAATTTCTGGTGGTACAACGCGCTGGTCGCAGGTTCGTTCCTCGAATCTCACAAAGGGATCCTGCGTCGCGCAGGAGGCGTTTCATGCCGTTCGCAACCTCCAGCAAGGCATTGGAATTACGAGGACTTCTTCCTCTTTTTCTTCAGAACTTTGGCCTGGGCGCGGAAGGCGGAGGCTAACGACTTCATCTGGTTGGCCACAAATTCGTCCGCCGCCTCCTGCGCGGCCTTCTCTGCAACGCGCGCCTGCTGCTTGAGCGACTTGGTCGGCTTCATGGACGTCACATTTCGGTTGAGTTGCCTGCTTTCTCCTGTCGGACTACCTGCAGCCCCCTGGAGTCGTTCCCTTGCGTTGCCGGAACATTTCCATGCGCGGCCACGTTGTGCGCCCATGACCGATCCTGAACTGCGCGCACAGTCCTTCAAGATTGCCTGGCTCACAGGTGAGCCCAGGGACTCCGCCCGATTCATCCTGAACAGGATCGACCGCATGATGTTGCGCGGCGAAAGACGCAGGCTGCTGTTGTCGAATGCCGCGATCGATGCCTATCGGCTTCGGCCCTTCCTCGTGCTGCTCGATGCATGATCAATCCGACGGCGACGCAAACCGGGAGCATCGCCGCAGGGAGGACCCGTTGCGGCCATCCTGCGCAATGGCCGCCGCACGGCGCGATATTTTGCCTCCGAACTCGCGGCGTGGACGACCGAGCTCAACTTCACCCACGGCCTCTATGTCACGCTCGGCGCGACACGCCCCCTCGATGAGGCAACAGCGCGACGCGCAGCCGAAGCGATGAGCGACGATCTCAGCCAGAAGGGTTTTCCCATTCGCCACGCCGGCAGCTTCGGTTTCGACTTCGCCGCGATCGAGTGGTTTCACAATTCGGCGACTGACCAGTACAGCGTTCGCGTGGCCGTCCCGGACCTGCCGACTGCGCTGTGGGACGATCTCACCGCGGCCATCGCCGGTTGGTGGGCAACGCATCAGTTGGAGCTTGTTGAGGGGTGAATGGCAAGAACCGTGCTGGACATTGTCCAGACGGTCTAGAGAGGCAACGTTGACGTAAATCCGAAGGGGTACCTCGCCATTGAAGGGTACAACACCGTGAGCTGCGGGTAAGCTCACCCTCGCTTGGCCTTCCCAAAGCGGCCAGGCCTACGGCCCCGGCCCCTCTTAGAGCCCCTAAGCCCCAAGGCCGGGGCCGACCAAACCAGAGTGCTTTTTTGCCGGCAACAATTGCCATGTATCAAAGCTACCACGTTTTGCCCAAGTCGCCAGACAAGGCCCGGTTTTCCATCGGGCGGGCGGTCGAGTCGCTTGCGTACGGCATCCTGATTATTCCCTTCGCCGTCGTGGTCTGCGCGATTGTCGCATTCGCCATCCTCCCGCTGCACTCGGATTCCCGGTACGACGACGGCGACGAATACTAAAACTAAAGAGGGCGTCGAGAGCGAAATCCGCGCAATCGAAACGCAGATTAAGACAGTCGGAATAATCCGAATTAGGCGCTGGATAAGATCGGGAAACGATGGCAGCGTTTCCTGGCCCCTCGAGTGGAAAGAGGGGCAGAGTGCGAGGGCCCTGATCACGAAGCCAGCCCCCCGATCGGGGCCCTTGTCCTGTTCGGAAGTCAAAAAACGTCGCCCGCTTGAATGAGCACAGTCGGCGTTTTTCCTGCCCGAGACGCAATGCAAAATCCCGATTGATGACCGCCGGTTCGCGCTGGCAGGGCCTGTTGCGCATACTCGCAACACCCGCGAAGAGCAGATAATGTGGGGCGTGGACGGCGACTGAACGTCTTGACAGTCACATTTGGGAGGAAATGCAAATGAAAAGGACTGCGGGTGTTTTAGCTGCTGCCGCCATCGTTGGACTCGCCGCAACACCAGGATCGGCTCTGGCGGACGGGGCACGGAGTGGGTGGGGGCTCTGGTATGGGTCTTACGGCGATGGTCCGGCCTATTACGGTGAACACGCTCTCCCGGCATATGACAGCTACGCTTTTGCCTACGAGTATCCTGTCTACACCGGCAGCAACGTGACGGCGATCGCGGTCAACCTAGTCAACTCTCGCTTTCGACATCGGCGGGTCGTGGGACCGGGCGTTGTCTATCATCGCGGCGAGTACCCGCGCCCATATCGTATCAATCGGTACTGGTGAGAGGACGGGCAGCGGCAGGCCGGCAAATTTGCCACGTCGCATTGATTGGCGATCCCGGCAGGGCTCGAACCTGCAACCCGCGGAGTAAAAACATTACGGGCGCACGCGCAATATGCGCGGCGCTACAACGGCTTAAGCCGCATCCCGGGGTTTTCTCCGGCTATCTGGCAAGGGCGATGAACTCGCGCGGCGCCGCAATGCCGCGCGCCTGGCCGTCGCGATCGAGCAGCGCCAATGCGCGCCGCGCCCATGCGGTCGGCCGGCGTGCACGTATCAACCGACACGCCCCAAAGCAGCCCATCGGCTAGCTCGATGGCCTTGCGCTCATCGCGCAGCGCGGCAGGACGCGGGCGCGATCAACGTTCGCGCTGCGTCGTGTGACTACGTCATGACGGGCTGATCTACACAAAGTCAGGTTGATGGTCGGTCCAATGCGCGGCAGCAAGGGCGTGATCGCCCGCGTGTTCGGAAATGGTGAATTACCCTGTCCGAGCGGCTTGACCGCGATAATGGAGTGTGGCAGGATTTTGTTTGGATTGTGAATGTACCATTAGTCTTTTTTTATTGAATGGCGTACCGCAATGCTTGCACCGAGTGCTGCGAAGGCGACCGAGGGCTTTGTACAACATCAACAGCAGCTGGCCCATTTGGACCAAGACGGCTTTGCGGTTGTCGAAAACATAACCGATCTTGATGATCTTGCGGTGATCAGAAGCGAGATTGACGAGCTTCTCCGGCGCGGTCATGTGCCGACAAAGGAGCTCGGAGAACGAGGCGGCGCACCTCAGATCATCGAGATTATGTGGCCTATGAAGTTATCGGAACGAATTGCGAGGTCTTGCTTCGTCCGGAACGCGTGCGCTGTTTCCGAGGCCTATTTTGGCCATAGAGTCACATACAACTTCGACCACGCTATTATTAAGCCCGCTTTCAATTTTAGGGAAACGGCTTGGCATCAGGATTTCGCCTATTCCACCTGGTTCAATTTTTCTGCACGAGAACGATTGCATTGGTGGTTGCCTCTTCATGATGTCTCGACCGACCAAGGATGCATGCATTTCGTGCGCGGCAGCCATCGCATCGGCCTCCTCCCACACGTCCGCGTAGCGCCAACGTCTGACGCTTTGAAGACCACCCTCCCTGAGAAAGCCGACGTCGTTTCGTGCCCGTTAAAGGCCGGAAGCGCCACCGTGCACACAGAGGCCACATTGCACTATACAGGGCCCAACAAGACGAACTCGCCTCGGTATGCGTTCATTCTGCAGTTCGAACGGTCAACCTGGACAACAGGGTTACGCGCCTCGGTCAAGACCTTGGCATGGAGATTTGGCCGTGGAAGCCACTGACCGCGCCGGCGAGTGCCTCGTGCTTGCTGGACTTTTCGGGGCAGGGCGTTCTAGAGGCGAAGACGACTGATTTCGTTTTCGGCGGCAGGGTGGACAACCGGACCGGCGAACTGGGTTTTCGCCTCCCGGCTGAAAGAGCTGGCGATCCCGGCAGGGCTCGAACCTGCAACCCGCGGAGTAGAAATCCGCTACTCTATCCAGTTGAGCTACGGGACCATGTTAGGCCGGCCTCGGTGAGGCTTGGCCGCCTTCTACCATGGCAAATATGAAAAATCCGCACGTTCGCCAAGTCTGAATCGAACCGCTTTCCTCCGGGACGCGACAAAGCGGAGCGCGGAGTGTGTTGCGACCGGCTCGCGCGATCCGGCGGCAGGCGCCGTGTCGCGCCCGGGACATGCGCTGCCGCTACAGTTTTCACTGCCGCCGGTGTCCGCCGGCGGTTTCTTGGCGGCTGTGGGCTTGCCGTGCCATGGCGCATGCAACGTATTGCACTTCTGGTTCCATCGCCTTGAGTCCGTCACCTTTCCGCGCACTTCATCCTACCGCGGCGTTCGTCCGCGATCCCGGGAGTCCTACATGATCGGTTTGGTTCGCGCCGTCACGATCTGCGCAACGCTCGCGTTCGGCCTTACCGTGGCGCAGGCCGCGGACAAGGCCTTCAAGCGCGACGATCTCGCCGATTCCGCGATCAAGCTGGAGGCCCAGATCAAGAGCGAGGCGGGGCCGGTCGCCAAGAGCAACGCGACGCTACGCACGGATGCGGACGCGGCCTTCCGGCGCAACGATGTCCGCAGCGGCCTCTCCGTCCTCGGCCAGATCGCCGCGACGACGCCGGAGGATGCCGGCAACTGGCTGCGGCTTGCCAAGGTCATCTTGCAGATATGGCCGAAGAGCTCGAGCGAGCAGACGTTCCTCCTGGAGCGCGCCTCGACCGCCGCCTACATCGCCTATCAGCGCGCCGCCAATCCGGGAGAGGAAGCCGACGCGCTCGCAGTGCTCGGCAAATCGTTCGCCGAGCGCAAGCTCTGGCGTCCGGCCTTGGATGCGCTGCGGCTGTCGCTCGACTTGCGCGAGGTCGCCGACGTGCGCGGCCAGTATGAGAAGCTGCGCGACGAGCACGGCTTCCGGCTGCTCGACTATACCGTGGACTCGGATTCGGCGAGCCCGCGCGCCTGCTTCCAGTTCTCCGAGGAGCTTGCCAAGCGCACCGATTTCGCGCCGTTCCTGGCGCTCGCAGGGCAGGACAAGCCGGCGCTGTCAGCCGACGGCACGCAGCTCTGCGTCGACGGGCTGAAGCACGGCGAGCGCTACAACATCAACTTGCGCGCCGGCCTGCCGTCGACCGTGAAGGAAGGCCTGCCGAAATCGGCCGAGTTCAACGTCTATGTGCGCGATCGAAAACCCTTCGTGCGCTTCACCAGCCGCGCCTATGTGCTGCCGAGGACCGGCCAGCGCGGCATTCCCGTGGTCAGCGTCAACACATCCACGGTCAACATCAACGTGTTCCGGATCGGTGATCGCAACCTGATCAACACGGTCGTCGACAGCGACTTCCAGAAGACGCTGTCGAAATACCAGCTCACAGATCTCGGCGGCGAGCGCGGCGTCAAGGTCTGGTCCGGCGAGCTTGCGACTGCGATGACGCTGAACCAGGACGTCACCACGGCATTCCCGGTCGATCAGGCACTCGGCGACCTTCAGCCCGGCGTCTATGTGATGACTGCCGCGGCCAAGGGGCCTGGCTCCGACGACGGCTACCAGCTCGCCACGCAATGGTTCATCGTCTCCGATCTCGGCGTGACGGCCTATTCCGGCAATGACGGCATCCACGTCTTCGTCAACTCGCTGGCCTCGACTGATCCGGTTGGGAAGGCCGAGGTGCGGTTGGTCGCGCGCAACAACGAAATCCTGGCGACCCGCAAGACCGACGAGAGCGGCCACGTGGTGTTCGAGGCGGGGCTTGCGCGCGGCGAGGGCGGTTTGTCGCCGGCGCTGCTGACGGTCACGGGCGAGAAGGCCGATTATGCCTTCCTCAGCCTGAAGACCTCTGCCTTCGACCTGTCCGATCGGGGCGTCGCCGGACGCGCGGTGCCGGCCGGCGCCGATGCCTTCGTCTATGCCGAGCGCGGCGTCTACCGTTCCAACGAGACCGTTTATATCACCGCGCTCTTGCGCGACGGGCAGGGCAATGCCGTCACCGGCGGCCCGCTGACACTGGTGATCGAGCGTCCCGACGGCGTCGAATTCCGCCGCGCCGTGCTATCCGACCAGGGCGCCGGTGGTCGTACGCTCTCCGTGCCGCTGAACTCGGCCGTCCCGACCGGCACCTGGCGGGTGCGCGCCTTTACCGATCCGAAGGGCTCCTCGGTCGGCGAGACGACCTTCATGGTCGAGGACTATGTCCCGGACCGGATCGAATTCGATTTGTCCGCCAAGGACAAGCTAATCAAAGCTAATGCTCCTGTGGAGCTCAAGGTCGACGGCCATTTCCTCTACGGCGCGCCGGCCTCCGGCCTGCAGCTCGAAGGCGACATGCTGGTCGCGCCCGCTGCCGAGCGGCCGGGCTTCGCCGGCTACCAGTTCGGCGTCGCCGACGAGGAAACCACCTCGAACGAGCGCACGCCGCTGGAGAACCTGCCCGAGGCCGACGCCAATGGCATTGCGACCTTCCCGGTGACGCTCGACAAGCAGCCAGCCTCGACGCGCCCACAGGAGGCGCAGATCTTCGTCCGCATGGCCGAGACGGGCGGGCGCGCCGTCGAGCGCAAACTCGTGCTGCCGGTCGCGCCCGCGGCCGCCATGATCGGCGTCAAGCCGCTGTTCGGCGACAGAAGCGTCGCCGAGGGCGACAAGGCCGAGTTCGAGGTCGTGTTCGTCTCGCCCGAGGGCAAGACGCTTCGCCGCGATGGCTTGCGCTACGAGCTCCTGAAGATGGAGTCGCGCTACCAGTGGTATCGCCAGAACAATTACTGGGAGTACGAGCCGGTCAAGTCGACCTCGCGCGTCGCCGACGGCGATCTCGTCATCGCCGCCGACAAGCCGTCGCGCATCTCACTCAACCCGCAGCCCGGCCGCTACCGGCTTGAGGTGAAGTCCAACGACGCAGACGGTCCGGTCACGTCGGTGCAGTTCGACGTCGGCTGGTATTCCGAGGGCGGCGCCGACACGCCGGACCTCCTGGAGACCTCGATCGACAAGCCGCAATACGCCTCCGGCGACACCATGACGGTGTCGGTCAACGTCCGCACCGCCGGCAAGCTCACGATCAACGTGCTTGGCGACCGCCTCTTGACCACGCAGACCGTGGACGTCAGGGAAGGCACCGCGCAGGTGAAGATCCCCGTCGGCAAGGACTGGGGTACCGGTGCCTACGTCGTGGCGACGCTGCGCCGTCCGCTGGATGCCGCCGCCCAGCGCATGCCCGGCCGCGCGATCGGCCTGAAATGGTTCGGCATCGACAAGCAGACCCGCACGCTGTCCGTGAAGTTGACGCCGCCGGCGCTGATCCGGCCGAATTCGATGCTGAAGATTCCGGTCAAGCTCGACGGGCTCAATCCGGGCGAGGACGCCAAGATCGTCATCGCGGCGGTTGATGTCGGCATCCTCAATCTCACCAACTACAAGCCGCCGGCGCCCGACGATTACTATCTCGGCCAGCACGGCCTGACCGCCGAGATCCGCGATCTCTACGGCCAGCTCATCGACGGCATGCAGGGCACGCGCGGCCAGATCAAGTCCGGCGGGGACGCGGGTGCGGCCGAGCTTCAGGGCTCACCGCCCACGCAAAAGCCGCTCGCGCTCTATTCCGGCATCGTCACGGTCGGTGCTGACGGCACCGCCGAAGTCAGCTTCGAGATTCCGGAGTTCGCCGGCACGGCGCGCGTGATGGCCGTGGCCTGGACCGCGACCAAACTTGGCCGCGCCAACACCGACGTCGTGATCCGCGATCCCGTGGTGCTGACCGCGACCTTGCCGCGCTTCCTGCTCAATGGCGACCACGGCACGGTCAATCTCGATATCGACAATGTCGAGGGACAGGCCGGCGACTACAAGATCAACGTGAAGACGGGCGGTCCGGTGAAGATGACCGGCAATCCCGCCACCACCGTCAAGCTTGCCGCCAAGCAGCGCAACTCGTTCTCGCTCGCGCTCGACGCGACGGCCGCGGGGCAGGCGACCCTCGACGTCGACATCACCGGGCCGAATGGCCTGGCGCTCGCGCGCCACTACGCGCTCGACGTCAAGGCGGCGACGCAGGTGCTGGCACGGCGCTCGATCCGGACGCTGGCCAAGGGCGAGAGCCTGATGCTGACCTCCGACATGTTCTCCGACCTCGTGCCGGGCACCGGCAGCGTCTCGCTCTCGGCAAGCCTGTCGACCGCGCTCGATGCCGCGACGATCCTGAAAGCGCTGGACCGCTATCCCTATGGCTGCTCGGAGCAGATCACGAGCCGGGCCATGCCGCTGCTCTATGTCAACGAGCTCGCGGCCGGCGCGCATCTGGCCATGGACACCGAGGTCGACCAGCGCATCCGCGATGCGATCGAGCGGCTGCTGGCGCGCCAGGGCTCCAACGGCTCGTTCGGCCTGTGGTCGGCCGGCGGTGACGACGCCTGGCTCGACGCGTACGTGACCGACTTCCTGACCCGCGCCCGCGAAAAGGGTTTTGTGGTGCCGGACGTGCTGTTCAAGAACGCGCTTGACCGCGTCCGCAATTCCGTCGTCAACGCCAACGAGCCGGAGAAGGACGGCGGCCGCGATCTCGCCTATGGCCTCTACGTGCTCGCCCGCAACGGCGCAGCGCCGATCGGCGATCTCCGCTATCTCGCCGACACCAAGCTCGGCAACCTCGCAACGCCGATCGCGAAGTCGCAGCTCGCGGCAGCGCTCGCGCTGGTCGGCGACCGCAACCGCGCGGAGCGCGTCTACGGCGCCGCTCTCGACAGCCTGGCGCCGAAGCCGGAGCTGGAGTTCGGCCGCAGCGACTATGGCTCGCAGCTCCGCGATGCCGCAGCTCTCGTCTCGCTCGCGAGCGAAGGCAATGCGCCGAAGGCGACGCTGACGCAGGCCGTCTCGCGGGTCGAGACCGCGCGCGGGCTGACGCCCTACACCTCGACGCAGGAGAATGCGTGGCTGGTGCTGGCTGCGCGTGCGCTTGCGAAGGAGAACCTGTCGATCGACGTCGATGGCCAGCCGGTCAAGACCGCGCTCTACCGCAGCTACAAGGCCGCGACGCTGGAGGGCAAACCGCTGAAGATCACCAATACCGGGGACGCACCGGTACAGGCGGTGGTTTCGGTGTCGGGTTCGCCGGTGACGCCGGAGCCGGCCGCCTCCAACGGCTTCAAGATCGAGCGCAGCTACTTCACGCTCGACGGCAAGCCGGCCGACATCAGCAAGGTCAAACAGAACGATCGCTTCGCTGTGGTGTTGAAGATCACAGAGGCCAAGCCGGAGTACGGCCACATCATGGTCTCCGACTATCTGCCGGCCGGCCTGGAGATCGACAATCCAAAGCTTGTCTCGTCGGGCGAAAGCGGCACGCTCGACTGGATCGAAGACGGAGTGGAGCCGAAAGATAGCGAGTTCCGCGACGATCGCTTCACCGCCGCGATTGACCGCGCCTCGGACGCCAAGTCGGTCTTCACCGTCGCCTATGTCGTGCGCGCGGTCTCGCCCGGCAAATACGTGCTGCCGCAGGCCTATGTCGAGGACATGTACAACCCCTCGCGCTACGGCCGCACGGGAACTGGCACGGTCGAGGTGCGCGCGGCGAAGTGAGTGATTGGGATGACTGACGCTCCGAACGGGCCACAATCTCAGTCGTCATGCCCGGGCAAAAGCGCGAAGCGCGTCTTCGCGCAGATGTCCCGGGCATCCACGGACTTTGGTGCAACTGGCAAGAACGTGGATGGCCGGGACAAGCCCGGTCATGACGGAGCAAGGGGCAGGGGCCTTCGCGTCCTTTCTGCCCTCGCGCTGACGCTCATCCTCGCGATCGTCGCCTCCGTCGCCTGGGTCTACTCCCTCGGTCCGCTGCCGCTCGAAGAGGCGCGCGCGGTCTCTACCACCATCGTCGACCGCAACGGCAAGCTGCTGCGCGCCTATGCGATGGCGGACGGGCGTTGGCGATTGCCGGTCGAGACAAAAGCGAATGTCGATCCGACCTACCTGAAGCTGCTGCTCGCCTGTGAGGACCAGCGCTTCTACGCCCATGACGGCGTCGATCCACTGGCACTCGGCCGCGCCGCGATGCAGCTTGCAACGCGCGGGCACATCGTGTCGGGCGGCTCGACCATCACCATGCAGCTCGCGCGGCTGATGGAGCCGCGGCGCCAGCGCTCGTTCTATGCAAAGCTGCGCCAGATCGTGCGCGCCATCGAGCTGGAGCGGACGCTCGGCAAGGACCAGATCCTCGACCTCTATCTCGCGCTCGCGCCCTATGGCGGCAATCTCGAAGGCATCCGCGCAGCCTCGATCGCCTATCTCGGCAAGGAGCCGAAGCGGCTGTCGCTGGCCGAGGCTGCGCTTCTTGTCGCGCTGCCGCAATCGCCGGAGACACGCCGGCTCGATCGCTATCCCGAGGCGGCACGCATCGCGCGCGACCGCGTGCTCGACCGTATGGTCGAAGACCAGCAGGTCAGTGCCGAGGATGCGAAGCAGGCGAAGGCCGTGCCGGTGCCGAAGCTGCGCAAGCCGATGCCGATCCTGGCGCCGCATGCCTCCGACACGGCGCTTGCAACCATCAAGGATACGCCGGTCATCAAGCTGACGCTGGACGCCAATCTCCAGAAGGTGCTGGAGCCGCTGGCGCGCGATCGCGCCATTGCGCTTGGGCCGAACATCTCGATCGGCATCATCGTGATCGACAATGAGAGCGGCGACGTACTCGCACGCGTGGGCTCTGCCGATTACTTCGACGAGCGCCGGGCAGGGCAGGTCGACATGACCCGCGCCATCCGCTCGCCAGGCTCGACGCTGAAACCGTTCATCTATGGGCTCGCTTTCGAGGACGGCTTCGTCCATCCCGAGAGCCTGATCGACGACCGGCCGGTCCGCTTCGGCTCCTACGCGCCGGAAAATTTCGACATGACGTTCCAGGGCACGGTGCCCGTGAAGAAGGCGCTGCAGCTGTCGCTGAACGTGCCGGCGATCGTGCTGCTCGACCGCGTCGGCTCAAGCCGGTTGGCGTCGCGGCTGCGGCAGGCCGGCGGCAATCTCGTGCTGCCCAAGGATGAAGCGCCCGGGCTCGCCATGGGCCTCGGTGGTGTCGGCGTGACGCTTCAGGACCTTGCCCAGCTCTACACGGGTCTCGCCCGGCTCGGGACCACCAAGCCGCTGCGTGAGGTCATGGCAAGCAAGGATGATCGCGAGCCGATGCGGCTGCTGGATCAGGTCGCGGCCTGGCAGGTCGGCAACGTGCTCCTGGGCACACCGCCGCCGGAGAACGCGGCCCACAACCGCATCGCCTTCAAGACCGGCACGTCCTACGGCTATCGCGACGCCTGGTCGGTCGGCTTCGACGGTCGCATGACCATCGGCGTCTGGGTCGGCCGGCCCGACGGGGCGCCGGTTCCCGGCCTGATCGGCCGCGTCGCCGCTGCGCCCATTCTCTTCGACGCCTTTGCCCGCACCGGCAAAACGCCGGCGCCGCTGCCGAAGCCGCCGAAGGGAACCCTGGTCGCCAGCAACATCAAGCTGCCCTTGCCACTGAAGCGGTTCCGTCCGGTCGGGGAACTCGTCCGGAGCCGGGGCGAGCAGGCTCTGCACATCCAGTTCCCGCTGAACGGCTCGCGGATCGACGTCGATCGCAGCGGTGGGGCGGAGGCAGCCGCCATGCCGGTCAAGGTCGCCGGAGGGGTCCTGCCGATGACCATCCTGGTCAATGGCACGGCGCTCGGGGAGATCGATGGCCGGCGCCAGCGCCTGATCGATCCGCCCGGCCCGGGCTTTGCCCGCCTGACCGTTATCGACGCCACGGGCGCCGCGGACACAGTTGTCATTCGAATTCAATGATGCAGGCTTAACCGGTTGTGGCGATGGCGGTTTCAGCGTAAGCGGAACCAATGGCCGAGACCCTTAACCGCCCCCGCTTTGGTGAGCCGCGCGAGCCGAAATCCCCGGTGAATCCGGGCAACCGGCTGGTGCGCCTGATCGATGTCGCCACCGCCAGCCACGCCCGGGCCGTCGGCTTCCTGGTGCTGTGCGCGCTGCTGCTTTTCCTGCCCGGCTTCTTCACCATCCCGCCGATCGACCGCGATGAGGCGCGCTTTGCGCAGGCCACCAAGCAGATGGTCGAGAGCGGCGACTACATCGACATCCGCTTCCAGGATGATGTCCGCTACAAGAAACCGGTCGGCATCTACTGGCTGCAAGCGGCCGCCGTTGAAACCGCCACGGCGCTGCGGCTGCCGAAGGCCGAATTGCGCATCTGGGTCTATCGGTTGCCCTCGCTGATTGGCGCGATCGGCGCTGTGCTGATGACTTACTGGACCGCGCTCGGCTTCGTCACGCGGCGCGCCGCAGTGCTGGCGGCGCTGATGATGTGCGCCTCCGTGCTGCTCGGCGTCGAGGCCCGGCTCGCCAAGACCGACGCGATGCTGCTGTTCTGTGTGGTCGCGGCGATGGGGGCGATGGGACGCGCCTATCTGTCCTGGGCGCGCGCCGAGGACCAGACGCATCCGCCCTGGAGCTGGCCTGCGATCTTCTGGACCGCGCTGGCCGTCGGCATCCTGATCAAGGGCCCGCTGATCCTGATGTTCGCAGGGCTGACCGTGATCGCGCTCGCGATCCAGGACCGCGATTCCTCCTGGCTGTGGCGGCTGCGCCCGGTCTGGGGCCTGATGTGGATGCTGGTGCTGGTGCTGCCCTGGTTCATCGCGATCTTCTGGCGCGCAGGCGATGCCTTCTTCGCCGATTCCGTCGGCGGCGACATGCTGAGCAAGATCGGCGCCCAGGAATCCCATGGCGCGCCGCCCGGGCTGTATTTTGCGCTGTTCTGGATCACCTTCTGGCCCGGCGCACCGCTCGCCGCGATGGCTGCGCCCGCGGTATGGCGCGCACGCCGGGAGCCCGGCGCGCAATTTCTGCTGGCCTGGCTGATACCGTCCTGGATCGTGTTCGAGGCGGTGCTGACCAAGCTGCCGCACTACGTGCTGCCGCTCTATCCGGCGATCGCGATCCTCACCGCCGGCGCGCTGGAGCGGCAGGTGCTGTCGCGGTCGTGGTTGATGCGCGGCTCGGCCTGGTGGTTCGTGATCCCTGCCGGCGGCTCGATCATCGCGGTGGTCGGCGCGGTCATGCTGACGCGGCAGCCGGCCTTCGTGGCTTGGCCGTTCATCGCGGCTTCGCTGATCTTCGGGCTGTTCGCCTGGTGGCTCTACGACAACAACCGTGCCGAGCGCTCGCTGCTCAACGCGCTGGTCGCGGCGCTGATGCTGGCGATCGCGGTCTACGGCATCGTGCTGCCGTCGCTGACGCCGCTGTTCCCGAGCATCGAAATCGCGCGTGCCTTGCGCAACGTCACCTGCGTTGGGCCGAAAGCCGCCTCGGCCGGCTATCATGAGCCGAGCCTCGTGTTCCTGACGGGTACCCAGACATTACTGACCGACGGTTCCGGCGCCGCGGATTTCCTCAGGCAGGGCAGCTGCCGCTTCGCCCTGATCGAGCAGCGTTCGGAACGCAGCTTCGTGCAGCGTGCCGAAGCGATAGGGCTGCGCTACAAGGTCGGCGCGCGGATCGACGGCTATAATTTCTCGCAAGGCCGCGCGATCTCGATATCGATCTTCGGTTCGGAAGGCACCGAGTAGGATGTCCACGCCCGCCGAGATCGCGCCGCGCGCGAGCTATCCCGTCCAATTGGCGGCCGTGTCCTGGCACGCGCTGGCGCAGCTCGTGCGCACGCCCTCGCATTCGCGTCGTGCCGAGGCCGCACGAAGGCTGGCTCGGCATTCGCTGTGGCTCAGCCTGGCGGGCGCGGCCGTGATCATCGTCCTGATGGTCGCGTTCGATTCTGCCGAGATCCAGTTGATGCCCGCGCGCGGCACGCCCGGCCTGTGGCCGATCCGCATCCTCACCGATTTCGGCAAGGACGAGTATGTGCTGTCGGTGCTGGCCGTCGCGCTGGTCGCGGTGGCCCTCGTTGCGGCAGGCCTGAACGGCACGCGCCGCGCGCTGTTGCTCGGCCTCGGCACCCGACTGCAATTCATCTTTCTTTCTTTGCTGGTCTCCGTCGCCGCCGCGGAGGTCCTGAAATTCATCATCGGCCGCGGACGGCCCTTCGTCGGCGGCAAGGCCGATGTATTCAACTTCGTTCCCTTCAGCGGGAGCGAGGCCTATTACAGCCTGCCATCCGCACACGCGGTCACG
Source organism: Bradyrhizobium neotropicale (assembly GCF_001641695.1). Taxonomy (GTDB): domain Bacteria; phylum Pseudomonadota; class Alphaproteobacteria; order Rhizobiales; family Xanthobacteraceae; genus Bradyrhizobium; species Bradyrhizobium neotropicale. Next base: position 19,219 of record NZ_LSEF01000085.1, read on the forward strand.
GCGTTCGCGCTCGCGTTCGCGGTCAGTGCACTTTGGCCGCGCCTGCGCGTCTTCATGTTCACCTACGCGATCGTCATCCTGCTGACGCGCCTGGTGTTGCTCGCGCATCACCCGAGCGACGTCGTGGCCGGCGCCCTGGTCGGCATCGTCTGCGCCATGGCGGTCCGCTACTGGTTCGCGGCCCGCCNCTCGGCTTCGCTATCCGAGCCGACGGCACCATTGTGCCTCTTCCAGGGGCGGCCGGGGGGCGCCTCAAAAGGGTTGCCCGCGGGCCATCCGCCCCATAAAAGCTGCTGCCTGCCGGGGCTGCCCGGTTCCCGGGGCAGGCCAATTCCAACCACGAGCTTTCGATTTGTCGTCCCAGCCTTCGGTTTCCATCGTCGTTCCCGTGCGCAACGAAGCCGACAACATTGCGCCGCTGATCGAGGAGATCATGGCGGCGCTCGACGGCCGGTGGGCCTACGAGATCATCTACGTCAACGACGGCTCGACCGATGCGACCGGCGATCGCCTCGCTGCCCTCATGAAGCAGCGGGACAATCTGCGTCAACTCCGCCATGCCAGATCGGGCGGACAGTCGGCGGCGGTGCGCAGCGGCGTGCGCGCGGCGCGTGGCATGATCGTGGCGACGCTCGACGGCGACGGCCAGAACAATCCCGCCTTCCTGCCCGACCTGATCGCTGAGGTCGAGAAGGGAGAACGCGTCGGTCTGGTTGCCGGTCAACGGGTCGGGCGCAAGGATACCGGCTTCAAGAAATTCCAGTCGCGCGTCGCCAACCGTGTGCGCAACGCGATCCTCAAGGACGGCACGCGCGACACCGGCTGCGGGCTGAAGGCGTTCCGGCGCGATGTCTTCCTGATGTTGCCCTATTTCGACGGGCTGCACCGGTTCCTGCCGGCGCTGGTGCGCCGTGAAGGCTACGAGATCGCCTACGTCGATGTGATCGACCGGCCGCGCCATTCCGGCGTGTCCAACTACGGCTTCTTCGACCGGCTATGGATCGGGATCATGGACCTCGCCGGCGTGTGGTGGCTGATCCGCCGCAAGAAGCCGACTCCGGAAGTGACTGAGGTGAAGGCATGATCATTCAATACGGTCAGGCGCTGAGCAACTATCTCTACGACGTCTTCGTCGCCAAGTTCGATTTCTGGCTGGCGTTCGGTCTGATCGCGCAGTTGTTCTTCACCGCGCGCTTTCTGGTGCAGTGGATCGCGAGCGAGCGAGCCGGCAACAGCGTGGTGCCGATGGCGTTCTGGTTCTGCTCGATGGGCGGTGGTTTGATGACGCTGGTTTACGGCGTCGTGAAGCGCGAGCCCGTCATCATCCTCGGACAGGCGCTGGCGACCATCATCTATGTTCGCAACATCATGCTGATCTGGAAGAACCGCGGCAGCGCCTCCAAGACGCTCGATCGCTGATTGAAGGCGGCGCGCTGGCGTGGCACGCCGCGCCAGACGCGGGCAGGGAGCGCGCTCGCAAGTGGAATTCGGCAATCCGCGCCATCCAGGTTCCCCGATCGGCATGCGCAAGCTGTCCATCATCATGTTCGCGTCGGTGCTTCTGGTCGGCCTCGTCTCGCTTGGGCTCGGCCTTTTCGAGTTCGGCAGCACCTTCGCATTTCTGGCGCGAGCCGAGCACACGGAAGCGCGTTTCGCCGGTGCCGTCGCGCGGAGCGGCGGAAATCATGGCGGGACGTTTCTCTATCCGACGTTTCGATTCGTGACGGCGGATGGCCGATCGATGACGTTCACGTCCGCGTCGGGCTCGACCGATCAGCCCTATTCAGAGGGCGAGCGGGTCAAGATCGTCTACGATCCCCGGCGGCCCGAAGATGCGCGCCTGGTGTCGTTCCTGACGTTGTGGATCTCGCCGGTCCTGCTTTGCGGCGCCGGCTTGCTTCTCGCAGGCGGGGCTGTTCTTCTCCGATGGAGGCTAACGGCCGCACGCTAGCTCTTGCCGGCACGGATAGTCGCGCGGCACGGCAGGCGCGATGCCGCGCCCGCAGCCTCACATTGCCGCTTTGAGGGCAGCAAAGCCCCGATCGAGGTCGGCCTTCAGGTCGTCGACATTCTCGAGTCCGATGTGGAGGCGCAGCGTCGGTCCGCCCGGCGACCATTTGGTCGCGGTGCGATAGCTGTCGCAATCGAAGGGAATGACGAGGCTCTCGAAGCCGCCCCAGGAATAGCCCATGCCGAACAGTTTGACCGCGTCGAGCATGGCATCGACCGCTTTTTGCGGCGCGGGCTTCAGCACGATGCTGAACAGGCCGGAGGCGCCGGTGAAGTCACGCTTCCATATCGCATGGCCCGGATCGGTTTCGAGCGCGGGGTGCAGCACGCGCGCGACCTCGGGCCGCGTGGCGAGCCAGCGCGCCATGTCCAGCCCCGAGCGATAATGCTGCGCAAGGCGCACCGACAGGGTGCGCATGCCGCGCAGCGCGAGGAAGACGTCGTCGGGGCCGGCACAGACGCCGAGCAGGCGAATGGTCTCGGCAACCAGCGGCCAGGCCTTCGCGTTGGCAGAGATCGTGCCGAACATGATGTCGGAGTGACCGCCGACATATTTGGTGGCAGCCTGCATGCTGATGTCGACGCCCTGGTCGAGCGAGCGGTGATAGAGCGGCGTTGCCCAGGTATTGTCGTCGATGACGAGCGCGCCGCGCGCATGCGCGACATCTGCGATGGCGCGGATGTCGGGCATCTCGAAGGATTGCGAGCCCGGCGCCTCCACCAGCACCGCGCGGGTCTTGGACTTGAACAGCGCCGCGATGCCGGCGCCGATCAGCGGATCGAAATAGGTGGTCTCGACGCCGTAGCGGACGAGCAGGCCGTTGCAGAAATTGCGCGAGGGACGATAGACGTTGTCGCAGACCAGAAGGTGATCGCCGGCCTTCAGCACGGAGAGCAGGGTTGTCGAGATCGCCGCCAGGCCGGAAGGCGCAAGGCCGACGCCGGCGCATTGCGGGCCCTCCAGCGCCATCAGCGTCTCCTGCAGCGCCTTGGTGGTCGGGGTACCGTGGCGGCCGTACTGGAACTCGCCGCGATGGGCATGCAGGTCCTCGGCGGTCGGATAGAGCACCGTCGAGCCGTGGACCACCGGCGGGTTGACGAACCCCTTCTGCGCCTTGGTGTCGCGGCCGGAGGTCACCAGGCGGGTGTCGGCATGCTGCTGAGAGGGGGCATCGCCCTGCGAAGAATCCATGCGTCTGCTTTCAAAAGTTCGTTTCCGCGACGACGCGCGTGTAACGTCGGCGGGCCGGCGGAGGCCGTATCGTTAATAACAGAACACGGAAGAGTCCCGTCAACCCCTTGACCCGGCTCGCCAGTCGTTCTGTGATGCGCAGGTGCTATTCAGTCGCCGCATGTTGAGGGGCCTGCCGCGACCTTCGATCCATCGCCTGACCGGACCATGCGCCGTAGCCACAACGGCAGCGCCTGCGGCGGGGATTGATTAAGGTGTGGCCCTCCAGGATGGGCGGGTGTTCGGCAATGCTTCCCAGCATGACTCTTGCAAGGACAGCCTTGGCAGAGACGATCCTGAGACAACAATCCTGACCTTGAGAAGACTTTGAAAGGCTTCAGCCCATGAAACGCGTAACTTTGGCTCTTACTGTTGCTCTCGCCGCGGGCCTTTCGGCCCCGGCTGCCGACGCGCAAACGCTCAAGACCGTCAAGGACCGGGGCATGCTGTCCTGCGGCGTGAGCCAGGGTCTGCCGGGATTTTCGTCGCCCGACGACAAGGGCAACTGGACCGGGATCGACGTTGACGTCTGCCGTGCCATCGCGGCTGCGATCTTCAACGATACGACCAAGGTCAAATACGTGCCGCTGTCGGCCAAGGATCGTTTCACCGCGCTGCAATCCGGCGAGATTGATGTGCTGTCGCGCAACACCACCTGGACGATCTCGCGCGACACCTCGCTCGGCGCCAACTTCACCGGCGTGACCTATTATGACGGGCAGGGATTCATGGTGAAGAAGTCGCTCAAGGTCAATTCCGCGCTCGAACTGAACAGCGCCTCGGTCTGCGTTCAGACCGGCACCACGACCGAGCTGAACCTCGCCGACTACTTCAAGGCCAACAACATGAAGTACGAGGTGATCGCGTTCGGCACCATCGATGAAGCGATCAAGGCTTACGAGTCCGGGCGCTGCGATGCCTTCACGGACGATTCGTCCGGGCTCTATGCCAGCCGTTTGAAGCTCGCGAACCCGGCCGATCATATCGTGCTGCCGGAAATCATTTCCAAGGAGCCGTTGGGCCCGATGGTGCGCCACGGCGACGATCAATGGTTCGATCTGGTGAAATGGACGCTGTTCGCGATGATCACCGCGGAAGAAATGGGCATCACCCAGAAGAACGTCGATGAGATGACGAAATCCGATAAGCCGGAGGTGAAGCGGGTGCTCGGCACCGATGGCAATCTCGGCGAACAGCTCGGTGTGACGAAGGACTGGGTCGTGCGGATCGTGAAGTCGGTCGGCAACTACGGCGAAGTGTTCGATCGCAATGTCGGTGCCGGCTCGCCGCTTGGTATTTCCCGAGGCATCAACAATCTCTGGAACAAGGGCGGTATACAGTACGCGCCGCCGATCCGCTGATCGGTCCAGCCGACGGCTGCGGCGATGAGCACCGAGGCCCGCAAACCACCGCCGCAGATCGCGCTGAAGCTGAAGCGCGCGCTCGGGGGCAGGTCCGGCTGGAACGGCGTCGCCGTCCAGCTCGCCTTCGCCGCGATCCTGGCCTGGATCGCCTACGAGATCGTTGCCAATGCGAGCGCGAACCTCGAGACCCAGCACATCGCGGCTGGATTTGGCTTCCTGACCAACAATGCGGGCTTTGACGTCAGTCAGAGCCTGATCTCCTATTCAGGCTCCGACACCTACCTGCGCGTGTTCGTGGTCGGGCTCCTGAACACCCTGCTGGTCTCCGTGATCGGGATCGTCTTCGCCACCGTGATCGGCTTCGTGGTCGCGCTATGCCGGCTCTCGCCGAACTGGCTGTTGTCGCGGGTCGGCGGGATCTATGTCGAGACCATCCGCAACCTGCCACTGCTGTTTCAGATCCTGTTCTGGTACCTGGCGGTGCTTGCGGCATTGCCCAATCCGCGCCAGAGCATCTCACTGTCCGTCCCGGATATCGCTGCGCTCATCCGGGCTATGGCACAGCTTCCGGCCTGGCCTCCTAATGTCGGCATCGCCTTCATCAGCAATCGCGGACTGGTCATTCCCCGGCCGGTCGGCGAGGCGGGCCTCGAGCCGTTCCTTGCCGTCCTTGGCCTCGGCATCGTCGCCTCGCTGGCGCTGCGCCTCTACGCCCGGCGCGCACTGTTCCAGCGCGGCCAGATGATCCACATCTGGCCCTATGTGCTGACCTTCCTCGTCGGCCTGCCGCTGATCACGATAGCGATCTTCGGTCTGCCCTTCACGTTTGAGCTGCCGCAGCTCAAGGGCTTCAATTTCGTCGGCGGCACGCGCGTCATTCCTGAATTCGTGGCGCTGACGGTGGCGCTGTCGACCTATACAGCGGCCTTCATCGCCGAGATCGTGCGCGCCGGCATCCTCTCGGTCCACAAGGGCCAGATGGAGGCTGGCTCGTCGCTGGGCCTCAGCCGCGGGGCGACACTGCGGCTGATCGTGGTGCCGCAGGCCATGCGCGTGATCGTGCCGCCGCTGACCAACCAGTACCTCAATCTCACGAAGAACTCTTCGCTCGCCGTCGCGATCGGCTATCCTGATCTGGTCTCGGTGTGGGCCGGTACGGCGCTTAGCCAGACCGGGCAGGCGATCGAGATCATCGCAACGACGATGGGCGTTTATCTTTTGATTTCGCTCGTCACCAGCGCGATCATGAGCGTCTATGGCTGGCGCCTTAACCGGAGCCTGGGCGCATGACCGATATCACCGCCTCGTCCTTTGTCAGGCAGGATCTGGTTCCGGAACGCCCGGCGCCGGTCAAGACGACGGGCTTCGTCGGTTTCGTGCGCACGCGCCTCCTCAACTCACCGACCAACATCCTGCTCACGATTCTCGGGCTGCTGCTGCTCTGGTACACCGTCATCCCCGCGTTCCAGTTCCTGTTTGTGGACGCGGTCTGGACCGGCAAGGATCGCGCGGCCTGTCTTGCCGAGAAGGCCGGGCATCCGGTCGGTGCCTGCTGGCCCTATATCCAGGCCAAGCTCTTCCAGCTCATCTACGGCTTCTATCCGGAGGCCGCGCGCTGGCGGGTCAACCTGACCTTCCTGCTGGGCGCGGTGCTGCTGCTGCCGCTGCTCATTCCGCGCCTGCCGGCCAAGGGTGTGAACTCCGGGCTGTTCTTCGTCGCCTTTCCCGTGGTCGCGTTCTTCCTGCTCCACGGCGGCGGCATCAAGGGGTTTGGCGTGACCTGGGCGGCCGGCCTGCTCCAGCTTTTCAATGACAGCATCAGCGGCGCCGGTCAGGTGCTGGTCAATCTCGGCAAGAGCTCGGCCTTTGGTCCATTGCTGTGGGCGCTCGGCAATCTCATCGCCCTGCTGGGCACCGTCATCTACTGGGTCATCTTCCCGCTGACCTGGCTGAGCGATCAGCTGCAGGCCTCCGGCCAGGCGGTCTGGATCGACTTCGTCATTACCGCGATCATCGTGTGCGCGATCCTGTTCGTGCTCGGCGGCGGCATGCGGACAGGGCACCGCGCGCTGATCACGGGGCTCGCCACGTTCGCCGGCATGGCCGCGGTGATCAAGCTGATGGACCTCGATCACGGGGGACTTCCGATCGTCGACACAAGGCTGTGGGGCGGCCTTTTGGTGACGCTCGTCATCGCCATCACCGGCATCGTGGCCTCGTTGCCGATCGGCATCGCGCTGGCGCTCGGCCGCCGCTCGACCATTCCGCTGATCCGGATCTTCTCGATCACCTTCATCGAGTTCTGGCGCGGCGTGCCGCTGATCACGGTGCTGTTCTTCGCGACCTACATGCTGCCGCTGTTCCTGCCCGGCAATTTCACGGTCGATGGTCTCGTGCGCGCGCTGATCGGCGTTGCCCTGTTCACCGGTGCCTATCAGGCCGAGAACGTCCGCGGCGGCCTCGCCGCCGTGCCCCGCGGGCAGTCCGAGGCCGCGGCCGCGCTCGGACTGTCCTGGTGGCGGACGACCTCGCTGATCGTGTTGCCGCAGGCGCTGCGCCACGTCATTCCGAGCATCGTCAACAGCTTCATCTCGCTGTTCAAGGACACCTCGCTGGTCTCGATCGTCGCGCTGTTCGACCTGTTGGGCTCGCTGCGTGCATCGTTCGCCGATCCGGTCTGGACCACGCCGTCGACCGCGTTCACGGGCTTTGCCTTCACAGGCATCATCTATTTCATCTTCTGCTTTGGAATGTCGCGCTACTCGCTCTTCGTCGAGCACCGTCTCAACGCCCACCGCCGCAACTGATCGAGATTCCCATGTCAGACAATCAGATCGTCAAGATTTCCGGTCTCAACAAGTGGTACGGTGATTTTCACGTGCTGCGCGACATCGACCTCGAGGTCCAGAAGGGCGAGCGCATCGTGATCTGCGGCCCCTCGGGCTCGGGCAAGTCGACCCTGATCCGCTGCATCAATGCGCTCGAGGAATTCCAGGAGGGCGAGATCGTCGTCGACGGCATCGAGCTCGGGCCGAACCTCAAGCACATCGACGCGGTCCGCCGCGAGGTCGGCATGGTGTTCCAGAGCTTCAATCTGTTCCCGCACCTGACCGTGCTGGACAATTGCACGCTGGCGCCGATCTGGGTGCGCAACATCCCGAAGAAGGACGCCGAGATGACCGCGATGAAATTCCTGGAGCGGGTCAAGATTCCGCACCAGGCCAACAAGTTTCCGGGGCAGATGTCCGGCGGCCAGCAGCAGCGCGTCGCGATCGCGCGGGCGCTGACGATGAATCCGAAGGTGATGCTGTTCGACGAGCCGACCTCGGCGCTCGACCCCGAAATGGTCAAGGAGGTGCTCGACACCATGGTCGACCTCGCCAAGGAGGGCATGACCATGCTGGTCGTCACCCACGAGATGGGCTTCGCAAAGGAGGTCGCCAACCGCGTCGTGTTCATGGACGCCGGCCAGATCATCGAAGCCAACACGCCGAACGAGTTCTTCGCCAACCCGCAGCACGCGCGCTCGAAACTGTTTTTGAGCCAGATTCTGCGCTGATGTCGTAGGGTGGGCAAAGGCGCACTGCGCCGTGCCCACCAACTCTTCAGTACAACAGCGGCGTGCTGGGCACGGTTCGCTTTGCCCACCCTAGAAATCTAAAATTCGAACTATCTTCTCGTCCAGCCGGAAACTATATCGACGCGGCGCGCCCGCCGCTTCACGGCTCCGAAAGCAATCCCTGCGCATCTGGTGCCCAAAAAAGAGGTGCGCCAATGCTCGGTTTCGTGTTCGGCCTCAATGCCCGCCTGGGACGGTTGAAGTTCTTTCTGGCCTCGATGGTCCTCGCGATCGTGATGACCGCGATCTGCTTCGCGGTCGCGATGTCGATCGCGCGCAGCACGTCCCCCGGCATGATCCGGCCGGAAGACCTGATGCGGCACTGGGGGATTGTCGCAGCGATCGTCTTCTTCGCGCTCGCGACCTTCACGCTGCAATCGATGCGCTTCCGCGACATCGGCTGGGATCCGGTTTGCGTGGTCCCGGCCTGGATCGCGCTCATGATCGTCGATTACGTCGTCGCGACCCGGTTTCCGCAGTTCGCGATCGGGCATGAGCATCACGGCACGATCGTCGGCGGTCTCGTCAATCTCGCGCTCACGGTGGCGCTGCTGTTCTGGCCGGGCGGCGAAAGCGACGGCTCGTACAGCAGCCCGGAGCCGCCGCGCTCGACCGCCAGGTCCTCGCTGTCGACCGACCGCCTGGCGCGCATCTCACAAGGCGCGTCGCGCCCAACTTGGGGCTAAACGAACGGCGGCTTGATGTTGCTGCGCTTCTCCAGCCATTCCGGCACCGGCAGGTTCTTGGCGCGCATGAAGTCGGCATTGAACAGCTTCGACTGATAGCGGCTGCCAGAATCGCAGAGCACGGTGACGATCGTCTTGCCTGGTCCGAGCTGCGTGGCGAGGCGCATTGCGCCGACGATGTTGATGCCGGTCGAGCCGCCGAGGCACAGGCCTTCGTGCTGGATCAACTCGTAGATCACCTTCACAGCTTCCTCGTCCGGAATCAGGAAGGCATCGTCGACCTTCGCGGTCTCGATCACGGGCGTGACGCGGCCGAGCCCGATGCCCTCGGTGATGGAATCGCCGGGCGTCGATTTGGCCTGACCGTTCTTGAACAGCTCGTACATTGCAAACCCGTGCGGGTCGGCGCAGGCGTTGACGATGCCCGGGTGCTTCTCCTTGAGATAGCGGCTGACGCCGGCCAGCGTGCCGCCGGTGCCCACCGAGCAGATAAAGCCGTCGATCTTGCCGCCTGTCTGCTCCCAAATCTCGGGTCCCGTCGACTCGTAATGCGCCTTGGCATTGTCGAGGTTGTTCCACTGGTCGGCGAACAGCACGCCGTTGGGCTCGGTCTTGCGGAGCTCGTCCGCAAGCCGTCGGCCGACATGCTGGTAGTTGTTCGGGTTGGCGTAGGGCAGGGCCGGCACTTCGATGAGCTCGGCGCCGCACAGCTTGAGAAAATCCTTCTTCTCCTGGCTCTGCGTTTCCGGAATCACGATCAGCGTCCGGTAGCCGCGCGCGCTCGCCACGACGGCGAGGCCGATGCCGGTGTTGCCGGCGGTCGCTTCCACCACGAGACCGCCCGGCCGCAACTCGCCGCGCTTCTCCGCCTCCAGAATCATCCATTTGCCGGCGCGGTCTTTCACCGACTGGCCGGGATTCATGAACTCGGCCTTGCCCAGAATGGTGCAGCCGGTCAATTCCGAGGCCTGCTTGAGCTTGATGAGCGGGGTGTTGCCGATGGCTTCAACAACGTCGTTTCGAATGGTCATGTCAGGCATTTACCGATCGGTTTCGCAATTCGTGATCGACCCTAAAGGAGGGCTGCCGGGCAGACAAGCCGAGGCTTTGAACTCACATTGCTGCTTTGCGAAGATGACCTGCCGGACGTCGATATTCCCGGACAGGAATCCCGCCTCGCAATAGGAGAGATAATACTCCCACAGCCGCCGGAACCGGTCGTCGAAGCCGAGCGGGATGAGGTTGGGCCACGCCGCGCGGAAGTTATTTCGCCAGGTGGCAAGCGTCTTGGCATAATCTTGCCCAAAGATGCGTTCGCGGATGACGGGAACGCCGAACCTGTCGCCGAACGACTTGAGCACGGCGGGCGAGGGCAGCATGCCGCCGGGAAACACGTAGCGCTGGATGAAGTCGACCTCGCGCCGGTAGCTCTGGAAGAACTTGTCCTGAATGGTGATGGCCTGGATGCCGGCGAGGCCGCCCGGCAGCAGGAGATCACGCAACTGTGCGAAATATTTCGGCCAGAACTGCTCGCCGACGGCCTCGATCATCTCGATCGAGGCGATCCGGTCATAGCGGTCGCGCTCGTCGCGATAATCCTGCAGACGGATCTCGACCTTCTCGGCAAGGCCGGCTTCGTGAATGCGCTTCTGCGCGAAATCGCGCTGCTCGGTCGAGATGGTCAGTCCCACCACGTGCGCGCCAAACGTTTTGGCGGCAAATTCGGCGAAACCGCCCCAGCCGCAGCCGATCTCGAGCAGCTTCTGGCCCGGACGCAGATCGAGTGCCTCGGCGAGCCTGCGGTACTTGTTGGTCTGCGCGGTTGTGAGATCGGTGGTGCTCTCCTCGAACAGCGCCGAGGAATAGGTCATGCTGGGATCTAGCCAGGCCGAGTAGAACGCGTTGCCGATATCGTAATGGGCGTGGATGTTGCGCCGCGCCTGGCGGCGGGTGTTGCGGTTGAACCAGTGCCGGACCATCTGCACGAGGCGCATCAGCGGCTTGTCGCGCAGCATGGCCTGGATCAGGTCGTGGTTGACGCAGAACACCAGAAGGAATTGCGTGAGGTCCGGCGTGTCCCAGTCGCCGGCCACATAGGCCTCTGCAATCCCGATGTCGCCGCCATTGATGAGCCGCGAAGCAAAGCCGTAATTGTGCAGCCGCATGATTGCGTTCGGGCCAGGCTCCAGCCCGCCAAGCCGGATCGCCCGGCCATCGGGCAGAACGACGTCGAGTGTGCCGCGCCTCAGGCGCGAGCCGAAGGCGAGCGCGAGGCGAACAATGCGGGGAAGATCGGCGAGCACCGTCTCCACATTGTCGGGGGTCACCGAGATGGCGTTGGACATTGGCGGATCCATCACCTGAACGGGTTCAGGCTGACCGCGAGCCAGGCGCGCCCATCCCGGCTTCTGTCGCTGGACCCAAGCGCGCCCCCACGGTCAGCGACCAATAATATAGGCGCGCGTTTTGCCTGCCGCCAAGGTGGTTTCGCCGTGATGCTGCCCTGCGACATTCAGTCGTGGTACAGGCGTGTGCCCTTGGGCAATGCGCGCAGCGCTTCCCGATGGATCGGCGCAATCACTCAGCAAGCCAGGGCGGCAGCCTGAGGAGCGATCGCAGCGGCGAGGAAGGTCGGGGCTTGCCTTAAGGCTGCGCAGGCCACGCTGACGTCCGCGACCGGCGGAGCCGGCAAACCTCATGCAGCTTGCGACGGTTGCCTCGCCGACCCGAACAGGTACCGCCGGCGATGCCAGTTCGGAAGACGCGCTTGCACATGCGCCAGCATTCCTGCTCGGGGGACGGACGGACTACGCTGCGCTGCGGATTTCAGTGACGGGCGAAGCCGGCTTCGGCGTTCGGGGGCCGGGGCAGCGGCGATATCACATGAAATCTTGGTAAGCTGATCAAGGCTGCGTGACGTCGCGAAAATGCAAAAGACCATTGCAACACAGGCACAATTTGCATTTTCGTGACCCCGGGATCGCGTCATGCATATGAGCGTTTCGCAGCTGCGGGACTGTCCCGCGGTTCCGCGCCCGGGTAGTATGGGGTTAAGGTTCCAGGAAAGCAGCACTGCTGTGAGCGAGTTACACAAAGGCCCCCGACCGTCCCGCTGCGAATCGGTTACTCCGGTTGCGCGATGGCGGCTCGATCCGCCCGGCAGGGGGTTGATGTGACACAGGAAGTCCCGGCGGTCGCCATGCGGCGATCCCTTGGTTCGGCTTCCCGGACGCTGCGTGCGGCGCGCTGGCTCGCGGTCGCGTGCGTTGCGGCCAGTTCGGGTGCTTGCGTGCTGACCCAGGATCTGCCCGATCCCGCGCTCGACGTTCCCGCAAAATACAAATACGCCGGCAAGCCCGATGCGCCGCCGACGCTCGATTGGTGGCGCGGCTTCCGTTCGACGGAGCTGACGCAGTTGATGGAGGAGGCACAGACCGTCAATCTCGACATCGCGGCCGCGGTCTCGCGCATCGTCGAGGCCGACGCCCAGGCACGGCAGGCGGGCGCGGCGCTGCTGCCGAGCCTGTCGGGCAGCGGATCGGAAACCTATTCACGCACGTCCGGTTCGAGCGCGTCGGGTCTGACCAATGGCGGCCGCGAGGTCGTGAATTATTCAGCCTCGTTGAGCGCGAGCTATCAGCTCGACTTCTGGGGCCAGAACCGCGACGCGCTCCAGACGGCGGAGGAAACCGCCCATGCCAACCGCTTCGACCGCGACGTCGTCGCGCTGACGACGCTCGCCAGCGTCGCTAACGCCTATTTCCAGGTGCTGGCGTCGCAGGACCGCCTGCGGACCGCGCAGAACAACATCGCGAGCGCGCAGCGCATCCTTGATGCCATCAAGGAACGCCGCAAGGCCGGCACCGGCACCGATCTCGACGTCGCGCAGCAGGAGAGCGTGCTGGGCAACCAGAAGGTGACGGTGCCGCCGCTGCGCCAGACGCTCGACCAGAACGTCAACGCGCTCGCCGTGCTGGTGTCACGACCGCCGGAGAGCGTGCGTGTGATGGGCGGCTCGCTGAACCGGATCGCGATTCCCAAGGTAACCCCGGGCCTGCCATCCGAACTGCTGACGCAGCGGCCCGACATCCGCAGGCAGGAGGCCCAGCTCGCTTCCGCCACGGCCAATGTCGGCAATGCCCGCGCGCAGTTCTTCCCGAGCATCCAGCTGACCGGCAATGGCGGCTATCAGAGCTCGGCGCTGGTCTCGCTGTTCCAGCCGCACGCGGCGTTCTTCCAGCTCGTCGGCAGTGCCACACAGCCGATCTTCGACGGCGGCAAGATCCTCGGCAATTTCGAATTCGCCAAGGCGCGGCAGGACGAGTTGCTGCAGACCTACCGCAAGACCATCGTCCAGGCCTTTGCCGATGTCGACAATGCGCTCTATTCGATCAAGCAGACGACGATCAGGTTGCAATTGGAGCGCGAGGTGGTTGCGTCGTCGCGTCGCGCCTTCGATCTTGCCGAGCAACAGTTGCGCGCTGGAACGGCCGACATCGTGGCCGTGCTGAACGTCCAGCAGACACTATTTCAGGCGGAAGATGCGTTATGGCAGGCGCAGCTCGCGCGGCTGCTGGCGATCGTCAGTCTGTACCAGGCTCTAGGCGGCGGCTGGGAGCCGAGGATGGAGAAACCGGTCAATGCTCTTTAAGCCGGATACGAAGGAAGGCGCGAAGGCGGCGCCCACAAAAAAGGCCTCGCGCGGCCGCGGCTTCGTCATGACGCTGATCACGCTCGCGATCCTCGGCGGCCTCTTCTATGTCGGCTGGACCGCGATGCATCAGCAGCAGCAGGCCAATGGCCGCAACCAGCGGCCCGATCTGCCGGTGCCGGTGCTGGCGGCGACGCCGCGCATCCAGGACGTGCCGGTCTATCTCGACGGTGTCGGCGCGATCCGCGCACTCAATACCGTGACCGTGCGCTCGCAGGTCGACGGCAAGCTGATCGCGGTCAACTTCACCGAGGGGCAGGACGTCAAGAAAGGCGATGTGCTCGCCGAGATCGATCCGGCCATCTACCAGGCGCAGTACGATCAGGCGGTTGCCAAGAAGGCACAGGACCAGGCCCAGCTTGCCAACCAGCGCATCGACCTGACGCGCTACGAACAACTTGCCGCCTCCAATGCCGGCTCCAAGCAGCAGGCGGACACGCAGCGCGCGCTGGTCGCGCAGACCGAGGCGCTGGTCAGGGCGGACCAGGCCGCGATCGACAATGCGGCGGCGACACTGAGCTATACCAAGATCGTGGCGCCGCTCTCGGGCCGAGCCGGCCTGCGCCAGGTCGACCAGGGCAACATCATTCACGCTGCCGACACGACCGGCCTCGTCGTGATCACGCAGATTCAACCGATCGCGGTGTGGTTCAGTCTGCCGCAGCAACAGATCACGCGCGTCAACGCCGCCGCGGCCAAGGGCCCGCTCGCCGTCGACGTGTTCGGCAATGATGGTGTCACCGTGATCGACACCGGCAAGCTCACCGGCATCGACAACCAGGTCGATCCGACCACCGGCACGCTCAGGCTGAAGGCCGAGTTTCCCAACGCCAATTACCAGCTCTGGCCGGGCCAGTTCGTCAATGTTCGTCTCAAGGTCGAGACGCTGCCGCAGGCGCTGGTGGTGCCGACATCGGCCGTGCAGCGCGGTCCGATCGGTACCTTCAGCTACGTGATCGGTGAGGGCGATATCGTTTCGGCCAAGCCGGTGACGGTCACGCAGCAGAACGAACATGACGCGGTGATCGCTAGTGGCCTGGCGCCGAACGACCGGGTCGTCACCACGGGCTTCGCCAATCTGTCCGACGGTTCCAAGGTGGTCGTCGGCCGCGACGACCAGACTCCGTCGGCCGATCTGGCCCCGCGCAAGCGCTCGCGCGGATCGCAGGGCAATGACGGAAAGGGCGGTCAGGCCAAGGACGGTCAGAAGGATGGCCAGAAGGATGGTCAGGATCATCCGACCAAGGACGGCTCCAAGGATTGGCAGGAGCGGCGTGCCAAGCGGATGAACGGCGAGGGCGACCAGAAGGGGCAGACCGGGCCGGCGCAGGGGGCTGAATCATCGGGAGGTGGAGCGAAGCAGCCATGATCCCGACAACAGCCGCTTGAGCGGCAGGCGCGTCTCATGGGCGTCTCCGAACCATTCATTCGCCGGCCGATCGCGACCTCGCTGCTCGGCATCGCGCTGCTGATCGGCGGCGCGCTCGGCTATTTCGCTTTGCCGGTGTCCGCGCTGCCGCAGGTCGACTTTCCGACGGTGCAGGTGACGACGCAGTTGCCGGGCGCGAGCCCCGACGTGATCGCCTCGCTGATCACCGCGCCCCTGGAGCGGCAGCTCGGGCAGATCCCGTCGCTGTCGGCGATGAACTCGACGAGCTCATTCGGCGTCAGCCAGATTTCGCTGCAGTTCGATCTCAACCGCGACATCGACGGCGCGACCCAGGACGTGCAGGCCGCGATCAACGCCGCCGCCGGCGTGCTGCCCAAAACGCTGCCTTATCCGCCGACCTACGCCAAGGTGAACCCGGCCGACGCGCCGGTCATGACCCTGGCGCTGCGCTCCGAGACGATCTCGCTGAGAGTGATGAGCGACATCGCCGACACCATCCTGGCGCAGCGGCTGAGCCAGATTTCCGGCGTCGGCCGGGTCTCGGTGCTCGGCGGCTTGAAGCCGGCCGTCCGCATCCAGGCGGATCTGGCCCGGCTTGCCGCTTATGGCATTGCCATGGAGGATCTGCGCACCGCGATCGCCAACGCCAACGTGTCGGGTCCGAAGGGTTCGCTCGACGGCGCGCAGCAATCCTACATCATCGCGGCAAACGACCAGATCGCCGCGGCCGATGCCTACAAGCCGATCATCATCGCCTACCGCAACGGCTCGCCGGTCACGATCGGCGACGTCGCGCAGATCGTCGATGGCCTGGAGAACGACCGCACCGGCGGCTGGTATCAGGGCACGCCCGCAGTCATCATCGACATCCAGCGTCAGCCCGGCGCCAATGTCATCGACGTCGTGCGCCAGATCCGCGCCGAAATACCCAAGGTCCAGCGCGCCATTCCGGCCGGCGTCAACCTGACCGTCGTTTCCGACCGCACCGAGACCATCCGCGCCTCCGTCCGCGACGTGCAGTTCACGTTGATCCTCAGCGTCGTGCTGGTGACGCTGGTGGTGCTGCTGTTCCTGCGTTCGCTGCGGGCGACGCTGATCGCGGGCGTGGCGCTGCCGCTGTCGCTGATCACCAGCTTCGGCATCATGTATTTTGCCGGGTTCAGCCTCGACAATCTGTCGCTGATGGCGCTCACCATCGGCACCGGCTTCGTCGTCGACGACGCCATCGTGATGATCGAGAACATCGTCCGCCACATGGAGAACGGCGAGAGCGCAATGGAGGCCTCGCTCAAGGGCGCCAGCGAGATCGGCTTCACCGTGATCTCGCTGACGGTGTCGCTGATCGCGGTCTTCATCCCGCTTCTGTTCATGTCGGGTCTGGTCGGTCGGATGTTCCGTGAGTTCGCGCTGACATTGACGATCGCGGTCGTGACCTCGGCCGTGGTCTCGCTGACGCTGACGCCGATGATGTGCTCGCGGTTGCTCAAGGCCGCTCATGAGGAGCTGGCGGTGCCTGGGCTGGCGGCGATCAGCCGCTTCATCGACCGCACCGTCGAAGTCTACCATTCGACGCTGCTCTGGGTGCTGGAGCGCCAGCGCGCGACGCTGGTGGTGACCTTCGTGACGCTGATTGCGACCCTGGTGCTCTACGTGGTCGCGCCAAAAGGCTTCCTGCCGCTGCAGGATACCGCCTCGATCACAGCGGTGACTGAGGCGGGACCGGACGTGTCTTTCGCGGAGATGCAGAAGCGCCAGAGCGAGGCCGCCGACGCCATCAAGGCCGATCCCGATGTGACCGGCGTCGTCTCGGTGATCGGTGCGGGCTCGGTCAACCCGACCACCAATGTCGGGCGTCTCGTCATGACGCTGAAGCCGCGCGGCGAGCGGCGCGACGATGTCGGCGTGGTCGTGACCCGGCTGAAGCAGAGGGTGGCCGGCATCCCCGGCATGACCGTGTATTTCCAGCCGGTGCAGGACGTGCAGATCTCGACCCAGTCGAGCCGTTCGCAGTACCAGTACACCCTGACCGGCACCGACGCGACGCTGGTGTCGGAATGGGCGCGCAAGCTGGTTGCGGAGATGCGACGTGATCCCTTGTTCCGGGACGTGTCCTCGGAGGCGCAGGAAGGCGGCCTGCGGGCACAGCTCGATGTCGACCGCACCCGCGCCGGCCAACTCGGCGTCAGCCTCCAGGGGATTACCGACACACTGAACGACGCCTTCGCGCAGCGGCAGATCTCGACCATCTACGGACAGGCCAACCAGTACCGCGTGGTGCTGGAGGCGCTGCCGATGTACCAGCGCGATCCCTCGATCCTGTCAAAACTCTATCTGCCGGGCGGCGCGAGCGCCACCGTCGGCGCCCCCAACGCCCAGGTGCCGCTGTCGGCCGTGGCGACGCTGAAGCGCACCACCGCGCCGCTCGCGATCTCGCACCAGGCGCAATTCCCGGCGATCTCGCTCAGCTTCAACCTCGCGCCGGGGGCGGCGCTCGGCGATGCGGTCGAGGCGGTGAAGACGATCGAGACCCGGATCGGCATGCCCAACAGCATCGTCGGCGTCTATGCGGGCGATGCCGCCGAATTCGCCAAGGCGCTGGCCGGCCAGCCCTGGCTGCTGCTTGCCGCTGTGATCACGATCTACATCGTGCTGGGCGTGCTCTATGAGAGCTACATCCACCCGATCACGATTCTCTCAACGCTGCCCTCGGCCGGCGTCGGCGCGATCCTGGCGCTGGTCTTGTGCGGGCAGGACCTCTCGGTGATCGGCCTGATCGGCATCATCCTGTTGATGGGCATCGTCAAGAAGAACGCGATCATGATGATCGACTTCGCGCTCGAGGCCGAGCGCGGGCAGGGGATGTCGGCCAACGAGGCGATCGTGCAGGCCTGCCTGTTGCGCTTCCGTCCGATCATGATGACGACGCTGGCGGCGCTGTTCGGCGCGTTGCCGCTCGCGATCGAAAGCGGCACGGGCTCGGAGCTGCGTTTTCCCTTGGGCATCTCCATCATCGGCGGCCTGCTGCTCAGCCAGCTCCTGACGCTTTACACCACACCCGTGATCTACCTCGCGCTCGACCGCATTAACCGCCGCCTCGAGCAGGCGCTGCCGCCGGCTGAGTCCGGCGGCCCGCCGGTCGCCGGCGCCACCGAGGGGATGCAGTGATGGCATCGATCTCGGAGCCGTTCATCCGCCGTCCGGTCGCGACCACGCTGCTCTCGATCGGGCTGTTCCTGCTGGGTGTCGTCGCCTACGAGTTCCTGCCGGTCGCTTCGGTCCCGAACGTCGACTTTCCCGCCATCTTCGTCACGGCAAGCCGGCCGGGCGCTGATCCGTCCGTAATGGCCGCAACAGTTGCCTCACCGCTGGAGCGGCGGCTGGGCGAAATCGCAGGCATCAACCAGATCACCTCGACGAGCTCGCTGGGGACGACCAATATCCAGCTCCAGTTCGACATCGGCCGCAACATCGACAAGGCCGCGCGCGACGTGCAGGCCGCCATCAACGCATCGCTCGTCGACCTGCCGAGCGACCTGCCGACGCTGCCGCGCTTCCGCAAGGCGAATACGGCCGGCGCGCCGGTCTTCGTGCTGGCGCTGACCTCGAAGACACTGTCCGCGAGCGCAATCTACGACGTCGCCGATACCGTGCTCGCGCAGCGCATCTCGCAGGTGCCGGGCGTGGGCGATGTGACCGTGAGCGGCGCCGATCAGCCGGCGGTGCGGATCCAGCTCAATCCGGTGGCGCTGTCGAACGCCGGCATCGCCACCGACGACGTGCGCACCGCGATCATCAACGCCAATCCGCTCGGCCCGGTCGGCATCTTCAACGGCGACCGCCAGAGCGAGACGCTGTCGCTCAACCGCCAGATGCGTACGGCCAAGGAGTTCCGCGACATCGTCATCAAGAGCTCGAACGGCAATTTCGTGCGGCTCTCCGACATCGCCGACATCGAGGACTCCGTCCGAAATGCCCGTTCCATTGCCTGGTTCAACAAGCAGCCGGCGGTGCTGATCCAGATCACCAAGCAGGGCGATGCCAACGTCATCGACACCGTCGACCGCGTCAAGGCGCTGATCCCCGATCTGAAGCAATGGATTCCGGCCGGCGTCGAGGTCTCCACCCTGGTCGATCGCACCAGCACGATCCGCGCCAGCGTGCTGGACATGCAGTGGACGTTGCTTGCGACCGCCGTGCTGGTGATGGTTGTGGTGTTCGTGTTCCTGCGCCGCCTCACGCCGACGATCGCGGCCGGCATCTCGGTGCCGCTCGCGCTTGCCGGCACCTGCGCCGGCATGTGGCTGGCCGGCTTCTCCATCGACAATCTGTCGCTGATGGCGCTTGCCATCTCCGTCGGCTTCGTGGTCGACGATGCCATCGTCATGATCGAGAACATGTTCCGGAATCTCGAGCATGGCATGCGCCCATTCCAGGCGGCACAGGAGGGGGCCCGGCAGATCGGCTTCACCGTGGTATCGATCAGCCTGTCGCTGATCGCCGCCTTCACGCCACTGATCTTCATGGACGGCATCGTCGGCCGCCTGCTGCGCGAATTCTCGCTGACGCTCACCTTCGCAATCCTGGTCTCGACGCTGGTGTCGCTGACGGTGACGCCGATGATCTGTGCCCATTACGTCCGGCAGACCACGTCCGGCACCGCGACGCTGTTCGACCGGATCATCGAGGGATCGCTGTCGCGCATCGTCGCCTTCTACACCCGGACCTTGCGCGTCGTGCTGGAATATCCGCTGCTGACGCTGCTGGTGTTCTTCGCCACCATCGGTCTCACGGTGACGCTCTACATCAAGGTGCCCAAGGGCTATTTCCCGACCGATGATTCCGGCTTCGTCATCGGCGCAACGCGCGCCTCGGCCGATATCTCGTTCCAGTCGATGCTTGGCCTGCAGCAGCGCCTCGCCGACATCGTGATGCAGGATCCGGCCGTGGCCGGAATCGGCTCCACGGTCGGCAGCGGCGGCGGACCTGGCGGGGCGACCTCGAACCGCGGCGTCATGTACATCAGCCTGAAGCCGCCGGAGGAACGCGGCTACGTCTCGACGGCGCTCGTGATCGACCGCTTGCGGCGCGCGCTGTTCCCAGTACCCGGCATTCGCCTCTTCATGTTCGCCGCCCAAGACGTGCGCACTGGCGGACGGCAGAGCGATTCCGACTATCAGTACACGCTCTCCAGCACCGATCTCGATCTGTTGCAGAAATGGGCGCCGATCGTGGCCAAGCGCATGGAGACGGTTGAGGGCATCACCGACATCTCCAGCGACCGCGATCCCGGCGGCCTGCAGCTCACGCTGAACATCGACCGCCAGAAGGCCGCGTCGCTCGGCGTCAAGGTCCAGGACATCGACAACGCGCTGAACAACGCGTTCTCGCAGCGGCAAATCTCGATCATCTACACCCAGCGCAACCAGTACATGGTCGTGCTGGAGATCGATCCGAAATTCCAGGTCGATCCCTCCAACCTCGACCGCATCTATGTCGCTGGCGCGGGCGACGTGCAGGTACCGCTGTCGGCCGTGGTGCATGCGACGCGCGGGCTCGCCGCGCTCGCGGTCTATCACTCGCAGTCGTTCCCCTCGACCACGGTGTCGTTCAACCTGCTGCCGAACGTGCCGCTGCAGGCCGCTACGCAAAACATCCAGCGCGCGGTCGAGGAATTGCACATGCCCGAGGGCATCCGCGGCAGCTTTGACGGCAATGCCGGCGACTTCGCCAGGACCAGCGGCCGCCAGCCGCTGCTCATCCTCGGTGCGCTGGTCGCGATGTATATCGTGCTCGGCGTGCTCTATGAGAGCCTCGCCCATCCGCTGACCATCATCTCGACGCTGCCCTCGGCCGGACTCGGCGCGCTGCTCGCCTTGCAGGTCACCAACACGCCGCTCACGGTGATCGCCTTCGTCGGCATCATTCTGTTGATTGGCATCGTCAAGAAGAACGGCATCATGATGGTCGACTTTGCGCTTGATGCCGAGCGCCAGCGCGGCCTGTCCTCGGCGGAGGCGATCTTCGAGGCTTGCCAGGCCCGCTTCCGTCCCATCCTGATGACGACGATGGCGGCGTTGTTCGCAGGCATTCCGCTGGTGATCGCGACCGGGCCAGGCACCGAGCTCCGGCGCCCGCTCGGTATCACCATCATCGGCGGCCTGTTCGTCTCGCAGATCCTGACGCTCTACACGACGCCCGTGATCTACCTCTTGATCGACCGCCTGCGTCGGCGATCCGAGCCGCGCGCGGTTGCCGCACCGGCGGAATAGGCGGGTTGTTGGAGCGCCGCGCGCAGCGTATAGCGGCGGCCATGTCGAACCCGCCAGATATGACGGCCGCGCCGCCCGAGCCGCTTTCCGAATGCCCGCACTGCCAGAAGCCGATGCCGCTGTGCATCTGCGACAGCGTCGCACCGATCAAGAACCGCCTCGGGCTCCTGATCCTCCAGCATCCGCAGGAGCAGGACAGGGCGCTTGGCACCGCGCGCCTGACCGCGAAGCATTTTGCCAATGCGACCGTGCGGGTCGGTCTGTCCTGGCCGAGCCTGTCCAAGGCGCTGGGACGGCCGGTCGAGAATGCAGCGCGCTGGGCCGTGCTCTATCTCGGTTCGGCGCGCGCGGCCGATCTCGAGGCCGAAGGCGAGATCGTCGCGCTCACCCGCAAGGGCGAGGTTGCCGAGAACCAGCGCGCCATCCTCGGCAAGCTCGAAGGCGTGGTGCTGCTCGACGGCACCTGGAGCCAGGCCAAGGCGCTGTGGTGGCGCAATCCCTGGATGCTGAAATGCCAGCGCGTGATCCTCAACCCGGCACACCCCTCGCGCTACGGACGCCTGCGGCGCGAGCCGCGCCGCGACGGGCTCTCGACCATCGAGGCCGCCGCCATGATGCTGGCCGGCCTGGAGCGGCGTCCCGACATCGCCGAGACGCTGCATGCCAGTTTTGAGCGGATGCTGGCGCGTTATCGCGAAGTGCAGGCGGAGATGCCGGAGTTGGCGCCGAAGCCAGCTCCCAAGGGCCGACGGCGCGACTTCCGCCGTGGCAAACGGCAGTGAAGGTGCGGCCGGTCGGGGTTGCCTAAATCCCCGATCCTCTATATTGGTCCGCCCTTACGGGGCCACGTGGCGGAGTGGTTACGCAACGGTCTGCAAAACCGTGTACACCAGTTCAATTCTGGTCGTGGCCTCCATCACAAGCTTCTGATCCTCAACGACAATTCGAATTCGCGACGGGTTCCGCCGAACCCGCGCATAGCTGCTTCCGTGGCTGCCACCGGGCTTGCCGGAACCGGCGATTCAGGCGCGCTGGCATGGAGTTCGCATCACGCCGTGATGCATCCCCGACCAACGAGCGCTGGAGAGCACGTGGGCGACGTCGTCCGATTTGTCTCGAAATCCGAGCTGGAGCGAGCCCGCCTCATTCGCGAGGCTCGCGCGATCTACGACAGCATCTTCCCGCCGGCCGTCCCCGATCGCGCGCCGCAGGAAGGCGAGGAGCCGCCGGGAATCAAGAATTGATGGCTGTCGCGCCGCGTCGTTTGAGCAGGCGCGCCGCCATTCAGCAGGCCGCGTACCAGCCGTCCGGAAACGGCAGGAGGGGCCAGGCCCCCTCATTGTCATTGGCGGCCTTGGGAGCTTCCTTGGGCGTTGCGTCGTAGGTCCACGAGCGGGGCACGAATTCCTCCTCCGGCACGGGCGCCAAATCTTCAAGCACCATGGCGTCCCGGACGACATCCAGCAGCAAATTGAATTCGGCTTCGCTCATCACACCCTCCGGAACGCGGATGGCGCAATGTCGCAAAGCCGGTTTGTTTCCCGATTGAGCCGACCGTTCGCATTTTAACGATCCGGCGATCGAGGCCCGATTGGTTAGCGATTCCTGAAAATCCTGCGCGAGCCTAGGGCGGGGCCGCAGGCGACGAGTGTGAAAGAGATCACATCCCCGCAGGTTTATTTCCCGCAAGCTTTCCACGACACCGGCCAGTGCGGGCTGGGGGCGGGCAGGGCAGACGGGAGACTTGTCATGAAGGCGAGGTTCTTGCGGTTTGCAGGTGTAAGGAGCCGGGCGCGTCGGGCTTCCACGATCGGGCTGTTTCTCACCTTGTTCGCGTCCGCCGCCCAGGCGCAGCAGGGAACGCCGGAGCAGCGCCGGGCCTGCACGCCGGACGTCTATCGTCTTTGCGCCGGCGAGATCCCCAATGTCCGCGCCATCACCGCCTGCCTCAGGCGCAACCGGGCGAACTTGAGCGAAGCTTGCCGCTCGGTGTTCGATCAGGCTGGTGGATAGAGACGACCTGTGGATTTGTGCGCAGCAAGTGGTTTGGCTGCTTGCGCAAATCCGCCGGATCGATGCTGTGGATATGCTGCGGATAGGCTGTTGAGCGAAGAAGGTCTGACGCAAATCTGTAAAGATTCGAAATCATGTCGGCCGGTACTGCGCGCGATCGCGACTCCTTCGAATATCAGTTGATTTTGTAGCAGTGGATTAATGTGACGGTCAGTCGCGCCTCTCGGGCGAAACAGGCCCCCGAGAATGCGATCTATACGTCCGCGATTTCGGATGCGCGTTGGTGAGCGCGGCAATGCGGCTTACTCCGTCATTGCGAGCGGAGCGAAGCAATCCAGAAATGCATCCGCGGAACGACTCTGGATTGCTTCGTTGCAAGAGTTCCTCGCAATGACAGCTTGGAGAGAGTGGAGCCTCGCAACTCCTGTGCGGTGCCTCGGATGCCGCGCATTCTCCAAGCAGTGCGGCTACGCACCGTTTTGATGAAAATTGCAACCGTCGCGTGCAAGAAGTCTTGATCGGCGATGATCTATCGGTGAGCTGCCGGCCTTGAACGACGCGACCACCGGCAGCGACTAACCACCAGAGTACATGAGGATCAGTGGAACGTGATCGACCTTCCCCCTTGTAAAGCACCAAAATGGTGCTTTAGTGCTTTCCATGAGCCCGCCGCCCCGAAATGCTCCGTCCGCGCTGCGCTACAGGCTCGCCCCCGAGCCGGCCGCCAGGGCCGCGCTGGAGGCGACGTTCGAGGCTTATGACCGGATGATGGAGATCCTGGAGGAGGTCGCCCGGACCCACAATGTGGGGTCCAACGTCGTCCTGCTTCATGCCCACGCCTACGAGCCGATCCGGAAACAGACCGCGCTGCCATCGCGCCTTGTGACGCTGGGCCTGCGCGACCGCGCCGACTATCGCGCCGCGCAAGTCCGACGCCTGCCGCTCGACGACAAGCTCGCCAAGATCAAGGGGCCGGCCACCATTTCGATCTCGACCGTGCAGGGCCGCTTCAGCGTGGCCTTCGATTACGCCGGCTACGCCGAGGGCTGGGGGCAGAGCGTGCCCGCGCACCTCATCCGCACCGACGACGGTTTTGAAGTTCACTACGGCGTCACGCCGAACAGTCTGCCAGAGGAGGAGAACGCCATGGATACCATCGCTGCCGCCCCCGACAACTTCCTGTCCCGGGTCGGGCGCCTGATCGCCGGGATCGCCTACGACGCGATCGAGCAGGCGGAAGGCAAGAACAAGCTCAAAGTCGTTGGCCAGGCGATCCGCGAGATCGAGCGGGCCGAGAGCGAGGCGCGCGATGCGCTCGCCTCCGCCCGCGCCGAGGAATATCGCCTCAACGCCAGGCGAACCGAGATCGAGCGCGAGATGACCGATCTCGCCGCCAAGATCCAGGGCGCGGTCGAGGACGGGCGCGACGAACTCGCGCGCGCCGGCATCGCACGTCAGATGGATCTGGAGGCGCAGTTCGAGGTGCTGTCGCGCGCCATCGACGAGAACAATGAGAAGATCGAGCAATGCGTCACCTCGCTCCGCGCCGTTCTGTCGGCACTTCAGGATGCTGAGCAGCGCCGCGCCGATCTGGAGAAGAGCGAAGCGGCCGCAAGCCATCAGGCCTCCACCTCGCCGCGGAAGCAGGGCGGCGCCTCGGCGGCGGCGAAGGCAATGCGGGCCGGCAGGGCGGTGGCGCGCGCCACCGGCGTGCCACCTAGCATCCCGTATTCGAGCGACATCGATGAGCTCAGTGCGTTGCATCGCGACAAGGAAATTGCGGCGAGGCTCGCGCGGCTGAAATCGCGCTCCTGAGTGCCGTGTCATGAGTGTTCTGCTCGAACACGTGATGGCGCCGGAGGTCAGGCCGTTCGCGATCGCTGCGGCCATGATCGTCATCGTCGGCTCCATCGAGATCGTCTCGATGCTGATCGGCGTCTCCTTGAGTGAGATGCTCGGCGGCACCGTGGATTTCGGCCACCCCAGCGACAGCGGCGTGATCAACGCAATTTCCTGGATCAATGTCGGCGGTGTGCCGCTGCTGATCTTCCTGCTGCTGCTGCTCGGCGCCTTCTCGATCACCGGCTTCCTCATCCAGGACGTTGCGCGGATGGTCGCCGGTCCGTTGCCAGCCATGGTCGCCTCGATCGGGGCCGTCGTCGTGTCTATTCCGCTGGTCCGCGCCGCGAGCGGGGCCATCGCTCGGGTCATTCCCAAGGATGAGAGCTACGCCGTCGGTCTCGGCGATCTCGTCGGCCGTGTCGGCGAGGTCGTCATCGGACCCCTGGACCAGGGCCCGCCCGGCCGCGTCAGCGTCGCCGACGTCCACGGCAACAGGCACTTCGTCTGGGCGGTGGCGGCGCCTTCGTCGTCGCCTCTGCCGCAGGGAACCATGGTTCTCCTGGTCGATCGCGTCGACACCCGTTTCGTGGCGGTGAAGGCCGACGATGAACTCAAACCCTCCAAGCCCCCTCTAAGCCAGCAAGCCCATTAGCGGAGAAAGTCATGTTCGACATTGCAGTCCCGGCCATGATCGGCGTCGCGCTGATCGTCGTCCTGGGGATCGTTTTCACGGTCCTCTACAAGCGCTCCACGCGCGACGAGGCGTTCGTGCGTACCGGCCTCGGCGGCAAGAAGGTCGTGCTCGATGGCGGCGCCATGATCCTGCCGATCTTCCACTCTTATGCCAGCGTCAACCTGAAGACCCTGCGGCTCACGGTCGAGCGCAAGGAGCGGGAATCCCTGATCACCAAGGACCGGCTTCGCGTCGACATCGTCGCCGAGTTCTACGTCCGCGTTCGCCCCGACGAAGAGAGCATCGCGCTCGCCAGCCAGACGCTGGGCGCGCTGACCAACGATGCGGAGGCGCTGCGCAGCCAGGTCGAAGCCAAATTCGTCGACGGCCTGCGCTCGGTCGCCGCGACCATGACCATCCTGGAGCTCCAGGAGAAGCGCTCGGACTTCGTCAAGCACGTGCAGTCGACCGTCGAGTCCGACGTGAAGTCGAACGGCCTCGAGCTGGAGTCGGTGTCATTGACGAAACTCGACCAGACCGACGTCAAGTTCTTCAACCCCGAAAATTTCTTCGACGCAGAGGGTCTCACCCAGCTCAAGACCATTACCGAAACCCGCCGGCGCGACCGTAACGCTATCGTGCGCGACAACGAGGTGGCGATCGCGCAGAAGGACCTCGAGGCGCGGCAGCAGACCCTGGGGATCGAGCGGACCAAGAAGGAGGCCGAGCTGTCGCAGGAGCGCGACATCGCCAACAAGACCGCGAGCACCCGTGCCGAGGTGGCGACCGCGACCCAGACGGCGCGCCTGACCGAGGAGAACGCCCGCATCGACACCGACCGGGCGGTCGCCGAGAAGGAGGCCGGTGCCAAGCAGGTCAAGGAAACCGCCGTCATCGAGTCGGATCTCGCCATCAACAAGCGCAAGACCGACGCCCAGCGCGAGATTCAGATCGCCACGCAGGAGAACGAGATCCAGATCGCCAGCAAGAGCAAGCAGACGTCGGAAGCAGTGGCCGAAGCCAAGGCGGCCGAGGCACTCGCCGTCTCCGCGGAGGAAAAGGTCGTCACCGCGCGCGCCGTCGAGGTCGCCGATCGCGCCCGTCTCACCCAGGTGCTGGCCGCGCGCACCGAAGCCGAGCGCAAATCGACCGAGCTGATCGTCGCGGCGGAGGCCGAGAAGAGGGCGGCGCTCGATCGCGCCGAGGCCACCAAGACGCTGGCGACGGCGGAGGCCGAGTCCAACAAGATCAAGGCAGTCGGTGTCAGGAACATCGGTGAGGCCGAGGCCGCCGTGATCACGCTGAAGAACGAGGCGCAGAACAAGCTCGGCAACAACGTCATCGATTTCGAGCTCGCCAAGAAGCGGATCGAGACGATGCCGTCGGCGCTCGCCGAGATGGTGCGGCCGATCGGCAATCTGAAGGACGTCCGCATCCTTCACACCGGTGGCGCGTTCGGCGGTAGCGGCAACGGCGCAGGCAATGCCGGCTTCGGCGAAGGGCTCGCCGGCGAGCTTTTGAAGGTCCACGCGCTGCGTCCCATGATCGACGAGATCCTGCGCCAGAGCGGCTTTGCACCCGGTGAGGACCCGGTGAAGGCGCTGGTTGGTGCCGTCACCGGCAAGAGCAACGGCGCGGCGGTCACGCCCGCCGCAGTCCCTGCGCCGGAGAAAACAAACGCCGCAGATCTATGAATGCCCGTTCATTGCTGCGGTGAATGCTGATCGATAAGAACAGGCCGTGCGCGTCTCGCCTCGCGCACGGCTGTCCGAGTGCAAGGTCGATCGCGTGTTGAAGCTTTCGATCGCCCTCCGAACGGATGTTCCTTCGATCAGGGATTTCACATGAAGTATTTTCTGTCTGGACTGATTGCCATCGGTCTTTCGATTGCTGCAGCGCCATCCTTTGCGGCCGACGCCCGCAACGTCTCCGTGGTCAACGAGACCGGCTATGCCATCAAGTTTCTAGGTTTCAACGCGCCCGATGACGGCCTGGACGAATGGGACAACGAACTCGACAAGGTCTTGCACAACCAGGCGAGCACCTATGTCGAGTTCGACGAGGATGACGAGGGCTGCGTCTGGAACATCCGCGTCGACTGGCAGAACTATGACGAGTCGGTGCTGTGGAAGAACGTCAACCTCTGCAAGTTCAACGTGCTGAGGTTGCGCTACGACCCCGGTACCAAGACCACGTCCTTCATCGCGGAGTAGTTCGCCTTCGATGCCGGGAGGAGGGGCTTGACGCCCCCGAAGGCCCTTCCTCAGGCGTTTGCGGAAGATGACGAATTCGTCCTTTGCAAGCGCAAGCGGCTTTGTTATACGCAGCCGCGCGCGAACGTCGGTTCGCCCTTTTCCTCGGTAGCTCAGCGGTAGAGCATCCGACTGTTAATCGGATGGTCGCTGGTTCGAATCCAGCCCGGGGAGCCAAATTCCGCTGCATTTTCAATAGATTGCGATTGCCTCTTCTGGCGTCGTGCGATGTCGTTGCGGTAAGCTAACAGGTGCCGCCATCCCCTGCCTCGATGCAGAATCGCAACCAGGCATCAAGCAGTTGTGTGGAACAGCGCTGTCGCGCCATGAGGCCGGCGCCAAATCGACTCAATTCAAACCGAGCTTCCCGGGGCTGGACCCCAGAGGAGCTGATTCCAATGCGAGACATCCAGGTCGACTATTCGCGCTTGGCCCCCTCGATTCTTCCTGCGGACATTCCCGAGCTCAGTGACGATGAATGCCTGGCGCGGCTCGCGCGTGCCGTCGAAGCGCCCGACTCTGCGCGACTCGACGAGGTCGCCGCGCTGATCGGCCGGCTCGCAGTCGCGATCGAATAGACCTGTTTCGATCGCTTTGCGGTCACGGGGACCGGGATGCTGTCCCGGCTGTTCCCTGCCAACGCCCGTGTTGCGTTTTCGCGGAGCTTGTTCCAAAGATGCCGCCAACTTTCGTCCGCGGCATTGTCCGCATTTCAGGGTCCGCAAATGTCCGGTTTTTCGACCGCGCGCCAAAAAATGGTCGATGGCCAGGTGCGCACCAATGACGTCACCGATCGCCGCATTCTCGACGCCATGCTCACGGTTCCCCGTGAGGCGTTTGTGCCCGCCAGCCGGCAGGCATTGGCCTATCTCGACCTCGATCTCGACGTGAGCGAGGGCGCTGCCAAGCGGTACCTGATCAAGCCGGCTCTGACCGGCAAGCTGCTTCAGGCCGCCGAGATCGGCGCGGCCGACAAGGTGCTCGTCGTCGGGTGCGCGAGTGGATATCTCGCCGCGCTGGTCGGCAAGCTTGCGGGTGAGGTTACCGCCACGGAATGCGATTCGGCGCTGGCCACGAAGGCCAAGGACGCCATCGCCAGCCTCGGGCTCGCCAACGTCAGCTGCAAGGCTGCGCCCTGCACCGAAGGGGACCCGGCCGCAGCCCCCTATGACGTCATCGTTCTCAATGGGGCCGCCGAGGTGACGCCGGAAGGGCTGCTCGGCCAGCTCAAGGAGGGCGGGCGCCTGGTTGGGGTCTCCGCCGAATCGAAGCCGCCCCGGGCCATGATTGTGACCCA
This sequence comes from Bradyrhizobium neotropicale, assembly GCF_001641695.1. GTDB lineage: Bacteria > Pseudomonadota > Alphaproteobacteria > Rhizobiales > Xanthobacteraceae > Bradyrhizobium > Bradyrhizobium neotropicale. The sequence goes on from NZ_LSEF01000085.1 coordinate 48,576, forward strand.
TTCCCACGGCGAATTCGGCCATCGGGCCCTGTTCGACGCCTCTGCACCGGTCCTCCCCGGGCTGGAACGGACCGCCGCCTTCGTCTTCTGACGGCCGATACCCCGTTAAAATACCGTTCTGAATCAGAAGTGTGGCCGGGAAGCTGCAGGTGAAGAGTTTCCGCTGAGAACTACTTCCGGGTAGTTCCGTCGCGCTCAACCCCGTCCTATGTTGCGACGGGGCAACGACTCCACTCGGATACGGTAACCAGGTTCGCGGGCACGAACCTGGCGTGAGATGAAACGGAATTTAAGGGATGCATGGGGTGAAGCTCTTCACCGGAGCTGCGGTTTCGGTCCTGCTGGCGGCGATCGCGGGGCCGACGCCTGCCTTGGCGGACACGATCGAGGCTGCGCTGGTGCGCGCCTATCAGAACAACCCGCAGCTCAACGCGCAGCGCGCCCAGGTGCGCTCGACCGACGAAAACGTGCCGCAGGCGCTGTCGGGCTATCGGCCCAAGGTCGCGCTGACGGCCAGCGTCGGCGTTCAATACACGGATACGAACATTACCTCCGGGGGCTCGCCGACCCAGATCGTCAGGACCGAAAACCACGGCGTGAACGCGCCACGCAGCGCCGGCGTGACGGTGACGCAGAACCTGTATAACGGCAACCAGACCGCGAACAGGACGCGCGCCGCCGAGAGCCAGGTCTCGGGTTCCCGAGAGGCGTTGCGCGTGATGGAGCAGAGCGTTCTGCTCTCGGCCGCCACCACTTACATGGATTACCTGCGCGATTCGGCGACGCTGGAAGTCCAGCGCAGCAACGTGCGCGTGCTCGAGCAGACGCTCAAGCAGACGCGCGACCGCTTCAACGTCGGTGAGGTGACCCGCACCGACGTTGCGCAATCCGAGGCGCAACTCGCCGCCGGCAAGACGCAGGCGCTGCAGGCCGAATCGAACCTGGTCACGACCCGCGCCAACTTCCGCCGCATCATCGGCAACGAGCCGGAAAACCTGGCGCCGGGTTCCCCGGTCGATCGCTTCCTGCCGGGAACGCTGGCCTCCTCCGTGAGCCTCAGTCTGGTCGAGAACCCCAACGTCACCGCCGCCATGTACGGCATCGACGTCAACTATCTCCAGGTCAAGATCAACGAAGGCGCGTTGCTGCCCACGATCAATTTCCAGGTCGCGGCGACGCAGTCCTACGAGCAGACCATGACGATCTTCCGCTCGTTCGGTGCCTCGGCGGTCGCGCAGGTCTCCGCACCGATCTATCAGGGCGGTGCTGAATATGCGCTGATCCGTCAGTCCAAGGAAAACCTGGCGCAGCAGCGTCTCAATCTCGAAACGACCCGCGACCAGACCCGCGCCAACGTCGTGCAGTCATGGGGACAGTTGCAGGCCGGCAAGGCGCAGGTCGCCTCGGCGCAGGCGCAGGTCACGGCCTCCGAGATCGCGCTGAACGGTGTCCGCGAGGAAGCCAAGGCCGGACAGCGTACCACCCTCGACGTGCTCAACGCGCAGCAGGCGCTGGTCAATGCGCGCGTCGCGCTGGTGACCGCGCAGCATGATCGCGTGGTTGCGTCCTACTCGGTGCTGAGCTCGGTCGGCCGTCTGTCGCCGCAGGTGCTCGGTCTCTCCACGACGACCTATGATCCCAGTGTCCACTACCATCAGGTCCGCGACAGCTGGGCCGGCGTGCGCACGCCTGACGGACGCTGATTGCCGCAATGAGATTGGCCTCGCAAAAAGGCGAGGCCAATCGGCGGTTTGCTTGCAATCATCAAAATCCCTGACATAGCCTTTCAAGGAAGCAGCGGGCCGATTCGGCTCGCATGCGATGTCGTTTGCGTAACGTTTGGTGCCTGGGGCAGGGGCGCGCCGCACGTCGAGCCGTGAATTGGGGACAAGTCTGGCCGTCGCGACGAAAATGTCGGACTGCCCGTCGCGGAACCGGCCAATCCTGTCGTGCTTGGTGTAAAACAACGCATGCGAGGGCGTTGATGATGTGGAGTCGGAGATGACGCAGCCTGCAAAGGTCACAGAACCCTCGATGGAGGAGATTCTGGCCTCGATCCGGCGCATCATTGCCGACGACGAGGCCAAGCCGCCGCCGGCAGACGCTGCCAAACCCGAGAAGGCTGCCGCGCCCGCGCCGAAACCGCAGGCGATGAACGACATCCCGCCGTCCAAGATCACGCCGGCAAAGCCTGCCGCGGAAAAGCCGGCCCCGGCGCCCGCCGCAGCGAAGCCCGCACCGGCGCCAGCGCCTGCGGCGCCGAACAGCCAGGACGATATCGACGCATTGCTGGCGGGGCTGGACGAGGCGACACCCGCACCCGAGGTGCGGGCCCCGGAACCCGAGCCTGAGCCTGAACCCGAACCCGATGTGCTCGAACTGACCGACGAGATGGCGATGGAGCCGACACCGCCTCCGCCGCCGCCGAGCTTCCGCAAGGTCGAGCCGCGCGACGATCTCGAGTTCGCCGAAGCGGCCCCATCGCGGCCCTCGACGCCACCGCCGTCATATGCGCCGGTGGATTTCGACGCGCCGCCGTTGCCGCCACAGCAGCCGATCCTGGCACAATCGACGGTCTCCGCGGTCGAATCCGCCTTCAATTCCCTGGCTCACACGGTTCTCTCCAGCAACGCACGAACGCTGGAGGATCTGGTCAAGGAAATGCTGCGGCCGATGCTGAAGTCCTGGCTCGACGACAACCTGCCGGGCCTTGTCGAACGCATCGTGAAGGCCGAAATCGAGAGGGTCTCACGCGGCGGCCGGTAAGCCGGGCCGCCTGGCCCCGATAAAGCCCTGCTTCCGTGTCCTATCTGGTCTGTCCGGCGGGCCGGAAAGCCCTTTTGCCGCTGAGCTTTCCGTTGACTTGAACCCCGCGCGCGGCTTTCTAGCAGCCCCATGATCGAGAAAAACTACCAGCCTGCCGATATCGAAGCCCGCATGTCCGTCGTGTGGGAGGACAGCCTTGCGTTCAAGGCCGGCCGTCCCGACCGCCGCGATGCCGCGCCCTTTACCATTGTGATCCCGCCGCCGAACGTGACGGGATCGCTGCACATGGGCCACGCCCTCAACAACACGCTGCAGGACATCCTGTGCCGCTTCGAGCGGATGCGCGGCCGCGACGTGCTCTGGCAGCCCGGCACCGACCATGCCGGAATCGCAACCCAGATGGTTGTCGAGCGGCAGTTGATGGAGCGCCAGGAGCCCGGCCGCCGCGAGATGGGACGCGAGAAATTCCTGGAGCGGGTCTGGGAGTGGAAGGCCGAGAGCGGCGACACCATCATCAACCAGCTCAAGCGGCTCGGCGCCTCCTGCGACTGGTCGCGCGAGCGCTTCACCATGGACGAGGGCCTGTCGCAGGCCGTCATCAAGGTGTTCGTCGAGCTGCACCGCGATGGCCTGATCTACAAGGACAAGCGGCTGGTGAACTGGGACACCAAGCTGCTCACCGCGATCTCCGATCTCGAAGTGCAGCAGGTCGAGGTCAAGGGCAGCCTCTGGTATCTGCGCTATCCGATCGAGGGCAAGACCTTCAGTCCGGATGATCCCTCGAGCTTCATCGTCGTCGCCACCACGCGTCCCGAGACCATGCTCGGCGACACCGGCGTCGCTGTGCATCCGGAGGACGAGCGCTATCAGAAGCTGGTCGGCAAGCACGTCATCCTGCCGCTGGTCGGCCGCAAGGTTCAGATCGTCGCCGACGAATATTCCGATCCGGAGAAGGGTTCCGGCGCGGTGAAGGTGACGCCGGCGCACGACTTCAACGACTTCGAGGTCGGCAAGCGCCACGGGCTGCGCCAGATCAGCGTGCTCGACAAGGAAGGCTGCCTCGATCTCCTCGACAACGAGGACTATCTGCGCGACCTGCCGGAAGGCGCCTCGCAATTCGCCGAGGAGTTCAACAAGGTCGAACGGTTCGCCGCGCGCAAGCGCATCGTCGAGCGGCTGGAGACGTTCGGCTTCATCGAGCGCATCGAGCCGCACACCCACACGGTGCCGCATGGTGATCGCTCCGGCACCGTGATCGAGCCCTATCTGACCGATCAGTGGTACGTCGATGCGAAGACGCTCGCGAGGCCCGCGATCGCGGCGGTGCGTTCGGGCGAAACGGCGTTCGTGCCGAAGAACTGGGAAAAGACCTATTTCGAGTGGATGGAGAACATCCAGCCCTGGTGTATCTCGCGCCAGCTCTGGTGGGGTCACCAGATTCCGGCCTGGTACGGACCAGACGGCAAGGTCTTCGTCGCCGAGACAGAGGAGGAGGCCGTCAGCCACGCGCTCGGCTATTACGTCGAGCAGGAGGTGATCACGCCGGAGCAGGGCCGCGAGATGGCGCTCGACCGCAACAAGCGTGAGGGCTTCATCACGCGCGACGAGGACGTGCTCGACACCTGGTTCTCCTCTGCGCTGTGGCCGTTCTCGACGCTCGGCTGGCCCGAAGATGCCCCCGAGGTGAAGCGCTACTACCCGACCAACGCGCTGGTGACCGGCTTCGACATCATCTTCTTCTGGGTCGCCCGGATGATGATGATGGGCTTGCACTTCATGAAGGAGGTGCCGTTCTCGACGATCTACATCCACGCCCTCGTCCGCGACGAAAAGGGCGCCAAGATGTCGAAGTCGAAGGGCAACGTCATCGACCCACTGCACCTGATCGACGAATACGGCGCGGACGCGCTGCGCTTCACGCTGGCCGCGATGGCGGCGCAGGGGCGCGACATCAAGCTCGCGACCAGCCGCGTCGAGGGCTACCGCAACTTCGCGACCAAGCTCTGGAACGCCTGCCGCTTCGCCGAGATGAACCAGTGCGTGGTCCCCGAGGGTTTTGAGCCGGCGAAGGCGAAGGAGAAGGAGACGTTGAGCCGCTGGATCGCGCATGAGACCGCGCACACCACGCGCGAAGTGACCGAAGCCATCGAGGCCTATCGCTTCAACGACGCGGCAGGCGCGATCTACCGTTTCGTCTGGAACGTCTATTGCGACTGGTATGTCGAACTCGCAAAGCCCGTGTTGCTCGGTCCCGATGGACCGGCAAAGGCCGAGACCCGCGCCATGGTCGCCTGGGCGCGCGACGAGATCCTGAAGCTGCTGCATCCCTTCATGCCCTTCATCACCGAGGAGCTGTGGGAGGTGACGGCCAGCCGTGAGAGCCTGCTCGCGCTGGCGCCATGGCCGCTGAAACCGGCCGAACCGACGCCGGAGCAGCTTGCGATGCTCGCCGCGGCGGCCGGGCCGACCGATCCGCTGATCTCGCCGGCACTTATCATGCCCATGTTCGATCATGCCGACTTCACCGATCCTGCGGCCGAAGCCGAGATCGGCTGGGTGATCGATCTCGTCACGCAGATCCGCTCGGTGCGCGCCGAGATGAACATCCCGCCGGCCACGCTGACGGCACTGATACTTGCTGGCGCCTCCGCGGGGACGAAGGAGCGCGCGCCGCGCTGGACCGACGTCATCAAGCGTATGGCGCGGCTCTCGGACATCTCCTTCGCCGATCGCGCGCCCGATGGTGCGGTCCAGATCCTGGTGCGTGGCGAGGTCGCCGCCCTGCCGCTGAAGGGCGTGATCGATCTCGCTGCCGAGCGCGTGCGTCTCGACAAGGAGATCGCCAAGGCTGACGCCGACATCAAGCGCGCCGAGTCCAAGCTGGCGAACGAGAAATTCGTTGCCAACGCGGCGGAAGAGGTCGTCGAGGAGGAGCGCGAAAAGCGCGAGGCCGCGCTGGCGCGCAAGGCGAAGCTGCTCGAGGCGCAGGAACGCTTGAAGCAGGTCTCGTGAGGCTCCGGTCATTCCGGGGCGATGCGCAGCATCGAACCCGTAATGACGCTCACTTGGGAAACGGCTTGCTCAGAAACTTCGATCCCTTGACGCCGTAGCGCCAGGGCAGCTCGACCGCCTTGGTAATGCCGATGCGGATGCCGGTCGCGACCTCAACATCTGCTGTCCGCGCATGCAGCGCGATCGGCGGCCGGTCGAGCGGCAAAGCGTTGTGGTCGATCGTGATGCCGAGCGCCTCCGTCAGCTTGCCCGGCCCCGAGCAAAGCGCGTGCACGTCGACAAGATGACGTCGCCGGCGCATCGCGCCGATGCCATGCGTCGGCGCCAACGCGCGGATCAGGACCGCGCTGGCCGAGCCTTCCTCCTCGCAGACGAAGTTCACGCACCAGTGGATTCCGTAAGAGCGATAGACATAGGCAAAGCCGGGCGGGCCGAACATGACCCGGTTCCGCTGCGTCGGCCCGCGATAGGAGTGCGCCGCCGGGTCGGTATGATGATAGGCCTCAACTTCGACAATGGTCCCGCCGACGCCGCCAACCAGCATGGTCGCGCCGATCAGGTCGGGGGCGACCTCGTGGACGCTGCGCCCGAAAAAGGCACGCTTCAGCGGCTTGCCGAGGCGCGGCGCGGAGGCGTTCGAACTTCGTAGTTTTCTTGGAGCCATTCGAAGTGAGAATCGTCTGAGAACAGAGCAGGATATTCCCCATATCTGCCATGTTCCCTGAAGAGGTGCGAGCCGGGTTGCGATGCCATGCGATACCGACTAGGTAGGACCTGAACAGACCGGACACCCCATGGTCGTTATTGTCGATACCATCACGAACCCGTTGCGCCCGCGCCACCCGGAAAAGGTGAATCGGCCCGATTCAGCGTCGCCGCCGAAGCCGGACTGGATCCGCGTGCGGGCGCCCAACACCCGCGGCTATGCCGACACCCGCAACATCGTGCGGGCGAACGGCCTGCACACGGTGTGCGAGGAGGCGGGCTGCCCGAATATCGGCGAGTGCTGGGACAAAAAGCACGCGACCTTCATGATCATGGGTGACACCTGCACCCGCGCCTGCGCCTTCTGCAACGTCAAGACCGGCCTGCCCAACGCCCTGGACGCTGCAGAGCCGCAGAACGTCGCCGAGGCCGTGGCCAAGCTGGGGCTCGCCCACGTCGTCATCACCTCCGTCGACCGCGACGACCTTGCTGACGGGGGCGCCGAGCACTTTGCCCGGACCATCCGCGCGATCCGCACGGCCTGTCCCTCGACCACGATCGAGATCCTGACGCCCGACTTCCTGCGCAAGGACGGCGCCCTCGAGGTTGTCGTGGCGGCCAAGCCGGACGTCTTCAACCACAATCTCGAAACCGTGCCGTCGCGCTATCTCACAGTGCGGCCCGGCGCGCGCTACTTCCATTCGATCCGGCTGTTGCAGCGGGTCAAGGAGATCGATCCGAGCATTTTCACCAAGTCCGGGATCATGGTGGGCCTCGGCGAGGAACGCCACGAGGTGCAGCAGGTGATGGACGACCTGCGCTCGGCCGACGTCGACTTCCTGACCATCGGGCAATATCTCCAGCCGACGCGCAAGCATCATGCGGTGATGCGCTACGTGCCGCCGGACGAGTTTTCGTCATACGAAAAGGTCGCCTACACCAAAGGCTTCCTGATGGTGTCGGCGAGCCCGCTCACCCGTTCGTCGCATCATGCCGGCGAGGATTTTGCAAGACTGAAGGCAGCGCGGGCCGCAACGGCTCGCTGACGTCCAATGCATCGAGTTTCGAGCAAGCACCGCGTCAACCACAGTGCGTCCGAGATGTTTGATCTGGTCGCCGATGTCGAGCGCTACCCGGAATTCGTGCCGTTGTGCAGCGCGCTGAAGGTGCGTCAGCGATTGGCCAAGCCCGACGGGACCGAGGTGCTGGTCGCCGACATGACGGTGTCGTTCAAGCTGGTCAAGGAATCCTTCACCAGCCGCGTGACGCTCGATCGTGCCAATTTGAAAATTCTCGTCGAATATCTGCAGGGGCCGTTCAGCAATCTGGAAAATCGCTGGACGTTCGAGCCGAAGGGCGAGGGGGTCTGCGACGTCGGCTTTTTCCTGTCCTACGAGTTCAGGAGCCGCATGCTGGCGATACTGATGGGCTCGATGTTCGACGCCGCATTCGCGCGCTTTTCCGCGGCCTTCGAAAAGCGGGCCGATGCGATCTACGGGCGGCCGAAGCTCGCATCGTCCTGATCAATCAACGGCTTTCACGATATCCGGCGGCTGCGAGGCATAATAGGCCGCGGCCTCCTCGATCTCCTGCGGCGTCATCGCGCGCGCGATGTTGCGCATCTGCTGGCTGATGTCGTTGCGCCGTTCGCTTGTGGCAAACGCCTGGAGCTGTGCCTTCATGTAGGCCTCGGATTGGCCCTCGAGCCAGGGACTGCCGGTCTTGTTGTCGAGACTGCCGTGGCAGGAGCCGCAAGGTGCAATGCCGCGCATCGGCGCGCCGTAGATGACGATGTTGGGCTTGGGAAGCTGCGGCGTCGGATGGTACGCCGGCAGCCGCGGCAGATAGGCGTAATAGACTGCGAGATCGGCGATTTCCCGGTCCGTCAGGTTGACCGCGAAGGGCGACATCACGGCATTGGTGCGCGCGCCGGAGCGGAAATCGTGCAGCTCCTTGTAGATCACGGCGGCGTACTGGCCGGCGAGGTTGGGCGAATCCGCCCGGCTGATGCCGGTCGGGCCGTGGCAGATCGCGCAGCGCTGCGCCAGCGTGGCGCCGCGGCCGATCGCCTCCTGGTTCGGACGCGACAGCGTGTGCGAGGTCAGCACAACCTCCGACAGACGCTTGTCCTGCGCCTGCGCAGCGACGCCTGCTGAGCGTTGCGGCACCCCGGCAGCGCTGCAGATCGCATCCCAGACATTGGCGAATTGAACCCAGGGCTGCGCGAAGGGCAATACGATGAAGCCGACAATCACCGTCACGATGAAGATTGCAGCGGTGATACCGACGCTCGACTTGAAGTGCCAGTTGCTGAGCGTGAAAAGGTCGCGCGCACTCATCACTGCGCTCCCACATAGACGGCCGGCACCGACGTGCCCTCGGTCATTGCCAGGGTGAGGATCGGGTAGCCGTAGTTGGTGATGGTGAGCGCGATCATCAACGCCACCCACAGCGCATGCGTGTTGAGCGCAAGCGGAACGGTCGCCGGCTGATGCACCGCGAGGCTGAAGCGATAGGCGCCGGTCTCGGCCGCGGGCGATCGCATGCCGCGCGCCAGGATGACCAGGAACAGGATGCCGGAGGTCAGCAGGATGAAGCCGCCGATCGCGGAGAAGGTGACCGAGAGCGCCTGCGGCGCGATCGCGGGATCGCCGAAATCGAAATAGGCCATGCGGCGCGGCATGCCCAGAATGCCGACCCAGTGCCACGGGAAGGTGGTGACGATCATGCCGACGAACCACAGCCAGAGCTGAGTGCGCATCAGGCGGAGATCGACGAGCTCGCGGCCGGTGAGATGCGGCCACAGATCATAGGCGATCGCGAATTGTGGATCGATGCATCGAGCTGATAGCTCATGTTGATAAGGCCGCCGGCACCACCGAAGCCGAGCATGACGAACGAGAAGGCGAGCGCAAGCATCATCGGATTGTCCCAGGGCAGCGCCCGGATCCAGCCGAACATACCGCGCCCCCCGCGCAGGCGCGCCGCGATCTCGACGGAGGCGCAGATCGTGAACACCGTCAGAAGCGTCGGCAGCGCGACCAGCGCCGTGAAGGCCGAATGGATGAACTTGAAGCCGGCGCCGACCTGCGGGTCGGCGAAGGTGTGGTGCATGCCGATCGGCATTGCCACCACCAGGAACAGGATGAAGGAGATCCGCGCCATGGTGTCGGAGTAGACCCGGCCGCCGATCGCGCGCGGCACGATGGTGTAATAGGCGATGTAGGTCGGCATCAGCCAGAAATAGACGATGGCGTGCAGCGTCCAGGAGAAGAACACCCGGGCAAGTCCGGCATCGATCGTGGCCTTCAGCCCCGCCGCGACCGGGATGATCTGCAACAACAGCTCGAGCGCCGCACCGAGCGCGGTCCAGGCCCACAAATAGGAGCCCGCAACATTGGCGAACATCGCCAGCGGCACCGCTGCTCCGGGATGCGCCTTTCTCCAGACGCGCAGATTGATCGACATCAGCGCGACCCAGATCCAGGAGCCGACCACGACGAGCACGACGCCGATGTAATAGAAGACGTTGCCGATCAGCGGCGGATAGAAGGTGTAGAGCACCGAGGCGCGCCCCAGCGCGATCGGGATCACCGCCATGACGCTGCCTGCGACGATCAGCCAGAAGCCGGCCCACGCCCAGCGCACGCCGACCAGGCGCTGCTCCAGCGCGGACTCGCTGATCGCATAGCCGAATCCCATCGCAACCAGGGTCGGGAAGACGTAGCCCATGACCGTGCCATGCGCAGTCAGCGAGCGGTAGTAGAGCTCGGGATTGGAGAGCCAGGTGCCGATCGGACTGCGGATGAACATCTGCCAGGCGCCGAGCGTGAGCGCGACGCCGAACACGGCAAAAGCCAGCCAGAAATGAGCGAGGATGAGCTTTCTATTGGCCAACACAGCTCACCCTCCCACCGCTCTTCGCAAGCTCCGCGAACTTCGTTTTGTCGATCACGCGGACCTTGCCCCACATGCCCTCGTGGCCGAAGCTGCAAAACTCCTGGCAGGGCATCAGATAGTCCCCGGTCTTCTCGAAACGCATGAGCTGCTCGGAGACGTAGCCCGGCACCAGCATGGTGTTGATGTTGGTGCCCTGGATCAGGATGCCGTGCACCACGTCGGCGCTGGTGGCGCGCAGCGTGATCGGCGTCTCCGCAGGCACCACGATGCAGGCCGGCGTGAAGGAATATTGCTGGCCGATCGCGCGTACAGTCACCGCGCCATTGGTCTCGAGCACGCTGCCGAGATTGCTCTCGATGAACTCGCCGGACAGATGTATTCGTGAAGGATCGGTCGTCTCGACGCGCGGCTGCGGCATGGTCGCACGATGAATTCCGGCAAACGCCGCCAGCAGCGCCATCCCCACGATGATGATCACGGATATCGTGGCCCAGCGCCGCTCGGTGCGCGCCGCGATCTCGGCGCCGTGATGGCCGTCCTCCTGCACGCTCATTGCAGCGCCCCGCGCGGCAGGAAGACGAAGAGATAGAACGCCAGCCAGATCGCGACGACGCAAGCCGTGGCGATCCCCGCGAGCGCAATTGCGCCGGACGGGCCTTGCGCGACGATTTCCTCGACGGCCTGGTCGGCGGCGGCTGGGCTGGTCGGCGGATCGGAATTGATCATGGCGGCCTCAGTTCAGCGGTGCAGAGCGCAGCTCGTTGGCGTCGCGCGCCGAAACCGGGGTGCCGCGATTGCCCCAGGCGGTGCGGATATAGGAGACGACGGCGGCGACCTCGTTGTCCGAGAGGAGCCCTGCGAAAGGCGGCATGCCGTAGGGCATCGGATTGCCCTTGGTGCCCGGCGGATAGCCGCCGTTGAGCACCATGCGGATCGGATTGACCGCCGACTGCATCTCGATCGACTGGTTGTTGGCAAGCGGCGGCCAGTGCGGTGGCTTGCCTTCGCCCTGGGCACCATGACAGCTCGCGCAGTTCTTGTCGTAGACCGTCTTGCCGAGGCTGATCAGCAGGCTGCTTTCGGTCGTCGGCAGCACCGAGCTCGCCGGCGGCGGAGGCGAAGGCTCGGAGATCCCCTTCAGGTAGACCGCCATCGCCCTCGTATCCTCGTCGCTGAGATATTGCAGGCTGTTGTGTACGACCTCGGCCATCGGGCCGTAGACCACGCCGCGCTGCGAGACGCCGGTCTGGAGCAGATCGGAGATGTCCTGGATGCTCCAGTCGCCGAGACCCGCCTCGCGGTTGGAGGTCAGGGAAGGTGCGTACCAGTTCTGCATCGGGATCAGCCCGCCCTTGAAGGCATCGGATTGCGCGGTGCCACCGAGGGCGTTGATCGGCGAATGGCACATGCCGCAATGGCCGAGGCCTTCCACCAGATAAGCGCCGCGATTCCACTCGGCCGACTTGGTGGGGTCCGGCTTGAACTCGCCCTCGTTGAAGTACAGCGTGCGCCAGCCAAGGATGAGCTGGCGGTTGGAATAGGGGAAGCGGAGGTCGTGCTCCCGGTTTCTCTGATTCACGGGCGGGATCGACTTCAAATACGCGAAGATCGCCTCGCTGTCGGCCCGCGTGACCTTTGTGTACGAAGCAAACGGCATCGCCGGATACATCAACCCACCATCCGGGAAGCGGCCGGTGTGCATCGCCTTGTAGAAGTCCTCGGCGGTCCATTTGCCGATTCCGGTCTCCCGATCCGGCGTGATGTTGGACGAGTACAGCGTGCCGAAAGGCGTCGGCATGGCGCGTCCGCCGGCGAAAGTGCGGCCCTCAGGCGCGGTGTGGCAGGCGATGCAGTCGCCGGCGCGCGCCAGATACTCGCCGCGCGCGACGATGTTGTCGCTGGTCGGGCCGGCCTTCTGCTGCGCCTCGGCGGCCGAGCCGGCAAACAGCGACCACAGCAACAGTACCAGGATTGGTGAGCGCGATGGCATCCTCGTCTCCTCACTCCGGTTCGCTGCCGCAGGCGAAGGGCAGCACGTAGGTGCCCTTCGGTGCTGGGGCGTTCATCACCGGCGCCGGGTGGTTCGCCAGCCATGCCGCGACCGCTGTGACATCCTCCTCCGTGAGTCGAGCAGCAACCTGCTGCATGCAGTCTGGCGCCTTTGCCGTGCGGGTGCCATAGCGCCACGCTCCAAGCTGGGCGCTGATGTAGTTTGGGCGCAGTCCGAGCAGGCCGGGGATTCCCGGTTCCATGCCGGTCAGGGCCGGGCCATGGCAGCTACCGCAGGCCGGTATCTGGCGTTGAGGATCGCCGCGCGTGACCAGTGACTGACCGCGCTGGAGGACCTCCTGGCTTGCATCGCTTGCTACCACTGGCGGCAGCGCCGGATGCTGATCGGCGAAGTAGTCCGCCATCTGCTGCAGGTAGGGATCGGTGAGGAATTCCAGCAAATAGTTCATCGGCGGGTATTTTCGCCGGCCGTTCTTGAAGGCAAGCAGCTGATTGTAGAGATAGCCGGCCGGCTTGCCGGCAAGGCGCGGGAAATAGACGTCGCTGGTGCCTTCGCCCTTGTTGCCATGGCAGGGCGTGCACGCTTCCACGCGCGCCGCCATGGTATCCGGCGGCTGGTTGGCCGTTTGTGCGGCCGCAACATTGCAGGCGGCCAAGGTAGCAATGGCGAGAGCCAAAGCAGCGTTACGAGCGAACACGTCGCCGCCCTCCAGAACTGGATCGGGTTGATTCCTGATCGCAACGTAGATCGGCATTATTGCGCCAATATAGTCGCGCGCAAGCTTTGAAGAGGACGATGACGTTTAGTCGCGCGGCCGAACCGCGATCATGATCGTTTTCGGCAAATTTCGCGCGGTTTTTCCAAACGACGGATGAGGCGCATCGATCGCCGGCGTGTTGCACCCGAGTTTTCCAGACTGGGCTCCACGGCCGTGACAAGTGCAGTTTGTGCCAAAGAGTGGCCTGCTGACGGAACGCCCCTTGCCGCGAGCGGCACACCTGTAAAGCTGCATTTCATGGGATTTTCAACTAAAGTTCGAGTCGGCGCTCGGGGTAATGTGTGGGTAGGACCAGGGGACATGGGACGCTGGAAGCAATCGTGGAGTGCGGAAGATCTGAGCAAGCTCAAAACACTCGCAGGCACCAAACCGGTCACGATGATCGCAAAAGAACTCGGCCGCACCACGGGCACGGTGCTTGCGAAGGCGATCGAGCAAAACCTTCCGGTCCTGCATCGCATCAAGCAGACGGGCGAATGATCAGGCCACCGGTCGCTGTGTCCGAGCCGGTGACGATCCGAGATTGATGGCCGCTGTTTCCGCTGGACCATGTGATCCGGTGGCAGCCGTCTGACGATATCGGATCCCAGCCTCAGCAGAATGCGGCGGCCTGCAGCGTTGCAAGCCACATAACTTCATCGCGAGGGCCTGCCAGGTCTCACCAGGTCAGACGGCTCACCCGCGCGGCGTACGCCGGCGCTTCACCGCGTGCCGCCGCGGCGAACGGGCGACGCGCGGGCGCAGGCGGCTTGCCGTGTCGCGGCGCGGCTTGACCTGGGCCTGCGGGCCGCGGGCGAGGTCCATCAGCATGCGCAGCGCCTCGACCACCGAACGCTGCCGCACCGCGGTGCGGCCGATGGCGCCGAAACGGTGCTCGCGGTGGATGATGCGGCCGTCGCGCGCAGCGGCGGCGAAATGCACGAGCCCAACCGGTTTGCCGGGCGTGGCGCCGCCGGGCCCGGCAATGCCGGTGACGGAGACCGCGAGGTCGACACCGGCGCGCTCCAAGGCGCCGACCGCCATCGCGGTCGCCGTCTCCTTGCTCACCGCGCCGAAATTGGCAAGCGTGCTCGTCTCGACGCCGAGCATCGCGCGCTTGGCATCATTGGAATAGGTGACGAAGCCGCGGTCGATCACATCGGAGGAGCCGGGGATGTCGGTCAACGCGCCGGCGACGAGGCCGCCGGTGCACGACTCAGCGGTCGCAATCGTCAGCTTGCGCATCCGGCACAGATCGAGCAGCGAGCGGGAGAGGGCGCGTGCGTCGCTGCCGCCCATGGTTCACAGGCTCCAGGGCAGGCGGATGGTAGCGCTCGCAGTGGCCGCGATGCCTTCCTCGCGGCCGGTGAAGCCGAGCCGCTCGCTGGTCGTCGCCTTCACGGCGACGCGGGAGATGTCGACCCCGGAGATCTCGGCGATGCGCGCGCGCATGGTATCGCGCAGCGGGCCGATCTTCGGCCGTTCGCAGACCATCGTCACCTCGAGATTGGCGACGCGGCCACCGCGCGCCGTGACGCGCTCGATAGCGTATTTCAGGAACTGGTCAGAGGAGGCCCCCTTCCACTTCGGATCGCTCGGCGGGAAGTGCGAGCCGATGTCGCCGTCGGCCAGCGCGCCGAGGATCGCGTCGACCAGCGCATGCAGGCCGACATCGCCGTCGGAATGAGCCAGGAAGCCCTTGGTATGCGGCACGCGAACGCCACAGATCATAACGTGGTCGCCTTCGCCGAAGGCGTGCACGTCGTAACCCGTGCCTGTCCTGATGTCGCCGAGTTGGGCGGCCAGACGCGCTTCCTCGCGCACGAAGTCTTCGGGAGTGGTGAGCTTCATATTGGCAACATCGCCTTCAAAGGTTGCAACCGTCAATCCCGCCCATTCGGCAATCGCCGCATCATCGGTGAAATCGCTGCGTCCTTCCTTTGCGGCGCGACGATGCGCCTCGAGGATGACGTCGAAGCGAAAGGATTGCGGCGTCTGCGCGATTCTCAGGCGCGCCCGGTCCGGCGTGCCCTCGACGTGTCCGGCCTCGCCGGTGAGCTTGATGGTGTCGGTGACGGGGATGGCGGGGATCGCCGCACCGGTGCGGCTCGCCGCATCGATCGCGCGGGAGATCACCGCCTGCGAGACGAACGGCCGTGCCGCGTCATGGATCAGCACGATGTCCGGCTTGTGCTTGGCGAGCGCCTCGAGACCCGCAAGCACCGAGGCCTGCCGGGTCGCGCCGCCATTGGTCGGCGGCTCGTGACGCAGCCCTTCGACCGCGGCGGTGAACATCGCGCTGTCGTCGGGATTGACCACGGGCTGCACCGCGAACACGTCCGCATGGCGGCTGAAGGCTTCCATGGCGCGATAGATCACCGGCTGGCCGCCGATCGTGCGGTATTGCTTCGGCCCGCCGGCGCCGGCGCGCAGTCCGCGACCGGCTGCGACGAGAACGACTCCAGTGCGCTCTGATTTCGCCATAGGGCTCGATTACTCAATTGCTGGTGGAGAGTCGGAGAGTGGGGTGATTACGGGCATGCCTCTAGCACGGCAGGGCCGCAAAAAAAGAGGTTTCCCTGCGTTGTGGGAAACAGCATTTTGCTGCACTGCACTTGAAAGATCGGAAGAACTGTCTAAACTGTAGGCATGACGCTTGACTGCACAAGAATTGTGCGCAAGATAGGTCATGACAGGTGCGATGAGGCCCTGTCCTGTGAACGAGACCTTCGTGACCGGCTCGGAAGCATTCGGCGCTAAGCCATTGAAGATAGGCGAGATTGACGTCGCCACCCCGGTTTTCCTGGCGCCGATGTCAGGGGTGACCGACTCGCCGTTCCGGCGGCTGGCCGCGGAGCTCGGGGCCGGACTTGTCGTGTCCGAGATGACCGCCAGCGACGAACTCGCCAATGGCCACCGGATGTCGCGGTTGCGCTGCGAAGCTACCGGGATCGGTCCGCATGTGGTCCAGCTTGCTGGCTGCGAGGCACGCTGGATGGCGGAGGGCGCCCGGATCGCGGAAGCCGGCGGCGCCGACATCATCGACATCAACATGGGCTGTCCGGCCCGCCACGTCACCGGCGGCCAGTCCGGCTCGGCCTTGATGCGCGACCTCGACCATGCCGTCACCCTGATCGAGGCGACGATCGCAGCGGTGCAGGTCCCGGTGACGCTGAAGATGCGGCTCGGCTGGGACGACCACACCCGCAACGCGCCGGAGCTGGCGCGACGGGCGGAAGACGCCGGCGTCAAGCTCGTCACCGTGCATGGCCGCACCCGCTGCCAGTTCTACAAGGGCGAGGCCGATTGGGATGCAATCCGCGCTGTGCGCGAGGCGATCTCCCTTCCACTGGTCGTCAATGGTGACATCACCTCTTATGACAAGGCACTCGCCGCGCTCGACGCCTCCGGCGCCGATGCCGTGATGATCGGCCGCGGCGCGCAGGGCCAGCCCTGGCTGCCCGGTCAGATCGGCCGACGCCTGAGCGGCGGGGCGGCAGAGGCCACGCCGTCGCTCGATCAGCAGCTCGGCTATGTTCGCGCGCTCTATGAGGGCGTCTGCGCGCTCTACGGCCTGCGCATTGGCCTGAAGCATGCGCGAAAGCATCTCGGCTGGGCGCTCGATGTCGCCGCGCAGGCGAGCCGTGCGCCGGCCGAAAAGCTGAAGACTTGGCGCCAGACGATCCTCACCTCGGAGGATCCGCGCCTCGTTCATCGGTCGCTGCAGGATGCCTTCGACGATTTCGCATGGAGCGCTGCCGCATGAGCTCAGGCGCTGACCATCGCCGACCGCTTTCGTCCGACAGCGATGCCATCCTGGATGCATTGCCCAATCCCGTGCTCACGATCGGGCCCGACGGCAAGATCGTCGCCGCCAACATCGCGACCGAGGCGTTCTTCGAGATCTCGACGCAGTTCCTGAAGCGGCAGTCGCTGAAGGAGCTGGTGCCGTTCGGAAGCCCCTTGCTGGCGCTGATCGATCAGGTCCGCTCCTCCAATTCGCCGGTCAACGAATACAAGGTCGATCTCGGCACGCCGCGCATGGGCGGCGACCGCCAGGTCGATCTCCATGTCGCCCCGCTGACGGAGCGGCCCGGTCATATCGTGGTGATGCTCCAGGAGCGCACCATCGCCGACAAGATGGACCGCCAACTCACCCATCGCAGCGCCGCGCGCTCGGTGATCGCGCTGGCCGCAATGCTCGCGCATGAAATCAAGAATCCGCTCTCCGGCATTCGCGGCGCGGCGCAGCTTCTTGAGCAGCAGGCCTCCTCCGAAGACCGGATGCTGACGCGGCTGATCTGCGACGAGGCCGACCGCATCGTGACGCTGGTCGACCGAATGGAGGTGTTCGGCGACGAACGCCCAGTGATGCGCGGCCCGGTCAACATCCATTCGGTGCTCGATCACGTGAAGCGGCTGGCGCAGTCCGGCTTTGCCCGCAACATCCGCTTCATCGAGGACTACGATCCCTCGCTGCCGCCGGTGCTGGCCAACCAGGACCAGCTCATCCAGGTGTTCCTCAATCTGGTGAAGAACGCCGCGGAAGCCCTGATCGACGTCCCCGACGCCGAGATCCAGCTCACCACCGCGTTCCGCCCCGGCGTTCGCCTGTCAGTCCCCGGTCAAAAAACCCGGGTATCCCTGCCGCTGGAATTCTGCGTCAAGGACAATGGACCAGGCGTGCCCGACGATCTTCTGCCCAACCTGTTCGATCCCTTCGTGACCACCAAGCAGACCGGTAGCGGTCTTGGCCTGGCGCTGGTCGCGAAAATCATCGGCGATCACGGGGGCATCATCGAATGCGAGTCTCAGCCGCGCAAGACCACCTTCCGCGTGCTGATGCCGATGTACTCGACATCGGTCAAACACGCTGATCACAGCAGTCACGCCGACTCTGCCGGGAAGTCGTCGCCTGCATCACAGGGGGCAAAATGAGGATTAACGATGCCCGCAGGTAGCATTCTCGTTGCTGATGACGACACCGCCATCCGCACGGTTCTCAATCAGGCACTATCCCGCGCCGGCTATGAAGTCAGGCTGACCGGCAATGCCGCCACGCTGTGGCGCTGGGTCAGCCAGGGGGAGGGCGATCTCGTCATCACCGACGTCGTGATGCCGGATGAGAACGCCTTCGACCTGCTGCCGCGGATCAAGAAGATGCGGCCTAACCTGCCGGTCATCGTCATGAGCGCGCAAAACACCTTCATGACGGCGATCCGCGCCTCCGAGCGTGGCGCTTACGAATACCTGCCGAAGCCCTTCGATCTGAAGGAGCTGATCGCCATCGTCGGCCGCGCGCTCGCCGAGCCGAAGGAGCGCACGCCGAGCCCGGACGAGGACGCCGAGATGGAGGCGATCCCGCTCGTCGGCCGCTCGCCGGCGATGCAGGAAATCTACCGCGTGCTGGCGCGGCTGATGCAGACCGACCTCACCGTGATGATCACGGGCGAGTCCGGCACCGGCAAGGAGCTCGTGGCGCGCGCGCTGCACGACTATGGCAAGCGCCGCAACGGCCCGTTCGTCGCGGTCAACATGGCGGCAATCCCGCGCGACCTCATCGAATCGGAGCTGTTCGGCCATGAGCGCGGTGCCTTCACCGGCGCCAACACCCGCGCCTCCGGCCGCTTCGAGCAGGCCGAGGGCGGCACGCTGTTCCTCGACGAGATCGGCGACATGCCGATGGAAGCGCAGACGCGGCTCCTGCGCGTGCTCCAGCAGGGCGAATACACCACCGTCGGCGGCCGCACCCCGATCAAGACCGACGTGCGGATCGTCGCGGCCTCCAACAAGGATCTGCGCGTCCTGATCCAGCAGGGGCTGTTCCGCGAAGACCTGTTCTTCCGCCTCAACGTCGTGCCATTGCGGCTGCCGCCCTTGCGCGAGCGCATCGAAGACCTGCCGGATCTCGTGCGCCATTTCTTCGCGCTGGCCGAGAAGGACGGCCTGCCGCCGAAGAAGCTCGATGCGCTGGCCCTGGAGCGGCTGAAGCAGCACCGCTGGCCGGGCAATGTGCGCGAGCTCGAAAACCTCGCGCGGCGCCTCGCGGCGCTCTATCCGCAGGACGTGATCACGTCCTCGGTCATCGACGGCGAGTTGGCGCCGCCCTCGGTCAGCCCGGGCGCGGCGGTCCAGCAGGGTGTCGACAATCTCGGCGGCGCGGTGGAGGCCTATCTGTCCTCGCACTTCCAGGGCTTTCCCAATGGCATGCCGCCGCCGGGCCTCTATCACCGCATTCTCAAGGAGATCGAGGTGCCGCTGCTCACGGCTGCGCTGGCCGCCACCCGCGGCAACCAGATCCGCGCCGCCGACCTGCTCGGCCTCAACCGCAACACGCTGCGCAAGAAGATCCGGGATCTGGATATTCAGGTGTATCGGAGCGGTGGGTAGTCCCCTCAAACCGGACGGTGGCTCAGCTCCCCCTACCACAGCGGAGCTGAGCCTGTCCGAATCGCGCTGGCCCGAGTGGCCGGCGCGGAGAGCAGAAGTCGGAATATGACCGAAATGTTCCGTGGTCCTGCACGACCCGGTTCGCTCGATCGCGGGTCGCACCTATCTGATGAGCCGGGCCGGCGCCGCGGGCAGGACGTTGGCAACGTTGGCCGACTGTTGCATGCCGGGGCTGTTAACCAGACGGTCCGCGGCCACGATCAGCAACAGGACGGCCGAGACCATCATCGCGAGAAAAAATCTATCCATCGCCATCAAGCCGCGATCCCGCCAGTCAGTTCCGCGGGACGGCCGGGCTCGAACATTAGGGGTCGTCGGGAACCGTAACCCTGTGGATGCGCCGGCCGCCGTGGCTGAGACGCCGCGGAATTGTCGCAATTCGGCAACAATGTGGTACGAATACATCAGTATCCGCCCGCCGCGGACCCCTTTTCAGCATCGCCATTGCCGGAATGATCAGCGCAGATACCTCGGCCGCATCCTATGACACGGCCCAACCCGAAGAGCCCAGGCGCTGGTCGCTGAGCCGGTGGCTGGCACCTTTTGCGGTCGGGCTGGCGCTGCTGTCGGCCTTCCTGACCTTCGTGGTCCTGACCGGCCTGACCAATATCGAGCCCACGCCGGAGGTCGTCAGATCCTTCCTGCTGATCAATGCCGGCACCATCCTGCTCCTGGTCGGCATCATCGTCCGCGAGGTCTGGCAGATGGTCCAGGCCCGCCGGCGGGGCAGGGCGGCGGCGCGGCTGCACGTCCAGATCGTCGGCCTGTTTTCGATCGTTGCGGTGCTGCCGGCTGTGCTGGTGGCCATCGTGGCCAACGTCACCATCGAGCGCGGCCTCGACCGCCTGTTCTCGGGACCAACCAAGGAGGTCATCCAGAACTCGCTGATCATCGCGCGCGCCTACATGCAGGAGCACGCGCAGCTCATCCGCGGCGACATCATCGGCATGGCCAACGACGTCTCGCGCGCCTCACTGCTGTTCGACCGCGACCGGCAGTCCTTCCTTCAGCTCCTGACGGCGGGTGCGGCGGCCAGAAACCTGCCGGGCGCGATGATCATGGGCAAGGACGCCAATCCGATCCTGTCGGCGGAAACCGGCGGCATCCCGCTCGCCTTCGCGCCGCCAAATCCTGAATTCTTGAAGAACGTCAACGAGAACGAGCCCGAGATCGCGGTCCTGCCCGACCAGAATCTGGTCGCCGCCGTGATCAGGCTGAGGTCCTTCAACGACACCTTCTTCCTCTACGTCGCCCGCCAGCTCGACCCGCGCGTGGTGGACCAGCTCAAGCAGACCGAGCTCAGCGTCGCCGAATATGCCCAGATCGAGTCGCGCCGGCTCGGCATCCAGGTCGCGTTCGCGCTGATGTTCGCGGTGATCGCGCTGACCATCCTGATGGCCTCGGTGCTGATCGGGTTCAACTTCGCCAACTCGCTGGTGGCGCCGATCCGACGGCTGATGAACGCGGCCCATACGGTGTCGACCGGCAACCTGCATGTCCAGGTGCCCGTGCACAAATCGGAGGGCGACCTCGCGCAGCTCGGCGCGACCTTCAACAAGATGACGCAGGAATTGCGCAGCCAGCGCGACGAGCTCGTCAACGCCAGCGATCTCATCGACAGCCGCCGCCGCTTCATCGAGGCGGTGCTGTCCTCGGCAAGCGCCGGCATCATCGGCGTCGATGCCTCGGGCAGCGTCGGCATCCTCAACCGCTCCGCCGAGAAGCTGATCGGGCACGCCGAATCCGAGACGCTCGGCCATCCCTTGTCCGACGTGCTGCCCGAACTCGACGAGATGATGAAGACGGCGCGGGAAGGGACCCAGCGCCTGGTGCAGGGCCAGATCACCATCACGCGCGACGGGCAGGAGCGCAATCTGTCGGTCCGCGTCAGCGCGGAGAAGACCAGCCAGGCGCGCGACAGCTACATCATCACGCTCGACGACATCACCGAGCTCGTCTCGGCGCAGCGGACCTCGGCCTGGGGCGACGTGGCGCGCCGCATCGCTCACGAGATCAAGAACCCGCTGACACCGATCCAGCTCTCGGCCGAGCGCATCCGCCGCAAGTTCGGCAAGACCATCACCGAGGACAAGGACAAGCAGATCTTCGACCAGTGCACCGACACGATCGTGCGCCAGGTTGACGACATCCGCCGGATGGTCGACGAATTCTCGCGTTTCGCGCGCATGCCGAAGCCGGTGATGGAGGGCGAGGACGTCGCCGACACCGTGCGGCAGGCGGTGTTCCTGATGAAGGTCGCCCATCCCGAGATCGATATCGAGGCGGAGTTCAAAGAGGATCCGCTGCGCGCCCAGTTCGACCGCCGGCTGATCTCGCAGGCGGTCACCAACATCGTCAAGAACGCCACCGAGGCGATCGAGCAGGTACCGCCCGAGGAGCTCGGCAAGGATCACGGGAAGGGCCGCATCGACGTCGTGGTGTCGCGTGAGGGCGAAGACGCTCTGATCGACGTCATCGACAATGGCATCGGCCTGCCCAAGGTCGCGCGCTCGCGACTTCTTGAGCCTTACGTCACGACGCGCGCCAAGGGCACTGGCCTTGGGCTTGCGATCGTCGGCCGCGTGCTGGAAGACCATGGCGGCCGCATCGAGCTGAAGGACGCCTCCGACTTCCGGGAAGGCCAGCGCGGTGCCTGGATGCGGATGCGCTTTGCGATCTCCGGCCATCCCAAGAAGATCGAGGTCGCGGATGCGGCACCAACCAGTCCCGACCAGGAAATAAAGGAGCCGGCCAGCGAAACCAAAGAGCCGGCCGAAAAGACTAATGACTCAACGAAAATCGAAGCCTCAACAGGCAGCTGACAACACAGGCGCGACCCATGGCTAGTGAAATTCTGATTGTCGATGATGAGGCCGATATTCGGGATCTCGTTGCGGGCATTCTCGAAGACGAGGGATTCGTCACAAGGACCGCGCGCGACAGCGACACGGCGCTCGCCGAGATCGCCAACCGCAGGCCGCACCTGGTTTTCCTCGACATCTGGCTCCAGGGCTCCAAGCTGGACGGGCTTCAGTTGCTCGAGCAGGTCAAGAGGGACAATGCCGACCTGCCCGTCGTCATGATCTCGGGCCACGGCAACATCGAGACCGCGGTCGCCGCGATCAAGCGCGGCGCCTACGACTTCATCGAGAAGCCGTTCAAGGCGGACCGCCTGATACTGGTGGCGACACGGGCGCTGGAGAACTCACGGCTCAAGCGCGAGGTCAAGGAGCTGAAGCAGCTCGCGCCGAGCGCAAGCCAGCTGGTCGGCCGCTCGCCCAGCATGAACCAGCTGCGCCAGACCATCGAGCGCGCGGCCAAGGCCAACAGCCGCATCCTGATCGTCGGCCCCGCCGGCGCCGGCAAGGAATTGACCGCGCGCACGCTGCATACGGCCTCGGGGCGCGCCGACGGTCCCTTCGTGGTGATCAACGCAGCCGCCATCACGCCCGAGCGCATGGAGCACGAGCTGTTTGGCGTCGAGCAAACCAACGGCGAGCAGCCGCGCAAGCCGGGCGCGCTCGAAGAGGCCCATGGCGGCACGCTGTTCATCGACGAGATCGCGGACATGCCGCGCGAGACCCAGAACAAGATCCTGCGCGTGCTGGTCGAACAGTCGTTCCAGCGCGTCGGCGGCACTTCCAAGGTGCAGGTCGACGTCCGCATCATCTCCTCCACCGCCCGCAACCTCGAGGAGGAGATCGCGGCCGGCCACTTCCGCGAGGACCTCTATCATCGCCTCTCGGTGGTGCCGATCCGCGTCCCGGCGCTGTCGGAGCGGCGCGAGGACATTCCGGAATTGATCGACTATTTCATGGAGCAGATTTCGGCCGGCAGCGGCCTGCCCAAGCGCCAGATCGGGCAGGACGCCATGGCGGTGCTGCAATCGCATGTCTGGCCCGGCAATGTGCGCCAGCTCCGCAACAACGTTGAAAGAGTCATGATTCTCGCCGCAGGCGGGCCGGAGGTGATCATCACCGCCGACATGCTCCCCCAGGACGTCGGCTCGATGGTGCCGGCGATGCCGACCAGCAACAATGGCGAGCACATCATGGGCCTGCCGCTGCGCGAAGCGCGCGAAGTGTTCGAGCGCGACTATTTGATTGCACAGATCAGCCGTTTTTCAGGAAATATTTCTCGAACGGCGGAGTTCGTTGGCATGGAGCGTTCGGCACTACACCGGAAGTTGAAGGCGCTCGGCGTCGGTTGACTCCCCGCGACCTCACGGCCACACGTTCACAATATCCAAGGAAAAACATCGATTTCCGTAGTTTTTCGGTCCAATAGGACGGGCTCCGCCGCGCGAAGCGGCTTGCCTAATAAGTCCACCTGTCCTCTAATCGTACTGCCGGACCTCCGAGGGGGATCTCATGAGGGACGGCAACCGGAAGAGGCCCCGAATTTCGCGAGAGGGCCGCAACCGGCGCAATAAAAAGAAACTCAAAGCGAGATAAAAACAATGGCGGCAGACCGCGCACAAAACCTACAGGACACCTTCCTTAATCACGTTCGCAAAACCAAGACGCCACTGACGATCTTTCTGGTCAACGGAGTGAAGCTCCAGGGCATCGTGACCTGGTTCGACAATTTCTGTTTGCTGCTTCGGCGCGACGGTCACTCGCAGCTCGTCTACAAGCATGCGATCTCGACCATCATGCCGGGTGCCCCGATCCAGTTGTTCGAAGGCGGCGAGGATCAGCCGGCTTGAGAGTGATCTGATTGGAACCCCGGAATTTCGACGGGGATGCCGACCGTCCGCGGTCGGCAGGGGCTAAGCAGACGGGGCGGGTGCTTGTCATCGGCCCCTACTTGCGGGTGCGCGCGGGCGGAGCCGACGCGCAATCGGAAAGTTATGTCCTGCGAGACGCCGACGCCCGGCTCGACGAAGCCGCGGGCCTTGCGCGCGCGATTGATCTCGTCATTGCGGATGCGATCATCGCGCCGATCAGCCAGATCCGGCCCGCGACCTATATCGGCAAGGGCAAGGTCGAGGAGATCACCGGGCTGATCAAGAGCCTGGAGGTCGACCTCGTCGTGATGGATTGCGCGCTGGCGCCGATCCAGCAGCGCAATCTCGAGAAGGAGTGGAACGCCAAGGTGCTCGACCGCACCGGGCTGATCCTCGAAATCTTCGGCCGGCGCGCCAAGACCAAGGAGGGCTCGCTCCAGGTCGAGCTCGCGCATCTGAACTATCAGCGCTCGCGCCTGGTGCGATCCTGGACCCACCTCGAACGCCAGCGCGGCGGTTTTGGATTCATGGGCGGTCCCGGCGAGACGCAGATCGAAGCAGACCGGCGGCTGATCCAGGAGCGCATCTCCAAGCTCGAGGGCGAGCTGAAAAAGGTTCAAGCGACGCGGCGTTTGCATCGCGCCGGCCGCCAGCGCGTGCCGTACCGCGTCGTCGCGCTGGTCGGTTACACCAATGCCGGCAAGTCGACGCTGTTCAACCGCCTGACGCGCGCCGACGTGCAGGCCGCCGACATGCTGTTCGCGACCCTCGATCCGACGTTGCGCGCGCTGAACCTGCCGCATGGCGGCAAGGCGATGCTGTCGGACACCGTCGGCTTCATCTCCAACCTGCCGACGCAGCTCGTCGCCGCCTTCCGCGCGACGCTCGAGGAGGTGCTCGAGGCCGACGTCATCCTGCACGTTCGCGACATCTCGCATGAGGACGCCGAAGCGCAGCAGAGCGACGTCGACGCGGTGCTGCGCCAGCTCGGCATCAACCCGGATGACTCGGGCCGCATCATCGAGGTCTGGAACAAGATCGATCGCTTCGATGCGGAGCAGCGCGACGAGCTGCTCAACATCGCCGCGCGCAGGCCGGAGGATCACCCGGCGATGCTGGTCTCCGCGGTGTCAGGCGAGGGGATCGACGCGTTGCTCGCCGCGATTGAGGAGCGGCTCGCGGCCAAGCGCACCACGCTCGACCTGTCGATCGACGCCGCTGATGGCGCCGGCATCTCCTGGCTGCACCGCAACGCCGAGGTGCTGGCGAAAGAGCTGCACGACGGCCGCTTCGACATGACGGTGCGGGTGGACGAGACCAAGCGCGACATCGTGGTGTCACGCTTCGACGCCGTGCCGCATCTGTCGGCGTGAGCCGCACTTTCGTAGCCCGAATGGAGCGAAGCGAAATCCGGGATGTCACAACACGATGCGCCGCGGATTGCGCTTCGCTCCATCCGGGCTACGGACTGGCTTTCGCCAGGACGACGCCTGAATTAGCGGCGGACTTGCTTGCTCTTCTCGACCGTTGGAGCCGTCTTCTCGTCACCCTTCGCGGCATTCCACAGCGCGTCCATCTCGGCCAGCGACGCCTGCTCCAGCGTCCGTCCCTGCGCCGCCAGCGCGCGCTCGATATAGGCGAAGCGGCGTTCGAATTTCGCGTTGGTGGCGCGTAGCGAGGCTTCCGGGTCGGCGTTGGTATGGCGGGCGAGGTTGACGAGCGCGAACAGCAGATCGCCGGTTTCCTCCGCCAGCCCCTCGCTGTCGTTGCGGTCCAGCGCGGCCTCGATCTCGTCGGCTTCCTCGCGAATCTTTGCCAGCACCGCGCGCGGATCGTTCCAATCGAAGCCCACGGTGGAGGCCTTGCGCTGCAATTCCATGGCGCGCGTCAGCGCGGGCTGGCCCGCCTTCACGCTCGACAACAGCGATTTGTGCGACGTCTCCTCCGGCGGCCGCCGCGCGGCGCGTTCGGCCTTCTCCTCGGCCTTGATGCGGTCCCAGACTTCCGTGACATGAGAGGGCGCGAGGTTGCCGTCCTTGTCGGCGAAGACGTGGGGATGGCGCCGGATCATTTTGCGGGTGATGGCTTCGACGACGTCGCCAAAGGCGAATGCTTTCTGCTCCTCGGCCATCTGGGCGTGGTACACGACCTGCAACAGGAGGTCGCCGAGCTCCTCGCGCAAATCGTCGAGATCGCCGCGGGTGATCGCGTCGACCACCTCATAGGCTTCCTCGATCGTATAGGGCGCGATCGTCGCAAAATTCTGCTCGAGGTCCCAGGGGCAACCGGTCACGGGCGCGCGCAGCGCCGCCATGATCTCGATCAAGCGTGAAATGTCGCGGGAAGGGGTCATCGCGGGGCGTCTCCTTGGCTCGTAAGCCTTATGCCAAAAGCGGCCCTCCGTTCCCAGCGTAAGGCGCGGAAACGGAGGAGTTTCCACCGATTGGCGGGCCGCCGCCATGGTGCTAAAGCGCGGGCCATGAGTGACACATTTTCGACCGAAACCGCGCTGGTGCTGTTTTCCGGCGGCCAGGACTCCACCACGTGCCTTGCCTGGGCGCTCAGCCGCTTCGCGCGCGTGGAAACGCTGGGGTTCGAATATGGCCAGCGCCACGCCATCGAGCTTGCCTGTCGCGACCAGTTGCTCGGCGGCCTCAAGGGGTTGCGCGCCGAGTGGGCTTCCGGGCTCGGCGAGAGCCACACGCTGTCGATCCCGACGCTGGCGGCCGTGTCCGAGACGGCCCTGACGCGGGATGTCGCGATCGCGATGGGCGCGGACGGCCTGCCGAACACCTTCGTGCCCGGCCGCAATCTGGTGTTCCTCACCTTTGCCGCTGCGCTGGCCTACCGGCGCGGCATCACCCACATCGTCGGCGGCATGTGCGAGACCGACTATTCCGGCTATCCCGATTGCCGCGACGAGACCATCCGCGCCATGCAGGCCGCGCTATCGCTCGGCATGGCCAGGAAATTCGAGCTGCATACGCCCTTGATGTGGATCGACAAGGCGGCGACCTGGAAGCTGGCGCATGACCTCGGCGGGCAGGGGCTGGTCGACCTCATCCGCGAGCAGTCCCACACTTGCTATCTCGGCGAGCGCGGCGCGCAGCACGACTGGGGCTATGGCTGCGGGGAGTGCCCCGCCTGCAGCCTGCGGGCGAAGGGATGGAAGGAGTACGTGGCGGCGAGCTGACGCCAAATGCTCGGTGTGATCACCCGCGAAAGCGGATGATTCAGTATTCCAAAGGCGCTTGTGGGATACGGAGAGGCCGCGGCGCACTGGGTCGCCCGGTGAAGCCGGGCGACGACGAGTGGAGAGGACGGATGCTCCCTCAAGCCGTCATTGCGAGGAGCTCTTGCGACGAAGCGATCCAGAATCTTTCCGCGGAAAGACTCTGGATTGCTTCGCTGCGCTCGCAATGACGGGTGTGGCGGCGAGCTAGCCAAAATCCTCCGGCGTCAGCTCGATCGGCTTGCCGTGCGGGGTGCGATCGGCGGCGTGGTCCCAGGCGTCACGGTAGCGGTTCAGAGTCTCCGTGGATGCAACGCCCTTGCTGGCGACGAGCTTTTCCAACGTGGCGAGCCAGTGCAGATAGTAGGTCTCGCCGGTGTCGGGATCGCCGGCGGCCTGCGCGCGCTTGATCTCGTCGGCGAGCGCTGAGGCCCATTCGGGCCACGTGAACACGCCGCGATCATGCAGCGTCAGCACCATGGCGAAGGCATGCGCCTCCCACGGGGCGCGGAACACCGGGCCATCGTCATCGCGTGGAATGCTCGGAATCGCCGCCGTCGCGGCGGCAGCAAGCGTGCTGCTCATCACGCCGGATCCAGATAGGGCTCGAAGGCGTCGATCGAGACCTTTGAGGTCGGATCACCGTCCGCGCCCCAGAGATCGCGCCCCTCGAACACGACCGTGTAGAGCCATTGCGGGTTCTCGCCGAGCTCCATCGCCGCGGAATCCGGAAACACGTGACAGCCGTGGTTCAGCTCGACGATTCCGACATGGCCACGGACATAGCGCGGCAGCCGCGTATGCGTGGTGGGGTGAATGTTCTTCGCGCGCACGCGATCGCCGATCTTGAATTTCGCCGGCACTGGAGCAGGGCGGGCGAACTTGCCGCGCACCATGACGCGCTCGACATCGTCGAGACCGAACTTGCCGTGCTTGAGCGCTTTCGCCGGCTGCACTGCGCGGCCGGCGGCGACCTCCTCCCTTGTGAGGTAGCCCTTGGCGATCAGCATCTCCTCGAGGCCGAGGAACCACTTTTTGTAATAGGAGCTCGAGAGGTAGACATGCGGCGGCAGCGTCTCGCGATAGAAGCGGGAGGTGTCGATGTTGAAGGCGCCGGCCGCACCCATCGCGCGCACCATGGCGAGGACACGCGACTCCCAGTCCGCGTGGAACATCGGTTCGTTCGGCTCGGGCTCGACCTTGCCGAACCCGTCCATACCGCCCATGTCGTGCACGCCGTTCACGACGGCGCTCCCGGCTTCCTCGGAAATCCGGTGCCGATCATGGAATCGCGGGTGACGAGCTCGGTGAGCTGCTCCTCGCTCCAGCCTTCCGTGCCTTCGGGGCGCATCGGCAGCACCAGGAAACGCGTCTCGGCAGTCGAATCCCACACCCTGATTTCGATGTCCTTCGGCACCGTCACGCCGAAATCAGCGAGCATGCCGCGCGGATCCTTCACAGCACGCGAGCGATAGGGCGCGGCCTTGTACCAGACCGGCGGCAAGCCCAGCATTTCCCATGGGTAGCAGGAGCACAGCGTGCACACGACCATGTTGTGACGCTGCGGCGTGTTCTCGACCACGACGAGATGATCTCCGACGCGGCTGACATGGCCGAGCGTGCCGATCGCCTTGCTGCCGTCCTCCAGCAGCGCCGTCTTGAAGGCCGGATCGGTCCAGGCCTTGGCGACGACGCGAGCGCCGTTATGCGGACCGATCTTGGTCTCGTAGGCCTGGATGATGGCGTCGAGCGCGGCCGGCTCGACGTAGCCTTTCTCGGTCAGGATCGTCTCGAGTGCGCGCACGCGCAGCTCCGTCTCAGACAGTTCCGAATGGTCTTGATCGTGATGATGGTGGTCGTGATCGCTGCTCATGGCTACGAAGATAGGCGTAATCTTCCCCGCCTGTCGAGCCTTCGTTGCAGCGCAATCCGGCCACGTATTCGTGACGCCGTTTGTGCGCTAGCATCGGCACAAACTTGCTTTGGAGGCGCCCGGTGACGCACTTCGTGAAGATCGAGAAGGGCCATGGCCCCGAGGGGCGCATCGCAATCGTGCGGTTCGACCGCGGCGATGGCATCAACGCGCTGTCGCCGGAGGCGCTGCGGCAGCTCACCGCAGCCGCGCGCAGCTTCGAGGATGACGCTGTGACCTCCGTCGTGGTGCTGACGGGAAACACGGATTGCTTCAGCGCCGGCTTCGACCTGAAGGACGCGGAAGGCCGCTCGCGCAAGGACATGGATCTCGGCACGCTGCGCAGGCACCTGAAACTCGGACCACGCCTGACCCAGGCCTGGCACGAGATGGAACAGATCACGATCGCGGCGATCGAAGGCTATTGCATCGGC
Organism: Bradyrhizobium neotropicale; assembly: GCF_001641695.1. Classification (GTDB taxonomy): domain Bacteria; phylum Pseudomonadota; class Alphaproteobacteria; order Rhizobiales; family Xanthobacteraceae; genus Bradyrhizobium; species Bradyrhizobium neotropicale. The sequence continues at coordinate 78,484 of NZ_LSEF01000085.1, forward strand.
GGCGGTGTGGCGCTCGCCGTCGCGCTCGACTTCCGCGTGATGGGGCGCGATGCGCATCTGCGCGTGCCCGAGATCGGGCTTGGCATGAACATGAGCTGGCAGAGCATCCCGCGCATGCTGCACCTGATGGGGCCGGCCCGCACCAAGCAGGCGGTGATCCTGGCCGATCAGCGCATCTCGGCGGACGAGGCCTACGAGTGGCATTTGGTGGAGCAGGTCGTCGATCCCGGAAAGGCGTTCGATGCCGCCATGGAGCTCGCCCGGAAAGTCGCCGCCCAGCCGCCGCTCTCGGTCGCCATGACCAAGCTCACCGTCAACCGCCTCGCGCATGCGCTGGACGATCTCGCAAGCCACATGGACGTCGACCAGTTCGCGCTCGCAAGTCTCACCGAGGACCACAAGGAGGGCGTGGAGGCGTTCCTGACCCGCCGCAAGCCGCGGTTCAAAGGACGGTAGAACGTCAGGCGAGGCCATTGATCGCACCGCGGACAGTTCGTATACGCCGCGACAGGGACAAAAGCGCCGGGCCAACCGGCCGGGACAGAATGCCGTGAAAATTGGAGGGGAGGGCCGATGACCGCCAGCTCGCAGGCGCCTGAGGCGAAACGATTTAGTTGGAAACAGCTCGCGCCGCTCGTGGTGTGGCTCGCGATCTATCTGTGGCCGGTCCCTCCGGGGCTCAATGTCAATCAGTGGCACTATTTTGCGGTCTTCGCGGCGGTCATCACCGGCCTCATCCTGGAATCGATGCCGGTCGGCGCGGTCGGCCTGATCGGGCTCACCGTCGCGGGCGTCAGCGGCTATATCGAAGCCGACCCGACCAAATCGCTGCGCTGGATGTTGGCGGGGTTTGCCGAGAGCACGGTGTGGCTGATCGTGGGCGCCTTCGTGTTCTCGATCGGCTATCGCAAGAGCGCGCTCGGACGACGCATCGCGCTCGTGCTGGTACAACGCCTCGGCAGCAACACGCTCGGCCTCGGCTATGCGGTCGCGATGTCGGATTTCCTGCTCGCACCGGCGACGCCATCCAACACGGCGCGCAGCGGCGGCATCGTCTATCCCATCATCAGCAACATCCCGCGCATCTACGGCTCCGAGCCGGGACCGACCGCCGGCAAGATCGGCACCTATGTGATGTGGACCGCCTTTGCCGCGACCGCTGTCACGAGCTCGCTGTTCTTCACCGCGCTGGCGCCCAATGCGGCGGCGCTCGCGATCGCCAAGAGGACGGTCGGGGTCGAGATCAGCTGGAGCCAGTGGTTCATCGGCTTCGCGCCGCTCGGCATCCTTCTGATGCTGCTGGTCCCGCTGCTCAGCTATCTCGTGTGCCGTCCGGAGGTGAAGCGGAGCCCGGAAATCTCCGAATGGGCAGCGAAGGAGCTCGCGGGCATGGGCCCGATGTCGCGCAACGAATGGATCATGCTGGCGCTGATCGTGCTCGCGATGTTCCTGTGGATCGCAGGCTCGAGCCCGGACATGCACGTACCCTTGCTCGGCTCCAACTTCGTCAACGCCACCACCGTCGTCTTCATCGTGATCTCGCTGATGCTGGTCACGGGCGTGATCGAGTTCGCCGACATCGTCGCCGAGAAGAGCGCCTGGGAGGTGTTTTTCTACTTCACCTCGCTCTTGACGCTGGCTTCGGGTCTCAACGAGATCGGCTTCATCAAATGGTTTGCCACCGAATATGCAAAGCCGCTGGCCGGGCTGTCGCCGTCGACTGCCATGATCCTGCTGGTCGCGCTGTTCTTCTGGATCCACTATTTCTTCTCGAGCATCACTTCGCATGCGGCCGCGGTGCTGCCTGTGGTGCTCGCGGTCGGCTCGGGCATCGCCGAGCTGCCGGTCGTAACGCTCGCCATGCTCTGCATGTATTCGCTCGGCCTCATGGGCGTGATCTCGCCTTACGCGACGGGACCCGCGCCAATGTATTTCGGCAGCGGCTATATCGGCAAAGGCCAGTTCTGGGGTTTTGGCCTGATCTTCGGGGTGATCTATTTTGCCGGGCTCTTGCTGATCGTGCTGCCCTGGTTGCAGGTGGTCCGGTAGGGCCGCTGCCTGCTGGGCGCAGATGAATTTCCTGCGGCGGGGAGGGATCGCGAAAGCTTTCTCCTCCTCGCTACAAATATCTGAAATTGCCAGACAGCCGCGAACGCGCGATGGTGCGTGCTGCAGTGCAGCGTTTCCCATGGAACCGCGTGCCCCCTAATCCCGTCGCTTGAAGCGACTTGCCCTCGCGCCCCGCCTGGCGAGCGCGCCGGCGATCCGTTGTGAGAGAGATGAACGCACACCAATCATTGGCGATCGGACAGCCGATCGATCCTCGCGAGGCGGTTTCACCCGCCCCAGCCGTCGCGGATGCGATGGTCCGTTTCGAGGGCATTTCGAAGATCTATCCGGCCTATCGCGGCAAGCCCGGCGTCAACGCGCTGCAAGGCATCGACTTCGCAATCCCGCGCGGGTCGATCACGGGCGTAATCGGCCGCTCGGGCGCCGGCAAGTCGAGTCTCGTTCGTCTGATCAACGGACTGGAGAAGCCGACCACGGGCCGCGTCGTCGTCGATGGCCGCGATATCTCGGCGCTGGCCGGCCACGAGCTGCGGCTGGCGCAGCGTTCGATCGGGATGATCTTCCAGCACTTCAACCTGCTGTCGTCGCGGACAGCGGCTGCCAACATCGCGCTACCGCTGGAGATCGCCGGCTGGCCGAACGCCGAGATCAAGGCGCGCGTCGCCGAGCTGCTCGCGCTGGTCGGGATCGCCGACAAGCACGACCGCTATCCATCAGAGCTCTCCGGCGGCCAGAAGCAGCGGGTCGGCATCGCGCGCGCGCTGGCGACGCGCCCGAGCGTGCTGTTGTCGGACGAGGCGACCTCGGCGCTCGATCCCCAGACCACGCGTGCGATCCTCGATCTGCTCGCGAACATCAACCGCGAGCTCGGTGTGACCATCGTGCTGATCACCCACGAGATGTCCGTCGTTCGCCAGCTCGCGAAGGAAGTTGTCGTGCTCGACAGCGGCCACGTGGTCGAGAAGGGCCATGTCGCCGACATCTTCACCCATCCGCAGCACCCGATCACGCAATCCTTCCTGGCCGAGGTGATCGGCGACAGCCTGCCGGTGTCACTGGCGAGCCGGATCGTGCCGGAACCGCTCACGGGCGGGCACGCGGTCATCCGCGTCCAGGTGCGCGGCGCCGGGGCCGGCGATACGCTGGTCGCGCGGCTGGCGCGCGAGCTCGGCCTTGACGTGTCGCTGCTGTCGGCGCGGATCGACGAGATCGGCGGTCAGCATGTCGGTTCGCTGACCCTGGGCATTCCCGGCGGCGAAGCCGCGGCCGGGCGCGCGCTCTCCTTCCTCTCCCTGCAACAGATTTCCGCGGAGCGGCTCGGCTATGTCGCCTGAACTCATCAACCTGATCATCCAGGCCACCGGCGAGAGCCTGTTCATGGTCGGGGTAGCGGCGCTGCTCGGGACGGTTTTCGGCCTGCCGATCGGCGTCTTCCTCGCGACCAGCCGCAAAGGCGAGCTGTTCGCGGCGCCTGCGGTCAACGCGGTGCTCGGCATCATCGTCAACGCGACTCGCTCGACGCCTTTCATCATTCTGGTCGTGGCCATCATCCCGTTCACGCGGCTCATCGCCGGCACCTCGATCGGATCGACCGCGGCAATCGTGCCGCTGACGATCGCCTCGACGCCGTTCATCGCGCGCCTGGTGGAAGCCGCGATCCGCGAGGTCGATGCCGGGCTGATCGAGACCGCGTCCTCGTTCGGTGCCTCGCCGCTGCAGATCGTGTTCAAGGTGCTGATCCCCGAGGCGCTGCCGGGCCTGTTGCTGGCGCTCACGCTCGCGGTGGTCAGCCTGCTCGGCTACTCCGCCATGGTCGGCGCAGTCGGCGGCGGCGGGCTCGGCGATCTCGGCATCCGCTATGGCTACCAGCGCTTCATGCCTGAGATGATGCTGGCCGTCGTCGTTGTGCTGATCGCGCTTGTGCAGCTCGTTCAGAGCGCGGGCGACTATCTGGCACGCCGGGTCAATCGCCGGCTGCGCCACCGCTGACGTAAGCTTTCCTGACATCGGAGACATTGATGCGTTTTCTCGTGACGATCGCGGCTGCCGCGATTCTGCTGGCCGGCCCTGCGCAGGCCGAAACCATCCGGGTCGGGGTGACCGCGGGTCCCCACGCCGAGATCATGGATGTCGTGAAGAAGGTCGGCGCCGAGCGCGGCCTCGACATCAAGGTGGTCGAGTTCACCGACTATGTAATTCCGAACCAGGCGCTGGCACTGAAGGACCTCGAAGCGAACTCGTTCCAACATGAGCCCTACCTGAAGAACCAGATATCCAAGACCGGCTGGAAGATCGTCAAGGTCGCAACCACGATCGGCTCGCCGCAGGGCGTCTATTCGCTGAAGTACAAGAAGCCCTCCGACCTGCCGGACGGCGCCCGCGTCGCGATCGCCAACGATCCCTCCAACGGCGCGCGCGGGTTAATGATTCTGGCGCTGCACGGTGTGATCAAGCTGAGGGATCCCAACGACGTCACCTCGACCATTGCCGACATTACCGACAATCCCAAGAAGCTCCGTTTCGTCGAGCTAGACGCCGCCCAGCTTCCGCGCTCGCTCCAGGATGTCGACCTCGTCTCGATCAACAACAATTACGCAGTGCAGGCCGGCCTCAATCCGGCAGTCGATGCGATCGCGCGTGAGAACGCCGACGGCCCCTGGGTCAACATCCTCGCCGTCCGCGAGGAGGACAAGGACAAGCCCTGGGTCAAGCAATTGATCGAGGCCTACCACTCCACACCGGTTAAGGAGTTTCTCGAGAAGCGGTTCAAGGGGACGTATCTGCCGACCTGGTAGACACTCGGCTGCGCGTCAGGCGGCTCGCCTGGCGCGCCGCAGGGTCTCCGAGGGCAACTCGGAGAAGTGGCGTTTGTAGTCGAGCGAGAACTGGCTGAAGTGCCAGAAGCCGTGCCGGACGGCGACGTCGTAGACGGAAGCCTTGGTGCCATCGCAACACTTGAGATCGCGGCGCACGCGGTTCAGCCGCATCGCGCGCCAATAATGCATCGGGCTCGTGCCCAAGACCTCCTGGAAGCAATAGCCGAGCTTGCGCGGGCTGGCGCCGACCGCCTTGCACACCTCCAAAAGTGAGAGCGAGCGATCGCCGCTGCCATGCATCAGTTCGCGCGCACGCTCGACGGTCCGCTTGCGCGCCACGGCGCTGCGTCCGGGATCGCTCGGACGCGCCGTCGGCAACATATCCATGATCTCGACGAGGAGGGCGTCCTCCAGCACCTGTTGCGCCACTGGATCGTCGAACCGCTCCGGTACGGCGGTGATGGTGTCGTGGATCGCGACGAGATGGTTGCGCAGCCGCGCGACCGGCGCCTCGGCCATCTCGATCACGGAGAGCTGGTGCCAGACGGCACGCGGCACCGCGATGTCGAGCCGCGCGGCTAGCTCCTCGATCAGCGCGGCGCTGGTGACGACACCGCGCAACTCAAACGCCTTCGGTGTGCACATGTCGACTTCGGCATCGATGCAGGCGATGACCTGCGCGCCCGCGACGCTGGCGCCATTGCAATTGACCTCGCCAGTGGCGTGCCAGGGCAGGCCGATGCCAAGACTGCCGGCGCCGAGCTGGCCGTATTGGCGAACCTGCTGGCTGGTGACCTCGCGGAACACCTCGACGCGCGGCAGAGAGAGCTGCGTGAAACTGCCAGCGAACGCACCAGCGCTGATCTGGTCGTAATTGAGCCGCCAGCGGCCGAGCGCGGCACAATGCTCATCGACGTCCGTGCTGCTGGCCTGGAGCAGGCAGGCAGCCGAAGGCGAAGTCGGAAGAGTCGTGTCCAAGGCCATGACAACGCTCGAAATGTTCTGGCCAGCGAACCAGCAAGGACCGCGCCAGACTGGCACGGCGGTAGCCGGTGTCCAGCAAATTATTGCCGGATCTCGATAACGCCCGGTCGCGTCCGGGTGCAGTCTTTCGTCCCATCCATTCCCGGCATCGGGGGCGGGATTGCCTTGCGGAGGATCGAGATGCGACCAACCGAGATCATGCGCGGCAGCCCGGCTGCGCCCGAGGGCCAGGTGACACGCGCGAACTGGCGCAGCTTTCCCGCGATCCGCTGGGGCTTTACCCACACCCGCGAGGTGCTTCCGACCGCGGAGGTTCGCCGCTCCGCGCAGCCGGCCCCGATCGTCAGCGCGCCGCGTGAGCTGACAAAACTCGGCTTCACCGCGCCCGACGGCAACCCCACCACCGTCGAAGCCACGCTCCGCGAGACCTTCGCCGATGCGCTGCTCGTGATGCACCGTGGCACGCTGATCCACGAATGGTACGGCGACGGCATGAGCGCGACCACGCCTCATCTGATCTGCTCCATCAGCAAATCGATTGCCGGCACGCTCGGCGGCGTGCTGGCCGCGCGTGGGCTGGTCGATCCCGAGGCGAGAGTGGTCCGCTACGTGCCGGAGCTCGAGACGTCCGTCTATGGCACCTGCACCGTCCGCAACGTCCTCGACATGGCGGTCGCGATCCAGTTCGAGGAGGATTACGAAGACCCGGCCGGCGACGTCGCGCGCTATCGCTTTTCGTCCGGCTGGGACGTGCCGCCGCCCGGCGTCGAGGCCGGCCATCAACGGGCTTACCTCACGACGCTGCGCGGGACGGGGAAGCCGCACGGCAAGGTGTTCCATTACGTCTCGACCAATACCGAGGTGCTCGGCTGGGTCTATGAGCGCGCCTGCGGCATGCCATATCCGCGCATCCTGTCCGAATATCTCTGGCAGCCGATGGGCGCAGAGGAGGATGCCTCCATGACGCTCGACAGCCACGGCATGGGCCGCATCGCCGGCGGCCTCTCCGTCACCGCGCGCGACTTGATCCGCTTCGGCGAGATGATCCGCTGCCACGGCGTGGTCGGCGGGCGACAGGTCGTGCCGGGTTGGTGGATCGACGACATCCACGAGAACGGCGATCACAAGGCCTGGGCCGACGGCGACCTCGCCGACATCTTCCCGGGCGCCCGCTACCGCAGCAAATGGTACACGATCGATCCCTCGCGCAACGATCTCGCCGGGATCGGCATCCACGGCCAGTGGCTCTATGTCGATGCGGCCTCCGACACCGTCATCGTCAAGCTGGCGACGCAGCCGAAGGCGATGGACGTTCCGCTCGACCATCGCTGGCTCGCCGCGTTCCGCACCATCACCGTGCATCTCGACCCGCGCTGAGCTTTGGACATCGTCATGCTCGATACCGTCAAAGCCAAATCGCCGGCGCGGGCCGCCACACCGCATCCGCTCGATCCGCTGACGGCCGAAGAAATCACAGCGGCCTGCACGCTGGTGCGTGCAGCGTCCACGTCGCCTGAGGCTTGCCGCTTCCCGACGGTGCGGCTGGAAGAGCCGACCAAGCAGCAGCTGGCAGTGGGCGGGGCAGGCCTGCCCCGCCGCGCTTTCGTGCTGACGCTGGATGTGCAGAACGGCGAGGCGATCGAGCACGTCGTCGATCTCAGCCGTGGCGAGATCGTCGTGCGCAAGCTCGTTCCGAACCGCGAGGCACCGTACGGACAGCCGTCGGTGATGCTGGAGGAGTTCTTCAAGTGCGAGGCCGTGGTGAAGGCCGATCCCGGCTGGCGCGCGGCGATGCATCGGCGCGGGCTTAGCGACAACGATATCGAGCTCGTCCAGGTCGATCCGTTCTCCTCCGGCTTCTTCGACAAGGCGTTCGAGCGCGGCGCGCGCATCGTGCGTGCCGTCAGCTATTTTCGCGAGCATCCGCAGGACAACGGCTACGCCCATCCGATCGAGGGCGTGGTCGCGGTCGTCGACCTGATCGGGGGCAGGGTTATCGACCTCACCGACGAAGACCCGATCGTGCCGATCCCGCGCAAGAAGCGCAACTACGGCGCTCACGAAACCAGGAACCCGCGCGCCGACATCAAGCCGCTGCATATCGAGCAGCCGGAGGGCGCGAGCTTCCGCGTCGATGGCTGGAAGGTCGACTGGCAGAAGTGGAGCTTTCGCGTCGGCTTCACGCCGCGCGAAGGCCTGGTGCTGCATCAGCTCGCCTACCAGGACGGCGAGCGCAAGCGTTCGCTGATCCATCGCGCCAGCGTCACCGAGATGGTGGTGCCCTATGCCGACCCGACCGCCAACCATTTCTGGAAATCGGCGTTCGATGCCGGCGAATACGGGCTCGGCATGCTCGCCAATGCGCTCGAGCTCGGCTGCGACTGCCTCGGCAACATCCACTATTTCGACGTGCCGGCAGCCGACAGCAAGGGCGAGCCCTTCGTCATGCAGAACGCCATCTGCATGCATGAAGAGGACTACGGAATTGCCTGGAAACACTACGAATTCCGCAACGGCCTGTTCGAAGTCCGGCGCTCCCGGCGCCTCGTCATCTCGTTCTTCGCGACCGTCGGCAATTACGACTACGGCTTCTACTGGTATCTCTACCAGGACGGCACGATCCAGCTCGAGACAAAACTGACCGGCATCATCCAGACCGCGGCGGTGCAGCCGGGCGAGAAATACCGCTGGGGCGGCATGGTCGACGACAATCTGGGCGGCCCGACGCACCAGCACTTCTTCAACGTGCGCCTGCACATGGATCTCGATGGCGGCGGCAACACCGTCACCGAGCACGAGTTCGTGCCGCGGCCCTGGGGCCACGACAATCCGCATGGCAACGTGTTCGATACGACGACGCGCGTGCTATCGCGCGAGCGAGATGCGGCCGCAATTGCCAACGGTGAGACCGGTCGCTTCTGGAAGATCAGCAATCCGAACGAGACCAACTCCGTCGGCGGCGCGCCGGCCTACAAGCTCGTGGTCAATCCGAGCCCGCTGATGCTGGCGCAGGAGGGCAGCTACGTGCGCAGGCGAGGCGGATTCGCCACCAGGCATATCTGGGTCACGGCGTTCGACCCGGCTGAGAAATACGCCAGCGGCGACTATCCCAACGTCCACGCCGGCGGCGACGGCCTGCCGCGCTACGCCGCACAGAACCGCAACATCGAGAACGCCGACATCGTGGTCTGGCACTCCTTCGGCCATACCCATGTCTGCAAGCCCGAGGACTTTCCGATCATGCCGGTCGAATATGCCGGCTTCATGCTGAAGCCGACCGGCTTCTTCGCGGCAAACGCGGCCGGCGACATCCCGCCGGACCGCAACAGCCGCAGCGTCCTCGCCGGCGACCAGAAAGGCACCGGCGGCGGATCGTGCTGTCACGCGAGCTAGGCGAGGGGGCGACGGCCGGTCCAGTCGCGCTTCCGAGCATGAACCTTCCCGCCGGACGCCGGCACAAAAGACTGGTGACAGCTCCTACCCCGCGGGATCCCCATGAAGTGGCTTGCCTTGCTTTGCCTGCTCGTGTTCGCCACGAACGCGAAAGCGGCCGGGCCTGAGCAGCACTACCTCGAACTACGCGATCGCTACATCGCGAAGTTCTCGAAGGCTGCGGAGAACGAGGAGACTTACAAGCAGCACGATACGGCTCTCAAGGAGTTGGCAGACGTGTTGCGTGGCCTGGTGGGGCCGATCACGATCAAGGGGCTACCGACAGAGGCAACGTCCAACGTCGACACGCTCTACAAGGCCGACTCGGGTTTCGGCCATCTCGATGGGCTCGCTTTCGCCTCCAAAGGCGACAAGACGCAAGTCGTGGTCACGACCAGCGCGCTGCTCGAGCACTGGCTTCGCGAACACCGCGAGGACGGCATGCCGCAGGAGATCAGCGCCGCGTTCAGGTCAGACCACTTCTACTACGCTGCGATCCAGGACTCCGCCTTCGCCAAATATGCGGAGCTGCCGATCACAAAGCCCGCGACCGCGGGTGCAGCGTTCGCCGTGCTGGGCGTGCGCGGCAATGGCGATCTGAAGGGACCGCCTGATGAAATCGACGTCGTCGCGATCCAGGGCGGGAAGGTTTTCTTTGTCGCCACGTCGGACGCCGTGAAGACGGCCCCGATCCCGGCCTGCGAGAAGGTCTTTAAGCAGATGATGGCAAAGCCCGTCGACAAGAAGGACCCGCGGGGCGACATGACCCGCGAAAACAATGCGATGACGGCCTTCACCCAGTGCTTCGCCAAGGCGGCGCCGAGCCAGAGCTGGTTTGCCACAGTCGTCAAGAAGGCGCAGAGCCAGCTCGATCTGCTGCCGCTGCGCTAGTTTCCATCGAGCCTCGATTGACAAACTGGTCCTGTATGCGGGGAGGCCGGATACACTATACTGCCGGTGCGGTTTGTGCCAAAAACCGCGGGCGCGAGCTGACGAAAGGACGTGTGAAGTTTGGCCGCATCCAAAAAGGGGGCTGAGCCTGCGGAACGCCAGAACGGGATTGATCGGACCATCGATCTCCTGGAAGCGCTGCTGCATTTGCGTGCCCCCTCCAAACTCAGCGACCTCGCGAAGCAAATGGGCGCGCCGCGCTCGACGGTCTATGCCATCGCCAACCGCCTGATCGAGGCGGACCTGCTGGAAAGCGTCGGCGAGGGCGGTCAGGTCTATTTCGGCAAGGCGGTGCATCTCTACGGTCGGGCCTATGCGGAGGCCAATCCCCTGCATCGCCGATGCCGCGAAGCCCTCGACCGGCTCGCGACCCAGCACAGCGCGACCGCGCAACTCTGCGCGCTGCGTGGCCGCAAATACGTGGTGGTCGATACCAGGGACGGGTCGGGCCTGTTCCGGATCACCACGGATGTCGGCATTGAGGTGCCGTTGCCGTGGACTGCATCCGGCAGGTTGCTGCTGGATCACATGAGCCCTTCGGAGATTCGTGCGTTCGTTCCGAAAGAGGATTTTCGCCTTCCGGACGGCCGACTGCTCGATGTCGGTGATTTCATCAAGGATGTCGCGCGCGCGAGGCGCGAAGGCAGATGCGTCACGACGGCGCTGTCCGACCGGTTTACGTCGTGTCTAGCCGCGCCCATCCGCGACAAGAAGGGGATCGCGGTCGCGACCCTTTGCTTCGTCATTCCGGCGGACTCGCCGAACAAGCGTAGGACCGAGCTGCTCGACGACCTGGTCGCCACCGCAACTGAACTCTCAGATCGTCACTGAGCCGAGCCGACAGGCGGCGAAGGGGCACCGTTTCGTGGCCGTCCTCGCGCGGTCCCTGCCGCGTGCGCGCGACGCATTCAGGCGAGGCGGTCCGAAATGTCCGGACTTGACATCACGGCGTCGGCATCTAGCATGACGCTATAAGATAAAGTTGTCCACTATAAGAGACATCAACCAACACCCAGCGCGGCGAAGTTCTCTCAGTTCCGTATTTCGGCGGGACGAAGGACGTGATCGCGCGTTCTTTCGCGGGAGGATTCGAAATGGCGAAGGCAAGCCAACAAGTACCCGGGCGACGCTGGTTGATCGGTTGTCTCCTCGGCGTCGGAATCCTCATCAACTACATCGATCGTGTCGGGCTCTCCGCCGCCACGCCCGAGCTCACCAGGGAGCTGGGCCTCACCGCCACCGACATCGGTCTGCTCGGCAGCGCGTTCTTCTGGACCTATTCGCTGCTGCAAGTCCCCGGCGGCATGGTGCTCGACCGCTTCGGCGTCACCACGGTCGGCCGCGCCAGCAGCTTCCTCTGGGCGGTCGCCGCCACCATCACCGCGCTCGCCAGCGGACTTTGGGGTATCGCAGCCGCGCGTCTCTTGCTCGGGGTCGCCGAAGCGCCGGCGTTTCCGGCAAGTCAGAAGGCGACCGGCCACTGGTTTCCGCTCGACGAGCGCGCGCGTTCGACGGCGATCTTCGATTCCGCCGCCAAGTTCTCCAACGTGATCGGCGTGCCTCTGGTCGCCTATGTGATCTATCTCTACGGCTGGCGCTGGGGCTTCGGCGTCACGGCGCTACTGAGCTTTTTGTATTTCGTCGCCTACTACGTCATCTATCGAAATCCGAGCGAGGATCCGAAGCTCTCCAAGGCAGAGCATGACTACATCGTCGCCGGCGGCGGCACGCCGGAAGGCCCGGCCACGGCGGGGCAGAGCCGCATGCTCGGCTACCTCTTGCGCAACCGCAAGGTCTGGGGGCTGACCATCGGGTTCTCGGCCTATGGCTACACCTTCTATCTCTTCCTCACGTGGCTGCCGGGCTATCTCGCCCAGACCATGCACATGAATCTCATGTCGGCCGCGGGCTATTCGACGATCCCCTGGATTTTCGCGACGCTGTCGGACCTCCTGATCGGCGGGTTCCTGGTCGATCACCTGATTGCCCGCGGCTACGACAGCACGAGGGTGCGCCAGTCGGTGATCATCGTCGGCATGCTGATGGGGCTCGCCGTGATCGGCGCCGCGTTCACCGTGAAACCGGGCTGGGCGCTGCTGTGGCTGTCGATCGCGATCTCGGGGCTGTCCGCCGCGGCGCCCGTCGGGTCCTCGATCGTGTCGCTGATCGCGCCCAAGGGCGGCGCGGGAACCGTCGGCGGCATTCTCAATTTCACCAACAACATGATGGGCGTCCTCGCGCCGATCGTGACCGGAATCGTGGTCGACTGGACCCAATCGTTTGCCGGTGCCTTCATGATCGCCGGCGTCGTGCTGCTGATCGGCATCTTCTTCTATGTCGTGGTGCTGGGACGGATCGAATCGATTCCGGATTTCGAAGAGGCGCCATTGCGAGACGCCGTGGCCGTCCACTGAGGAGAGGGGCATGCCCCAAATTACGAGCCAAGATCCGAACCAGGGCGGAAGCAAGGATACCCTCATCCGCAATGCGCGGCTGATCGACGGCACCGGCGCGCCGTGGTTCGAGGCCGATCTGCGCATCAGCGGCAGCCGCATCGCGGCGATCGGCGTCTCCTTGCCTGCGGACGGAGCCGAAATCATCGATGCGCGCGGATGCTATCTCGCGCCCGGCTTCATCGACGCCCACTGCCATGACGACCTGATCTGCCTGCGCGAGCCTGATCGGCCCGAGAAGGCGCTGCAAGGCGTGACCACGCTCGTGGTCGGCAATTGCTGCTTCTCGCTCTATCCGGCAACCGCAAGCTCCGCAGAGATGCTGCGCCAGCACTTCTCCGGACTCGCCGGTGAAACCCGGGCAAACGAAGTCTTCGACAGTTTCGACGGCTACCGGCTGGCCCTGGAAGGGCCGGGCGTAGCGCTCAATCTCGTCTCCCTGGTCGGGCATGCCGCGATCCGGCTCGCCGTTCTCGGTTACGAACGCCGCGCGGCGACCGACCAGGAGGTCGCGGCCATGCAGGCGCTGCTTGCGCAGCAGCTCAGCCAGGGCGCCGCAGGCCTGTCGCTCGGCCTCGTCTATCCGCCGAGCGCGTATGCCGACAGCAATGAACTTTGCGCGCTGGCGGCGACCGTTCGCGCTCACGGAAAGCTGCTCACGGCGCATATCCGCAGTTACGAAGCGGGCCTGCTGAAATCCATCGACGAGTTCATCGCGATCTTGCGCGCCTCCGGCGCGGCGGGGCTGCTGTCGCATCTGCAGTCGGCGGGAAAGCCGAACTGGGGCGCCATTCCAAGAGCCCTCGACCGGCTCGAGGCCGCGCGAGCGGAGGGGATCGATATCTCCTTCGACATGTATCCGTATCCTGCCGGCAGTTCCTACATGCTGCAATTGCTGCCGCCGGCTGCGCTCGAGGGTGGCATCGACGCCCTGCGCGCGGGGCTCCGCGATCCCTCGAAGCGCGAGACGCTTCGCGTGCTGGTGGAGGAGGGTGATCCCGATCCGCATGCCGCGCAGTCCAAGATCGTGCTGATCGGCTGGCATAACGTGCGCATTTCCGGCACCGGCAATCCCGCGCTGAAGCCGCTCGAGGGCAAATCGATGGTCGAGGCCGCGCGCGAGCTCGGCATCTCGCCCTTCGATCTCATGGTTCGGTGCATCGAGGAAGACCAGGGCCAGACCGGCATCATCATGTTCCAGCTCGATGAGGCCGACCTGCGCGCAGCGTTCACCCATCGCCTGCACATGGTCGGCTCCGACGGCATTCCGCGCCCGGGCACCAAGCCGCATCCGCGCGCCTATGGCAGTTTCCCGCGCGTCGCCGGCCGGCTGACGCGCGAGCAGGGCTGGATGACCTTGGAAGATGCCGTGCGGCGGATGACCGCGATGCCTGCCCAGCGCTTCGGCCTTTCCGACCGTGGCATTCTGCGGCCGGGCATGACCGCGGATCTCACCCTGTTCGACGATACCATCATGGACAAGGCGACGTTCGAGGCGCCGACGGAAATGCCCGCGGGCATCCGTTCGGTGTTCGTCGCGGGCGAGGCCGTGGTCGCAGACGGACGCAGTACCTTCGCGCGTCCGGGCCGGGCCCTGATCGCCGGATGACGGCACCGTCATCCATGGCTCGACGCTAAATCAAAATCATCACACACAGGACGATATGCAATGACGCTGAAACGATATGGCGCGGCCGGTGGCACCGGCACCGGCGGCCAGCACCTTCCTTTTGCCCGCGCGGTGGAGGCCAACGGCTGGCTCTACGTCTCGGGGCAGACGCCCATGGAGAACGGCGAAGTGATCGAGGGCGGCATCATCCCGCAATCGCACAAGGCGATCCGCAACCTGCTCGCCATCCTGGCCGAGGCCGGCTTTGAACCCAAGGATGTCGTGCGTTGCGGCGTCTGGCTCGACGATCCCAGAGACTTTCAAAGCTTCAACAAGGTCTTTGCCGAATATTTCGGCGTCCATCCGCCGGCGCGGGCATGCGTGGTGTCGAGCATGGTGGTGGACTGCAAGGTGGAAATCGATTGCGTCGCCTATCGCGGGTGAACGATAGCGGCGCCAGGCCTTGCAGGTTCAGGCGGCAGCGCAATTCGCGATGGACCAAAAGGCGACATCACACACGTGGTTCGATATTATCAAGGAGGTTAACAACTAAGACGGCCGTAGGGGAAAGAGGTTATGAGTCCGCTCAAATATGTCTGGGCTGCGCTAATCGGTTTTGCCGCGATGATAATATTCGTCGTCTTGGCCGCCTTTTTGATCCTGTGGCTGACCACTTCTCGAGTTGTTGCACATAGCTGCGCCCATATGCCGACGCCAATCAACGACTGCGGCGGATGGTCTGCATTGGGATGGGTCGTCACGGTTGTTGCAGGATGTGCTGCTGTCGGTTTGTTCATAGGGACATTCGTGGGAACGATGGTGGGGATCAGCTTCTACCGGCGACACCAAAGATTGAACCCGACCATCGCAAATTGAGCCGACTCCGACCCCAAGCGCATGCACGTTAGGGCTAAGAGGTCGGCATCGGGTCATTTTCGGCGGTTTCAGCAGGGATTGTCGGTTGGCGCCCTAGAGCCCATGGCCGCCGAGATTCCACTCGCGGCCGCCCTCGCCAAAGATCTCGTAGCCGGTCGGCGTCACCGCGACCGTGTCCTCGAGCTTGATGAAGCCGCGTGTGGGATGCTTCATCGTGGTTTCGATCGACACCACCATGCCGGGCTCGAGCGGCTGGCGGGCATCGACATCATCATAGGGGACCGGACCCTTGGCGGTCAGGCGAGGGCCTCGTGGCTGACGAGACCCATGCCGTGGGCGAGGAAATCGGTGCAGCCGCGCTGGCTGATCTGGGCGAGCTGCCGCTCGGCCGCGACATAGATATCACCGCCGAGGGCGCCCGGCCGGACCGCGGCGAAGGCCGCGCGCTGCACCGCCTCGATCTCGGCGAGATAATCTCTCAGCTCGGTGTCGGGATCGCCCTGCACAGCCATTCGCGCGAGGTCGCCGATATAGCCGTGATAGTTGCCGCCCGAGTCCAGCGACAGGACATCGCCTTGCTCCCAGCGCTGCGCCGAGGGCGCGCGGTTATGGCTGTTGCCGCAGGCTAGCAGGCAATACTCGAAGGTGAGCCCGCGGTTGACCTCCGCAACGCGCAACGCGTCCGACAATTGCTGCTTGGTCGTGCCCGGCCCGTGCCGCGCGATCACCTCCAGCATCGAGGCGACGACCAGTTCGGAGGCCGTCTTGAGTTTTGCCAATTCGTCCGCCGACTTGACCGCGCGCAGCCGCTCCAGAACCAGCAACGCGTCCTTGAGCTCGGCGCCGGGCAGGGCATCGGCGAGCGCGCGACCCGCATCCATCGGCAGGAACGCCATCTCCACCCCGACCAGCTTCAACGGCACACCGGCGTCGCGGATCAGGCCTACGGCTCGCATCACTGCATCCACCGACCCATTGGACTCGGTCCGGACCTGCGCCACCCAGGGTGGCGCCACGGCACGTTGGTGAGTCTCCAGACGATGACCGACATAGACGGCCTTCTCGGGCGCGCCCTTGGGATAGACCAGGACCGGCAGATAACGGCTGACGCCCATCGCATCCATGTAGTCGAAGAAAATCGCGCGCTCGGCGCCGAGCAGGTACTGCACATTGTGCTTGGAGGTCGCGACCAGGACGTCGAGGCCGGCGGCCTCCATCAGACGGTCGAGCTTGGCTGCATCGAAGGGAATGGCGTGGGACTCGGCTCCGCGCGCGAGATGCTCCTGCATGACGAACCTCCCATGGCTGGCGCGGCCTTCAGGCCTGCGTCTGTTATCTTGGCTTGCGGGTGGCAATATTGGGTCGGGAGCAGGGGGTCTAGGTAGCCCAGGATTGGCTGGCCTGACCTGCACTCCTGGTCGGCGAAGCGCAACAACCGATTGCCGAAACGGGCCTTGAACGAGAGTGCCCGCACAGGCGCATTTTGGGCCGGCGGGCGCCATCAACGAGAGCGCGCGGCTGCAGCCGCTCGCGCGATCTTGAGCTTCCGTGCAAGGGCGCTCACTGCCGGGGTGAGGAGTGCTCCCTTGCAAGTGGATGTCTCGCCGGCTTGATCGTTACGAGGCAAGTGGCAACGGCTCTCCGGCGCGCGACGTCAAGCGCTCCTCCGGCCCGTGACGAGCCCGTAGAGGAAAAGGAGTATCACCGAGCCAATGACGGCTCCGATGAACCCCGTGCTCTCGCCCGCGCGATACCACCCGACCGCTTGCCCGAGGTAGGTCGCAACAAACGCACCAACGATACCCAGGATGGTGGTGAGAATGAACCCCTTCGGCTCATTGTTGCCCGGCATGATGAACTTGGCGACGACGCCGACGATGAAACCAATGATGATTGTCCAGATGATGCCCATATCCGCTCCTCACGCGATCGGAGTTCTCCAAGGCTGAAAACGGGCCAGCGAGCTGAAGCTGGCCGGCATGATCTTGAGATGCCACCGGGGAGCCGCAGGTTGATTTATGTCAATAATGGCATCCCAGCCACGAGCGCGATCTGTCGCGGCCAGCAGACCCGATGCCTCGCCATTATTTGCTGCGCGCAGGACTGGGCTCCGCGCGCGAGATGCTCCTGCACGACGAACCTCCCATTGTTACGGTGCCGTAATCTTCGCTGAGTTGTGCGTCATCGGAACGGTGCATTTTTGGGCGGCAGGCGCAGTTTTGACCAATGTCGAAATGATAGCGGCGTCAACGAGCGCGCGCGGCTGCAGTGCTCGCATGATCTTGAGCTTACCTGCGGGGGCACTCACCAATTTTTGGTCAAATCGCACGACCGATCGCCGAAGGCAGCATTCCCTTCTGACGTCCGATCTATAAATCTCCTCTCGACGCAACACTGGCCGCGCCAAGTCGGGAGCGACCAGGGCTTCACCGAGCGGGTATTCGTCACCCCTCGAACCACACAATATCCAGGGAGCGCAGGAGGCAGGGCCGTGCGGCGATCGTCCGCGCGCAACGCTTACTGCTGGTCTGGATGCCGCGGAGACCGCATGCGGCCGCCGCGGGGCGAGGAGTGCCGAATGGGTATCGTTCGTTTTGCTCTGCGATTTCCCCACACGTTCTACGTGGTCGCGGCGCTGATCATGTTTCTGGGCGCCGTCACGATCTTCGCGATGCCCACCGACGTCTTTCCGGAGATCAACATTCCGGTCGTGACCGTGATCTGGAGCTACACCGGTCTCAGCACGCCCGAAATGGAGCAGCGTGTCACCACCTACAGCCAGTACTCGATCAGCTCCAACGTCAACGGCATCAGGAACATCGAGGCCCAGACGATGGCCGGCCTGTCGGTGCAGAAGATCTACTTCCAGCCCGACGTCAATCTCGACCTCGCCATCTCGCAGATCGTTTCCGCCACCAATGCCATCCGCGCGCTGATGCCGCCGGGCATCCAGCCGCCGGTCGTCGTGCAGTTCAACGCGTCGAGCGTGCCCGTGCTGCAGATCAGCCTGAGCTCCGACACGCTGAGCGAACAGCAGCTCTACGACTACGGCATCTACCGCATCCGCCAGCAACTGGCGCCGATCCCCGGCATCACGCTGCCGACGCCGTCGGGCGGAAAATACCGGCAGATCATGGTCGACATCGATCCCGCCAAGCTGGTCGCCAAGGGGCTGACGCCGCTCGACGTCGTGAACGCGGTCAACGCCCAGAACCTGACGCTGCCGGCCGGCACGGCGAAGATGGGTGACAAGCAATATGTCGTCCGCACCAATGCGACGCCGCCCTCGATCAAGGACCTCAACAACATCCCGATCAAGGTCGTCAACGGCGCCACCATATTCGTCAAGGACGTCGGGCAGGTTCACGATGGCTGGCTGGTGCAGCAGAACGTAGTGCGGCAGAACGGCCGGCGTTCGGTGCTGCTCGGCATCATCAAGAACGGCAACGCGTCCACCGTCAGCGTGGTCAATGCGGTCCACAAGGCCCTGCAGGCCGCACGTGCGGCGGCGCCTCCGGGCCTGCAGATCAACGAATTGTTCGACCAGTCGGTGTTCGTCAAACAGTCAGTGGAGGGCGTGCTGCGCGAGGGCGCCATCGCGGCCGGGCTGACCGCGCTGATGATCCTCCTGTTCCTGGGATCGTGGCGATCGACGGTCGTGGTCATGATCTCGATCCCGCTGTCGATCCTGACCTCCCTGATCGTGCTCTACTTCCTCGGCGAAACCCTGAACACGATGACGCTGGGCGGATTGGCGCTGGCGGTGGGCATCCTCGTCGACGATTCCACGGTCACGATCGAGAACACCCATCGTCTGCTCACGGAGGAGGGGCTGCCTTTGCCGCAGGCGACGCTGCACGGGGCGGCCGGCATTGCCGTGCCGACGCTGGTGTCGACGCTCGCGATCAGCTGCGTGTTCACATCCGTCGTCTTCCTCGACGGGCCGGCCAAGTATCTGTTCACGCCGCTTGGCCTCGCCGTGGTCTTCGCGATGCTGGCGTCCTACGGCCTGTCGCGAACGCTGACGCCGATCATCATCGGCCTGCTGCTCAAGAGCGAGCACCATGGCCCAACCGGCGCCGCGCCGCGCGGCCCGTTCGCGCGCTTCCATGCGGCCTTCGAGCGGCATTTCGAGGCGATGCGTCACGCCTATTCGCGCTCGCTGACCGGTCTGATCGAGCATCGCTTCATCATTCCGGCGGGGATGATCGCCGTGCTGGCGCTCGGCGCCGTGCTCTATCCCTTCGTCGGCCGGGATTTCTTCCCGGCGATCGACGGCGGACAAATCCAGCTTCACGTCCGCGCCCCGGCGGGAACCCGGATCGAGAACACGGAAAAGATCTTCCAGCAGGTCGAGGACAAGATCCGCCAAGTCATTCCCGACAAGGACCGCGCATTGATCGTCGACAATATCGGCCTGCCGGCGCGCTCCTATAATCTGGCGTTCAGCGACGGCTCGACCATCGGCGTCAATGACGGCGTGATCCTGGTTTCGCTGAAGGAGGGACACCGGCCCACAGCCGATTATGTGCGCAAGCTGCGCGAGGTGCTGCCGGCTGCGTTTCCGGAGGACACCTTTTACTTCCAGGCCGCCGACATCGTCACCCAGATCCTCAATTTCGGGCTCCCGGCCCAGATCGACGTGCGCACCGTCGGCTACGACAAGGCGAACAATCTGAAGGTCGCCAACGAGCTACGTCAGCGCATCGCCGCGATCCCGGGGATTGCCGATGCCCATCTGCAGCAGGAGGTGAACGCGCCGACCTTCTACGCGGATATCGACCGCACCCGTGCGGCGCAGCTCGGGCTCAACGCCAACACGATCGCGACCAACCTCAATGTCAGCCTGAGCTCCTCGGAGCAGGTCACGCCGAACTTCTGGACCGACCCGACCTCGGGAATTCCCTATTATCTTGCAGTCCAGACGCCGGAACGCGAGATCAGCTCGCTGAACGATCTCGCCAATACGCCGGTTTCGACGTCGCTGGCGTCAGTGCAGACCGACACGCCAATTCCCGGCCTGCTCAGCAACGTCACGACGTTCCGGCGCACCACGACTCCGACCAATTCCAACCAGGCCAATGTGCAGCCGGTCTACGAGGTCTATGCCAGCGTCCAGGGCCGCGATCTCGGCAGCGTGGCGAGCCAGATCAGCAAGATCACGACCGATCTGCAGAAACAGCTCAAGCCGGGCAACACCATTCAGGTGATCGGCCAGATCCAGAGCATGAACAGTGCTTTCATCAATCTCGGCATCGGTCTCTTGTTCGCCGCCGTCTTCGTCTACCTCCTGATGGTCGTGAACTACCAGAATTTCGGCGATCCCTTCGTCGTCATTCTGGCTCTGCCGGCGACGCTGTGCGGGATCCTGACCATGCTGTTCATCACCGGCACAACGCTCAACGTGCCGTCGCTGATGGGAGCGATCATGGCGGTGGGCGTCGCCTCCGCGAACTCGATCCTGCTCGTGACCTTTGCGCGCGAGCAACAGCTTGCCGGCAAGACCGCCTTCGAAGCCGCGATCGAGGCCGGCCACACCCGAATCCGGCCGGTGCTGATGACCGCGGCCGCAATGATCGTCGGCATGATCCCGATGGCGATCGGTGCGGCCGGCGAGGAGCAGAACGCCGCGCTCGCGCGCGCCGTAATCGGCGGGCTCCTGTTCGCGACGCCGACGACGCTGCTGGTCGTGCCCTACCTGTTCGCCATGCTGCGCAAGGGCAACGACGGCAAGACACATCACGGGGTATTTGACGAGGTGCTGGAATGAACTTCAACGGACCATTCGACGCTGAGCGCGTGACCGAGACGGATCGGGACAAGGAGACGGTCGCGCCGGAGCGCAGGCGGAGTTGGGGAGGGCGCCTCGCCGGCTTCGGCCTGGTGCTGGTCGCCGGCGCGGCGCTCGCATCCGGCGCATGGAGCCACTATGCCGAACGCCGCCAGGTGCTCGCGACTGCCGCACAGGAGCGCAACTTCGTCCCGCAGGTCCGCGTTGCGACGGTTGAGCCCAGCGACAATATCGAGGTCGTGACGCTGCCGGCGACGACCTCGGCCTTTGCCAGCGCCAACATCTTCGCCCGCGCCAGCGGCTACATCGGCACGCGCGCGGTCGACATCGGTGACCACGTCAAGGCAGGGCAGCTCCTCGCCGAGATCGTGGCCCCCGAGCTCGATCACCAGATCGCCCAGGCGGAAGCGACGCTCGCCCAGCTCAATTCGTCGCTCCAGCAGGCGCAGGCCAACCGGGAGCTTGCCAAGGTCACCTGGGATCGCGATCGGCCGCTGGTCGACAAGGGCTGGGTCACGGCCCAGCAAGGCACGATCGATGAGCAGACGCTCAAGGCCCAGGAGGCAGCCGTGTCGGTGGCACAGGCCAACATCAAGGCGGAGGACGCACAGCTTCAGGTGCTGCGCCAGCAGAAGCTCTATCAGCGCGTCGTGGCGCCGTTCGACGGTGTCATCACCCAGCGCAACATCGATGTCGGCAGCCTGGTGCAGGCCGACGCGACCTCGGGCACGTTCATGTTCACCCTGCAGCAGGGCAATGTGATCCGTACCCAGGTGTTCGTTCCGCAGGACGCGGCGTTTGGCCTCAAGCCCGGCATCGCCGCCGTGGTCCGCGTGCCCGAGATCCCGGACCGCTCCTTTCCAGGCACGGTGACGCGGATCGCCGACGCGCTGCAGCCCGGCTCGAGAACGCTGCTCACCGAGGTCGACATCCCGAACCCCGATGCCGCGCTGGCCTCGGGGATCTACTGCACCGTCGAACTCCACATTCCGCGCAGGACGCCAACCTACCGGATCTCGGCGGACGCGCTGATCTTCAATGCCGGCGGTACCCAGGTCGCCGTGGTCGAAAACGGCGTCGCGCATCTGAGGAAGGTCCGCGTGGTGCGCGACCACGGCTCCGAGGTCGAAGTCGACAGCGGCGTCCGCGCTGGCGACCAGGTCATCCTCAATCCGTCGGTCGATCTGGCGGAGGGTGCCAAGGTCCAAGCCAAGCCAACGACTGCCGTATCGTAACTCGCAGGCCTGGCTGGGCCGGAGGAGAGCGCGCCGAGACCGACGGCGCGCCGTATAGCCATATCCCGATCTCCATATCCGTAATTCGCATAAGGTATATTATGGAATATCTTTATATTGAATTAGATCAGATATTTAGGTGGAACTCCTACCATGGCGCATTCGATTCGGCTCGTTGCGGCCTATCTAGCCGCTACTTTGCATGGGGTTGTTTTCGCATTTTTGCAGTCGACCTTGTTCGGGTCGTTGCATCGTCTGAAAGCCGATATTGCCGCGGCTCGGTGTGGCTGCAATAAGCGAAGCCTCGCGAGATCGCAGATGACCTCATGGCCTTCCGTCCGTATAGGTTTGCGTCTCAGAACAACAACAAACGTTTCCCTGAGGGAGCAAACCCGATGAGCTTTTCCCGACGCACGCTTCTCAAGGCCTCTGCCGCCACCGCGGTCCTGGGCGGCATTGGCGCGCCCCATGTGGCCCGTGCCCAGAGCGCCGAGTTCACCTACAAATACGCCAACAACCTGCCTGACTCGCATCCGATGAACGTCCGCGCCAAGGAGATGGCGGCGGCGATCAAGAGCGAAACAGGCGGCAAGTTCGACCTCCAGATCTTCCCGAACAACCAGCTCGGATCTGACACCGACATGCTGAGCCAGATCCGGTCCGGCGGCGTCGAGTTCTTCACGCTGTCGGGCCTGATCCTGGCCACGCTGGTTCCGGCGGCCTCGATCAACGGCATCGGCTTCGCGTTCCCGGACTACGACACGGTTTGGAAGGCCATGGACGGCGATCTCGGCGCCTATGTCCGCGGCGAGATCAAGAAGGCCGGCCTCGAGGTCATGGACAAGATCTGGGACAATGGCTTCCGCCAGACCACGTCGTCGACCAAGCCGATCACCGGCCCGGAGGACCTCAAGGGCTTCAAGATCCGCGTGCCGGTGTCGCCGCTGTGGACCTCGATGTTCAAGGCGTTCGATGCGGCGCCCGCCTCGATCAATTTCAGCGAGGTCTATTCGGCGCTCCAGACCAAGGTGGTCGAAGGCCAGGAGAACCCACTGGCGATCATCTCGACCGCAAAGCTCTACGAGGTGCAGAAATACTGCTCGCTGACCAACCACATGTGGGACGGCTTCTGGTTCCTGGCCAACCGCCGCGCGTGGGAGAAGCTGCCGGCGGACGTGCGCACCATCGTCGCCAAGCACATCAACGCCGCGGCCGTGAACGAGCGCGCCGACACCGCCAAGCTGAACGCCAATCTCCAGCAGGAGCTCGCCGGCAAGGGTCTGACCTTCAATCAGCCCACGGTCGCGCCGTTCCGCGACAAGCTGCGCACCGCCGGCTTCTATGCCGAGTGGAAAGGCAAATATGGCGAGCAGGCCTGGGAGCTGCTGGAGAAGGCCGTCGGCAAGCTGTCGTAACGCGTTGGAGCCGTCATGGCTCATCTCGAGGCTGAGGTGGCTGAAGTGGCGGGCGAGGTGACGTTGCAGTCCCCTCGCCGACCTTCGTTGCTGGCTTTGCTGGAACGCGTGCTCGGCCTCGTCGTCGAGATCCCGGCGGCGATCCTGGTCGTCGCCGAGATCGTCATCCTGTTCGCCGGCGTGGTCGCGCGCTACGGCCTGCACCGGCCGCTGATCTGGTCGGACGAGCTCGCCTCGATCCTGTTCCTGTGGCTGGCGATGCTGGGCGCGGCGGTGGCGTTCCGCCGCTCCGAGCACATGCGCATGACCGCGATCGTCGCGAGCGCAAGGCCTGCGATGCGGGTCTGGCTCGATCTCGTGGCGGTCTCCGCCGCGCTGGCGTTCCTCGTGATGATCGTCTGGCCGGCGTACGATTACGCCTATGAGGAAAGCTTCATCACCACGCCGGCGCTGCAGATCTCCAACATGTGGCGCGCCGTGGCCTTGCCGGTTGGCATCTGCCTGATGGCGGCATTCGCGGTGCTACGACTGTTGCGGGCCCCGGACTTTCGGCTGGTGCTGGCGGCCGTGGCGACCGTCGCCGTCGTCGTCGGTTTGTTCTGGCTCGCCGAGCCTTATCTGCGGCCGCTCGGCAACCTCAACCTCGTCATCTTCTTCGTCGGCGTTGCCGGCTTCTGCGTCTTCGCCGGCGTTCCCATTGCGTTCGGCTTTGGGCTCGCGATCTTCGGCTATCTGGCGCTGACCACGCGCACGCCGGTGATGGTGCTGGTCGGCCGCATGGACGAGGGCATGAGCCACCTCATCCTGCTGTCGGTGCCACTGTTCGTGTTCCTGGGGCTCCTGATCGAGATGACCGGCATGGCGCGGGCCATGGTGGCGTTCCTGGCCAGCCTGCTCGGCCATGTCCGCGGTGGCCTGCACTACGTGCTGGTCGGCGCCATGTACCTGGTCTCCGGCATCTCCGGCGCCAAGGCCGCCGACATGGCCGCGGTTGCACCCGTGCTGTTCCCCGAGATGAAGGAACGCGGCGCCAAGCCCGGCGATCTCGTCGCCCTGCTCGCGGCAACCGGCGCGCAGACCGAGACCATTCCACCGAGCCTCGTGCTGATCACCATCGGCTCGGTGACAGGCGTCTCGATCGCGGCGCTGTTCACGGGCGGCCTGCTGCCCGGCGGGGTGCTGGCGGTCACACTCTGCATGCTGGTGTGGTGGCGCTACCGCCATGAGGACATGAGCCACGTCCAACGCGCCACGGCTGGCGAGATCGGCAAGACCTTCATCATCGCCCTGCCCGCGCTCGCGCTGCCCTTCGTGATCCGTTACGCCGTGGTCGAGGGCATCGCGACGGCCACGGAAGTCTCCACCATCGGCATCGTCTATGGCGTCCTGGTCGGGCTCCTGATCTACCGCCGCTTCGACTGGCGGCGACTGTTCCCGATGCTGGTCGAGACCGCGGCGCTGTCGGGCGCGATCCTTCTCATCATCGGCACGGCCACCGGCATGGCCTGGGGCCTGACCCAATCCGGCTTCTCGCGCTCGTTGGCTTCAGCCATGACCGGCCTGCCCGGCGGCTCGGCCTCCTTCATTGCCGTCTCGATCCTGGCCTTCACCATCCTCGGCAGCGTGCTCGAGGGAATTCCCGCCATCGTGCTGTTCGGGCCTCTGTTGTTTCCGATCGCCCGCGCCGTCGGGGTGCACGAGGTGCACTACGCCATGGTGATCATTCTGGCGATGGGTATCGGGCTATTCGCCCCGCCCTTCGGCGTCGGCTATTATGCCGCCTGCGCCATCGGACGCGTCGATCCGGCCGAAGGCATCCGGCCGATCTGGGGCTACCTGCTGGCGCTGCTCGTGGGATTGATCATCGTCGCGATCTTCCCCTGGATTTCGATCGGATTCCTTTGACGCGGCGTGAAGGAGGGTGTCGATGAGTGACCGGCACAACCAGTACAATCTCGGCCTCGACAAGACTCCCGCCAATTACGTGCCGCTGACGCCGCTGAGCTTCCTTGCGCGCAGCGCCGCCGTCTATCCCGATCACGTCAGCACAGTCTACGAAGGCCGTAGCTTTACCTGGGCGCAGACCTACGAGCGCTGCCGGCGCTTTGCCTCCTGGCTTGCAGGCAAGGGCATCGGCGTCGGCGACACCGTCGCGGCGATGCTGCCGAACGTGCCGGCAATGAACGAAGTGCACTTCGCGGTGCCCATGACCGGCGCTGTGCTCAATGCGCTGAACATCCGCCTCGATGCGCCCTCGATCGCGTTCCAGCTCGACCATGGCGGCGCCAAGATCATCCTGGTCGATCCCGAATTTGCCGGCGTGATCTCTGATGCGCTGGCGCAGATGACGGGGCCCAAGCCCCTCGTGATCGACGTCGACGACGCCGCGTTCAAGGGCGGCAAGCGGATCGGCGAGATCGACTATGAAACTGCCGTTGCGGAAGGCGATCCGAACTTCACCGCGATCCTGCCGCAGGACGAGTGGGACGCCATTGCGCTGAGCTACACCTCGGGCACGACGGGCAATCCCAAGGGCGTCGTCACCCATCATCGCGGCGCCTATCTGAACGCCGTGAGCAACATCCTCGCCGGCAATCTCGGCCAGCATCCGGTCTATCTCTGGACACTGCCGATGTTCCACTGCAACGGCTGGTGCTTCCCCTGGACGATCGCGGCGGCCGCCGGCATCAATGTCTGCCTGCGCAAGGTCGAACCGACCAAGATCTTCGAGCTGATCAAGCAGCACGGCGTCACCCACATGTGCGGCGCGCCGATCGTCTACAACACGCTGATCAACGCACCCGATGCGCCCAAAGGCAACGCCGCGCGCCGCGTCGTCGGCCTGATCGCCGGCGCTGCGCCGCCGGTCGCTGTGCTGGAGGGTGCCGAGAGCATCGGCATCAAGCTCACTCACGTCTACGGTCTGACCGAGGTCTACGGCCCCGCTTCCGTCTGCGCCGAGCAGCCCGGCTGGGACGAACTGCCCGCGCCCGCGCGCGCGAGTATGAAGCGCCGGCAGGGCGTATCCTATCCGCTAGAGGAAGCCGTCACTGTCATCAATCCGCAGACCATGCAGGAGGTGGCGCGCGATGGCGAGACCATCGGCGAGGTCATGTTCCGCGGCAACATCGTGATGAAGGGCTACTTGAAGAACGAGAAGGCCACCAAGGAAGCCTTCGAAGGCGGCTGGTTTCACACCGGCGATCTCGGCGTGCTCGACGAGCACGGCTACGTCATCATCAAGGACCGCTCCAAGGACATCATCATCTCCGGCGGCGAGAATATCTCCTCCGTCGAGGTCGAGGACATCCTCTACAAGCACCCGGCTGTGCTGTTCGCGGCCGTGGTGGCAAAACCCGATCCGAAATGGGGCGAGGTGCCCTGCGCCTTCGTCGAGCTGAAGGACGGCGCCAGCGCAAGCGAAGCCGACATCATCGCCTTCTGCCGCACTCACATGAGCGGCTTCAAGACGCCGAAGGCCGTCGTGTTCGGACCGATCCCGAAGACCTCGACCGGCAAGATCCAGAAATTCCTGCTGCGCAACGAGGTCGGATCGACCAAGGCGATCTCGGCCTGAGCTGACCTGTGAACGGATGCGCCCCTAAGGCCGCGGATTGACGCGGCGCTTCGTGCTGCTCGCGATTCGCCTGCAATCGATTCTGCACGTCCGACGACATCAAGACACGACCGGAAAAGGTTGGAAAACGTTAGAGACCAACCTACCCTCACAACCAGTCGGATTCGCTGATTCCAGATGATTCGCCGCGCGGAGCTCGCGGCTGGCGACCGGCGCGGTTGGGGCGTTTCATGCGGTTGGTGTCGTGAGCGCAGACGTGCGTGCGCGTCTGGCGCTGCTGCTATTGACGGCTGGACTCTTGCTGCCCGGCGCGGCCAGCGCGCAGACCATGCGCGAGCTCGGCGCGTTCGCGGGCGGGCAGAGTCCTGGGCCCGCCGGCCCGAATGTAGGCTACGGCTTCAACAATTTCGCCGGTCCCACGATGTTCGGCGGCCCGCAGCAACCGCCTTTCGCCGGCGCGTGGTTCGGCAATGGCAGCGGCGGTGGCGGCATCCAGCCGGGCTACGGCTGGAACGCCGATCCGCAAGGCGCCGCCGGCGGGCCGAGGTTCGTCGGCATGCAACAGGCCTTTGGCGGCCGCCCCGACGGCGCCGCGCAGACCGGGAAGGCGCAGGCCACCTTCCTCGCGATGACGCAGTTCACGCGGACCCTGCTCGATCCCGCCATCGATGGCCGCGGCGCTACGCCTGCCGAATTCGATGCGGAGCTTACGGCCTACGCGTCCATGGGCAACGACCAGACGCATGGCGGCATCGGACGCGAGGCCTATGAGGCGATCTACGGCAAGCCCTCGCTCGCGGCCCCGCACTGGAACGTCTGGGCAGCGGGCTTCAGTGGATCACAGGTGTCGACCGGCGGCGCCGGCGCCGCCAACCGGAGCTATGGCACCGTCGTTGGCGCCGACTATTCGCTCTCGCCGCAGACGCGGATGGGATTTGCGCTCGCGGGCGGCGGCACCGGCTTTGCCAATAATTTTTCCAGCGGCCAATCCGATCTGTTCCAGGCCGGCGCTTTCGTCAGGCACGCCATCGGAGCGGCCTATGTTGCGACCGCGCTGGCCTATGGCTGGCAGGCCATCACCAACGGCTATGCGGCGACGCCAGCGGGGACCGACCAGCTCAACGCGGCCCTCAACGCCAACGCCTATTCCGGCCGCATCGAGAGCGGCTATCGTTTTGCCACGCGCTGGCTCGGCGTTACGCCCTATGCGGCCGCGGAGGTCACGACGTTCCGCCTGCCCGGCAATGGCGGCCAGCCGGCCTATGCGGCAGGTGGGTTTGCAGCGGCGGCCGGCAGCGACAGCAGCTTCACCGACGGCCGTACCGAGCTCGGCTTGCGCACGAGCACATCGTTTGGGCTTGCGGGGAGCTCGATCAA
The DNA here is from genome assembly GCF_001641695.1 of Bradyrhizobium neotropicale. Classification (GTDB taxonomy): domain Bacteria; phylum Pseudomonadota; class Alphaproteobacteria; order Rhizobiales; family Xanthobacteraceae; genus Bradyrhizobium; species Bradyrhizobium neotropicale. The sequence continues at coordinate 107,070 of NZ_LSEF01000085.1, forward strand.
CCTGCGAGGACGGCTCGCCTGGGCGCACGATGTCAGCGCGACGCAATCGACGCCGTCGACATTCCGGGCCTTGCCGGGCCAGAGCTTCTTCACCGGCGGCACACTGCGCGCGGCCGACTCGGCCTTGGCGGGCGTTGCGTTCGAACTGCGAGGGATCGATGGCTGGTCCGCCGCGGCGAATTTCGACAGCGAGCTCTCGAGCCTGCTGCGCTCCTACACCGGCAGGGCCGCGCTGCGCTACGCCTGGTAGGCAGGCTCAGTGCGTCTCCAGGCGCATTCCGTCATAGGCGGGCACGACGCCCGCGGGCAGCTTGTGCCTGAGCACCTCGTAGTCGACATCCGCCGTCATGTTGGTGATGACCGCGCGCTTCGGCTTGAATCGTTCGATCCAGGACAGCGCGTCATTGATGCTGAAATGGCTGGTGTGAGTGGTGTAACGCAAGCCGTCGACGATCCAGAGATCGAGACCTTCCAGCGCGCCCCAGCTTTCCCGCGGGATGTCGTTGAGATCGGGCGTGTAGGCGGCGTTGCCGATGCGATAGCCGAGCGCCGGGATCTGGCCGTGCTGCACGATGAAGGCCGAGAGCGTGACCGCACCGCCCTTCCCCAAAATGGTCTGGCTTTCTCCGGCTTCGATGGAATGCCGGGTCAGGATCGGCGGATAGTCACTGCCTTCAGGCGAGATGAAGCAGTAGGAAAACCGCGCCATGATGTCCTTGGCGGTCGACTGATTGAAATAGGTCGGAATGCGCCGGCGCATGTGCAGCACGACCGAACGCAAATCATCCATGCCGTGGGTCTGGTCGGCATGCTCATGCGTCAAGAACACCGCATCGATGTGATCGACATTGGCATCGATCAGTTGCTCGCGCAGGTCAGGTGAGGTGTCGATCACGATGCGCGTGGTGCCGTGGTCGGCGGTGTGCTCGACCATCAGCGAGCAGCGGCGCCGACGGTTCTTCGGGTTGTCGGGATCGCAGGCGCCCCAGCCGAGGGCCGGACGCGGCACGCCGGCGGAGGAGCCGCAGCCCAGGATCGTCAGCGTCAGTGTCATGCGGCTCCTGGTCTTACGCTTTCACCTTGGAGAACAGGCGGAAGAAGTTTTCGGTGGTCTGGCGGGAGATTTCCTCGAGCGACACGCCGCGCGTTTCGGCGAGTACCTTTGCGACCTCCACCACATAGGCCGGCTCGTTGCGTTTGCCCCGAAACTTGCCGGGCGCAAGATAGGGAGAGTCTGTTTCAACCATAATACGATCGGACGGCAGTTCGGCTGCGAGCGCTCGCAGAGCCTCTGACTTCTTGAAGGTCAGGATGCCCGTGAAGCCGATGTAGAGCCCGAGCGAAACCGCCTTCATCGCCAGCTCGCGCCCACCCGTGTAACAATGCAGCACAGCGCGAAACGATCCCTTCGCGACTTCTTCTTCCAGGATCCGGCCGCAATCCTCGTCCGCCTCGCGGGTGTGAATCACGAGCGGGAGGCCGGTTGCGCGCGCTGCTGCGATATGGGCGCGAAAGCCCCTCGCCTGCGCCTCCGGTGAGCCGTTGTGGTAGAAATAATCCAGCCCGGCCTCCCCGAGCGCGACGACCTTGGGATGCTGTGTCAGTGCGATGAGTTCGTCCGGCGCGATACCGTCTTCCTCATCCGCATTGTGCGGATGGGTGCCGACCGAGCAGTAGACGTCGTCATACCGCTCGGCGATCGCAAGCAATTCGGTCAGCCGCCGCACCCGCGTCGAGATCGTCACCATGCGCTTGATGCCGGCCGCACGCGCGCGCGACACGATCCCGTCGAGATCCTCCGAAAAGTCCGGAAAATCCAGATGGCAGTGGCTATCGACCAGCATCGTGCGAACGCCCCTTAGGCCGCCGGCTCGATGTAGCGCGGGAACGCCGGCGTCGGCGCCGGCAGCGTCGAACCCGCCGCGATGCGTCTCTCACCGCCCAGCATGGCGAAGTTGCGCTCTCCGTCCGGGACACCGAGGCTGTCGAGCAGCAATCCCGAGGCGGTCGGCATCGCCGGCTGGGCAAGGATCGCGATCTGGCGGACCACTTCCGCCGTCACATACAGCACCGTCTTCTGCCGCGCAGGATCGGTCTTGGCGAGCGCCCAAGGTGCCTCGCCCGCGAAGTAGCGGTTGGCTTCCGCGACCACGGCCCACACGGCGTTGAGCCAGTGATGTATCTGCTGGCTCGCCATCGCCTCGCGGCTAGCTGCGATCATGCCATCAGCCATGCCGAGGATCGCCTTGTCGTTATCGCTGAACTCGCCGGGCTCGGGCAGCACACCGCCCAATTGCTTGGCAATCATCGACAGCGAGCGCTGCGCGAGATTGCCGAGATCGTTGGCGAGATCGGCATTGATGCGCGCGACGATGGCTTCGTGGTTGTAGTTGCCGTCCTGGCCGAACGGCACCTCGCGCAGGAAGAAATAGCGCATCTGGTCGACGCCATACTGATCCGCGAGGTTGAAGGGGTCGACGACGTTGCCGACCGACTTCGACATCTTCTCGCCTCTGTTGAACAGGAAGCCGTGGGCATAGACGCGCTTCGGCACCGGAATGCCGGCCGACATCAGGAACGCCGGCCAATAGACCGCGTGGAAGCGGATGATGTCCTTGCCGATGATGTGCACATCGGCCGGCCAATAGCGCCAGTTACCATCGTTCTCGTCGGGGAAACCGACGCCAGTGATGTAGTTGGTGAGCGCGTCGACCCAGACATACATCACGTGCTCTTCGTCATCAGGAACCTTCACGCCCCAGTCGAAGGTTGTGCGTGAGATCGAGAGATCGCGCAGGCCGCTTCTGACGAAGCTCGTCACCTCGTTGCGGCGCGCGTCCGGGCCAATGAAGTCGGGATGCTCCTCGTAGAGCTTCAGCAGCCTGTCCTGATAGGACGACAGGCGGAAGAAGTAGCTCTTCTCCTCGACCCACTCGACCGGCGTGCCCTGGGGACCAAGGCGCACGCCGTCATCGTTGAGGCGCGTCTCGTCCTCAGCGTAATAGGCCTCATCCCGCACCGAGTACCAGCCGGAATAAGTGTCGGCGTAAATGTCGCCATTGGCGGCCATGCGCCGCCAGATCTCCTTGCTGGAGTCATGGTGCTGCGCTTCGGTGGTGCGGATAAAGCGGTCGAACGACACGTTCAGGCGTTCGTCCATCTCCTTGAAGCGGCCGGCGTTGCGGGTGGCGAGCGCGGAGGGAGTGAGACCTTCGTTCTGCGCGGTCTGGATCATCTTCAGACCGTGCTCGTCGGTGCCGGTCAGGAAGAACACGTCCTTGCCGTCGAGCCGCGCAAAGCGCGCGAGCACGTCTGCCGAAATCGCCTCATAGGCGTGACCGATATGCGGATTGCCGTTGGGATAGGCGATCGCCGTCGTGATGTAGAATGCGTTGTTGCGCGCAGATGCGGCAACGGGCTCGGCGATCTGCGGAACAGCAGCAGGCTTCGGCGCGCGCGGCGCTTTTGGTTTCACAGACTTCGGCGGAGCGACGACGGGAACCGACGCGACGGGCGGCGCAGCCACCCTTACTTTTCTGACCGCCTTCTTCGCCGGAGCCTTGGCCGGTGTCTTGACCGGTGCCTTGGCAGCCTTCTTCTTCGAAGCCTTCTTGGCGACGACCTGCTTCTTCGCGGCTCTCTTGCCGGCTTTCTTTGCCGCCTTCGTCGTCTTTTTCACGCCCTTCTTGGCGGCCGCCTTCCTGGTCTTTTTGGCAGCCTTGCGCGCACGCGCCTTCGTCGCCTTCTTGGCGGCTTTCTTCGCAGCCTTCTTGCCGCTCCTGGCTTTGACGGTTTTCTTAGCTCGCGTTGCCACCACGAATTCCTTTACCGGCTTCTCAAAATTTGGAAACGAACCTGCGCCTAGCGCGTTGCGTCCGCCAGCCAGCCGAACACCGAGAAAACCAAGGGCTTTCGCTCCAGATTGTAGGTTTCGGTGTCGCGCGCGGCGCGGACGATCTTTTCCCATACCTCCGCAAGGCGCGCAAGGCGCGGCAGGTTCTGGTTGGCGCAGGCTTCGTCCGCATGCAGGCGCTCGGCGATCCAGCGATCGATGCCGTCGATGAAGGCGGCGAGCGCGACGCGGTCGCTGGTGCCGAGGGAATCGCCGAGCGTGTGCAATTCGCGCGGATCGACCTGCGGCAGGCGCGCGAGCAGCGCGGCCGTGCGCTGCTGCAGCTTGAGCGCATCGCCGCCGAGAAGCGTCAACGCCCGCGCGACGCTGCCCTCTGAGGCCTCCGCCGCCTCGCGCAGCGCCGGGTCGCTCGGCTCAATGTCGGCGGCGGCTGCCGCGGAGCTGATCACCTCGTCGGTTGCGAGCGGACGCAGGCGCAGCTTGCGGCATCGCGACTGGATCGTCGCCAGCACCCGCGCGGGCGCGTGGCTCACGAGCAAGAACAGCGATTGCTGCGGCGGCTCCTCGAGAATTTTCAAAAGCGCATTCGCCGCGTTCGGATTGAGCTCGTCGACGGTGTCGACGATACAGACGCGCCAGCCTTCCGCCGCAGCCGTCGAGCCGAAGAACGCGATGGTCTCACGCGTCTCGTCCACCGTGATCACGGTGCGCATTACGCCGCGATCGTTGGCGGTGCGCTCCAGCGTCAACAGGCCGCCATGCGAGCCGGCGGCGATCTGCCGCGCCACGGCGTCGTCGGGATCGAGCGCCAGACTCTCGGCACGCTGCACGGCCGGCGCAAGCGGCTGGCCGTGGGCGAGCACGAAGCGCGCCATCCGGTAGGCCAGCGTCGCCTTGCCGATCCCCTGTGGCCCGCCGATCAGCCAGGCATGCGGGATGCGCCCGCTGCGATAGGCGGTGAGCAGCGCCAGCTCGGCCTCGTGATGGCCGAACAGACGGCCGTTCTCGCGCGGATGCGCAATGGCGGCCCCGCGCTCGGCCTGGCGCGGGCTCATATCGAAACCGCCGATGCTGGCGTGGGAAGCAGGCGCTCGCGCAGCGCGGTCCAGATGCGTCCGGCGACCGTGTCGACATCGGCGTTGGCGTCGATCAGCACGCAGCGCGCGGGTTCTTCCGCCGCGATCCTGCGATAGGCGTCGCGCAGGCCTTGATGGAACCTGAGGTTTTCACCCTCGAACCGGTCCGGCGCCCCCTTGCCGCGACGTGCGGCGGCACGCTGCAAGCCGATCTCGACGGGCAGGTCGAGAATGAAGGTGAGGTCCGGCTTGAGATTGCCGATCGTGACCCGCTCCATCGCGTTGATCAGCCCGGCCGGCACGCTGCCGACGCTGCCCTGATAGGCCCGCGTCGAGTCGGCGAAGCGATCGCACAGGACCCAGGCGCCCTGGTTGAGCGCGGGCTGGATCCGGGTGCGGACATGGTCGTCGCGCGCGGCGGCAAACAGCAGCGTCTCGGCCTCGGGCCCGAGCAGCTTGCCCATGCCGGAGAGCACGAGATGGCGCATGATCTCGGCGCCAGGTGAGCCGCCCGGCTCGCGCGTGACGACGATGCGGAGCTTGGCCGCCTTCAGCCGGTCGGCGAGCTTCTTGATCTGGGTCGACTTGCCCGCCCCCTCGCCGCCTTCAAAGGTGATGAAGCGTCCGCGTCCGGACGGGCGCTGTACCGTGGTCTCGGTCATGATCAGAGCTTCTCGGCGCCTGCGCGGAAGGCGCCGATCACGAGCTCGCTGGCGCCGTCGATCGCGCGGCGCATGGTCGAGCCGGTGCCGATCGCCTCTGCGGCATAGACCGGCGTCTCCACCGCGATGCTGCCGCTGCGCCAGACCCGTACCACGCCCACCGGCTGGCCCTCCTGGATCGGCGCGCGCACCGGGCCGCTATAGACGATGCGCGCGATCAGCTTGTCGTTCCCGTTCTTGTGCACCATCACCTTCACGGGCTCCTTGGCGACGAGCTTGACGGAGCGGCTCTCCCCGCCGAACACCTTGGCGTAGCCGACCGGCTGGTCGGCCGCGATCAGCACGCGGGTCTCGAAATTGCGGAAGCCCCATTCCAGCATCTTCTTGGCTTCGGTGGCGCGGTCCTCGGGGTCTTCCAACCCGTTGACGACGACGATCAGCCGCGTGCCATTCTGCACGGCCGAGCCGACCATGCCGTAGCCCCCTTCCTTGGTGTAGCCGGTTTTCAGGCCGTCGGCGCCTTCCATTGAATTCAGCAGAGGATTGCGGTTCGGCTGGCGGATCTTGTTCCAGGTGAACTCCTTCTCGCCGAACAGTTTGTAGAATTCCGGGTAATCCAGGATGATGTGGCGGGCGAGGATGCCGAGCTCACGCACCGTCATCTTGTTGCCGGGGTCGGGCAAGCCGTTGGAGTTGCCGAAGGTCGATCTGGTCAGGCCGAGTTCGCGGGCGCGCTTGGTCATGAAGTCGGCAGCGAAAAGGCGCTCATTGCCGGCGATGCCTTCGGCGAGCGCGATGCACGCGTCATTGCCGCTCTGGATGATCGCGCCATGCAGGAGATCATCCACCGAAACCTTGCTGTTGATGGCGGCGAACATGGTCGAGCCGCCGGACGGCGCGCCGCCCCTGCGCCAGGCATTCTCGCTGATCCGATATTCGTCGGTCAGCTTGATGTCGCCCTTCTTGACGGCATTGAAGACGACCTCCGCGGTCATCAGCTTCATCATGCTGGAGGGCGCGCGCAGCTCGTCGGCGTTCTTCTCGAACAGCACGCTGCCGCTGGAGGCTTCGATCAGGATCGCCGTGGGCGCATCGCCGTCGAAGCCGGAATCTTCCGTTTTCTTGGCACCCTGAACGCTCTGGTTGGCGGCGTAGAGCACTCCACTCCAGCCGACGCTCACAACGAGAAGCGTCGCGATCAGGCCACGCGCCAGCGTCCCGGCCGTGGGCCGGCTTGGACGCGGCAAAGAAATGCGAAATGCCATGGCGAAGCCCTGAGAGCGGCGTTCTAACAGTTGGAACCGGTGCGAACAACACGAGGATGGTCGCTCACCCCGGAGATTGCACGATTCTTTCCACGCCCCTATCGTGGAACCTCATGATTTTCGACCAAACCCCTGAAACAAGGCGGAAAAGCGATGTCTTCCACCCGCGTCATCAAGGCCAACGGGATCGAGCTCTTCATCCGTGAGCAGGGCCAGGGACCGCTGGTGGTGCTTTGCCATGGCTGGCCCGAACTCTCCTACTCCTGGCGCCACCAGATCCCGGCGCTCGCAGCCGCCGGCTTCCACGTCGTTGCGCCCGACATGCGCGGCTACGGCCAGAGCGCGGCGCCATCCGAGGTCTCAGCCTATTCGATCTTCGATACGGTCGGCGACGTGGTCGGCCTGGTGCAGGCGCTCGGCGAAACCAAAGCCATGGTCGTCGGCCACGACTGGGGCGCGCCGGTCGCCTGGCACGCGGCGCTATTCCGTCCCGATATCTTCACGGCGGTCGCGGGCCTCAGCGTGCCGCCGCCGTTCCGCGGCCGTGGCAAGCCGCTCGACCTGCTGCGCCAGGGCGGCGTCACCAACTTCTATTGGCAATATTTCCAGACGCCCGGCGTCGCCGAGGCCGAGCTCGAGCGCGACGTCGCTCGCACCATGCGCATCGTGCTCGGCGGACGCGGACTTGCCGATCCCACCGCGGCCATGTTCGTGCAGGAGGGCAAGGGCTTTCTCGGCCATGCAACCACCGAGGAGCCGCTGCCCGCCTGGCTATCCGAAACCGACCTCGCCTATTTCACCGAGACCTTCCGCAAGTCCGGCTTCCGCGGCGGACTGAACTGGTATCGCAACATCGACCGCAACTGGGAGCTCACGGCGCCCTGGCAAGATGCACAGATCCATCAGCCGTCCCTCTTCATCGCAGGCTCGCGGGACGCCGTCATCACCGGCCTGATCGGAGCCAAGCGCGTCAACGAGCTGGAGCGGGTGCTGCCGAACCTCACGCGGAAGCTGATCATCGATGGCGCCGGCCACTGGGTGCAGCAGGAGCGGCCCGACGAGGTGAACGCTGCGCTGGTGACATTCCTGAAGGAGAGCGCGGCTCAGTAGAGGCCGCGGCCGGTCAGAATGCTGCGGGCTTCCGCGGCCCCATCGGAGACCGAGCCGCCATCATTGGCGTAGCGACCGTCCTCGTCATACGACACCTGCCGGGTGTTCTGGAGCGCCCGGCCGCGGCTGCGGCTCGAGGCCGACATTTCCGAGGTTGCGTTAATCGAGGCGACATCGGCGGAGGTGCTGCCGAGACTATAGGGCCGCCCCTCCGGCATCGGGACCTCGCCGCGGACGGCACCGCGGGTCGACGACGGCAGCTCCGGCACGAACGGTTTTGCCGAGGCGACCCGGACCATCGAGGGCGACGGCGCCGGAATGCCGGTGCGCAGGGTCGCCATCAGCTGGCGGTCGTCGGAGCCTTCCAGGGGCGCCCGGCCGACATATTCGACGCGAACCTTGGCGACTCCGTTGCCTTTGAATTCAAGCAGTTCGGCGGCCTTGTTCGAGACGTCGATGAGCCGGTTGCCGTGATAGGGCCCGCGGTCATTGACGCGGACGATCAGCGACTTGCCGTTCGAAAGATTGGTCACCCGCGCGTAGGACGGCATCGGCAGGGTCGGATGCGCCGCCGTCAGCGAGCCCATGTCGAACACCTCGCCATTGGCGGTCAGGCGGCCATGGAAGTCATCGCCGTACCAGGAGGCCTGGCCTTCCGCGCGGTAGTTGACGTCCTCTTCAGGCACGTAGGTCCGGCCTGCCACGACATAAGGCTTGCCGACACGGTAGGTGCCGCCGCCCTTGGGGACCGGTTCGCCCCAGGCAACAACCCGGGGGCTGGAGGAGACGCCGTATTTCGGATCGACACGGCTGGCGAATTTGCCCGACGAGGCACAATTGGCGAGCGCAAGACAGATCGCAGCCGCAGCAACACCGCGCGCGGCCCGTACTACCGAATCTGACCGGATCCCCATTCGCCCCAAATACCATTTCGCCGGACGCGTGCCCAACCCGCCTTGATTGCGGACAGGCCTTCTGCCGGGGTTTATCCAGCGCGGCCCACCACCGCGTCGGACGTCACGACGATATCGCAACCGGAACACGGCGGAAATGGGGAGCCCGCGCTCGTCGCACCAAGATGGTAAACTGAAAGTTCGTTTCTCTCCGTTGGACTACGGAACGCGGACACGTTTCGCTGTATCAGGCCCGGACAGTCTGTTGCGCCGAATCCTCACTCCACCCCCATTGTCGCGGTGCTCACCGGAATTCTTTTGACTGTGCAAGGCTGCACGCGTTCTCTCGGGTGCAGGGGCGGATTGGAATCTGACGATGATCGAGACGGTTTCGGCACTGATGGGTCTGGTGAGCGCAGGCATCTTCCTGGCCCATGCGTTTGAAGGTTACCGCACGCGCGCCTGAGGGCGCCCGCGCGGCGACACGCATCACCTCTTTTTCCACGACGGCACGTTCGGACATTTTTAATCAATCCGGCGGAGCATCGAAGACAAGAGCGGCAGGTGTCCCATGCGCAACCATGACTTCGTATCGGATGGTTTCCTGGCATTGACCGCTGGCGGCTTGGTGCTGCTGTGCTCCAGTCTCGTGGCCCTGGCCTTCGGCTGACCCCACCCCAATTCATTCGGCATGATCAAAGCCGTATCGCGTCGCAGCAAAGCGTGGGTTGTCCCGGATTGTCGGGCTCCCTTTTAGTTGATTGAATTTTCGCAACCGACGCCTCGACTTAATTTCAAGAGGCCATCACCAACGAGGGGTGACGAAAATGCTTGCAGAGAAATTCATGATCGTCCTGGAATCGCTGATCCGCGGCAGCCGCACGTATCCCGACGGAAGTCCCCGGGTCGTCAGCACCTCCCCGCACGTGCCGGTGAAGCTGCCTGGCTGAAATAACACCCCGCTCTTTCCTGATTGGCGGCGTACCGCTCAGCGCAAGCCCAGCAGCGAACGGCGATAGGAGCTACCGCGGACCTCGTTCAGGCAGACAAAGCTGCCATCGAATCCTTGGCCGTAACGCTTCTGGCCCTTGGCGTAGTAGACGCCCTTCCTGAAATCCAGCCACACCACCTTGTCGCCGGGACAATGGCGCTGCGCCTGCCCCTCGTAGCGAAACGGCGTCAGCGGCATCGCCGACCCTCCGGTCATGCCGGCGCCAAGGACTGCAAGGACCAGGCCGGTCGTGCTGACGATCCTGCCGAAAGTTCTGCCAAGAAGACTGCCGGACACCACTCACCTCCGCCCCAAGGCCATCGCGCGACGACCGTTTCGGCAGGATAGCATGCGGCCGCGCGATCTGCAGGGAGCGGCCTGCAAGCGCGGCGTCTTCCGCCGGCCATCTTGTCGGGTTAGATGGGGAGGGATCAGAGACTGCGTGGATATTGCCCGAATGTTGGTTGAGCCTGAGACCAGGACCGGACCCCACCCGCCCTCGCCGCGCCTGCGCGCACTGCCGATGGTCATCTTCGGCTCGCGCTGGCTGCAATTGCCGCTCTATCTTGGGCTGATCATCGCGCAATGCGTCTACATCGCGCTGTTCGTCAAGGAGCTCTGGCATCTGTCCTGGCACGCCCTCGACCTCACCGAGCAGCAGATCATGATGAGCGTGCTCGCGCTGATCGACGTCGTGATGATCTCGAACCTGCTGGTGATGGTGATCGTCGGCGGCTACGAGACCTTCGTGTCCCGGCTCGACCTTGCCGGCCATCCCGACGAGCCGGAATGGCTCGGCCATGTCAATGCGAGCGTGCTCAAGATCAAGCTCGCGATGGCCATCATCGGCATCTCCTCGATCGCACTGCTGCGCACCTTCATCGAGGCCGGCAATCTCGGCTCGGACCGCGCCGGCTTCACCGAGAAGGGCGTGATGTGGCAGGTGCTGATCCACATCACCTTCATAGCCTCGGCGATTGGCATCGCCTTCGTCGACAAGCTCAGCGACAGTGGCGCGCGCAGGCACGCGGAGTGAGCCGCCGGCCAGGGGCCGCTGATCGCTAGCGCTGGTCGCTCGGCAGGGCTTCGAGCTGCGCCAGCGCTTGATGCAGGCATTCCCTCATCTTCTGCGCGACCTGTTCGGGCAATATGCCCTTGCCGGCTAGATCGTTCGACACCTTGCGCAAGGTCTCGTCGACCGACCGGTTCTCCAGGCTCGCGGTCACCAGCGCGGTCGCATAGCTCGCCGCCGCATCCCCCGTGAGCTCGAGCTGCCCCGCGGCCCACAGGCCGAGCAGCTTGTTGGACCGGGCCGTGGCCTTGAACATGAGCTCCTCGTCGTGGGCGAATTTGGCCTCAAAACCCTGCTCGCGCTTGTCGAACGTAGTCATTCTCAGCTCCATTGCGTTGCGCCGAATGAGGGACTGGAAGCGATCGTCTCCGTGGTTCTCGCCAGTTCAGGATTGTTTGAATCTTCCTCCCGGAAGCGGAGTGCCGTCAAGCCTCCGTCGTCGAGGTACGCGATGGCGCACGGCGAAAAGGCAGCCGGCGCTTGGGGCCGGCTGCCTTTTCGGAAGAGTGGTGACGGGCGAGACCTGCGCGGATCAATCCTTGGCCGCAGCCGCTTCGCGCGCCAGCCGTTCGGCCTTCAGCCGTTCGCGATTGGCATGGAACGCCTTCTGCGCGGCCTCATGGTCGCGCATGGCTTTCTCCGCCTCCTGACGCCGGGCCGCATCGCGCGCCTGACGCTGTTCGGGGGTCAAGGGTTTGCGTCGGAAGGAAACGTTCTCGGTCATGCCGAGACAACGCGGAGATGGCGGCAAGGTTCCATAGGCGCGCCCGGGCTGACCTGCGCGGTGAGCCAGAGTCATCAGAATATCAGGTGCTTAGTGCCGAAAAAAGGGGACGCAACACGATACCCTGCGGGCACGCCAAGCCAGGAGCGCCCAACCATCACGCTATCATTGCAAAAATCCATCCAAATGCTGCGGCAAGGAGCGTTTGCGCAAGCGGGATGATTGACCTTCAACGATGTGGATCAACGCGTCGGCAGCCGATCGACCATGTTGGCTACGATTCGCTGCGGCAGGCCAACGCCCGATAGCTTCCAGCCCGTCCACTCGAAATGCATGCTGATACTGCCGGCGTTTTCGCCCCGACCGAACCCAAGCCCAAATTCGTCGGGCTTGATCGGACGAATCCGTCCGAGGAGGACGAAGATGTTTGACGCGTCCAGATCAGCTAGCGATGACATCGTCCCAAAACTGATATTCTCCGCGGCGTTGCCGACGGTCCCGCTGCGCAGCAGCACTGACAGATTCTCTGGCGTGACGAGCTTCGTGGCAAAATCGTCGGCGATCGTTGTGCCAAGCGAGGTAATCGCCATCCCCTCGATCGGTCGCAGCGGGCGTTTTTGCTCGAGCCGTTCGAGGTAGGCGGTGATCAACTGCTCGACGAGAGAATGGCGGACGCGCGGCAAGTCGGTCCGCGTCATGATTTGAGCAACGTCACCGTTCCGAACGGCTGACACGAGACCCAAGATGGAGATTAAAGCCGATCCGGCATAGACCAAAAGAATGGTCAGGACGACAGCAAGGGTGCCGACGATCCATTTCATGGAAATGCAATCGAGCCCGCCGACCTTTGTTCCAAGCCCGGATTTCCAAAGCCGGGGACGGAGTCGTTAGCAGTCGCCAGACAAGCTTATGAGCCCGATCGCGCGACTCATCGAGCGACGCGCACGATGGATATCATAAGAGCCTGCCCCCCGATTTTCGGGAAAAAGAGGTAACCGCAAGAAAAATGTCATCGCGACGTCAACTGACGGCGACAGATTGCCGCAGCTTCGACGAAGGCAATTCTCATCTCATCAAATGCAGCGAGGGGCGAACTCATGCGTGGTTTTCGCGACTATTTCTTGTCAACTGCCGCGGTCGCGGCAGCGATGCTTGCCGGCGGCATCACCGTCGCGCGAGCGGACGACGACAGTGGGCATTCGCAGCGACACGGCTACAAGCATGTATTGCTGATCAGCATCGACGGCATGCATGCCATCGATCTGAAGCGTTGGGTCGAAAGCCGCCCTGGCGGCAATTTCGCCCAGCTCACCAATCATGGCGTCGTCTATCCGAACGCTTTTACCACCGCTCCGTCGGACAGCTATCCCGGCATGCTCGCACAGGTTACCGGCGCCACGCCGAAGGGCGGTGGCCTGTTCTATGACGACAGCTATGACCGCGCCGCGTATCCCTCCAAGGCATTCTACACCAGCCAGAATCTCGCGGATCCGGGTTGCACGGGTGCGGCTGGCGCCGAGATCACCAACTTCGAAGCGCTCGACAAGAGCTTCGATTACGACAGCGGGCTGGTGGCCGATTACACCGCCGGCGGCACGCTCGGTCAGGTTTACACGCAGCTCGATCCGGACCACATGCAGCGCAAGCTGGTCAACGGCCAGTGCGTCCCGGTCTATCCGCACGAATACGTTCGTACCAACACAATCTTCGAAGTCATCAAGGCGGCTGGAATGCGCACCGCCTGGTCCGACAAGCATCCTGCCTACGAGGATCTGGCGGGCCCGTCGGGCAAGGGCCTCGACGAACTCTATGCGCCGGAGATCAATTCGCAGGACACGCTCGACGCCGGCGCCAAGCCTGGCGACGACTACACCAAGAGCTATACCGGCGTTCGCACTTACGACTCGCTGAAAGTGCAGGCGGTATTGAACTGGATTGACGGCTATGATGGCGCGCGAACTCAACATCAACCGGTCCCCGCGATCTTCGGCATGAACTTCCAGGCGGTCAGCGTTGGCCAGAAGCTCGCCAAAGCAGGCCACGCGGATGCCGACAAATCCCTCATCGGCGGCTACGCCGACGCCCAGGCGACGCCCGGCAATGCGCTCACGCTGCAATTCCAGTTCGTGGACGACGCGCTCGGCAAGTTCGTCAACGAGCTCAAGGCGCAGAACCTCTACGATTCGACCCTGATCATCGTCAGCGCCAAGCATGGGCAGTCGCCGATCAACGTCAAGGACCGCGTGGCGATCTCTGACGCGCTGTATAGCAACGCGCCCGGTTTCGGTGCCAACGGCTTCGAGATCTGTGACGACGGGGCGCTGGTCTGGTTGTCGCCGCAAATGCAGCAGGCGACCAATCCGGCGACCGGGAATCCCTACTATGCAGATGCCAAGGCCTACATTCTCTCTCACGCCGCCGATCTGCATATCCAGAAATTGCTCGACCGCGACGAACTGTCCAAGCTCTACGAAGATCCGTTCCACAACAGTCGAGTGCCGGACTTCCTCGCGATCACCGATCATGGCGTCATCTGCACTGGCGGCAGCAAGCTTGCCGAGCATGGCGGCTTTTCCGACGACGATCGTAACGTGCTGCTGGTGGTCTCCTCGCCTCGCATCAAGCACGCGAAGATCGTCGAGGACACCACCTTCACCACACAGATCGCGCCGACCATCCTCCATGCGCTCGACCTCGACCCGCGCAGCCTTCAAGCTGTTCGCGAAGAAGGTGTCCAGGTCCTGAAAAACTGAAGCCGCAGGATCGTCTCGACGTCTGCTCTGTTCAGAGCAGGAAGGCTGTCCCGGCGCGCGTTGCGTGTCGGGGCAGTCGCTTTCAGCATTTGACGCGTGCAATATGAGTTGCTGCTCGCCCGCAAGCCGACATCTTTCGTACGTGGTGGGGACGGCTTTGTCGTTGGGCTGGGGTCCAAGTCAGGGAGGAAACACTTGAGGAAGACTACTCAAGGTCCTGCTTGGTGAACGGCGGCGTGGAGCGCCCGTTCCTGATCCCAAAAACAGGAGCCCGCTGACCCGGCCTCAGCGGCCCTTCCTGGTTTCAATAATTCCGAAGTGAAATGGCTCAGCCCGCCCGGGACTTTCGAGTTTTCCCAATGTCCTTGGTTCCCGCGAACTCATATGTGAATCGCAAGTGTCCTAAATTCATATTTTTGGTGTCCTAATAACGGCATCCGCCGTACCGTGGAGGCCAGCGGTTCCCGAAGAAAGATCGCTAGCCACCACCCTATTCTCCCAGTCAGGAAAAACTGGCACAAACCGCATAGCTCAATTGTCGCCCCGTCTATAACCTCTCAAGCTGGCTGCCGGGGATCAATGGGGACAATCGATGCTCTCTGATCTGATGCGGGACGCTGCAGCGTTCAACATGTCCGACTGGGGCAAGTATGTGCTTGCCGCGCTTGGGCTCTTCACGTTTGTCGGAATTTACTACCTCGGCGATTATCTCTATCGCGACAGAGATCACGATGGAGAAGCAGCGCCACACGCCAGCGACGGAATCTAGTTTTCATTTTTCATAACGTCTGATTGCGATTGGAGAACGACCATAATGTCAAAGGAAAATTGCTTGATCGTTTTTGCTGCGGGAAGACAACTGGATCTCCTGCGCGGGGAAGCCTCTCGCATCGCCAAAGAAAACAAAGTGGACTGGCATATAGACCGCGCCGACATCGGCATGTGCTTTTGCTTCGAGGATGCCAAAGCGAAAGACGCCTTCGCGTTGACCTGCGACAACCTCGGCATTTCCAGCCGAGGCAGCTAGCCCGAAGGGAACCCGCCGATCTTGTAGCCGGCGGGTTCTCTATGCGCACGCGCGGGCCGGAAGGGCTTCTTCATGTAAGCCGATAGCGCACGGCGGGCATCACTGGTCTGGTCGGCATGAGATCATCGAAGCCGAAGGAATGGACCGACATCGAACGCAAGAGATTGTCGGTGATGATACGCCGGCGGTTCGGCGCGGCGAAAATTGCCGCAGCTCTTCGCCGGCATACCGGCTCAGTAAAGCAGATGGCGCGAGAGATGGGGTTGATCCTCAAAAAATGATGGCGCGGAGCCATCCTGGCCGACGTCGCGGGCCACAGTTCGTGAGCGTCCCCCAAAGTTCGCCCTGGGCGCGTCTGCGGGCGCAGGTACTCCCTCGACCCTGTCCGGTCCGGGCGCGAGTCTCAACCCGCCTTGATTATATTCAATAACAATGTTCGTTCTGACCTAATCCGGCGAATATCGTCCGCTTCCCTTATTAGTAAAGAGTTGGGGCGCCAATGACCGGTTTCCAAGCCAGGCTCGAGCGTTTTGAAAACCTCGCTGCCGAATGCGAGTTGATCGCCAAACGAGTGGATGGAAGTAATCGCGAGTTGTATCTGCGTGCGGGCCAGCACTATCGTGATTTGGCAAACGACGTGCGCGCTCTGATTGCATCGTTCAATATCGCCGCGTAGGCAGAAGATCACCTAACGCGACTTTCACCCAGCCAAGCCCGTGACAGATGCGGCAGTTGGGATCGGTCAATGACGGCTGGCATCCTGGACCGGCAGTACGTGATCTACTTCGCGCTATTCCGGTCGTAGCCGTCGCCGATGTGCCATCTCTACAGCATCCGACCAATCAAGCCGCGATCATCAACCTGGTCCGCGTGATCACCCGCTACGTTGGCAACCAACCGCCGCTTTCCGCAGCGCTCGCATCAAGCATCAACCAACGGCGCGGCGGACGAGGTGATTGGCCTTACCTCTGCCAACAATAGTCTAGTGCAGCGTGCCTCGATGCGGTGGAGCGATGTCGGATTGTTCATAGAAGTATTGCAGTTCGGCTTCGAGACGCTCGTTGAGCAAAAGGAGCACCTGCAAGGCCCCGAGAACGTCGCCCCGGTGTTCTTCGATCAGTCTGTCTATCAGGTCGTTAATCGGCATCGTTGACTCCCACGGCGTCTGGTTCCATCAACCGCGCCTAGTGGGTTCAACCGGCCTTTAATCCACAGCTTGTTCCCTTGGCTGGGGCGCAAGCCATGAGGCGCTCACCGCGACGCGATGCGGAAATCTGTTGGTGTGTACGTGTGACATCCGAACAACATACAAGCAGAAGAACGCGCCATATTGGATGAACACCGCGAGTCTTCCCCGCTATTCACAGGATGCGGGCAGAAAGCCAGGTGTTATTGTCAGAGGGACAGTGCTGCGATGAAGCGGCGAAAAAAACCAGCCCAGCGTTGCGATTTTGTAACCGCGCTTTTGCACCGAAACGATACCCGTTGAATTGGCTCGGGGTGGCACATGTTTGACGTTTATTTAAACGAAAGACGGGACTTGCTCGTCGTTAGCAAGGGACTTCCTATACCCCCACACAAGTCGGGGCGATGGCGCAAATCCAAGAAGAAGGTTCTCAAAGTTAGTGACGAGATCAAGTCGGCTGTTCAAAGGCAAGGCTACTACATGCGGAAGCTGAGCGACGCAAAGGGGGCCCTCACGTCTTCTGAGCGCTGAGCGAACGCCATGGTCGAGCCAATCCACCTGAAGGCCATGCCGATCATCCTCACCACCGACGTGGAGCGCGACGTTTAAATGCGCACACTGTGGGACTAGGCGAAAATGCTGCAGCGGCCCCTGCCCGACGACACCCTGAAAGTCGTTGCTCGGGGTGCATCGAAGGAAGACATCTCTTGCTCACCCTAAGTCGTGCTGAGCCAGGACCCGGCCGACCATAGTAAACCAACTCTTAACCTGTGATCGCTATTTTGCCAGTGTCCGGGTGGTGACCGTCCGGTCAAGCGGGAGGAATCATCATGCCCGTCGAGATGCTCACTTACGCCGAACTCGGCGACAGGCTCAAAATTTCCCCAGAGGCCGCAAGAGCGCTCGTCAAGCGGCACCGTTTGCCGCGCTCCCGCTCCAACGATGGCAAGACACTGGTTCAAGTCGATCTTACAGAAATCAGTCATTCCCCGAACGCGCGCGCATCCCAGAGCCCGGGCGGTGACCACCTGGTGACCGCCCTAAAGGAGCACATTGCGACGTTGCAGGCGGACCTCCTTGAGCTGAAGGCCATAGCCGGAGGTAACCGGGCGGACTTCGAGAGAGAGTGTGGCCGCACCAACAAGCTGTTGGCCGAACTGCTCAAAGCCAACATTGAAACTGCGACTGCCCGAGAAAAAGCCGCCCGCCTTGAGGGGGCGCTCTCGACAGTAAGGCCGCCTTGGTGGCGAAGGCTGACCGCCTTCACGCATATCCCACTGGAAACCGTTTGGCGGAGTACGCTGCCAAGCAGCGTGCTCGAGCTGGGCGCAGCAAGCAAGGAAGACCGAGCGCCGGTGTAGACGACGCAGGTCGGCACCCTCAGGGTGTCGCGCAACGCTCAACGTGCTCGACACCCCGTTGACTTGGCCGTTGCACCGCTGGTTGCGTTTCCGGTCACCTTTCACATGCCGGTCGCGCTGCCCGGATCGGGCCCTCGACCTTTCCTTGGCACCATAGGAGCTTGGCTACTTACATTCCGGAACCACCGCCACCGCCGCCGCCTCCACCACCGCCAGCATTTCTGGAATTTTCGATGGTATAGTCTTTGGGGCCGCTGCCTGGTGCGTAGCCGCCAAAGGCTCCTGGATAGCCCGTCATCATGCCGTTGGCGCGCATCACACGCCACGGAGCGTAGCCGTAAATACTCGCAGGGTGCTTCTTGGAGACCTGGTGCTGGTGCGGTGCTTTGCTTGGTACATTCTTGGCAAGCACGGCCGGAGCAGCGGCGATGAGGATGGTGGCAGAAAGTGTGACAATCGCTGTCTTCATTTTTCGTCCTCCCTTGATTGAACAAAAAACCTCGACGCTTTGAACAACCCCGACGCTGTTCGGTGCAATTCGTCACATCACACGATGGTGAAGCTAGCGCTTGTTGCGGTCCGCGACGCGTTCCCGTGCTGAAGGCTGCACCGCGTGCGGCGAACTGAGCCTGTCTGGCTCGATCCCTTTTCGCTTGCTGATCTTGGCCGCAGTCGGGGTCGTTTTCGTATCGATCCTGG
The DNA here is from genome assembly GCF_001641695.1 of Bradyrhizobium neotropicale. GTDB lineage: Bacteria > Pseudomonadota > Alphaproteobacteria > Rhizobiales > Xanthobacteraceae > Bradyrhizobium > Bradyrhizobium neotropicale. The sequence continues at coordinate 125,742 of NZ_LSEF01000085.1, forward strand.
CGCTGTTCGAGACCAAGGCCAGCGAGGGATCGGCGCCGCGCCGCGCAAAGTCGGCCCCGGCCATGGGGTTTAAGGGGTGTGGGAGGGCCGGGGCCGCTTGGAGGTGCTTGGACAACTTGGGGAAGCCAAGCGATTGCGAGCTTACTCGCAGATCAAAGCCGTTCTGTTCGTTTCAGCACATTGGGGATGATGTTCCGTCCCGGAACATGCCGAGTTTTCCCGATCGGATTCACATATGCAAATGCAGCGTCGAAGATGCCTCTCCCTGTTGGTTGTTGAAGTGCAGACCAGGGGAGCGTTCACTATTGACTGACCAAGTGCCGTCGCAGAGCAGATTTCTTATTCGGATCGGTGGAAAGGGGTGGATGGTTTGCGATCGAGAACTCAAGGGTCCAGCAATGATTGGGACAGACGTGGCGGCCAATCTGACGAAGGAGCGAGCCGAACCAGTGCTCGGCGTGCTGACGTCAATGGGTGCGCGGTCAGACCGCCGCTGAACCCCGCGGGGCAGCCGGCTGGGCCGTCGCAGCTCAATTTTTTGCCGGCGGTCCGTTGGGCTTTGCTTCGACGCAGGCAGCTTCAAACGGACGCGCATTGCCAACAATTCCCGCGCCCTCAATCGTACGTCGAAGACGGAGCTCTGCCTGGCGACATTCTCCGCGTGTGCCTGGAATTTGCGAGCGATCCTCCCTCCATCACGATCAGCAAGCCAAATGCGAGGCCAATTCCGCGAAGACCACGAGCGTAGCCGGGCCGCATCCCGGCAAGCCGCGCCTCCTTTAGCGATAACTCCTTCAAGGACCCAGGCCATGCCAGCGCTCTTTGCCGTCCTTCCAATATCTGGATGACCAGCTCTTCGATGTCGGTCCGGTGACAATCAAGTAGAGCCCATCGCCATCGGCGTATTTGCCGAGCCTCGTTTGGCGCTCTAAGTCGAGTGGTTTGAGTCTCCCAGCCATCGTTCCTCCGGGAAAAAACCGTCCTCCGAACCCACGGGCAAAAACTACGGTAAGGGACCCGATCAGGAAGAACACCGACGAACTGCGAAGTACAGCTTTCCGGCGCAAGTTACTGATTTTGCTATGGAGTCCGAACGACGACGAACGGGGCATATACTGGCGGAAGGGGTGGGATTCGAACCCACGGTACCCTTGCGGGCACGCCGGTTTTCAAGACCGGTGCCTTAAACCACTCGGCCACCCTTCCAAGCCCGGAATGGCTGTCGCTTAACGCAGGCGAGCGCGCAAGGCAACGCGAAGTTGGTGCCCTCACCCGAGACCGGGCCCTTCACCGGAAACGGACCTGTCAGGCGAGCGTCAGCGTGGTCCGCTAGCTTGGGCGGCATCGGTAACACCGCCCAGGGCGTTGCCGGTTGCGAGGCCCGGCTGGAGTCCCCTCCACGTCCGGGCCTCGCTTATTATCTCTGCAAAGAAAACGCGGCGCCCATATGAACGCCGCGCGAACCCTGTGATCGCTGCGTTGACGCCTGTAGCCGCAGGAGGCGCAGCCCATCTGCACCGGGGCGTAGTGCGCGCTGGCGCATGGTGTATTGCGGCGGGATGCACTCGTACTGGACGCTCGGCGGCGCGACCATCACGGTGCGATCCTCCGACCAGCGTGCGGTGCGCAACGACGGAGCCCGGCGACGTGGAGCGTGATTGCCATCGGTCGGAATCGTCGCTTGCATTCATCGAGGTCGCTGCACGGGGCCGCGTTGCCAAAGGGGCTGCGGTTTGCCTGACACGCTGACGCTCGTCCCCGGGGCGGCGGGGCAAACCCGGCAGAGAGTTTCCGTGGTTGTGACGGCTTCCGAATTCCTGCCCCGCTCCATCGCTGGGGCTGGGGGCTGATTAGCGATGGAGCGGGAGTCACGGACTTCGATCGAACCAGCACGAAAACCGACCGCATCCGAGACGCGCTTAATTGCAGTTGCGATTCTGGCCTGTTGGCGGCCAATGCATGGCACCATTCCGTAGCAGGCTGCTGCCCGCAGAAAGCTATCGAGTGTTGCAGCCGAGCAATTTTCAGAGTCACAATTTTGCCCCAAGATCGACGCCAGCCGGTCAGATTCGACCAGCGGGCGGACTGGCNGGCTAGGCCCGGCATGCGTTTCGGCGGGGGCAGTGTGCCGGGCCACCGCTATTGCGGTGGAGATTTCGATGAAATCCATCGGTCGCCTTCGTTGGGTGGTAGACAACGATCGCCAGGACCTCGCCGACCATGAGGCGGGCCGCCTCTCCTGTCGGGACGGCGAGGACGATGCCGAACAGGAGTCAGCGGCGGAGCGCGTGCTGAAGAACCTCGCCCTGATCCGCGCCTATGAGGCTAAAGCAGACTAGCATCCGAGCAAAAGAAAACGCGGCGCCCGAGACGAGCGCCGCGTGAAACCTTGATCGTTGCGTTGGCGTCAGTAGCCGCAGGAGGCGCAGCCCATCGCCACCGGGGCGTAGTAGGAATAGCCCGGCGAGACCATCTCGACGCGCTGGCGCGTGGCGTATTGCGGCGGGATGCGCTCGTACTGGACGCTCGGGGGCGCGACCATCACGGTCTGCGGCACCATCACGGTGCGATACTGCGCCGGTGAACGGTGCGCGACCACGGCGCCCGGCGAGACCATCACGGTCTCATCGACGGTGCGATACTGCGGCGCGACGTATTGCTGCTGATAGCAGGTCGTGCAGGGCGGCGGCGTGTAGCAATTGTAGCAGCCGGCGGAGGCTGCGCCCGTCATGGAAATGGCAACGACGGCCGTTGCGAAAACGACAGCGAGAGTACGAGACATATTGGTGGTGCCCCAGTTGCCCGAAATGATTTGGATCCGAAAGTCGGCGCCGACAAGTATACGCCGCGAAATCCAAAGCTGCCGAAGTTCGTCGGGGCATCCCTAACGCGACCGGCAAATTCCTGCCGATCGCTAAGGCCTTGTTGACCATCCGCGGAGCGCGGACGATGTGGCGCTTACTTGCCGCGCCGCTTCACCTCGCGCACCGCGCCGCGCGCGGCGCTGGTGGTGAGCGCCGCATAAGCCTGCAGCGCGGTCGAGACGTTGCGCTTGCGGTTCGTTGGCTGCCAGGCGGCATCGCCCTTCGCCTCTTCCGCCGCACGGCGCTTGGCAAGCTCCTCGTCGGAGATCTCCAGGCTGATGCTGCGGTTCGGAATGTCGATCGCGATGCGGTCGCCGGTACGCACCAGACCAATGTTGCCGCCTTCAGCCGCTTCCGGCGACAGATGGCCGATCGACAGGCCGGACGAGCCGCCGGAGAAACGGCCGTCGGTGACGAGCGCGCAGGCTTTGCCAAGGCCCATCGATTTCAAATAGCTCGTCGGATACAGCATCTCCTGCATGCCGGGGCCGCCGCGCGGGCCCTCGTAGATGATGACCACGATCTCGCCGGCAACGACCTTGCCGCCCAAAATGCCTTCCACCGCGGCGTCCTGGCTCTCGAACACGCGCGCGGGGCCGGAGAATTTCAGGATCGAGGCATCGACACCGGCGGTCTTCACGATGCAGCCGTCCTGCGCGAGGTTGCCGTACAGCACGGCGAGGCCGCCGTCCTTGCTGAAGGCGTGCTCGAGATCGCGCACCACGCCCTTCTCGCGATCGGTGTCGAGCTCGTCGTAGCGGCGCTCCTGGCTGAAGGCGACCTGGGTCGGGATGCCGCCGGGCGAAGCGCGATAGAAGGTGCGCACCGCCTCGCTCTTGGAGCGCTTGACGTCCCAGCGCTCCAGCGCGTCCGCCATCGTCGGCGCATGCACGGTCGAAACCGAGGAGTCGATCAGCCCGGCACGATCGAGCTCGCCGAGAATGCCCATGATGCCGCCGGCGCGGTGCACGTCCTCGACATGGACGTCGGCAACGGACGGCGCGACCTTGCACAGCACGGGCACGCGGCGCGACAGGCGGTCGATGTCGCGCATAGTGAACTCGACCTGCCCCTCATGCGCGGCGGCGAGCAGATGCAGCACGGTGTTGGTCGAGCCGCCCATGGCGATGTCCAGCGTCATCGCGTTCTCGAACGCCTTGAAGTTCGCGACATTGCGCGGCAGCACGGAGGCGTCGTCCTGCTCGTAGTAGCGGCGGACGAGATCGACGATGGTGTGGCCGGCCTCGACGAACAGCCGCTTGCGGTCGGCGTGCGTTGCGACCACGGAGCCGTTGCCGGGCAGCGCGAGGCCAAGCGCCTCTGTGAGGCAGTTCATCGAATTCGCCGTGAACATGCCCGAGCAGGAGCCGCAGGTCGGGCACGCCGAGCGCTCGATCACCTTGACGTCGTCGTCGCTGACCTTGGCGTCGGCCGCAGCGACCATGGCGTCGATCAGGTCGACGGCCTTGGTCTTGCCCTGCAGCTTGACCTTGCCGGCCTCCATCGGCCCGCCCGAGACGAACACGGCGGGAATATTGAGGCGCAGCGCCGCCATCAGCATGCCGGGCGTGATCTTGTCGCAGTTGGAGATGCAGACGAGGCCGTCGGCGCAATGCGCATTCGCCATGTACTCGACGCTGTCGGCGATCAGCTCGCGCGACGGCAGGCTGTAGAGCATGCCGTCATGGCCCATGGCGATGCCGTCATCGACCGCGATGGTGTTGAACTCTTTCGCGACGCCGCCGGCCTGCTCGATCTCGCGCGCCACGAGCTGGCCGAGATCCTTGAGGTGGACGTGGCCGGGAACGAACTGGGTGAAGGAGTTGACGACAGCGATGATCGGCTTGCCGAAATCGGCATCCTTCATGCCCGTCGCGCGCCAGAGGCCGCGGGCGCCTGCCATGTTGCGGCCGTGGGTGGTGGTGCGGGAGCGATAGGCTGGCATGGCGGTTTCCGTCCTCGTTGGGTGGGCCGGGCGGGGGAAATTTGGAAGCCGCCTCAGGCCTTTCCGGCCGGATAGCGCACGGGGCCACGGGGTGCAATGAGAACTTGGCCCGGACCGGGCGGAAGCAGCCTTGCGCAGGCCTCCCCTGCTCCGGGCGCAGCCTCGAAGCCGAACGTCGCGAGCGCCTTGATGAAGACGAGGATGCACGCCTGAACGTTCGGATGCGTCAGTTGCAAGATGCGGATGCACATGATGAGCCGCGAGCGCAACGGTATTTGTGTCCGTAGTGATCCGGAATGGAATCCTATCGAGACTTCACGTACATCGCGCACATCGATCGGCGGCCACAAGGGCATCACCCTCTGATCGCGCGACATGGGGCTGGGGGGCCGCATGGGGCGGGGATTTGAAGGCTGGGGCAAGGTTACGAGGTCCGGACTCCTAGGCACTCCGGACCTCGTATCTTCTAGATTGAACGCAGCGTCGCGCCGCCGGCTTTATGAGCCGTGCGGCGCGATCTCGTTTGGGCCGCCTGGTAAGTCGACTTGTTTTAGTCGTCTTGCCCTTTTCAGTTCGGCACGTTCCGTGCGAGATCCTCGAGCCAGGCCGCAGCGCTGGAGTCTGACGGCGCGCGCCAGTCGCCGCGCGGGGACAACGAGCCGCCGGCCGAGACCTTTGGCCCGTTCGGCATGGCCGAGCGCTTGAACTGGCTGAAGGCGAAGAAGCGCCGCAGGAACACCTCGAGCCAGCGCCGTATCTCCGCAAGGTCATAGGCCCTGCGCCGATCGCTGGGGAATGCCGGAGGCCACTCGCCCTTGGCGACGTCCTTCCAGGCATGCAGCGCCAGGAAGGCGATCTTGGACGGTCGCATGCCGAAACGCAGCGTGTAGAACAGGTTGAAATCCTGCAGCTCATAGGGCCCGACGGAAGCTTCCGTGCTCTGCGGCTTCTCGCCCGGCTTGACCGGCACCAGCTCGGGCGAGATCTCGGCCGAGAGGATCGATGCAAGCGTCTTGTTCACGTCGTCGCTGAACTGCTTCGACGCGATCACCCAGCGGATCAGATGTTGAATCAGCGTCTTCGGCACCCCGGCATTGACATTGTAATGCGCCATCTGGTCACCGACGCCATAGGTGCACCAGCCGAGCGCAAGCTCGGAGAGATCACCGGTGCCGATGACGATACCGCCGTTATGGTTGGCAAGGCGGAACAGATAGTCGGTGCGCAGTCCCGCCTGCACGTTCTCGAAGGTGATGTCGTAGACCGCCTCGCCTTTGCCGAAGGGATGGCCGATGTCCTTCAGCATCTGCGTTGCCGTGGTGCGGATGTCGAGCTCCTGCGAGCTCGCCTGCAACGCCTTCATCAGCGCCAGCGCATTAGTCTTGCTCTCGCTGCCGGTGGCAAAGCCCGGCATGGTGTAGGCGAGGATGTTGCTGCGGGGCAGGCCGAGCAGGTCGACCGCCTTGGCGGCGACGATCAGCGCGTGGGTGGAATCGAGGCCGCCCGAGACGCCGATCACGACGCGCTTGGTGCCGGTCGCGCGCATGCGCTGCACGAGTCCGGCGACCTGGATGTTGTAGGCCTCGTAGCAATCCTGCTCGAGCAGGCTCTCGTCGCTCGGCACGAACGGAAAACGCTCGACCTTGCGCAGGAAGCCGATGTCCGCGGCCGGCGGCTTCAAGGCGAATCCGACCTTGCGGAAAAAGCCCTCGCGCTGGCGACGATTGTCGTCAAACGTTCCCATCAGCGCGCGTTCCTGCCGCAGCAGGTCGAGGTCGACGTCGGCGAGCGTGATCTGGCCATCCTGCCGGAACCGCTCGCCCTCGGCCAGCAGCACGCCGTTCTCGTAGATCGAGGTCTGGCCGTCCCAGGCGAGATCAGTGGTCGATTCCCCCGCCCCGGCCGCGGCATAGACATAAGCCGCGAGGCAGCGCGCGGAGGTCGATTGACAGAGCAGCGCGCGCGAACGGGCCCGGCCGATCGTGATCGGGCTGCCCGACAGATTGATCAGGACGCTGGCCCCCGCAAGCGCGAGCTCCGAGGCCGGCGTCACCGGGATCCACATGTCCTCGCAGATCTCAACGCCGATGCTGAGGCCGGGAACGTCCTCCGCCGCGAACAGGAGATCGACGCCAAAGGGCGCGCGGAGCTGGCCGATTGCAATCGCCTCGCCGACGATGCCGGCGCCGGAGGCGAAATGCCGTCCTTCATAGAACTCGCGATAAGTCGGCAGATAAGTCTTGGGCACGACGCCGAGGATACCGCCGCGATGAATGACGACGGCGCAATTGTAGATCCGTGCGCCAAAGCGCAGCGGCGCGCCGACGGTCAGGACAGGCATCAGGGCCGCCGATGCCTCGACGATCGTGGCGAGCCCGCGCTCGACAGCATCGAGCAGCGGATCCTGCTTGACCAGGTCCTCGATCGCATAGCCGGACAGGCACAGCTCGGGAAACACGGCAACGGCCACCGACTGCGCGTGACAGGCCTTCGCCGCCGTCACGATGGCCTTCGCGTTGGCCTCGGGATCGGCCACATGGGAGGTGGTCACGCAGGCCGCCACGCGGGCAAATCCGTGGGCGTAGATCGAGTGGAAGCTCATCGCGTACCCTTAATTCCTTCTTAGATCGGGAGGCGTGGTCCGGCCGCGCGATCTCAGGCCATATTTAGCCCATCGGCATAGGCCCGTGCAGACCATTCGCCGTCATGCATAACGGATTTGCACTTCCGCCCGCCCTTCGCCCGGATCAGGCGCTGCGCGCCAGCACACCGGTCAGATCGTCCCGCAACCACTTTGCGATCCGCGGCCAGGCATGGGCATGGGTCCGCGCCCCCATGAACAGACCGAGGTGATTGCTGGGCTCGGAGGCCGCCGCGACGAAGGCCGGCGGCGTTCCGATGAGATGGGCGATGGCCAGCGCCTGCGTTGCCGGCACCACCTCGTCGTCGAGCCCGGCCAGCAGGAAGACCGGCACCTTGGCGTCCTTCAGATGAATCTCGCGGCCGAGCGCCGTGAAAGTGCCCGCCGCGATCCGGTTCTCGCGGAAGATCCAGTTGACGATCTGGAGATAGTAGGTGCCGGGCAGATTGAGCGTCTCGGCGTTCCAACGGTCGAAGCGCTCACGCAGCGCCGCGCCTTCCTCATCGGAGAGGTCCTTCTGCAACGCCGCCGCGATGTCGTCGGGGCTCGGCGCCTTCGACCAGAATCTCAGCATCTCCTCGCCACTGACATTGCCGCCGCCGCGGGCCACGAGCTGGTCGTAGATCATCTCGGGCGCATTGCGGGTGAGTCGCGACAGCGCGGAGTCGATCGAGAGGTCGACCGGCGCGCCGACCAGCACCAGCCGCCGTACCTTGGCGGGAAAGCGCGCCGCATAGATCAGCGACAGCCAGCCGCCCTGGCACAGGCCGATGAGATCGACGGGCGCGCCGATCTCGTCGACGGCGACGTTGAGATCGCCGAGATAGCTGTCGATCGAGAAATAGCGCATCTCCGATGATGCCGAGCGCCAATCGGTGAGATAGACCCGATCGATGCCCCCATGCTGAAGGGCCTCCACGACGCTGTGGCCCGGCGCGAAGTCGGCGATCAGCGCCCGATGCAGCGCATAGGGCGCGCAGACCAGGGCCGGCTGGCCGGATCGTGTCCCGCTGCCGCAACGGCGTAGGCGCATGGTGGGCAGCTCCAGCGCGACAGTGTTTGGCGTGGTCCACGGCAGGCCGCTGTCGTCGCCCTGCTCCACCGGCTCGCGCTCGAGCCACNCCACCACAAGCAGGCGTCCATGGCGAGCCGTGCCGCCGCGAACGGCCAAAGCAAGGGATCATCAGGGACATGCGCCGATCCGGTCGGCTGTTTGCCGGTTTTCTCCGCCACGACTAGTCCATCACCGTCATAAGAACGCCTCGAGGCTGACCACGGAAATGCCGAGCTCGCGAAAACTCTGATGGGTCGCGGCGACCAAGCCGTCGAGATCGATGGCGCGGCAGGCATCCTCGATGACCACAACCTGAAGACCCGCCTTGCGGGCATCCTCCGCCGAAAAGCGCACGCAGAAATCCAGCGCGAGCCCCGCGACGAAGACCGTCTTCAGCTCTCGTTCGCGCAAATATCCGAGTAGCCCCGTCGGCGTCCTGTGGTCGTTCTCGAACAGCGCCGAATAGGAATCGATGCCGCGGCGGAACCCCTTGCGCACCACGAGGCTGGCCCGGGTGACGTCCAGATCGCGATGGAATTGGGCGCCGGCAGTGCCCTGCACGCAATGGGAGGGCCAGAGCACCTGGGTGCCGTAGTCGAGCTCGATCGTCTGAAAGGGTTGCCTGCCCGCGTGGTTCGGCGCGAAGGACACGTGATCGCGTGGATGCCAGTCCTGGGTCAGCACGACATTGTCGAATTTTTGGGCGATGCGATTGATGGCGGGGACAACCTTCTCGCCGCCGGGAACGGCAAGCGCCCCGCCGGTGCAGAAGTCGTTCTGCACGTCGATCACGAGCAGCACGTCGCGGTCGGAGATCTTCATCGTGGCCTCATTCGCGTGCGTCCGGCGTGACGGGCGCCGATCTCCCCCAATGTCGATCTTCCCTCGCCGGTTCGCAACCGCCTCATTGGCCGCGCGCGTCCATGTCGCGGGAATGATTTGCTCGATCCTTTCGCGGGTGCAACGGTTTGGCCTCGTTCGTGTTGACTACCCACGCTCGACGGCGGATTCTCACCCTCCGCCAAATTGCGGATTGAAGCAACGGAGGCAAAGGTTCCCGTAGCCGGCAAGGCCGCGGCAGCCGCATCGCCATGAGTATCGGCAAGACAGGACAAACAATTCTTCTCGCCGATATCGGCGGCACCAACGCGCGCTTCGCGCTGAGCCGGGGCGATCAGATCGGAGCGATCGACTATGTGAAGGTCGCCGACTTCCCGACCGTCCGGGAGGCCATCAGCGACGTCCTCGCACGACGGTCCAGTGGCGAGCAGCCCAAAAGGGCCGTGCTGGCCGTGGCAGGTCCCGTGACCAATAATCGTTGCGTCATGACCAACAGTCCCTGGGTCATCGACGGCAATGAGCTGCAACCGGCACTCGGCTTCGACAGCGTGCACGTGCTCAACGATTTCGAGGTGGTGGCCTGGTCCCTGCCCGCCTTGCAGCCGGCCGACCTGATCCCACTCGGCGGCCAAGGCGGCCTCGCCGGAGAGCCGTTGCTGGTGATCGGGCCCGGGACCGGCTTTGGCGTCTCCTGCCTGGTCGAGCGCCACGGCGTGCGGCTGGCAGTCGTCACGGAGGCGGGACATGCAACCCTGCCGGCGGAGAATGAGCGCGAGGAGCGCGTGATCGCATGCATGCGCCAGCGCTTTGGCCATGTCTCGATCGAACGTGGCGCGCTGTCCGGCTCCGGCCTGCAAACCCTCTACGAGGCGGTCGCCGAGGTCGACGGCGCCGAGGCGCCGAAGCGCAACGCGGCTGACATCACCAAGGCGGCGCTTGACGGCAGCTGCGGCATTAGCCGCGCCACGCTGGAGATGTTTTGCGCCATCCTCGGCTCGGTCGCCGGTAATCTCGCGGTGACCTTCGGGGCCCGCGGCGGCGTCTACGTCGCCGGCGGTATCGCGCCGCGTTTTCCCGAGTTCCTCGCGGCGTCCGCGTTCCGGGCGCGCTTCGAGGCCAAGGGCCGCTTCCAGGACTACCTGCACAACATCCCAAGCTGGCTCGTCATAAAGCCCGATGCGAGCTTCGTCGGGCTCAAGATGTTTGCCGATCACAACGTCGATTGAGCCGCACCGTGCCGATGCTGCGGCTTGGCAGCGAGTAATTCACAGATCATTGTCTCGGATACTGCCTTCCCAGCAGCATCGCGCTTGCCTGTGCGTTTCCACTGAGAAACAATTCAACCCTACGTGGCGTGTGTGCGGGGCGCGACATGCGTAAGCAGGACCTGCCCAAACAGGATTTGGGCTTCGACTACCATCGGTATCACCGTTTGCTGTGCGAAGCGGACGACGAGGACAAGCGCCTCGCCCTGATCGAGCTGTTGATCGAGGAGAAGGCCAGGGATCGGCTGGCTGCGCAGCGTGCCTCGGACCGCGCCGCGATGACCGCGCAAACCATCGCCACGGTGCTCAGAGCCGGCCGCAACTGAGACTTGCTGACCTTGGCGTCGCTCGCGCAAGCGGACGATCGATTGCGATTCCATTAAGGATCCTTCGCAATCCCGGATAAAACTTTTTGCTCTAGAAGTTCTCCCCACCTGATCCAATTCAGGGGCAACCACAGGGGGGAATGAACATGAGCATGATTTCACTTGCCGCCATTCCGGCCGGCGTCGAAACGCGGTCGGGCGATTACTCCTTCAAGGCCGTCTTCCTGTTCTGCTGCGCGGGTCTCCTCGCCTCGTTCAACCTCATGGCGCAGGGCATCGATCTCAGTGCAGGCCTGATGTAACACGACCCGAGCTTTCGAGCTCAAACGGCCGCCCTCCGGGCGGCCTTCTTGTTGCGCTATGGCAGAAGCACTGACCTACCTAACACCCGCCGTTACCGGTCGCGGCGGCGCGGGTTCCCGACATGGCCGCGAGACTGCCATGAGTCGGGCGCGAATCGGTCTGCTTTTCTTCAAGTTCCAATGACGAATTCAGCGGGCCGCGCCGCTGCGGCAGGATAGCCGGGCACCGCGCCTTTCACCTACCCCAGGGCAAGGCTGCCCGGCTATTCGCCGCCCGCGCGGATCAGGCGCGGTCAGTGCGGGACCCTGGCGGCCCCTTCCGGAAACAGCGAGTCGATCATCGCCTTGAGCTGGTCGATGGAGATCGGCTTGCGCAGGATCGGTCTGCGCCGGAGCAACGAGGGCAGCAATTCCGGCCCGTAGCCCGTCGCGAACAGAAACGGCTTGCCGCGCCGCTCGATCAGATCGGCGACCGGGTCGACGTAGACACCCATGAGATTGATGTCGAGGATGGCGAAATCGTACTGCGCCGTCATGGCAAAGGCGCTGGCATCCCGGACGTTGTCCGCCTCCGCGACGACGTGGTGGCCAAGCTCCTCCACCATGTCGGCGATCATCATCCGGATCAACGCCTCGTCTTCAACCAGGAAAACGGAGAGTCCGCCAGCCATGTCAACCCCGCAGCATCACACGAAGCTAATCATAACCGAGGTTGCGGGAGGATTCACGAATTCGTGGCACGCGCCGTTAATTCGGGCGCGCCCGATCCGATTCAAGTTGATCAATCCAGCCCGCGCTCATGGCTCAGGCGCACCATCTCCTGGATGAAGACTTCCTTCTGCTTATCATCGAGGCTCGAGTAGAGTGGTTCGGCGGCGTCGGCGACATTGCGCTGGTCGGAGGCGCGGTCGATCAGGAATTGCGCCTCGTTGCGCATCTGCTCGACGATGTCGTCAGGCGGATCCCGCTTGGCCCGCGCAATCCGCAGGTTGAGCCGCTCTGCACCATTATGCCCGAGGTAGTGCATGGCGCTGGAGAAGCCGTACCAATGCTTCTCCTGGTCGGGGGTGAGGTTCAATTCGGTCTTGATCCGCTCGATATACGCGTCGCTGTTGGCGACGATCTGCTCGGCGGTGAGTTGCGGCGCGGCGTTCTGGGTGAGAACGGTGACATCTTTATTGTCCTGCTTGTTGTCCTGGGGCGCGTTCTTGGCTTCCTTGGTTGCCTTGGCGCTCTTGCCTGCCTTGGCGCTCTTCGCGTCCTTGGCATCCTTGTCCTTGCCGGCACCCGGTTGCTTGGCGTCCTTGTTAGCGTCCTTGGCTGCCGGCGCCTGATTGCTGTTGTTGTTGCCGACGCCAAGCACGCCGGTGAAGACGCCGACCACGCCGCCGATCGCACCGCCCAGCACGCCGCCGACGGGACCCGCCGCCTTGTTGCCGGCCGCGGCGCCGTCCTGAACGCCTTTGACCAAACCTTGTGCATTCGCGACCGCGGCCGCGCCGAGCAGCAACGCGAGCACGGACCCGAGCGCGAACCAACCTCGCAGGCGAAGCCGCGCTTGCGGCGCTGGGGTGATCATTCTGGTCTCCATCATCTTGGCTTGATCTTGGCTTGGCTGAATTGGCTTTGGCGTTGAGGATGGCAGGCATCTGCCGGGCGGAACTCTATCGTTGTCACCGCGCCAAGGTCCAGACGCAGGCATTTCCTGTCCACGTCCGAAAAGCCTTTCACGCGAAGCGGTTATAGAGGCTTATCCGGAACTGCGGCGTAATTGCGCACGGATCATTGTCGGCCGGCTTCATCCGCAGTGTGCGTCGCAAAATCAACCGATGCGCTTCATTCCGCCGCGCGAGCTCGCGCGGGTGTGGCCATCGCGCGGGACACAACGTTAGTTCTAGACAATGATCCCTTCGGGTTTCTCGACAGATGCAAACAATCATGGTCTGATCGCGCTACCAACGTCCGCGCCTTGAGTGATGAATCTTTGGGGCGACGGACCAAAAAAGACAATCAAAACAAGAAACTCAAAACAAGAAACTCAGACAAGGCACGAAGAGGAAACTCCAACAATAAATACCCAAGCGAGGAAACGAGATGTCACGCAAGAAACTGACGCGACGCCAATTTGTAGCTGCCACTGCGATGTCCTCCGCGGCGCTGATCACAGCGCCCTACGTGCGCGGAGCCTATGCCGCCGGCAAGCTCTCGATCGGCTTCTGGGACCACTGGGTGCCCGGCGCCAACAAGGCCTCCACCGACCTCGTCAACGAATGGGCCGCGAAGGAAAAGGTCGAGGTCTCCATCGACTACATCACCAGCAACAACAAGAAGATCGAGCTGACCGCCGCGGCCGAAGCCCAGGCCAAGTCCGGTCATGACATTCTTCAGATGCCGAGCTGGTGGCCGCAGGCCTATTCCGAGAATCTCGAGCCGCTCAACGACGTCATGGAGCCGCTGATCAAGCAGAACGGTGAGGTGAACGGCACCGTCAAATATCTCGGACAGTCAGGCGGCAAATGGCTCGCAGTGCCCGCAACGCCCGGCAGCCAAATCAAGGGCCCCTGCTCTCGCATCGATCTGATGAAGAAGCATGCCGGCATCGACGTGCAGGAGATGTACCCGGCCGGCAGCCCGCCCAAGGCGGACAACTGGACAATGGAGACGTTCCTGAAGGCGGCCGAGGCCTGCCAGAAGGCCGGCTTTGCGTTCGGTATTGGTCTCGGCGAGACCACCGACAGTGTCGATACCGCGGGCGCGATCTTCCAGTCGTTCGGCGCCGAGCTCGTCAACGCCAAGGGCGACATCACGGTGAAGACCGACTCGGTTCGCCAGGCGATGGAATTCTACAAGAAGCTGATCGCGGTCCTGCCGCCAGACGCGCCGTCCTGGGACGACGCCTCGAACAACAAGTGGCTGATCTCCGGCCGTGGCGCGATGATCCTGAATCCGCCGAGCGCCTGGGCGGTCGCCAAGCGCGATGCGCCGCAGGTCGCCGAGCAGTGCTGGACGCACGGCTTCCCCGCCGGTCCGAAGGGCCGGTTTGCACCGTACCTGCCCTATTTCTGGGGTGTCTGGAGCTTCGGCAAGAACAAGGAGGCAGCCAAGAGCCTGCTCGTTCACCTGTCCGCGCCGGCGTCGATCGAGAAATTCGTTGCGGTGAGCGGCGGCTATGATCTGCCGGCCTACGCGAACTTCACCACGTTGAAGACGTGGGCGGAAGAAGGGCCGCCGAAGGGAACGCTCTATCACTACCCGAATCCCTACAACCATCAGACGCTGTCAATCGCAGCGTCGCCGGCGCCGCCCAAGATCGCGCAGCAGATCTACTTCCAGGCGACGCTGACCAAGATGGCGCTGCGTTTTGCGCGGGGCGAGACGATGGAACAGGCGCTCGCCTGGGCCGAGGGCGAGTGCGAGGGCTTCATGCGGAGCTGAGCCGGGGTGTGCCTGGGCGGTTGACGCCATTTGCGTGAGCCGCCCTCATCCCCGTCATCCGATCCGCGTGATCGCGAAGCTGGCCCATACGGCTGGCCTCGCGGTTGGACAGTTTACGAGAAAGCTGACCAAAGGAAGCTGACATGGCCGATGTCGTCGTTGAGCGAGGTCGCGTTGCCCGTGCGGCGGGCGCGCGCAAGGGAACAAGCCTGCGCAATGCGCTGGGGCGAAAATCGACGGTGGCGTTCTTCCTGACGCTGCCGCTGATCCTCCTGATCATTCTGCTCGTGCTCTACCCTGCCTTCTACTCGGTTTACCTCGCAACGCTGAACAAGGCGATGACGAAGTTCGTCGGCTTCGGCAACTTCACTTTCCTGTTCAAGCGCGAAACGTTCTGGATGGTGGTGCAGCAGTCCTGCATCTTCGCGATCACCGCCGTGATCTTCAAGGCGCTGATCGGCTTCATCGTCGCGCATTTCGTCCACAACATCCCGGCCAAGGGCCAGCGCAAATGGCGCGGCATGCTGCTGGTGCCCTGGGTGATCCCGCCGGCGATGAGCACGCTCGCCTGGCTGTGGCTGTTCGATCCGTCCTACAGCGCTTTCAACTACACGCTTTCCTTCTTCGGTGTCGGCCCGATCCCCTGGCTCGGCGACACCTTCTGGGCGCGCTTCTCTGTCATCCTCGTCAACGTCTGGTACGGCGCGCCGTTCTTCATGATCATGTATCTCGCCGCGCTGAAATCCGTGCCCGACCAGCTCTACGAGGCTGCGGCAATCGACGGCGCCAACTGGTGGCAGAGGATCTGGTACGTGACCCTGCCGATGATGCGCAACATCATCGCCATCACCACACTGTTCTCGCTGATCGTGACGTTCGCCAATTTCGACATCGTGCGCATCCTGACCTCCGGCGGCCCGCTGGATACGACGCATCTGTTCGCTACCTGGGCGTTCCAGGTCGGCATCCAGAGCAACGACATTCCGCTCGGCGCCTGCGTCTCGTTGTTCATGGTGCCGATCCTCGCCGTCGCAGCGATCTTCATCCTGCGCGATGTCTCCAAACGCGGGAACGAAGCCTGATGAGCACGCTCGCAATCGACAAGGCCGGACCGTCACGCAAGGTCAAGTATGGCAGCATGAGCCGGGATCGGACCTGGGCACTGCGCTGGTCCTATTTCTTCCTGGTGCTGTTCGCGATCTTCTTTCTGACGCCGCCGGTCTACATGCTGATCACCTCGCTGAAGAGCAGTGCGGAAATATCGGCGGCGACCAACCCATGGTGGGTGTTCCACCCGACGCTGTCGAACTATGTCGAACTCCTGACATCGAACCAGTTTCTACGCTTCTTCTGGAATTCCTCGGTCGTGGCGATCGCGGTCGTGATCATCACGATGCTGATCAGCATCCCCGCGGCCTTCGCGCTGGCGCGGATGAAGTTCTGGGGCTCGGCGACGCTCGCCACGGGCGTCTTCCTCACCTACCTGATCCCGGACAGCCTCCTGTTCATTCCGCTGTTCAAGATGCTCGCGGTCTTTCAGGACTATACCGGCATCACGCTGCTCAACAGATGGTACGTGCTGCTGTTCATCTACCCGACGCTGACGGTGCCGTTCTGCACCTGGATCATGATCGGCTATTTCGCGTCGATCCCGAAGGAGCTGGATGAGGCCGCCCTCATCGACGGCGCCTCCTGGCTCCAGACCTTGACGCGGATCTTCATTCCCGTCGCCCTGCCCGGCCTGATCGCCGCGACCATCTTCGCCTTCACCGTCTCCTGGGCCCAGTTCCTCTATCCCCTGGTGTTCACGACCTCTGTGGACCAGTTCGTGCTGCCAGTCGGCATCACCACCACGTTGATCAAGGGCGACGTGTTCAACTGGGGGCAGATCATGACAGGCGCTCTGCTTGGCGCCGCGCCGCCATTGGTCATCTACGCCTTCCTGATGGACTACTACATTGCCGGCCTGACCGCCGGTGCGACAAAGGGTTGATATCGAGAGGTTGCAGTTTCATGGCTGACGTTTCCTTGCGTAAGGTCATCAAGCGTTACGACGATGTTGAAGCCGTGCGCGGCATCGACCTTGAAATCTCCGACCATGAGTTCATCGTGCTGGTGGGGCCCTCGGGCTGCGGCAAGTCGACGACGCTGCGGATGATCGCCGGCCTCGAGGACATCAGCGACGGCGATATCCTGATCGGTGGCGACGTCGTCAACGATGTACCGCCGAAGGACCGCGACATCGCGATGGTGTTCCAGAACTACGCGCTCTATCCGCACATGACGGTCGCCGAGAACATGTCGTTCGGGCTGCGCCTGAAGCACTATCCCAAGGCCGAGATCAAGGAGCGGGTGACGGAAGCCGCCCGGCTCCTCGACATTACCGACCTGATCGACCGCAAGCCGAAGCAGCTCTCCGGCGGCCAGCGCCAGCGCGTCGCGATGGGCCGCGCCATCGTGCGCAATCCCAAGGTCTTCCTGTTCGACGAGCCGCTGTCCAACCTGGACGCCAAGCTGCGGGTGCAGATGCGGATCGAGATCAAGAAGGTGCACCAGAAGGTGCGCACCACGACGGTCTACGTCACCCACGACCAGGTCGAGGCTATGACGCTCGCCGATCGCGTCGTGGTGATGAACAAGGGGCGCATCGAGCAGATCGGCACGCCGAACGAGCTCTACCACAAGCCGGCGACACGCTTCGTGGCCGGATTCATCGGCTCGCCCGCGATGAATTTCCTTCCCTGCCGGCTGGAGGATGTCGGTGGCACCCTCCAGATCCGCCTGACCGACCGCATCGCCTTTGCGCTGCCGCCGGCCCGCGCCGCCCGCTACAACGCGCTGCCGCGTACCGAGAAGCTGCTGCTCGGCATCCGGCCCGAGCACCTCACCGAGTCGCACGCGCACCTCGAGCCGGGCGTCGAGACATTCGAAACCGTGCTCGACGTCACCGAGCCGATGGGCATGGAGACGCTGGTCTATTTCGGGCTCGACGGCACACCCATCTGCGGCCGCGTCAACCCCAACGCCGGCGCCAAGGACGGGTCTCCCATGCGTTTGGCCATGGACCTCAACAATATGCACCTGCTAAACGAGGCGACCGGCGTCGTGCTGTGATGACCGGACAAGAAACTCGCGCAGGCAGGAGACGATGGCGACCAACAAGAAGAAGATTTTCGTTACACAAACTTTGTCGCAGGGGGCACGCGCCCTTCTTACCCAGCGGGACGATATCGAGCTGGTCGAGTTTCCGAACCTGATCTCGGCCAAGGACTTCGAGGCGATGCTGAAGAGCCATGCGCCGGTCCACGGCGTGGCGCTCGGCGCCACCGCCTTCGGCGAGACCGAGCTCGAAGCGTCCAGGGACATGAAGGTGGTGACCCGCATCGGCGTCGGCTACGACGCGGTCGACGTTCCCGCCCTCTCCCGCCGCAAGGTGCCGCTGATGGTGGCAGGCTCGGCAAACTCGCCGTCGGTCGCCGAGCAGGCGCTATTCATGATGCTGACGCTGGCCAAGCGCGCGAACGAGATGCACGCCTGCGTCAAGGACGGCAAATGGGCCGACCGGCTCGGCATGCTGCCGTTCGATCTCTACGGCAAGACCGCCCTGATCGTCGGCTTCGGCCGCATCGGTACGCGCACCGCCAAGCGCTGCCTGGCGATGGAAATGAACGTGCAGGTCTACGATCCCTATAAGCCGGCCGCCGAGATCAAGGCCGCCGGCTGCGAGCCGGTCGCCGATCTCGACGCCGCGTTGCCCCACGCCGACTTCGTCACCATCCACTGTCCGAAGACGCCGGAAACCGTCGGCATGTTCGACGCGGCGCGGATCGGCCGGATGAAGCCGAAGGCCTATCTCATCAACACCGCGCGCGGCGGCATCGTGAAGGAGCAGGCGCTGTACGATGCGCTGGTGTCGGGCAAGCTCGCTGGTGCCGGCATCGACGTGTTCGAGGTGGAGCCGCCGCCGGTCAGCAATGCGCTGTTCGCACTGCCGAACGTCATCATGGCGCCGCACGTCGCCGGCGTCACTGTCGAGGCGGTGAACCGCATGAGCGAGCAGACCGCGCGCAACATCCTGAGTGTGCTGGACGGCGATCCGATCCGGCAGAACATCATCAATCAGGACGTGCTGGGCTAGGCCGAACGGCGGGCGGCACATCCGCCCGCCTTCGGAGCGCCAGAATGCGTCCCATTTTGGTGCAGATCGAGCCCAAACTCAGCCTTAATCAAAAGCGCCTAATATGTTCCATCGCGCCGGCAGTGGGACAGATTTGCCGGCCGCGTCGAGCTGGAGGATGGACCCTTGTCAGAAATCGACCCGACCGATCATGCGTTGGCGACCATCGCCAGCATTCTGGAAGACTCCGAGCCCTCCCCCACCCGCGAGGTCGCGCAGCCGGCCACCGACGAACATCCTCCCACCGATGCTGCCGCCGATGAGCATCCAGTCGTCGACGAACAGCCCCTGGTGCCGGAGCCCACCGATACCGAGGGTTACAGCAAGGTCGGTCCCGGGCCGATGGTGGCGATCCGTCTCAAATGGACGGTTCACCGCGGCGAGGACGGCCAATTCTATGTGCACGAGACCATCGGCGAGCAGTCCGCGCCCGTGATCAGCGGCCCCATGACGAGCGAGGCCGCGGTGCGGTTCGTCGACGAGCATGAGGATGAGGCGCATCGGCGCTTCGAGGCGCTGCGCAGCGAGATCGCCGGCCGCAGCTCGGTCGCCGAGTTCGAGCGCAAAGGCGAAGCCTAGGCCTATTGTTTGAGCATGATCTCCGCGCAAACGCGTTCCGCGTTTGTCGCGAGGGAAAACCGCTGCACACTTTGCGCTAGCGCGGCCCTTCGGGTCCGGATCATGCTCTAACGCCGGCCGAGAAAATCTCTCTTCACGAGCTCGACGCCTGCGTGCCGCAGGAGGTCGTAGGCCGTTGTCAGGTGAAAGAAGAACTGCGGCACGCTGAAGGTCAGCAGCAGCGTCCGCCCGGTGAACGGCAGCTCAGTCCCGTTCTTCAGCCTGAAGGCAACGTTCCGCTCCGCCGCGGCATCGATCTCGGCGCGCGGCAGGCTCTCGATGAATTCGATCGACGTCGCGATGCGCGCCTGAAGTCCGGCCATGTCATGCTCCAGCGCCGGCAGCAGAGCCGGCTCGCGCCGCGCCAGGAGAGCCGAGGCGACTATGGCATGACGGCAGGCCTCGCCAACCTGCTGCGCCAGATCGTACATCGTCGGCGACAGGCGCATGCCGAGCAGGATGGCGGAGTCGAATTTGCGGTCTTCGGCATGGGCCGCGCCCTTGTCGAGCAGTCCGGACAGGCTACGCAAATGCGGGGCGAAGACGCCGACCGAGGCGTCGTACATTGAGATCGTCACGTCCGGCTTCTCCTTGCCAATTCCATCTCGCCAGAGGCTGGCATCTGGTCTAAATCCACACTTCAAGAGCTGCACAATGACAGCTCGCGCAGGGGTGGAAAAGACATGCTCGTTCGATTCTTGGCGGCCTTGGCCGTGGTGTTGCTGGCGAATTTCTCGGCGCAGGCGCAGCAGGCGCCTTCGCGCCTCGACGAGATCGTCAAGCGTGGCACCTTGCGCGTCGGCATGACCGGCGACTACCAGCCCTTCACCTATCTGGACAAGACCACGCAGCAATTCCGCGGCTTCGACGTCGATATGGCCGAGGCACTGGGCAAGGCCCTCGGTGTCAAGGTGGAATTCGTAAAGACGGCTTGGCCGAATCTGACGAAGGATTTCGAGGCCGACCAGTTCGATATCGCGATGGGCGGCGTGTCGGTCACGCTCGACCGCCAGAAGAGGGGTTTCTTCTCCACGCCGATCATGCGCGAGGGCAAGACGCCGATCGCGCGCTGCTCAGAAGTCGGCAAGTACCAGACGCTGTCCGACATCGACAAGAAGGGCACCCGCGTGATCGTCAATCCCGGCGGCACCAATGAACGCTTCGCGCGCGCCAACATCAGGGATGCCGAGATCAACGTCTTTTCCGACAACACCGTGATCTTCGACGAGATCGCCAAGGGCAACGCCGATCTGATGATGACGGACGCCTCCGAGACCCGCTACCAGCAGAAGCAGCACGCCGGCGTACTCTGCGCGGTGCATCCGGAGAAGCCGTTCGACTTCTCCGAGAAGGCCTACTGGCTCCAGCGCGACATGGCGCTGAAGGCCTTCGTCGACCAGTGGCTGCACATCGCCATGGAGGACGGCAGCTACAGGAAGATCTACGCCGCCTGGTTCGACTAGATCCCTCGCGATGTCCATGCCCGGCGCCGGCCTAATTTCGGACCTGCTACGGGGGTATTGAACCCAGATCGGTGAGAGGACGACTCATACGGAGACAGTGATCTAGATCACGTTTTGAGTTCAGACCGAGGCGTAAGCGTCGGTGCTGCGGGGACCACCTGCTCAGGAGACGGACATGAGGAAGCTGTTGGCCACAGCGGCATTGCTTTTGGTGAGCACGGCGGCGCAGGCGCAGTACACCTTCGAATATGGCGGTCGCACCATCCGCATCGATCCTGACCGCGGCACGGTCTCGATCCCCGGCGTCTACGACAACACCGGACAGGGCAAGGCCAAGAAAGCCAAGAAGAACGAGACCAAGCCGGATCAGCAGACGCCGCAGCAGGCCAAGGTCGATCCGCAACCGCCGGCCGCAACTCCGGCTCCGGCACCAGCCGTTCCCGCGCCGGTCGTGGCAACACCGCCCGCGCCCGAGCAGGCTCCCGTACCTGCGCCCGCCGCTGCAGCGCCGCCTTCAGCGCCACCTGCCCCGCCACCGACGACGACCGCAAACAATGCGCCGGCCGACACGGCCGTGCTGCCTCCGCCCGCGCCGCCTCCAGCACCTGCCGCGGCTGAGCAGCAGGCTGCGCCTGCGGTGACACCGCCACCGGCTGTAGCCGCCACGCCCCCGGCGCCGCCTCCTCCGCCTGCTCCGGCGCCCGCCCCCGTTCAGGCCGCCGCGGCCACGCCGGCGCCAACCGCTGCGCCGACGCGCGATCTCAATTCACCGCTCGGCGTCTGGCTCACCGAGGAGAAGGAAGGCAAGGTCCGCATCGAGCAATGCGGCACCAATCTCTGCGGCTATTCGGTCGATACCAAATCGAACCAGAACGGCGAGCAGGTGCTGATCAACATGAAGCCCGGGAAGGACCAGAAATGGTCTGGCCGCATCCTCGATCCCAACTCCGGCTCGACCTACGATTCCACGATCGCAATGAAGGGCACGGACCGCCTGCGCGTGCAGGGCTGCGCCTTCGGCGGCATGTTCTGCGGCGGCCAAACCTGGACGCGCGTGAACTGAAGGGCGCCTGCGGTCTAGGGCACAGCCTCGATCACGTGCGCCTGGATTTTCGCAACCACCTCGCCGTCACCATGCCGCGCGGCGATCACCTTTGCCGCGTGGGCGGTGGCAGCTTCCAGCGCATCGGGACGCCTCGCTTCGATTTCGTTGCGGAGCGGCGTGCCCTGGCAGTAGCTCATCGCGGCAAGCTCCGCCGAGATGGCGCGATTTCGATCGGGCCGTGTTTGAATCGTCACGCCTGAAAATCCTGCGTCCAGCACGTCGCGGCGGATCAGGGCCGTGTCGTGATATCCGTGCGGCGTGCGCGCAAGGAATCGCGGCGGATCATCTGGAAAGAATTCGGCCAGTGCATCCGTGACGTCTCCGGCAATGACGTTGTCCTCGATCCGGTCCCAGACGTTGAAGATGAAAACGCCCCGCGGCTTCAGCACGCGCCGCGCCTCCTGATAGCCCTTGATGCGATCCGGAAAGAACATCGCGCCGAACTGGCAGCACACGACATCGAATGAGCCATCCGGAAACGGCAGCGCCTGCGCGTCGGCCTGGCGCCAGCTCAGGCGCGGATCGTCGCCCTGCCGAAGCTTTGCATGATCGAGCATCGGCTGATTGAGGTCGGTCACCACGTAAGTCGCATCCGGCGGCAGGAGGGCAGCGACGGCGCGCGTGACTGCGCCGCTTCCCGCCGCCGTTTCCAGCACCGCCTTCGGCGCGCGCGCGGCGACGCGGCGCGCCATGTCGTCGGCATAGGGCTGGAAGATCAGCGGAACCATATTGCGGTCGTAGTTTTCCGGAACCGAGCCGGCGAACACCTTGTCGGACTCTGGCATCGTGCCTGCCCTCCGCGAATGACCCTTGAGCCACGCCGGGACCCAGTGATCTTAATCGCTGCACCGAAAGTTCCGGGCCCTGGATCGGCGACGCATCGCCTTGAGGCGATGCGTCTTGCCCGGCGCAGGAGAGAGAGTTGCTGCTAGCCCACCGGCGCCGAATATTCGGCGTCCGTCACCGGCTCAAGCCATGTCGAGTAGACACCGTCGAGCGCCTCCTGCATGGCGATGTGGGTCATGCCGTTGGTCGGCGAAGCGCCGTGCCAGTGCAATTCCCCCGGCGGAATCCAGACAGTGTCGCCCGGGCGTATCTCGCGGATCGGGCCGCCCTTGGACTGGACGCGGCCGACGCCCGAGATCACGTAGAGCGTCTGTCCGAGCGGATGGTGATGCCAGTTGGTGCGCGCGCCCGGCTCGAACGACACGCGTGAGCAGTTCAGCCGAGCTGGCGCGGGCGCCATGATCACGGGGTCCTGCAACACGGTGCCGGTGAAGTTTTCCTTGGGCGCGCGGCGGGTTGGCCGCGTGCCTGCGACGTGGATTTCCATGGAATGACCTCGCTTGGTTTGTCGTTACTTCTTGCTTGCGGCGTAGCGCGCCTTGGTCTCGGCGTTCATGGGATAGAGGCCCGGCAACACGGCGCCGTTGTTCACCTCGTTGACGATCCAGGCTTCCATGCGTTCCTGCTCGACGCCCTCGGCGAGCACGTGATCGAGCATCGCCTGCGGGATCAGCACGCAGCCATCCTGATCCGCAACCACGATGTCGTTCGGAAACACCGCAACGCCGCCGCAGCCGATGGGCTCGCCCCAGCCGACGAAGGTCAGCCCCGCGACGGACGGCGGCGCGGCATAGCCGTCGCACCAGACCGGAAGATTGGTGCCGAGCACGCCCTCGACGTCACGCACCACGCCGTCAGTCACGAGCGCGGTGACGCCGCGCTTGACCATGCGCGCGCAGAGGATGTCGCCGAAGATGCCGGCATCGGTGATGCCCATTGCGTCGACCACGGCGATGCAGCCTTCCGGCATCGCTTCGATCGCGGTGCGGGTCGAGATCGGCGACGACCAGGATTCCGGCGTCGCCAGATCCTCGCGCGCCGGCACGAAGCGCAGCGTGAACGCCGGTCCCACCAGGCGCGGCAAGCCGGGGCGCAGCGGACGTGCACCGCGCATCCACACGTTGCGCAGGCCCTTCTTGAGCAGGACCGTGGTGATGGTGGCGGTGGTGATGCCGGCGAGGGTCTTGCGGGCTTCGGGGGATAGCGACATGGAAACAGACGAGCTCCGGATGGGCGGGAAAGGACGCCGCGCATCTTGCGAGGCGCGAGCTTTCCGTCAAGGGCCATAAACGACGCCCGCAGGGCTGTTATGCGATGCGATAACAAGGCTTTATCGAGCACCCCTGCATTAATTTATTGGACTTGCGGGCGCATTTACGCGAAGCAGGGTGACGCGGAACTCAAGGCTGAGGCCGCGCTCTCCAAGAAGCCGATTTCGACAGCACGATTTCGACAGCTCATGGCCGCGACGCTTCCCCCGCCCCGCCTCCTGCCCAGTGGCGACAGTGCCGTCACGGTCGAGTTCAGCCGGACCATCGACGACGACGCCAACCAGCGCGTGCTGGCGCTCGACAAAGCGCTCGCCGATGCAGGCATCGATGGCATCACCGAGTCCGTGCCGACCTATCGCTCGCTGCTGGTGCATTACGATCCGGGCCGGATCGGGTTCGATGCGCTCGGCGAAAAGCTGCTCGCACTCGCCAGCCAGCCGTTGCCGCCGAGCGCGAAAGCGCGGCGCTGGCGCATTCCGGTGGCCTATGGCGGCGAGCATGGTGTCGATCTCGAGGACGTCGCGAAAGCGCTCAACACCACCCCCGACGACATCGTCGCGCGCCATGTCGCGGGCGACTACCGCGTCGCCATGATCGGCTTCACGCCGGGCTGGTCCTATCTCAGCGGCCTGGAGACATCGCTGCACATGTCGCGGCGGCAGAATCCGCGACTGCTCACACCGGCGGGCACGATCTCGATCGGCGGCATCCAGACCGGCATCCAGTGCCTGGCAGGCCCCAGCGGCTGGCACCTGCTCGGCCGCACGCCGGTGCGCACCTATCAACTCCACCGGAACCCGACCTTTCTCACCGAACCCGGTGATCGCGTGACGTTTTTTGCCATCGACCACAAGACATTCGCGGAGCAGGACCGCGCCGCGGAAGCGGGCGAGCTCATCGCCGAGCAGGTGGCCTCATGAGCCGGCTCGTCGTCGCCAGCATCGGCCCCGCAAGCTCCGTCCAGGATGGCGGCCGCTTAGGTGCGCAGCGCTATGGCCTGACGCCGAGCGGCGCGATGGACCGGCTGGCGCTCGCCGCAGCCAATTGTCTGGTCGGCAACGAGCCGTTCGCGGCCGGCGTCGAGATCGGCCCGTTCGGTGCGTCCTTTACGGCACGTGACGGCGCCGTTCGCGTTGCGCTCGCCGGCGCGCCGCGCAATGCCGACATCGCCGGGCGCGCGGTGGCGCTGGACACAACCGTGACACTCAAGGATGGCGAGACACTGACGCTCGGCTTTGCCCGCGGCGGCGCGTTCAGCTACCTCGCGATCGAAGGGGCGATCCGGGGCGAGCCGGTGTTCGGCAGCCTCGCGGTGAACGCCCGTGCGGGCCTCGGCAGCCCCTACCCGCGCCCGCTCCAGGCCGGCGATGAATTCACAGTCAACGCCGCCAGCGGCGCGCCGGAACTGCGGATTGAACTGCCGAAGCCGGCCGAAGGCCCGATCCGCATCGTGCTGGGTCCGCAGGACGACGAGTTCGACGAGGCCAACAAGGCGCTGTTCCTGGCGAGCGAGTGGAAGATCTCGGCGACGTCCGACCGCATGGGCTACCGGCTCGAAGGTCCAGCGATCAAGCATCTGCACGGCCACAACATCGTCTCCGACGGCACGGTCAACGGCAGCATTCAGGTGCCCGGAAATGGCGCGCCGATCGCGCTGATGATGGACCGCGGCACCTCTGGCGGCTATCCGAAGATCGCAACCGTGATCACCGCCGATGTCGGCCGGCTCGCGCAGACCTCGGCGGGAACTGCGTTCCGCTTCAAGCAGGTCAGCATGGCCGAGGCGCAGGATGAGGCGCGGAAGTTCGCCCGGCTCATCCGCAGCCTGCCCGACCGGTTGCGCTCGGCCGACACGGTCGCGCTCAACATCGAGGCACTGCACGATGCTAATGTCGCCGGCTACGCGGTGAACGCTGTCGATGCCGGGACGTGGCAGGTTTCGGCGGAGCCGTAATCGACACGAAGACCAGAGGCGGAGGGCTACCCATGAAGACGATCGATCTCAATTGCGACCTCGGCGAAGGATTTGGCGCGTGGGAGATGGGCAACGACGCTGCCATGATCGAGCTTGCAAGCTCCGTGAACGTCGCCTGCGGCTTCCACGCCGGTGATCCCGACATCATGCGCAGGACGGTCGAGCTTGCGAAGGCGCGCGGCGTCTCGGTCGGCGCCCATCCCGGCTATCGCGACCTGCACGGTTTCGGCCGGCATCCGATCGTCGGTTTGAAGGCGTCCGAGATCGAGAACCTCGTCGCCTACCAGATCGGCGCGTTGCAGGCGATCGCCACCGCCGCCGGCCACAAGGTGACGCATGTGAAGGCGCATGGCGCGCTCTCGAACGTCGCCTGCGAGGACGACATGACGGCGAAGGCGATCGCCGCCGGCATCAAGGCGGTCGATCCGAGCCTGATCTTCGTCGTGCTCGCCAATTCGAAGCTGGTGAAGGCGGGCGAAGACGCCAACCTGCCGATGGTGCACGAGGTGTTCGCCGACCGCGCTTATGAGGACGACGGCAATTTGGTCTCGCGCAAGAAGCCCGGCGCGGTGCTGCACGACGCCAAGGCGATCGCCGATCGCGTGGTGCGCATGGTGCAGGACGGCGCGGTGGTCTCGGTGACGGGCAAGATCATCAAGATGCGCACGGATACGGTCTGCATTCACGGCGACACGCCCGGCGCAGTCGAGATCGCGCGCGGCTTGCGGCAGGCGTTGAAGACTGCGGGGATCGACGTGGCGCCGTTCAAGCGCGGGGCGTGAGACTTGCTCGGTGCTGTAGGGTGGGCGAAGCGAAAGCGTGCCCACCATTCGCAATCATCATGCGCAGAAGTTGGTGGGCACGGCGCGCGAAGAGCGCGCCTTTGCCCACCCTACGACACCTACGATCGCCTCAGAACGGGTGCACCGACAGCGTGCCAAAGACGATCGCCGCGATGACCGCAAAGGCGCTGTAGAGCGCAATGTGATGAGCGCTCGCCCCGGTCCGCCGCGAGAGCGAGCGCGCGTAGAAGTGCAGCCTGGCTTCCGCCGAGAGTTCGCGCATGGTCGATCTCCAACGCCCCATTTGCGCGATTATGAAGGATCACCCCAGCCCACACGCAAGACGAGCGCGGAAATAGCGATAGGAGTTCTCTTCAGAGCTCCCATCGCAGATGGAAATTCTCCTTACGCAGGCTGTTCCTGGAATTTTATTCGTTCAACTCCGAGTCGAATTGAACCGGTTCCCACCTCTCCCACAGCGAGCCTTTGACGATCCTTGTCTGTGCTGCAGCGGGCGCTACGCCAGCCAGTGCAGCAGAACCAACACACCGGTTACGGTGATTGCGCCGCCGATTCGGGTCGCGATTTGGGCGAACGGCATCAGCTCCATGCGGTCGGCGGCGGTCAGGATCGCGACATCGCCGGTGCCGCCCTGGCCGGAATGACAGGCGTTCACGATCGCGGTCTCGATCGGATACATCTTCATCAAGCGGCCGATGACCGCGCCGGTGGCCATCAAGGTGAAGACGGTGGCGACGATGGTCACGAGATTGGCGACAGTGAAGGCGGCCATCAGCTTGTCCCAGGGCGTCAGCGAGACGCCGATCGCGAACAGCAAGGGATAAGTCATGCCGATGCGGACGAACCGATACACGATCAGCCCGCCCGATTGCAGCCGTGGCGACACCGCGCTGCACAGCTTGGCGATGACCGCGAGGAACAGCATCGCTACTGGCGCCGGCAGGCCGATCAGGTGGAACAGCATGACGCCAAGGAGATAGAGCACGACAGCTGTGAGCCCGGCGGCCGCGATCGCCGTGATGTCGAATGGCGACGAGTTCTCGTCCTGCCGCTCCATTGAGATCAGGTTGAGCGCATCATCACTCGCCGGCTGGAGCCGTCCGTTGCCGGTGAGGTGCGGATACCGCTTCCCGACATAGTTGAGCGTGCCGGAAAACAGGATCGCGGTGAGGCTGCCGAGCATCACCGGCGGCAGCACCTGGGCAAAAAAATCGCCCTGCGGCTGCCCGAGGATCGCCGCATAGCCGATCGACAGCGGGATCGCACCCTCGCCAACCCCGCCTGCCATGATCGGCACCACGATGAAGAAGAACGTCTTATAGGCCCCCAGCCCGAGCATCATGCCGACGAGGGTACCGACTGCGGCCGCCGCCACCGAGCCGACACTGAGCGGGACGAAGATCTTCAGGAAGCCCTTGACCAGGACGTTGCGGTCCATGCCCAAAATGCTGCCGACGATGATCGCCGCGATATAGACATAGAGGAAGTTGGTGAACTTGGTGAAATCGATGATCGATTTCTCGATCGGCGCCGGAATCAGCTTGTAGTAGACCAATGCTGAGGGAATGAAGGTCGCGAAGATCGCCGCCGCGCCGATGTTGCGCAGCACGGGCAATCGCCTGCCGATCTCTGCGCAGGTGAAGCCACCGAGGACCAGCACCGCGATCATGGTCGGCGCGTCCGGCTTGATCTGACCCTGCTGCGTCAGGATGGCGAGCAGCGCGACCAGAATGACATAGATGGGAAGCGATATGATGCCGATCTTGTAGTCCATGAGACGCCACCAACCGGTCGGCCAGAACGGCTCCGCACCGGATTTCGCTGTCTCGCTATAGGCCGCGGCGTTGACCTGGACGTTCTCCGACATGGACATGGCGTTCTCCCGTTCGACGTACTCGACGAATTGTTCTTACAGTGGCGCTGCTCGTACGGCCGCGCAGCGCGGTCCCGTGCCGCGCGCCGCCACGCCAGCGCACGACGACTCGCGACGCCAGCGAGGGGCATCCCCTGGCATGTCACGCGGCACGGTTGGCGGCGTGCAACGGCGAGTTGGCTTCTTGAGTTTCGGGACGGCCGGAAAATCCGGCCGTCCTGTGCTGGCAAGCCTTGCGGCCTACCACTTGTAGCGGACGCCGGTGACGACCTCATCGGCCGTATCGTGCGCGTGTGCCTGGCTTGCGCTGTATCCGCCCGTCGTCTTCAGGTGATCACCAGCGATGTAGACGTCGACATTCGGGATCGGGTGGTACATGAACGACGCATAGGTCGTCATTCGCGTTCCAGTACCGGTCGCAACCGCCGCGCTCGCATCCTTGAACGGAACAAAGGTGTAGCCCGCCCCCGTCAACGCCGCGTTGTGCGCGAAGAAGTCCTGCCAACCGACCTCGACGTCATAGAACTTGGATGGCGTGACCTTCGCAGACACCGTCACCACGTCGTCGTTTCGGGTGCCGACGAGACCCTGGTCGGCCGTGTAGTGCATGTAGCCCGTGTTGAGGCGAAGCAGGCCGCCATCCCAGTTGCCACCGATACCCCAGGACTGATGGATATGACCGATATTAGTCGTCCCAATGGTCGGGATCTCCAGCACGTTCGCACGCGTGTAGAAGCCCGAGACATGGAACTGACCGGCGTTGTAACCCGCGGCCACGGCTTCGGTGCTTCCCTTGTCGAAGCCGGCGCCGGGGATCGGACCGCTGCCGTTCGGCCCACCGGGTCCGTTGCCGTCGCCGAAATTGTAGGCCGCACCGAGATAGAGTCCGTTGTCGAACACCTTCTTCCAGACAAAACCCTGATCGTAACGGGTATCGCCCTGGCCGTTCGCGCCATTGCCGCCGCTGGTGTAGAAGATGATCTGCTTAAAGTTGTTGTTGTTGGTGAAGCCACCCTCACCCGTGTTGAGCGCGGAAGCGCCGTAGGGATCGGCCCAGATATTGGCAACGTCGCGGGGGAGCGTGTTCTGGCGGCCGACACTGAACTTGCCGAGCGTCGGACTTTCGAAGCCGACCCAGGCGTCGCGATTGAAGAGCACGCCGGGCGTGTCCATGTTGCCGCTGGGCAACTCGAACTCGCTCTCCATCTTCGCCAGCAGGTTGAAGCCATATTCAGGGAAGACCTTCTGGGTGACAAAGAGCCCCCACCGGTTGCCGCTGAACCAGGACACATTCAGACCGACGGTCGAGTGCCCGGCCTTGTCGACGTTGGTCACGTAACCAAGCGTCGGCTCGATGATCCCGTAGAGCAGCACGTCGGTGTTCTGGGTTTCTATGATGTGTACCGGCTGTCCGGTTTTGAAGCTCTCCCACGGACCGGCCTTCGTCGGAACAGGGGCAGCGGGCGGCGGTACCTGTGCCCGCGCCTCCTCCTTCTTCTCGACCTGCTTCAGGCGATCGTTCATCGCCTTGACCTTGGTCTTCTGCTCTTCCATGTCCGACAGGCGCTTGTTTAGGGCCCTGATCTCGGCCTTCAGCTCGCTGATTTCGTCCGCCTTCGCAGGCGCCATCGGCGCGGCGATGGCGGACACGGCCGCTCCGATCAGCGCATAGCGCGCTAACGGATTGCCGAGCCTCGCCGCACCGGACAGCCAGTCGTGCCGAAGTCGCGTCGTCAATTTCATGTCGCCCCCCAAGAGAGATTTTGTTCGCGGGGCAAAAACTGGCGACGACTGCTGTCAAAACCCTGTCATCTCGGACGCGTCCGGCAGAACGACTACATTCGAGGCGGAGCGTTGCAAGTTCGACACATGTTTCGCATACGCACAATGCCGACCGAGGATTAACCGAAATGCCGTAGCTCTACGGACTCCACGCCGGGGCCTTGACCGCGTCGCTCGTCCTGATAGTGGTCGGGCCACAACAACGAGCGCCAACGTAAATGGCGCCCCCAACCAGAAGCTCGGCATTCAAGCCGGCCGAGAGTGGAAAGCGGTGAACGACCGGCCAGAGGCAGCCTGTTGCCGACGCGCCGGGCGCCGAAGACGCGAAACGCGTCTTGGCTTTGGGGGAAACAAATAGTGCGTGCGCTTCTGATCGAGGATACTGCCGATCTCGGTGCGGCCATTGCTGCGCGGCTC
This sequence comes from Bradyrhizobium neotropicale, assembly GCF_001641695.1. GTDB lineage: Bacteria > Pseudomonadota > Alphaproteobacteria > Rhizobiales > Xanthobacteraceae > Bradyrhizobium > Bradyrhizobium neotropicale. The sequence continues at coordinate 156,744 of NZ_LSEF01000085.1, forward strand.
CGGGATCAAGGGCATGCAGTGGAGTGGCTGACCGACGGCGGTCACGCGTCGCAGCGCGTCCAGGAAGATCCGTTCGACCTCATCATCCTCGACCTGATGCTACCCAGCATGAGCGGCGTGGACGTCCTGAAGCTATTGCGGGGCCGGCGCATCAACACACCGGTGCTCGTGATCACCGCGCGCGGCGAGATCGGTGACAAGATCGATCTCCTCGACATCGGCGCCGACGACTACCTGGTCAAGCCGTTCGACCTGCGCGAGCTGGAAGCGAGGATGCGCGCGGTGGTGCGCCGGCACAACGGTACGCCCACCAGCCGGATCGAGATCGGCAACGTCACGGTCGACATCGCCGCGCAGTCGATCGTCGCCGCGGGCGTCAATATTGAGCTGACACGCCGTGAATTTCGCCTCCTGGAGCTACTAGTCCTGAACCTCGGCCAGGTCGTGGCACGCGAGCGCCTGATGGACCAGCTTTTCGGTTACGAGAACGCCGTCAACCCGAACGCGCTCGAACTCTACATCTCGCGAATCCGGCGACGGCTCAAGTCCTCGTCGCTGCGCATCGAGACGGTCTGGGGCACCGGGTACGTTGCAAAGATCGACCATGAGCGGCCGCCAGAAATCAATTAAGCGCGACATCCTGTTCGGCGCCATCGTGCTGCTCGCCGTTCTCGGGCTGGGCCTCTTCACCTATATCCGCGCCTATTCGTTCGATGCCGCTGATACCGCATTCGATCGCGTGCTCGCCGCGGCAGCGCTCTCGATCGCCGACAACATCAGGGTCGAGGACGGACATCTCACGGTCGAGCTGCCGATCGCGTCACTTGAGATATTGGGAGCAGCGCGCGAGACGCGCGCATTCTACGCCGTACGCGCGCCCGACCATTCCTTGATCACGGGCTATTCGGATCTGCCCGATCCACAGCCGGCGCAAGACCGCAAGCCGCACTTCTTCGACGCGATCTATTCGAATGATCCAGTGCGGGTCGGCAGCGTCCAGCGCTATATCGATTTTGGCGAGAAATCGGGCTGGGTCAGCGTCACCGTCGCGGAGACGAGGGAGGCGCGGACCGAGCTTGCCTCGTTGATCCTGAAAAATTCACTCGCCCCGATCGCGCTCGCCGGACTGATCATGTGCCTCTTGATCTCGACGGGCCTGAAGCGTGCCTGGGCGCCGCTGGTTGCGCTCGAAGCCGAGCTGATCCGCCGCTCTCCGACCGATCTCACCCCGATCCAGACCTCCGTGCCAAGAGAGGTGAGCTCGCTCGTCTCTAGTCTCAATCTATTCATGCAGCGGTTCGACGGCGTGCTCAGCTCGCTGCGCCGCATTTCCGTGGATACGACGCACGAGATGCGCACGCCGCTCGCGTCGATCCGCGCCCTCGCCGAGGTCGCCGTATCCGAGCGGGACCCGGGAGTGCTCCGCAAATATGTGCAGCGAATTCATTCCAACGCTATTGATGCCACACGCATCGTCAATCAGCTGCTCGCCGAGGCGGCCATCGCCCATCACATCGAGACCACAGAAAACCCGAGCTGCGATCTTCTCGAACTGTATCTTCAGTCGGTGGAGCGACTGCCTACGAACGGCATGCAGCGGTGCAGGCTGGCCCAGCTTTCTGTCGACGAGGACCTACTGGTCCGGGGATCTCCGCTGGCATTCCGCGAACTGATCGACAATCTTCTCGACAACGCACTCAAATACGCACCCGAAGGCTTTATCGACGTCGATCTGCGAACCTCAGCCGACGGGTCAATGGTCGAGCTCGAAGTGGCTGATTGCGGTCCCGGTATTCCCGACAACGAAAAGCGAACCGTTCTGGAACGCTTTCGGCGCGGATCCGCGAGCGACAGCGTCGCCGGCACGGGTCTTGGCCTCAACATCGTCAAGAGCGCGGCCGCCGCCGCGGGCGGCCATGTTGCACTGCTGGACCGCCCCGGCGGAGGGCTGATTGCGAGGGTCGTTTTGCCGAGGGCTGCGTCATGAAGCGTCTTCATACCCTAAAGACCTGCCGCCGCGTATCATGTGCCGCACTCGCGCTCGTATTCGGCATCTGGTGGTCGGACGGCATCGCCGAGCAATCCAAGTCGACCCATGAGCTCAGGGTTTTCAAGGCCCAAACGACGCCGTCCGCGAAGCTCCTGATCCACGGTACCGCCGACATTGCCAGCATGGGACCGGTGATCGAGAGCTTTCAACAGGGTCATCCCAACGTCGAGATCGACTACCGGCTCTACGAGACGGTGCCGCTCTACGAGAGCGCCATCAGCACATCGAACGAGGATACGGGCGCCGACCTGCTCGTCAGTTCAGCAATGGACCTCCAGGTCAAGCTCGCCAACGACGGGCATGTGCAGCCGGCTTCCATCATTGCCGCGCGAGGCTTGCCTGACTGGGCGGTTTGGCGCGACGAGATATTCGGCTTTACGCTCGAACCGGCGGTGATCGTCTACAATGGCGATGCCGTGCGCCCTGACGAGGTTCCGAGATCACATCAGGATCTGGTCCGGCTTCTCGAGAACGCGCCGGAGCGATTCCGCGGCAAGATCGCGACCTACGACATCGGCGTCAGCGGCGTCGGTTATCTGTTCGCGACCACAGAGTCGATGCTGTCGGCCAATTTCTGGCGGCTGACGCATGCACTCGGTATAGTCAAGACGCGGCTGTTCTGCTGCACTCAGGACATGATCAATTCCGTCGTCCGCGGAGATAGCCTTATCGCCTACGACGTGCTGGGCTCCTACGCGCTGAGGCGGATCGAGGAGCGGCGAAATCTCAAAATCGTCGTCCCCGAGGACTATGTGGTCGTGGCGGCGCGCACAATCGTAATTCCACGCAAGGCCAAGCATCCTGACCTCGCGCGGAATTTCATCGAGTATGTCCTCTCAGACGCCGGTCAGGCTGTCGTCGCGGACTCCTTCGGGCTATCGGTCGCGGGCCTCGGCATCGATCGCGAACAGATGAAGGCGCGATACCAGGCCGAAAAGCCAGGCCTGCTTAACGCACCAGCGCTCGGCCTCGCCGCCCTCACCTACCTAGACTCGATCAAGCGCGAGCAGTTCGTGCGAACCTGGCGGCAGATCGTCTCGCCGTAGCGACCAAAAAAAGAGCGGGGAGCCCCGTGGCTCCCCGCTCGTGATGAATGCGAAAGATAGAAGCGCAATCAGGATCGCGCGACGCCTTCGCGAAATGCGCGGCCAGTCAGTTCTCGACCACCCTAGTAGACGTCCGCCTGGAACCTGCCCTTCTTCTTGAGCTCCGCAACGAAGCTCACCGCTTCATCGGTTGAGCGCGCGCCGAACTGCGCGACGATGTCGACGAGTGCGCGCTCGACGTCTTTCGCCATGCGCTTGGCATCGCCGCAGATGTAGAGATGCGCGCCTTCGGCGAGCCATGTCCACACCTCGCGGCCAAGCTCGCGCATGCGGTCCTGCACGTAGAACTTCTTCTCGCCGTCGCGCGACCAGGCAAGCGACAGGCGGGTCAGCAGGCCCGAGGTCTTCAGCGCGTTGAGCTCGTCGCGATAGAAGAAATCGCAATCGCTGCGCTGATGGCCGAAGAACAACCAGTTCTTGCCGGGGGCGCCGGTCGCCTTGCGATCGAGCAGGAAGGCGCGGAACGGCGCGACGCCGGTGCCGGGACCGATCATGATGACCGGCGTCTTCGGATCCTGCGGCAGGCCGAAGCCGTGCGCCTTCTGCACATAGACCTTGAGCTTCTCGCCCTCGTTGATGCGCTCACCGAGGAAGGTGGAGGCGACGCCGAGGCGCTTGCGCTTGCCGATGACGTAGCGAACGGAATCGACCGTCAGCGACAGCTTTCCAGGCGTCGCATTGTGCGACGACGAGATCGAATAGAGTCGCGGCTGCAGCGGCTCCAGCGCCTCGACGAAGGCCTCCGGATGCGGCCGCGTGCCTGAAAACTTCTGCAGCGCCGCCATCACGTCGAGGGTGGCGGCATCACCATCGGGATCCTCGCCCTGCGCCAGCGCCCTCGCCTTCTCGCGCTGCGCGCCGCCGGTGATGAAGGAGATCAGCTCGAACAGCTTGTCGGGTGCCGGCGACAGCGAAACGTCCTCGATCAGCGCCTCGCGCAGCGTCTTGCCGTTGACCTTGGTGGTGTGGGAGGCGCCGAGCAGCGCGATGATCTGGTCGACGAGACCGACATCGTTGCGCGCGAACACGCCAAAACTGTCGCCGACGATATAGTCGAGCTTGCTCTCGGAGAGATCGAACTCGATGTGATAGGTCTCCTTCTCGGAGCCCTGCTTGTTGAGCAGGCGCCGCGACAAAAACGTCGCTTCGGCCGGATTTTCGCGAGCGCGGCCGAGCTCAGCCTTCACCTCGGGCGCAGCCGGCGCGCTCGTGGCCGGAGCTGACGCACCCGCGGCAGGCTTGGCCGCCGGCGCCTTGTCGAGCTCCTCATAAAGCTGCTTCAGCATCCGCGCCGTCTCCTTGCCGCCGGGAGCGCAGAGGTTGAGGCGGGCTTCGCTCTTGTTGGCGATCGCATCGGAATAGTCGGCGCAATTGTAGCCGCACTGGCCGCAGTCCTGCTGTGCCATCGCCGCCATCATGCGACGGCGAACCGGCCTCCCCTCCGCAAGCTTCATGCGATCGGCGATCGCCATTGCCGGATCGTGCCAGGGCGCCTCGCCGTCATCGCCATCGCCTTGCGGGGCGAGCACCGCCCCGTTCTCCGCAGGCGACAGCGGCGTCGAGCCGTCGAGGCCGAACATGCCCACGAGAAAACCATTCAGCCACAGCCGCTGGCCTTCGCTGAAAGGCGCGTTGGGCGGGATGATCTCGAGTTTCGGTGGGACAGGCATCTGGGTCATGCTGCGACTTCTGCTTCGGCGAGTTTGCGCAAGGCGTCGCCGGCATGGCGACGGGAGAAAGTCAGGAAGGTCTCTTCAGGCGAGGCGCGGTTGGCGAGATAAGCCTTCAAGAGGCCCTCGACGATTTTCGGGGCGTCCTCGGCCTTCACATCGCGAAACACCTCCTGCCCGATATCGGCATCGGGACCGAAGCCGCCGCCGGTGAAGAGGTGATAGCCCTCGACCTGGTCCTCTTCCGAGGCGCCCGGCACCTTGGCCGCGATCAGGCCGATGTCGGAGATGTAGTGCTGGGCGCAGGAGTGGTGGCAGCCGGTGAGATGGATGTTGAGCGGCGTATCGAGGTTGATGCGCGCATCGCACCAGTCGCCGATCGCGGCGGCGTGACGCTTGGTGTCGGACGCTGCGAACTTGCAGCCGGCGTTGCCGGTGCAGGCGATCAGGCCGGCACGGACGTTCGACACCTGCGTCGCGAGGCCGAGCTTTTCGATGGCCGCCGTCAGCAGCGCCACGCTTTCGTCGCGCACGCCGGAGATCAGAAGGTTCTGCCAGACGGTCAGACGGATGTCGCCGTCGCCGAGGTCCTGGGCGATCTTGGCGATGCCGCGCATCTGCTCGCAGGTGAGCTTGCCGACCGGCAGGGCGACGCCGATCCAATTGAGGCCAGCCTGCTTCTGCTTGTGCACGCCGACATGGGCCATGCGGTCGGTTGCGGGCCGCGGCGCAAGTGCTTCCGCCGGAACGCGCGCGAAGGGCTTCTTGAGCAGCTCCTCGACCAGCTTGAGAAACGCGTCGTGGCCCATCGTATCCAGCACGTATTTCAGCCGCGCCTTGGTGCGGTTGGTGCGGTCCCCATGCTCGATGAAGACGCGCACGATGGCGTCCGCGACTGCGGTGGCGTCCTCGGGACGAACCACGATGCCGGAATATTTGGCAAAGTCCTTGTGTCCGGTGATCCCGCCGAGGCCGAGACGAAACCAGACGCCGGGCGCGACGCCGAAGCCGTCCTTGACCTCGACCGCGGTGAACGCGATGTCATTGGTCTCCTCGAGCGCCGCGATCTTGCCGGCGCCGTCGAAGGCGACGTTGAACTTGCGCGGCAAGCCGTAGAGCGAGCGATCGTTGAGGATGTGGTAGTGCCACTCGCGCGCATAGGGGCGCGTGTCGAGCAGCTCCTGCGGATCGATGCCGGCGGTCGGCGTGCCAGTGACATTGCGGATATTGTCCGCACCGGAGCCGCGCGAGCACAGGCCGATGTCCTGGATGCCCTCGAGCAGGGCGACCGTGTTCTTCGGCTCGATTTCGCGGATCTGGAAGTTGGCGCGGGTCGTGACATGGGTGTAGCCGCCGCCATAGGCCTCGGCGAGATCCGCAAGCTCAGACATCTGCCAGTGCTTCAAAATCCCGTTGGGGATACGCAGGCGCGCCATGTAGGAGGTCTGCGCCGGCGCCACCCAGAAGATGCCGTAATAGCGCCAGCGGAAATTGTCCGCCGGCGTCGGGTTGGCGTTGTTGCGCGCCTGATCCTTCAGCCGTTCATAGCCGTCGAAGGGATGCAGCTCGCGTTTGAACTTCTCCTGGTCGGTGAGCTTCTTGCCCGCCGCCGTGAGCTTGTCCTGCGCCTTGATTGCCGCGGCATCCGGACCGGTCGGCTCCGACGGTGCGCCAGCAGCGGCGGCAGGCGTGCCGCCGGCGGCAAAGGCGCGCCCGACACGCCCGACCTGGAGGCCGGACATGAAGCCTTCGAGATAGCGCTTCTGCTCGTCGGAGAAGTCGGCCGTGGGTGTCGTGTCGAGTTTCATGGGATGACTGGACCTACTCTGCTGCCTGGACCGCGACCTGCGCCACTTCGGCTGCCGGCTTTGCGGGCTTGTACGTTGCGTAGAGCGCAAGACCGGTGAAGACGAAGCCGCCGACGAGATTGCCGAGCGTCACGGGAATCTGATTCCACAGCCACCAGTCGGAGACGCTGACCTTGGCGCCGAGCAGCATGCCGGTCGGGATGACGAACATGTTGACGACGGCGTGCTCGAAGCCGAGCGCGAAGAACAGGAAGATCGGCAGCCACGTCGCCGCGATCTTGCCGACCGTCGAGGTCGAGGTCATCGCCATGACGACGCCGAGGCAGACCAGCCAGTTGCAGAGGATGGCCTTGACGAAGACGGAGACCATCCCGGCGGTGCCGATCGCGGCATTGCCGATCGTCTTGGCCTCGGCCACCGCGACGATGCGCGCCGCGACGCCGGCGACTTCGACCTTGCCCATGTTGGTGAGCGAGATCGCGATCAAGGCGCCGAAGGCAAGGCTGCCGAGCAGATTGGCGACGAAGACCCAGGACCAGTTGGCGATCACGGCGTTCCAGGTCGCCTTGCCCTCGAGGCGCGCGAGCGGAACGATGGCGAAGCTGCCGGTGACCAGCTCGAGCCCGAGCAGGACGATCATCACGAGGCTGACAGGAAAGATCAGCGCGCCGACGAGGGGCTGGCCGGTCGTAAGCGCGCCGGTGAAGGCGAGCGTGGTGGCGGCGCCCAGCAGCGCCCCCGAGATCGCGCCTCGGATCATGATGTCGCGCGGGCCGAGCGCCAGCTTCTTCAGGCTGGCATCGACCATCGAGGCGACGACGTCGGAGGGTTTTGCGTAATCCATATCGAAGCTCCAGCTTGCCGCGCGTGGCGGTCGACAACGGGTTGAAACGGTGTTGATCGCTGGGAGCACGATTGCAGGCGCGCGCGGCCTGACCGGTTCCCGGGGGCGATCCGATCAGCCTCGTTGCTGCGGAAATCCATCATGGACTTGGGGCCGCCGGCGCCCACGCCGGGCGGCTTGCCACCTCCTATTCAAGGAGTGTGCCAACGCAGCAAAAGTTAGGAAATTGCTTGGAATCAGCTATTTAGCTTTGTGTGCGGCGCATGAAGTGGATTAGTATTCATGCTGCTTGGGGCAGCAACGGCCCAAAAATTAGGCTTCGAATCGTGACGCCCAATTTTTAAGCAACGCTAGCGAGCGCGCCGGGCGACGTCGAATGAGGCGAGATAGCCGGCGACATCGCGAGGGTCGAAGGCAGGACCGGCAAAGGCGCCGAACGCGACGCTCGCTTCGTCCGTAGCTAGCCCGCTCCGCCCCACGGCAGCGTCGTAGAGATCGGCCCGGAATACATCCATGGCCGTCACGAGGGCGTCCGGGCTGAGCGCGGTCTGCCCCCAGCGCACCATCTGGGCATAGAGCCAGGCCGCCTGCGCCGGATCGGGCCGCCCTGCCCCTTCGCGCCCGACCAGAAGGTAGCGATTGCTTTCGCGCAGCGTGCCGTCGGGCGAGATTTTCAGACGCCCATCAAGGCTGCGCTGAATTACTGTGGCATTGACCCCGATCCGCTCCGGCCGCGCCAGGATGCGCGCTGCCTCGGCCCGATTCTCCGGATGCTCGATGAACGCGGCGCCCTTCACGGCGGCGCGCACGAGCGCGGCAACGGTTTCGCAGTTCTTGTCGGCCCACGCCTGGCGGACCGCCAGCACCTTCTCCGCCGCGCGCAGGAGGATGTCGGAGACGAAATGCAGGATATGGCCGATGCCGAGATCGACGGCGACCGAGTTCCATGGCGCGCCGACGCAGAACGCATCGACATGGCCGTTGGCGAGGCTGTCGACCATGTAGGGCGGCGGCAACACCACCAGACGCACATCCTCGTCGGGATCGACGCCGGCCGCCGCCATCCAGAACCGAAGCTGGTAATTGTGGGTCGAGAACGGAAAGGTCATGCCGAAGGTCAGGGGCTCGGCGCCGGCCTGGCGGCGCTTTGCCACCACCCGCGCCAGCGCTTTCGCCGTCACAAGCGGATCGAAGCGGTCGCCGTCAATCTCTTCCATCAGCGCGGCGTAAAGCGCCGGCGAGACCGTGATCGCGTTGCCGTTGATGCCGAGGTTGAAGGGCGCGGCGATCGGCACCTTGACATGACCCAGCCCGAGCGATGATGCGATCGCGACCGGCGCGAGCAGATGCGCGGCGTCGAACAGGCCGATATTGAGCTTGTCGCGGACGTTGGACCAGGACACCTCGCGCACCAGTTCGATCTCGAGCCCTTCGGCGGCGGCAAACCCCTTGTCGACGGCGACGATCAGCGCGGCGGCATCGACCAGCGGGATGAACCCTATGCGCAGCGGTCCGGTCATTTCAGCATCTCCGATGCGGTGATGATCGACTGGGCGATCTCGCCGATCTTCTTTTTCTCGCGCATGGCGGTGGAGCGCAGCAGCACATAGGCCTCGTCCTCGGTGAGGCCCTTGACCTTCATCAGAATACCCTTTGCGCGTTCGATGATCTTGCGGTCCTCGAGCTGCGACCTGGTGCGCTCCAGCTCTTCCTGGAGTTTCGCAAACGCGTTGAAGCGCGACACGCAGAGGTCGAGGATCGGCTTGATGCGCTCCTTCTTCAGCCCGTCGACGATGTAGGCGGAGACGCCGGCCTCGACGGAGGCCTGGATCGAGGCCGAATCGCTCTGGTCGACGAACATCGCGATCGGCCGCCGCACGGCGCGGCTGACCTGGAACATCTGTTCCAGGACGTCGCGGCTCGGATTTTCCAGGTCGATCAGGATGATGTCGGGGTCGACGGCGTAGATGCGCGCGAGCAGGCTCTGCATCTCGCGGATATGGACGACCTCGGTGAAGCCCGCCTCCCGCAAGCCTTCCTCAAGGATCGCAGCCCGGACCGGGCTTTCGTCGACAATCACGATTTTCGGCGACTGTTCGGCGCTCATCGCTCAACTCACCCACCCCGGACTCGCATCCATAGCACGCCCGGGCCCCATGCAAAGGGTTGTAATTGTGAGAAATTAGGACTAGCCGCAGGCAGTCAATCAGGCGGATCAGGTATGGATCAGACGGCTGCGCCCAAGGTCAGCTTCGTGTCGCCCGGGTGCGCCTGAGACAACGAATGTAAACTTTTTGAGCCGCTCTCAAAGAAAAATGTCGCCCGAAGGCAGCTGTCATCTGGACTATCAACTCGTCAATTAACGCGTGTACTCGTTAAGGCGGCGAAGCGGAACTCATGTGGTCCATCGGAGCCCTACCTGTCGTGACCCGAACATCTGGGCTTGTGCCCTCACGGAATCTTCGCGCCAACGATCATCTTGTCGAGAAGTGGCACGGCAGCCAGCACCGCCGTCTCGTTGAGGCCGGAGACCGCTAGCCGCACAACGTAAGAATTGCCGTCCTTGTCGAGATCGGCGTAATGCGCGATTACTTCGATCGGCTGGTCCTTCAGGGACGGATTGTCGTAGCGGTTGATGATGACCTTCGGGTTGACCGAGGGAAGCGTGGTGATCTTGGCATTCTTGCCGGATGTCGTCGTCCAATCCCGATCGCTGGCTGCGACCCATTGAACCAATTCGGTCCGATCCTTGTTGTAGCGGCCTTCGGCATAGATGATCGCTTCGGCTTTGCCGAATTTCTTCCCGTTAGGCACGAACATTGAGGCGCCGTACTTGAGACTCGCGGCCTCGTCCCTCGCCCACCCATCGGGTGCGTTCACGCGTGGCCTGAATTCAGGACACAATCGTTCTTGCCGATCGCAGACATGGATGATCTTGTCGACTTCAGCCCGCGCCGGAAACATCGCGCCGCAGGAAACGGTAACGAAAGCCAGGCCGAAGATGAAACGGCGCATCGCAGTAAAGCTCCGTGGAATCAAGCAAGAAACAGAATAACAACTAAAACGTGCACGTTCGAGCAACTCATCTCGGCTCCACTCGCTCGATCGGAACGAGCTTCCACCGTCAGGGGCCCTCGGTCAGTCCATACCTCCCTAGCTACTGGCCGATCGCATCATATATGCGCGAGTACTGCTTTAGCATCGCGCCGCGCACGTTAGTTATTGAATTTCACCATCGGATCAATTAGTTGGATCGCATATCCGAACAATTCAGATGCAGGTTCCAGGCGAGTACATGGAAAGAGCGCCGCGTATTTCATTCACATCACTCGGGTGTCCCAAGGCATTGGTGGATTCCGAGCGCATCATCACGCGGCTGCGCGCCGAGGGCTATGAGCTCGCCCGCAAGCATGACGGGGCCGACATCGTCATCGTCAACACTTGCGGCTTCCTCGACAGTGCCAAGCAGGAATCGCTCTCGGCGATCGGCGAGGCCATGGCCGAAAACGGCAAGGTGATCGTGACCGGCTGCATGGGCGCCGAGCCCAAGCAGATCGAAGAGGCCTATCCCGGCGTGCTCTCCATCACCGGTCCGCAGCAGTACGAGAGCGTGCTCGATGCCGTGCACCGCGCGCTGCCGCCGGCGCACAATCCGCATCTCGACCTGGTGCCGCCGCAGGGCATCAAGCTGACGCCGCGCCACTACGCGTACTTGAAGATCTCCGAGGGCTGCAACAACCGCTGCACGTTCTGCATCATTCCGAATCTGCGCGGCGACCTCGTCTCGCGTCCGGCCAATGACGTGCTGCGCGAAGCCGAGCGGCTGGTCGGCGCCGGCGTCAAGGAGCTGCTCGTCATCTCGCAGGACACCTCGGCCTACGGCGTCGACCTGAAATATGCCGAGAGCCCGTGGAAGGATCGCGCGGTGCGCGCCAGATTCCTCGACCTCGCGCGCGAGCTCGGCGAGCTCGGCGCCTGGGTCCGGCTGCAATATGTCTATCCCTACCCGCATGTCGACGAGGTCATCGCGCTGATGACCGAAGGCAAGGTGCTGCCCTATCTCGACATCCCCTTCCAGCATGCGAGCCCGGAGGTGCTGAAGGCGATGAAGCGGCCGGCGGCGCAGGACAAGACGCTGGCGCGGATCAAGCGCTGGCGCGAGGAATGCCCTGATCTCGCACTCCGCTCGACCTTCATCGTCGGCTTCCCCGGCGAGACCGATTCCGATTTCGCCTATCTGCTCGATTGGCTGGAGGAGGCCGAGATCGATCGTCTCGGCTGCTTCAAATACGAGCCGGTCGCCGGCGCCACGTCGAACGCGATCGCCAATCCCGTGCCCGATGAGGTGAAGCAGGAGCGCTACAACGCGCTGATGGCGCGGCAGCAGAAGATTTCGGCAAGGCGGCTGAAGCGCAAGGTCGGCACCCGCCAGCAGATCATCATCGACGAGGTCGGCCCGACCGTTGCAAAAGGCCGCTCGAAGGCCGATGCGCCCGAGATCGACGGCGCGGTCTATCTGTCGAGCCGCCGCCCCTTGCGCGTCGGCGAGATCGTGACCGCCAAGATCGAGCGTGCGGACCAATACGATCTGCACGGCAGCGTCGCGGGGTTCTGACCTCGCGCCGTCAGATCAGCCATTTCGGCACCCAGCGCTCCGGCCGCGGCGCCCGGGCAAGATCCGCCTTGGCTTCGGACAGTTTTGCGGGCTCGCCGTCGATCATCGGATGCACGTCGTATTCGAAGCTCGGCATGACGCGGCCGTCGGCATAGAGCCCGAAGTTCATCGCATACCAGAGCCCGAGTTCGGGCTGCGCCCGCCGCATCTCCTCGCGCAAGTCCCGTAGCAGGGATTCGATCGACGCGGCCTCCTCGAACGGCTGCGGCCCGCGTGACAGAACCCGCGCCTGATATTGCGCGCCGACGATCGCGACCTCGAAGCGCGTCTTGTCCCAGGCATTCTTGCCCTTCGGCAGGTGCGCCGCGAGCCGCCAGCCAAGCTCGGCCATCAGCCGGTGATTGGCCCAATAGTCCTCGCGATCCCGGCTCCATTTTTCGACGAAGCCGCGGAAGTCGGGCAGCTCCGACGACGGCTCCTCGCACGGCGCCAGCTGCTCGCCGGGCGCGCGCCCGGCCAGCCATCGCGCGAGCTCGATGGTCTGGCATTCGACCTCGTCATCCGGCAGCAGATCGTGCCAGGCGTTCTCGAACGCCTGCGAGGTCAATCGCTCGAGCAGGCCATCGAGCGTCGGCGCGAGGACCGCATAGTCGCCCTCCGAACCGAGCCCGACGATGGGCGGATTGTCCCGGTCGAGCCCCGCGCCATACCAGCCGCCGACGGCCGAGCCGTCCGGCAACCGCATGAACAGCGCGAACCTGTCGCGCAAGGCGCTGCCGTCGAAGATCGGCGCCTGGTCGGAGAACTGGCCCTGGAGCGAAAAGCAGCCAACGCTGCCCCAGGGGCGTCCCCTGAGCCAGCCGGCAAAATCGAGCAGCAGAGATGGCGCCTCGATGCCAGGCGGAAACGCGCCGCGGATGCTGTCGAGGTCGATCGGGTAAAGCGTATCTGGCAAGGCAAAAAACTGTCTGGTTGGTCCCGCGCCCCTTTTGGTCTGATTCGGTACTCCTCCGGTTCGAACCAAACTGCGTCGGTCGATCACAAACGCGCTAGAGGCGCGATGGTTTCCGTCTGGCAATCGATGAAATGCGACGAAATGACCGGTATTGGGCACAGCTTGCATGCGATCTGCGTCGCATTGATCCTGCCCGCACTTTCCGTCCCCGCTGCCGCCCGATCCCAATCAGCCGCACAGGCTCGCCAATGGTGCTTCGAGACCGAGACGGCCAGCGGCGACCAGCGCATCGCCGGCTGTTCGGCCGTGCTGCTGACCAATCCATCGAATGCGCTGGCACTCGCCAACCGAGGCGAACTGTTTCGCCGCAAGGCCGAAGCAGAGCGCGCCGTGGCCGATCTCAGCCGCTCCATCGATCTCGATCCGAAGGATTCCGGCGCCTGGTTCAATCGCGGCATGCCCTATCGCGAACACGGCGAGGCCGATCGCGCGCCGGCTGATTTCGACAAATCGCTTAAGCTCATTTCGAACAACGACCGGTGGCGTCGAGTAACTCTCGACCGCAGCATCACATCGCGTGCGGCCGCAAGCGAAGCGCGATGTGAAACTATAGTGCATTCACGCATCAGTCACGGACTCGGCCTATGCCTGCCGCGCTTTTCAACGCGAGCGAGGTTTGATGATGAGCCGTGTTTCGAACATGCTGCGCACGCAGCGCTTCGACGATTACCGCTACTACCACCAGAGCACCGTCAATCAGACGCTGCATCTGATCAGCGCCGTGATCTTCCTCGGCTGCTACGCGCTGCTGTTCAAAGACCCCGCACTCGCGGGCCTCGTCGGCTGGCTCGCGATGCTGACGCGGCAGACCGGACACTTCTTCTTCGAGCCCAACGGCTATGACGCCGTCAACGACGTCAGCAACGAATACAAGGAAGCGGTCAAGGTCGGCTACAACCAGACCCGCAAGATCATCCTGCTGCTGGTCTGGGGCAGCACGCCGCTCGTGCTCTACGCGGTCCCGACGCTTTTCGGCCTGTTCGATCCGCCCGCCGGCCGGCTCGACTTCATCCGCCACGTCGGCGCGGTCTGGCTCGCGATCGGCATCGGCGGCGGTCTTTTCCGCATGATCCAGCTCTTCCTGACGCGCGACGTCACGACCGGGCTGGTGTGGGTCTTCAAGGTGCTGACCGATCCCTTCCACAACATCGCGCTGTACTGGAAATCCCCGCTCAAGCTTCTGCGTGGCGAGCTGATCGACACGTCGATCGCCGATGCGGATTGGAGCGAGGAGGACGCCGAAGAGGCCACGCATCTGACCTGATCGATGCACGCTGGGCGGGTGCTCTGCAAAACGCCTGCTTGACAAGCCCCGCCATTCGGCTGTATGGCCGCGCCCCATGATCAACTCTCGGACCCACCGCCGCGCAGCTTTCCGTCGTCGCACCCGCGACGATGATGGGTTGCGCCATGTCCGACGACGCCGCTGAAGCACTAACATCAGCAGAGTTTTCGAGAAGGCCGCACCCGCAAAGTGCGGCCTTCTTGCTTTTCGCGCGCCGTTTTCACCCGCCTCCAGAGGAGTTCGACATGACCACCGCCACCCATCCGTATGACGCGCTGATGGACATCACAGCACGGCCCAAGGCCGTGTTCGTCCGCGGCGCGGGGTCCTACCTCTGGGACGACAGTCGCAAGCGCTATCTCGATTTCGTCCAGGGCTGGGCCGTCAACAGCCTCGGCCATTCGCCGCCCGCGATCGCCGACGCCCTTGCCGCGCAGGCCAAGCGGCTCCTGACGCCGAGCCCGGCCTTCTACAACGAGCCCAGCCTCAAGCTCGCGCAAGCGCTGGTTAAGAACAGCGCTTTCGACCAGGTGTTCTTCGCCAATTCCGGCGCGGAGGCCAATGAAGGCGCGATCAAGCTCGCGCGCAAATATGGCGGCCTGCACAAGGGCGGCGCGTTCGAAATCATCAGCTTCGAAGGCGGCTTTCACGGCCGCACGCTGGCGACGATGTCGGCCTCGGGCAAGAAGGCGTTCGAACCATTGTTCGAACCGAAAGTCGCCGGCTTCAAGAAGGCGAAGCTGAACGACATCGCCTCGGTCGAAGCGCTGATCAACGACAACACCGTCGCGGTGATGCTCGAGCCGATCCAGGGCGAGTCCGGCGTGTGGCAGGCAACCGATCAGTTCCTGCAGGAGCTGCGCGCGCTCACTGCGGCGCACGGCCTGCTCCTGATCTTCGACGAGATCCAGACCGGAATGGGCCGGACCGGAAGGCTCTTCCACTACGAGCATGCCGGGATCGCGCCGGACATCATGACGCTCGGCAAGGGCATCGGCGGCGGTGTGCCGCTCGCGGCGCTGCTTGCGACCGAGCGCGCGTCGTGCTTCGCGCACGGCGACCAGGGCGGCACGTTCAACGGCAACCCGATCATGTGCGCCGCGGGGCTCGCCGTGCTGGAGCAGGTCAGCAAGCCCGACTTCCTGAAGTCGGTCGCTGAAACTGGCCTATTGCTCGAGAGCGAGCTGCAGAAGGTCTCGGCCCGGCACGGCCTTGGCGGCGTGCGCGGCCGTGGCCTCCTTCTGGCGCTCGACCTCAAGCTGCCGATCGCGCCCAGCATCGTCGCCCAGGCGTTCGAGGCCGGCGTACTTCTCAACGCGCCGCAGGTCGACGCGCTGCGCTTCATGCCGGCGCTGAACGTCACGCGGCAGGAGATCGCCGAGATGATCGATTGTCTCGACGGAATTCTCACCAAGGCCGGCGCGGCAAGACGCGTTGCGTAGCCACCACCACCGTCGTGGCCGGGCTTGTCCCGGTCATGCACGCTTGACGCGCAGCACGGAGAACGTGGATGCCCGGGACAATCCCGGGCATGACGTCACTTCGGAACTGCACTTACGGCTTCAAGATCGAGGCGCCTGTCGTGGCGCGGCTTTCGAGATCGATATGCGCCTTTGCTGCGTCCTTCAGCGCGTAGGCGTGATTGATCGGCACGTGCAGCTTGCCGCTGATGACGGCGGCAAACAGCGTGTCGGCGCCTTCCAGGAGCTCGGAGCGCTTGCCGATGTAGTCGTTGAGCTTCGGCCGGGTCGCAAACAGCGAGCCGTGATTGTTGAGCTCGGCGATCGCGAAGGGCGGCACTGGCCCTGAGGCATTGCCGAACGAGACGAACATGCCACGCGGCTTCAGACAGGACAGCGAGCCCGGGAACGTCGCCTTGCCGACGCCGTCATAGACGACGTCGCAGCCTTCGTTGCGGCTGATCTGCTTCACGCGCGCGACGAAATCCTCCTCGTTGTAGAGGATGACGTGGTCGCAGCCATTGGCTTCCGCGAGCTCGGCCTTGGCGCGCGAGCCGACCGTGCCAATCACATGTGCTCCCATCGCCTGCGCCCATTGGCAGGCCAACAGGCCGATGCCGCCCGCCGCGGCGTGGATCAGCACGCGATGATGCGGCTCGACCTTGAAGGTCTTGTGCAGGAGGTACCAGACCGTCAGCCCCTTGAGCATCAGCACGGCGCCCTGCTCGTAAGTGATGTGGTCGGGCAGCTTGACCAGCCGCTCCCAGGGGATGTTGCGCTCGCCGGCATAGGCGCCGAGATTGTGGTAGTAGGCGACGCGATCGCCGGGATGGAAATGCGTCCCACCCGGGCCGACAGCGACGACCTCGCCGGCGGCCTCGTTGCCGGCGATGAAGGGAAGTCCCGGCGCCTTGTAGAGCCCGGTGCGATAATAGACGTCGATGAAGTTCAGCCCGACCGCGTGCTGGCGGATACGCACCTCGCCGGGGCCCGGCGCCGGCACGTCGATGCTCTCATAGACCAGGGCTTCGGGACCTCCGACCTTGTGCACCCGGACCGCTTTGGTCATCGCTTGGCCTCCCTCGCTTCCCTCCCGCCTCGCAAGCGAAAGGCATCGCGCCTGCCTTGTCAACTCGACGCCGGATGGAACAACTTAAGCGTTAACGGCCGGCCTTCTTGCGATTGCGCTTTGCCAGCACGTTGAAGAACTCGACCGCCGCCGAGAACGCAATCGCAAAATAGATGTAACCGCGCGGAATGTGAAACTGGAATCCATCCGCCACCAGCGCAACGCCGATCAGCACCAGGAAGGCCAGCGCCAGCATCTTGGTGGTCGGATGCTCGGCGACGAACCGCGCCACCGGTCCCGACGAAATGTACATGATGAGGCAGGCGATCACGACGGCCGCGATCATGATCTCGATGTCCTGCGCCATGCCGATCGCGGTGATGATCGAGTCCAGCGAGAACACCATGTCGATGACGATGATCTGGGCGATCGCCCAGAAGAAGGCGTTGCCGCCGGACGCCCCCTCGCCGCCCGCCTCGTCGGCCTCGACCTCACCGTGGATCTCGTGCGTGGCTTTGGCGATCAGGAACAGGCCGCCGCCGACCAGGATGATGTCGCGCCAGGAGAATGCGTTGCCCTTCACGGTGAAGACCGGCTCGGTCAGGCCGATCAGCCAGACCAGCGCGCTGAGCAGGACGATGCGGAATACCAGCGCCAGCCCCAGTCCGATCTGGCGCGCGCGGTTGGCCTGCTTTTCCGGAATGCGCGAGACGATGACGGAAATGAAGATGACGTTGTCGATCCCGAGCACGATCTCGAGCGAAGTCAGGGTCAGCAGCGCGGCCCAGGCTTCGGGGCTTGTCAACAGATGCATCATGCGAAGGATTTGACGAGCCGGATCAGCGCGTCGCTGAAGGTGATCCAGAGCGCGATCGCGCACAGCGCAATGGTGGCGACGGGGCCGACGCGGAAATCCATTTCCAGCGTGTAGAGGCCGAGCAGCGCCCAGATCGCGATCAGCGACAGCGTCAGCCAGCGCAGCCGCACGACGCGGACCGGATGCAGCACGTGGAAGGGAATGAATGTCAACACGACCAGCGCCGCGACCAGCAGCGTCGACAGCACCGGCGGCCAGTGCAGCAGGAACAGGTAGAACGCCGCGGCGTTCCACAGCGCCGGAAAGCCGCGGAAATGGTTGTCATCGGCCTTCATGCGCAAATCAGCAAAATAGAGCGCGCTGGTGACGATGATCGCGATCCCCAGCAGCGGCGCGGCAACCGGCAGCAGGAGGCCGCTGGCGACGATCGCATAGGCCGGCACGAACACGTAGGTGACGAAGTCGACCACGAGATCGAGCACGTCGCCCGACCAGTTCGGCTGCACGTTCTTGACGTCGAGCCTTCGCGCGATCGGCCCGTCGATCGCGTCGACGATCAGCGCGACTCCCAGCCACTGAAACATCGCCGCCCAATGCTCGCGCACGGCCTCCAGCATCGCCAGCAGCGCGAGCGCTCCGCCGAATGCGGTGAAGACGTGCACCGAAAAGGCCGCGGCGCGGATCACCGGTGTTGGCTTCAGGGAATCCTCTTGGCTGTCCATGGCTTCTGCTATCAGAATGAGACCGGTTTGCACATCCGCCATTGCGGCGCAGGGCCGCTCAATTCGTCACAAAATCAGGCAAAATAAGCGGACTTGAATTTGCCGCGGGGCATGTCATTTGTCCCTTCATGACAGATGCATCGGTCTCTTTTGACGCGGCCGTTATCGGCGGCGGACCGGCAGGCCTCGCGGCGGCGATCGCGCTGGCTGAAGCCGGCGTGCGTACCGCGCTGGTAGCGCGGCGCACCCCCTATGCCGACAACCGCACGACCGCGCTGCTCGGCGCCTCCGTCGATCTCCTGGAGAGCCTCGGCGTCTGGTCCCGCTGCAAGGACAAGGCGGCCGCGCTCGAGGTCATGCGTCTCGTCGATGACACCGGCCGGCTGATCCGCGCCCCGGAGGTCCGGTTCTCCTGTCACGAAATCGCCCTGGAGGCCTTCGGCTACAACATCGACAACCGCTCGCTGATGCTGGCGCTGGAAGAACGCGCGGCCGAATTGCCCGAGCTTGTCCGTTTCGACGACGACGCCGAGAGCGTGGTTATCGAGGCCGACGATGTCGCCATCCGCACAGCCTCCGGACGCTTTTTGACAGCGCGCCTCGTGGTCGGCGCCGACGGCCGGCATTCGCTCTGCCGTGAGGCAGCCGGCATTGCGGTTACGCGGCGCGATCTGACCCAGACCGCGCTGACCTTCAACGTCGCCCATGCGCGGCCACATCGGAACGTCTCGACCGAGTTCCACACCCCGCACGGGCCTTGCGTGTTCGTGCCCCTGCCCGGCAACCGCTCCAGCATCGTCTGGGTCTCGGCCCCCAAGGAGGCCGAACGGCTTCGCGCCCTGACCGACGACGAGCTGTCCGCCGCGATCGAGAAGCAGTCGCATTCCATCCTGGGACAGATGACAGTCGAGCCCGGTCGCAACCTGTTCCCGCTGGCAATCGAGCGGCCAAGGTCCTTTGCCCGCGACCGCATCGCACTGGTCGGCGAAGCCGCGCATGTGGTGCCCCCGATCGGCGCCCAGGGTCTGAATCTCGGTCTCCGGGACGCCGCCGACATCGCCAAGGTCGCGGGTGACGCGATCGCGGCCGGCCGCGATCCCGGCGCTCTTGAGGTGCTGGCGCGCTACGACTGGGCGCGGCGTCCGGACATCCTAAGCCGGACCTTCGCAATCGACATTGCCAACCGCTCGCTGCTCAACGACTTCCTGCCGCTCCAGCCGGTCCGTGCGGTGGGCATGCACCTGCTCAGCGCCATCGGCCCGTTGCGGCGCTTCGCCATGCGCGAAGGTTTGACGCCCACCTGGCGGCGGTAATCTGGCGGCTCACGGAAACGCCAGCCGCCCGGTCTGGATGAACCACATCACGCTGGTCAGCGTGACCACGGATGCGAAGGTCCCGAGCAGCACCGCGACCGAAGCGGATTCGATCCAGGCGTCGTTCTGGCGCGCGATGACGAACACGTTCAGCGCCGGCGGCAGCGAGGCCATCAGCACGGCAGTCGCGGCCCACGGCTGCGCGAACGGACCGAAGGCCAGCATTAGGGCCAACGAAGCGAGCGGATGGATAAGGAGCTTGACCGCAATCACGCCCGGCACCTCCCAGGGCACGCGGTCGAACGGCCGTAACGCCACCGTCACGCCGAGCACGAACAGCGCAGTCGGAGCCGCGGCGTTCTGGAGGAAGGTGATGGTGCGATCGAGCGCTACCGGCAGCTCGAGATGGAGCGCCGCGACAGCCGCGCCGAAGCAGGCCGACATGATCAGCGGGTTGAGCACGATCTGCTTCAGCACCACGCCGAAGGCGTGCACCAGCGAGGGATGATCGCGGTCGGAGAGCTCGATCAGCAGCGGCACGATCGTGAACAGGAAGATGCTGTCGCAGCAGAAGATCAGCGCGGTCGGCGCCGCCGCCTTCGGCCCGAGCACGGCCAACGCCAGCCCCGGCCCCATATAGCCGATATTGCCGTAGCCGCCGGACAGCCCGGCAAGCGTCGCCTCGCGCAGCGACAGCCGGCCGAGAACCTTCCCGACGACGAGTGCAATGGTGAACGCCGCAACCGTCGAGAGCGTGGTGGCCACCAGGAACGGCGGGTTGTTCAGCTCCGAAAACGGCGTCTTCGACATGATCGCAAACAGCAGCGCCGGCAGCGACACGTAGAGCAGGAAGAAGTTCATCCAGGCCAGCCCCGATTCCGGCAGGGACTTGGCCTTGCCGCAGGCAAAACCGACGAAGATCAGGCCGAAATAAGGAAGGGCCAGATTGAGGATATCGACCATTGATGAAGTGTTTTCTGAAGGCTTGGGGGCTATCCACCCCTTACCGGCGGGTTAATTCCGGATCAGGGCACTAGCATCGGCCACAATCCTGGTCTATCGACGAAGGATGATTAAAGCGCGGACCGCGAAATTTCAGATCGGACAGGTCGTGCGCCACCGGATCTTTTCGTTCCGGGGCGTGATCTTCGACATCGATCCGGAATTCAACAACACCGAGGAGTGGTGGCTGTCGATCCCCGAGGAGGTCCGGCCCCATAAGGACCAGCCGTTCTATCACCTGCTCGCTGAGAACGCGGAGTCGGAATACGTCGCCTATGTCTCGGAGCAGAATCTCCTGCCCGATGATTCCGGCGAGCCGATCCGCCATTCGCAGGTCGCCGAGATCTTCGTGAAGGACAAGGGCGGCGGCTACCGGCCGCGCAACCCGTCGCTGAACTGATTTTCGCCTCGGCAAGCCGACCAACAAAAACAAACGAACCAGCAAAAAAGGCGCTCGAACCGAGCGCCTTTTTCATGGTCGGGCCTTGAGTCCCGATTACTTCTGCGCCGCCGGAGCCCCGCCGGGAGCTCCACCCTGCTGCTCGAGCTTCTTGCGCTGCTCTTCGGCCTTCTTCTGCAGCTCTTCCTGAAGCTTCTTCTGAGTTTCCTCAAACTGCTTCGGGTCGGTCGGCGGGCCGTCATAGGCCTTGGCGAACTCGCCCGCGAGCGGCAGCGGCAGCGTCAGCGGCGCGCCGTTGGCGTTGATCGCCTGCACAACGAGATTCTGCCCCTTCTTCATGTTGTTGATGAGCTCCGGGGTCGCCTCGTAGTCCGACATGCAGCCATTGGCGAAGCAGATCACGTACGGGCTCTGCAGCGGCGCATTGTTGTCGACGATGATGCGGGTGCCGTGGACGAGCTGCATGCCGAGCGGCAAGGTCACGCGCAGGATCTTCTTGGGCTCGCCTTCCGGCTCGATGATCACGGCGGCGATGACCGGCTGGCCCGACTCGATGCGGCCGTCCTTGCCGGTGAAGCAGACCTGCTTGGCATTGGCGTCCTGGCCCTTGAGGCAGAACTTGGTCCACGGCGCGTAGATCAGCTGGATCTGCTGGTCGGCGGGCTGGCCGTTCTGCTGCGCGGGGGCGCCCTGAGCGGGGGCCTGCTGGGCCTGGGGAGCCTGGGCCGGCGCGGGCGCCTTGGGGGCAGCCTTCGGAGCGGCCTTCGGCGCCGGAGCCGCCTTGGGCGCACCGGGGGCCGGCGCCGGAGCCTGGGCTTCTGCGGCGAACGGAACGACCAATGCCGTCGCCGTCAACAGAGCGAGAAGTCGCCCGCGCGGCCGGACGGACGCGGCCAAGTAACGGAAATTCATTACGGAAAACCCTTTCTGAACGGGAAGCGCCCGAACCGCTCCGAAACACCGAACCAAGCCGCCTTGGGCGCGGCTGTCTCCCCGTCAATAGAGGCGGAAAAGTGACGGGCTCGGCGCTCTTGCGCGATTGCCCGCCTTCTTAACGTGGCGGACGAAAAGATCAATGCCGACAACTATCTTTGACTGCGACAGCGGACGCTTTCGGGGAAAATCCCTGTGTTAGGATTCGTATCCCGCCGGTCTTCGAATCAACGTGTGCTGATGTTCATGTTCCCGCGCCTTCTTGACGGCCATTTCGAGGGCCTTGGCGTCCGGATTTGCGGCCTCGCTTTCCTCCTCGCCGTTGCGCTTCCGGCGGCCCCGGCGCGGGCCGAGGAAGCTCATGCCATTGCCATGCACGGCAAGCCGGCACTGTCAGCCGGTTTCACCCACATGCCCTACGCCAATCCCGACGCACCCAAGGGCGGCCGGCTGACCTGGGGCATCCTCGGCACCTTCGACAGCCTCAATCCCCTCATCGTGAAGGGATTGGCGGTGCAGCAGACGCGGGGCTACGTGGTCGAGAGCCTGCTCGCGCGCGGCTATGACGAGCCGTTCACGCTCTACGGCCTCCTGGCCAGGACCGTCGAGACCGACGACGAGCGGACCTATGTCACGTTCCATCTCGATCCGCGGGCGCGGTTTTCGGACGGCAAGCCGGTGCTCGCAGACGACGTGGTGTTCTCCTGGCAGCTCCTGCGCGATCACGGCCGCCCCAACCTCCGCCAGTACTACGGCAAGGTCGCCAAGGCCGAGGCGGTCGATCCCCTCACCGTCCGCTTCGATCTGGCCGGGGCCAATGACCGCGAATTGCCGCTGATCCTCGGCCTGATGCCGATCCTGCCCAGGCATGCGGTCGACGTCGCGACCTTCGAGGAGACGACGATGGCCGCCCCGATCGGCTCGGGCCCCTACAGGGTCACGATGGTGAAGCCCGGCACCAGCGTGACGCTGACCCGCAATCCCGACTATTGGGGCCGCGACCTGCCGGTCAATCGCGGCCTCTACAATTTCGACGAGATCAGGCTCGACTTCTACCGCGAGGCCAACGGCCAGTTCGAAGCCTTCAAGCGCGGCCTCTATGATTTCCGCGTCGAGAACGAGCCCTTGCGCTGGCACGACGGCTACGATTTTCCCGCGGCTAGAAGCGGCGAAGTGATCCGCGACACCATCAAGCCCGGCGTGCCGCAGCCCTCGGAATTCCTGGTGTTCAACACCCGACGTCCGATCTTCGCCGACATCCGCGTGCGCCAGGCGCTGACGCTGCTGTTCGATTTCGAGCTGGTCAATCGCAACTACTTCTTCGGACTCTATTCGCGCGTCGCCGGCTATTTTGCCGGCTCGGATCTGTCCTCCTACGGTCGTCCTGCGGATGCGCGTGAGCGCGAGCTTCTCAAACCCTTCGCCGCACAAATTCCGTCCGACATCATGGACGGCAGCTACCGCCTGCCCGTCACCGACGGCTCGGGCCGCGACCGCACGACGTTGCGTGCGGCGCTCAAGCTGCTGTCCGAGGCCGGCTACGATCTCGACGGAACCGTGCTGCGCAACCGCAAGACCAAAGTCCCCTTCACCTTCGAGATGCTGGTGACGACCCGCGACCAGGAGCGCATCGCGCTCGCCTTCCAGCGCGACCTGAAACGGGCCGGCATCGAGCCGACCGTGCGATCGGTCGATCCCGTGCAGTTCGACCAGCGCCGGCTCGGTTTCGAGTTCGACATGATCCAGAACCGCTGGGACCAGTCGTTGTCGCCGGGCAACGAGCAATATTTCTACTGGGGCAGCACTGCGGCCGACAATCCGGGCACCCGCAACTACATGGGCGCCAAGAATCCGGCGGTCGACGCCATGATCGCAGCCCTGCTGGAGGCCCGTGAACATGCGGCGTTCGTGTCGGCGGTGCGGGCGCTCGACCGCGCCCTGATCGCGGGCTTCTACACAATCCCCCTCTTTAACGTATCGGAGCAATGGATCGCGCGCTGGAATCGGATAGAACGGCCATCGGCCACGGCGCTGTCCGGCTATTTGCCGGAGACCTGGTGGTCGAAGGGGCAGCCTCAAGCGAAGTGACGCCGTGAACCAGCCAGCCGTATCGCCGACGCTCGACACGCTGTTCCAGCGCACGCTGTCCCGCCAGCCGCACGCGCAGGCGCTGCTCGACCCCATCAACAAGGCGCGCGTGACCGGGCACCAGCCGAGGCGGCTGTCCTATGCCGAGGCGGATCGGGCCATCGAGGCGCTTTCGGCGCACTTCGTCGAGTCCGGCCTGCCGGCCAATTCCGTCATCGCGATCCAACTTCCGAACACGGTGGAGTTCGTGCTCACCGTGCTCGCCGCCCACCGCGCCGGGCTCGTGGTCGCCGTGCTGCCGCTGCTCTGGCGCCACGCGGAACTGACCGCCGCGCTCAACCGCACCGCGGCGCGCGCCATCGTCACCATGAGCAAGGTCGACGGCGTGATCTATTCGGACCTGGCCATGCATGCCGCGGCGGAGGCGTTCTCGATCCGCCACGTCTTCGGTTTCGGCACCGACCTGCCCGAAGGCATGGCCTCGCTCGACGAGGTGCTGGCCCGCCCGCCCGGCACCACGCGCAGTATCATCCAGGACGGCCGCAAGGCGGCGATGATCTCCTTCGACGTCACCGCGGAGGGCTTTCGTCCGGTGCCGCGGCCGCATTTCAGCCTGATCGCCGCCGGCCTTGCGATGTCGCTGGAAGCCGACATCAAGCAGGGGGCGACCGTGATGGCGGCGTTCACGCCGATGTCGTTCGCGGGCCTCGCCTCTTCGCTCGCGGTGTGGCTGCTCTCCGGCGGAACGCTGGCGCTGCATCATCCGTTCGAGAGCGAGGTGCTCGAGCAGCAGATCAACGAGCACCATTGCGAGGTGCTGATCGCGCCCGCGCAACTCGCTTTGCGGCTCGGCGATTCCGACCTCGCGGCCCGGATGCCGACCTTGCGCAACGTCGTCGGCCTGTGGCGCGCGCCAGAACAGGTCGCGGCGAGCGATGCCTGGATCGCGCCGCATGCGCCGCTCACGGACGTCTATCTGTTCGGCGAGGCCGGGCTGTTCGGCGTCCGGCGTGGCGAAGACGGCATGCCGGTGCCGGTGATGCCGGGCCCCCATGGCGCGCCGCGCGAGCAGTCGGGGTCCTCGATCGCCGGCGAAATCCTGCTCACGCCGAAGGGAACACTGGGCCTGCGCGGAGCGATGGTGCCGATCGCGGCCTACGCACCGCCGCAACCGGTCGGCGAGACGCTGACGGCGCAGCCGCCGCGCGACTATGTCGACACCGGCTACGCCGCGCGGATCGACCGTGCGGGTGGCGCGATCTGCATCACGGCGCCTCCCTCCGGCATCATGGCGGTCGGCGGCTACCGTTTCCTCTCCAACGATCTGCAGGAATGGGCGCGCCGGCTCGGCCAGGGCGCGCTTCTGACCGCGCTGCCCGACCGGCTCTCCGGGCACCGGCTGGCAGGCCGTGCCCAGGACAACGCCCGGGCCCGCGAAGCGCTCAGCGAGCTCGGGCTTAACCCCCTGATGGTCGAGGCTTTTCGCGACCGCTCCGGCCCGGTTTGAGCGCAGTTCGACTGATCCGTTGACGCCGCATTAAGGCGGCCAAACTAGATTGCGCATCACCTATTGCGTGATCAGAGTTTGCGATGTCCCAGGCGGGCCCGATCCTTTTTGTGTCCAATGCCGAGCGGCCGGCCTTCATCGCGGCACTCGACGAGAGCCGTCTCTTTCCCATTGTCGACAGCGACTGGGCGAGCGCCGCCCGCGCTATCGAGCAGGTGCAACCTGCCGCGGTGCTCGCCACAATGTCCGGCGGGCACGAGCCGTACATCGCGCCGCTCGCCAAGAAGATCGCCGACCAGCCGCTCTACGTTCCCTTCGTCGCGCTGGACGCGCCGGGCACTCTCCCCCGCAACGCCCTGCCCTTCGCCACGCACGGCGCCGATCCGGACCGCTTGATCCCGCGGCTGCGCGCAGCACTGCGCGTGCGCACGCTGCATGCGACCGTGCTGCGCCGGCTGCCGGAGGCAACGGCAAAGGTCTCGCTGCCCGAGGCCGATCCCGCGCGTGATGCCACGGTGCTCCTGATCGGCCGCGGCGCGGCCTATCCCGCACTCTCGGTCGCGCTCGGCGAGCGGATGGGCGTGATCGGCGCGCTTTCGATCGAGGCCGCAGCAAAGCATCTCAACACCCGCGACATCGACGGCGTCGTGCTCGCGGAAGGCTTTACCGCGCGCGTCGCGGATGCCTTCCTCACGGTGCTCGCGGAAGACACCCGCTTCCGCAACCTGCCCGTAGTGGTCACCGCGCACGAGCTCACGCAGAACTACGACCTGCCCAATCTCGAAATCATCTCGGGCGAGCCGGTCCGGATCGCGGCCAACGCGCTGCCGCTGATCCGTCAGCACGCGATGGAGGCGCAGCTCAGCCGCACGCTGCGCTCGATCGATGCCGGCGGCTGGCTCGATCCGCGCAGCGGCCTGTTGACTGTCGAAGCCTTCGCCCGCGATTTCTCCAAGGCGGTCGAGCAGACGCTCGCCCGCGGCGGCGGCCTCTCGGTTGCGCGCTTTGCGTTCGATCCGGCCAATCCGCGCGCCCAGCTCGATGCCGCGCGCATCCTGAGCCGGCTAATGCGGCAGATGGATTTTGGCACGGCGCAGAAGGACGGCTCGGTGATCGTGGTGTTCGCAGAGACCGATTTCCGCACCGCGCACATGATCGCCCGCCGCCTCTCCGCGGTGATGCGGCACACCTCGAACGGCAAGCACGAGATGCGCAGCGATCCCGTCGTCAGCGTGGATTCGCTGTCGCCGTTAGATACGGCAAGGTCGCTGCTGGCGCGGCTATCCGCCGACGCGTCACGGGCGGCGTCGTAGATATCATCGCGCCCGCTTTTGCGGGATCGGTACCTAGGATCCGACAAAATCTGAAAAACAACCCCATGCAAAGGAACCGTCAATTGCTGACATGAAGCCTTACGGATTTTACGAAGCCATTTGACACGTCGGGCAAAACACCGGCATAGTGGCATCATCGAAACAAGTCAGTTGGCCCGCGTGGAGAAATCCGCTGCGGGTTTTTTCATTTGCGCAAGAGAATTATTCATGCCGACGATTGAAAAGAAACCTTTACCGCCGATCGGCTCTGGGTTTGTCACGATCAATCCGTCAGACAAGGAAGACATCACGAGTCGCGCGCGCGACGTCATAGATCATTACATGTCTGGCAAGGGGTCCTGGTGGGACGAGGGGCCGCGAAAATCTGTCCAGCAGACCATCGATGACCTCAATAGATTTAAGAACAGCGTTATCGCATCCGAGCAATACGTCGATGACCCCGGCTCAGTATTGGGTCCTATAAAGCAAATGATTGATGCGGCTATCAAGCAGGCCAGCAATGCGATCCCGAATCTAGAGGATGACGGCCGTAGCGAGATCCGTCCGCGCGATCCAAACGATTCGATCATGCGAGCGCGCCCGCCAATCTATGCTTCACCAACGACAAGTGGGAGAATACAAATTCTTGCATCGCCGACGGACCAGGGCGTGCTCTCGACGCCTAAGGCAATTCAGACCAATCGTATTCTGGACGCCCCGCCCGTCAAGCAAGCTCCCGATCGTAATGACCCGAACATCCGAGTTCTCCGTCGCGTCGTCAGGGATTGAGATAGTTCATCAGATGCCGAAAAGGCGCACCCGCGGCGACCTCAGCGCTGTCGTCAATGCACGAAAGCCCCGAGCCGGTTGACATCGTTCCCGATTCGTTCTACACGAGCTGCCCACAACCTCCGGGCGAGAAATCGTCTGTCAGTGCGCCTCGATATGCCGGTCGATGATGAAAATCGCAACAGCATTCATTTCCGCCGTTCTGCTCACGTCGGCTTCCGGCTACGCCAAGGACTACAGGCTGGATTACGGCATTGAAACACCGACCGACGGCGATGCAGGTTCGACGGCGTGCCCCTATGGGGTATGCCATGTGAAGGTCGAGAAGCTAAACCTGACGGTCATCATTTTCCTGTCTCGCGACGACCCCGACCACGCGCGCATTCAAATCGAAGGCAAGCCCGGCTGCTGTTTCTTCGAACTCGGTGCGCCATCACAGAGGATAGTGCCCGGCGACCCGCCACCGAGGCTCCGCTTTTTTACCGGCATGGCGCCGCAGGGGCTCTTGTATTTCCAGAATGAGCCGGCGGGAAACCTTTACTTGAGATTCCACCTCGATTGATCTCGTAGGGTGGGCAAAGCGAAGCGTGCCACCGATTCCAGATCCGGGTGCAGAGGGCACGGCGCTACGCGCCTTTATCCTCCGCACAAATGCTTCCAGTAACACCGTCATTGCGAGGAGCGAAGCGACGAAGCAATCCAGCATCCTTCCGCGGATACATTTCTGGATTGCTTCGCTTCGCTCGCAATGACGGGGAAACTACCTTGCACCCTACGCCGCCTTCTTGCTCTGTGCGAGCTGCGCGAGCTGACGCATGATCTCGGTGGTGCCGACGAGACGCTCTTCCGGCGTCTCCCAGTCCTGCAAGAACACCACCTTCATGTCGGGCCGCACCTTCGCGGCCTGGCCATGGCTGCGGATGAACGACACCAGGCGGTCGGGATACGCGAACGAATTGTCGCGGAAGGCG
The DNA here is from genome assembly GCF_001641695.1 of Bradyrhizobium neotropicale. Classification (GTDB taxonomy): domain Bacteria; phylum Pseudomonadota; class Alphaproteobacteria; order Rhizobiales; family Xanthobacteraceae; genus Bradyrhizobium; species Bradyrhizobium neotropicale. The sequence continues at coordinate 185,521 of NZ_LSEF01000085.1, forward strand.
ATGACGGCACCCTTCGGACCGGCATCGATCTTCTCGACATTGGCCCGGCGGCAGAACGCCTTGATCGCGGCGACCTTGAACAGATAGCGCACTTCGTCCGGCAGCACGCCGAAGCGGTCACGCAGCTCGGCGCCAAAATTCTCGATCTCCTCTTCGGTGTCGAGATCGGCGAGGCGCCGGTACAGCGAGAGCCGCACCGCGAGATCGCCGACATAGTCTTCCGGAATGAGCACGGGCATGCCGATTGTGATCTGCGGCGACCAGCGGTCGGCCGCAGGCTCGGAGACGCCGGCCTTGAGGTTGACGATCGCCTCTTCCAGCATCGACTGGTAGAGCTCGAAGCCGACTTCCTTGATGTGGCCGGACTGCTCCTCGCCAAGCAGATTGCCGGCGCCGCGGATGTCGAGGTCGTGGGAGGCGAGTTGGAAGCCTGCGCCGAGTGTCTCCAGCGATTGCAGCACGGTGAGCCGTCGCTCGGCCTGCCCCGTGATCTTTTGCTGCGCCGGCAGCGTGAACAGCGCATAGGCCCGCAGCTTGGAGCGGCCGACGCGGCCGCGGAGCTGGTAGAGCTGGGCGAGGCCGAACATGTCGGCCCGGTGCACGATCAGCGTATTGGCATTAGGAATGTCGAGGCCGGATTCCACGATGGTGGTCGACAGCAGGATGTCGAACTTGCCGTCGTAGAACGCGGTCATGATGTCTTCGATCACCGCAGGCGGCATCTGCCCGTGCGCGACCGCGACCTTCATCTCCGGCACGTTCTTGTCGAGGAAATCCTTGACGTCGGCGAGGTCGTCGATGCGCGGCACCACGTAGAATGCCTGGCCGCCGCGATAGCGCTCGCGCAGGAGCGCCTCGCGGATCATCAGGGGATCATGCGGGGCGACGAAGGTGCGCACCGCGAGGCGGTCGACCGGTGGCGAAGCGATGATCGAAAGTTCGCGTACGCCGGTGAGCGCCAATTGCAGCGTACGCGGAATCGGCGTCGCCGACAGCGTCAGCACGTGCACCTCGGAGCGAAGCGCCTTCAGTCGTTCCTTGTGCGTAACGCCGAAATGCTGCTCCTCGTCGACGATGACGAGGCCGAGGTCGCGGAATTTGATGGCCTTGCCGAGCAGCGCGTGGGTGCCGACGACGATATCGACCGAACCGTCGGCAATGCCCTTCTTGACCTGGTTCAGCTCCTTGGTCGCGATCAGGCGCGAGGCCTGCGCCACATTCACCGGAAAGCCCTTGAAGCGCTCGGTGAAGGTTTTTGCGTGCTGACGCGCCAACAGCGTAGTCGGCACCACGACCGCAACCTGCTTGCCTTCGAGCGCAACGGCAAAGGCCGCGCGGAGCGCGACCTCAGTCTTGCCGAAGCCGACGTCGCCGCAGATCAGCCGGTCCATCGGACGGCCGAGCTCGAGATCTTTCAGGGTGGATTCGATGGCACCGAGCTGGTCCTCGGTCTCGTCATAGGGGAAGCGCGCGCAGAACTCGTCGTAGAGGCCCTGCTGCACCGGGAGCTTGGGTGCCTCGTGCAAATGGCGCGCGGCAGCGATCTTGATCAGCTCGCCCGCGATCTCGCGGATGCGGTTCTTCAGCTTGGCCTTGCGGGTCTGCCAGCCGGAGCCGCCGAGGCGGTCGAGCTCGACCGTGGTCTGGTCGGAGCCGTAGCGCGACAACAGCTCAATGTTCTCGACCGGCAGGAACAGCTTTGTCTCGGCCGCGTAATGCAGCTCGAGACAGTCATGCGGCGCGCCGGCGACATCCAGCGTCTGCAGGCCGATGAAGCGGCCGATGCCGTGATCGACGTGGACGACGATGTCGCCCNAAGACTCGTCACCTCCGAGATGAAATTGTCGAGCTTGCGGCTTGCCTTGCGCGGCCGCACCAGGCGGTCGCCCAGGATGTCCTGCTCGCTGATGAGCGCGATCTCGTCGGTCTCGAAGCCGCTTTCGAGGCCCAGCACCGCAAGCATGGTCTCGTTGCGCGGGGTCGCCTGCACCGTCCGCCAGCTATTGACACTGGTGGTGTGCGTGAGCTTGTGGTCGCGCAGCATCGAGGTCATGCGGTCGCGCGAGCCTTCGGTCCACAGCGCGATCACGACCTTCTTGCGCTGCGCCTGCAGCGCCATCACGTGGCTGACCACCGCCTCGAACACATTGACAGTCGTGTCGTTGCGCTCCGGAGCGAAGTCGCGGCCCTTGCGCGCGCCGGCATCGACGACGGTCACGCCGTCGGCCGGCACGGAGAACTGCGTCAGCCGCGCCAGCGGGATGTCGCCTTCGCGCTTGGTCCACTCCTCTTCCGTCAGATAGAGCCGGTCCGGCGGCAGCGGCTTGTAGATGGCGCCGCCGCTCGGATGGTCCAACGCATCACGGCGGGCCTCGTAATAGTCGAGGATCTGCTTGAAGCGTTCGCGGATGGCATCCTCGGCCTGCGGCTCGATCGCGATCGCTGCGCCCTGCAGATAGTCGAACAGCGTGTCCATCCGGTCCTGGAACAGCGGCAGCCAGTGCTCCATGCCGGGATGGCGGCGGCCTTCGCTGACGGCCTCGTACAGCGCATCGTCGCGCTCGGGCGCGCCGAACTCGGCGACATAGCCCATGCGGAAGCGGCGGATGGTGTCGGTGACGAGCTGGAATTCGGAGATCGGCACGAGATCGAGCGCGCGCATGTCTAGCAGCGTGCGCTGGGTCTCGGCGTCGAAGGTGCGGATCGATTCCAGGCTGTCGCCGAAGAAGTCAAAGCGGACCGGCTGGTCGAGGCCGGCGGGAAACAGGTCGAGAATGCCGCCGCGCACGGCATATTCGCCGGGCTCGCGCACGGTGGAGGAGCGGTTGTAGCCGTTGTGCTCGAGCCAGGCGACGATGGTGTCCATCGGCACGACGTTGCCGGGCGCGACCGACAGCGCCTGCGCCGCGACGAGGTCGCGCGACGGCACGCGCTGCACGACGGCGTTCACCGTCGTCAGCACGATCAGCGGCTTGTCGCTGCCGGTGAGCGAGGCGAGCCGCGCCAGCGTGGTCAGGCGCTGCGCCAGGATGCCGCCATGCGGCGAGACCCGGTCATAGGGCTGGCAGTCCCAGGCCGGGAACGTCAGCACCGGCAGGTCGGGCGCGAAGAATTGCAGCGCGCGCTCGACCTGCTGCATGCGGGGGCCGTCGCGGCAGACCACCGCCAGGCTGACGGCCGGCTTCTTCGGCCGCGCCGCGATGGCACGGGCAAGATCGGAGATGACGAGACCTTCCGCGCCCTCGGCAACATTGGCGAGCGTCAGGGCGCGGCCCGGTGCCAGCAATTCGGCCGGCGATTTCGACGGCTGTTTCATGCGTTGCCGTCCGCGATCGGAAACACCCTGATGCGCGTGAAGAGTGCGCCGGCCACCCCGGCCGGCAGCACCTTGTCACCGGTGATGGCGGCGTAAAGATCGGGATCATTGACCTCGAGCAGGCGCTCGAGCTCGGTCAGCTCATCATCGGACAGGTTGCCGATCTCGGCATCGGCAAAGCGGCCAAGAATCAGATCCATCTCGCGCGTGCCGCGGTGCCAGCAGCGGAACAAAAGCCGCTTGCGGCGGTCATCCAGGCCGTCGCTCGATCGTGTCGTTCCCGTCATGTCTCAAATCCAGTCCAACGCGAAAAGCCCGGACGTGCCGGGCGGGGGTGATATAGCCATTCGGGCCGGCCGTGTCAGCCCTTTGTTGCGGCAGTTCAGGCTCACGATTCGTCATAGCCCGCCATCCCGCGCGGGGCGCGAAAAAAGACGTGGAAGCCCGGCATAAAGCCGGGCATGACGGGCCGAAACGATCCTAGATTCCTCCCATGCGCCCCAGCCTGCTCAATCCGCTGTTTGCTCCCGTGACCAGCCTGCCCGGCGTCGGTCCGAAGCAGGACAAGCTGCTGCGCTATCTGCTCAGCCGCGATGAGACGCCGCGGCTGGTCGACCTGCTGCTGCATCTGCCGAGCAACGTCGTCGACCGCCGCGCCCGGCCGAAAATTCGCGACGCCGTTCCGGGAACCGTGGTGACGCTCGAGGTGACGGTCGACCGCCACCGCCCGCCCCCGCCGCGCAACGCGCGCGCCCCCCACCTCGTCTACGCCAGCGATGACACCGGCGACGTCGTGTTGACCTTCTTCCGCGCCAAGCCCGGCTATGTCGAAAAACTGCTGCCGATGGGCGAGAAGCGCTACGTCTCCGGCACACTGCAGATGTATGACGGCATCCCGCAGATCGTGCATCCCGACCGCGTGCTGGACGAGGAGGCCATCGCAAAGCTATCGGGCATCGACCCCGTCTATCCCCTGACCGAAGGGCTGGCGCTCGGCTCGCTGCGCCGTGCGATCGCCCAGGCACTGCAGAAGCTGCCGCCCCTGCCGGAATGGATCAGCCCGGAGGTGATGCGCCGCTGCAATTTTCCGTCGATTGCCGAGGCGCTCACCCGCGTGCATCAGCCGGTCGAGCTCACCGACGTCTTGCCCGATCAGCCCTACTGGTCGCGCCTCGCCTTCGACGAGCTCTTGGCCGGGCAACTGGCGCTCGCGCTGATCCGCGCGCAGTTGCGTAGGCCCGCCGGCGTGCGCAATGCCGGCGACGGGCATCTGCGCAACAGGATCATCGATGCCCTGCCCTATGCGCTGACGCCATCCCAGCGCAGCGCGGCAGCCGCCATCGCCGATGACCTGAAGCAGCCCGTGCGGATGCTGCGTCTGCTCCAGGGCGACGTCGGCTCCGGCAAGACCGTGGTCGCGCTGCTCGCCGCCGCCGCGGTCGCCGAGGTCGGCAAGCAGGCCGCACTGATGGCTCCGACCGAAATTCTGGCGCGCCAGCACATCAAGACCATCGCACCGCTCGCCGAGCGCGCCGGCATGCGGGTCGCGATCCTCACCGGCCGGGAAAAGGGCAAGGAGCGGCGCGATATCGTCACGCGCCTTGCCGAGGGCGAGATCGATCTCCTCGTCGGCACCCACGCCTTGATCCAGGACGATGTGCTCTTCAAAGACCTCGCGCTCGCCATCGTCGACGAGCAGCATCGCTTCGGCGTGCGCGAGCGGCTGGCGCTGACCTCGAAGGGCGAAGCCGTCGACGTGCTGGTGCTGAGCGCCACGCCGATCCCGCGCACGCTGGTACTGACCTATTTCGGCGACATGGACATCAGCGAGCTGCGCGAGAAGCCCGCTGGCCGCCAGCCGATCGACACCCGCGCGGTGCCGATAAGCCGGATCGAGGAGGTCATGGACGGCGTCGGCCGCGCGCTGCAGTCCGGCAAGCTGGTCTACTGGATCTGTCCGCTGGTCGAGGAGTCCGAGGCCGAAGGCACCGAGCACCTGACCAACGCGACCAAGCGGTTCGAAGGTTTGCAGAAGCGCTTTGGCGATCGCGTCGGCCTTGTCCACGGTCAGATGAAGGGCACTGAAAAGGATCGCGTGATGGGCCAGTTCGCCGCGCACGAGATCGGGCTCCTGGTCGCGACCACCGTGGTTGAAGTCGGCGTCGACGTGCCCGCCGCCACCATCATGGTGATCGAGAATGCCGAGCGCTTTGGCCTTGCCCAGCTGCACCAGTTGCGCGGCCGCATCGGGCGCGGCTCGGAAGCCTCGACCTGCCTGCTGCTCTACTCCGAGCCGCTGGGCGAGATGTCGAAAGCACGGCTGAAGGTGATCCGCGAAACCACCGATGGATTCCGCATCGCCGAGGAAGACTTGAAGCTGCGCGGCGAAGGTGACGTGTTAGGGGTGCGCCAGAGCGGCCTGCCCGGCTATCGCATCGCGCGCTCGGAGGTCCACGGCCAGCTCATCACGCAGGCTCGCGACGAGGCGCTGCGCATCCTGAAGGACGATCCGAAGCTGAAGGGCGAGCGCGGTGAAGCGCTGCGCTGCCTCTTGTATCTCTACGAGCGGGACGAGGCGATCCCACTGATCGGGGCGGGTTGAAGCGCTCTCGTCATTGCCGAGCCTGCTCCGGCAATCCCCGAAGCGGCTCTTGGCGATGTGATAGATGCACCGGTCGAGCTCGCGCATGACGGGTTGATCGTCTCAATTCGTTGAACCGTCGGCTTCCGAGACAGACTCACTTGCAAGCGGTGATGTGCGCCCGGTGGTATCATAGGCGCTCGAGGCAAGGACAATGCGATTGCCCCAATGAAGCGTACAGTTTAGCTGCTTTGTTGCGATCTGGTTCACATTCAAGGACGGATCACTCGTGCTAAAGATGGGTATTGCAGGCAAGCGAGGCAGAGCAGGTGCTACCTCGGGGAGGCAGCATTCCGGGATCGCCGGCCGAGCGTGCGTTGGAACTATCCCTGCATCCCTGCTGGAGGTCGATCATGCAGTTCATCTCCACCGAATGGCAGTCCACTTCGACAGCTCCGTCAGACGGAGACCTCGAAATCTGTGCGCTGGACTTTGATGGTATTGTCCATTCGCTTCCTTTTCCCTGTCACAAGGACGGATCCAATTGGGTCGACGGATCCGGCAAAGCGCACGCCGGCATTCAGCCGACCCAGTGGCGCAAATGGACCAGTGCGGGCTAATCCATGGCCAATGCAAGGCCCGCTCTCTGCGAGCCTGTCCGCCGTAGGTGAACTCTTGACCATACCGGCGTAGGACAATCTCCAGCGCCGAGGCTGCTACAACAGGACCTTTCCTGACACGCAGATCGAGGCAAACCTGCTTCAATTTGCCCGGAACGGACGCACTGTGGGCCCGTTACCTGTTCAAGGGCGGCGCACACAGCAAGGAGCAGAACCATGAGGGCTCCCGTCCCCATCGCCGCGCTCGCGATCCTACTTGGCACGCCCGCACCCTCGCTCGCGCAACCGCACGCGCAAGGTGCGGTTGAATTGAGCGATGGCACAACGCTATCGCAGAATCCATCGCTGCCGAAACTCAACCTCACAAACGCGCAGCGCGAGCAGATTCGCAAGACCGTGCTGACCGAGCATAACGATGTCCAATTCCGCCTGAAGGCCGTCCAATCAGCCAAAGCCTTCACCCCTGCCGTTGGCGCAACACTTCCGAAAGGCGTCAAGGCTCAAGGACTACCGGCGCAGGTGCTTTCGCAATTGCCGGAGCTGCGCGACTATATGTACGCCACGATGAAGGATCAGGTGTTGATCGTGAACGGCATGACCAACAAGATTGTCGATATGTTCTCGGAGACACAGCCGCTGTCCTAGCCCGAGACATCGACGGACTTCGTGTCGGGCTTGCACGTCCAATCTAGCTTTTCCTTGGGACGTTGGCCGCGAACGCCTTCATCAGCGCCGCATCCACCGCCTCGCCCTTGGCATCCGCGGCAAGATGCTCGAACCAGCGCGCAAATCCCTCGTAGATCTGGCTCGCCGGGTGATCCGGTCCGAGGAAGCCGGAAATCTCCCGCATCTCCGCGACCCAGCGATAGGCTTTCGGGATCATGTCCGGCAGCGCGACTTCGAGCCGCGCCAGGATCGCGGGCTGGCTCAGCGCAAGCTCGTCACGGAGCGCATCCGCAGCACCCGCTTTGGTCGCGGCGAGCACCATGGCCGAACCGATCCCGGCCAGGCCCTTGACGATTCCGGCGTAGGACATCTTCAGCGCGGAGGCCGCGCCGACCGGACCCTCGACGATGCGCACATCCAGCCCGAGCTGTTTCAGCACCGCCACGTCCCTGGCATGCTCGCCAGACATGTAGAACGCCGGGCTCTTACCGCCGGGCTGCGGCGGGAAGCCGATGATGCCGGCATCGACGAACGGCGCCTGCGCCGAGCCGATGATCTCCTCGATCCGCAGCACCGTATCGACATTGACGGCATTGCAGTCGACGACGACCGGCTTCTTCGCACGCCTGACGATCAGGCTCGCCAGCCGCTCCGCCAGCGCCACGGCCTCGCCCGGCGGCACGATCGAGAGAATGATGTCGGCGTCTGCGATCGCATCATCGTCGGCGCCGATCATGCCGGCATCCGCCGCCCGTTTCAGCGTCGCTTCACTCCGCCCTTTCAAGGAGGTGAGCACGCGCGCGCCATGCTCACCCAGCCGGCGGGCCACAGCGCTGCCCATGGCGCCCGGTGCGAGGATTGCAATCGTGGTTGTCATCGTCGGCTCCGATCGAGTTCAGGCCAAAAGCCAAGGCCAGCCGTCGGTCGCCGATTCTACTTGCCGCTGCCCGGCGCGGTAGTGCCGCTGTCCGGACCGGGATACGGCTCCAGCGCATAGCCAGCCTTCCGCCAGCCGCTCACTCCACCTTCGCGGGCTCCGGCTGGAGCGCGGTCGAGGCATTGGCGATACGCGCGGCATTCGCCATGCCCGCGAGTGCCGCCGCCCGCTTCGGATCGGGCGCCGAGCCCGGCTGCACCACGCCGGCCGACATGATCAGCGTCGCGGCATCCTCGGCGCTCAGCTCGACCTCGATGATCTTGCTCTTGGGCACGTAGAAGAAGAACCCGGTGGTCGGGTTCGGCGAGCACGGCAGGAACACCGAGACGTGCTCCTCCTGCCCCGGCAGGCTGCGCGCGATGTCCTCGCTCGGCGATTGCGAGATCAGCACGATCGACCACATGCCCGGCGATGGAAACTCGACCAGGCCCACCTTGCGGAAGCTCGAGCCCTTGCCCGAGAACAGCGTCTCGAACACCTGCTTCAAGCCACGGTAGATGGCGCGAACGGCCGGGATCCGGCCAAGGAAAGTCTCGCCGACATCGACCAGCGTCCTGCCGATCAGGTTGGCGGCGAGGAAGCCGACCAGCGTCAGCGTAAAAAATGCGACGATCAGTCCCCAGCCGGGAACGCCGTAGGGCAGATAGGTTTCCGGCCGATAGGCCAGCGGCACGAACGGCCGCACCACGCCGTCGACCCAGGTGACGAACCACCAGACCAGATAGAGTGTGATCGCGATCGGCCCTGTCACGACGAGGCCGGTGAGGAAATAGTTGCGGAAACGGCCCATCAGGCCGGTATGCGGTTCCGGAACGGGATCGGGCAGAGGCGCAGGCGCGTCGTCGCGGGTGGTCATTCGGGTTCCAGGTCGGTCGCAACTCACTAGCTAGGGTCTTCTAGCAGATTTTTGAAGACCAGATAGCGAGCGGCGACCGGCCCGTCTGCCTATTCCACCGTCACGGACTTGGCGAGATTGCGCGGCTGGTCGACGTCGGTGCCCATCACCACCGCCGTATGATAGGCGAGCAGCTGCACGGGGACGGCGTAGACCATCGGCGCGAAAGCGGCCGCCATGTCCGGCATGACGATGGTGACGAGGGAAGCGACCGTCGCTTCGGCTGCGCCCTTGGCATCCGTCATCAGGATGATGTTGCCGCCCCGGGCGGCCACCTCCTGCATGTTCGAGACGGTCTTCTCGAACACCCGGTCGTGCGGCGCAATCACCACCACCGGCACGTTCTCGTCGATCAGCGCGATCGGCCCGTGCTTGAGCTCGCCGGCGGCATAGCCTTCGGCGTGGATGTAGGAGATTTCCTTCAGCTTCAGCGCGCCTTCAAGCGCGAGCGGGAAGCTGGTGCCGCGGCCGAGATAGAGCACATCGCGCGACTTTGAGATGTCGCGCGCGAGCTTCTCGATCTGCAGCTCGGTGGTGAGCGCGTCCGCCATCAGGCGCGGAACCTCGACGAGGCCGTGCACGAGCTTGGTCTCGTCGGCCTCGGATAGTTCACCGCGCGCCTTGCCGGCGGCGACCGCGAGTGCGGCAAGCACCATGAGCTGGCAGGTGAAGGCTTTGGTCGAGGCGACGCCGATCTCGGGGCCGGCGAGCGTCTGCAAAACGGTTTCGCTCTCGCGCGCGATCGTCGAGGTCGGCACGTTGACCACGGCCACCGTGTGCACGCCGGCGGCCTTGGCGTAGCGCAGCGCGGCCAGCGTATCGGCGGTCTCGCCGGATTGCGAGATGAAGATGGCGAGATCACCCTTGCGCAAGGGCGCCTCGCGATAGCGGAATTCGGAGGCGACATCGACCTCGACCGGCAGGCGCGCGAAGCGCTCGAACCAGTACTTTGCGACATAGCCGGCGTAGCTGGCGGTGCCACAGGCCGTGATGGTGACGCGCTGGATGGTGCCGAAGTCAAACGGCAGCTTGACCGGCAGCAACACGCGCTCGGTCGCCATGTCGACGTAGCGCGCCAGCGTATGGCCGACCACTTCCGGCTGCTCGTGAATCTCCTTCGCCATGAAGTGGCGGTAGTTGGCCTTGTCGACCAGCGAGGTCGAGGCGGCGTGCTTGATCTTCTCGCGCTGGACGGCATGGCCGTCCTTGTCGAAGATCGTGACGCTGTTGCGGGTCAAGACCACCCAGTCGCCGTCATCGAGATAGCTGATCGTATCGGTGAACGGGCCGAGCGCGATGGCGTCCGAGCCGAGATACATCTCGCCGTCGCCGTAGCCGATCGCGAGCGGCGGCCCGTTGCGGGCGCCGATCATGAGATCGCCCTCGCCTGCGAAGATGAAGCCGAGCGCGAACGCGCCGCGCAGCCGCGCCAGCGTCAGCTTCACCGCCTCGACCGGCTTGTTGCCCCGCTTGAGCTGATCGTCGACGAGGTGCAGCACGATCTCGGTGTCGGTTTCGGTGTGGAACACTGTTCCCGTCGTTTCGAGCTCCTCGCGCAACTCGCGGAAATTCTCGATGATGCCGTTGTGGACCACGGCGACGCGCTCGGTCGCGTGCGGATGCGCATTGTGCTCGGTCGGCTTGCCGTGCGTGGCCCAGCGGGTGTGGCCGATGCCGGTCGTGCCCTTGAGGGGCTCGGCGGTAAGCCGCTTCTCCAGGTTCTTCAGCTTGCCTTCGGCGCGGCGGCGCTCGAGATGGCTGCCTTCGAGGGTGGCAACGCCCGCGGAGTCGTAGCCGCGATATTCAAGACGCTTGAGCGAATCCACCAGCTGCTCCGCAACCGGTTCGCGCCCGAGAATGCCGACAATCCCGCACATGCGGTTCAATATCCCCTAAATCGTCGAAAAATCGCCAAAACGACGCGCCCGGTTTTTATCGAAGTTCGCAACGAAGCATATACTCAACAATTGTTGCGGATTGCGACAGCACAAAATGGCGGCAGCTCTAACATGCGTCGAATTGGCCGGCCTTTAACCCTGCACATTAACTCGCTGTCAATGAGTTTGACCAACGATTCCTGCCCAGGAGAGACGGCCATGAGAAGCTCATCCGACCGCAAAGGTCTGTCGTCGATTTACTTGCGCGCCAGCGAGACCGCGGGCACGAATCTGGCGCACTGGCCGCCGCCCCAGCGCGGCAAGGAAAGCAAACCCGTCTTCGTCAAGCACCCGGCAGGCGAGCCGGTGAAGCGCGCCAAGCCGCGCGGCTGGCGCCTGACCCGCGCGATCTTCTCCGAATTCGCCGACGACGAATAGCGGGCCGGAGGTTGCTCAGCGCGCCAGGACGCGGACGATCGCGAGCAGGAGGATGCCGACGAACGTCCAGAACACCAATCCTGTGACAAGGCACGCCAGCTCGTGCGGGCGGCGCGCGCCGAACAGCTTCAGCACTGCTCGCCCCGTCGCCTCGACGAACACCTCAACGAGCGTATTGAGCAAGCGACCAATGAGATCGACCATGAGCTCGCTGCCGGGGACCAATAAGCCCGCTCACTTCTCCGGCTTCTTGCCGCCCGTCTTCAGCTCGCGATAGCGCGTGGCGCCGCCTTCCCGGATGGTCTGCTGGGTGCGCTCCAACGCCATGGCATCGTCGGGCACGTCACGCGTGATCACCGAGCCCGAGCCGATATAGGCGCCGTTGCCGATCTTAACAGGAGCGACCAGCGAGGAGTTGGTGCCGATGAAGGCGCCCCGCCCGATCGTCGTCTTGTGCTTCTTGAAGCCATCGTAGTTGCAGGTGATGGTGCCGGCACCGATGTTGGAATTGGCACCGACCGTTGTGTCCCCAATGTAGGAGAGATGGTTGACCTTGACGCCGGCCTCCAGCGTCGAGGCCTTGGCCTCCACGAAATTGCCGATGCGCGCGCCGTCGCCGAGCGAGTTGCCGGGCCGAAGGCGCGCAAAGGGGCCGAGCGAGACGTTCTTGCCGAGCGAGGACTGCACGATGTGCGAGAAGGAATGGACCACCGTGCCGTCGCCGATCGATACGCCGGGGCCGATCACCACGAATGGCTCGATCGTCACGTCGTTGCCAAACACGGTGTCGGCGGAGAGATGGACGGTCTCCGGCGCAATCAGCGTGACGCCGGCGTCCATCGCAGCTTTCCGCAGCCGCGCCTGCATCACGGCTTCGGCCTCGGCAAGCTGCGCCTTGGTATTGATGCCGCGCACTTCGTCCTCGCTGGTCTCGATCACCACGGCCTCTCCTCCCTGTTCCCGGACGATGCCGACCGCATCGGTGAGATAATATTCGCCCTTCGAATTCCCATTGCCGATTTGCCCGAGGATCGCCAGCGCGCGGCGCCCATCGAGCGCCATCACGCCGGCATTGCACAGCGTGATCTTGCGCTCTTCAGCGCTGGCGTCAGCCTGCTCGCGGATCGCGACCAGGCGGTCGCCCTCGACGATGAAGCGGCCGTAGCCGGTGGGATCGGCGGCGCGGAAGCCCAGCGCGGTGAGCGCCGCGCCATTGGCGAGCGGCGCGCGCAGCCGCGCAAAAGTCTCGGCCGAAATCAGCGGCGTGTCGCCGAACGCAATCAGCAGATCGTCCGCACCGCGCGCGATCGCCTCGCGCGCCGCGAGCACCGCGTGCGCGGTCCCGAGCCGCTCGGCTTGCACGAAGGTGAGCGCGTCAGGCCGGATCCGCCTGGCTTCGTCCGCAACCGCCTGGTGGTCAGGGCCGACCACGACCGCGAGCGAGGTGCCGGTTCCTTGTGGCGCGGCGGCGAGCACATGGGCGAGCAGCGTCTGGCCTGCGACGGGATGCAGCACCTTGGGCAGGCTCGATCGCATGCGCGTGCCTTCACCAGCGGCGAGCACGATCGTGAGGCTTGAGCGGGCGGTCATTGCAATCCTGTCATATATGGCCGAATCAACCGGCGCCGGCGGGAAGCAGCCGGCGAACTTTTTTAACGGCGCCTTGCTACCCCCGCAAACGCCCGGAATTCAAGTGTAGGACCCATTTCCTGTTAATGTTCCCTGATTGATTCGGGGAAGTTGAACGGGGCTGGGCACTCAAGTTCATGGCAAAGGATTCCGACCCTCTGGCCAATGCCTTCGACACCAAGGAGACCAGCGGGCTTTTCTCCGGTTTGGTGGCCGAGGAGAGCGCGTTCGACCGCCGCATGCTGTGGCGGCTCGGCTCGTGGGGCGTCGCGGCCGTCGGCGCCCTGGTCGTGGCCGTCTTCGCCAACCAGGCGCAGCTCGGCTGGCGGCGCGACCAGATCGCTGCCACCGATCTGGCGCGCCAGGCCGACCGACTCCAGATGCTGACGCGAGAGAGCCAGAGCGAGGCCCGCAGGCTCGCCTCCGCCATCGAGACGCTGAACAGCGATCGCGACCGCCTCTACGCGCGCGTCACTGTGCTGGAGCAAGGGCTCGATTCCGTCACCGGTGCCATCGCCAAGCAGACCACGCCGCCGCAGGCGTCAGCCTCGAAGCCGCAGGACGGGCCGGTCGCGGCCGCGCAGCCGGCGCCTGACGTCGCACCCGTCGCCTCGACCGCGGCATCGCTGGTCGACAAGCCGCGCGCGGGTGCCGCCAAGGAGCCGAAGGACACCTCGAAAGAGGCCGCAAAGGAGCAGCCGAGCCCGCCGCCGCAGACCGCGGCTGCGGCCTCGCTCGTGCCGCAGTCACCGCCCGCGCCGTCTGCCCTGCCGACCATTCCGCTGGTCACATCGAAGTCGATCATGGCGCCGCCTGATCCGGCCGCGCAAAAATTGATGCAGCCCGAGGCGACCGAGAAGAAGGCCGAGCCCGCTCCTGCCTCCACCGAAGTCGCGGCAGCGGCGACGAAGCCGCCTGAAGCAGCCGAGAGCGAGGCGCCCGCGATTGCGGTTCAGCAGACGCGCTTTGCGATCGACCTCGGCGGCGCAAATTCGATCGACGGTTTGCGCGCGCTTTGGCGCGGCCTCTCCAAATCCAATCCAGAGATCGCGACGCTCCGGCCGATCATCATGATCAAGGAAGGCAATAACGGCCTCGGCATGCAGCTCCGCCTCGGCGCCGGCCCCCTGATCAATGCCGCCGCTGCGGCAAAACTCTGCGCAGGCCTGTCCGAGAACAACCGCCACTGCGAGACCACCGTGTTCGACGGCCAGCGTCTGTCGATGCGCGGCGGCCAGGAAAAGGCTCAGGACAAGGGGCAGGAAAAAGGTCAAGAGAAGGCGCAAGACAAGGGACAGGACAAGAGCGCGGAGACGAGCAAGGATCAGGACACCGCGCCCCAGGCCGAGACGCCGCCGGCCCCCGCCGCCAAGCCCGAGAAGCCGCAGCGCCACCGCAGCTATTCGTCGAAGCGCTCCAAGCGCGAGGAGCCACCACCACCGCCGGCGGCACAGCCGGCTCCTGCCAGGCCGGAGACGGCCTCCGCGGGATCGACGCTGTCATCGTTCTTCAGGCGGTAATCCGCCCCGAAAGCGCCATCCCATCAGCAAATTGGCTTAGGTTTCTCGGGCAAATTCGCGGGAAAGATTCACCCGCCCCTGTTGCCCGCCTCGCTCTTCCCGACCATATTGGCCCCATGAAGAAAAAGCCCTTTCGCCTGACGCCGTATCAGGTGCAGTTCCTGCTCGTCGTCGGTTTCGTCACCGTCGGGTGGGCGCTCTATGTCCGTTATCTCGCGATCGAGTTCTCGCAAGTGGCGCTCGCGTGCGATGCCGGCTTGCAGACCATGATCTGCAAGGCGCGCTCGGTCTCAACCTCGCTGTTCAAGAATTCGGTGTTCGGCATCGTCGCGCTGGTGATCGCGACGCTGAATCTGATGCGGCCCTCGATCGTGCTGCTCACGCTCGGCGTCGTTGCCGCCGGCCTCGGCATCGTCCTCTACAACATCATCCTGTCGGGACTGGCGATCGGCCTGCTCATCCTTGGCTTTGCTCGGCCCGCGCCCGCCACAGCGTGAGCGCGAGCAACAGATAGATCGCGCAGGTCCACAGCGACTGCCAGTTGTCGCGACCTTCATTGAGCAGGACGTAGGCCGCCGACAGCGCCAGTAGGCCGGCGAACACGGCTTCAGCAATCGGGCGTACGCCGATCTGCGGCCGGTTGTTCAGCATCAACAGTGCAAACGGCACCACCGCCATCGTCAGCGAGGCATAGGGGAAGTCGCGGTAGCGCGGGTCGAACACGAAGCCGAGCGCGGTCTCGGCCGCGATCACCGCGGTCACCGCCAGCGTCAGGCCGAGCACGGCCGTGAGCTTCGACCATTTGCGCTCTTCACGCGGACCGAGAATATCGAGGAACGTCGGCAGGCTGCGGCCGATGACGAGGGCCTGCGCACAGAAGATCGGCGACAGGATGCCGGCGGCGAGCAGAGTCCCCCACTGCAGCCAGCCGCCCCAGCCGTAGCTCTCATAGTACATCTTGTCGGCGCCGATCCCGAGCAGGATGCCCGCGGTCGTCGCCGAGATGCCGACACCGAGCCAGGCCGAGAAGCGCGGCGTCCAGGGCCTGCGCCGCAGCGTGATGCCGGCGACCGCGAACACCAGCACGCTGAGCCCCATGCCGGCGCCCATGTACCATTTCCAGTACGGGAAATTGCTGATCGGCTGGCCAGGCGGATATTTCAGCTGTCGGCGCGCGGAATCGAGCAGGCCCCAATAGCCGCCGACGGTGCCCTCTAACCGGCGCTTCCACGGCTGGTCGTAGGCCTCGATCAGGTTGACGCGGAATTTCTGCGCCTTCGCCAGGGCCAGGATCTCCGAGACGACGCGCGCCTGATTGGTGCGCGAGGGCAGCGCGACTTCACGCATGCGTCCTTCGCTCGGCCAGCCGGTCTCACCGATCAGGATCTCCTTGCCGGGGAACGCCACCGCCATCCGCTCGCGGATCGATTCGACATGGGCGGCGGCGAACTTCGCGCGCACCGGGATGTCTTCCCAATAGGGCAGGATGTGGATCGTGACGAAGTCGACGGCGTCATAGACGTCGCGGTTCTTCAACCAGTATTCCCAGACATCGGCATAGGTGACGGGTACGCTGACCTGCGCCTTCACCGAACGGATGATGGCGATCAGATCGGCCGTCGTCATCTCACCGCGCAGCAGCACCTCGTTGCCGACGATGAGCGAAGAGATGGTGCCAGGGAATTCCTTGGTGAGGCGGATGGCGGTCGCAACTTGCGCAAAATTCTTGGCGCGGTTGCTGCCGAGCCAGATGCCCTGCATCACTTTCAGCCCGCCGACCTTGGTCGCGACCGCCGGCACCTGATCGAGCCCGTTCTCGATCGAGTAGGTGCGGACGCACTCAGTGATCTCCTTGAGCTGGCGCAGGTCCTGCTCGATCTGGTCGGCCTCGATATGGGTCCATTCGTTCAGCGGCGTCTGATCGCCGCGGAACGGCGTATAGGAGACACATTGCAGCTTGTCGCTGGGGTCAATGGGGGCGCGCGCGAGCGTGATCGGCGTGGCCAGCCACCACCACACGGCAGCAATCGCACCCAGGGAAACGAGCAGAAGCGCCAGTGGCGTACGAAGAGAAATCGGTTCCGTCCTCCGCGAAGGGCTCGTCGATTACCTGCTCGCACGCCATCTGCCAAGGGGGTGGCATGCGCGAGCGGCGCCCTCTCCCCGGCGAATTAACCTGCGGCCGTTCGACCGGGCCTTACACGCGTGACTTTGCTGGACAAAAATCCAAATACAGGTCATGGGATTCCGCGGGAATTTTCCGCCGCATTGGAGACCCATTTGGACGCCATCACCTGCGCGTCCGCGAGGTCTGATGCGGGCGGTCAGTGGAGAAATTGGGGAATTCATGCGGCGACGGGTGCTCGAGTTAAGAAATGCGGTCCTGCGGCAGTTCGCCGCCACCTTGGCCGTCCCCTCCCTTGTCATCATGATCGGTCTCGGCGGCGCCTCGGCCCAGAGCGGCAACCCCGCCCCGGACCAGGGCAAGGCGGCCGCACAGCCTGCCGACGCCACCAAGGACGCAGCCCAGAACCAGCGCCGCACCGACGAGTTCGCCGAGGCCGCGCAGGCCATCAACGGCCCCGCCGGCAACCCCGAATGCG
>NZ_LSEF01000085.1:202653-282016 GCF_001641695.1 Bradyrhizobium neotropicale
GGCGGGATGACCTCGATACCGCGTTCCGCCACCTCGACCTCTACGACCGCTTCGGCTGCCCCGGCGGTCACATCCAGGCGGCGTTCCGCTGCCTGACGCGGTTCGGCGCCCAGATCGATCCCAAGGTTGCCGAGACGCTGGACAGCCGCGTGCACGCCTGCTGGATCAACCCGGCGGCACAGCCGCAGCAGGCGGCGGCCGCGGCCTCGCAGCCCGCCGCGCCGACGACCGGCGCGACGCCGCCGCAGCCGGCGGCGAGCCCATCGCCTGCGGCCAGCCCGACGCCGGCGCCCCAGAAATAGCCGCGATCGTTTCAGCCTGCGTTCAGGAACGATCGGCGATAGCAGCGGTTGGCACCGCCACGCTGCTTTCCGAAAGACATGCCCTCGTAAGGACATGAGGCCATGACAGTTGTGAAACCGCGCGGCGGAGGTATGCTCCATTTGCCGCGGACTTGGTCGGATCTCGGGGTCGGATCCGCTTCCCTGCCACCTCAGCCCCGTTTGGTTTAGCCGCGATGCGCGTTGTCGCCGCCGTTCTGTTGCTTGTGTCCGTGCTCCACGCGGGCATCTGGGTAGTCTTGCGCGACAAGGAACCCGCACCCGACTTCAAGGGGCTCCTGCCGAGCGTCTCCTACGCGCCGTTCGCGGGTTCAGGCCACCCCGACGTCGACAACATTCCGACGATTGAGCAGATCCGCGCCGACATGAAGACGCTGTCGACGATGACACGCGCGATCCGTCTCTATTCGTCCACGGGCGGTGTGGAGCTGGTGCCGCCGATTGCGGCCGAGTTCGGCCTCAAGGTCACCGTCGGCGCCTGGATCGACAAGGACAAGGATCGCAACGAGCGCGAGATCAAGGCCGCGATCGAGCTCGCCCGCAAGAACAGCAACGTCATCGGCGTCGTCGTCGGCAACGAGGTGATCTACCGCGGCGAGCAGAAGGTCGAAGACCTCATCGAGATGATCAAGAAGGTCAGGAGCGCGGTCCGCGTTCCCGTCACCACCGGCGAGATCTGGAACATCTGGCGCGACAATCCGGACCTTGCCTCGAACGTCGACTTCATCGCCGCCCACGTCCTGCCCTACTGGGAAAACTTCCGCTCGGATCAGGCGGTCGACCAGGCCGTCGACCGCTACAACCTGCTGCGCAACCTGTTCCCGGGCAAGCGCATCGTGATCGCCGAGTTCGGCTGGCCGAGCGCCGGCTACAACTTGCGCAACGCCGACCCCGGTCCGTTCCAGCAGGCGCTGACGCTGCGCAACTTCGTCAGTCGCGCCGAAGCGCTCGGCATGGAATACAACATCGTCGAGGCGATCGATCAGCCCTGGAAGTTCTTCGAAGGCGGCGTCGGTCCGTACTGGGGAATCCTCAACGCCAGCCGCGAGCCGAAATTCGCGTGGACCGGCCCGGTCGAGAATCCCGATTACTGGAAGCTGATGACGATCGCGCTCTTGGTCGGCATCCTCCTGTCGCTGCCGATCCTGCGACTGGAACAGCCGACCGCGAAGCAGGCCTTCCTGCTGTCGGCAACCGCCAACGGCGTCGGCGCCTGGGCCGCGACCGTGTTCGCTTTCTGGAACGGGCATTATTTCATCTTCGGCTCGGCCTTCGCGCTGACGCTCGGCATGATCCTGCTTGTTCCGCTCGTCCTCATTGCGATGGCCCGCGTCGACGAGATCGCGGCGGTCGCCTTCGGCCGGCCGCCGCAGCGGCTGCTGGCCAAGGGCAAGCCGATCGCTGACGTACCCGAGAACTACTGCCCGAAGGTCTCGATCCACATCCCCGCTTATTTCGAGCCGGTCGACATGCTGAAGCAGACGCTCGATGCGCTGTCGCGGCTGAACTATCCGAACTACGAATGCGTGGTCATCATCAACAACACGCCCGATCCGGCCTTCTGGCAACCGATCCAGGACCACTGCCGCGCGCTCGGTGAACGCTTCAAGTTCATCAACGCCGAGAAGGTGCAGGGCTTCAAGGCCGGCGCGCTGCGGATTGCGATGGACCGCACCGCGGCGGATGCCGAGATCATCGGCATTCTCGATGCCGACTATGTCGTTGATCCCGACTGGCTGAAGGATCTCGTGCCGGCGTTCGCCGATCCGCGCGTCGGCCTCGTGCAGGCGCCGCAGGAGCACCGCGACGGCGACCTGTCGATCATGCACTACATCATGAACGGCGAGTACGCGGGCTTCTTCGACATCGGCATGGTCCAGCGCAACGAGGCCAACGCCATCATCGTGCACGGCACGATGTGCCTGATCCGCCGCGCCGCAATGGACATGGCCGGCGGTTGGTCGAGCGACACCATCTGCGAGGACTCCGATCTCGGCCTCGCGATCCAGGAGCTTGGCTGGACCACCCACTACACCAACCACCGCTATGGCCAGGGCCTGCTGCCGGACACCTATGAGGCCTTCAAGAAACAGCGTCACCGCTGGGCCTATGGCGGCCTCCAGATCGTGAAGAAGCACTGGCGCCACTTCATGCCCGGCAGGAGCCGGCTGACGCCCGACCAGAAGCGCGAGTACGGTCTCGGCTGGCTGAACTGGTTAGGGGCCGAAAGTCTCGGCGTGGTCGTGGCGCTGCTCAACCTCGTCTGGGTGCCGATCGTCGCGTTTGCCGACATCGCCATTCCCGACAAGATTTTGACGCTGCCGATCATCGCCGCCTTCATCGTCTCGCTGGCACACTTCCTGTCGATGTACCGCCTGCGCGTCGCGGTGAAGCCCGGCCAGATGCTGGGCGCCATGATCGCGGCGATGAGCGTGCAATGGACGGTGTCGCGCGCGGTCGCTCAAGGACTGATCACCGAGCACATCGCATTCGCGCGCACCTCCAAGGGCGGCCTGTCGCGCATGTCGATCGAATTCCAGGCGTTCTGGGAGGCCGTGATCGGCACCCTGCTCCTGGTCGGCGCCGGCGTCCTGATCGCCTCCAACAGTTTCAGGCAGATCACCGAGATCTACATCTTCGCCGGCGTACTGGTGCTGCAGAGCCTGCCGTTCCTTGCCGCGGTGGCGATCGCAATCCTCGAGCTCAGCCGCATCAACTCGTTCCAGTTCTGGCGCGACAGCGCGATCCGCACCGCCGAGCTGATCGGCCTTCGCCCCGTCGCGCTGCCGACACCGGCCGGTTCCCCCCAACCCGTGCCGAGCGAGGTCCGCCGCGAGGCGAACTAACTGGCCAAGCACTGTGGCGTCATCCCGCACACTTCGGCGTGGATGACGCGGCGCCAATCGCGTTGAGAATTCCTGCCTAAACGGCGGAAACGCCGGAAGAATCCCTGCCCCTGCTGCGAAGTTCGGCGCCCACCCGCACTATTGACCTGAGCGGCCGCTCCCCCTACACAGCGCGGGCCGAAAGCATGATCCGGAAATGGCCTTACCGGTTTTCCCCGCGACGCACGATCAGACGTGGCGGCAAGACATGCTTCTCGAATGACCGAAGACGATGGCGACCGATCTCGCAAAGCCATCCAGCGGCCATGGGAGCGCGTAGCTCAGCCGGTAGAGCACGTGACTTTTAATCACGGGGTCCTGGGTTCGAGCCCCAGCGCGCTCACCAATAAGGCAAACAATTTCATTTGGTTAGGTCCGACACCGCATAGCCAGTGCTGATCGTCATCTGGTCGTGCAACGCTGATTATCCCCAACCTCCGAGAACGCTCGCTGCCATCCGGTTCACTTGGGATTGATCAAGGGTCGTCAGGCCAGCGTAAGCGCGACGCCCTACCCTCCAGACTAGCTTGAGCAGGCGGCTGGCTGGCGAGCGCGACCATGAGGCGCGATAGCTTCTATTTTCTCTTTGCGCTCGCGTGGATGGTGGTGGTGATCGGCTGGCTACTTTTTGTGATGTTCGCTGAATAAGAAAGGCCGCCTCTGTTGGCGGCCTCTTATCCGCTATCCAGTGCTGGCCTGCTTCCGGGTTCTGTGGCTGGCCTAATTTCCGTTAACGAACGCGTAAGGCCGGCGTCAGTGCCTCGTGGTACTTTTGGCAATCATCTAATTCCCACTTGGATGATTGATGGCCGAGGCCCGGTTTGGATTCGCCTCCGTCTCCGGGCCTCGCCTCGCAAGTAAGGCCGCCAGTTGGCAGCCTCTTATCCACACCCACGACAGGCTGTGGCTCGGCGCCGTTCCGACCCACCGGGAATCGATAATTTGACTCGGCGCTGGCGGCGCCATTCTTGGCGGCATGCGCTCTCGCCGTCGATACACGAAATGGACCGCGGCCCTGCCGATTGGCTGGCCGATGGCCATGTCACCTGCAACATCCAGTGCCTGAACGGCCGCTGCGATCGCAGGGTCGACGTCCGGCTCGACACTCTTCCACAGGATCAGCCGTGGTCGCGTGTTGGCTTACGCATGGTCTGCTCAGAGTGTGGCGCCCTGGGATCTGTGAACATCTCCCCAACTGGCATGACATCCCCCGGCAAGTTACGCATCAAGCATGGGCTACAGGTTCTGATTCCAGCAATGAAACTCACCACCGAACGCCCCTTCGCCAACCCCGAAGCCGCCGCACGTAAGCTGGTCGAGCTCGCCGCCAACATTGAGGCTGTCCAAGACGGCCGCATGGCGCAGGTTAACTCTTGCGCGCCGGTTTGGCCGAGCGCACGCTTGCCAAGCGTTTTCTCAAAAAGAACCTCCGGAGGGATGCGACCATGCCAAGGGTCAAGCAAGCTTCGAAGCAAAAACGCACAGCCAAAGCCGCCGCCATGAAGGTGCTGGGTGCCGCCGGACTGGGTCTTTCGCTGATGGGTAGTGCATCCGCATCCACGATGCCCACTGCTGGTATCCCGCAATCTGATAATACCTCGCCCAATCAGCGCTTCCTTCTTGGCGAAGAGGAAATGGCCGACGTCAGTCTCGCCACGTTCCATCTCTTCGACAAAGAGAACGTTGGCACCGGTTTCCAACAGATCGCGCGTGGCTGCGGCTGCGGCGGCTGTCGTGGTTGCGGCTGCGGAGGCTGCCGAGGCTGCGGCTGCGCTGGCTGCCGAGGTTGCGGTTGCGGCGGCGGCAATACCTCCGGGTACGGCGGCGGCCAAGCGTCCCAATCGGGCGGCCAGCCTCAATGATTTTGCCGCTCGGCCGGCGCTTCAAGCTCCACCCAACGAGCGCCATGGCAGTAGTCTTCCGGACAGGAACTTGCCGCGCACGCGGTCGGAGATCTCCGCGCGATGGTTGCTCGCCGTCTCAAGTAAGCCGGCGCGCTCGAACGCCCTGAGTTCGTCGATGATGTGCTGATCCCGCCCCCATAGCCGCGGATCAGACTCCGACGAGGAGTCCGCCCTCGATAGCTATCGAGATACCTAGGGATTACTCCCAGAGCGCATCTCACTCTGCCGCTCCTTCCCGGTACAGTGGCTTTGCGCGCGGCGGTGCGCATAGAGAGGGACGGCTCCGGCGTGTACCCAGCCTCGCGTGCCGGGGCCGTTCTCGTTTGCAGTCGGACTGCATCGAGCGCGAGGAATAGCCGTGAAATCCCCGGTAGCGAAACGATCCATCGTCGTCGACGGCCACAGGACCAGCGTCAGCATCGAGGAGGCCTTCTGGACTGGCCTGAAAGAGATTTCCAGCCTGCGCAACATGACGCTCTCGCAGTTGGTCGGAGAGATCGACCGCAACCGCCAGCAAGGTAATCTATCCTCCGCGATACGCGTGTTCGTCCTCGGTTACTTTAAGAACCTCGCCGCGTCGACCCAGCTTCAGCAGAAAGTGCCGGCACCGCAGCCATCCCGCGATCGAGCTTGATCTAGCTCAATGCTCGCTTGCCAGTCGGGCGCCTGCTTCGAGGTGGGGCAGCCCCGGGGGCGCAACATGACGCGCGACCGAACAACGATGATCCATGTGCTGACCTGGATGCTAGCTGCGGGCGGCCTGCTAGTGCTCGTATCCGTCTTGTGGTGAGCCACGCATCTGAGCGCGGGACCGAAGGCAGAAGCACTGCCCAAATTCGCCTAGCGCGCTGTCCCGCCTGGCCTGACGCGTCAACTAAAGCACAATCGCGTCCTGCACGAGCGTGTGCTACTTATCGCCTGGGTCAGGGTTGAACTGCGAGTTGTCATGAGCAGCATTCCCCTGGACTTTCAAAGACAGTGCGAACGGCGGTGGACCACCCGACTTCAGCAGCAAGCGGAGCCGGCGGCTCGATGGCATCGGTTTGAAAAGCGGGATCCGGAGCTAGCCGCCCAGCCCTGGCACGAGAAAACCGACAAGCTGAACCAATCGGATTTGACGTCCGCGCCCAGCAGAGTGCGTGCGGACCGAAGCGCGCGCTGTTCTCCGTGAGCAGATCGGGCGATGAACCGCGAGCAGGGCTTGGCGGCCCGGCACACGCCCCCGCCGAAGATGTGCCGAGCCTAGCCATGCCAGCGCGCTGGTCGACCCGACCGGCTGGAACCAATCATGGCGACAATGTGGCTGCTCCGCTAGAGCTTGGATGCAACACTGTCGACGGAAATAGAAACCCGCCAGCGTGAACAAGGCGGCACTACGTCCGGCTCGTGAAGACAGACATCGCTTAACCCAGACGGTCCTACTCGAAGGAAGCCCGCCATTCGCGACGGGCTCAAGTCCAAGGGAGGATAAGCGTCATGAAGGACGCGACAAAAGCCTACGGCGAGTCGCGCCGATGCGGTGTGTCGCGATCGACACGGTGGACAACAAAGCGCTCGTAGCGCTACACGCAAGGAATGACAGATCGGGGCTCGCCCCGCCCATTTGACGATCCGATCAAAGTGCCTGGTGACGCTGCGCGATGCCGGCGATTACATCGCTGGGCTTCTACCGGACGATCCGATCAAGGCGGCAGCCCGTTATACAACCAAATATCTGATCTTTCATTTGGGCGCCTACCCGGCAACCCCTAATGCAAGCGCGCACATCGTCGCCCCACACACGGCCCTTGGTTTGAGAATTTGAGATACACCGATTGTTGCATGCCTTGTCGTTATCGGGGCATTTGGACAAACAAGCTGCAAGGCCAAGTCGCTCGCCTTCTGAAAATGTCGCTTCTTGGGCGGTTGCGAGCGTCGTCGTTGTCGCCGTAATACAAAGGGCGAGCGTGAATGCGCTCTTTAGGATTTCTGTCGCTGACATTATTTCCTGACTCTGTTTGAGACCTCGGAAAACAGCGTACGCCGGACACACCACCAAGGCGCAAGGCGGAAGAAATATCGGATCGTGAAGTAGCTCGCCAGCCTGAACCGGCGGGCCTCGTGTTCAACGCCTAGCCGTCCTAGCGGAGTTCCTGTTCGATCGCTTTCAGCCGCTTTCTAAGAGCGTGATCTATGGCGCTGGCTTCTCTTGGCGCGATTCTTCCCGTCGCAATATCGGCCAGCATCCTGCCCTGAAACGTTGCGATCTGCTCCAGCGTCATCTGCTCGATTTGAGCAATCCGCGCCTCAACATCGGCATTTACTTCCGCCGCTTTCCTATTGCGCATGTTCCGCGCTCCTCTGATGAGTCGCGATTTTGATCCTGGACCCCGGCAGCACCGAAGCAAACGCCAGCACCGCCGGGATTGTGGATAACTACCGCCTCAGCCGGCGGGCGTGTGCCGCCAGCCGCTGCCGGTTGCGTTTCCTGTGTGATCGGCGCCGGCGCTTCATGGCTGCTGCTTCAGAAGCCGCGCATGAGCCCTTCCCCGTTGGATTGCATCCGATCGCAACCAGATGCGAGAGCAACTGGCGTCCCATCGCCGCGGCTTGTGGAAAGCGGGGAGCCGAGATCCGGCCGGGCTTCAACTGGGATGGGCTTGCCGCTAAAGGATATCGATAGCGGCTCAAAGACGGCCCCGGCCGTGGGGGCTTCATAGGGGATCGTGGGCCGGGGCCGTTTGGAGGTGCTTGGGACCTTGGGGAAGGACCAAGCGATAGCGAGCTTACTCAAAGCTCGAAGTGTTGTTCTGTTCGCTTCCGCACATTGGCGGCTCCGTTCCGGACAGAACCTGCCGAATTTTCCTGATCGGATTCTCTGAGGCCGCCTCCGGGCGGCCTCTTTGCTTTTGCCCACGCAAAAAGTGGCCTCAGCGGTTGGCGGCGGCTGAGGACTCGGGTCCAGCTCCGGCAAAAGGGGGATCCGGTGACCTATCTATGTCGCAACTCGTGGGAGACCACCCACATGCAAGGAGCCCTACCTGGACTTGGTCTTGCCCGGCCGTAGCGCCGGACCACATATCCTCCGACGGTTCACCAACGATTGGAGCGCTGGAATGAGCAGGACCAGCCGCCGGATCGTCTACGTCGTGCTGATGATCGTGGTGCTGCTGTTGATCTGGCAGTTTCTCGGATCGCTGTGAACGGCCCGCCGTATTGTGCGCCTTGCCGCTGTAGAAGCATCATCGCCCGGCGAAGGCTGATTGAAGCAACGGCTGAAACGCCCGATCCATCGCTGGTGGTGTTTGGGGAAAAACCGCCCTTGCGTCAGCACCTCTGCATTTTCCGAATCGGCGCTCCGTGCTCGCTCTTCCCAGAGTTCCGGTTGCGGGGTGCGGAGGTGAGCCAGTTCTTATCCGTTTTGTTGCTAGCGATGGCTCTGATGCTGACCGTGTGTTTTGGCGTGGCGGCCTGGCGTCTCTCTGACGAAAAGGGCGCCGACATCACCGGCCAAATTCCGCACCAGTCCTACGGA
The DNA here is from genome assembly GCF_001641695.1 of Bradyrhizobium neotropicale. Classification (GTDB taxonomy): domain Bacteria; phylum Pseudomonadota; class Alphaproteobacteria; order Rhizobiales; family Xanthobacteraceae; genus Bradyrhizobium; species Bradyrhizobium neotropicale. The sequence goes on from NZ_LSEF01000085.1 coordinate 211,298, forward strand.
TGGAGGCCGACGCCGGCCAGGTGATGGTCAGATCTTTCACCAGCAAAATCAGTTGTTTGCTTCCCCGCTTTCGATTTGCGGAAAGCGACAGCCGCAACAATATTCCGCCCGCCTGCAATTTTCCCCGTGCGCAGCGCAGCAATTTACGGTAGTAATCGTCCGGGGACGAATTTGTGCCACGCGGTCGGAAAAGAGAAAGCCGCAAACAGGCAAACAATGTGAACGGGGGCAATCCAACGGTGCTCCATGGAACCCACGCCAGCTGAACCTTTTGTTCGCGGCGCTGGTTAAGTGGCACAGAGAGGATTGCAGGTTATGGATTGGGTGCTCGGGACGATTGCGGTCTTCTGCTTCGCGGCAGGCCTTAACACGATAGCGCTGCTCCTTTGCGTGGCCGCCTTGATCACCAGCTTAGGTACCATCAGCCTGAGGATGAGGGCGCGGGCGCAAGGGGCCCTGCTCGACGACGGCTGGGTCGCTCCGAAGCTTTTTACGGCGATCGTTCTATTGTCTGCCGTTTGGTGTCTCGCCGCGCAGGCGGGATTTATCAGGCTCTAGACTGCTCGCCGCCCTCCTCTCCCCAAATGCAATGACAAGCGCCAGCTGGGTCTGAAGTAGCCGCAACTCGCCGTGTTCCTGCTCTCCAAGACCCTGGGCGCACTCGCCATCCTGCCGAACTTTCTCGCGGCAATCGGCCTGTTCGGCTGTTTGCTGATATTGACGCGATACGTCGCGGCTGGCCGCAAACTTGCGATCGGCGCCTTCGTGGGCCTGGCGGTGTGTGGGTTCAGCCCCGCGGGAAGCCTCTTGCTCAGGCCTCTCGAAGATCGCTTTCCACCATGGGTCCCCGGCGCGGACGCACCGGACGGCATCATCATCCTGGGAGGAAGCACCAAACCCGAGGTCTCTGCGGCACGCGGATTTCCGGTTTCCGACATCGGAGTGGACCGACTTATCACCGGTGCGATGCTCGCCCGGCGCTATCCGAATGCACGCATCATCTACTCAGGCGGTAGTCCCGATCTGCTTCCGGGGAATTTGCGCGAAGCCGATTACGCTCTGCAAATCCTGGGTGAACTTGGCATCCCAAGGGATCGCGTTCAAATCGAAGGCTATTCGCGCAACACAGCCGAGAACGCGACCTTCTCAAAGGCTGCAGCTTCTCCAAAGCCCGGCGACCACTGGTTGCTCGTCACGTCGGCCTACCACATGCCACGCGCCGTCGGACTCTTCCGCGCGGCCGGCTTTCCTGTCGAGCCCGTTCCGACCGGCTGGCTGACCAGCGGGCACACCACATGGCTGGATCTCGGTAACTTCGCCTCTTCCGTCCTTCTCGTCCACGTCGCCAGCCGGGAATGGATCGGCCTCGCCACATATCGCGCACTTGGAAGAACGAGTGCATTCTTCCCGGGGCCGTAGCTCGGCACGCGTCCACCGGCGAAGCCCGCGCGCAAAAACGAAAAGCCCCAGCGCTTGGAGCACCGCTGGGGCATCTCGTTCAAAATATGAATTGGTCGAGCAATGGCGTCTTCATAGCAGCGAACGCGGCAAACGCTTGTGAACTGGTTCACACGCCTGCTCGGAAAACACACGACCTCCCGCCCAGCCACGCCCCGGCACAGGCCGGAACGCGCTCCGCTCGACGGTTTGAGCGTTGACACGCCGCGCGCTAGGATCGGCCTTTTCACGGAGGCTCATTTGAAGCAGATCATTTGCATCGCGGCCATCACGCTGCTTGCTGCGGCGGCTCCTGCACGATCACAGACGCTGGTCGATCCCAACAAGGTTGCGCCCGAATATCGCGAGGCTGCCGAGAAGCGCCGGGCCGAGCAGCTGCGGCAACGCGAATGCGCCCTGAAGGCGGATCTGGACAAGGTGCTGCCCAGAGATCGCACCGCCTATCTCAACCATTGCCTCGATGGGCCCGTTGCCAAGCCATAGCGGCCGCAAGCCATAGCGGCCGATTGCGCGGGCTTAACTCTGAGCCCGCCGGCCTGTCGCGGCGAGGCGCCGACGTAGCTTAGCTCCGCCGCTGCGGCTTCCTCGGAAACAGCCGGTCTCGGATGTAGCGCGAGGTCGGCGTCAGGCGGATGCCGCGCGGCTTCTGCCAGGCGGCGCGATCGATCTCCTTCTTGTCGCCGATCGCCAGCCCTCCCTTGGCGTTCTTGGCGATGAAGATGGCATCGCTCATCTTGCGGCCGGTTCGCTTGTTCCTCGCCTTCACTTCCTTCCAGAGGCTGATCCTGCCCAGCTTGAGCTTTGGCAGTTCCTCCTTGATCTCCCGCCGCAGGCAGTCCTTCTCGGACTCGCGCGCGCGCTTGCGGCCGCCGGGGAACATCCACAGACCGTCCGACCGTCGCCTCACCAAAAGAACTTTGCCGCGCTTCGCGGCAACCAGCTTGGAAGCCTTCGCCATTGCTGCCGTAAAATAATACCAGAATCGAGCCAATCGTAACTTGTCTATTTGGATAGACAAGTTCGGCGACCGCCCTGTGAAAATCGTTGCCTCCCACAAGGCGAGGCGCCGTCGATGCGAGTTGCCGGACGGACCGAGCGCTCGCAAAAGGTGAGCTCACTCTTCGCGCGCCGTCCCCACCTCCGCCTGATCGGTCCTGATCCACGCTGCCGCGAGCTCCCACGCCACCGACAGGATGATTGGCCCGATGAAGAGGCCGATGATGCCGTGGGCGAGCGTGCCGCCGATCACGCCGACGAAGATCACGATGGTCGGCGTATTGAGGCCCCGCCCCATGACGAGCGGCTTCAACATGGTGTCGATGAAGCCGACGAGGACGAGAAACACCGTGAGCAGCACCGCCGTGGTGACGTCCTTGGCGGTCCAGATCCAGATGATGACCGGCAGCAGCACCAGGAAGGCGCCGATCTGCACGATCGAGAGCAGCAGCACGATGAAGGCGAGCAGGCCGGCGCTCGGCACGCTCGCGAGCTTGAAACCGACGCCGGCGAGCAGCGCCTGCACGATCGCAACGCCGATCACGCCTTGCGCTACCGCGCGGATGGTCGCCCCCGCGAGCTCCAGGAAATGCTCGCTCTGCTCGGGCACGATGCGAAACAGGAAACCGCGTCCGGCCTCGACCAGCCGCGGACCATGGGGAAAGAGAAAGCCCGCAACGAACACCGAGACCAGGAACTGCAGCGTCCCGAGGCTTGCATCGCCGGCCAGCGACAGAAGCGGCCCCGCCAGTGGCTGGAGATAGGGCGTCACCTCGCGCAGCACCGCACGGATGTTGTTGTAGGCCTGATCCCAGAGTTCGTAGAGCGTTGGGCCTATGATCGGCCAGGACTTGATCTGCTCCGGCGCCGACTGCAGCGCGAGGTCGCCGGTGCCGAGCTGGCGCGCGATCTCCTTCACACCCTCGACTGCGCTGAGGCCGAGCCAGGTCGCAGGGCCGATGACGATGCCGAGCGTGATCAAGGTGAGGATCACCGCCGCCGTCTTTGGACGGCCGCCGAGCAACTTGGCGAGCGAGCTGAACGCCGGATAGAACGCGACCGCGAGAACGGCGCTCCAGGCCAGGATCGGCACGAACGGCCGGATGATCAGGAACGTCCAGATGATCATCAGGGCCAGCAGGCCGAGGCGGATCACGAGCTGGATGATGTCCTCTCCGGTCAGGAGCTGACGAAGACTTTTCACGAGCACGGCCTTCCTTGCGGCATCAACGCGGGTCCCCGCCGCTTGCGCGGCCCAGCGTTATTGCCAGCAACGGACCGGGCGTCAAGACGACCCGGTCCCGCCTGCACCGGGGAAGACGACACGGATGCCCCCGAAAATAGGAACGCGGCATGCCGATTGTGCATTTCGAGACGATGGCGCACCGACCGCAACAGCCCGATGAACACAGCGGCATTCATCGCGGCATTCACTATTCGCTCAAGCGGAATGCCGCGCCGGGCTATTGGCGCTACGCCTACGTGATCGGCGCAAAAGTCCGCGCCGGACGGGTTCAGGGCCGGCTGCCGCTGCTCGCCATCAGGCGCGTGACGATGCGGATCGATCGTGACATGCGCGACGGCCAGGTGCCAACGCCCTAGAAGTGACCTGGACTGGCGGGGGCCCATTATTCCCCGGCAATTGCGGTCCGAAACCGGGTTTGCCTAACACCCGTTAACCGGATTTCGTCTGGCCGGTTTACGCCGATGCAAGCGCCCTCTCCTACGCTTTCCGCCGAGGTCCCCGAAAACACTTTGCGTGCAATGGCCAACAGCATCTGGACGATCGAAGAATTCACCTGCCCGGGTTGCGGCATGAATTACACCGCGACCAAGGAAGACCACACCGAGCAGCACTCCGGCAGCTTCAAATGCAGCATCTGCAACGGCGTCGTCCACACTTGGTCCGGCCATCATCACTTCTTCGGCTGGACAGCGGTGAAGACCAGACCGCCCGTGTTCGGCCGGCGCTGGGCCGGCGTGGAATGGTAGACGGGCGCTGACGCGCGCCGCTGTCGCTTGCAGCCAATTCAGCCGTGACGCTTGTGAAAGCCCTCGCTATTAAATTTCGCGGGTTCTGTTGCGAGAGGACTGACGCCCGTTGAGGGCGACCCATGTTGACGAACTGCGTTGGCAGCTTCGGCAGATGAGAACCGGTCAACACGGCAAGGCGTTCAGGGACCGTCTTCGAGAGAGGTGGCGCAATCGCCATATCCGGCAGTCCGGTCGGATGCCCCCCGCTCCCCATTTCCGTCAACTTTGTTCGCCATCTGAATCCCGGATATTTTCAGCACCGCGTGGCTCTGGACGGTCATGCGATCGATTGTTCAACCAAAGCTGTTTGAAGGACGCGGATGAAAAGCGTGACGCTCTTTGCCCTTGGCTTCCTGTCTGCCGGTGTCGGGTTGCTGGACAGCGCGAGAGGCCAGACCTCAGGCGCCCCGCCGCTTTCGCTTGCCCCACCGCCGACCGAACAGGGGGCCGCGCCTTCGGGCACCACCAACAACCCCTGGCCGCCAATGGCGACACCCAAGGCGGCGCCGCCCCGAGCAACCGCCAAAAGGCCTCCGGCAAAGCCCAATGGCGAGCCGTCATCGGCGGCGAACGACGCCCTCCCGCCGGCGGCGTCCGACAAGCTCTCGTCCACGCCGGCGATCAGCAGGCCTCCGCTGCCGCGCAATCCAGCCGCCGACTACGATGGCTTTAGCGTCGGCACCGTCGACGACAGTGCCACGTCAGGCCAGCCGGCGCGCCCCACGAGGCCGCGCGCAGCAAAAGCCTCCAAGCCCCATTTGGAGACAGATGGCATCACGGCGCAGGAATCGATCGATCGGGAAGATGAGGCGTTGAAACGCAAGCTGACGATCTGCCGCGACTGCAAGTAGGAGATTGCGGCCGTTGCCCATGGCAGATGTCTTGAGATGCGGCGCGATTAGCCTGTTGTCGAACAAGCCTATTGCCGGATGAAGACTTGGGCATGTGGGGGTCGCGGAGCCACGTAAAAGCGCGCCTCACAGGCGAGGCACGTCAAATGCTCCGCAATATCAATCCGCAATCCAGACGACATTCTTTTCGACTGGCAATCCGGGCATTCCCTCTTATTCAACGCGTCAAGCGTAACGGCTTCGGGCATATCGAGCTCATAAAAAACCGCTCAATCAGACACCGTAAGAGTACCTGATCTGTTTCGCCATCACGATGGCAGCATCCGTATAGCGACCGTTTGACCAAACTAGATCGCACATCGCCAAAAAGGCTAACGCGAGAAGCGTAATCAAAATTCCCTTGCACATAGCGACGTCTCCAATGAAGAGACTGCCAACCGAGCAGGTACGGGTTAGATAGACTGGATATTTTCCGAGGTCGCTGCTGCGACGATCCGCAATGGTCACAGGCTGGCAAGCAGCCGTAACTATTCCGTTAATCGTCCGCCTCAAAGATGATTTACTCGCCCCCTGAGAACGCTACTTCTTGTGCTCGGCGCCCTCCTCGTTCAGCTTTTCGATCTTGGCGGGAAGGTCCGGATATCGGCCGACCCTGTAGGTGGCGTTCTCACATTTGACGACCCACACGTCGTAGTCCGGCTTTGATAGCTTCGTGTCGCGCGTAGCTTGCTGTGGCTTGTCGCACGTATGACCTTGGCTGCGTATCTGGGTCGCGAGCAAGTCCGCGTCCGTTTCGGCATAAGCCAGTCTCACAAATGGACTGCTGGCTGGCACGAGAGTCGTGGCTAGAATAGTCAGGATCAGAACGGAGCGCTTGGAGCTGTTCACGGTCAGCCTCCTTCCAGGTTGCAACGCGTTCCCGAGCCTCGGAGTATAATCCCGCTCTGTCGCGCGGCAATGACCGCCGTCCGCCCCCGTGGGCAGACCGCGCCTAGGCTTGGATCCCGTTCGCACGGATCGCGGGCGCCTGCCGGCACCCGGCCTTCCCTGCGCCCTCCTGTCGCGAGGGCAAAAGGCGACACCAACACTCGGGCGCTACCCGCCGCGAGACGGCAATGTCATGTCTGCCATTCCAACAGACGGACGCCGCTTCTCCTCTGCTCCGGCCCCGGCTAGACTCCCCTGCTCCGCAGTCGAGTTTTGGACGTAATGACCGCAGCTTTCGTTCCCCAGATCGCCCTCTACCGCCGCTGGCTTGCCGAGCAGCGCGGCCTCTCCTTCGCCGGCTATGAGGAGATGCGGCAATGGTCCGTGCGTGATCTCGATGGCTTCTGGCGCAGCATCTGGGACTATTACGATCTGCAATCGCCGACGCCGTTCTCGGCCGTGATCACCGAGCGCAAGATGCCTGGCGCGGTCTGGTTTCCCGGCGCGCAGGTCAACTACGCCCGCCAGGTGTTCCGGCATGTCGAGGCGGCGGATGCCGCCGGCCTGCCTGCGGTCGTCAGCAGCGGCGAGGACGGCAGGCTGACGGAGACGAGCTGGCCGGAGCTGCGGCGCAAGGCCGCCGCGCTCGCGCTGCATCTGCGCGACAAGGGCGTCAAGCCGGGCGACCGTGTCGCGGCCTATCTACCCAACATCCCCGAGACCATCATCGCGTTTCTGGCCGCCGCCAGCATCGGCGCGGTCTGGAGTGTGTGCGCGCCCGACATGGCGGCGCCTGCGGTCATCGACCGCTTCAAGCAGATTGAGCCGAAAGTGCTGATCGCGTGCGACGCCGTCACCTATGCCGGGCGGCGGCACGACCGAAGCGACGTCGTCGACGAGCTTCGGCGATCCCTGCCGACGGTCGAGCATGTCATTCTGCACGGCGAACAGGCCGCCGCACCGGACGCGCAGCTCTCCAGCATCCTTGCAAGGATGGGGGCGGCAATCGATGCGTTCGAGCCGGTGTGGCTGCCGTTCGATCACCCGCTCTGGATCGTCTATTCCAGTGGCACCACCGGCCTGCCAAAACCGATCGTGCATGGCCATGGCGGCATCGTCATCGTGGTGCTGGCGCTGCTCGGGCTGCACAACGACATCGGCTGCTCCTACCACGCGAACTCGTTCGGCGAGCGCTATCACTGGTACAGCTCGACCGGCTGGATCATGTGGAATTCGCAAGTTGGCGGCCTGCTCAGCGGCACCACCTGCTGCATCTTCGACGGCAGCCCCGGCGGCACCAAAGACAAGCCGGATTGGACCACGCTGTGGCGCTTCGTCGCCCAGTCGAGATCGACGTTCTTCGGCGCAGGCGCGGCGTTCTTCGCGAACTGCGCCAAGGCCGAGATCGACCTGACCGTCACCGGCGATCTCTCGCAATTGCGCTGCCTCGGCTCCACCGGCTCGCCGCTCAGCGCCGACACGCAAGGCTGGTTCAACACGCACTTCGCGGCGCTGTCGAAGACAAACGGCAGCAAGGCGCAGGCCGACATCTGGTGGGCGAACATTTCCGGTGGCACCGACTTCGCCGGCGCCTTCATCGGCGGCAACCGCGAGCTGCCGCAAACGCCGGGCGCGATGCAGTGCCGCCTGCTCGGCGCCGCCGTGGAGGCCTTCAGCGAACAGGGCCGCGCCGTGATCGACGAGGTCGGCGAGCTCGTCTGCACCGAGCCGATGCCGTCGATGCCGCTCTATTTCTGGAACGACAAGGGCGACGTGCGCTACCGCTCCAGCTATTTCGAGACCTATCCGGACAATTTCGACGGCAGCGGCCGGGGACCGGTGTGGCGGCACGGCGACTGGCTCAAGGTCAATCCCGACGGCTCCTGCGTGATCTATGGCCGCAGCGATGCGACCATCAACCGGCACGGCCTGCGGATGGGCACGAGCGAGCTCTATTCCGCGATCGAGGCGCTGCCGGAGGTGCTCGACTCTCTGGTCGTCGACCTCGAATATCTCGGCCGCGACAGCTACATGCCGCTGTTCGTGGTGCTGCGCGAGGGCATCACATTCGATGCCGCGATGCAGGCAAAGATCAACAAGGCGATCGAGGCCTGCCTGTCGCGCAGATTCCTGCCGAACGAGATCTTCGCCGTCGCCGAGATCCCGCGCACACTCTCCGGCAAGAAGCAGGAGCTGCCGATCAAGAAGCTCTTGCTGGGCCATCCCGTCGAAAAGGTCATCAACAAGGAGGCGATGGCCAACCCCGCCTGCCTCGACTGGTATCTCGCATTCGCACGCGACTATCTGGCCAGAACTGCAGCGTGAAGGACCGCGGCCTGAACCGGCGATCAGCCGCCGCCGTAATTGGAGGGGTCGAGATTCCTGTTCTCCGATGGCGGGATCGGCGGATAGCCGGGAAATTTGTACCAGCCGGGCGGAACGGCTGCATCGCCAGAGGGACGAACCACGGCATGTGGCCGCGGGCGGGCGTGATGCGCCGGTGCGGCGGCGGCCGTGGCGCATGCCGAGATCAAGAGGGCCAAGGCCAGGACAGATCGCATTGAACGTGCTCCAGATTCCACCCGTCTTCGATGTGGTGCGGGAACCATGCCGCGCCCACGCGCCGCGCGGTCACGACCGGTCACATCGGCGGCATCGCGAAATGTCGCCAGTCCCAAAGATCAGCCGAAATTGCACCATGGGCATTTGGAGTCCGTTCACCCATCGCCGCTAGATCAGGATGATCCTCCGCTCACCGAATGCCCTGTGATGCCCGACCTCAATGCCGTCCTGACCAGGCTGAACGACCGCCTGCTCCGCCTCGAGGGCGAACTGTTCGTGCTGCGCTCGCTGGCGCGCGCGACGCTGACGGCCGGCGACGACCACGCGGTTCGGATGCGCAAGCTGGTCGAAGCCGCCAAGGTCGCGCTCGGCGACGAGGCCAAGCGTCCCCTCGACAGGCCGACGCGCAAATATGTCGATGCGGCAACCGCACTGGTGGAGGAATTGCTGGTCGAGCCAACCCCGGCGCGGCCGCTGTTCACCGTCATCGACGGCGGCAAGCGGGACTGATGCGCGTCTCAGGCCGCGGCGGAATCCGTCTTCAGGCGGCTGATGCCGGACTCGATGATCGCGATCTCCGCGTCGATCTGGTCGATCGGCAGGCTGAAATCGTAGCCGGACTTGCTCTTGAGATCGACCGCGAGCCGCTGCCTGTGCATCATCAGCTGGTCCAGGCCGCGGCGGTTCTTCAGCCGGACATAGGTCTCGACGATCTGCTCAATCGCGCTCGGCATGAAATCAGCCCCGGCAGAAACCCCCGCGCGGCATTGGCGCCGGCGGGACATTTTCAGTGTCGCGGTACGCAATACAAATCCGCGACAGATTCGTCGATACGCGAAGCAGGTTGAGAACGTGTTACCGTTCGATGATCTGCTGGCGCACGGCATTAAAAAGCCGCTGGCGATCACGCCAGCGGCCGAACCGGGTTCGAAAAGGGATGCGGGATGAAATGTCGCCAGCCCCGGTCCGGACATCTAACCGCGGGCGCAAGAATCGTTCTGTCCAGAATCAAACACAGGAACCGACTTTGCTGGGCTTGGGGCAGGCGCCCGCGTGGCAACGATCACGCCGAGGCACCGCGGAATTCAGCGCTCCTGCACATGCATCACGACTGAGCCGACCAACCCGATCAGCGCACATGCCAGGAGCGCGTATTGCAGGATGGCGAGCGCCTGGCTCGGCGCCTCTGTCGCGCTCGTGATCTCATAGATCAGCAATCCCGATGTGATCCCGCTCATCAGCATCAGCTTTGGCCATCGCGACACGGCATCCCCCCGCTTGGACGGGGTATTGGACGCAGCGACGGGGCCACCGGTTCGACGCGGCCTGCCCATGTGCATTGTTGATAACCGGCGCAACGGCCCCGCGGGTGGTGACAGAACGGCCTGACGTGTTATCGGGAATATGACGCAGTTGCGAGACGGATCGGACACACATGCGCATTACCCTCGTCGGCTCCCGCCATTTCGGCGTGACCACCCTGAACATGCTCCGGGAGCACGGCGTGCCTGTGGTGAGGGTCGTGGTGGCCGATGGCGAGGATCGCCTGGCCGCGGCCGCCAAGGCCGCCGGGATCGACGTGGTGGTCCAGGCCAATCCGAAGCTGGTGGTCGCCTCGGAGATCGCACCCGACACCGACCTGATCATCACGGCGCACAGCCACGCCCGGGTCGGCCGGGACGCGCTTGCCGCCGCCAAGCTCGGCGGGATCGGCTATCACCCGTCGCTCCTGCCCCGCCATCGCGGCAAGGCCGCGGTCGAATGGACCATCAAGGAAGGCGATCCGATCGCCGGGGGCACGATCTACCACCTTGCCGAGCGCATGGACGCCGGCGCCATCGCCGCCCAGGACTGGTGCTTCGTCAGGAAGGGCGAGACCGCCCGCGATCTGTGGGAACGTGCCCTGGCCCCGCTCGGCCTCAAGCTGCTGGCCGATGTGATCGACTATGCCACGGTGCACAAGGCGCTGCCGAACAAGCCCCAGGACGAGCAGTTCGCGACCTCGGCGCCGAGTCTCTCCTGACGTTTACCCTTAACGGCCGGACGCATTGATTCCGCTTCAAAAATCGGAGCCGGAATCGCAAATAAACCATTGTTCCCACAGGAACAATTTTCGCTTTGGCATTGCAACAAAATTCTGTCACATTTCGTCCGAATAACGCGTCAGTATCTCAGACATATTCAAGGACGGAATTCATGCGTTTTGCTCGCAATGCGGTGATCTGTGCCGCTTCAGTTTTCGCCGGTACCCTCGCCGCTCCCGCGTTCGCCCAGAACCCCTATGACGGCAACTGGCAGGTCACGATCGTGACGAAGTCCGGCTCCTGCGAGCCCACCGCAAGCTCGATGTTGACCGTTGCCGACGGCAAGATCACTGCGCCCGGCGCTAACGTTTCCGGCACCATCGGCCGGGAGGGTCTTGTGCGGGTTTCGATCAATGGTGCATATGCCAACGGTCAACTCAACGGCAACGCCGGATCGGGGAAGTGGAATGGAGCATCAGCAGGCATACCGTGCAGCGGGCGCTGGGAAGCATCGCGCCAATAAACCAACTGAGGCTCGTGCCCGAAACCGGCGGCTGCTGATGGCGGCCGCCGTTTTGTTTGTGGCATCAATCGCCAACTCCGAGAGCCACGCCCAGGCTGGTCCGTTCGCGCCCATGGCGGGCACGTGGAGCGGCGCCGGCACCGTCACCCTCGACGACGGCTCCTCCGAGCGCATCCGCTGCCGGGCCAAATACGCGCCGATCGGCCCCACCATGGAGATGTCGCTGACCTGCGCCAGCGATGCCTACAAGTTCAACCTCGCCGCCAATGTCCGGGCCGAGGGCAGCGCCATCACCGGCAGCTGGAGCGAGGCCAGCCGCAATATCAGCGGCGCCCTGCAGGGCCGCGGCGGCGGCGGCAACTTCGAGGTGGTCGCCTCCACCGCCGGCTTCAACGCCAACATTGCGCTGAAAACGATCGGCAACAAGCAGACCGTCACGATGCGGGCGGACAGCCAGTTCCGCGGCGCCAACATTACGCTGTCGCGCTAAGCCAATACGACGGACGCGACAAACGGTCCGGCGCTTGCGCCGGACCGTTTTGCGTTCAGGCATTGGGAACGAACGCCGTCACCTCGATCTCGACCTTGGCCCGCTCATCCACCAGGCCACCGATGTAAAGCAGCGTCGACGGCGGGAAATTGCGTCCAAGCGTCTCCTTCCAGGCCGCGCCGATACCGGCGCCCGCGGCCTCATATTCGCTGCGGCTGGTCAGGTACCAGGTCAGGCGGACGATGTGCTCGGGGCCGACGCCGGCTTCCGCCAAGAGCTTGATGATCCGCTTCAGCGCGGTCGCCACCTGCGTCGACAGGTCCGGCGCGTAGTTGCCGGTCTCGTCGCCGCCGGTCTGCCCGGCGAGCACCACCCATCGGCCCGACCCTTCCACCACCACGCCGTGGGAAAAGCCGCGCGGTTTCGACCATTCGGCCGGCTGCAAGATACGCATGAGCGAGATCTCCCGATTTTCTTGTTGTTCGGTGCAGCCTTAGCACGCCGCCCTGCATCGCTGCATCCGCAGATTTGGCCGTTGCAAACGCCGTTGATGTCGCCGATACCGGCGATCCCTCAGAACTCTCCCCTGCAGCTTGCGCCGATGAGCACGACACCCTCCAAAACGATGGCTGCGCTGTGGATGGCCGGCTGGCTGTCGCTGATGCTGATCATGGCGGTCGCCGGGCGCGAGACCACGCTGGAGCTGAACGTCTTCCAGATCATGGAAGTACGCTCGTTGCTCGGCTTCATTCTGCTCTCCCCGATCATCTACCGCGCCGGCGGCTTCAAGGTGCTGCGGACGACGCGCCTGCCTGAGCATATCGGGCGCAACCTGGTCCACTACGCCGCCCAGCTTGGCTGGTTCTTTGCGCTGACGCTGATTCCAATCGGCCAGGTCGTGGCGATCGAGTTCACCATGCCGATCTGGACCGCGATCCTCGCGGCCAGCTTCCTGTCCGAGCGCATCACGCCGTGGAAGAGCGCGGCCATCGTGCTCGGTCTCGTCGGCGTCGCCGTCATCGTCCGACCCGCGACCGGCGAGATCAATCCGGGCCAGCTCATCGCGCTTGGCGCCGCCATGGGGTTCGGGATTTCGATGGCGCTGATCAAATCGCTGACCCGCACCGAAAGCGCCCTGTCGATCCTGTTCTGGATGCTGGTGGTGCAATCTGTCGCAGGCTTCGTTCCGACCCTGTTCGTCTGGACCTGGCCGTCCGCCTATGTCTGGGCCTGGATGGGCGTCATCGCCGTCTGCGGCACGTTTTCACATTATTGCCTCGCCAGCGCGATGCGCTATGCGGACGCAACCATTGTCGTGCCGATGGACTTCCTGCGCGTTCCACTGACCGCCACCGCCGGCTGGCTGCTGTATTCAGAACGGCTCGACGCCTGGACTGTGCTCGGCGCGGCGCTGATTCTTTTCGGCAACCTCCTGAATTTGAAGCCGACCGCGCGGGTTCCGGCCCGCGCGCAATGAACCGCAAGCCCGCTCGGACGACCAAACAAAGTGGTCGAGCGTGATTTGGATCACGCTTGAGGGCAGTCCCATCGTGCACACTCGGCCGCACAGCAAGGGGTTGGACGCATCGTCGTTTTGGTGGCGCGAAGTCGGGCACTTCGTGTAGGTTCGTTGCCAATTTGTTGCTGCCTGCAATTCGATTCTGTTGGGGATTTCAGATGCGCTATCTCACTCTCCTCGCCTCGCTGATGTGCGTGGCGTTGTCGGTCAGCGCTGCGAAGGCCGACCGTCGCGTCGCCTTCGTCGTCGGTAACGGCAACTACAAGAACGTCGCGCAATTGCCGAACCCGCCGATCGACGCCAAGGCGATGGCATCGACGCTACGCAATGTCGGCTTCGAGGTGATCGAAGGCTCCAATCTCAGCCGCGACCAGATGACGGAAAAGCTCCTGGACTTCGGCCGCAAGGCGCAGGGCTCCGACATCGCCATATTTTATTACGCCGGCCACGGCATCGCCGTCGGCGGCACCAACTATCTCCTGCCGGTCGACGCCGACATCAAGTCGGAGATGGACGTCAAGCTCGGCGCTGCCATCAACATCGACCTGACGCTCGAGCAGACCATGGGCGATGCCAAGGTCAAGCTCGTCTTCCTCGATGCCTGCCGCGACAATCCGTTTGCCGCCAAGATCAAGTCCAGCTCCGCAACGCGCAGTGTCAACGTGCAGAGCGGTCTTGCCGAGATGAAGTCGGGTGAAGGCACGCTGATCGCGTTCGCCACCGGTCCGGGCCAGACCGCGCTCGACGGCCAGGAAGGCAACAACAGCCCGTTCACCCGGGCGCTGATCGACAACATCACCAAGCCCGGCGTCGAGATCCAGCAGGCGATGACCTCGGTGCGCGCGCAAGTCAATGAAGAGACCCACAAGGGCCAGCTTCCCTGGGGCCACACCAACCTGATCGGCGCGGTCTACCTCAACGAGGCCCCGACGACCCAGGTTGCCAATGCGGCGCCGACTGCGGCTGGGAGCGTGCCGGCGGCCGCAAGCGGCGGCAATACGGATGCGGCCAATCTCGAGCTCGAATACTGGCGCTCGGTCAAGGAGAGCAACAAACCGGAAGAGCTCAACGCCTACCTCTCCGCCTATCCGAACGGCCAGTTCAAGGCGCTGGCGCTGGCGCGGATCGCGGCGATCAAGAGCGGACCGTCGACCACGACGCGCAATCTGAATGCGGGCGTCGATCCCGCGACCTTCACGGATGAAGCCACCCAGCTCACCGAGGACCAGATCGGCCTCAACAAGGGCCAGCGCCGCGACGTGCAGCGCCGCCTGACCGGGCTCGGCTTCGACACCAAGGTCACCGGTGACTTCAGCGAGGAGACCCGTTCGGTGCTCAAGCGCTGGCAGGCCGCGCGCGGCTATCCGTCGTCCGGCTATCTCAACAAGCTCCAGCACAAGGCCCTGCTTGCCGAGATCGTGGCGACGACGCCGACCGCGAGCGATGACAGCGCAAGAGCTGCCCGGCGCGCCAGCGCCCCCGCGCCCAGCAGCGCGCCGCCGCCGGCCCACCGCAGCAGCCCCCCCAGCGATGCCGGCGCGGCCTTCGTGGGCGGCGTTGTCGGCGGCATGATGGGCGGCATGTTCCGCCGCTGAGGCGTACGCCAGTTTCGAAACGTAAAAGCCCGGCTCACGCCGGGCTTTTTTCTTGCTCGCCCTCATCCTGAGGCGCTTGCGCAGCAAGCGTCTCGAAGGATTAAAGCCCGGCTGCAGCCACGGGCCTCCATGGTTCGAGACGGCGCTGACGCGCCTCCTCACATGAGGAGTTAGATCCTACTTCCCCGCAGCCTTGCGCAGGGCGTCGTTGATGCGGTCCTGCCAGCCGGGACCGCCCTCCTGGAAGAACTCGAGCACGTCCTGGTCGATGCGCAGCGTGACCTGCTCCTTGATGCCGGGCGCCACGTTCTTCTTCGGCGGCGCCTCGGCGACCTTGGCGGTCACCTTCTTGAACGCTGCCTCTGCCTCGGTCCGGGCATCGCCCAGCGTCCGCGGCCGTCTCGGTTGGTCCGCCATGTCCTAGATTCCCTCAAACAGCGCCGTCGAAAGATAGCGCTCGGAGAAGGACGGCACCACCGCCAGGATGGTCTTGCCGGCGGACTCCGGGCGTTTGCCGATCTGGAGCGCGGCGGCGATCGCGGCGCCCGCGGAGATGCCGCCCGGGATGCCTTCGTGCCGCGCCAATGCCCGCGACATATCGATCGCCGTCGTGGAGTTGATCTTCACGATCTCGTCGATCACGGAGCGGTCGAGAATATCGGGAACGAAGCCGGCGCCGATGCCCTGGATCTTGTGCGGCGTGTGCTGGCCACCGGACAGCACTGGGCTTTCCTCCGGCTCGACGGCCACCACCCGCAACGAAGGCTTGCGTGGCTTGAGCACCTGGCCGACGCCAGTAATGGTGCCGCCGGTACCGACGCCGGCGACGAAGATATCGATGTTGCCGGAGGTGTCGTTCCATATCTCCTCCGCGGTGGTGCGGCGGTGCACCTCGGGATTTGCGAGGTTCTTGAACTGCTGCGGCATCACCGAGTTCGGCGTCGTCTTCAGAAGTTCCTCCGCAGCGGCGATCGCGCCCTTCATGCCTTGGGCGGCCGGCGTCAGCACCAGCTCCGCGCCGAGGAACGCCAGCATCTTGCGGCGCTCGATCGACATGGATTCCGGCATCACCAGCTTGAGACGATAGCCGCGCGAAGCGGCGACGAAGGCGAGCGCAATCCCGGTATTGCCGGAGGTCGGCTCGATCAGCACCGTGTCCGGCTTGATGATGCCGGCCTTCTCCATCGCGATGATCATGGCTGCGCCGATGCGATCCTTCACGCTCGCGGCAGGGTTGAAATATTCAAGTTTCGCCAAAATGGTCGCGTTCACGCCGTGCATGCCCGGCAGCCGGCGCAGTCGCACGATCGGCGTGTCGCCAAAAGCTTCGACGATCGAGTCATAGACCCGGCCGCGGCCGGGTTGGTGCGCTGCACCCGTGGTGGACGATGCGTCCATGATGAACTCCCTGTGGCAACAATTCGTGCGTTGATCGCAGCTCTTGCGCAGTTACAGACAGCTTATGACGACACGCAAGCGACAATGCGGCACATGTTAAATACGCTGCATCGCAAAATCGCGTGAGCTGCAAATATCAGAAAACCAACGCATTTGTGTTGCGACCTCGTCAACTGATTCTGCTTATGTTAGACTTAGGTCTCAAAGCAGGGAGGTCCCCACCATGTCAGCAGTCGCTGAAGTGTTGTCGACCGTCGCGCTGAACCGCGATCCGCGTTGCAGCGAGTTGCCCACCTGTCCCGTCTGCGCCGACTCGATGGTCGCCGCCGAAGCTTCTGCCTATGTCTCGGACCACGTGATCAGCTACCTCTGGACCTGCGACACCTGCGGCTATGGCTTCGTGACCAAGCACGCCGTCAAATCGCGATTCACATGCAACTGAGCTAGCGCGGGGCGATGTCGCCCCTCGCCCAGCCCTCGCGCGTGCGCTGATAGAATTCTTCGAACGCTCCGCGTGCGATCGCATCCCTGATGCTCTGCATCAGGAACTGGTAGTAAGCGATGTTGATCTCGGACAGCAGCATCGCCCCCAGGGTCTCGCCCGCCTTGACGAGGTGGTGAAGGTAGGCGCGTGCGTAGTTGCGCGCCGACGGCCATGAGCTTTCTTCATCCAGCGGTCGCGGGTCGTCGGCGTGGCGTGCGTTGCGCAGGTTCACCTGGCCGAAGCGCGTGAAGGCGACGCCGTGGCGGCCATTGCGCGTCGGCATCACGCAATCGAACATGTCGATGCCGCGTTTCACCGCTTCGAGAATGTCGTCCGGCGTACCCACACCCATCAAATAGCGCGGCCGATCGGACGGCAGCGCCGGCGCCGTCTCGCCGATCATCGCCAGCATCACCTCCTGCGGCTCACCGACGGCAAGGCCGCCGATTGCAAAGCCGTGGAAGCCGATCTCGACGAGCCCTTCGGCACTGGCATGGCGGAGCTGTGGCACATCGCCACCCTGCACGATGCCGAACAGCATGTAGCCATCGGGGGCGCTCTCGAAGGCGCGCTTGGAGCGTTCGGCCCAACGCAGCGACAATTGCATCGCGCGCTCGATATCGTCGCGCTCGGCCGGCAGGCGCACGCATTCGTCCATCTGCATCGCGATGTCCGAACCGAGGAAGCGCTGCACCTCGATCGAACGCTCCGGCGACAGCTCCACCTTGGCACCGTCGATATGCGAGCGGAAGGTCACGGCGTTTTCGCTGACCTTGCGCAGGTCCGACAGCGACATCACCTGGAAGCCGCCGGAATCCGTCAGCATCGGCCCGTTCCAGCCGGTGAACCTCTGTAAGCCTCCGAGCGCCGCGATGCGCTCGGCGCCGGGACGCAGCATCAGGTGATAGGTGTTGCCGAGCACGATGTCGGCACCGGCATCGCGCACCTCGCGCCAGTGCATGCCCTTCATCGCACCGGCAGTGCCAACCGGCATGAAGGCCGGCGTCCGCACCACACCATGTGGCGTGGTCAGGCGACCCGTGCGCGCGGCGCCGTCGGTGGCCAGCAGCTCGAAATGATTGGGAAGACTGTTGTTGGGAAGACTCATGGCGGTGCTTATTGCGTGTCGGAAGAGGCCGATCAACCCGCCCGGGACGCGGTTGGAGCCGCTTCTGCCCCAAGCTGGGACACAATTATCGCGGAGTTGGGGAACACGGCGGCTTGTTAAATAAAACGATACAGTGTAGTTTTATACGGGGGCTGGACGAGACGCCGCGGCGACGCTGACGGCGGTAGCATATGCGTGATCTCCAGCCGCCAACCCATGCTTTCCCCTTCATGTTCGACTGACATGTCCATCCCCACCGGCGGTTGGATCAAACGGACTGCCGCCCGCCTGATCGCGTCGGCAGTGCTGGTGTCCAGCCTCGCGCTGTCTGCCTGCACCTCCTTGCCGCGAACGCCCTACACCGCGGCCGAGGCCAGCACCTCGCGCGTGCTCGATATCGACGGCTTGCGGCGCTACGCCGACGAGCCCATTACGAAATTCAGCTTCGAAAAAGAGTATAGCGCTGCAAGCCGAACCTATCTGGCGCTCTCCGGCGGCGGCGCCGATGGCGCTTATGGCGTCGGTGTGTTGAACGGCTGGAGCAGAGCCGGCAACCGTCCCACCTTCTCGGTCGTCTCGGGCGTCAGCACCGGCGGCCTGATCGCGCCCTTTGCATTCCTCGGGCCGCAATACGACGACACGCTGCGGGAGGTCTACACCAGCGGCATCGCGGAGAGCCTGCTGAATGACCCCAGTATCATGCGCGTGCTGTTCGGATCCGGCCTGTTCGGCAACAAGCGGCTCCGCGAGCTGGTGGCGCGCTATGTCGGGCCGGAGATCCTCGCTCAAGTCGCACGCGAAAATGCCAGGGGCCGGAAGCTGCTGGTCGTGACGACCGATCTCGACACCCAGCGCACCGCCATCTGGGACATGGGCAAGATCGCCGCTGTCGGCACGCCAGAAGCGCTGCACCTGTTTCGCGACGTGATGGCAGCCTCCGCCAGCATCCCCCTGGTGTTTCCGCCCATCATGATCGAAGCCGAGGGCCAGGGCCGGCGCTTTCAGGAGATGCATGTCGACGGCGGCGTGACGGCCCCGGTGCTGACGCTGCCGGAAGCCCTGCTCTTCCAGGGCCGCCTGCCCGGCAACGCGAAGATGGACATCTACATCCTCGTCAACAAGAAGATCGAACGAAACTTCGAGCTCGTGTCCAACAGCACCATCGATGTCGCCTCGCGCAGCCTGTCGTCGATCACCCAGTCGCAGACGCGTTCGATCATCTTCTCGACGTACGATTTCGCCAAGCGCAACCGGCTCGGCTTCCACCTCTCCTACATCGAGCGTGACTATCCCGCGGCGCCCTCGGAAGGGTTCGACACGGCCTATATGCGGGCGCTCTATCAGTACGGATGTGAGAAGGCCGCAGCCGGCCAAGCCTGGACCTCGACGCTGCCGTGAGCCCCGCGTGACGGAACGACGACCTAGCGAAACCGTTGACGATACGGCCAATTCGGCCAGATTCGCGATGACGCCCTCGCTCCTGCGCGATATAGAGCGAATGACGACCGTTGGAAACGCGCAGGAATCATTGGGCATGGGATTGGCTGCGACCAAGACAAGAACGGCAACGCGCTCCGCACGGCGCGAGGTGCCGAAATCGCGCGGCGGCCGGCCGACGAAGAGCGCCGCCCTCGAGCGCGATCAGCGGCTGATCGAGGTCGCGACCCGCCTCTTCCTCGACCGCGGCTTTGACGCAACCTCGCTCGATGCGGTTGCGGAAGCCGCCCGCGTCAGCAAGCCCACCGTCTATTCCCGTTACGGCGACAAGCGCGGCCTGTTCACGGCCGTGCTGAGGCGCGAAATCGACCGTTGGCTTGCTCCGCTGTCCGCCGCGGCCGAGACGCAGCTCGGCAGCTCCTCGGACGTCTCGGTCGAGCAGCGACTGGTGGAGGTTGGGCGGGAGATGCTGACATTCACCTGCGGGCCCGATGCTGTCGCCTTCAGCCGCATGATGACGTCACAGGCTATCAACTTCCCCGACATCGCCAAGCTCGGCAAGGAAGAGGGTTGGCTCAAGGCCGTCGCCACTACGGCGCGCTTCTTTGACCACCTGGTGGCCCAGGGCGCTCTCGACCTCGACGACACCACCATCGCGGCCGAGGTGTTCCTCGATGTCGTCGTTGGTCACACCCACCGCATGGCAACGTTCGGAATGGCCCTGGAGTTCAAGTCCGCGGAAAAGCGGATGCGCGCGGCGATCAAGCTGTTCCTGGCCGGCGCTCTGGGTCCTGCGGACCGCGTCCAGACCGCCGGCGCCTCGCGCCGTCGTACGTCCCGCTAACAACTTCGTGACATCGAGGGGTTATCCCCGCCTTGGGACAAACAGCGCCTTGATCGAAATAAAACGATACGGTATGGTTTAGTTTATAAGCAAGGTGCGGGTCCAGCCGGTAACCAGCCCCCCGGCAGGCCCGCATCGTTCTTCAGACTTTGAGCACCGAAATCGGGTATAGCCCGTTCTCGACGCTCCGCGGCCGGCCTGTTGCCCCTGGTCGGCCGCGCGCTTCTGTTCAAGACGATCCGGCCGGTCGGCCGCTAAGATACGGGTCTCGGCATGGAGACTAAGACAGTGCGTGCCCTCAAAGATTGGAAGCTGCTGCTTGCGATCCCCCTCTCGGCGCTGCTCGTGGCGGCGCCGGCGCGCGCGGTCGTCACGACCAGCGGCACGCCGACCGCTCTTCACAACGAAACGGATGATCCCGAGGCCGACCGCCAGGCGGTCAGCCGCGAGATCGAGCGCTTCCGCAGCTCGTCAATCTCGCTCAGTCAGGCCATGGCGATTGCCGAGGCGCGCCACGCCGGCGCGACGACCGCCGATGTGAGCTTCGACGGCGCCTCGGGCGTGCCGGTCTACCGGGTGAAGACCCTGCACAACGATCGCATCTGGCGGCACACGATCAATGCCACGACCGGCGAAGTCATCGGCGGCGAGGCCGCCCTCCCCCTGGCACAACTCGACGCCGATGATCGCAGCAATCTTGCAGCACTTGGCGCCATTCGGCATCGCCTCGCGGATGCCGTGCACGTCGCCGAGCGCGCGGCATCGGGCAAGGCCATCAGCGGCGGGCTCGTGCGCGAACGCGGCCGGCTGAATTTCGCGATCGTCGTCATCAGCGGCGACGATCTCAAGGAGGTCCTCCTCGAGCCTCCGGGCGCCCGGACCAAATAGCGGCCGGTCGCGCCGCGGCCACAATCCCGCCGAAAAGCCATTGACGGGCGCAAAACTCTCCCGCATAAGTCGCCGCCATGTTCACGACCACCAAACGCACGACTAAAACCACCACGGCCTTCGGGGCCCGGGGAGGCGTGCGCGCGTAGTCGTCGACTTAACGCATCAGCTCTACCGAAGCCCCGCCCTCGCTGGTCCGGGGCTTTTTTGTTGTCTGCAACTCAATGGAGGAGAAAGTGAGTAACGATCCCGTCGTCGCGATTGTCGGCGTCACCGGTGCGGTGGGCGCCGAATTCATCGCCACCATGGACAAGCGCGGCTTTCGCGTCGGCAAGCTGAAGGCGCTGGCGAGCGCCCGCTCGGCCGGCAAGACGGTATCGTTCCAGGGCAAGGATGTCGTGATCGAGGAACTGACGGAGCGTTCTTTCGACGGCGTCGACATCGCCCTGTTCTCCGCCGGCAGCGGCATCTCGAAGAAGTTCGCTCCGATAGCGGTCAAGTCCGGTGCGGTCGTGGTCGACAACTCCTCGGCCTTCCGCATGGATCCGAACGTGCCGCTGGTGATCCCCGAGATCAACGCGAACCGCATCCGCGACCACAAGGGCATCATCGCAAACCCGAACTGCGCCGCGATCACCGCGCTGGTGCCGCTCTGGCCGATCCACCAGAAGAACCGCATCAAGCGCGTGATCATCTCGACCTACCAGGCCGCCAGCGGCGCCGGCGCGGCGGCGATGGACGAGCTTGTCGAGTCCACGCGCGCCAATCTCAACGGGCAGGTCTATACGCCGAAGGTGATGCCGCATCCCTACGCCTTCAATCTCTTCAATCACAACACCGCCGTAGATCCCGAGACCGGCTACAACGACGAAGAGACCAAGGTCATCAAGGAAACCCGCAAGATCTTCGAAGACGAGAAGATTGCAATCGGCGTCACCTGCGTGCGGGTGCCGGTGCTGCGCGCCCATTGCGAGGCCATCACCTTCGAATGCGAGAAGCCGATCACCGAGGACCAGGTCCGCGCCATCATGGCGCAGGCGCCGGGCGTGACGGTGGTCGACGACCGCGCCAAGAACTACTTCCCGATGCCGATCGACGCCTCAGGCCAGGACGACGTCCTGGTCGGCCGCATCCGCAAGGACCTCAGTGATCCCTCGGGGCACTCGATCTCGATGTTCGTGGCGGCGGATCAGCTCCTGAAGGGCGCGGCCTTGAACGCGGTGCAGATCGCGGAGCTGCTGCCGCAGCGCGTGATGGCGTAACATCTGAGTTGTAGGGTGGGCAAAGGCGCGATACGCGCCGTGCCCACCACTACTCTCGCGCATTCAAGCAAGATGGTGGGCACGCTTCGCTTTGCCCACCCTACAAATCCGCCGACGCTACGCGCCCGCCCGAAACAGCAGGCACGCATCGCCGTAGGAATAGAACCGATAGCCGCTCCCGATCGCGTGCGCGTAGGCCTCCTTCATCGTCTCGAGGCCGGCGAAAGCCGACACCAGCATGAACAGCGTCGAGCGCGGGAGGTGGAAATTGGTCAGCAGGATATCGACGGCGCGGAAGCGATAGCCGGGGGTGATGAAGATCGCGGTCTCTGCCGCGAACGGCTCGATCGTGCCGTCCTCGGCGGCGGCGCTCTCCAGCAGTCGCAACGACGTGGTGCCGACAGCGACGATGCGGCCGCCGCTGTTCCGTGTAGTGTTCAGCACGTCCGCCGTCTCCGCCGAGATCGTGCCCCACTCGGCATGCATCCTGTGGCCTTCGGTGTCGTCGACCTTGACCGGCAGGAAGGTCCCCGCCCCGACATGCAGCGTGACGCGGTTGATGCCGACGCCGCGGTCGCGCAACGCCTGCTCCAGCGCCGGCGTGAAATGCAGCCCAGCGGTCGGCGCCGCCACCGCGCCTTCGTTGACCGCGAACATGGTCTGGTAGTCGGCCAAGTCCTGGTCGTCAGGCATGCGTTTCGAGGCGATGTAGGGCGGCAGCGGCGGGCTGCCGAGATCCGCTATGGCCTGGTCGAGCGTCGGGCCGTGGAACGAGAATGACAGAGTCACCTCGCCCTCCACGCCCTTGGCCTCGACCTCGGCATCGAGATGGCCGAGCAGGCAGACCTTGCCCTCATTGCCGAAGCGGATGCGATCACCGGCGACCAGTTTTTTCGCAGGCTTGACAAGTGCCTGCCAGCGCGAGCCGTCGAGGCGCTTGATCAGCGTCGCCTCGATCTTCGGCTCGGTCTCGCGGCCGATCCGACGGCCCTTCAGCTGCGCCGCGATCACCTTGGTGTCGTTGACGACGAGCTGGTCGCCGGCGCGCAGCCATTGCGGCAGATCGGAAATGATCTGGTCGCGCAGCGCACCGTTCTCCACGACCAGCATCTTCGCGGAGTCGCGCGGCTGCGCCGGGCGCAGCGCGATGCGCTCGGCGGGGAGATCGAAATCAAAGAGATCGGTGCGCATTTAACTCAGCATGGCAGCGGTCGCCCCTCATCCTGAGGAGCGCTCCTTTAGAGCGCGTCTCGAAGGATGAAAGGCCGAGATGCGGCAGCGAGGCCTTCATGGTTCGAGACGGCGCTACGCGCCTCCTCACCATGAGGAGCAGCAGCTATTCCTTGTCCGCGGCCATCCGCGCCTTGACGATCTTGTCGGGATTCTGCACGGGCTCGCCGCGCTCGATCTTGTCGACGTTCTCCATGCCCTCGGTGACCTTCCCCCACACCGTGTACTGGTTGTCCAGGAAGCGGGCGTCGTCGAAGCAGATGAAGAACTGGCTATCGCCGGAATCCGGGTTGGCGGCGCGGGCCATCGAGGCGGTGCCGCGGACATGTGGCTCCTTGTTGAACTCGGCCTTCAGCTTCTGGCCGGAGCCGCCGGTGCCGGTGCCGTGCGGGCAGCCGGTCTGCGCCATGAAGCCGTCGATGACGCGATGGAACACGATGCCGTCGTAGAAACCTTCCCGCACCAGCTCCTTAATGCGCGCGACATGGTTCGGCGCGAGGTCGGGCCGCATCTCGATGGTAACGGGGCCCTGCGTGGTTTCGAGGATCAGGGTGTTTTCGGTGGCGCTCATGCTGGTCTCTCTTGGGTTGGGGGTGAAGTCTTCCGGCCGTGGAACTGGACCGCGAATGGACGCCCCGCAGCGGCGCCGCCCATCGCATCGGTAAATGGCATTGGCGTACAGCGTTGCAATGCCTCCATCACCGCGATCCGGTACTGGAGCCGGTCATTGTCGGAGGCCTCCGCAGATTCATAGGTGATCTTCGGATGGCCCAGAATGTCGCCGGTCCGGTTAAAGCTCACGACGACGGTGATGTCGAGTGCGCGGGCTCGGGAGGGCGGCGGCGGTCTCCAGCAACTGCCCAGCCGCACGATGACGTCGCGGATGGTGTTGACCCGGTCAGGTGTCTGCGCGCGCGCACCGGAGGTGGCAAGCAGCAGCGCCGCGGCAGCTACCAGGAGCTTTTCGCCACGGCGTGCCATCGCGCCCCCTACTTGATGTCGGAAGCGACCTGCACCTTCACCATCTTGTCGGGGTCGGTGACGGTGCCGCTCGCCGATCCGGGCGAAGCTTTCTTCAGCTTGTCGACGACGTCCATGCCCTGCACGACCTCGCCGATCACAGTGTACTGACCATCAAGGCTGCCGCCATCCGCGAACATGATGAAGAACTGCGAATTGGCGCTGTCGACGCTGTCGCCGCGCCGTGCCATGCCGACGATGCCGCGTGCAAAGTGCACCTTGGAGAATTCCTGCTTCAGGTTCGGGTATTTCGATCCGCCGGTGCCGTTGAAATTTTGGCCGTCGCCGGTCTGCGCCATGAAGCCGTCCATCACGCGGTGGAACGGCACATTGTTGTAATAGCCTTCGCGCGCGAGCTGCTTGATCCGCTCGGCGTGCTGGGGCGCAAGATCGGTTCTGAGCTTGATGACAATGCGGCCCTTGGTCGTGTCGATGACGATCGCATTGGCCTTATCGATACCAGAAGGCAGCGACTGCGCGAGCGCCGGGACCGCGAACACGAGCGCGGCAAGAACTGCGAGAATGCGGATCATGAAAACTCCGGATCAGATGAGATGAACGCGTGCCGTCGTCAGACGGCGAACTTTGCCTTGAGCAGCGCCGCAACCAGCGGCGGTACAAAGGTCGAGACGTCCCCGCCCATGCCGGCGATCTGGCGTACCAGTGTGGCGGTGATCGGGCGGACCATGGGTGAGGCCGGCAGGAAGACGGTATGCACCTCGGGCGCCATTGCCTCGTTCATGCCGGCGAGCTGCATTTCGTAGTCGAGGTCGGTGCCGTCGCGCAGGCCCCGGATCATGATCGTCGCGCCATGCTTGCGCGCCGCGGTCACGGAAAGGTCGTCGAACGTCGTCGCCTCGAGAACGCAGCCGGCCTGGGCCGCCACGGGATCGCAGACATCGTGGAGCATCTTCAGCCGCTCCTCGGTCGAGAACAGCGGCTTCTTGCCGGGGTGCACGCCGATCGCGACGACCAGCCTGTCACACAGCGGAACGGCGTGCCGGACCACGTCCAGATGGCCGTTGGTGATCGGGTCGAAGGAACCTGGGTAGAAGGCGATGCGCGACATGGCCCCGTCCTACCGCGCCCGGCCCGGCCCGGCAAGCCGGACAGGTTCCGTGCCGGTCTCCCGCTGAATCTGGTGCCGGTCCTGTCGGCACCGGCCCGTTTGTTTCGTCCTGAGGGCACCCACGAAACAAAACGGACCGCGAACGAAACCATTTCCCCTGTTTGGCGAAGATGTCTGGAAACTGGCCATGGTTACTAACCCGCCCAACGAAATGACGGGCCGCAAACAAAGCGCAGCGGCCGCATCACAGGGGACCGTCGATGATCAAGGCTCTTTCAGCAATTGCCATTGCCGCGTGTGTTGCCGCAGCCCTCACCGTGCTGCCCGGCTTTGCACCGCGCGTCGAAGCCAGCGTGCCGCAGCCGCTCGCCAAGGCCGATCGGCTCGACATCCGGACCATCGGGCAAGGACTGCTCACAGCAGGCCTGGCCGAATTTCGAGGCTTCGTGCCTCCGCCGCGCCGGCACCAAGGCCGACGTCCGGGAGGCCCGGCTGGTGACCGCCGACCGCACCCCGTAGGCGGTCTGTCAGCTTCGCGTCATATAATCCCCAATATAAATCTCATGGAATTTTGCGACGTCTCGTCGCAGACTGCGTGAAGCTCGCGCCCCTCGGAATGGCCCGTCGGGCGCGAACCCATTGGGGGGTCGCCGTTGTCCAGTACGCCCGCAGTCGCTTCCGGCCATCATCCTGATCCGCTGCCGCTTGCCATGACCATGGGCGCCCTCGGGGTGGTCTATGGCGATATCGGCACCAGCCCCCTCTACGCCCTGAGGGAAGCCGCCAAGGCAGCCGCCCATGGCGGCATAGTGTCTCCGGAAGCCGTGCTGGGGGTGGCCTCGCTCATCCTGTGGGCGCTACTGCTGATCATCTCGCTCAAATATGCGCTGCTGATCCTGCGCGCGGACAACCGCGGCGAAGGCGGCATCGTCGCGCTCCTGGCGCTGCTGCATGCCCGCCACGCCCAACCCGGCACCTGGCGTGCCCACCTACTGGTGGTCGGACTCATTGGCGCCGCTCTGCTCTATGGCGACGGCGCGATCACGCCGGCGATCTCGGTCCTCAGCGCCATCGAGGGCCTCAAGGTCGATGCGCCCTCGCTCGCGCCCGTCGTGGTGCCCGTGACCATCGCGATCCTGGTCGGGCTGTTCATGATGCAGAAGCAGGGCACCGGCTTCATCGGCCGCATCTTCGGCCCGGTGATGCTGGCTTGGTTCGTGGTACTGGCCGCCCTCGGCATCCACGGCATCGTCAAGGCGCCGGCCGTGCTCGCGGCACTCAGCCCGCTCTATGCCTTCGAATTCCTGATCCACCAGGACTTCCACATCTCCTTCGCGATCCTGGGCGCGGCATTCCTGGCTGTGACCGGCGGTGAGGCGATGTATGCCGACATGGGGCATTTCGGCCGCCTGCCGATCCGGCTGGCCTGGTTCGGCATCTGCCTGCCCGCGCTGGTGCTGAACTATTTCGGCCAGGCTGCGCTGCTGATCACCGATCCCGGCATGATCGAGAATCCGTTCTTCCAGCTCTGTCCCGACGCCTTGCACTATGCGCTGGTCGCGTTCTCGGCAGTCGCAACGGTGATCGCCTCGCAGGCGATCATCTCCGGCGTGTTTTCGCTGACGCAGCAGTCGATCCAGCTCGGCTTCCTGCCGCGCATGCAGATCCGCCATACCACGAGCCACGCCATGGGCCAGATCTACGTGCCGCTGGTGAACTGGCTGCTCGCCGCCGCAACGCTGGGCGCGGTCTTGAGCTTCGGCAGCTCAGACGCGCTCGCCGGTGCTTATGGTATCGCGGTGTCGCTCCTGATGGCGATCACCACATTGCTCGCCGCGCTGGTCGCGATCCAGTGGGGCTATTCGCCGTGGCTCGTGGTCGCGGTCAACGGCTTCTTCTTCGTGATCGATGTGATCTTCTTCTCGGCCAACTCGATCAAGCTGTTCGAGGGCGGCTGGTTTCCGCTGCTGCTCGCCGGCCTCGTCGCCTTCCTGATGCTGACCTGGCGCAGCGGCGTGAAGCTAGTCGAGGCCGCGCGCGGCAGACTGCGCCAGCCCGAGGAGGACCTGATCGAGACCGCGGTCAACAAGTGCAACGCGCGGCTGCCCGGCACCGCCGTATTCCTGGCCTCCGCGGCGAAAGGCGTGCCGCTGGCGCTGACGCAGTTCGTCAAGCACAACCACGTCCTGCACGAGCGCATCGTCCTCGTCACGGTCCTGATCGAGGAATCCCCGCACATTGACGACGAACACCGCGCCGAGGTGGTCGAGATCATCCCGGGAATCACCCGCGTGGTCCTGCATTACGGCTTCATGCAGAACCCGACGATCTATGAGGGCCTGAAGGTCGCGTGCCGCCAGGGCAAGCTGGCCGGCGTCGACCTTTCCGACATCACCTACTATGTCGGCCGCGAGACCATCATCCCGCGCGAAGACGTCCCGGGCATGTGGGTCTGGCGCGAAGGTCTGTTCGCCTTCCTCCAGCGCAACGCCGAACGCTCGGCGGCGTTCTTCGGCGTGCCGACCGGACAGGTGGTGGAGTTCGGGACGGAGCTGGAGATCTAGCGAATGTTGAGTGGCGAATAGCGAATAGAGCAACGCACCCTATTCGCCACTCGCTATTCGCCACCCGCTATTCGCCATTCGCACCGTTGCCGTTCTCGGCCTCTTCCGTGATGTGCTCGACCGAGACCACGTGCTCGTCCTCGGCGGTATCGAACACGATCACGCCCTGCGTCGAGCGCCCGGCGATGCGGATGCCTTCGACGGGGCAGCGGATGAGCTGGCCCTTGTCGGTGACGAGCATGATCTGGTCGGCCTCTTCCACCGGGAATGAGGCCACCAGATTGCCGTTGCGGTTGTTGACGCTCATCGCGACGATGCCTTTGCCGCCGCGGCCCGTGGTGCGGTACTCGTAGGACGAGGTCCGCTTGCCGTAGCCGTTGACGGACACGGTGAGCACGACCTGCTCCTGCGCCGACATCTCGACATAGCGCTCCTGCGGAAGCTGGAAGCTGCCGGACGCCTCCTCGGCCTCGGCATCCGCGGCAGTCTCCTCCGAAACGCCCTCGCCGGCCACCGCGCGGCGCATCTTCAGGTAAGCCGAGCGCTCGTCCGAGGTGGTCTCGACGTGGCGCAGG
This sequence comes from Bradyrhizobium neotropicale, assembly GCF_001641695.1. GTDB lineage: Bacteria > Pseudomonadota > Alphaproteobacteria > Rhizobiales > Xanthobacteraceae > Bradyrhizobium > Bradyrhizobium neotropicale. The sequence continues at coordinate 240,156 of NZ_LSEF01000085.1, forward strand.
ATCGCCAGCGAGATGACCTTGTCGCCCTCCGCCAGCGCGATGCCGCGCACGCCCATCGAGGTGCGCCCGGTAAACACGCGCACGTCGGTGACGGGGAAGCGGATGCACTGGCCGCCGGCAGCGGTGAGCAGGACGTCGTCGCGCTCGGTGCAGATCTGCACGTCGACGATCGCTTCATTGTCGTCAAGCTTCATCGCGATGATGCCGGAGCGGCGGACGTCGACGAAGTCGGACAGCTTGTTGCGCCGGACATTGCCGCCGGTGGTCGCGAACATCACGTCAAGCTGGCCCCAGGTGGATTCATCCTCCGGCAGCGGCATGATGGTGGTGATGCGTTCGCCCTGCTCGAGCGGCAGGATGTTGATCAGCGCCTTGCCGCGCGCGCTGGGCGCGGCCATCGGCAGACGCCAGACCTTCTCCTTGTAGACCTGGCCGCGCGAGGAGAAGAACAGCACCGGCGTATGCGTGGAGGCCACGAACAGCCGGCTGACGAAATCCTCGTCGCGGGTCTGCATGCCGGCGCGGCCCTTGCCACCGCGGCGCTGCGCCCGGTAGGCCGACAGCGGCACGCGCTTGACGTAGCCGGCGTGCGAGACGGTGACGACCATGTCCTCGCGCTGGATCAGGTCCTCGTCCTCGACCTCGCCCTCCTGCTCGATAATCATGGTCCTGCGAGGGGTGGCGAACTCGGCCTTCACCTCGGCCAGCTCGGTCTTGATGATGCCCAGCACGCGGGCGCGCGAGCGCAGAATGTCGAGATAATCGCCGATCTCGCCGGCAAGCTTGTCGAGCTCGTCACGGATTTCGTCACGGCCGAGCGCGGTGAGGCGTTGCAGGCGCAGGTCGAGAATGGCCCTGGCCTGTTCCATCGACAGCCGGATCGTGCCGTCCTCGCCGATGCGATGGCGCGGATCGTCGATCAGCGTCAGCATGTCTTCGACGTCCCGTGCCGGCCAGTCGCGCGACATCAGGGTGTCGCGCGCCGTCGTCGGATCGGGCGAGGTGCGGATGACACGAATGATCTCGTCGATGTTGGCCACCGCGATCGCCAGACCGACAAGGATATGCGCGCGGTCGCGCGCCTTGCCCAGGAGGAACTTGGTCCGCCGCGTGACGACGCGCTCGCGGAAATCGACGAAGATGGCGAGCAGGTCCTTCAGATTCATGGTCTGCGGCCGACCACTGTCGAGCGCCACCATGTTGACGCCGAAGCTCGTCTGCAGCGGCGTGAATCTATAGAGCTGGTTCAGCACCACGTCGGGTACGGCGTCGCGCTTCAGTTCGACGACCACGCGGAAGCCATCGCGATCCGATTCGTCGCGCAGGTCGGCGATGCCTTCGATCTTCTTTTCCCTGACCAGTTCGGCGATGCGCTCGACCATCGTCGCCTTGTTCACCTGGTACGGAATCTCGGTGATGATGAGCGCCTCGCGCTCCTTGCGGATGGTGTCGATCGTGACCTTGCCGCGCATCACGACCGAGCCGCGGCCGAGGTGGTAGCCGGCGCGGATGCCCTGGCGTCCGAGAATGACACCGCCGGTCGGGAAGTCTGGTCCCGGCACGATGTTCATGAGCTCGTCGATGGTGAGCGCGGGATTGTCGATCAGCGCCACGCAGGCGTCGACGACCTCGCCGAGATTGTGCGGAGGGATGTTGGTCGCCATGCCGACCGCGATGCCGCCCGCCCCGTTGACCAGAAGGTTCGGGAATTTGGCCGGAAGAACCGACGGCTCGGTCTCGTTGTTGTCGTAGTTCGGCTGGAAGTCGACGGTGTCCTTGTCGATATCGGCGAGCAAAGCCAGCGCAGACGGCGTGAGACGTGCTTCGGTGTAACGATAGGCGGCGGGCGGATCGCCATCGACCGAGCCGAAATTGCCCTGACCGTCGATCAGCGGCACGCGCATCGAGAAGTCCTGCGCCATGCGGACCATGGCGTCGTAGATCGACTGGTCGCCGTGCGGATGATACTTACCGATGACGTCACCGACCACGCGGGCGGACTTGACGTACTTCTTGTCTGGCGTGTGCCCCTGCTCGTTCATCGAGTACAGGATGCGGCGGTGCACCGGCTTCAGTCCGTCGCGGGCATCAGGCAACGCACGCGCCACGATCACGCTCATGGCGTAATCGAGGTAGGACTTCTTCATCTCATCGAGGATGGAGACGGGGCGAATGTCCGAGGGTTGCGCCGGCTGGTCGCCGGGCTTGTTGTCGTCGTCAGCCAAGGGGGAATCCGGTGAAGTTTTGTCTGGGAATCATATAGCGCATCGGGGGCCTGATAACCACCCTTGCGGCGTTCTCGGAAGCGCTTTTTCCGACTGTTTTTCCAGAGACTTACGCGCTCTGCACCACCGCCTCGGGAACCGCCGGACGGAGCGGCCTGGAACCGCCCGTCAGGACCCGAAAATCACCCGGTGCATGATGCGCCCGGGCACCAGCGTGAATACGCCTGCCACCACCAGCGCGCCGGTGAAGATGAAGATCATTATCCGCCGGTGATCGGTCACCCGATGGGTATGCGCGCGCCACACCGCGACCGGCAGCACCACCAGCGTGAAGATCGACAGGAGATGGATCGGGCCGAAGGAGCCAACCAGGCGGATGCCGTGAATCCAGAACGAGGACGTCGCCACGACGACCATCAAGGCCACCCAGATCCAGCCCACCGTCCTGTGCGGCAACGTCCCCTTGGGCGCAGCGAACTGCACGAGACCGAGCACGAAGGCGGCCATCGCCGCGAAGGCATGGAGCGGGATGGCCGGGGCGGCCTCGAGCAGCGGTGCAAGGCTCATGCGGGCGTTCTCCCGGAGGGAACAATAGCAATGTGAATAGGATTAACATCAAGTTAATACCATTCACATCGCGCTCGGTCAAAGAGCTTCAGGCACAACATGAAGCAAGCCCGAAAATACCGAGCTCTATCCGATAATTGGTAAGGACTCCTGCCGCTTTACGCGAGTGACTGCATCAAAGATGCGAAGGGCTCGCCGCCTCAGAACGGGATGTCGTCGTCCATGTCGCTGTTGCGGCCGCCACCTGCGGCAACCGGGCGGCGCGGCGCACTGCTGACGGGACCGCTGGAGCCGAAGTCCCCGCCCGGCTCCTCGCCGAAGCTGCCGCCTCCTCCACCGCCTCGGCCGTCGAGCATGGTGAGGTTCGAGTTGAAGCCCTGGAGCACGACTTCGGTGGAGTATTTCTCAGCCCCGCTCTGGTCGGTCCATTTACGGGTCTGGAGCGCGCCTTCGACGTAGACCTTCGCGCCCTTCTTCAGGTACTGCTCGGCAACCTTGGCGAGACCTTCATTGAAGATCACCACGCGGTGCCACTCGGTCTTTTCCTTGCGCTCGCCCGTCGCCTTGTCCCGCCAAGTCTCCGAGGTCGCCACCGACAGGTTCGCGATCGGTCGCCCGTCCTGGGTACGGCGGATTTCCGGATCCTTGCCGAGATTTCCGACCAGAATGACCTTGTTGATGCTTCCCGCCATCGCCGCTCTCCACTCCAAATGTCACTGAAAAGGCCGCGCGCTGTCGCGCCATCCGCCGCCTGCTAAGGGGACCCTATACGCTCGCAGGCGCCGGTCAGCCCGCCATCCCCCAACTTATCCCCACATATAGCACCGACAGCCACTTTGTTCCAGATTTGTTCCTCAGCAAACCGAGGCGGAATAAGACAGCTAAATGACAAGGATGCATCGATATGAGGGCAAGCCGGATGGAACCTTTTCGAGTTCCCGCGAACGGGAAAACTATTTAACATTCATTAGCTTACAGACCGCTCGTTCGCCCGTGACTGTTGCATTTCGGAGACGGACTTCGGTGCGGCATTCAGCTACGGTCTGACTCGGAATTAATTAATACGGGCGTCGCGCCTGATTGACCGCTTCGGGGATTTCAAGAAGCGGACGAAACCGGGGAGACTGCAATGAATAAGATTTTGGTGGGTGCAATCGGAGCTGTGGCGGCCCTTAGCCTGGCGGCTCCTGCGAACGCGGCGGACCTCGCTGCGCGTCCGTACACCAAGGCTCCGCCGATGGCGGTCGCCGCGATCTACGACTGGAGCGGCTTCTACATCGGCATCAACGGCGGTGGCGGATCGAGCCACAATTGCTGGGATTTCCTCGCCCTCGGCGGCGCAGTCGTCACACGCGAAGGCTGCCACAATGCGACCGGCGGCACGGTCGGTGGCCAGATCGGCTATCGCTGGCAGTCGACCAATTGGGTGTTCGGCGTCGAAGGTCAGGGCAACTGGGCCGACTTCACCGGCGACAACATCAGCACGACGTTCGTGGTTGCGCCCGGCCTTCGCAATCGTTCGAGGATCGACGCCTTTGGTCTGATCACCGGTCAGGTCGGCTACGCCTGGAATAACGCCCTGTTTTACGTGAAGGGCGGCGCCGCCGTCGTCGGTGACCAATATCGCAGCTTCGCTGTGGCCAACGGCCTGGAATTCGATCGGGCCAACGAGACCCGCTGGGGTGGTACGGTGGGTGCCGGATTCGAGTACGGCTTCGCTCCGAACTGGTCGGTCGGCGTCGAATACGACCACATCTTCCTCGGACATCACACCACCACCTTCACCGGTTCCGGCAACTTCCTCATTGCGCCCCTCGGCGTTGCCACGCGCTCGGAGCGGATCGGCCAGGATGTCGACATGGGCCTCGTCCGCCTGAACTATCGCTGGGGCGGTCCGGCCATCGCAAAGTACTGATATCTTCTCCGGCGCGCTGCCCACCGGCACGCTCAACTTCCACACCGTTCAGGTCGGCGTGAACTATCACTTCGGCGGCCCGATCGTCGCGAAGTACTGATCTTCTCGAACGACGTCTTACGTCACGAAAGGCCGGCCTCGCGCCGGCCTTTTTGTTTTCGCGCGGCGTCGCGCCCAACCGTCATGGAATCGAGAGTGCGGTGTGCAAACGCCGGCGATCGAGTCGGGACAGTTGGGGAATTGAAATGAAGACGTTGCTGCTGGCATCAGTCAGCCTGTTCGCACTCGGCGCGCTCGCGCCGGCCGGCGCCGCCGATCTACCGCTGTACAAGGCGCCGGTGGCTCCCGTGCTCGCCTATGACTGGACCGGCGTCTATGCCGGCATCAACGGCGGCGGCGGCCTTGCGCATGCGTGCTGGGGCATCACCGACGCGCTCGGCGCCGTCGTGGACCCGGCCGCCGGCGAAGGCTGCCACAATGCGAGCGGCGGCACGATCGGCGGACAGATCGGCTATCGCTGGCAGAAGGCGCACTGGGTCTTCGGGCTGGAGGGCCAGGGCAACTGGGCCGACTTCAAGGGCAGCAATGTCAGCGTCGCACGGCCCGCGTTCACGAACCAGACCAGGATCGATGGGTTCGGCCTGTTCACCGGCCAGCTCGGCTACGCCGTGAACAGCCTGCTGTTCTACGGAAAAACCGGCGCCGCGGTGGCGCGCGACAAATACGACACTTTCGTCCCCGGCGTTCCGGCGACGGTGTTCAACAGCGTCAACCAGACCCGCTGGGGCTACGCGGTGGGCTTCGGCATCGAGTACGGCTTTGCCGAGAACTGGTCGGTCGGCGGCGAGTACGACCACGTGTTCCTGGGCCATCACAGCGCCGACTTCGCCACCGTGCCGGGCGGCCTGCTCGCGCGCACCGATCGGATCGGCCAGGACATCGACATCGGCGTGATCCGCGTCAACTACCGCTGGGGCGGTCCCCTCGTCGCCAGATACTGATTCCTGATTCCGTCCGCAGGAACCCGCCAAGGCCGGCTCAAGCGCGCATCAAGCGATCCGCTTCCCGCCCACGAACGAAGGGCCGGCCTCGCGTCGGCCCTTCGGCTTTCCGAACGCTGCGGGCGTTGCTACTGCCACGTGCCGCCAGCGCGCCAACAATCCGTTGACGATTCGCAAGTCGCACTGGAAATCCGTCCCCGTTCTTCCTACGTTCGCTGACTACCCATCGGCGCCAATCCCGGTTCCGGGCAAAGCGCGCCTGAACGCTGGCGCGGCCGCGCGCCTTTGGGATTTTCCCGTTGGGTTTGCTCTTTGGGTTCTTGGGGACCACCAGGATGGATGAAGTGATCAAGGCGAAGCGCCAACAGCAGAACGCGGGCTCGAGCCTGCGCGCAATTACGATCCGTGGCGCGCGCGAGCACAACCTCAAGAACATCGACGTCGAGATTCCGCGCGACAAGCTCGTGGTGTTCACGGGTCTGTCCGGCTCCGGCAAATCCTCGCTCGCCTTCGACACGATCTATGCCGAAGGCCAGCGCCGCTACGTGGAGTCGCTGTCGGCCTATGCGCGCCAGTTCCTGGAGATGATGCAGAAGCCGGACGTCGACCAGATCGACGGCCTGTCGCCGGCGATCTCGATCGAGCAGAAGACCACCTCGAAGAACCCGCGCTCCACCGTCGGCACGGTGACCGAGATCTACGACTACATGCGCCTGCTCTGGGCGCGCGTCGGCGTGCCCTATTCGCCCGCCACAGGCCTGCCGATCGAGAGCCAGACCGTCTCGCAGATGGTCGACCGAGTGCTGGCGCTGCCCGAAGGCACCCGCCTCTATCTGCTCGCGCCGGTCGTGCGCGGCCGCAAGGGCGAGTACAAGAAGGAGCTCGCCGAATGGCTCAAGAAGGGCTTTCAGCGCGTCAAGATCGACGGCACCTTCTACGAGCTCGCGGAGGCGCCGAGCCTCGACAAGAAATTCCCGCACGACGTCGACGTCGTGGTCGACCGCATCGTGGTGCGCGCCGATATCGGCCAGCGGCTTGCCGAAAGCTTCGAGACCGCGCTGAAGCTCGCCGAGGGACTAGCCGTCGTCGAGTTCGCCGACGCGCCGGCGGCAGCTCCTGCCGAGGAGAAAAAGAAGACCGCGAAGATCCACGACAAGAGCGGCCCCGAACGCATCCTGTTCTCGGAAAAGTTCGCCTGCCCGGTCTCCGGCTTCACCATTCCCGAGATCGAGCCGCGACTGTTCTCATTCAACAACCCCTATGGCGCCTGCCCGGCCTGCGGCGGCCTCGGCGTCGAGCAGCATGTCGACGAAGATCTCGTCGTCCCCGATAAGGAGCTCGCCATTGGCAAGGGCGCGATCGCGCCCTGGGCCAAGTCGTCATCGCCCTATTACATTCAGACGCTGATTGCGCTTGGCAAACATTACAAGTTCGCGCAAACCGCCAAATGGAAGGATCTGCCCAAGAAAACGCAGAACGCGATCCTCTATGGCTCCGGCGAGGACGAGATCAAGTTCTCCTATGAAGACGGCGTGCGCTCCTACGACACCAAGAAGCCGTTCGAGGGCGTCATCACCAACATCAACCGCCGCTATCGCGAGACCGAGAGCGAGTGGGCGCGCGAGGAGCTGGCGAAGTATTTCCACGACGTCCCCTGCGAGGGTTGCAAGGGCTTCCGGCTCAAGCCGGAGGCGCTCTGCGTCAAGATCGGCGGCAAGCATATCGGCGAGATCTCGGAGCTGTCGGTCAAGCGCGCCGGCGAGTGGTTCGAGGGCGTGCCGGAGGCACTGAACGCGCAGCAGAAGGAGATCGCGGGCCGCATCCTCAAGGAGATCCGCGAGCGCCTGACCTTCCTGCTCGACGTCGGCCTCAACTATCTCACCCTCTCGCGTTCCTCCGGCACGCTGTCCGGTGGCGAGAGCCAGCGCATCCGCCTGGCCTCGCAGATCGGCTCGGGTCTGACGGGCGTGCTCTACGTGCTGGACGAGCCCTCGATCGGCCTGCACCAGCGCGACAACGCGCGCCTGCTCGATACGCTGAAGCGCCTGCGCGACCTCGGCAATACCGTGGTCGTGGTCGAGCATGACGAGGACGCCATTCGCCTTGCCGACTACGTGCTCGACATCGGCCCGGGCGCCGGCATGCATGGCGGCCACATCGTCGCCGAAGGCACGCCCGCGGAGATCATGCGCAACCCGAAATCGCTGACCGGCAAATATCTCACCGGCGAGCTCGAGGTCGAGGTACCGGATCGGCGTCCGCCGAACCATCGCCGCACCATCAAGGTGGTGAACGCGCGCGGCAATAACCTCAAGAACGTCACCGCCGAAATCCCGCTCGGCCTGTTCACCTGCGTCACCGGCGTCTCCGGCGGCGGCAAGTCGACGCTGCTGATCGACACGCTCTACCGGGCGATCGCGCGCAAGCTGAACGGCGCGAGCGAAGGCGCAGCACCACACGACCGCATCGAGGGCCTCGAGCACATCGACAAGATCATCGACATCGACCAGTCGCCGATCGGTCGCACCCCGCGCTCCAACCCCGCGACCTATACCGGCGCCTTCACCCCGATCCGCGAGTGGTTCGCTGGGCTCCCTGAAGCCAAGGCGCGCGGCTACGAGCCCGGCCGCTTCTCCTTCAACGTCAAGGGCGGTCGCTGCGAGGCCTGCCAGGGCGACGGCGTCATCAAGATCGAGATGCACTTCCTGCCCGACGTCTACGTCACCTGCGACGTCTGCAAGGGCAAGCGCTACAACCGCGAGACGCTGGAGGTCCTGTTCAAGGGCAAGAGCATCGCCGACGTCCTCGACATGACCGTCGAGGAGGCCGCCGAGTTCTTCAAGGCCGTCCCGCGCGTCCGCGAAACCTTCAACACGCTGCACCGCGTCGGCCTCGACTACATCCATGTCGGCCAGCAGGCCACGACCCTCTCCGGCGGCGAAGCCCAGCGCGTCAAGCTGGCGAAGGAGCTGTCGAAGCGCGCGACGGGGCGCACGCTCTACATCCTGGACGAGCCGACCACCGGCCTGCACTTCCACGACGTCAAGAAGCTCTTGGAGGTGCTGCACGAGCTGGTCGCTCAGGGCAACACCGTCGTCGTCATCGAGCACAATCTCGAAGTCATCAAGACCGCCGACTGGGTGATCGACCTCGGCCCCGAAGGCGGCGATGGCGGCGGCGAAATCGTCGCCTGGGGCCCGCCCGAGGACATCGTCAAGGCACCGCGGAGCTACACGGGCAAGTTCCTGGAGCCGGTGCTGAAGAAGGCGCGCAAGCCGAAGCGGCGGAGCACGAGCGAGGCGGCGGAGTAGTGCGCTAACTGCTGTGGATCGACGAACATGAGCACTGGCGCTTGTCGCCAGTTCGACATATGTTCGCTTTCGTTGGGTATCGTTTCTCTCTCGGGGACGCCCCTCACAAACGTCTGTTCTTGGAGCGTTGCGATCGACGCGCGCAAGCGTGCCGGCTGCGAACGTCGCCGACACAACAGGTGCGTCATCGACGCAATCGTGTCGCCAAGAGCAAACGGAGGTGCCCATGCCTGGGGTGCAGAAGTCGAAGCGGGCTAAGCGCATTTGTAACGGCGCCGCCCGGGTCGGGGAACGGTGCCACAACACCTCGCGTTCACGGTTTGTTCTTCTCGCGCTGTGCGTGATTTGGACCTACTTTGAACGCGCCGCGTTTGAGCCGGATGCAAGTCTGTCTCTTAGAGCGGGGATCAACGCGACGTTGCGATCGACGCGCGCAAGCGTGCCGGCTGCGAACGTCGCCGACACAACAGGTGCGTCATCGACGCAATCGTGTCGCCACTTCCATCAGGCTTAGGCTGCACCCATGCTCGAACCTAAGCCTGTGGGTAGTGTTCGGCAGAGCAAGCCGCTCAGAATTCTTTCGAAGTCTCGCCTCCGCCATGTTTGGGACGAGTCCCGCGACTCAAGCAAACGAGCGGGAGCGCCGGGAATCGACAACGAGTCTGCGAAGCAGTTTGCCGCCAATCTAGATTCCGATCTCGACCAGGTCGTCAAACGTCTTCACGACGGAAGCTACGGGTTTTCACGGCTCAGACCGGTATTCATTGAAAAGCCTGGCTCCAACAAGGAGCGGGTGATTTGTATCCCCACTGTTAGAGACCGGCTGGTTCAGAGAACGATCGTCGAGTATCTCGTCTCGTCGCGAAAGATTCCGATCCGCAACTCGTCGTCCTTCGGCTTTATACGGGGGCTGGGCACTTCGGACGCGATCGCAAGAGCAGTAGAACTCCGATCTGTCTACGAGTGGTGTCTCAAGACCGACATCGAAAGCTTCTTCGATCAGGTGCCGCGTCAGCTCCTCAAGCAGAAAGTTGCAGCAACCCTTGGCGATCACAGTCTAGTTCCGATGATCTGCAAAGCGATTGACTGCGAGATCAAGGGAGCCTCCGATGTACAAGAACGAGCGGCACGTCAAGGAATCCGCCACGGGTCAGGAATACGTCAAGGCATGCCGCTATCGCCGATTCTTGCCAATCTAGTGCTCTCGAAATTTGATCGCGCTATAGAGCGACGCCGAATCCCAATGGTACGCTACGCAGACGATCTCCTGCTATTTTTCGGTTCAAGAGAGGAAGCAAAGCGCGGTCAGAAATTCGTAGAAAATCAGCTTGCGAGAGCAGGTTTAAAGCTGTCACACGCAAAGACAACACTGCACGGTCCCGAGGAAAACGTCTTCTTCTTAGGATTGGAGATAGCATTTCTGGGATCGCTATCGAAATATGTGGCGCGGGTCTCCCCTCTGCAAATCCGCAAAATTCGGGATCGACTCGAAACAGAATACTCTTACTCAAATATCGTGAAGTCACCGAACATAAAGACCCTGAGTGACGCTATTCTAGCGTTGTCTAGATCCGTTGCGGCGTACCTTGGAGCTTATCATCAAGCTAGCAATTACGTACGATTTTTGTCGGACCTAGAACGCACGATGAAAACCGTGCAGTCAAATCTGTACACCGACATCTTTGGCCCAGACGTGATCGGGGATCTCGATCCAGGCGCAAAGCGCTTTCTTTCGATAGAAGATGTCGCGGCTCCCGAACCGCTGCACGATCTCGGTTGGTGACGCGGCCGATCGCGCCCCTCCATGCCCTACTCCCTCGCCATCTTCGATCTCGACGGCACGCTGGCCGACAGCTTTCCGTGGTTTCTGCGCACCATCAACGATGTCGCCGACCGCTTCGGCTTTCGCCGCGTGGCCGATGAAGAGGTCGAGGGGCTGCGGCATGCCTCGACGCGCGAGATCCTCGCCCGCCTTGAGGTGCCCGTGTGGAAGCTGCCGGCGATCGCGCGGCATGCGCGGCGGCTGAAGGCGGAGGCGGCTGCGGAGATTCCGCTGTTTGCGGGCGTCGAGGCGATGCTGCAGAGGCTCGGGGACAAGGGCGTGCAGTTGGCCCTCGTGAGCTCCGACAGCGAAGCCAATGCGCGGGCCAAGCTCGGCGACGCCGCGGCGCTGTTCGCGCATTTCGACTGCGCTGCCTCGGTGTTCGGCAAGCCGGCCAAATTCCGCCGCGTGATCCGGCGCGCCGGCGTCGCTCCGGCGAAGGTCATCGCGATCGGCGACGAGGTCCGCGACATCGAAGCCGCGCGCGCGGTGGGCATTGCCTGCGGCGCCGTAAACTGGGGCTATGCCGCGCCGGCGGCGTTGCAGGCGCTTGCGCCCGACCACATGTTCGCGCAGATGGAGGAGATCGCGGACGTGGTTTGCCGGATTCCGCTCAAGGCCTGATCCGCAATCGCCACGCACGGCCCAAGGAGACGGTGATGACCCTCACGGACGCAGCCCGCCTGAAACTGCTGGAGCCGCCGGTCGGCAAGGTGCGCGTCGTGCTCGACACCGACACCTATAACGAGATCGACGATCAGTTCGCGCTGGTGCAGATGCTGCTGTCGAAGGACCGCCTTGACGTCGAGGCGATCTACGCCGCGCCGTTCTTCAACAAACGGTCGGACAGCCCCGGCCACGGCATGGAGCTGAGCTATCAGGAAATCCTTCGCCTGCTGGAACGCCTGAACATCGCGCCGGAGGGCCTCGTCCATCGCGGCGTCACCGATTATGTCGGCCCCGGCAAGACGGCGCAGGCGGCGCCCGCCGTCGATGACCTCATAGCCCGGGCGCGCGCCGGCTCGCCTGACCATCCGCTCTACGTCATTGCCATCGGCGCCATCAGCAATGTCGCGTCGGCGCTGCTCAAGGCCCCCGATATCATCGATCGCGTGGTGGTGGTCTGGCTCGGCGGCCATGCGCTCGAATGGCCTGATACCATCGAGTTCAATCTCAAGCAGGATGTCGGCGGCGCGCAAGTGCTGTTCGACAGCGGCGTGCCGCTGGTTCTCGTGCCCTGCAGGGGCGTCACCTCGCACCTGCACTGCACGGTGCCGGAGATCGAGCGCTACGTCGAGCCGCACGGCAGCATCGGCGCGTTCCTCGCCATGCGCTTCAAGGAGTATTCGTCCGACCATCTTGGCTGGGCCAAGGAGATTTGGGACATGGCCCCGGTCGGCTGGCTGCTCAACCCCGTGTGGGCACCGAGCGTGATCATCCCGGCGCCGATCGTCACGGATCAGATCACGTGGAGCATCGATCGCCGGCGGCATGCGATCCGCTACGTGACCTACGTGGATCGCAATCCGATCCTGAGGGATTTTTTCCTGAAGCTGAAGGCGTTTGCCGAGTCGAGCTCGTAGGGTGGATTAGCCCCGCGGCTGCGCGAAGCGCAGTCCGCTGGCGTAACCCACCTGTTTCGTTTCCGCGGTGATAGCCAGTGGTGGGTTACGCCTTCGGCTAACTAACCCACCCTACAATCGCCTACTCCGTCCGGCGCAAAAACGTCCCGAACGCGCGCGGGCCGTCGCCGGTCTTGATCTCGCCGATCACCTTCAGCTCGGCCGCGTCGATGATACTGAGCGTATTGCTCTCCCAATTGGCCACGATGATGCGCTTGCCGTCCGCGGTTGCGGCGATGCCTTCGGGATAGTCGCCGACGGTGATGCGCTTGACCGGCTTCAGCGTCGCTGTATCGAACACGCTGACGGTGCCGCCATACTGGTCGGTGACGAAGCCACGGCCGAGGGTCAGCGCCACCGCATAAGGGCGCATCCCGACCGGCACGCGGCCGATCTCGTTGCCAGCGGCGATGTCGATGACCGAGACGTCGTTCGAGCCGACATTGGCGGTGTAGGCGCGCTTGCCGTCAGGATCGATGGTGACGCCGAATGGGCGCGTGCCGACCTTGATGATTGCCTTGCGCTCGCGCGTCGCCGTGTCCACGACCGAGACGCTGTCGTCGTCGCGATCCGCCGAAAGCAGCAGCCGGCCGTCGGGCGTCACCGCGAGCCCGGACGGCGAGGCGCCGACCGTGATACTGGCGACGACGCTGCGCGCCGCCGGGTCGACCACGCGGACCGCCGCAGCGTACCAATCGGCGACATAGACGGTACGACCATCGGGCGCGACGGCGATTCCGAGCGGCCCGCCGCCGACATCGATCCGGCCGGCGACCTGCCGCGTTGCGGCGTCCACCACCGTCACCGCCTTGGCATCCGGGCTCGTCACATAGGCAAAGCGTCCGTCGGCCGTGACCGCCACGCCCGCCGGCTTGCCGCCGATCGGGATGGTCGCGACCGCGCGCGAGGTGGCGAGGTCCACGATCATCAGATCGTCGCTGAGCTGGTTGGTGACGAACGCCTCTTCGGCCGACGCGCTGGCAAGGCCGGCGCTACCAAGGCTGGCGGCGAGCGCCGCCAGAACCAGGGCCCGCACGGTCAGCTTCCGCTCTCGATCTTCTTCTTCAGCGCCTCGAGGCCGGCCTGATAGAGCCCCTTCACCGCCTTGACCGAGGCTTCGTCATTCAGCTCGGGCGGCGGATCATTGTTGGGAAAGCCGCGGTAGAACGCACCGGCCCATTCCACCGTCGACCCCTTGCCGTCGGCGCTCGGCGTCACCGTGAGCGTCGAGGAATAGTTGTTGACCGGCAGCACCTTCACGTCGACGGCGGTGATCCGGTAGGAATAGGTCATCGCGCCGGCGTCGAACTTGTAGAGTTCCTCATCGACGGTGGCCCCGCCGGTCAGCGTCAGCCGTCGCGTCGCGCCGATCTCATTGCCCTTCTCGCCCTCGGTCTTGGTGACCGGCGCCAGCCAGCTCATGTCCTGGAAATTGCCGATCACCGCCCACACCTTGGCCGGCGGAGCATTGATTTCGATGGATTCACGCACCTTCTGCCGGGTCGGCCCGTGCGCCCAAGCCGGCTCAAAAGCCGCCGTCAACACCATCCCCACCACCGCCAGCGCCGCCACCCCGGCGATCGCCTTACCGATCGTCACCCTCATGTCGTGTCCTCATCTCGTCTCTTTGACCTTGCGCGATTGGTGCGCGCTGGGGTCATCGTAACGCATTTTTGGACCGTGGGGAGACAAGTTCGTGGCACCGCCGTGGCGGGACCTACCGTCGGGAATGTTTCGCCTATTCCGCCAGTGTCGCCTCGACGAACCCGCGCGGATCGGTACAGAATTCCCGCATGACCCGATAATGATCAGTCTGCTCCACCGTCGTCGGCTCCAGCTCATATTTCCCGAGCCGCAGCAGCCGCGCGTTGGGATAGGCCATCAGCAGCGGCGCGTGGGTGGCCATGATGACCTGGCAGATGCGGGAGTCCTCCATGCGACGCAGCAGCTTGAGGAATTCGATCTGGCGCGACGGCGAGAGTGCGGATTCCGGCTCATCAAAAATGAAGATGCCTTGGCGCTGGCAGCGTTCTTCGAAGAATCGCAGGAAACCTTCGCCGTGGGAATGCGATAGGAAATCGGGGCCGACCTGGCCAGCATCACGCGCTGCCTTGTCCAGATATCGCGCCACCGAGAAAAAACTCTCAGCGCGGAAAAACCAGCCATTGGTGATCTTCGGCAGCCAGCTTGCGCGCAGCGCCTTGGAGAGCTGGCCGCCCATCTTCTCGCGTGCTTCGGAATGATCGACCGGCATGTACCCTTTGCCGCCACCGGCATCGTCGTAGCCGGCGAGCGCTGCGATGCCCTCGAGGATCGTCGACTTTCCGGTGCCGTTCTCTCCAACGATGATCGTGATGGCGGCTTCGAAGTTGAGTTCGAAATCATCCGGAAAGATCGGCAAGCAGAACGGATAGACCTCGCGATCGCGAACTTTCGTCGGGTCGAGCCAGACCCGCTTCAGATACGGCGCAGGCAGGTTGATCGTTCGACTGCCTCTTCGGCTCATGCCCGGCTCCCAACCCATTCCGATCTTATCTTGATCGGAACATATCAGGAACGCAATCTTCGCGAAAGCCGCATCTGAGAAACATACAGAAACAGATAGAAACAAACTCGACATGCGTCACTTGGACGCAATTTGAAACCTAAGATTGTGGACCGGAATCGCCTTAAGAAGACGTAGCTCTCAGACAGTCTGCTGGCATGAGGCCAGCCTCCACCTCGCGACCCGGCAATGATTGACGGAAGTCCGGGACCGCAAAGCCGCGAGGAATGCGCGATGGTATCAACGTATTTCAGTTACAACTACATTACGCGCAATCTCAAGCAGTCCCTGACGCGGGTCGAACAGCAACCGGACGTGGCGCGAGAGGCCGCGTATTACAAAGCCAACATCGGCAAGGTGAAGACCGTCGACGATTTTATGAAGGATTATCGCCTGTATCACTATGCGATGAAGGCGTATGGCCTGGAAGACATGGCGTACGCCAAGGCTTTCATGAAAAAAGTGCTGGAGAGCGACCTCTCCGACTCAAAGAGCTTCGTCAACAAGCTGGTGGACAAGCGTTACCGGGAGTTTGCCGCGGCATTTTCCTTCCATGGCAGTGCAACGCCGGTTGCGCAATCGGAGAACCAGACCGACGAGATGATCGGTCTGTACACGGCGACCAAGAAGCACCAGGTCGATGCGCTTGCCGACGACTCGACATACTACAGCGCAGAAATCGGCAACATCAGCAGTGCAGACCAGCTCCTGAACAACGACCGTCTTCGCAACTATGTCTATTCGGCATATGGGATCGATCAAACCAAATGGCCGCGCGACACGATCAGCCAGGTCCTGCGCAGCAATCCATCCGATCCAAACAGCTACGTCAACACCACCTTCGCTTCTCAGTTGACTGGCCTCAACGCCCAGCTTGCTCAAGCCCGATCGGATGTCAGCGCCGCCAATTCAAAGATATCTGACTATACGGCTCAACTATCGCAACCGGGCGCCAACGTGACCCAGTTGAAGGTCCAGATCCTGGTAGAACAACATCACCTGGAGTCATATACGAACAGCATTTCCAGCCTCAGCGACCAGATAGCGACGATTGGCGGGTTTGTAGACCTTGCCGGCGCGTTCGAGTTTTCGCCTGACGGGTCGCTTCCGCCAGGTGTGTCCGCGCAGACTGCTGCAAATGTCACGATCACGAAACAGAGGTTCGACGACAGCAAGGCCGCGGTCTATTCGGCGGCAAGCCCGCTGAACGAAGCCTTTGCAATCAGGCAATTCAGAACGGCCATCCTCAAGGTCAATTCGGTCCAGGCGTTCGTATCGACACCAAACGTGTATGATTTTGCGCTGGGAGCCGTCGGCCTCGATCCCAAAGAGGTCTCGCAGGCCACCGTCAAGGCAGTCCTCGAAAGCGACCTCAGCGACCCCAAGAGCTACGTATATACCCTCAAGGACGATCGGTATGTAGAGCTCGCACGCGCCTTCAACTTCGACGCAAAAGGCAATCTGACGACTCCCTTGGTGGCTCAGGACTCGGCTGAGGTCCTCGATATTGCCAGGAACTACGTCATTGCGGCGCTGAAACAGGCAAGCCCTCAGCAGCAGAAGGCAGTTCGGGAACAAGCCCAGAAAGACGCGACGTCTTATCAGGAAGCAATCGCAGACATCGGAAGCGTTTCCGATCTGCTGGCAAACCGGAAGATGGTCGATTTCATTCTCGTCGCCAAAGGCTTGGAGCCCAAGAAAGTCAGCACCGAATATCTCAAGAAGATCTTCGCCTCCGATCTGAGCAATCCAAAGAGCTTCGCGAACACGCAGAGCGATCCTCGCTTTGCTGAAATCGTGGCGTCGTTCAACTTCGACAACAAGGGCAACGTCGCGCGCCTGCCGATGATGGGTCCTCAGAAGCGAGATCAATTTCGGGAAACACAGGCGAACTATCTCCAGCAAAGCCTGGAGCAGCAGCAGGGGGATACGAATCCCGGCGTGCGCCTGGCGCTCTATTTCCAGCGAAAGGCGGGGGAAATCACGTCCGCATACGACATCCTTGCCGACAAGGCTCTTTCGGAGGTGTTCAGGACCACCTTCGATCTGCCTGATTCGATGGCGGCGATGCCGATCGATCAGCAGGCCAAGTTCGTGGACAGATTCATGAAGATCAAGGATCTGTCCGATCCCGCGAAGGTAGCAAAGCTGCTGAACCGTTTCACCGCCATGTATGACATCAAGAACAACCAGAGCACCGGTCAGGCTCAATCTCCCTTGCTCAACCTCTTTCAAGGATCGAGCTCAGCGATATCAGGGGTAAGTGAATCTACGTTCCTGGCCATTGCCAAGCTACGTGCTCACCCCTGATGATCGCTCGCCGCATCTATTGCGGCGTCACGATCGCGGGGTTCCGGCCCGCTCGCCGATACTAGCCTAACACCTCCAGCACCAGCTCCATGGTCATCAGCACCGGATTGTCGCCGCGGATCAGGCGCCCCTCGGCGAGGCCGCCGGTGTAGTCGACCAGGGCGACATCGAGCGCGGCTTCGAGCGCTCCGGACTGGCCGGGCGCGATCGTCCCGGTCGTCAGGGCCAACTCGGTGGCAAACGGCTCGGTCACGCCGCCATGGGTGAAGCGTGCACCGATGGTCGAGCCGACACCGCCATGGATTTTCGCACGTGCGATGCCGTGCGCGCGGCAGAAGCCTTCAAGCGCTTCCGCAAAATCCTGGTTCGGCCGCAGCCGCAGCGCGAAGGCGCGGCTCGTCGTGCGCGCGCGGGTGCTCACAGCAGCCACCGGCCCGAACAGTTTGAAATTCGTTTCGGGATCAGGTTCAGCGGTGAACATCGCACCATCAAGCCCGAAGGCATCGACCTCGAACGGTTCGGCGACGATCGTCTCATCCGGCAGCATGTGGCCGCCGCTGTCGCGGCCGTCGGCCTCGATCCAGAGCCCGTGGCAATGAAAGAAGGGTGCTCCGTCGCGCAAGCCAAGCGTCATGCTGCCGAGCTTCGTCTGCGTGATGCCGCCGGGCCGGAACGTGTCACTGTAGAACGCAGCATTCTCATCCGTCTTGGAGAGCGCCGGCATGACGTAGGCGAACGGCCCGAGCGCGCCGCGCCGGAACCTCAGCACGCCGCCGGCAAATCCCTCTGCCGCAAAGCTACGCCGCGCGGCTTCCAGCAGCGGCAGGCCGGCTTGGAGCGTGAACGAGAAGGCGCGTCCCCTCGCCTCCACCCATTGGATGCGCTCGGCGATCGGCGCGCCCGGCTGCTTGATGCTGCGCATGATGCCACTCAGCCCGCCTTGGTCTTGTCAAGCTCGAGCAGCCCGCGCGCCTCGAGCTCATCGCGCACCATGCGCTTGGGGATCTTGCCGTAACCGGACTTCGGCAGCGCCTCCCAGAAGAAGAACCGCTTCGGCATCTTGTAGCGCGGCACCTTCGGGCTCAGGAACGCCGCCATCTCCGCTTCGCTCACGGGTTTCTCGCCTTCGCGCGCAACGCAGACGGCAACGCCGACCTCGCCCCAGGTCGGGTCGGGCACGCCGAGCACGGCGACCTCGCCGACCGCGGGATGCGTCAAGATCTTCTCCTCGATCTCGCGCGGATAGATGTTGGAGCCGCCGGAGATGTACATGTCGGAGGCGCGGCCGGTGATGTAGACAAAACCCTCCTCGTCCATGTGGCCGAGATCGCCGGTGCGGAACCAGCCGTTGCGGAACGCTTTTGCATTGGCCTCGGGGTTGTCGTAGTAGCCGGCGAATACCGCAGGACCGATCACGCAGATTTCGCCGCTCTGGTTGGCCCCGAGTTCGCGGCCTTCATCGTCCTGGATCGAGACCTGCATGCCGGTGCGCTCGAAGCCGCAGGTGCCGATCTTCGCATGCGGGCCGTCCTCGGGATCATGCAGTGCCGCCGGCAGCACGGTGATGTTGCCGGTGACCTCGCCCAGGCCGAAATACTGCACGATGACCTTGCCGAGCTTCTTCAGCGCGGCCTTCTGATCCTCGCGATACATCGGCGCGCCGGCATAGATCACCTGGCGCAGCGAGGAATGGTCGTATTTGTCGGCGGCGGGATGCTCGACCATCATCTTCAAGATTGTCGGCACCGTGAAGAGATTGCTGACGCGATGCGCCTCGATCAGGCGGAACGCCTCGTTGATGTCGAATTTTTCCGTCGGCAGCAGCACGGTGCGCGCGCCGCGCGCGGTCTGCATCAACTGGTGCACGCCGGCGCCATGCGACAGCGGCGCCACCACGAGCGATGCGTCTTGCTCCGTCGTACCGGGCGTGAGATCGGCCAGATGATTGGTCATCACGAATCCCATCTGGCCGTGGGTGAGCACGGCAGCCTTGGAGCGGCCGGTGGTGCCGGAGGTGAAGAAGAACCAGCAGGGATCGTCGTATTCGACGTCGACATTCGCGACATCCGCGCTGGCCTGCGCGGCGATGGCCTCGGCCACCGTCCGCTCGCTGAACGGAGCCTTGCCGTCGATGCTCCAAGTGAATTCCAGCGCGCCGCCACTCACGGCTGCGGCGTGCTCTGGAAAATCGACGTGGCACAGGAACGCCTTCGCGCCGGAAGCCTGCGCGAGATAGGCGACCTCGTCGGGCATCAGGCGGAAATTGGTGGGCACCCAGACCGCGCCGAGCCGGAACGCCGAAAACATCGAGACGAACATCTCGTCGCCATTCTTGGAATGGACGAGGATGCGGTCCCCTTTCTTGATGCCGCGCGCGGCAAGTGCGGCGGCCAGCGACGAGACCTGCGCATCGATCTCGCGCCAGGTCCAGGATTTGTCGCCCCACACGAAGCCGGGGCGCGAACCGTGCCGCCGCGCATTCTGGGTCAGCATGTAAGCGAGATTCATGACGCGGCGGGACATGCGCAGGGGCTGCATCGGGCTTCCTCATCGATGGCGGACGGCGCGCACGCGCCCCGCCCTTTGCGGCCCATTTATCGCCATCGCCCGCGGCCCCGCAAGGCCGCCGGCTGCGCACCTGCCCTACGGCTTCCTGAACTCGAACGGCGCCGCCGAGATGGTCTTCTCCTTGAGGCAGGCCTGCGCGCCGAAGCCGCCGCAAAAACTCCCATGCAGATCGAATCGCATGGTTCGCGCAGCGCCGCGCTTCATCGGCTTCGCCTTGATCTGGTAGCTGCGGACATAGCCGTCGAAGACGGGACGCACGCTGCCATCCGGCAGCGTCACCAGGATGTCGAGGACGCAGCCGCCGGTTCCGCAATAGGTCGTCTCGCGATCGCCGCACTTGGTGTCGCGGAAATCGACGATGTAGTCGTCGCGGCCATCGCCGGTCAGATCGATCCTGCGCACCGTGTCCAGCGCAAAGACTACCTGCCCGCCGCCCTGGCTGTCGCACTCTTCGTTGGCATAGCGCAGCGCCTTCTGTACCTCGGACGGATAGTCGGCCGGATTGAACGGCTTTACGTCGTCAGCGCGCGCGGCAGTCGCGAGCAGAGCGAACAGCAGAATCAGATGTCGCATTCGCGTTGGTCGTTCGCACAGCCGCGATCGTTCAGGGAATCTTAAACATGATCGGCGCAACCTCGCGCAGTTCTCGCGTACAGAGTGCCTCATCATGGTCAAAGCGCCCGCCGTCCTCCTGTTGTCGCTGGCGCTCGCCGGGTGTGCTGTGGCTCCGCAAGCCCGTCTAGCGTCCGATCCGGCCTTCGCGCCGGCGCGCTATGCCTGGGATGGCGTCGGAGAAAATCCCAATCAGCCACATTCCACCGCCGAGCCATCGCGCGCGATGCGGACCGCCGCCAGACCTGAGCACAACAACGCGCAGGCCGGGATTCAACCCTATTCGAAGGAATGGTGGCAGGCTCAGGACGGTATCGAGGCCGAGCAGGAGGCTCACATCAACCGCTCCCTCGTCATCTGTCAGGGTTGCCTGCGCCCGCGGCAGCAGCCTGAAGACGCGCGGCTCGCCAAAGCCGCCGATTGAACCGAACTGCCTCCGCTTTGGTCTACAGAGATACGCGCTGACATAGCCCGCTCCGGTCTATCCTTGTGCGCCATCATCTCAAGGGAATTCCATGCTCACCCGCCGTAGCCTCATTGCCGCCTCCCTCCTCGCCAGCATCAACCCGGCCCTCGCACAGACGCCCGCGCCAACCGATCCCGTGGCGATCCTGACTGCGATCTACACCCGCGCAGCCAAGGGCAAGGGGGATGGCGGCGGCGCCTTCGTCGTCGAGAACAAGGCGGCCAAGGCCAAATATCTCTCCAAAGCGCTGGTCGCGCTGTGGGCCAAGGCCGATGCGCATACGCCCAAGGGCGACGTCGGTCCGGTCGATTTCGATCCCGTCACCAATTCGCAGGAACCGGACGTGAAATCGTTCAAGGTTGACGCCGAGAAGATGGAGGCCGACAAGGCTACGGTCGCGGTGACCATCACCGGCCATCGCAACGACCGCAAACCTGCCGACCAGATCGTGCGTTATGATTTCGTGCGTGAGGCCAACAGCTGGAAGATCGACGACATCAAGGGCTCCTCCGATGGCGAGGCCTGGTCGATCCGCAAGATGCTGACGGACTCGCTGAAGAGTTGAGCGGAGACGACATGAGCGACGTCATCAACAACAAGGCCCACAACCGCTACGAGCTCGATGTCGAAGGCCATATCGCCGCGACCTACTACAGGCTCGACGGAGACGTCATCACCTTCGTCCACACCGAGGTGCCGGCCGAACTCGGCGGCAAGGGCATCGGCTCGAAACTCGTCAAGGGCGCACTCGACCAAGTCCGCACCGCAGGCCTGAAGGTCATCGCGCAATGCCCGTTCGTGAAGGCATGGATCGACAAGCATCCGGACTATACGGACCTTCTGAAGAAATGAGAGCGCAGGCCCGCTGTAGCAGGGCGGGCCTGCCGATATCTACGGCTTATTGCCCATGCTTGAGCAGGTCCTGGTCGCTTATGTCCCAGTCCTGCCATAGCTGGAGCACGCCGAGCAGCACCACCACCGCGCCGAGGCTCGTGTGGTAGATGCGGAGAAAGCCTTCACCGGAATAGCCGAGGACATAGGGCGAGGCGATGAGCCACAGTCCGACCAGGATCGTCGTTATCTCCTGCCAGCGCTGCAGCGCGACATATTCGAGCTGGCTGATGCCAAACACGACCAGGCCGACGGCGACCGAATTCAGGATCACCATCTGATTTGAGACGATCGCCGGCTGGTCCTGGACGGGAAACCATGGCGACGCGACGATCAGCGCGCCGAGCAGCATCCCGCACCAGTCTTCCCATGTTCGATGAGTTTTCAAGAAACCAAAGTCCGACATCGTACCCTCCTCCAACAGAGGCATACGTCTGCGGCTGGCGATCATGACACTCCGAATGTCTAGCGTCCCTGCCGGCCGCATTCGGGCGTATGTCTTTCAAAGGACGTGGGAACCCCCGTGGAACTTGCAAGAGCGATGTCGAGGATTATTTGCGGTCCCCGCGCGATGCTCGCTGGTCGACACCCATGCCGCACTGCGGCTATCCGGCCCCAAGCTTCTGGAGCGCCTCGCGCGCCATCGGCAGGCCTGGACGCAGCTCAAGCGCCTTCCTGAAATCGGCGATGGCGCCCTGCTTGTCACCAAGTCGCATCCTGGCCTGACCGCGATTGTTCCAGGAGAACACGTCGGACGGATCGTATTGCAGCGCCATGTCGTAGTCGGCGAGCCCGCCTTTGTTATCGCCCTGGTAGAGCCGGATCATGCCGCGATTGCGCCAGCCGCGCGCGTTGGTCGGAGCGATCCGGATCGCCTCGCCGTAATCGGCGGCGGCGCGGTCGAGCTGCTCGCTATCGCGATAGACGTTGCCGCGGTCGATATAGGCGAGCAGGCCGGGCGCCAGCTTGATCCGCATCGTGTAGTCGGCCAGCGCATGCGCCATGTCGCGCTTGCGGTAATAGACTAGGCCGCGATTGGTATAGGCCGTGGCATAGTTGGGATCGAGCTTGATGGCAGCGCTGAAATCGGCAAAGGCGCCGTCGAGATCGCCCTTGTTGTAGCGCGACTCGCCGCGGTTGCTGTAGGCAAGCGCCAGCGACGGATCGAGCTTGATCGCCTCGTCGTAGTCGGCGATGGCGCGATCATAGTCGCGCTTGAAGGAGAAGACGCGGCCGCGATTGTTGAAGGCGCAAGCGTAGTCCGGAGCAAGCCTGACCGCCTCGTCGAGGTCGGACAGCGCAGCGTCGAGTTCGCGCTTCTCAGTGAGGCCATGGCCGCGATTGCAATAGGCGCCGGCGAGCCTGCGGCCGCTCTCGCTCCTGGTGTCGATTACCGTCGAGCAAGCCTTGACCCGCTCCTCCGGCGTGCTGGTCAGTCCCACGCAGGCCTCCCAGGCCGGACCGCCTTCGGCCGAGGCCGGCACCGGCAGGGCAGCGACGAGCGCGGCAAGCACGGCCATGAGACTGATCGGGACACGCATTTTTCGGATATCTCCCCTGCGGCAACCTTCCTTGGTCGCGCCTTGGCAAGGGCGGGTTCAGGCGCCTAGATCACGGAGCAAGCTCGGCTTCGAAAGGATCTCGCATGGCGGCATCGATACGCGACAACAAGGACAGCAGCCGCTTTGAGCTCGACATCGGCAGCGAGGTCGCCTTCGCCAATTATCGGCTGACGCCGTCGGCCGTGATCATCACCCACACCGAGACGCCGCGCGCGCTGCGCGGCCGCGGGATCGCTTCCGAACTGATCAAGGGCGCGCTGGAATTGATCCGCCGCGACGGCAAGAAGGTGATCGCGGGCTGCGGCTTCGTCGCCGACTATCTCGACAGGCATCCGGAGGATGCCGATCTCGTCGCCTGAAAGCAAAAGGACCCGCGACATCGCGGGCCCCTGCTGCGACGGCGGTGCCGCTTAGTGCTTGATCTCCGGCGGCAGCTTGCCGCCATTGGCGGCGAGCTTGGACATCACCTGCTTGTGCAGCCAGACATTCATGCTGGCCGAGTCGTTCATGTCGCCGGTGTAGCCGAGCTCCTTGGCGAGATCCTTGCGGGCGGCCAGGCTCGAATCGATGTCGAGCGCCTTCATGAGGTCGACGATCGAGGTACGCCACTCCAGCTTCTCGCCCTTGTGGGCGGCGGCAGCCTTGTCGACGATCGCGGCGACGTCCACGGTTGCCATGGGCGCGCCAGCCGGCGCGGACGATGGCGCCGATCCGCTCGGCGCGGCCCCTGCGGACGCGCCGCCCGAAGCTGCGCCACCGGGGGGCGCGGCGGAAGCCGGTTGGCTGCCGAAGATCGCGCTCATGATTTTTCCGAAAATGCTCATGTCTGTTCCCCGAAAAGGATCCGTTGGAAGGGCCTCAAGTTGGCACTTATAGACGAAGTTTCTGCGTCGCGCCCGGCGAGTTCTGCGAACCGCCAAGCATGAGCTTATCTGCGGCGAAATGACGACCGAATGACACATTCGAGGTTGCACTGCGACATCGAATTTCACCCAAGCGTGAGGGACAGGACTCGGAATTGGGAGTAGCTTTTGCGTTCAGCTCGCGATGCCATCCGGAAATTCGCGTCTGGCCGGGGTCGCGAAAATTCAAGAAGAGCGGCCGCTTGCGCCGTTGCCGGCGCCGGATGCGGACGCATGGCAAGGGAGTTAGCGACCATGGCCACACTATCCCAGGGCAATGTCCCCACGATGGCCCAGAGCGCGGATGCGGCTGGACCTGTGATCCGAACCATCGAACTGTCCGATCTGCACGATGCGCTCAAGCGCGGCTGGGAGGATTTCAAGGCGGTTCCGAGTCACGCCATCGTCCTCTGCGTGATCTATCCGGTGCTGGGCCTCGTGCTCGCCCGCGTGGTGATGGGCCATTCGGTGCTGCCGCTGCTGTTTCCCCTCGCCGCGGGCTTCGCCCTGATCGGCCCGTTCGCGGCCCTCGGGCTCTACGAGCTCAGCAGCCGGCGCGAACGCGGTGAAGAAGCCAGCGCCTGGGATGCCATGGAGGTGCTGCGCTCGCCCTCCTTCGGCGCCATGCTCGGTCTCGGCACGCTGCTGCTCGCTCTGTTCGTGACCTGGGTCGCGACCGCGCAGGCGATCTATGTTGCCGCCTTCGGCTATGAGGGCGTGACCGGAATCTCGGATTTCGCGAGGCGCGTGCTGACGACGCAGCAAGGCTGGTGGCTGATCGTGGTCGGCTGCGGCATAGGCTTCGTCTTCGCGCTGGCCGCGCTCTGCATCAGCGCCGTGTCGTTCCCGCTGATGCTCGACCGGCACGCCGGTGCGCTGGAGGCGATGGTCACCTCGCTTCGCGTCGTCGCCAAGAACCCGGTGCCGATGTTGGCCTGGGGCCTGGTCGTGGCGGTGTTGCTGGCGCTCGGCACGATTCCCGCCTTCCTGGGTCTCGCCGTGGTCATCCCCCTGCTCGGCCACGCCACCTGGCACCTCTACCGCAAGGTGATCGTGTCGGATCCCGATGCACGGCCGGTGCCGCCACCGCCGCATCGCCCGCGCAAGCCGGCAGCGGACTTCCCCGCCAACCTCTTCCCCTGGCGGAATGACACAGAAGCCTAGTAACATGCAGCAACACTCGATCCTGCCCGCATGCCGGGCAGGATCGGATCATCTTCATAGGCCTTGCTTTGGCCGCGGTTACCACCGACATTCCCGCCCGCCGGTCATACCACTTCACGGAATGAATTCTTTCGAATGACCCCGACGATTTCTCGTCTTGCTCTCGTAGCTTTCACCCTCGCCGCGTCAATCGTCTCAGCCGAACCTGCGCTGGCCGCGACCACATGCGGGTCCGGCAATTTCGACGCCTGGCTTGCTGATTTCAAAACCGAAGCAGCCGCCAAAGGCATCTCGCAGCAAGCCATCACTGCGGGGCTTGCCGGCGTGACGCCCGATCAGGCCGTGCTCAGTCGCGACCGCTCGCAAAAGGTCTTCAGCCAGACCTTTGAGGAATTTTCCGGCCGGATGGTGCCGCCGCGCCTGCAGCGCGGCTCCAACATGATGAAGCAGTATGGCTCGGTGCTCTCCCGCATCGAGCAGACGTATGGCGTGCCGGGCGAGGTGCTGGTCGCGATCTGGGGGCTCGAGACCGATTTCGGCGTCAACACCGGCAAGTTTCCGACGATACGTTCGCTCGCCACGCTCGCCTATGACTGCCGGCGCGCCGAACAGTTTCGGGGCGAGCTGATGGATGCGCTGCGCATCGTCCAGCGCGGCGATCTGGCGCCAGCCGAGATGCGCGGTGCCTGGGCCGGCGAGATCGGCCAGACCCAATTCATGCCATCGTCCTGGATGAAATATGCCGTCGACTTCGACGGCAATGGCAAGCGCGACCTGCTGCACAACGCGCCCGACGTACTCGCCTCCACCGCCAATTATCTGGCCGGCTATGGCTGGCAGCGCGGCAAGGATTGGCAACCGGGCAGCCCGAACTTCGCGGTGCTGCAGCAGTGGAATAAGAGCGAGGTCTACGCCAAGACAGTGGCCTACTTCGCCGCCCAGCTCGCGCGCGCTCCTTAAAACAAGTCCTGAACAAAGACGTCCTGAACAAAAAGCAGGGCCGATCGCATCGCGACCGGCCCTCTTCGAGCGTTTACTTACCCGTGGTGGCGCGCATCGCCTTGTTCAGGTGCGCACCGCACGCACCCATTTTGCCGTTGAGCAGCGAGTCCTGAGCGGCTGCGATCTCCTTCTGGGCGACGAACTTGCTGTCGCCATCAGCCATGTTCTCGATGGCGGTCTCCGTGTGCTCCAGATTGGCCGAGCTGCACCCACCCGCGGCGTGTTTGGCGGCTTGAGCCGGCGCGACGGCAAAGGCAACGGCAGCAATTGCGATAACCCCGAGTAACTTCGTCATGATGTTACTTTCCTTCTCTTATTCTTGAACACAGAACCGACGACATTGCCGGAATCTGCGGCATGACTTTCCTCCGGACGCGGCAACTTGCCGCAATAAATTCCCCGCGAGAATTGCGTGATGTTGCGCGCGGCGCAGAGCCGCATGCGAATTTTCTGATTTTCATTACAACTTCGTAATCAGACCGTACACGCTCGGCGTGCGTCCAGCGTAGCAGCCGCGCCTGCAAACGGCCTGAGATCGACGACGACCTTTCGAGGGACCAAGCGCGAGCCATCGGGCTCCGTGCAAAGTACCGACGATCGGCTTCAGATGCATCGATCGATTCTCAATCAAAGAATTGAATTAATATTCACATGAAAAGTTCCCGAAACATGCGATTCGCGCATGCGTCACTTGGGTCTAGAAGCTATCCAGTCTGGCTTGCGGACGACCGCTGCGCGACCTATCTCCAGTTTCAATGGAACCGCAGATACGGTCATAAGTCCGTGATTTCACGGATGTTTGTTGCCGACTGCAGGTAATCCCGCCCACCTCTTGGGCAGGCTCGCCGAGAGGTTAATCGTCTCTTACTCACGCTATGCGTTCTTCGCTTAGCTGCATCGCAACATCGGAACTTCCGCACTGCAACACTCCCATCTATATTCATTTCAACGATGACGCTCAGGTCAAGGGCTGAATCGAACTACAGGAGACTACTATGCTGCTCTCGCTCATCCGCATGATCCAGGCGTTCCGGGACTATCAGCGCAATGTTGCCGAGCTGTCCCAGCTCAGCGATCGCGAACTGGCCGACATCGGCCTCGATCGCTCGGACATCCCGCGCGTTGCCGCCGGTCAATATCAGGGCTGATACCGCTTCAGCCCTTACCGGACGAACCGATAGCGCCCGCCTTGTGCGGGCGTTGTCGTATCTGAAAGGCAGAAAACTCGATCTCGGCGATTCCAACGGCCGCCGAAAAGCGCTACCTCTCCCGCCCATGACAGGATCCCAATCCAACACTGTGCACGTGATCGGCGCTGGGCTAGCCGGCTCGGAGGCCGCCTGGCAGGTGGCCAAATCCGGCATCCCCGTCGTGCTGCACGAGATGCGGCCGACCCGCATGACCGAGGCGCACCGCACCGACGGGCTTGCTGAGCTCGTCTGCTCGAACTCGTTCCGCTCCGACGATGCCGCCAACAACGCCGTCGGACTGATCCACGCCGAGATGCGCCGCCTCGGCTCGCTGATCATGCGTGCCGCCGACGCCAACCAGGTGCCGGCAGGCGGCGCGCTGGCGGTCGATCGCGACGGCTTCTCGGCCGCCGTCACCAAGGCGCTTGACGACCATCCTCTGATCGAGATTGCCCGCGGCGAGATCGCGGGCCTGCCCCCGGCCGAGTGGGGCAATGTGATCGTTGCGACCGGCCCCCTCACCTCTGCGCCGCTGGCCGACGCCATTCGCGAACTGACCGACGAGAACGCGCTCGCCTTCTTCGATGCGATCGCGCCGATCGTGCACCGCGACTCCATCGACATGACGGTGGCCTGGTTCCAGTCGCGCTACGACAAGGTCGGTCCCGGCGGCAACGGCGCCGACTACATCAACTGCCCGATGACGAAGGACCAGTATGACGGCTTCGTCGCCGCGCTGCTCGCGGGCGAAAAGACCGAGTTCAAGGAGTGGGAGACCAACACGCCCTATTTCGACGGCTGCCTGCCGATCGAGGTGATGGCGGAGCGCGGGCCCGAGACGCTGCGCTACGGCCCGATGAAGCCGGTCGGCCTCACCAATCCGCACGATCCCACCACAAAAGCCTACGCGATCGTGCAGCTTCGCCAGGACAACAAGCTCGGCACGCTCTACAACATCGTCGGCTTCCAGACGAAGTTGAAGTACGGCGAGCAACAGCGCATCTTCCGCGCCATTCCCGGCCTCGAGAAAGCCGAATTCGCCCGGCTCGGCGGCTTGCACCGCAACACCTTCCTGAACTCGCCCAAGCTGCTCGACGGCCAGCTCCGCCTGCGCGCACAGCCGCGGCTGCGCTTTGCCGGCCAGATGACAGGCTGCGAAGGCTATGTGGAGTCCGCCAGCGTCGGCCTGATCGCCGGCCTCTATGCGGCAGCGGCCGCGCGCGGAGAAACACTCGCGAGCCCGCCGGCCACGACGGCGCTGGGATCGCTGCTCGGCCACATAACCGGCGGGCACATCGAGACCATCGAAGCGGGCACGCGCTCGTTCCAGCCGATGAATATCAATTTCGGCCTGTTCCCGCCGCTCGCAAGCGCGCCAACGAAGAAGCCCGACGGCACGCGCCTGCGCGGCAACGAGAAGACAGTGGCCAAGAAGCAGGCGTTGAGCGCGCGCGCGCTCGCGGATCTCGATCGCTGGATCGCCGATCACCTGCACATTGCCGCAGCGGCGTGAGCCTTCGATGAGCCTCTCAAAAGAAGACGCCGCACTGCTGTCGGCGCGCTGGACCGACGGCGTGCTGCTCAAGCGCGACGTGTTCTCGACCGTCGAGCGTGGCCGCTTCCGCGGCGATGCCGGCGAGGTCGAGGCCGTCCTGCGCCGGCTCGATGAAGTGCCGTGGTGGTCGTTCCTCTTGGCGCGGCATCTGTTCGCGCGCGAGAAGCATGCGCTGGCGCTCGCCAAAGGCCTGAACGTCGGCCCCGAACTCTTGTGGGCCGGCCGCCGCGCGTTGGTCCGCGGCTTCGTCGATGGCGTCGCGCTGCATCTGGCAAAGCCGCATGGCGACCTCGCCTATTTCCGCTCGGCCAAAGCGGCGCTGCGCCGGCTGCGCCGTGCCGGCATCTGCCACAACGACCTCGCCAAGGAGCAGAACTGGCTGGTCGGCCGCGACGGCCGCGCCTACGTGACCGATTTCCAGCTCGCCGCCTGCTTCAAGAACCGTGGCCGGCTCTATCGCATCCTCGCCTATGAGGACCTCCGGCATCTCCTCAAGCACAAGCGCTCCTATGCTCCGGATGCGCTGACGCCGCGGGAGCGCAAGATCCTCGCGAAAAAATCCTTCGCCGCTAGCCTGTGGCTCGCCACCGGCAAGAAGGTCTACCGCGCCATCACGCGCGGCCTGTTCAACTTCACCGACCGCGAGGGCGGCGGCCGCCGGCTGGTCAACGACGCGCCGGTGCTGGCCGCCCTGATCCGCAAGAATCCGGCCGTACGCGACACCGCGATCGTCGCCTTCGCGGACCGCCGCTCGGGCGTCGGGCTCTATGCCTTCGTCGAGGCCGACCAGGCCGCGCTCGAGGGCCAGCTTCGCAGCGAGCTGACCGCCGCCAAGGGACCAAAGCCCCCGGAACACATCCAGGTCGTGCATGCGCTGCCGCGCGATATCAGCGGCAAGCCGCGCACCGAGATCCTGCAACTGGTCGCCATGAACCAGGTCGACCTGATCGAGCCGATGATGAAGAACGACCAGGACCGCGCCTTCCTCAAGGACATCCTGGAGCAGCGCAAAAACCTGCGCGATCGCTTCAATTTCGAGGCGGACCTGCCAGCAAGCTAGCCTGGAGTGCGCCTTGAAGCCTCCACATTGCCGATGGACAACCGACCCGGGTATTGCGGTCGCTTGGTGGGGAATGGATATTTGGGGGAGGATAACCGGTCGTGTGGCTGGCGGAATGGTCGCCGGCCTTATGCTGTTGGCCGCCGCGCCCGCGATCGCCGCGGAGTCCCCGGCCGAACAGATCTCCAGCTTCCGTGTCAAGCATGGCGAGGCCCGCGTCGTCCGTGACGCAACCCTCGACCGCATCGCGATGGAGCAGGCCCGTGCGATGGCGACAAAGGATGATCTCAGCCACGACGCCCTCGGTCCGTTCACCAGGCGGGTCGCGCCGGCGCATGCGGGTCGCGCTGCCGAGAACATCGCCTACGGCTACGACACTTTCGAGAAGACGCTCGGTCAGTGGATCGACTCCTCCGGGCACCGCAAGAACCTGCTGCTGCACAACGCATCCCGCGTCGGGATCGCGAGCGCCAGGAACGCCAGCGGTAAGCGCACCTACTGGGCCATGGTGATTGCAGGCGATTACGAGCCGAAGCCGGGCAAGGGCAAAAAGGACAAGGAACCCCTCGTTGCCGTGAAGCGTGAGGTCCCCTCCCCAAGCCGGCCCAAAACCGATAGCTGTCACATCAAGCTGCTCAGTCTGTGCATTTGAGGCCAGCTGGCGCCGTTCGCTGCAAAGCGAAAGACCACCTGCGGCAAATCGACCACCAGTTTGGGACCACCAGCTCCAGGTGCGAGCCACCCTTCCTCAGACGCAGGCTGTCATATATGAGGAATTTGCCACCGAAATGCCGCCAGAAGCGAGTTGGCGGCGTTGATGGCGGCAGGTTCGTTAATCCGAGTGTCGCAAGCTGACATCTGATCGACGCAGGCGCGGATAGGCATTTCGAGGAATGGCATGGCAGATCGGTTGACGGCGGCGCAATCCACCACGGCGATCCGGCGTTGGGGCTCTCCGGGCATTGTCACGCTCGCGGCGATGATCGCACTGACGGCGCAGACCGCAGGCGCCGGGGCCAAGCAGGTGCGCCCCGCGGCCGCTGTCGAGGCGACGGCGCCGCGCGAGGCCGGCGAGCCGATCATGGCGATCGTGTCGATCCAGAGCCAGAGAGTCACCTTCTACGACGCCGACGGCTGGATCCTTCGTGCCCCGGTGTCGACCGGCACGACCGGACGCGAGACGCCGGCCGGCGTCTTCGCCGTCATCGAGAAGGACAAGGACCACCACTCGACCATGTATGACGATGCCTGGATGCCCAACATGCAGCGCATCACCTGGAACGGCATCGCGCTGCATGGCGGCCCGCTGCCCGGCTATGCGGCCTCGCACGGCTGCGTGCGGATGCCCTATGGCTTCGCGGAAAATCTGTTCGAGAAGACGAACATCGGGATGCGGGTGATCATCTCGCCAAACGATGCGGCCCCGGTCGATTTCTCCCACCCCGCGCTATTCGTGCCGAAGAAGGAGGCCATTGCGGCGGCCCCTGCGCGCGCCGACAAGCTCTCCCGCGAGGCCGAGGAGGCCACCCGGGCCGCCGACGAGACGAAGAAGGCTGCCGCTGCGGCGGCACGCGAGGCCGCAGCGCTTCCGGCGACGCTGCGCAATCTGGAACGGCTGAAGGCGCGCGCTGACGCCGAGCTCGCCTACGCCGACAAGGCGCTCACGACCGCAAAGACGGATCAGGCCCGGACAAAGGCCGAGGAGCTGAAGCAGAAGGCCGCCACCAAAGCTGCGGATGCAGCAACGCAGTTCGACGCCGCCAAGACCGATGCGCAGCCGAAGCGCGACACCGCCGCGGCCACCAAGGAGGCCGTCAAGGAAGCAGCGACGAAGAAGGCCGATGCCGTCAAGGCGGCGACCGAGGCGAAGCTCGCGCTCGAGCCGGTCTCGGTCTACATCAGCCGTGCCGCGCAGAAGGTTTACGTGCGGCGCAACACGCACAAGCCGGCGCCGGACGGCGGCGGCGAGGTGTTCGATACCAGCATCGAAGTTCCCGTCACTATCCGCAATCCCGACCAGCCGCTCGGCACGCACATCTTCACGGCGATGGCGAAGAACGATGCCGGTCTGCGCTGGAGCGTGGTCACGATCGACAATGGCGACGACGCCAAGGACGCGCTCGACCGGATCACAATCCCGCAGGATGTGCTGGATCGCATCGCCCCGACCGCCATGCCGCGCTCGTCGATCATCATCTCAGACGAGCCGCTGAGCAAGGAGACCAACTATCGCACCGAGTTCGTCGCGGTGCTGAGCAACCAGCCGCAGGGCGGCTTCATCACGCGCAAGCCGACGGCCCCGATGGCCGTTGCGAGCGACGACGCCGGTTGGGGGGACAACGGCGGCTTCGGGTTCTTCTTCCAGCAGCGCGATCCGAATCCGCAACCTGTCAATCCGCGCCGCCGCAGCGGCCAGTACCAGTACTATCAGCCGATGCAACCAATGCAGCCGATGCAGCGGGGCTGGTGGTAAGACGGCGCGCTCGATCGCGAGCACACCGTCTCGATCGGCGTAGGAGTTCAAGCGCCCGTGGCGTCAACCGCGCCGCGCCGCCTTGATCGCGGCGACGTCGATCTTTGTCATACCCATCATCGCATTAAATGCGCGCTTCGCTTCAGCTCCGCCGGCCGCCAGCGCCTCTGTGAGCACACGTGGCGTGATCTGCCAGGAAATGCCCCATTTGTCCTTGCACCAGCCGCACGCGCTTTCCTGCCCGCCATTGCCCACGATGGCGCTCCAGTAGCGGTCGGTCTCCTCCTGATCGTCAGTGGCGATCTGGAACGAGAAGGCCTCGTTGTGCTTGAACACAGGGCCGCCGTTGAGGCCGAGACACACAACGCCGGCAACGGTGAAATGGACCGTCAGCACATCGCCGGCCTTGCCTGAAGGATAGTCGCTGGGCGCGCGGTGGACGGCGTGCACTGCGCTGTCGGGAAACGTCTCGGCGTAGAAGCGGGCAGCAGCTTCGGCATCCTTGTCGTACCAGAGGCAAATCGTGTTCTTCGCCATCGCAGGTCCTTTCAGTTCCAAGTCTCAGTTCCAAGTCTCGGTTCCAAGTCTCGGTTCTAAGTCTCGGTTCTAAGTCGCGCCCACTCCCCATGCGTGCGCCAGCTTAGAACTTCCCTCGCCTGGCTGCCACCACGGGCGGCCAACTGCCGCAGTTGCACTGCTTACGTTGGAAACAGAGGCGGCCGCTCGAGCCTCTGCCTCGAACGTCCGCGCTTGATACGAGGTTCCCGGGCGTCCTGCCGCTCAGGTGCAGCGCGCACTCAATCCGGATGCGCTGAGCTTCGCCATGACTTCATCGAGATGCGCGCTGTCGCGCGTCTCGATGACCAGTTGCAGCAGCGTCGCCTTGGCCGGCAGGTCGGAAAACGTCCGCTGGTGCGAGACCTCGATGATGTTGGCGCCCGCCTCGGCGAGCAGTGCAGCCACCGCAGCCAGCTGGCCCGGCCGATCCGGAATATCGAGCGACAACTGAGTCAGCCGTCCCTCGCGCGCGAGCTCGCGGGTCAGGACGGACGCGATCAGCCGCGTGTCGATGTTACCGCCGCTCAGGACCAGCCCAACCTTCTGGCCGGCAAAGCGAGACGGATCGGACATGATCGCGGCAAGGCCAGCGGCGCCGGCGCCCTCCACCACCGTCTTTTCGATCGAGATCAGGGTCGCAACCGCACGCTCGAGCTCGGCTTCATTCACGAGCGCGATATCGTCGACGAGACGGCGGACGATCTCTGTGGTGATCTTGCCGGGCGATTTCACCGCGATGCCCTCGGCCAGCGTGTCGCCACGCGCGGGCAAGTTGCCTTCGTGAATCGCGTTGTACATCGAGGGATAGAGCCAAGCCTCGACGCCCAATATCCGCAATGAGGGCTTGAGCGATTTCGCCGCAATCGCAATGCCGCTGATCAGGCCACCGCCGCCGATCGGGACGACCAGCATATCTAGCTCCGGCACCGCCCTTAGCATTTCCAGCCCGACCGTGCCCTGCCCCGCGATGACCAACGGATCATCATAGGGATGGACGAATATCATGCCGCGGGCCTCGCCATGGCCGCGCGCAAACGCCGCGGACTCCTCCAGCGTCGCGCCAGTGACGATCACCTCGGCACCGTGGTGCCTGGTGTTCTCGACCTTCACCATCGGCGTGCCGACCGGCATCACGATGGTGGCGGGAATGCCGAGCCGCTTGGCATGATAGGCGACACCTTGCGCGTGGTTGCCCGCCGACATCGCGATCACGCCGCGCACGCGCTCCTCCGGCGTCAGTGCCGTGAGCCGGTTGAGAGCACCGCGCTCCTTGAACGAGGAGGTGAACTGCAGGTTCTCGAATTTGAGCCAGAGGTCGCAGCCGCAAATGCTGCTCAGCGTGCGGCTGTAGTTGCAGGGCGTTTCGACGACGGCGCCCCGAATGATGTCGGCCGCGGCGCGGATATCGGCCGGCGCAACCGGAAGGCCGGTCAGATCGACCGGATCGACGGTCGCAGCGGATGCGGTTTGGGGCAACTCAGCCATGGGACAGCATAGAGCATTTGGGTGACCCGGGCGATAAGCCAAGCCCTACTTGGTAAATTCACGTGACCGCGAGGCCCGCCAAAGCGTCCACAGCGTGCGCAATCGCGACGATGGGGCCGGCGTGAAGGGATTGCGATCCGCCCGCGACAGCCGCTTCAGGTCGGCACGCGCCTGGCTGAGCGGCAGAAACACAGATCGCACCGATGGCGGGAGCTCAGCGAGCAGCGACGAGGCCGTTGCAAGATGCTGCCGGGCTTCATTGCAGAGTTCATCCAGAACGGCGCGCAGGCTGGGCGTCTGCTTGCCGGCGAACACATCCTCCATGCGGCAGCCATGGCTGTCCAGAATCTGCCGCGGCAGGAACAATTGCCGGCGCGCGGCATCGCGCGGCAGGTTGGCCACGACCAGCACGATGCCCTGGGCGAGCCCAGCATGACGTGCCAGATGCTCGATCGCCGCCGACGGCGGCGCCACGATCCGGGCCGCCAGCGTGAATAGTACTGAGCAGGTCGCATCCAGATAGCCTTCCAGGGCCGCCATGGTCGGCATCGGATCGTTGTAGAGATCGAACTGGTGCTCATCGACCAGCAGCGACAACGGTTCGACCGGCAGCTCGAAATCGTGGATCGCGCGCAGCAGCTCGGCCGCCACCGGATTGCCCTCGGCGCTGCCATGGGCCTGGCCCGCGAGCATGTCGGTCCACCATTGCAGGCGGATCTCGCCGGGCAAGGGCTGGCTCACCTGGTCGCGTACGCGGATGATCTCGACATTGAAGGCGTAGAGCGCAAGCAGGGCGCGGCGCTCGGCGGCGGGCATGAACAGAGTTGCGGCATAGCGCGGAAAGTCGTGGCTGCGCACGAGATCTGCGCAGAAGGCGGCCGCGTCGGCAGGAGCCTCAGTGCTGCTCATGGCACGGCGATCAAGGCAGCCGCGACGCGCCGACGTTCACCGATCATGATGTTGTAGGTGCGCACGGCGGGCCCGGTCTGCATCGTGTCCAGCACCACCCTCACCGCTTTCAACGCCTGACGCAGCTCCGGCGGCGGCAGCCAGAGGCCGGTTCCGGTTCCGATCAGAAGCGTGTCGATGCTGTTGGCAGCCGTGAAGACCCGGTCGAGCGAATAGCGGTCGATCTTTGCGGGATCCATCACATCCCAGGCCCAGATCGCATCAGGCAGGCAAAGTAGCGAGCCGCGATGCGACATGCCGGCAAAGGCGAAGCCGCCCTTGCCATAGGCCTCGATCGGCGCCGAGCGCGGGAAATGCGGAGCGTTGGGATCGCCGGTCATGAGCTTCGTCCGAATTGGCCTACTGCCCTCGCAAACTCGTGCGAGGGCGCGCGGTTCGGATCATGGCCGGCTTTTCTTCGCCGGCGTAGCCGTATCCGCAGCATCCTCGCGATGCGTGCCGACGCCGAGATAGATCAGGATCGGCGCAGCGATGAAGATCGAGGTGTAGGTGCCGACCAGCACCACGCCGAACATCATCACCGCGGTGAAGCTGTGGATGGCATGGCCGCCGAACAGGAGCAGCGCAAGCAGCGCCAGCGTCACGGTGACGTGGGTGATGATCGAGCGCGACAGCGTCGAGTTGATGGACTCGTTGAGAAGCTGCGGCATCGGCATCTTCTTGTACCGCCGCAGCATTTCACGGATGCGATCGTAGATCACGACCGTGTCGTTCAACGAATAGCCGAGAATGGTCAGAAGCGCGGCGATGCTGGTCAGGTCGAAATCGACCTGGCTGATCGACATGAAGCCGATCGTCAACACGATGTCGTGCACGTTGGCGATCATGGCGCCAAGCGCGAACTGCCATTCGAAGCGGAACCAGAGATAGATCAGGATCGCGACGATCGCGAGCATCAGGCCGAGCATGCCGAAGGCCAGGAGCTCGCCGGAGACGCGCGGACCCACCACCTCGACGCGGCGATATTCGACGGAATCGCCGAGCGCACCACGGACCTTCTGCACGGCTTCCTGCTGGGCGGCGTCGCCGCCCGGCTGCTCCGCGACGCGGATCAGGACGTTTTCGGGGCCGCCGAACTGCTGCAACTGGACTTCGCCGAGACCCAAGGCATCCAGCGTCGTACGCATCGCGGCAATGTCGGCCGTGCCGGATTTGGCCTGCACCTCGAGCAGCGTGCCGCCGCGGAAGTCGATGCCGAAATTCAGGCCGTGGGTGAAGAACAGCGTGATGGCGACGATCGACAGCACCGCCGAGATCGGGAAGCTGATGCGGCGGAAGCGCGTGAAGTCGAAATGCGTGTTGTCGGGGACGATGCGCAGCGACGGCAGCAAGCCGAGCGCGGCAACCACGGTAAGAATGGCAATCAGGATGCCAAGCCCGATGAGAACGTAGTGAGTCACGGTCTTAGCTCCTAGATCGGCACGCTCTGCGGCCGCTTCCACCGCACCCACCAGGCCACGATCAGCCGGGTCAGCGTGAAGGCGGTGAACACCGTGGTGATGATGCCGATGCCGAGCGTCACGGCGAAGCCGCGCACCGGTCCGGTGCCGATGTAGAACAGCACCGCAGCGGCAATGAAGGTCGTGATGTTGGAGTCGAGGATGGTGGCAAGCGCCCGCTTGAAGCCGGCGTCGATCGCCGAGATCGCGTTGCGGCCGCCGCGCAGCTCCTCGCGGATGCGCTCATAGATCAGCACGTTGGAATCGACCGCGATACCGACGGTGAGCACGATGCCGGCAATGCCGGGCAGCGTCAGCGTGGCGTTGAGCAGCGACAACAGGCCGAAGATCATGGCGACGTTGATCGCCACCGCGATGTTGGCGAACACGCCGAACAGCCGGTAAGTCAACAGCATGAACACGATAACCAGGATCGAGCCCACATAGGCGGCAAGCTCGCCCTTCTCGATCGAGTCCTGGCCGAGGCCCGGACCGACGGTGCGCTCTTCGATCACCGTCAACGGCGCCGGTAGCGCACCGGCGCGCAGCAGGATCGCGAGGTCATTGGCCGACTGCACGGTGAAATTGCCGGAGATCTGGCCCTGACCACCGGTGATCGGCTCGCGGATGACGGGCGCCGAGATCACCTTGTTGTCGAGCACGATCGCAAAGGGTAGCCCGACGTTGTCAGTCGTGGCCTGCGCGAATTTGCGCGCACCTGATGTATTGAACTTGAAGCTGACGATCGGCTCGCCCGTGCGCTGGTCGAACGCCGCCTGGGCGTCGGTCAGGTCGCCGCCCGCGACCAGGACCTGCTTCTTGACAACATAGGGGGTCGGCGGCGGTGACGCGCTCATCAGGAGCTCGGATTCCGGCGGCACCCTGCCCTGCTGCGCCTGATCGGGCGGCACGGAGGTGTCGACCATCCGGAATTCCATTTTCGCGGTCTGGCCGAGAATGGCCTTCAGTCGGGTCGGATCCTGCAGGCCTGGCACCTGCACCAGGATGCGATCGGTACCCTGCCGCTGAATCACCGGCTCGACGGTGCCGAGCTCGTTGACGCGCTTCTCGACGATCTGAATCGATTGCTCGATGGTCTGCCTGATCCGGTCGGTGACGGCCGCCTCAGGTACTGTCAACCGGATCAAGCCACCTCCGGCGTCCGAGACTTCCAGGCTGCGCTGTCCGCTGGAACCGAGCAATCCACCCAGCGGCTGTGACAGCTCGCGAACCTTCTCCAGCGCGGTCGTTGCATCGGTATCCTTGA
Source organism: Bradyrhizobium neotropicale (assembly GCF_001641695.1). GTDB lineage: Bacteria > Pseudomonadota > Alphaproteobacteria > Rhizobiales > Xanthobacteraceae > Bradyrhizobium > Bradyrhizobium neotropicale. The sequence goes on from NZ_LSEF01000085.1 coordinate 278,637, forward strand.
CTCGGACCTCGACCGCATCGCCCTTGGTCACAAGCCCGGTATAGCCGATCTTGTTGTCGCGCAGCACGCGGCGGACGTCGTCGCGAATCTGGTCGAGCTTCTGCTTCTTGATGTAGTTGGAGTCCACCTCCAGCAGCAGATAGGAACCGCCCTGCAGGTCGAGGCCGAGCACAAGCCGGCGCTGGGCCCAGGCGGGCCAGGTCTTGACCTGCGCCTCGGGGAAGAAGTTCGGGACCGCGCAGAGGCACACGATCAGCGCTGTCAGGATAATCCCCAGCGCCTTCCACCGCGTGAAATACAACATCGACTGGACCTGTCAGATCAGGAGACTCTTGAGGCTCGCACGAGCGCTCAGCTTGCCGAGGTATCGTCCTTGGCGCTTTCCTTGGCCGGCTCGCCCTTGGCGCGTACGCCGGAGATCATCTGGCGCATCTGCCGAACGCGCACGCCATCGGAAATCTCGAACTCGATCTGGTCGTCGTCGACGACCTTGGTGACCTTGCCGACGAGGCCGCCCGACGTGACCACGGTGTCGCCGCGGCGGATGTTCTTCACGAGCTCGGCATGGTCGCGCACCTTCTTCTGCTGCGGACGCAGAATCAGGAAGTACATGATCACGAAGATCAGGGCGAACGGCAGCAGCGACATCAACATGCTGTTGGTGTCGCCGGCGCCCGCAGCCTGGGCATACGCAGGGGTAATCAACATTCGGACGATCCTCGTGAGAACGGGGGAAAGCCGGTCAGGCCCTTCAGGCGACCGGTTCGGTCAAATTCGCGCGGACTATAGCGGCCACCGCCCCAATTGCAACGCTGCCAGACCGTCGATTTGGCCACCTTGCGGCGGGCGTTCAGGCCCGATAAGGCTGCGTTCTCAGGAACTTCGGACATGCCCAGAAAACCAAGCAAAAGCCCGGCCGGCAAAGGCCCCAAGACCCCTGCCCGAAAGCCCGCCCGCATCGCGGCAAAACGCCCCACGGCAGCCCCCGTCGACCTCTCCCAGGAGCGCATCGTCCGCGCGCTGGAGACCATTGCGACGCACCTCTCCGCCCAGGCGACGCCTGACGCGGCGCCCGATTCGTTCGAGCGGGCGGATGCCTTCGTCTGGCACCCGGACGGCCGCCTCTCGGCGGTGCCGCGGGTCAGCCGCGTCGAGCTCTTCCTCTTGAAGGGTGTCGATCGGATGCGCGACATCCTGATGGAGAACACCGAGCGCTTCGCCAACGGCCTGCCCGCCAACAATGCGCTGCTCTGGGGCGCGCGCGGCATGGGCAAGTCGTCGCTCGTGAAGGCCGCCCATGCCAGCATCAATGCCGACCGCAAGGCCGCAGACAGACTGAAGCTGATCGAGATCCACCGCGAGGACATCGAGAGCCTGCCGGCGCTGATGGAGCGGCTTCGGGCCTCCTCCTTCAACTTCATCGTGTTCTGCGACGACCTCTCCTTCGACGGCAATGATGCCTCGTACAAGTCGCTCAAGGCGGTGCTCGAAGGCGGCATCGAAGGCCGGCCCGAGAACGTCATCCTCTATGCCACCTCCAACCGCCGCCATCTGCTCGCGCGCGAGATGATCGAGAACGAGCGCTCGACCGCGATCAATCCCGGCGAAGCGGTCGAGGAGAAGGTTTCGCTGTCGGATCGCTTCGGCCTCTGGCTCGGCTTCCACCGTTGCAGCCAGGACGAATACCTCGCGATGGTGCGCGGCTATTGCAGCCATTTCGGCATCAAAATCGACGACGAAGCGCTGGAGCGCGAGGCGCTGGAATGGTCGACGACGCGCGGCTCGCGCTCGGGCCGTGTCGCCTGGCAGTTCGTACAGGAGCTCGCTGGGCGACTGGGTGTGAAGCTGGCCGCGAAGTAGCGTGAGATTTCGCCTCGTGCCCAACTGTCGTTTCCCGCGAAAGCGGGGAATCCAGTACGCTGCGGCTGATCCGCATCCAGTCACGCTCTGGAATACTGGGCGGATTCAACCGCTCGTCGCAACACTCGAGCAAAAGAGGTTGCGATGGAGAAGCGTGTGCGGACAGATCGTCCCCGAGAGGTCCTACGAGAAGATTATAGACCGTTCTGGACTGCGATTGCCTTGGGGCGATCGAGCGGGGATGCTGCGGTTGAGGCCGGGGTGTCGCCGTCGGTCGGAGTACGCTGGTTCCGGAGGGCGGGCGGTATGCCGCCAACACATTTGTCGCGATCGTCCAAACCTCGGTCGGAGCGCTACCTGTCGTTCGCCGAACGTGAGGAGATTGCCATCTTGCGCGCGCAGGGGCATGGGGTGCGAGCCATCGCTCGTCAGCTCGGCCGGCCTCCATGCACGATCTCCCGTGAGCTCCGTCGCAATGTGGCGCGCCGCCATGGCGCTCCAGAGTACCGGGCGACCACGGCACAATGGCATGCTGATCAGTCCGCCCGACGGCCCAAGTTTGCGAAGTTGGCAATCAACCCGACCCTGCGGGATTATGTGCAGGACAGGCTTGCCGGTATGATCGCTAAGCCAGACGGGGCGCTCCTCGTTGGCCCGAAGGTCGTGTGGAAGGGCCGCCGGGCGGTGCATCGGCAAAACCGACGCTGGGCGACGGCATGGAGCCCGGAACAGATTTCTCGGCGACTTCGGCTCGACTTTCCCGAGGATGAGACGATGCGCATCAGTCACGAGGCAATTTATCAGGCCCTTTATGTGCAGGGTCGAGGAGCTTTGCGCCGTGAACTGACGGCCTGCTTGCGCACTGGGCGGGCCTTGCGGATGCCGAGGGCGCGCGCCCGCAAAGGCAGAAGCTTCATTCCTTCCGAGATCATGATCAGTCAACGTCCGGCGGAAGCTGCCGATCGAGCTGTGCCGGGTCACTGGGAAGGTGACCTCATCATGGGCCTCGGTAGTTCCGCGATCGGCACTTTGGTGGAGCGCACGAGCCGTTTTACCATTCTGCTGCATTTGCCGCGCATGACCGGTCAGGAACAGGATGCTCGCGTGAAGAATGGACCTGCACTCGCCGGACATGGCGCTGAGGCGGTGCGAGACGCCATCACCCGCGCAATCTTCACCATGCCCGAGCGACTGCGGCGGTCTCTAACCTGGGATCAAGGAGCTGAGCTGGCTCAGCACGCGCGTCTGAAGATCGATGCAGGCGTGCAGGTCTACTTTTGCGACCCTCACAGCCCGTGGCAGCGCGGCACCAACGAGAACACGAATGGGTTGCTGCGCCAGTACTTTCCAAAGGGGACGGATCTCAGCATGCACGATGCCGATGATCTGGAGGCCGTGGCTCTTGCACTCAACACAAGGCCCCGCAAAACCCTCGGCTGGAAAACACCGGCAGAAACCCTCGACGAATTGCTCCGAGTGAGCGATACACGGAGTGTTGCGACGAGCGGTTGAATCCGCCC
>NZ_LSEF01000086.1 GCF_001641695.1 Bradyrhizobium neotropicale
CTAGTGGTTCATCACAGTGGTTTTGACTCTTTGGCGGCAACTGGATAGGCGCGACCGAGTTTGGCGCGGGCTTTGTCGGTTGTGAACATCCATTTGATGCGGTCTCGCGCCTTGTTTCGCTGCCGTTGCCATGCTGCGATTTCTTTTCGAAGCCTTTTGGGATCGTCGATGCGACGGCCGAGACACTGGCGCTGCAGCACGCTGATCTCGCACTCGACCATATTGAGCCAGCTGGCGTGTTTCGGGGTGTAGTGGAACTCGAGGCGGCGCAGGATGCGACGGGCCTCGGCAGGCGCAAATGCCTGATATAGCGCGCCGGCCGTATGAATCGACAGATTGTCCTGCACCACACGGATGCAGGCGGCATTGGGATAGTGGACGTCGACGAGTTCGCGCATGCAGTGCGCGTAGTCGACCGCGGCGCGGTGGTCTGTAACCTTGACATTGCGCCAGCCGCGATGCGGATCGAAGGTGACGAAGAGATTGACGGTACCGTTGCGGCGATATTCGTAATCGTAGCGCTCGCGCTGTCCCGGTTGGGCAGGGATCGGCTGGCGTACCTCGCCGATCAGCTGGACTGGGGTCTCGTCGAAGCAAACCAGGGGCCGCTCGGGATCCGGCGCCTCGGCGTAGAGATCGAGCACATCCTCCATCCGGGCGACGTATTCGCCGTCGACATGAGGAATGCACCACATATCCCGGCGCCACGGCTTGAGGTCGTTGTCGGCCAGCCGGCGGCGCACGGTCTCGCCCGACAGGCTGGCGTGATCGGTGAGCTTGACCATCGCGTCGGCCAGCAATGTCAGCGTCCAGCGTTTGCGGCCGGCGGGCGGCTTGGCGCATGCCGTCGCCACCAGCAGGGCCTCTTCCTTGCCTGTCAGCTTGCGTTCCGCGCCCGGACGCGGCTCCTCACTCAAGGCCCGCTCCAGATTGCCTTCTACGAAACGGCGTTTGGTCCGGCCGACGGTGGAAAGGCTGACCCGGACGGTTCGGGCAATCTCCGCGTCGCAGCTGCCTGAATCGGCCGCCAGCACAATCTGAGCCCGTTTGAGTTTGCGGGCGGAATGCGTGCCGCCGCCGAGCATTGCCGTCAGTTCGTCCCGCTCGGCTTGGCTCAATTCGACCCGATAACGTACATTCATGCTTCGCCTCCTTGTCGGAGGCCGGGACGAATCCAGCTATGAGTCAAAAATCAGGCGCGCACTTCACCGAGAAGCAGGGACACTATCTCGCTTTCATCCATACCTACTCGTACATGTTCGGACAGCCGCCCGCCGAGGCCGACATCCAGCGGCATTTCCGCGTCAGCCCGCCGTCAGTCCACCAGATGATCCTCACCCTCGAACGCAACGGGTTCATTCGTCGCCAGCCCGGCGTCGCTCGAAGCATCGAGATCCTCTTGCCACCCGAAAAGTTGCCTATCCTCGGATGGCTCGGTATCAAAACGTCAAAATCACTGTGATGAACCACTAGCTGAGTGTCTAGATAACTTGCCAGTCCGTTTGCGTCGACTGCGAAGACGAGATCCGGCATACGATAGCCCGGCCGTCGAAAAGGCGCCGGAGCCCTCATAAGCGGACTCTTCGGTGGCATTGGTCTTGAGATAACCTGTCACCCGGGTGACAAAAGGCGCACGATATTAGATAGGAGGCGGAAAGAAACCCTGAAGGGGAACTGATCTCGCAGGCTCTTAAATAGCCAACCCTCGTTCTTAGTCAGCATCGCACGCGCTCGTTTCAATCACCTTTGGCTCCAGCAAGGGGCCTTTGCGGAGGCAAATTGCCTGGATTAGACTTGATGATGATGATGATAATGACAATTGAGGGAATATAATATTCCGCAAAGGGCATCGTGCCCTCTCTAGATGTAACGGACTTCACTGGGGACAGCAATATGCGGCGGCAATCACTTTCGAGCAGCGTTGGGGCTCGGAGCCCTTCATCGCACTCGCGCCATCACCTGCATCCAGGCGTGCGAAAACAAGATTTTCGATGTGACCACGTTTCGACGCGCCTGCGAACCGATCGCACTCCCTTTCTGTCTCTATAGACCAACAGGAATCAACTCGTCCTAACGGCTCATCAGCGTTGATACGACAGGGAAGGGATCGAAAGAGACCGCAGCGCTTCGAGCCAGCAACAGCTGCGCCCACCATCTGAGGGCTGCTCTCCCGAAGCGCGGACATACACATTTTCCAATCAGCGGGGATTCTGCACGATGACTGGCAAGTGGAGCAAATCGGCATATCGGGAGGAGCTGTGGCCTGAGCCCCTGAACTTCCTCCAAAAATGGGTAGAGTCCGTCACCTTTAGGGGGACGGAGATGAAGCAGTCAAGGTTCACGGAAGAGCGGATCAATGCGATCCTGCGGGAGCAGGAAGCCGGTTCGAAGACGGGGGATGTCTGCCGCAAGCATGGGATCAGCAGCGAGATCGCCTGACGAGGCCGCCCAACGATGATCGTCAGCGACAATGGGACCGAGCTCACCAGCATCGCCATCCTGCGTTGGTCGCATCTCACCCGGATCAAGTGGCACTACATCGCGCCGGGCAAGCCGCAGCAGAATGCCTTCGTGGAACGCTTCAATGGAAGACTGCGCGACGACGAGACACAGTTCTCGTCACTCGATCATGCTCGGGAGCTGCTTGCCGAATGGCAGGACGATTACAACACCGTGCGTCCGCACAGCGGGATCGGCAACCTGCCGCCATCAACTTACGCCAGGCTAACAGCGCCCGACATGCAACGGGACGGGACGCTGCGCTGTGTCGACGGCTCCGCGTCCCATCCCGTTGCATCACCGAGCGACACAGGCTCAAATGACCAAAGGATTCTTTCCATCGCTGGATGATCTTTGGGGCTCAGGTCACAGCGAACTAATCGCAGCCTTTTATGTCTATAGATCAACAGAGAGCACCTCCAGGTGTTCTCGGAAGCACGCGCCCGGGTCTATATTGAAGTCCGAGCGGGGCGGCGGCGGAGCGAAGCGGTCAAGGCCGGGTCGTGGCGGAGTCGTATACGCCGGGCGCTGGGGAAGCGTTAGTTACGGAACTCGATCAAAATCGGGATCGGCGGTGCGGTGGTTCTCGCAGTGGCTGGGGGCGCCGGCTGCCATGTGCTACGGGCTGTGAGGGCGACCACATGATCGCGGCTTCACAGATGTGACGATCATGATCGCAGCGGGATCGGTCGACTGTCGTAAAGATGTCCATGGTCCCGCCGCGCAGGAGGTCGATCAGCTTCATCATGCCCCCTTCAGGGGAATAATTTCCGTCTTCCGTTCAAAGTCAGCGGACCGTTTGAAGATTTTAGCCTGGACTGCGCGGCCGCGATATTGCTCAGCCGATCGCAAGCTCGTGCAGCCGGTGACCAATTGAACCAGGTCGGATGCACTATTCCACAACTTGTCATTCGTCTGGCGCCAATGACGGCGCGTTCGTGGCCCAAATTTCGTGGCAAATGCCGTCGCACCCGCAGTTCATCAAGACGCTGCGCTCGCTCGTGTCGTTCAACAACTCACCGAATTTCTCGAGGTCGCGTTCATGGTCGAGGTCGACTAAGTAAGCCGCGAGGCGCAACGCGGTGCGGAGATAGTCGTAGTCATCGTCCGAATAATTTCTCTGGGCGCAGTCGGCCGCCATTCGACTGGCGTGCCTCAATTGCGCATTCTTCAGTCGCTCGATCAGTTCGAGCGACGGTCGAATGGATTCCCTCATCTTGCTTCTCCGTTCTTCGGCTTAATTGCCAATCTGCAGGGTGAACTTGGTAACTTCAGCCCTTCAGCCTCGCGGCCCGGAGCTTGTCGTGCATTAGACACGTCGACCTCGTCTCGCTTGGGGTTCGGATGTTCAGGCATGGAATTCATTGTGAAGGTGTGCGACGGAGTCTGGGTGGCGGTTACAATAGACACGGCTGAAATGAAGTGTCGTGAAATTCACGTTAACCGCGAGGACAGGCCGCTGATTCCCGGATGTTTGCGACGTCGGATCGTGGCATCGACGCCATGCTCGACAAATCCTTGGTCGGCCGACCAGGCGGCGCGGTGGCGCGTGTTTGTCGGCGCCATGATGTCGATTGCGATCATCGGCGCGGTTCCTGGAAACCGCGCACCGAGGTGGATCGCGACTGATCCATTACAGGCCCATTCGGCCGACGCCGCCAGTGGACCCCGGCCATCTTCGATGGCGCCGCGGTCTTGACGATCTCGGCAAATTTAGTGACCAACCACACAAAGGATCCGACTTTTATCCCTCTTATCGGGAATAAACGGATCTCGACTTCATTTCACGAATTGTAATCTCAAAAAAATTGATTCGGTTTAAGAGACCATCACTCGCGCAAAAAGTCGCGTTAGTTGCAGGGCAACAATCAAACACAAGCATTCATTGTTATCAATTGACCTGACTTATTTATAATAAAACCATTACAGAAAGCCCGCAGCGTATGACGGGCGCAAATACGCTATTAAAGACCTTACAGGGGAAACAAACACATGCAGAAACAACAAAGATGCACAACACCACCAAAGCGCCAGGCCAATGCGCGGCGATTTCGATCATCCTCTTATCGCTCGTCCCCATGCTACCACCTCGATCTGGCCGGTCAGGTTTGCGGTGCTGTCAACAGCGATGAACCAGGGCCCTAAATTGGAAGGCGCAGCATGCGGAGACCGGCTCGAGCTGGTATAGGTTCCGCTCAACCGCCCATCGCTCACAGAATTTGTTGCATCCACCTTGCTCATATAGATGTATTTGAGCTCAACCGCCTGCCCCTTATAGTCTGTGTAGTTCGTCTGGGCGTTATAGAGCGCTGCGCTCATCGTGCGAGCATCAGTATGTGTGAATTTGCAGGTGGTCCATGACATCGTGAGAGAGACAGGAGAAAGCTGTTTAATTCGCCTTTGTGATGGAAGAATAAGTAGTTGTGGTGATAGCTAGAATGATGAGACGATATAAATACAGGACGGATCAGGCCCCGCCAGTCCTTGCACAATGTTACGTGGCTTCTTAGACAAGCGAGCGGAATAATGGCCTTTTTCATAAGCGAAACGCTAACGAATCATAAAGTGGTCTCTTAGCGAGGCCCAAGCATATTTACGGTGGGCAACGACAGAAAGTGATATCCCCGAGGGTCATTCTATTGGACCACGCATTTAGACGGTGACATTAGATGGCTTTTCGAAAGCAAGAGGTCTTTGATATCGACCCGCGGTGACCCACCCCCCAAGAATGTGATCTTCCCCCCGAAACTGATCTGTCGGCGACAACAGGTCCTTGTCACTTTCTGTCAGTGTTGTCGGTTAGCCGCAGCACTCTGGCTCTTCCAGAATTCGCAGTGGTAACTTGCTCTTGGAAAGAATGGGACGTGATGTCGACTTATGATCTGATTTGCCTGTGATGTAAACGTCAGCTCGGTTTTTGGAGCCCCAACTTCCGAGCCGGAAGTTGCGGCTCCAAGAGTGGTTGGTATGTACGCATACGACGACGGCCTGATTGACACATGCGCGCGGGTACGACGAGCTCTACGATGGCGTTGCATGAGGGCATCGATCCGGCGAGGACCGCCTTGCGCGGTATGATGAAGGATGAAGACATAGGCGTATGACTGACCATACGCCTATTTCGAAAGTCTCCCGATTGGAAGTGGTCTCGACGGACGCTCGACGCCGTTGGACATTGGAAGAAAAGCGGCGGATCGTCGCCGAGAGGAGCTATGCGGGATTTTGGGTGACGAGGTGATCAGGCGGCGTGGGTTGCCGGCATTTGGATGACCTCGATGCCGTCGTTGAATCTGACACCTGCGATGACCTTCGGCAACTGATTTGTGCCTTTGAGCCGCCGCCAGGTCTTTGATGCGGCGATCACCAGTTTGAATACCATCAGCTTGGCGGTGGTCGGCGACAACGAGCCCTTGGTGCGCACCGTCCTGTGCCGCACGGTGGCGAACACGCTCTCGATGGGATTGGTCGTGCGCAAGTGATCCCAATGTTCGGCAGGAAAGTCGTAGAAGGCCAGCAGCGCGTCGCGATCCTTGATCAGACATTCGACCGCCCGGCCGTACTTGGCGCGGTATTTCTCGGCGAAGACGTCGATCGCCGCTTCGGCGGACGCCCGGCTCGGCGCCCAATAGACCTCGCGCAAATCTTTCTTCATGGTGGCCTGCACCGAGAGAGGGACCTTGTCCAGGACATTCACGGTCTTGTGCACCCAGCAGCGCTGGTGCCGGGTGCCGGGAAAGACCTCGTCAAGCGCCTTCCAGAAGCCGAGTGCGCCGTCGCCGACGGCAATTTCGGGCGCGATCTGCAATCCGCGCTGCTTGACGTCGATCAGGAGCTCGCGCCAGCTCTGCGCGCTCTCCCGCACGCCGACCTGAAAGCCGATCAGTTCCTTCCTGCCTTCTGGCGTTGCGCCGATCAGCACCAGCATGCACTCGCCGTGGTCTTCCATGCGGGCCTGCAGGAAGACGCCATCGGCCCACACGTACACATATCGCCGCGCCGACAGATCGCGCTTCTGCCAGCGCTCGTACTCGCCTTGCCACTCGGCCGTCAGCCGGGAAATCACCGCGGGCGACAGGTTCGGCGCCTCCTTGCCCAGCAAGGCCGTCAGCGCCTCCTGGAAATCGCCGGTCGAGATGCCGCGTAGATAGAGCACCGGCAACAGCGCATCCAGACTTCTGGTCCGCCGTGCCCACAACGGCAGGATCGCCGAGCTGAACCGGATCCGCTCGCCATCGCTGGCCGCCCCGCGGTCGCGAATCTTCGCCCGCGCGACCTCGACCGGGCCGATGCCGGTCTGGATCGTCCGCGCCGGGCCGTAGCCATGCCGCACGACACGGGCGCGTCCGTCGGCAAGCTTCAAGTCCTTCACCGTGGCAAGAAAGGTCTCGACTTCGACCTCGACAGCCTGCGCCAGAAGCTGCCGCGCACCAGCGCGCAGGATATTGGTCAGTGGATCATCGATCGCGTCGGGCTGACGAAGCGGGACAATGTTGCTAGTCTCGTTCATGGCGTATCGCTCTCCTTGAGAGGTTCTGGCAGGCTTCGACACCCGCCTCGATACGCCGCCTATCTCAGGCCGTCATCACCCAGCTTCCCGCATAACTC
>NZ_LSEF01000087.1 GCF_001641695.1 Bradyrhizobium neotropicale
CTAGTGGTTCATCACAGTGGTTTTGACTCTTTGGCGGCAACTGGATAGGCGCGACCGAGTTTGGCGCGGGCTTTGTCGGTTGTGAACATCCATTTGATGCGGTCTCGCGCCTTGTTTCGCTGCCGTTGCCATGCTGCGATTTCTTTTCGAAGCCTTTTGGGATCGTCGATGCGACGGCCGAGACACTGGCGCTGCAGCACGCTGATCTCGCACTCGACCATATTGAGCCAGCTGGCGTGTTTCGGGGTGTAGTGGAACTCGAGGCGGCGCAGGATGCGACGGGCCTCGGCAGGCGCAAATGCCTGATATAGCGCGCCGGCCGTATGAATCGACAGATTGTCCTGCACCACACGGATGCAGGCGGCATTGGGATAGTGGACGTCGACGAGTTCGCGCATGCAGTGCGCGTAGTCGACCGCGGCGCGGTGGTCTGTAACCTTGACATTGCGCCAGCCGCGATGCGGATCGAAGGTGACGAAGAGATTGACGGTACCGTTGCGGCGATATTCGTAATCGTAGCGCTCGCGCTGTCCCGGTTGGGCAGGGATCGGCTGGCGTACCTCGCCGATCAGCTGGACTGGGGTCTCGTCGAAGCAAACCAGGGGCCGCTCGGGATCCGGCGCCTCGGCGTAGAGATCGAGCACATCCTCCATCCGGGCGACGTATTCGCCGTCGACATGAGGAATGCACCACATATCCCGGCGCCACGGCTTGAGGTCGTTGTCGGCCAGCCGGCGGCGCACGGTCTCGCCCGACAGGCTGGCGTGATCGGTGAGCTTGACCATCGCGTCGGCCAGCAATGTCAGCGTCCAGCGTTTGCGGCCGGCGGGCGGCTTGGCGCATGCCGTCGCCACCAGCAGGGCCTCTTCCTTGCCTGTCAGCTTGCGTTCCGCGCCCGGACGCGGCTCCTCACTCAAGGCCCGCTCCAGATTGCCTTCTACGAAACGGCGTTTGGTCCGGCCGACGGTGGAAAGGCTGACCCGGACGGTTCGGGCAATCTCCGCGTCGCAGCTGCCTGAATCGGCCGCCAGCACAATCTGAGCCCGTTTGAGTTTGCGGGCGGAATGCGTGCCGCCGCCGAGCATTGCCGTCAGTTCGTCCCGCTCGGCTTGGCTCAATTCGACCCGATAACGTACATTCATGCTTCGCCTCCTTGTCGGAGGCCGGGACGAATCCAGCTATGAGTCAAAAATCAGGCGCGCACTTCACCGAGAAGCAGGGACACTATCTCGCTTTCATCCATACCTACTCGTACATGTTCGGACAGCCGCCCGCCGAGGCCGACATCCAGCGGCATTTCCGCGTCAGCCCGCCGTCAGTCCACCAGATGATCCTCACCCTCGAACGCAACGGGTTCATTCGTCGCCAGCCCGGCGTCGCTCGAAGCATCGAGATCCTCTTGCCACCCGAAAAGTTGCCTATCCTCGGATGGCTCGGTATCAAAACGTCAAAATCACTGTGATGAACCACTAGCTGCAATTCGTGACCTGATTGGAGCAGAGCGAGCGCCACCAGCCGCGCACGCCGTCGTGGCTTTCGACCAGGCCCCAGAGACCGCTGCAGGCCAACAGGCGCTTCGGTCCGCCGTCGCCGTCAATCGGACCGCCGAGTTCGTGCTGGGCCGGCATCCACTTGGCGTCGACGAATGGAGCCTGGAACAGCCCGCCGGCGCGTGTGAAGCCATTGGCGTAGTTCGCGCCGACCTTGTTCGACGCGACCCAGCCCCGCCCGGCATAGGGCTTTGGCGCATTGCGCGGATATAGCTTCTCGTCCTCGTAGTCCTTGCCCGGCGATTTGGCGCCCTCGATCAGGAACCAGCCGTCCTTGAAGCCGATGATGCGGAATTCAGTGAGCCAGCCGCCGTCAGGGGTGTTCTCGCGGCCGCCGAGCTTCAGCCGATACGGCGGCGGCAGCGTGCCGAGCACGCGCGCCTTCACCGACGGTTCGGCGCGGACGTTGAGGCCATTGGGGTCCTTGTCGATGGACCAGGCGCCGAGGTCGCAGGGCTCGGTGCCCTCGGGCAACGTCGCGCGCTTCGCAGCGAGTTCGCCGTGCAGCTTTGCAAAATCAGTGTCGTCGTTGTCCGGATCGGGCGCCGCGCGCGGCTTCAATTCAGCCGACACGGCGCGTGTCGCATCGCCCGTCAACGTCACGACGAGCGCCTGGCGTGCAGCGAACACGCTCGCCGGTATCTTCGGATTGTTCGACGTCGCGGGGTAGATGGCGAGGTAGCCGGTCGCTCCATCGGTCCGATAGGCTTGACCCGCCACATAGCCCGGCGGGACCAGGGCGAGCGCGCTTGCGCGCCACGCCGGTTCGGTGTCATCCGCGCGTGCCGCCGTCTGTGTCGCGACACACAGGATCGCCGCCGCGATGAGGCGGAGAGCGCGCACGGTTCGCCGAGAGCCTTACGCCCGCGTGCCCGTGAACGGGAAGCTGCCCATCGGGCCGATACCCATCTCACCGTTCATGCTGTCGCCAGACACCTTGCCGATGAACTCGAGCGTCAAGGGCATCGGATTGGTGATGGAGACCTTCCAGTTGATCGCGTCGCCGCTGATGGTGCCGTCGAAAATCTCGGCGGAATTGCCGTCTGCGCCTTGCGTCCCGGTGAGAGTGCCGCCGGAGCTCAGCAGGGTCAGCGTCGCCTGGCGCTCGCCCATCGGGGTCGTCATGGTCAGATTCCAGTTACCGTCTACGGCCATTCCCGTCTCCCAAGATAATCCGGCGAACCGCGACGATCCGCGGCCGGTCCAGCGCCGAGCCTATAGCCCAACTTGCGGCGTGCGCCTAACGCTGTGTTAGGCGCGCTGCGCGCGCAGGCGGCTTGTGACGATGAGCCGCAGAACGACATACTGCACGGCAAAGGCCAGGATCTTGGCGCCGCCCGCGACCACCGAGATGTAGAACGCCCACAGCTTCAGATCGCCGGTCGAGGCCACCGCGATCATGCCGGCGCCGATCACGAACATCAGCGCGGCCCAGAGATAACCCGCGGCGGTCACATATTCCGGAACGTTCTCGGCGACGATCGGCGGCATGTAGCGCAGCATCCAGCCGCGCTTGAGCATGATGACGCCGATCGCGAAATGCGCGATCGAAGGCTTTGCCAGCATGAAGCGGGGGTCGTTGGTGAACAGCGTGACTGCGCCGAGCACGATGACCAGCGCGAGGCTCGCATAGGTCATGAAATTGAGCTGACGTCCCTTGACGCGGGCGTAGATGACCTGCGCGATCGCGCCTGCAATCGCCACCGACGTCGCCAGGATGACATTGTCGGTGATGAGATAGATGACCAGGAAGACGATGGCGGAGAGGAAGTCGGAGGCGAGGCGGGCGAATACGTCCTTCATCGTCGATCCTGTTCACCGGGAATTGGGCAGCGCGCCGGCCGGCTCACCGTACTTGATCCTGCGATACTCAGGATACCACTTTGTGAAATAGATCGCGCTGTTGCGGGCGGCAAAGGCGACCGCCAGGCTCGACCAGATCGGCAGGCCCGGGACATAGAGCAGCACGATATTGGACGCCATCATCAGCAGGGCAGCCGCAGTCCATGCGCCGGTGATGATGTAGTTGGCGCGCAGGAAGCCCGGCATCGCCGCGGTCTCGGCCGGGACGGCTTCGAGCGCGTATTGCAGGGTGAACGGCCGCCGCACCAGCATCGAGCCGAGCGAGATGGCGAATATGCCGATATCGACCGACAGCTTGACGGCGAGGGTGCCAAGGGCCGGGTTGAGCAGCAGGAGGTAAAGGCCGACCCCCGCGAAGACGATCGCCGAGCCCAGCGCCAGGATCTTCACCGAGCGGCCGCGGGCGGCGTCGATCGCGATGGTGGCCAGGCAGATCGCGGCCGCCGCGAACATGCTGACGGTGGCAGAGGTCAGCAGCATCAGGAAGGCATAGACGCCGTAGGGGGCAAGGATCAGGAAAATCGCCATGGGCCGCCTCGGTCAAGCCGATCTTTACATTGTCAAGATGAGTAATCCAGAGGCGGCGAGCCGTCAAGGGGAATCTTTACACTGTCAAAATTATGTGAGGTGGGAGTTTGGCTGGCCCACTATCTCCGCTCGTCATTCCGGGGCTCACGACTTCGTCGCGCCCCGGAATGACGGGGCAGAGAGAACTACTGCGCCCCCACCCAATTGCCATGAAAACCATCCGGCACGCGGTGGCCGAGCTGCACCAGCGCGACGGGGCCCGCTTCGACATCGGTGGCGTTGAACACGGCGAGGTCGCTGCGGTTCTCTCGCGCGCGCCAGATCACCGCGAGCAGCCAGCCATCGCCTTCAGGAGCATCCTTCGATCGCTCGACGAACACCGGCTCGGAGATGGTGTCGGCGGCCGGCAGCAGATATTGCCCGAGCCGCCGGCCATTGCCGTCGACGTGGACGATGCCGGACAGTGCGCCGAACATCGGCAGCCTCGGATTGGCGCAGGCGTACCAGCCGTGACGGCTCTTCAGGCCGGTGCGGCGATCGTCGACTCGGGGAAATTCGCCGGTGAGGTCGTCGAGATAGGTCCGCTGGAAGCGGTCGGTATTGCCAGCGAGATCGAAGGTCCAGCGGCAATGGCGCGCGAACGATTTCTCGGGATTGGTGGGCGAGCCGTCGGGATGCGGAAACAGCGGCGCTTCTTCGAACTGCATGACGTCGGCGACGATGCGATTTCTCTCCTCCCACGCATTCATGACGTGGAAGACGTAGCAGGCCTCGGTTCGGAACCATACGACGTCCTTCGCGCTGCCCTTGCGCTTCATCACGCCGACATAGGCGCCTTTCTCCGGCTCCCAGGCGTAGGGCGGCCGGCCCGTCATCGCGCGCCCCTTGCTGCCGGTGAGGGGGAGGATCGGAAACAGCACGTGGTTCTCGGTGACGATGAAGTCGTGCACCATGCCGGTGTAGGGCGCCTCGAACCGCTCGAAGCGAGTCGCCCTGCCTGACGCATCGATCGACCCGTAGGAGAGGGCAGGCGTGAACGGCCCGGCAGCGTTGTAGCCGAAGAACACCAGCTCGCCGGTTGCCGGATCGATCTTCGGATGCGCCGTGAAGGTGCCGGCGACGCGGCCCTGGTAGTTGCAATAGCCGCGCGTGGCGAGCGTGCCCGGCTCGATCTCGGTCGGCAGATGTTGTTCTTCCAGCGCGAGCAGCTTGCCGGCGTGGAAGATGATGTTGGTGTTGGCGACGCCACCGTCGGTCACATCGGCAGGCGCGTCCGGCAATTTGCCGCCGAAGCCATGGCCGAAAAACGCACGGCCGGCATCGTGCTCGGCCAGCCATTTCGGTGTGCGGACCCAGCGATTGCGGTAGCTGGCGCGCCCGTTCTCGAGATGAAAGGCGTGCAGCATGCCGTCCCCGACGAACCAGTGCGCGCCCGGTACCTCGAACTGCGGATTGGGGCCGTTGCGATACAGCGTGCCGTTCAGCTCGTGCGGCAGCTCGCCGACGATCTTGAGGAACGGTGCGTCGGCTTCGAACGGGATCGGCGCGAGATTGCTGCGGCGATCTGCGAAGGCATCCTGCTGCACGACAACTCCCCTTATCTTTACATCGTAAAGATAAAATGGAGCAGGCGGCGACTTCGGTCAAGTGAAATCTTTACACTGTCAATATTGCGTCATATAGCTTGGTGATGGCCAAAACCGAGACCAGGACTGAAACAGCTCGCCGCGTCCGCAGGTCGTCATCCGCCACGGGGCGGCCTCGCCCTGCGCCGCGAGCGGCCAGCGCGAAGACCGAGACGCCTTATCACCACGGCGCGCTGCGCGAGGCGCTGCTGGAAGCGGCCGAGCGTGTGCTCGAGCGCGACGGGCTCGCTGGCCTGACGCTGCGCGCGGTGGCGCGCGAGGCCGGCGTGTCGCATGCCGCCCCCACCCATCATTTCGGCGACCTCACCGGCCTCGTCAGTGAGCTCGCGGCGATCGGCTTTCGCCAGTTCAACGAAGCCATGGGGTCGGCCTGCAAAGCCGCCGCCACGTCGCACGAACGCGCGCTGGCACGGCCCAAGGCCTATGTCGGCTATGCTCAGGCACATCCCGGCATGTACGGGCTGATGTTCCGCACCGAGCGGCTCGACTATTCCAGGCCCTCGCTGCACGAGGCCGCCGAAGCCTCGTTCGCCGGGCTCGCCAACGCCATCGGCGCGATGCGGCAGGAGCAGATCAGCGGCGATGCGCTGACGCTGGACCAGGGCGCCGCGATCGCGCGGGCCTGGTCGATGGTCCATGGCTTCACAACGTTGCTGCTCGATGGCCGGCTCGAGGACATCCTCGGGCGTCTGCCCAAGGGCACGACGGCCGAAAGTCTGCTGGAAGCGATGCTGAAGTCGACCGTCGTGGGCAAGCTCCCGGCCTAACGTATCGTCGCGAGCTCGACGGCGCGACCCGATGCGCCGATGACCTTCACCTCGTCCTTGTCGCAGCGGAAGCTGCGGGCAAAATTATCCGCCGCCTGCCGTGCCAGCGCGTTGGCGTTCGGATTGGCGAGAGCATCGACATAGGCGACATGGCAGACCGGTCCCGGCGGCAGCCGCGTCACCACGAGCAGCGCCTTGGTGTTGGGCCGTCCCCGCCTGTCGAGATCGGCCCCGTCGGCGATGTGCCAGCGCTGGATGATCGCGAAGGGTTTTGCGCCATCAGCGCGCCATTCGATAGTGGCTTCGAACGAATTGAACGGATGGAACCAGGTTTTTGCGGCCGGCTCCTCGGCCGCCGCGCGGCGGGTGCGCCCGACCGAGACGATCTCGCGCAGATCGTCCTCGTCGATCAGCACCACGAACCCGGCCTTGCCCGGACAGACACGCGTGGTGCTGCCGTCGAGCTCGCTGGGCTTGCCGACCTGGCGGCAATCCTTTGGCGCAGTGGAGGTATAGGTACTGCCCAGAGATTGGGCGCCGGCGCGATCGGGACCGGCGCAAGCCAGCAGCATGGCGAAGCATCCGAACAAGCAACCGAATGTGACGCGCCTCACGACGAACCCTCGTTTCCTGGAACTCTCTTCATCAGACGACTTCATTGTGGGGAAGGTTCAAACAGGCCCTGACAGGGGCGCTGAATCGTTCTAGAAGAGCGGCTTCGCTTGAGCCTATCCACGCCTCGTTCGCGTCGCTTTTATCTCTCGATCATGCCAGTCATCTCTTCGCAAAAACCCTATCGTGTCGGCCGCTCCAAGACCGGACTCGGTCTTTTCGCCACCAAACCGATCAAGAAAGGGACCCGGATCATCCGTTATTTCGGACCGATCCTGGACTCGCGGATTCCCGAGCAGGACGACATCGAGAACAAATATTTGTTCGAGCTGAACGGCCGCTGGACCATCGACGGCTCCGTGCGCAAAAATCTTGCGCGCTACATCAACCATTCCTGCCGGCCCAACGCCGAGTCCGATGTGCGTCCGCGCGAGCGCAAGGTCTTTATCCGCGCGATCAAGAACATCGAGCCGGGCGACGAGATCAACTACGACTACGGCACCGACTATTTCAAAGCCTATCTGAAGCCGATCGGCTGCAAGTGCGCCTCCTGCGAGAAGAAGCGCAAGAAGCTGCGCGCCGAGGCGCGGGCTGAGAAGGCCAAGGCGAAGGCGCGTGCTGAGCGCAAGCCCAAGAAGGTCGGTGCCAAGGGGAGCGCCAAGAAGAAGCTCAACGGCCACGCCTACGGCAAGGCGAACGGTCGCGCGCGGGCTTAGCGCGAGCCCGAGCCTCCAACTCCGCTGTCATGCCCCGGCTTGGCCGGGGCATCCAGGGCGGATTCAACCGCTCGTCGCAACACTCCGTGTATCGCTCACTCGGAGCAATTCGTCGAGGGTTTCTGCCGGTGTTTTCCAGCCGAGGGTTTTGCGGGGCCTTGTGTTGAGTGCAAGAGCCACGGCCTCCAGATCATCGGCATCGTGCATGCTGAGATCCGTCCCCTTTGGAAAGTACTGGCGCAGCAACCCATTCGTGTTCTCGTTGGTGCCGCGCTGCCACGGGCTGTGAGGGTCGCAAAAGTAGACCTGCACGCCTGCATCGATCTTCAGACGCGCGTGCTGAGCCAGCTCAGCTCCTTGATCCCAGGTTAGAGACCGCCGCAGTCGCTCGGGCATGGTGAAGATTGCGCGGGTGATGGCGTCTCGCACCGCCTCAGCGCCATGTCCGGCGAGTGCAGGTCCATTCTTCACGCGAGCATCCTGTTCCTGACCGGTCATGCGCGGCAAATGCAGCAGAATGGTAAAACGGCTCGTGCGCTCCACCAAAGTGCCGATCGCGGAACTACCGAGGCCCATGATGAGGTCACCTTCCCAGTGACCCGGCACAGCTCGATCGGCAGCTTCCGCCGGACGTTGACTGATCATGATCTCGGAAGGAATGAAGCTTCTGCCTTTGCGGGCGCGCGCCCTCGGCATCCGCAAGGCCCGCCCAGTGCGCAAGCAGGCCGTCAGTTCACGGCGCAAAGCTCCTCGACCCTGCACATAAAGGGCCTGATAAATTGCCTCGTGACTGATGCGCATCGTCTCATCCTCGGGAAAGTCGAGCCGAAGTCGCCGAGAAATCTGTTCCGGGCTCCATGCCGTCGCCCAGCGTCGGTTTTGCCGATGCACCGCCCGGCGGCCCTTCCACACGACCTTCGGGCCAACGAGGAGCGCCCCGTCTGGCTTAGCGATCATACCGGCAAGCCTGTCCTGCACATAATCCCGCAGGGTCGGGTTGATTGCCAACTTCGCAAACTTGGGCCGTCGGGCGGACTGATCAGCATGCCATTGTGCCGTGGTCGCCCGGTACTCTGGAGCGCCATGGCGGCGCGCCACATTGCGACGGAGCTCACGGGAGATCGTGCATGGAGGCCGGCCGAGCTGACGAGCGATGGCTCGCACCCCATGCCCCTGCGCGCGCAAGATGGCAATCTCCTCACGTTCGGCGAACGACAGGTAGCGCTCCGACCGAGGTTTGGACGATCGCGACAAATGTGTTGGCGGCATACCGCCCGCCCTCCGGAACCAGCGTACTCCGACCGACGGCGACACCCCGGCCTCAACCGCAGCATCCCCGCTCGATCGCCCCAAGGCAATCGCAGTCCAGAACGGTCTATAATCTTCTCGTAGGACCTCTCGGGGACGATCTGTCCGCACACGCTTCTCCATCGCAACCTCTTTTGCTCGAGTGTTGCGACGAGCGGTTGAATCCGCCC
>NZ_LSEF01000088.1:0-7346 GCF_001641695.1 Bradyrhizobium neotropicale
CTAGTGGTTCATCACAGTGGTTTTGACTCTTTGGCGGCAACTGGATAGGCGCGACCGAGTTTGGCGCGGGCTTTGTCGGTTGTGAACATCCATTTGATGCGGTCTCGCGCCTTGTTTCGCTGCCGTTGCCATGCTGCGATTTCTTTTCGAAGCCTTTTGGGATCGTCGATGCGACGGCCGAGACACTGGCGCTGCAGCACGCTGATCTCGCACTCGACCATATTGAGCCAGCTGGCGTGTTTCGGGGTGTAGTGGAACTCGAGGCGGCGCAGGATGCGACGGGCCTCGGCAGGCGCAAATGCCTGATATAGCGCGCCGGCCGTATGAATCGACAGATTGTCCTGCACCACACGGATGCAGGCGGCATTGGGATAGTGGACGTCGACGAGTTCGCGCATGCAGTGCGCGTAGTCGACCGCGGCGCGGTGGTCTGTAACCTTGACATTGCGCCAGCCGCGATGCGGATCGAAGGTGACGAAGAGATTGACGGTACCGTTGCGGCGATATTCGTAATCGTAGCGCTCGCGCTGTCCCGGTTGGGCAGGGATCGGCTGGCGTACCTCGCCGATCAGCTGGACTGGGGTCTCGTCGAAGCAAACCAGGGGCCGCTCGGGATCCGGCGCCTCGGCGTAGAGATCGAGCACATCCTCCATCCGGGCGACGTATTCGCCGTCGACATGAGGAATGCACCACATATCCCGGCGCCACGGCTTGAGGTCGTTGTCGGCCAGCCGGCGGCGCACGGTCTCGCCCGACAGGCTGGCGTGATCGGTGAGCTTGACCATCGCGTCGGCCAGCAATGTCAGCGTCCAGCGTTTGCGGCCGGCGGGCGGCTTGGCGCATGCCGTCGCCACCAGCAGGGCCTCTTCCTTGCCTGTCAGCTTGCGTTCCGCGCCCGGACGCGGCTCCTCACTCAAGGCCCGCTCCAGATTGCCTTCTACGAAACGGCGTTTGGTCCGGCCGACGGTGGAAAGGCTGACCCGGACGGTTCGGGCAATCTCCGCGTCGCAGCTGCCTGAATCGGCCGCCAGCACAATCTGAGCCCGTTTGAGTTTGCGGGCGGAATGCGTGCCGCCGCCGAGCATTGCCGTCAGTTCGTCCCGCTCGGCTTGGCTCAATTCGACCCGATAACGTACATTCATGCTTCGCCTCCTTGTCGGAGGCCGGGACGAATCCAGCTATGAGTCAAAAATCAGGCGCGCACTTCACCGAGAAGCAGGGACACTATCTCGCTTTCATCCATACCTACTCGTACATGTTCGGACAGCCGCCCGCCGAGGCCGACATCCAGCGGCATTTCCGCGTCAGCCCGCCGTCAGTCCACCAGATGATCCTCACCCTCGAACGCAACGGGTTCATTCGTCGCCAGCCCGGCGTCGCTCGAAGCATCGAGATCCTCTTGCCACCCGAAAAGTTGCCTATCCTCGGATGGCTCGGTATCAAAACGTCAAAATCACTGTGATGAACCACTAGGTCATCCGGGTTGTGGGCAAAGAGCATAGGAAGGTCGGCCATGATCGAGCCGAACGCTCCCTTGGTGATGATGTCGCCGGCAGTGTCGGGCTCGCCGAACGGCCAAGCGGTGCCAACGATCTCGCCGGCATCGGTGACGTTGAGTGTTGCTTTGATCTCCAGACGGTCCATCACGAGCGAACCCACCGGCTGACGCTGGCAACGTTGCCAGCGTTGTAAGTGTAGTTCTGCGTCCAGGTATTGGTGCCGTCGGTGAACGATATCGACGCGAGAGTTCCGTCGGTGTTGTAGGTGAAGTTCTGTGTGTAGTTGTCGGGCGTGATGGGTTGCCCCATGTTGTCGAGCAACTGGCCCGCTACTCTCGTGGGCAGTGGGTTGGCGTCGGAGATGGGCGTGCCAACAGCGAAGCTCATGCGCGCGCTCCAGCTTTACGATGGTGCACCAGCAAGCGTGCCATGCGGCGGTCGCTGCATTTGCAGTCAACGAGCGCTTTTCGACGGGCGAGAACGCGCCCAAGCTTGCGTTGCAGGCCGGTTTTGTTGCGGTGAGGTCTGCTCATTTCACTTCCTTCTCATGGGGATCGCCGAACAGGGTCCGCTCCAGGATCTTGGCGGCGAGTTCGTATGTTTCGATGAGGGGCCGGCCTTCCGCGTATGCGGCGATCAATTCAGCCGCGCGCTTGGGCGCAGCGCCGCCGCCGATCAGCGCGAGCCTGATGGTTTCGTTGATGTCGACCTGGGCGAAGTTGCGCGAGAACACGCGACTGGTAATCGCGCCGATGGGGCCGCACTTGGCCTCAAGCTCGCGGATCAATGCCGGCGTGAGTTTGAACGTATATTCCTGGTCGCCAAAGAATGCGGTGAGCGCCATCAGTCGCGCCCTCCGTAGGCCGGCGTATCGAACGCGGCCTCAATGGATCCGGTGTTCTGCGCATAAACGTCGATGTCTTCTACGTCGGACCAGGCCGCGATCGGCGTAGAGCCGACCATGCACTCGCCGTAGATCAGCGGGACTGCGTTGCCCTGCTGGCCGGAATTGCCGATGTTGCCGCCGTTCACGTTGAGGCCATTGGAGGCCTGTGTTGGCTGGCTGGCGGGCTTGGCGAGCAACGTCGAGGCGCCGGAGAGCATCAGGCCGAAGCCGATCGCGGCCATGGTGCCGTAGCTGGTGCCAGAGAGAACGCCAGTCGCGGCGAGCGGGGTCGCAAGGACGCCGCCGGACATGAAGATCGCGCTGCCGACCAGGGCAGCACCGAGCACGACTTTGGTCGTGCCCTTCGCGGTCCTCGCCGTAGCTGCGCCTCTGGCAACCGGGAATATATGGAGGTCGGCAGCGCCCAGCTTGAACTCGTTCACTAGATCGAGGTCGAGCTGCATGCCGGTGCGCTTGTCGCCGCGCACGATTTTGTAATAGCCCTCCTCGATCTCCTGCACGAAGCGTTTGGGGAAGGCGCAGTTGAGCGCACGCAGCGCCTCGGCGGCCGTCGCAACGTCGAAGCGATGAGATCGACCGAAGTCGCTGCCGAGCTTGCCGTGCAGGTAGATGGTCCGCATCATTGGGCGGTGTCCTCTTGGTCGTTGTTGTCGTTGCCGGTGTTGAGCTTGCCGCCGGCATGTGCGGATGAGGTCCAGGGATTTTCGAGAACGTTGCCACCGTCGATCGGCCCCAATGACCAACCGAGATCGCGCGCCTCATTGGGCGTCATGATCCGACTGGAGACAGCGGCCTGGAGCGCCTGACTGCGCTGCAAGAAATCCGCCTTAACGAGGTGCGTCGTGTCGAATTCGATCGTGATGCCAGCGTCGCGCTCCTCTTCCGTGAGGAGCTTCAACGTGAATTCCTGCTGCTGCGCGATCAGATGAGGTAGCAGCGAGAAGCTGAGAAACTCCTGCTCCAAGGCCTCGATTGACCGAGCTGCGTTTCGCTCCGACACCATGAGCAGGTGCGGACTGACCTTGAAGACGCGGCTGATCTCGCCGAGCATGAAGTTGCGCAACTCGATATACTGGGCGTCGGTTGCGCTCAGCATGAGTTGCTGGAATTTCATGTCGTCGGTGATCCAGGCGGTGCCGCCCGCGCTCGATCCGGAATGCGAAGCGCTAAAGCCGGCCTTGGCCTTGTCGAGGGTTTCTTTGACCCACGTCTTCGGAACGCTCATGATGCCGCTGGGCTTCGCGCCATTCAGGAACAGTTGATTGGCGAAGCGTTCCAGAACGATCGCCAGCCCGATGACGTCTCGGTTCTCGCCTATCAAACCGCGCGTTTGGTCGTATGCCGGCGAGGCGAAGTGTAGGATCTGCGAGGCGGGAATTTCGCGGGCGGCGTCGTTACCGCTCGTCTTGAGCGCATACAGCGGTTCATAGTTGGCGTAATTGACGACCACGGATGACAGGCGCGGATCGAGCCGAAGCAGCTCATAAACGCGGCCGTCGCCAACGCGGTTCACCTGACAAAACGCGCCGTAGGGCTGTAGCAGGCAGTCCATCGTCATCAGCCGCTTGAAGGTCGCGGCCGGCTGCCAGCCGTTCGGGGCCTCGTTGAGCAGCTTGGCGATGGGATGATTGGCGATCTCTTCGCGCCGGCCGGTATCGGTCTGCTTGAATACCTTGACCGGGAGCGACGACACGGCTTCGGCGATCGTGCGGACCGCGCAGGAGACCGGCGCGGCGTGCATCGCGCTGAAGGGCGTGACGGTTACGCCAGCGAGGGTCTGGCTCGCGCCGAACAAGTCAAAATAAAACCCGCTCGCGTCAGCGAGGCTGGGCGCGGCTTTGGTCTCGATACCGAGAAGGGATTTAAAGCGGGAGGCGAAAGACAAATACGCACATGCAGAGGTTGGCCCGCTGGTTAGGCGGTGCGGGGGAAGCTTCTCTGTGCTGTGCTTTTGTTTCGGAGCGATGCCCGAACGCGCAATTATCTTGCGCGTCGATTATGGCGGAATTGAGTCGAAATCGCTGTCGTAACGTTACGACGTGCTGTTACGAGGTGTTACGTCTTTTGGCGTTTACGGCGCGCTAAGCACTTGATTCTATTGATGTTTACGCCGATGGCTGGGGAACCTGGATTCGAACCAAGACAAACAGAGTCAGAGTCTGTTGTGCTACCGTTACACCATTCCCCAACGGAATAGTCGAACAAATTCAATATCTTACTGATCTGTCCGACTTTGCCGGAAGCGCGTTTCGCGCAAATCACGGCTCAGGCGTGGAGGGTTTCTACCCGCTCGGCTTTGGGCTGGCAAGCGCCGTGGTGGACAGGTGTTTTGCCGACGGTCAGGAGGTGGCCGGGCGTCGGAAATGGCCGCCCTCCACTACGATATCCCTGCGCGGCAGCTTCCAATCCGGCCGTGAGTCTCAGGTCTCGTCCAGCCTGCGGACGTGATATCCGGCCGGGAGGATCCGGCCGCCCTCCTCGTCCGCCACCGGGACATCGGTCACCAGCCCTTCGATCAGGGCGGCCTCCCACACCTCTTTCTCGGTGGGAAAGGGATCGCCGATCTGTCTGTCACCTTCGAACAGCGCGTACATCGGCTCAGTCCTGGTTCATTGTGCGGCCGGCTGCAGGCCGCGGATCCCCGCGGTCATCTACCCGGTGGCCTACTGACGCACGCTATCCGGCGGCAGTTCGAATTGTGCGATCCGCGTGTCCAGGCGCCACAGCTCGATGCGGTGGAGCAGCACGAGCCGGGCAGCCTCGCGCTTGGCCTCCTCGTCGTCGCCGCAGACGAGATTGATGCAGCCGGACACGTGGCCGTCGGGATCGATCTGGAAGGCACGGTAGTGCTTGATGGTCTGCATGGTCATACCCTCCGACGCGTGAAGCCGGGGGCGCTCAGCCAATCCGTCAGGTTCGAGGTCACTTCATTCTGCTTGGCGCGGCGCAGCAACAGCTCGCGCTCCTTGCCCGCGGGCATGCGGCGCGCAAGCTCGCGCGCCTTTTCGGCGGACGCGTGCAAACGCTCCTGGAGCGATTGCGTCTGTTTGGTTCGATTGCGTTTGGTGGTCATCGCTTTTCACGGACGAGTTCGAAAGGACCCTGGCCCCGGCGGGAGGTAGCGCCGGGGCCGACGCGATGCCGGACTGGGGCGGCCCAACCGGGCAGGTTCGTTTGCAGCTTCCGGCGCAGGTGCGGGTTCCGGCATTTCAATAGGTTAACGCTGCGCGAATTTAGCTGGCGCAGGCGACCTACGGCAAAGCCGAATTTCGGCTAAGTGGAATATTTTGACGGCCGGGGCCTTGACCGATCAATTGCGGGTTTGGCTGACGGGGGCAACACAAGGATTTAATGACAACCGGACGCGCTGATATCCGCCCTGTTCCCGGCGCGTGCAGCCTGCCCTCTCGCGCCCGATCGGCGCGGCCTCAGAGAACCATCGAGACAATAGCCAGCACACCGAGAGCGGCCAGGAGCCAAACCAGCGATTGGACTATTAACGGCCGCGTCATGGTGCGCCCCGTTCGGAGTTTCCTGCCCCATGACAGGCAACGCCCGAGCGATGCGCGCTCATTGAGCTAGATCAAAAGCCGAGCAAAAGAACCGAGACGGCGCCGACGGTGAAAGCACCGGCCGCGACGGCAATCGCCAGGATGACGCGCTCACGTCCCATGCTCCAAAATTAACATAGGATAGGTCTGATCGACTATGCAGTTGGTGCCAGTTTTTCCCGACCGGAAAGGACAAGAGTATTACCGCTATTGGGCCTCTTCCTTCGGAAACGGCTCGTAAGTCTTGCGGCCCAGGAAAGTGTCGGGCATGGCCACGTCGAGAACCTTGCGCGCCTCCTCCAGGAACTGGCGCAACAAATCGACGTGCTGTGTCTCATCGTTGGAAGGTCGATAGACCCATTGTCTATCCGGCATGATGGCGCTCCCTGCTTGCAGGCGGGAGCGCAAATCAGTCTCTCAGCCACCAGCGCCTACGGGCAGAGCCTGTGCCGGTGATGCGGGTCAACCGGCCTGCACCGATTTGGTTCAAAAGTGAACCTTGGGCGTTACTGGCGGGACACGGGACACGCATATTTTGCGATTGAAGCGCCTCGTTCGGGCCGGTTGCTGCCGACTTGAGCCGAGCGAACCGGTTCCGTGGACAGGCCGGCCGGGCCTCTGTGAGCAAAGCCGGTCAACCGCGGCGATAGAGTTGCAGATAGCTCGGCGAATACAGCGCGGCATCCTTAAGCGCGCTGAGGTCGCTGATGGTCAAGGTGCGCTCCCGCAGTGCTATCAGACCGGTCGCCCGCAGCTCCTGCAGCGTGCGGTTCAAGTGAACGACGGAAAGGCCGGTGGCATCCGCGAGATCCATCTGCGTCACCGGCATGATGCAGGAATTGCCCTCGATCAACCCGACCGGGCGAAGCCGCTCGAAGATTTCGCAAAAGAGGTGCGCCACGCGCTCAAGTGCCGTACGGCGACCAAGATTGATGGCCCACTCGCGCTGAATCGCGTTGTTGACCAGCGTCTCGCACCAGAAGGCTTCGGCGAGCGAGCGATCACTCGCCAACAGGCTCTCGAAGCGCGCGCGCTTGATCTCGCTATAGACCACCGGCGTCATGGTCGCGATGGAATGATCCATCACCGAGAGCAGGAACGCGTGCGCGTCGCAGGTTTCGCCCGGAAAGACGAAATTGACGATCTGGCGCCGGCCGTCCTCCAGCGTCTTGTAGCGGCTGAGCCAGCCCGAGAGCACGATGCGGACGCTGTCGACGGGATCGCCCTCCGAGATCAGATCTTCGCCTGCCCCGGCGCGCTGCATCCCTTCGAGCATGGCGTGCTCGAGCACGGCGGAAGCCTCAGCCGACAATGGCCGCAGCGCATTCAACCGGCGGATGACCGGCTCAGTGACGCTTCGATCGAGGGTCGACAAAGGCATCATTACCG
>NZ_LSEF01000088.1:7359-28152 GCF_001641695.1 Bradyrhizobium neotropicale
CCGCCGTATGGAAAGTACGCTTGCTCAGGGGAATGATGATCGTGCATTGCAGTCCGGGTCCATTGAACGCCATCGTGGTCTGCCCCTTGAACTCGAACGCCAGCGTACGCTCCAGGAGCTCGGTGCCAAAGCCGTTTCGTGACGATGGCGCGACCTGCGGCCCGCCCCGCTCGCGCCATTCGAACACGAGCCCGGCCGGATCGGCGCTCTCATCGATCCGCCAGGATATTTCAATCCGCCCGGTCGGCTGGCTCAAGGCACCGTATTTCAGCGCATTAGTCGCGAGCTCGTGGATGGCGAGCGCAAAGGTCTCCGCGGCCTTCGGCTGGAAACGCACCCTCGGACCGGAAACTCGGACCTGCTCGCCCTCCCTGGCATTGTAGGCCAGCAGCTCCTCGACGACGAGATATTCGAGATCGACGCCGCCCTCGGGATCGCGGGTCACCAGCGCCTGGGTGCGTGCGAAGGCGTTGAGGCGGCCGTCGAGATGAGAGGCGAACTCCTCGACTGTGGCACTCGAATCCGCCGTGCGGCGGGCGATCGAGCGGACCACGCCGAGCGTGTTGCGGACGCGATGCTGAAGCTCGGCGAGCAACAGGCGCTGCCGCTCCTCGGCGCGGGTGATGGCGGTGACGTCGATGAAAGTGATGACGACGCCGGCGATGAAATTGTCGATGCTGCGATAAGGCAGGATGCGCACGATATAGCGCGTGCCGCTGTCCGGCGCGTTCAACTCGCGCTCGGCGCTCGCGAGCGTCCGCAGCACGCGACGGACGTCGTCATACAGCTCCTCGATCGGGATGCGCGCCTTGATGTGGGCGACGGGACGGCCGACGTCGGTTTCGACGAGATGCAGGACCTGTGTGATCGCGGGCGTGAAATTCATCACCCGCAAATCGTTGTCGAGGAACACGGTCGCGATCTGCGTGCTCTCGAGGAAATTCTTGAGGTCGCTGGTGGCGCGCGTCAATTCCTGGACGCGGTGCGCCAGCTCGCCGTTGACGGTGGTCAGCTCCTCGTTGACCGACTGCAATTCCTCGCGCGAGGTCTCGAGCTCCTCATTGGCGGATTGCAGCTCCTCATTGAGCGACTGGTATTCCTCGTTCGAGGATTTCAGCTCCTCGTTGGTGCTCTCCAGCTCCTCGATGGTCGCCTGCAGGCGCTCGCGCGTGGCGCGCAGCTCGCTTTCGAGCCGCTCGACATGCTCGGTGCGCACCAGCGCGTTCGGGTTGTTCTGGTCGGAGTCGATCACGCGGACCGGGCCGTCCTTGAACAGCACGACGAAATTGCGGTGGCCGCCGGCGCCTTCCCGGATCGGCTCGACCGTGATGTCGACGAGGACGCGGTGGCCGTTCACCCCGAGCTGCACCTGCTCGGCATGGGCGGGCTCGTTGGTCTCCGCCGCGCGGCCGAGCGCGGTGCGCAATTCGAGCCTGAGATCGCGATGCACGAGCTGGAGCAGGTCGAGCGTCGCGGTCCCCGCCGTCGGCTCGATGTAGCGCCCGGTACGCCCGGAGAAATGCAGGATCTGGAAATTGTCGTCGGTAATGACATAGGCCGGCGCATAGCGCTCCGCGATGCGCTGCGCGCGACGCTCCAGCCCCACGTCGGGGCCGAACGAGCGCACCGGCGGCACCTCGACCGGTGTCCTGCCCGCAGACGTCGTGATCGGAAATTCCGGCGGCAGCCGCGTCCCGGTCTCGAGCTTCTTGAAGATGCGGGCGCGACGGTCGACCGGGGCGAACAGCTTGGGATGCCGTGTCACGTTCTCGGAATTGCCGAGGAACAGGAAGCGGTCCGCCAGCAGTGCGAAATGGAACAGCGGGATTACCCGGTTCTGCAGTTCGGCGTTGAGATAGATCAGCAGGTTGCGGCAGGAGACGAGGTCGAGCTTGGAGAACGGCGCATCCTTGATGACGTTGTGCTGCGAGAAGATGCACATCTCGCGCAGCTCCTTCACCACGCAATAGGTGTCGCCCTCGCGCACGAACCAGCGCGCGAGGCGCTCGCTGGTCATGTCTGCTTCGATGTTGGTGCGGTAGCGGCCGACGCGTGCCGTCGCCAGCGCCCTCCCGTCGATG
This sequence comes from Bradyrhizobium neotropicale, assembly GCF_001641695.1. GTDB lineage: Bacteria > Pseudomonadota > Alphaproteobacteria > Rhizobiales > Xanthobacteraceae > Bradyrhizobium > Bradyrhizobium neotropicale. Next base: position 9,441 of record NZ_LSEF01000088.1, read on the forward strand.
TCGGTCGCAAAGATCTGCACCTGCGGCGCGGAATCCAGCCGCGCCATGTGCTCGCGCAGGAGAATGCCGATCGAATAGGCCTCTTCGCCGGTGGCGCAGCCGAGCACCCAGACACGAACCTGCTGGCCCGCACCTCTGCCCTCGAAGATCTTTGGGATGATCTGGTTCTCCAGCACCTCGAATTCGCGCTTGTCGCGGAAGAATTCGGTGACGCCGATCAGGAGGTCGTTGAAGAGATGCTGGGCCTCGTCCCTGTCGTTGCGCAAGAAGTCGACATAGCCGGGAATATCGTCGATCTGGACCACTTGCATGCGCCGCTGCACGCGGCGCAGGAAGGTGTTCTGCTTGTAGCCGTGGAAATCATTGCCGGTCTTGTTGCGCAGGATGTCGGCGATGCGCGACAGCGACGTCGCGGCCGCAGCCAGCACCTCGTCGAATCCCTGCTTCTCCTCGAGGCGCCGCAGATGACGGGCATAGACCTGGATATGCTCGGGGATCTCCTCCGGCGGCAGCACGTAATCGGCGATCGCCGCCGGCGTGTTGCCGTCGAGCTGATGATCGGCATCGTGGCTCACGACCCTTTCGGCGATGGCGAGGCCGCCATGGTCCTTGAGCGTCGCGGTGCCCAGCGTGCCGTCGCCGCCGGTGCCACCCAGGATCACGCCAATCGACTGCTCTGCGCGCTCTTCGGCCAGCGAGACCAGGAAGCTATCGATCGTCGCGCGCTCGCCGGGCGCCTGCTCGGCCTTGCGGATCGTGAAGCGATCGCCCTGGATGGTGGTGATCATCGCCGGCGGGCACAGATAGATCGTGCCGCCCTCGATCACCTGAGCCTCGCCGATGTCGGCAACCTTGCCGCCGTTTGAGCCCTGCACGACCGCGCGCAACCGGGCCCCGTCGAAGCCTTCATGATGCTGAAGCGCCAGCACGATGGCCTGGTCGGCCGCCACGGTCAGCTTGGCGAAGAAACGCTCGATGCTATCCAGGGCGCCGGGCGATGCACCCACCCCGATGATGAGCGGGGCCTTCACCTGACGCTCTCCCTCGACGGACTGGTCGCCGACTTCACTCATGGCCCGGTAGCTTTCACTGCTGGCGGAAGCAACGCGCGCCCGCTCTCTGCAAATAGCAGAAACTGATGTTATCCCAACAGGTCAGTGGGGGAAATGTAATGCTCAGTTCCATGCGGCGGTGCGAGCGTTGTCAGCCCCGGCCGGAGGGTCCATACTCGCCCGGTCCCACAGGAGCCCGCGATGCAGATCTCGGAAGAGCTCGCGGCGCTGATCCGGCGAGCCGAGGGCGCCACCGCGACCGCCCGCCGGCTGCTCGACGAGAACTACCGCTGGCGCTGCAGCGTCGAGCGGCAGCTCGACTACATGTTCGAGTTGGGTGCGGAATTCAGGAGACCGTCGGTTAGCCGCCCTTTGGCAGGGGTGGATCAACCTGCTGACGAAGATAGATGACGCGTTGCTCGATCAGGGTGCGGTGGCGCTCCCACTCGACCAGGGTCTGCTTGAGCAGGTCGACCAGCCGTTCCGCCTGGCATATGTCGTGGCCGTCGGCCTGAAGGTCACGCACCCGCTCCTCCTGGTCGCGCAGCCGCTGCCAGCCCTCCTCGATATCCCGGTCCGCCTTGATGAGAAGGCGCTGCTCGGCCTTGAGTTGCTCGGTGCGTTCGGCAAGGGACAGGGCCATGGCGGGAGCCTTCAAGCTTCCTGTTTGCGAACCGGAGGATCAAGCGAGTGTAGCACGACGCGCCGGATCATGTCGGCATATTCGCGATATTCGGCGGCCCGCGTCTCGTACATCTCGGCGACGGCAGGCCGGCCGCTGCGACGGCCGTCCGAGGCCATGCGCTGCACCAGCTCCGCGCGCTCCTCGATGATGCGCAGCGCGACGCGCAGGGCTTCGTCGACGCGCCCTTCCTGCTCCTTGGCAAGCGCATCTGCCGTGTAGGCGTGACCGACCTGGCAGCGAAAGCGCATCGGGCGCGGCTCCTTGATCTCGGACAAGACACCTCCACAGGCCGGACAGGTCAGCGCAACGGGATCGGCCAGTGAAAGGAGGTTGTCGCTGCCGATCCGGTCGCCGGCCGCGATCTCGACCTCGAGCTTGATCTCGGGCGGGATCGGCAGCCTCGCTCCCGGCGGCTCCCTGACGAGTTCGGACAGGACGTCCCCCATGCTGGCGCCGGGAACGCAGAGATCGATGGTTGTCGCCTGCAGGGCGCGTCGCGGCATCTCGTCAGCGATGGCATCCGACGGGTCCTGCACGACGGTCATTCCGCCGCAGCGCTTGATGGCATTGAGGCCGGCGGCGCCATCGGACAACAGACCGCTCAAGAGCACGCCGATCACGCGCGGACCGTGATGCAGCGCGGCCGAGCGAAACAGCGCATCGATCGCCGGCCGTACCATGTTCTCGCGCGGACCGCGCCCGAGGAACACGCGATTCTCGGACAGCAGCAGATGATGGTCCGGCGCCGCCAGATAGATCTGACCGGGCTCGATCTTCATGCCGTTCTCGGCCTGCCGCACCGGAAGCTTGCCGGCACCGCTGACCACCGTCGAGAGGATGCCTATGCCCTGGGCCGGTATGTGCAACACGATGAATATTGCGGCCGGCAGGTCCGCAGGCAGACGGCTCAATATCTGCTTCAGGGGCGGCGTTGCTCCGGCCGAGCCCCCGATGACGATGATGTCGCGGTTGCTCATGGAACCCACCTCCAATTACGTCGTTTGAACCAAGGCGGCTAACCGTCTTATGTTCCTGTCTGTTTGGAGGACCCGCGGAGGGACCATGTCCGTATCGCCCATGTTGCATCGTCAGCGCGCGGTGCTGACGGGTCGCCGGATTCTCGTGGTCGAGGACGAATATTTCCTCGCCGATGACATCGGCAGGACGCTGCGCGCGTTCGGGGCCGAAGTTGCCGGGCCCGTCGGCCATATCGAGGACGCGATCGGGATCCTGAACGACGGCGGCATCCTGGATGCGGCCGTGCTCGACGTGAACATTCGCTCGGAGATGATCTTCCCGGTTGCGCGCGAGCTCAGGACACGCGAGGTGCCGTTCGTGTTCACCTCCGGCTATGACAGGATCACCATCGGCACGGAATTTGAGGACGTGCCGCTCTGGGAGAAGCCGATCGATATCGTGGCGATGGCCCGGAACCTGGCTGCGATCATTGGCGATCGGCAGACCTGACGCGCGACGAGGCGCCGTCACCGACCCGCAAATGGAAATCTGAAGAGACGCTCGATGATCTACTCACCGAATTCCGCGATCGACGCACAGCTGCTGACCCAATCGCGCGAGCTGGTTCACAAGGCGCTGAAGCTGCTGCGCAACAGCGACCATCTCGTGAGCGGGCTGCGTCTGCGCGACGAGTTGAGCCGCGAAATCCCGCGCGGCGAAGGTGATCGTTCGGACATGACGCCAGACCTGAGACTCACGGCAAATTGACCGTCAGAACAGATGCACGAAGGTGAGCCGGGCGGTCACCGCCAGGCATGGGATCACCGCGGCATAGGGCAGCGCGATGCGCAAGATTGGTCTGCCCGCCGGTCAGTCCAGCATCATCCACACGATCGCCACCGTCATCACGATAAATCCCGTGATCGCGGTCGCGACAAAGGCCTGCTCGATGCGATCCATCGCCATCGCAGCCCCCGTTTCCAGCCCGTCCAGTCTGATGGGCCGGCGAGCCGCGCGCATTAGGCTATGTGAATCGCCACCGTTGCTTTTCGGAAGGGGCGGCTTGTCGCGATAGGGCCGCGCGGCGGGACGGGCGGGAACACGCCCGACGGAACCAGGTTGATGTTCCGCGATCTGCTCAAACCACGGGAGTGGTCCGTGCCAAGACTTTCAGTCCTCGCCTGCTTCATCCTAGCGCTCAGCGCGTTCGCCGGATCGGCGCCTGCCCATGCCCAGGATTATCCCTGGTGCGTCCAGGGCAAGGGCGTCGGCTATCCCGGCGACTGCAGCTACAGCACACGGGCGCAATGCCTGGCATCGGCGTCGGGGCCCAACGTCGGCTGCGGCCTGAACCCGCGCGTCGCATACGGCCTGCAGCGCCGAGGCCGCGATTATCGCTACTGACGCGTAAGACACGGGCCAGCCGGGCGCAGCCGCCGTGCGCCGCGACGCATCTACTCCTCGAACATCGAGGTTCGCCCAATTTCCGCGCGTTGTGGCGAACAAGATGATGACCGTTGCCCCCGCATCCGACGGCTGCGACTGATCGAGGAGGAACCGCCGATGACAAGCCGGCTGCCGCTTCAGCTCACCTCGATCCTCATCACCCTCGTCAACCTCGCCATCCTTCTGACGATTGTCGGCATATTCGCCGCTCGGGAGCGTGCTGTCGCCGCCCCTTCCGCAGCGCCCGATGGCATCCTTCGCGGCCGCGGTCTCCAGATCGTGGATGACCAGGGCAAGATCCGCGCGAGCATCTCGATCCATCCAGCCACGACGCAACCGGACGGCTCGACCTATCCCGAGACGGTGCTGCTGCGGATGATCACGTCGCAAGGACGGCCCGTGGTGAAGATTGCCTCAAGCGAGGACGGCAGCGGCATGGCGCTTTCCGCGGCGGAGGGGCTCGCCTATGTGCAGCTTCAGGCGCGCGGCGGCAATCCGAGAGCCGTCATCGTCGACGGCGCCGGCAAGGAGATTTCGAAACTGCCGTGACGTCGGCGCTGATGGCTTCCTCCGAGGGACATCTGCAGCAGTAGCAGGCGATGTGGATTCGGATCCCGGCTTGGAAACTCAGAGCAAGAATCCCCTCATGGCTCCGAGAAATTGTCGCGGCGACTGAAGCTGCGGCACGTGTGCGCAACCTGGAATGATCTTGATTTCGGCGCGCGGCAAGCCGGCGGCCAACTCATGTGACATCGGCGGAGGTGTCGCTTCGTCGTGTTCACCGACCAGGACGAGAACCGGGACTTTTACCCCGGCGAGTTCGGGGCGCAGATCCAGGCTTGCCAACGCGTCGCACGCGGCGCGAAACACGTTTGGATCCGTCCGCAGAAACGCTTCACGGCGCCCCCGCATCAACTCCGGATGCTGCTCCTGAAACTCGGGCGCGAACAGGCGCCGCATCGCGACATCAGTGATCGCTTCAAGCCCCTTCTCGCGAGATACCCTCGCCATGTTGCGGAACGCCTCGCGGCCGGGCTCCGAGAAAGCTGCGCCGCAATCGGCGAGGATGAGCTTGCCGGCGATCTCCGGGTGGCGAATGACCATCTGCAAGGCGACGAACCCGCCATAGCCATTGCCGAGCACGATCGTCGGCGCGCCCGCTGCAGCATCTTTCACGGCCTCTGCCATCCGGTCCGCGACCGCGACAAGTCCGCCTTCCACCGCATGTGAACGGCCGAACCCCGGCAGCTCCGGCACTATGGTCCGAAACGATTTCTCCAGCTCGGGCACGATCGCATCGAAACTCGCACGATCCGACAACAGCGAGTGAAAGAGGAAAAGCGGCGCCCCCTCGCCCGATTGCGCTGCGTTGACGGTCCCGTTGGCAAGAAGCCTGTCCATGTCCGGTCTTTCCTAGACTGCGTCGGTCGGATCACGCGCAACTGCGTGCCCTGAACCGGCGATTGATAAATCAAATCTTCCGGATTTCAAGCATTTGACACTTGACGTGATATTTCACAATAGCAATATTGGAGCCACGGAGGCCTTCCAGAGTCATGCTTTTGCGCGAAAATATCTATGATCTCCTTAGAGCTGATATTTTAGCATGTCGCCTCGCGCCGGGCGATGAAATGCGAGAGCAGGATCTGGCCGAGCGTTATTCGGTGAGCCGGCAGCCGGTCCGCGATGCGCTCTTGAGGCTGCAGCGCGAGCACCTCGTGACGGTGCAGCCGCGCCAGGGCTATCGGGTCACCCCGATCTCGCTCTCCGACGCTCGCGACCTGCTGCGCTTCCGCCTCGCGCTGGAGCCCGCCTGCGTCGCCGAGGCGATCGAGAGTGCTCCTGACAGCGTCTTGAAATCGCTCGACGAATTTCGCCGCTTCTCCGGCAGCCACGAAGACTTCATCGCCTACAACCGCGGCTTCCACACTGCGCTGGCGCATGCGTCCGGCAATCGCCGCATGGCGGCGGCGCTGTGCGACCTGATTGGCCAGGCCGACCGGCTGGTCCGCGTCAGCGTGTCCAATCTCAGAGGGCACGATCCGGCGAAGCTCGTCGCCGAGCACGTCGCCCTGATCGAGGCCATGCAGCGGCGCGAGGTTCGAACCGCGACGCGCATCATCAAGGCCCACATCGCGGCCACCGAAAAACGCGTCCTGCCGGCGCTTAAACGTAACGCCGTCATCGTTGAAGAGAGGTCATCATGAACATTCCGTCGAAACCCGCGTCCATCGACGTCGAAATCCACGGCAACTTCATTGATGGGCGTGAAGTCGAAGCCGGGAACGGCGCATTGCTGGACATCCGCAATCCCGCCACCGGCGACGTCATCGCCCGAATTCCCAACTCGACCGCCGAAGACATCGACCGCGCGATGAAGAGCGCGCGTGCGGCGTTCGAAGGCAAGGCATGGGGCGGCATGGACACGCGCACGCGTGCCAAGCTGATCAACAGGCTGGCCGATGCCTTCGAGGCCAACCTCGACAGCCTGTACCGGCTGGAAACCCTCAACAACGGCCGCCCGGTCAACGAGACCCGCGCGCAGCTCTCCCGCCTGCCCGATTTCTTCCGCTACTTTGCCGGCCTCGCGCTCGCGCGCCGCGACTCCGTGATCCCCGTCGAGGGCGCGTATCTGAACTACACGCTCCGCACCCCCATCGGCATCGTCGCCAACTGCACGCCGTTCAATCACCCTCTCATGATCCTGTGCAAGTCGCTCGCCGTGGTGCTGGCGACCGGATGCGTCACCGTGGTCAAACCGTCGGAATACACGCCGTTGACGACGTTGAAGCTCGCGAAGATCTTCACCGAAGCCGGCCTGCCGCCCGGCGTCTTCAATATCGTGCTGGGGCTAGGCCAGAACGCCGGCAAGATGCTGGCCGAGCATGGCGACATCGACAAGCTGGTCTTGACCGGCGGCACCGAGGCAGGTCGCATCGCCGGCAGCGCGGCCGCGAAGGTGTTTGCGCATCAAACCATGGAGCTCGGCGGCAAGACGCCGGTGATGGTGTTCGACGATTTCGACGTCGACCGCGCCGTCAACTATGCCGCGTTCGGCGCCTTCATCGGCGCTGGACAAACCTGCGTCTGCGCCTCGCGCCATATCGTTCAGGCCACGATCTATGACGAATTCGTCGAGAAGCTGAAGGCGAAGACCCGCACCATCCGCATCGGCGATCCCTTCGATCCGAGCACGCAATTGGGGCCGGTCATCTCGGCCCGGCAACGCGACCGTGTGCTCACCTATTCCCGCTACGGTCACGAAGACGGCGCGCGTCTCGTCACCGGGGGTGTTGCCGCGAAGGTACCGGGCCATGACAACGGCTATTTCGTCGAGCCGACCGTCTTCGCCGACGTCAAATCCGACATGCGCATCTTCCAGGAGGAAGTGTTCGGGCCGTTCACCTCGGTGACGCCGTTCAAGGACGAGGCAGATGCGCTGCGACTTGCCAACGACTCGCCCTTCGGCCTCGCCGCAGCAATTCGTACCCGCGATGTCGCCCGAGCTCATCGTGTGGCCGCCGCCGTCAAGGCCGGCATCGTCTGGATCAACGACCACCACCGGCTCGATCCGGCCTCACCCTGGGGCGGCGTCGACGACTCCGGCATCGGCCGCGAATGTGGCAGCGAGAGCTTCGACGACCACTTCAACACCAAGAGCGTGATGGTCGCGACCCATGAACAGCCGTTCGACTGGTATCGCGACACGGCCAGTCAGCGGCGGCTGAACTAGCAGACTTGCAGGCCAGCAGAACAGCAAGCGGCCTACCGCCCACAGAAGGCGGGGCCGCATCAACGAGGATAACGGGCAAGGGAGAGCGTATATGTCGACATCGGTGAACGCAGGCAGTCGTCTTGATCGGCTTCCGATCGGGCCATTCCATCGCCGCATCATGCTGCTGATCGGCATCGGAATGTTTTTTGACGGGTTCGACATCTACATCGCCGGGACCGTGCTCAGTGTGACGCTGAAAACGGGCTTTTCGACGCTCGCTCAGAACGCGGCTTTCATCTCGGCGACTTTTGTCGGCATGATGCTGGGATCGTTCGGCACCGGTTTCCTCGGCGACCGCTACGGGCGCCGATTTACGTATCAATTCAATTTGCTCCTTTTCGGCATCGCCTCCCTTGCTGCGGCGTTCGCTCCGAACATGGCCTTCCTCATCGCCTGCCGTTTCGTGATGGGCGTCGGGCTCGGCGCGGAGAACGTCGTCGGCTATTCGACGATGACTGAATTCGTGCCTGCCCGCACGCGCGGCAAATGGCTCGGCTTCACGGCCGTGTGCGTCGTGACGGGCCTGCCCGTGGCGCTGCTGGTCGCATCGGTGCTCGTGCCGCAATTTGGCTGGCGCTCCATGTTCGTACTCGGCGGCATCGGCGCGCTCGTCGTGTGGTACATGCGCAAGTCGCTACCGGAATCGCCGCGATGGCTGGAAGCCGTGGGACGCACCGCCGAAGCAGAAGCGCTGATGCAAGCCATCGAGAAGGAGGCGGCCCAGGGTCGGCCCCTGCCCGCTCCCGCGGTCACAACACCGGTCCCGGTCTCCCCCGATCTCGGCACGTTGTTCACCGCTCCTCTGCTGTCGCGGATGATCGTCGGTGCCATCTGCCTGATCACGATCAACACCCTGCTCTACGGCTTCGTGACCTGGCTGCCCGTGTTCTTCGTCAAGCAAGGGCTTTCGATTGCGACATCGTTCGGCTATTCGCTGCTGATGGCACTCGGTGCGCCGATCGGCTCGGCCATCGGCGCGTTGACCGCCGACCGCTGGGGCCGAAAGCCGACCATCATTGGCGCGTCCATGATCTCAGTGATGCTCGGAATCCTCTACCCGATGATCTCGGATCCGATCCTGCTGCCGGCCGTGGGGTTCGCGTTGACCGTGCCGATCTACGTGCTGGTCGCCATCCTGTTCGGCGTCTACATTCCCGAGCTGTTTCCGACCGAGGTCCGCCTGCGCGCTTCCGGCATCGTGAATACGCTGGGGCGCGGCGCCACGATCGTCACACCGTTCCTCGTTGTGTCGCTGTTCGAGTCGCGCGGCGTGGCAGGCGTCATGGCGCTGATGATCGGCTTGCTGGTGCTGCAGATCATCACGGTCTGGGCACTCGGCATCGAGCCTCGACATCGCAGCCTCGAGGAGCTCAAGGCCGAAGAATCCGCTTCGCCAGTCCTCAGCGAAGCTTCCTGAGGGATCTCCTGGGGTCTTTGCTCAGCTCTTATCACACTGCGGACCCTCCGATGCCTGCATCGGAGCGTCACGTTTTTCCTGCGCCCGCTGATAGCGACCTACTCTCGCCCCGACTGCGCCTCGACCGCTTGCACGGCGACGCTCGCGACTTGCCGCAGCGCCTCGCGGTCGGCGCCTGAGGACGCCATCACGCCCATGCCGACGGCGACGGCCGAGACGTAGCGTGCGAGCGCTGCGGGGTCTGACGTCTCCTTGAGATCGCCTTCGGCCTTGGCGCGGATGAAGCGATCGCGGAGTTGGTCTTCGTTCTGGGCGCGGCGGGCGGCGAGCTCGAACGGGACATTCTCGGAGCCGGTGCCGCAGGCGATGCCGCCTTGCACGAGCAGGCAGCCGGGCGGATTGGCGGGATCGGTCTGCTTCTCGGCGATGCCCATCAGCATGCGCTCGGCGACCTCGCGGGCGGTCGGGGCGGCCACCACCTCTTCCATCCAGGCACCGCGCAGCTTGGTGTAGCGGTCGAGCGCGGCCTTCAGCAGCCCTTCCTTGTTGCCGAAGCAGGCATAAAGGCTCGGAGGGTTGATGCCCATGGCCTCGGTGAGCTGGGCGATCGTGGCGCCCTCATAGCCATGGCGCCAAAACACTTCCATCGCCTGGTCCAACGCTGCATCTGCGTCGAATCCACGGGGGCGTCCCATGGCCATGTGCCTATCTCCTCGGAATTCGCGTTCTACCTGAGGCTCAACGCCAAATCCTATCTATTTGTTCTAGCTTTATTTTTTCTTGCGTCTTCCAACTTTCGCACTCGGCGGCTACGATTTTCGTAGTGAATGGTACATAAGTATCTTGCACTGCGGCGTCCAGCTCCACATCTGTAGCGAACACTACAAATCTGGAGCGCGCAAATGCCCCCGTCCCCCAACACCCGTACCGCCCATTTAAGACGCCTTCTTGGCGGCATCGCCGTTGTCGGCGCCCTGGCGACGGCCGGTTCGATCGCAACCGGCCGCTATTTTCATGCAGCACAGGCGACCTCAGCGGCCGCCACGGCCGAGCAAGCCGTATCCGTCACAGTCGCCCTGATCGAGCCACGGCAAACCGTGCTGTGGGACGATTTCTCCGGACGGTTAGAGGCCATCAACCGCGTCGAGCTCCGCCCGCGCGTGGCCGGCGCGATCCTCGCGACCAACTTCACCGAGGGCGCGCTGGTGAAGGCCGGCGACGTCCTGTTCAAGATCGATCCGGCGCCCTATGCGGCAGAGGTCGATAAGGCAGCAGCCCAGCTCGAAGCCGCCAAGGCGCGCGTGGTCTTCACCACCAGCGAGGTCGAGCGCGGCGCCCAGCTCGTCGGCAACGCCGTGGTCACGCGGCGCGATTTCGACCAGCGCGAGAACGCCAACCACGAAGCCATCGCCAACGTGAAGGCGGCTGAAGCGACGCTTACGACCGCAAAGCTCAATCTCGACTACACCGAGGTGCGCGCGCCGGTCGACGGTCGCGTCGGCAAGATCGAAGTCACCGTCGGCAATCTCGTCGCCGCCGGCACCGCCTCCCCGGTCCTGACCTCCCTGGTCTCGGTCAACCCGATCTACGCCTCCTTCGATGCTGACGAGGAAGTGGTGCTGCGCGCGCTCAGCTCGATCGCCGATGCCTCCGGCAAGCGCGGCAATCTCGACCAGATCCCGGTCGAGATGACGACCTCCGGCGGGCTCTCGGCAAAGGGCCACATCCAGCTCATCGACAATCAGGTCAACGGCCAGAGCGGCACCATCCGCGTCCGCGCGGTGTTCCGCAACGACGACGGCCGCCTCATCCCCGGCCAGTTCGCCCGCGTGCGCATGGGCCAGCCGAAGCAGCAGACGCTGGTGATGATCGACGAGCGGGCGATCGGCACCGACCAGGACAAGAAGTTCGTGATGGCGGTCTCTGACGACAGCCGAGCCGTCTACCGGCCGATCACGCTCGGCGGCTCGGTCGATGGCCTGCGCATCGTCACCTCGGGCCTGAAGTCCGGCGAGCGCATCGTCGTCAACGGCCTGCAGCGCGTTCGACCAGGCGCCCTCCTCAAGACGGAGGTGGCCACGATGGGCGCGCGCGGATCGCAGCAGGCCTCCAACCACAGCAACCAGGACGTCCTGCAACGCTAGCTACATCATTCCGGGCCGCGCGCGGCGCGAGCTATGGTGCGCACCGCGCACCTGGGAATCTCGAAGTTACTGAACTCCGAAGACATGACTTCCGGATTCCGGGTTCGCGGGCTCAGCCGGCGTCCCGGGATGATGGGAGAGCTGTCTCTCGCGCAGGGGCAAAGCCATGAATCTCTCGAAATTTTTCATCGACCGTCCGATCTTCGCCGGTGTGCTCTCGGTCCTGATTTTCCTTGCGGGCCTGATCTCGTTGTTCGCGATGCCGATCTCGGAATACCCGGACGTCGTGCCGCCCTCCGTCGTGGTGCGCGCGACCTATCCCGGCGCCAATCCCAAGGTGATTGCCGAGACGGTGGCGACGCCGATCGAGGAGCAGATCAACGGCGTCGAGAACATGCTGTACATGTCGAGCCAGGCGACCACCGACGGCGCGATGACGCTGACGGTGACCTTCCGCCTCGGCACCGATCCCGACAAGGCGACGCAGCTCGTGCAGAACCGCGTGCAGCAGGCCGAGCCCCGCCTGCCGGCGGTGGTGCGCCAGCTCGGCATCATCACCAAGAAGTCGTCGCCCGACCTCACCATGGTCGTGCACCTGCTCTCGCCGAACGGCCGCTACGACATGACTTACTTGCGCAACTACGCGGTGCTCAACGTCAAGGACCGGCTGGCGCGGATCGACGGCGTCGGCGACGTCCAGCTCTACGGCGCCGGCGACTATTCGATGCGGGTCTGGGTCGATCCGCAGAAGGCGGCCGAACACGGCCTCACCGCCAGCGACATCGTCAAGGCGATCCAGGCGCAGAACGTCGAGGCCGCCACCGGCGTGGTCGGGTCCTCCCCGAACGTCAAGGGCATCGACCTGCAACTGTCGGTCAATGCCGAGGGCCGGCTCGCGAACGAAGACCAGTTCGGTGACATCGTGGTCAAGACCGGCTCGAAGGGCGAAGTCGTGCGGCTGCGCGACGTCGCCCGCATCGAGCTTGGCGCCTCCGAATACGGCCTGCGCTCGTTGCTCGACAACAAGCAGGCAGTGGCGATCCCGATCTTCCAGGCGCCGGGCTCCAACGCGCTGCAGATCTCCGACCACGTCCGCGCCACCATGGCCGAGATCAAGAAGAACATGCCGGAAGGCGTGACCTACCAGATCGTCTACGACCCCACCCAGTTCGTGCGCTCGTCGATCGAGGCGGTGATCCATACGCTGCTCGAAGCGATCGCGCTGGTGGTTCTGGTCGTGATCCTGTTCCTGCAGACCTGGCGCGCCTCGATCATTCCGCTGCTGGCGGTGCCTGTATCGATCGTCGGCACCTTCGCCGTGATGCATGTCTTCGGCTTCTCCATCAACGCGCTCAGCCTGTTCGGCCTGGTGCTCGCGATCGGCATCGTCGTCGACGACGCCATTGTCGTGGTCGAGAACGTCGAGCGCAACATCGAGGCCGGGCTGTCGCCGCGCGACGCCACCTATCAGGCGATGCGCGAGGTCTCCGGTCCGATCATCGCGATCGCGCTGGTGCTGATCGCGGTGTTCGTGCCGCTCGCCTTCATCTCCGGCCTCACCGGCCAGTTCTACAAGCAGTTCGCGCTGACGATCGCGATCTCGACCGTGATCTCCGCCGTCAACTCGCTGACGCTCTCGCCGGCACTCTCGGCATTACTGCTCAAGGGGCACAACGAGCCGAAGGACCGGCTGACGCTCGTCCTCGAAAAGGCCCTTGGCTGGTTCTTCCGCGGCTTCAACCGCGCCTTCACGCGCTCGTCGGAGAACTACAGCGGCACCGTGACCAAGGTGATCTTCGGCAAGGCCGCGGTCATGGGCCTCTATGTCGTCCTGGTCGGCCTGACCGCTCTGCTGTTCCAGCAGGTGCCGAGCGGCTTCGTGCCCGGTCAGGACAAGCAGTATCTCGTCGGCTTCGCGCGCCTGCCCGACGGCGCGACGCTCGATCGCACCGAAGAGGTGATCCGCAAGATGAGCGACATCGCGCTGACCCAGCCCGGCGTCGAGAGCTCGGTCGCATTCCCAGGCCTGTCGATCTCCGGCTTCACCAACTCCTCCAATGCCGGCATCGTGTTCTCGACGCTGAAGCCGTTCGATGAGCGCAAGGATCCTTCGCTGAGTGGCCCGGCGATCGCCGCCGAGTTGAACAAGAAATATGCCGGCATCCAGGAAGCCTTCATCGCCATGTTCCCGCCGCCGCCGGTCAACGGCCTCGGCACCATCGGCGGCTTCAAGCTCCAGATCGAGGACCGGGCCGGTCTCGGCTATGAGGCGCTGAACGATGCGACCAAGGCGTTCATGGCGGCGATGCAGAAGGCACCGGAGATCGCCGGCGTGTTCTCGAGCTTCCAGGTCAACGTTCCCCAGCTCTTCGCCGACATCGACCGCACCAAGGCGCTGCAGCTTGGCGTCCCTGTGACAGAGGTGTTCAACACGCTGCAGATCTATCTCGGCTCCTACTACGTCAACGACTTCAACAAATTCGGCCGCACCTACTCGGTCTATGTCCAGGCCGATGCACCGTTCCGCGCGCGTGCCGACGACATCAGGCAATTGAAGGTGCGCTCGTCCTCCGGCGACATGGTGCCGCTGTCAGCGCTGCTGAAGATTCGCCAGAGCGCGGGGCCGGAGCGTGCGATCCGCTACAACGGCTTCCTGTCGTCCGACATCAACGCCGCCGCGGCGCCCGGCTATTCCTCCGGCCAGGCACAGGAAGCGGCAACGCGGATCGCGGCGGAAGTGCTGCCGCCCGGCTTTGCCTTCGAATGGACCGACCTGACCTATCAGGAGTTCATCGCCGGCAATTCCGGCATCTGGGTGTTTCCGCTGGCGATCCTGCTCGTGTTCCTCGTGCTCGCCGCGCTCTATGAGAGCCTGACGCTGCCGCTCTCGATCATCATGATCGTGCCGATGGGATTGCTGGCCGCCATGTTCGGCGTCTGGATCTCCAAGGGCGACAACAACGTCTTCACCCAGATCGGTCTGATTGTGCTCGTTGGCCTTTCGGCCAAGAACGCGATCCTGATCGTCGAATTCGCGCGCGAGCTCGAATTCGCGGGACGCTCGCCGATCCGGGCCGCGATCGAGGCGAGCCGGCTGCGGCTGCGTCCGATCCTGATGACGTCGATGGCGTTCATCATGGGCGTCTTGCCGCTGGTGCTCTCGACCGGCGCCGGTTCCGAGATGCGCCGCGCCATGGGCGTGGCGGTGTTCTCCGGCATGATCGGCGTCACCGTATTTGGCCTGTTCCTGACGCCCGTGTTCTATGTGCTGCTCCGCACCGTCACCGGCATGAAGCCGCTGGTGCATCACACCAGCGACACCAGCGCGGCGCCGGTCCAGGGGCTCGGCCACTAGATCAGCGATATCCCGGATACCAACAATAAAACGAGCACGGTCTTGCGAAAGACCGTCTCGTTGACCCGGTGAAAGGCGATCACGCCAAGCGCCGAGCCGGCAAAGAGCGCAGGCAGACTGATCGCGAGGTCGACGAACACCTTCGACGACAGATCCTGGTGTCCGACCAGCAGGACGATCGCGAAGAGCTGCATCGCAGCGATGAACGGCTGGACCAGACCGCGCTGCTCGCTCTTTGGCATGCCGCGCATATCGCACCAGATCGTCGGGATGGCCCCGGGCATGGCCGTCAGCCCACCGACCAGCCCGCCTCCGAACCCGATCAGCGCGACCCAGTGCCGGCCGACGGCTTCACCGGCCGTCACCAGCGTCGGCCGCAGCAGCATGTAGGCTGCATAAAGCGCGACCACGATGCCAAAACCGCGCCTGAGCAGATGCGTATCCGTCGTCTGCAGCAGCGAGACCGCGATGGGAACGCCGATCAGACCGCCGACGATCAGCAGCAGGCTGCCCTCCCAGCGGATGTTGCGGCGGAGCGCCCACAGATTGGTGGCCTGCACGCCGATGCTGCATGCCATCATCAGCGGCACCGCTTCGAGCGGCTGGAACACGCGCAGCAGGATCGCGCCCGCCACGGCCGAGAACGCGAAACCCGAGAGCCCGGAGACGAACGCTCCGGCGAACACGGCAATGCTGAGCAGAATGTTGGTGGAAAAATCGGGCACGATTACGTCCTCCGCTCAGTCGTAGTACGTCTGCGGCACCGGGACGTCGGCGCTCTCGGTGCAGATCGGCGCATTGTGCAGATTCGCCGACGATGGAGACGTCGGCTGTGCGTGAGAGCGCTCCAGCATCGCCAGACCCACCAGCTGCAGAATGACGAGCGCCGCTGTCAGCACCATTGCGACGATATTGGCGTTACGCGCGCTCGAAGGTCTGGCGCTTGTCCGCGCGCTCACGCGCATCAAATCCGTGGGCATTTCCTGAAATTTCCTCTTCATGGCAGACCGGAATGATTTCAATCAAAAGCGATGCGTCATGCGGCGGCTCGAGCAGATGGCGGTATCTCCGCAGCATGCGTCCTGCCTCGATCGATCGCTGCTGGTGCAACGCCGCGATTGCGCGACCGACGATTCTGCGCAGCTTGCGAAGAACATTCGACGGTGTTCGCATGACAATCTCCTTTCAACTGGCGTGAGAGATTGAAGGCGTTGACCCGCGCTGGCTGTGAATCGCTTCACACAGGTCTCGAAACGACTGCACAAGAACTCGTGTGTACGGACTCTTAGGGGAGAACGCCGCAATTCGCGTCATCCAATCGAATGACGCGCGATAACTTTCTAATGATGCTTCTGCTTGAACCAATTGGCGAGTCGCATCGACCAGCCTGTGCCGCGAAAGCGCGTCAGTGAACGAGCGGGTTGGAAAATCCCGCCACGAGCTTGACGAGATCGGCCTGACGAGAAACGCCCGTCTTGGCGAACACACGATGCAGATGCGTCTTCACGGTGGTCTCTGCGATGCCGAGCGCGGCCGCTGTTTCCGGCACGCCGCCGACCTCAACGATCGATTGCAGAACCCGCAGCTCCGAAGAGGTCAACTCGAACGCACGGTCAATGAGGCCAGCACAGGAGCGGGCATCGAGCTCTGCCTTCCAGATGAACAACGCTCCGACCGCTGAGGTTCGCTCCGCTGCACCATCGCGCAGCAGCGACGGCAGCGCGATGACATGTGCGACGTGGTAGGAACCGTCATGCGACATCAGCGGAATTTTCCGGCCGGCAGCCGCCGCCACGGACACCTCTCCCGCGTCACGGAAGATATCGCGCAGGGCCAGATTCGCCTCGGAGGATCTTGCGACGAGCCGCCCGCTGACTGACCGCAGGAAATCATCGGCGGCCAGGATCGTCTCGGCGGCCGGATTGCTGTGAACGATATGGCAGGCTGCATCAAGCAAGATCACGCCGGCATTCAGCCTGTCCACGACTTCAGCAAGCGCGATCGCCCGCTGCTGCTTCCGCTCGACGGCCTGATTGATTAACAGCGCCCGGCTCGCATGCGGAACCAGAAGCTGCATCCGTGCCCGCTTCTCCGCGTCAAGCATTTCCTTGCCGGGGATAACGGTCAGCAACATCGGACAAGGCGACTTCGACCGCTCCAGCACCACGTTCGCCACATCGACACAGCCCTGGGGACGCAACCATTCCTGATAAAAACGTCCACGGCGATACTCGTCGAAATTCACGAGATCGGGGATGTTGCGTACCTCACCGTATCTCGGGAGCCTGGCGAGCGGATCGTACCGGGCGTAGGTTTCGGCATAGAGCTGAATGTAGTGAGGATCGACCCCGCAATAGTAGTGCGTCGCGCCGGACTTGCTGACCGGGTCCTTTGAGATCAAGCCGCAGGCCTGGCTGCCGATGAATGCATTGAGCGAGACGACGACCTCGCTCCATAGCTCGGGGTGGAGGCCAGCGTCATATATTCTCTCGATCAATTCGGAATGTTTTGGAGGTCGGGGCATCGAAAGAGCCAATGGTCAAACATTGAGATGGCGAAATGTTCTTCATGCCCGGCGGCTTCTGTGAGTCTAACACAGGAGCAAAAGGTTCAACTCCGACAGTGATTTACGGATCAGTTGACAGGTAGAATGGAGAATCCCGCCGCGAGCGCGACGAGATCGGCTGGATGCAATGAAACGAACTGCGGTAGCATAGCACAACCACAGCATGCGGCATCCTCCGATCGGAGGATGCCGCCGGCCGGGCGGATGGGGCCCGGCCGGCGGACGTCGCGTTTGAACCGCCAGGGCTGGTGCCGGCTCAGAACGCGACGCGTACCCCGCCCTTGGCGGTGCCGGTGCGGCTCTGGTCGGACATCATCATGCCCTCAACCGCTCCGAACACCGACACGTTCCGGCTGGTGCGGTAGTCGAAGCCGAAGCCGGCCACCGCACCGACGGCGCTGCGGCTGCCCGGCGTCACGAAGGCCAGGTTCTGCCCAATCAGCACCGCGTTGATGGTGGTGTCGCCGACGCGCTGGAGCGCGATCACGCCCCCATGGATGTTGGCCTTGAGCTCGCCGCCGCCAAGGCTCGTCACCCGCGAGAGATCGACCTCGCCGCGCTCTTCAAAGTCCTGCAGCGTGCGGCCGCCGACCGAGAGCCCCTGCGCCGAGCCGGTCTCGCTGTAGCCGTCGAACCGGCCCGCGACGTAGCGCAGCCGCGCGGTCGGCGTGAGCAGATAGCCGTTGCCGATTTCGAGCTTGTAGCCATAGGCGATCTCCGGGCTGACGTACCAGCCACTGTAGTTGGCGGTCGCGGTCTCCATGCCGCCCACCGCGGCGTTGTTGAGCACCAGGCGGCGCGACTTGTTGTCGGCGTTGCCGCCCTGGATCGTGAAGTCGAAGAACTGCGAGACCCATTCGAAGCGACCATAGGCCCCGGCAAACACGTAGTTGGTGTCGACCGATTGCGAGTTGAGATCGACCGAGAGGCCGCCCTGCCCGCCGCCGAGGAAGGCGCCGACCAGCCAGTTCGGCTGCACCTTGCGGTCGATGCCGATCGCCCCGGCCCAGGCCGTGGAAGTCGCGCGCAGGGTCGCGGCGGTCTCGTCCTGGATACGCTGGCCGCCAAAGCTGTTGGCCCAGACCGTGATCGGCGCCGGATCGGTCCAGAGGCTACGTGGTGCCTTGGTAAAGGGACCGGCTTGCGCCGTCTCCGGCGCATAGGCCATCGCCATCATGTTGCTGCCGGCTGCGCCAGTGCCGTTCAGGCGGCCCTGCACCAGCGAGGACACCCCGCCGGTGAAATCCATCAGCGTGCGATCGGTCTGCGCCAGCGCGGTGGGATCGAGTGTTGCGAGCGTGGTGCCGGAGACGAC
>NZ_LSEF01000089.1:0-211895 GCF_001641695.1 Bradyrhizobium neotropicale
CTAGTGGTTCATCACAGTGGTTTTGACTCTTTGGCGGCAACTGGATAGGCGCGACCGAGTTTGGCGCGGGCTTTGTCGGTTGTGAACATCCATTTGATGCGGTCTCGCGCCTTGTTTCGCTGCCGTTGCCATGCTGCGATTTCTTTTCGAAGCCTTTTGGGATCGTCGATGCGACGGCCGAGACACTGGCGCTGCAGCACGCTGATCTCGCACTCGACCATATTGAGCCAGCTGGCGTGTTTCGGGGTGTAGTGGAACTCGAGGCGGCGCAGGATGCGACGGGCCTCGGCAGGCGCAAATGCCTGATATAGCGCGCCGGCCGTATGAATCGACAGATTGTCCTGCACCACACGGATGCAGGCGGCATTGGGATAGTGGACGTCGACGAGTTCGCGCATGCAGTGCGCGTAGTCGACCGCGGCGCGGTGGTCTGTAACCTTGACATTGCGCCAGCCGCGATGCGGATCGAAGGTGACGAAGAGATTGACGGTACCGTTGCGGCGATATTCGTAATCGTAGCGCTCGCGCTGTCCCGGTTGGGCAGGGATCGGCTGGCGTACCTCGCCGATCAGCTGGACTGGGGTCTCGTCGAAGCAAACCAGGGGCCGCTCGGGATCCGGCGCCTCGGCGTAGAGATCGAGCACATCCTCCATCCGGGCGACGTATTCGCCGTCGACATGAGGAATGCACCACATATCCCGGCGCCACGGCTTGAGGTCGTTGTCGGCCAGCCGGCGGCGCACGGTCTCGCCCGACAGGCTGGCGTGATCGGTGAGCTTGACCATCGCGTCGGCCAGCAATGTCAGCGTCCAGCGTTTGCGGCCGGCGGGCGGCTTGGCGCATGCCGTCGCCACCAGCAGGGCCTCTTCCTTGCCTGTCAGCTTGCGTTCCGCGCCCGGACGCGGCTCCTCACTCAAGGCCCGCTCCAGATTGCCTTCTACGAAACGGCGTTTGGTCCGGCCGACGGTGGAAAGGCTGACCCGGACGGTTCGGGCAATCTCCGCGTCGCAGCTGCCTGAATCGGCCGCCAGCACAATCTGAGCCCGTTTGAGTTTGCGGGCGGAATGCGTGCCGCCGCCGAGCATTGCCGTCAGTTCGTCCCGCTCGGCTTGGCTCAATTCGACCCGATAACGTACATTCATGCTTCGCCTCCTTGTCGGAGGCCGGGACGAATCCAGCTATGAGTCAAAAATCAGGCGCGCACTTCACCGAGAAGCAGGGACACTATCTCGCTTTCATCCATACCTACTCGTACATGTTCGGACAGCCGCCCGCCGAGGCCGACATCCAGCGGCATTTCCGCGTCAGCCCGCCGTCAGTCCACCAGATGATCCTCACCCTCGAACGCAACGGGTTCATTCGTCGCCAGCCCGGCGTCGCTCGAAGCATCGAGATCCTCTTGCCACCCGAAAAGTTGCCTATCCTCGGATGGCTCGGTATCAAAACGTCAAAATCACTGTGATGAACCACTAGCGTATCTGCCGAGAACCGGTAATCGGCCCCGACGGCGGTCCCAAACACGCGGCTCGTCGTGTCGTTCGAGCCGGTCACTGCATTGCCATCTGTCGACTGCGCGCCGCCGAAGCCCGCGGCCCACACGCTCCAGCGCTGCGCGAACGCCTGCGGCTGAGCTTTGGTGACCATGGCAAAGGCGTCGGTGCGCTTGCGTGCGGCGTAGGCGCTGGCCTGATCCTCCTCGGCAAAACCGGCCGCGCCGCTCGCCGAACCAGGCGCGCCGCTCCGCGCTGCGAGGGGATCGGTGAGCAGGCCCACGAACTGACCCATGGTATTGAACGTGGTCTGCTGCGAGGACGTCCCCGACTCGCCGGAGGCTTGCGTCAGGCCCGCCGCCGTCATGCGGCCATAGACCAGCGGAATGCCGCCATTGGCGTTGAAGGAATTGACCAGCGCATTCGCCACGGCCTGCTGATTGCCGTTCAAGCCGGAATTCGGCGGTGGGACGAAGGCGAGCGCCAGATTGAGATAGGCATTGTTGGCGTCGTAACTGAGATCGGTCTTGAAGTTCGTTGGCAGGTTGGTGTTGACGACCGTTGGGGCAAAGGTGCCGGAGATGCCGCCACTCGCGCTGAGGATCGTGTACTTCTTCTCGATGTAGTTGCCAGCGGCGAACACTGCGTTGACCGTGGCGCCGCCGAGCGTCGCCGTGTCTGTCACGCTCGCGTAAGATGCCGTCGCGGGATTGACATGCACGAGATAGATTGCGCCTGACTGCAGGGCGAGACTGCCGACGATGCTGGTCGAGGTGCCCGGCGTGCCATTGCCCGGCGCAAGGGTGCCGCCGCTGCGGATCGTCACAGCCAGCGGATCGATGGTACCAGAGCCCATCAGCACGCCACCGGCATTCACCGTGACCGCGGAAGTGCCCGTGATCGTGCCTTCGACATCGAGCACACCGCCGTTCACGGTGGTGGCACCGGTATAACCGTTCGTGCCGGACAGCGTCTCGGTACCGCTCGTCAGCGTCAGCCCGCCGGTGCCGCTGATCGCGCCCGAGAAGGTGCCGCTGGCGTTGGATAGCGTCAACGAGTTGCTGCCGAGCACGACGCTGCCGGTGCCTGCCAGACTGACGATAGAGGTGCCTCCGTTGGTCAGCCCGGCGATGGAGAAGATGCTGTCATTGGTGACGGCGCTCGACGCAATCGAGCCGGTGCCGGAAAGCGCCAGCGTGCCGCCGTTGATCATCGTCGTACCGGCATAGGTGTTGGCGCCGGAGAATGTCACCGTTCCAGCGGTAGCTTTCACCACGGCACCTGCGCCCGCCAGCGCGGCGCTGACTGCTCCAGCCCGGAAGTCGAAAGTGCCGGTCGACGCAAGTGTGCCGTTCTGAACGGTGCCGCCGGTGAGGGTGAGACCACCGTTCTGGGTTTGAGCCGTTCCGCCGAGATCCAGTGTGCCTCCGTTCACTTTGAGGCTGTTGGCGACGTCGCCCAATGTCCCTGCGCCCGACAGCGAAAATATCCCGGCGTTGATGATCGTGCCGCCGGTGTACAAATTGGCGCCGGAGAATGTCACCGTCCCAGCGGTACCTTTCATCACGGCACCTGCCCCCGCCAGCGCGGCGCTAACTGCTCCAGTCCGGACGTCGAACAAGCCGGCCGACGCAAGTGTGCCGTTCTGAACGGTGCCGCCAGTGAGCGTCAGGCCGCCGTTCTGGGTCTGCGCCGTGCCGCCGAGATCGAGCGCTCCGGCGGTGATCGTGAGGCCGTTGGCGATGTTGCCCAATGTCCCGGCGCCGGATATCGCGAGGGTGCCGGCATTGATGGTCGTGCCGCCGGTGTAGGAATTGGCGCCCGCGAGGGTCACGGTCCCGCTGGTGCTCTTCACCAACGCACCCGCACCTGCCAGAACGCCATTCACCGTACCCGCTTGCGCGTCAAACTCGGTGCTCGCGCTGACCGTAGCCGATGACGCAAGTGTACCGCCCGTCATCTGGTAGCTGGTCGTGTTCAAAGTGCCCTTCTGTATGGTGCCACCGGTTTGCGTCACGTCGCCGCTCTGCGTCTGCGTCGAGTTGCCGAGGTCGAGGTTGCCGCCATTTACGGTCAGGTTGTTCGCCGTGCTGCCCAACGTGCCCGCCCCTGCCAGCACGAGGTTGCCGCCGTTCAAGATCGTGCCGCCGGTGTAGGAATTAGCGGTGTTGAGCGTGACCAACCCCGACCCCGCGAGCGTCAAGGACCCGGCGCCGGTGATCGTGCCCGAACCAAAGCTGAAGGTGGCGCCCGGCGCAGTCGTGATGACCGTGTTGGAATTGAGTTGAAGCGTATCGGAGTAACCAAAATCAGAGGCGAAATTGCTGCTTTGTACGTTGATCGCCGCAGAGCCCGAACTCGTCTGCATGATGAGCGTGCCCAAAGCAAATTCGTAGCCCCCGCCGCCGCCGGTGGCGTTGAGATTGAGGGTGCCTATAGTGAAGGTACCACTGAGCCAAACTGTTAGGGAAACCCCTCCACCCGGGGTTGAGAAGGTTGCGGTCGCATCGACCGCGTTCGGCACGGTTGCCGGCGACCAGTTTGATGCGGTTCCCCAATCCGCACCACCACCGATGGCTTGCCAGGTCTCGGCGTCAACGTCTCCAGCCGCAATGGCCGAGCCGAATATTGCAATACAGACCGCGCGGAGCCGCCCGTCCCACCCCATCCGCAACCGCACGCTGCACCCCATTCTGCGCCGACACGAGCACTCGCTTCCGGGCCCGCCCGGCTGCGCCGCCTCCCGCATCCCACGATCGGGGACAAGGATTGCCGCGGGAGCGGACTATAGCGGCCTGCCAGACCCGCCGATGTGCCCAGAGTCTCAGCCGCGGATTCCGGCCGACACTGATGCAATTGCATCACAACTTCCGCGCACGCCACGCGGTTGCTCCGCGCGGTCCGGATGATTAGATACCGTCGTCGATGTCGGTGCTCTGTATGGCCTTCGTCCGTGCGGCCGGTGTTATCGGGGGATGGTGTGGACGGGGCACTCGCGAACGAGAGCATGCCGGCGGATGACGGCGAGCGCGGAGCAGCGGCGCTGGCGCAAATGCGCGCGATGACAGCCGATATCTGCGATGTCATCCCGCTCACCGCAGAGGATGATTTCCGCATCACCACCGCGACGATGATGATCGGCAATGCCTTGCTGGTCGATTCACGCGTCACCGACCTCGAATACGACCGGACACCCGCGCACATCGCCCGCGGCGGCCTCGATCACTTTCACGTCACTCTCTGCATCGAAGGCGAGATGTGGTTCAGTTCCGGGCGTCGGGATGTGATGGTACGGGCCGGCGACATCTGTCTGCTCGACATGGGGCCACCGAACCGCACGGTGCTTCGTGGCGGCGGCGGTCGCACCCATCTCAGGGCGATCATTCTGCAACGCGCGATGCTGGCGCCCCGCCTTGCGCATCCAGACGCGGCGACGGCGATATTGCTGCCGGCGCAGCACCCTCATGCGCGCCTGCTCGCCAACCATTTCGCGGCACTCATGCTGCCTCCCGCGCCTGAGGCCGGCAGCGCCGAGGTCACGATCGAGGCGATCGCGGACATCGCCGCGGCAGCCGCCGGCGGTACGGCCGACATTGCGGCGGGTGTCGAGCGCGCCGAACGGCATCTCTACCTCGCGGTGATCAAGCGTCGGATCGCGGACAATCTCGAGACCGACGCGCTCACCGTTGACGAGCTCTGCCGTCACTTCCAGATCTCGCGCGCGACGCTCTACCGGTTGTTCGAGACCGACGGCGGGCTTGCGCATTACGTGAGAGAGCAGCGGCTCAATCTTGCCTTCCGGCAGCTGATATCGCCGGCCGCACGGGAGACGCGCCTGATCGACATGGCCGTCAACATGCGATTCAGCAGCGACTCCACCTTCATCCGCGCATTCCGCCGCAAATTCGGCCTGACGCCGGGGGAGCTCAGAGAGCTGGCCGACAGATGGCTTCGCGAGACCGGAGCAGTGCCTGCCATCGACACGGTGCTGCATCAACTGGCGCGGCGGCGCAAATCATAGCCGCAGGGAGCACTGCGTTCAGCGGACGGTGCACGAGCGCCCCGCTCAGGCGAGGTCGACGCCACGCCGCTCCGGGATCAGCGCGAGCAGTGCCACGATATCGAGGATGTAGAGTAGTGCGAGACCGGCGATTGCGGTCGGGAAGCCGTAGGCGGCGCTGACGATGCCGACCACCAGCGGACCGAAGCCGGCAACGGCGCGACCGATATTGAAGAACACGTTTTGCGCGGTGGCGCGCGCCGCGGTCGGATAGAGCTCGCTCATCAGCGCGCCGTAGCCGCCCAGCATGCCGTTGACGAAGAAGCCCATCACGGCGCCGCCGATCAACAGCGCCGTCGCGCCGGTCAACTGCGAATAGACCACGACCATGATGGCCGCGCCCGCCATGTAAGTGAGAAACGCGGGGCGGCGACCGAAGCGGTCGGCCGCGTGGCCGAACAGGAAGATGCCGAGCGCCATGCCGGCGATGGTGACGGCGGTCCAGAGGGCCGATTGCGTGAGGCCATAGCCGAACCGCGTCGACAGGTAGTTCGGCAGCCAGATCATGATGCCGTAGTAACCAAAATTCTGCACCGAGCAGAGGATGATCATGCCGATGCTGATCCGGGTCGTCTCGCCGTCTGCCACGAGCGCGCGGAGCGAAGAGCCGGCATCCGCCGTCTTCGCCTTGTGCGCCATGAAGACATCGGGTTCGTGCAGTTTGCTCCGGATCACATAGGCGACGAGAGCCGGAAACACGCCGAGTGCGAACATCCCGCGCCAGCCGATGAGGGGCAGCAGGATCGGCGTCACCAGCGCCGCGGTGAGCACGCCGAACTGCCATCCGAGCCCGACATAGGAGGTCGCCCGTGCGCGCTTTTCCGCGGGCCAGGCTTCCGCCACCAGGGCCATGCCGATGCCGAACTCGCCGCCGAGACCGATGCCGGCGATGGCCCGGTAAGTCAGCAGGTCCCAATAGCCCTGCGCCAGCGCGCAAAGGCCGGTGAAGACCGCGAACAGGACGATGCTCCAGGTCAAAACGCGGACCCGGCCGAGCCGATCGGACAACATGCCGAAGATGAAGCCGCCGACGACCGCGCCGACCAGTGTCCCCGTCACCAGCGAAGCCGCCTGCGGCTGCGTGAGATGAAGATCCCTGGAGATCGCCGTCAGCATGAAGCCGAGGATGAGCAGATCGAACCCATCCATGGCATAGCCCAGCGCCGATCCCCACAGCGCCCGGCGTGCTTCCGTATCAGCATCCCTCGACGGCCGCGCGTCGGCGCCGACGAGATCGACGCCCTCTATCTGGCTCATTGCTTCCCCCGTCCCTGACCGATCCCTTCGGGATCAAGCCCCCATCTCATATGCGCAACGCGCCTCAGACCAGATGACACGCCACGGCGTGACCGCCTGCGCCCTCCTTCAGCTCCGGCGCGCTCTCCGAGCATCGCGGCTGTGCGATCGGGCAGCGGGTATGGAAGTGGCAGCCCTTCGGCGGCTTCATCGGGCTCGGCACGTCGCCTTTGAGGCGAATGCGGTTGCGCTTGAATTTCGGGTCCGGCACCGGCACGGCGGAAAGCAGCGCCTTGGTATAGGGATGCTGCGGATTGCGGTAGAGGTCGCTCGCCTTCGCGATCTCGACGATGCGGCCGAGATACATCACCGCGACGCGGTCGGAGATGTGCTCGACCACCGAGAGATCGTGCGCGACGAAGAGATAGGTGAGGTTCAACTCGGCCTGGAGGTCCTCCAGCAGGTTGATAACCTGCGCCTGGATCGAGACGTCGAGCGCGGAGACCGGTTCGTCACAGACGATCAGTTTTGGCTCGACCGCAAGCGCACGCGCGATCACGATGCGCTGGCGCTGGCCGCCGGAGAATTCGTGCGGATAGCGGCGCATGTGCTCGGCCTTGAGGCCGACCTTCACCAGCAGGCCCGCGACGCGCTCTTCGCGCTCCCTGGCGGAGGACGCGAGATTATGGATGGTAAAGGCTTCGCCGAGGATGGCGCCGACCGTCATGCGCGGATTGAGCGAGGCGAACGGGTCCTGGAACACGAGCTGCATGTTCCGCCGCATCGCGCGCAGATCGTTGCCGCCGAGCTTGCGCACGTCCTGGCCGTCGAACACGACCTCACCCTCGGTCGGCTCGATCAGGCGCAGCACGCAGCGTCCGGTGGTGGACTTGCCGCAGCCGGATTCGCCGACGAGCCCGAGCGTCTCGCCGCGATTGACCGAGAACGACACGCCGTCAACCGCATAGACGCTGCCGACCTGACGCGACAACAGGCCGCCGAGCACAGGAAAGTGCTTCTTCAGGCCGGAGACGCGCAGCAAGGGCTCGCTCATGACGCGTCTCCCAGATGACAGGCCATGCGGTGACCGGGCGCGATCTCACGCAACAACGGCTCCTTCCTGGTGCAGATGTCCATGGCAAAGCGGCAACGTGGGGCGAAGCGGCAGCCGACCGGCGGATTGATCAGGATCGGCACCGAGCCGCCGATCGCCTCCAGCCGCGTCTTGTGCTCGCTGTCGAGATCGATACGCGGGATCGAACGGATCAGGCCTTGCGTGTAGGGATGGCGCGGATCGCTGAAGAGATCGTCGACCGGCGCTTCCTCCACGACCTTGCCGGCATACATCACGACGACGCGCTGCGCGGTCTCGGCGACGACGCCCATGGCATGGGTGATCAGCATCACCGCCATGCCGAAGCGCTCCTTCATGTCCTGCAGAAGGTCGAGGATCTGCGCCTGGATGGTGACGTCGAGCGCGGTGGTCGGCTCGTCGGCGATGACCAGCTTCGGCTTGCAGGCGAGCGCCATCGCGATCATCACGCGCTGGCGCATGCCGCCGGAGAACTGGTGCGGATAGTGATGCACACGGCCTTCCGCGTTCGGGATCTGCACCAGCTTCAGCATGTCGATGGTGCGCTCGAGCGCCTGCTTCCTGGTCACCGCCTCGTGGCGGCGCAGGCTCTCGGCGATCTGCTCGCCGATGGTCAGCACCGGATTGAGCGAGGTCATCGGCTCCTGGAAGATGAAGCCGATCTCCTTGGCGCGGATCTCGTCGAGCTGGTTGCTCGTCAGCGGCACCAGATCGCGGCCCTCGAAGATGATCTCGCCGGCTGCGATACGGCCCGGCGGCATCGCGATCAGCTTCAGGATCGACATTGCGGTGACGGTCTTGCCGCAGCCGGATTCGCCGACCACGCAGAGCGTCTCGCCCCTGTTGATGGAGATGTCGACGCCGTCGACGGCTTGCAGGATGCCGTCGTCGGTGGAGAAGTGGGTCTTGAGCCCTTTGATCTCGAGCAGCGGCGCCATCAGATCACCCGTCGCGCATCGAGCGCGTCACGCAAGCCGTCGCCGATGAAGTTGATCGCGACGACCGCAACGAAGATCGCGCCGCCCGGGAACAGTGCCCAGTGTGGACCGATGTCGAGGAAGTCCTTGGCGTCGAACAACAGCCGTCCCCACGTCGGCGTATCCGGCGGGAAGCCGAGACCGAGGAAGGACAGCGTCGATTCCGCGATGATCGCGGCGGCGACGTCGATGGTGCCGGCGATGATGACGGGGCCGACGGCATTGGGCAGGATGTGACGCACCACCTGTCGCACCGGGCTCGCGCCGAGCGCGCGCGCCGCCTCGACGAACTCCTTCTCGCGGATCGACAGGAACTGCGCGCGCACGAGGCGCGCGACCGGCATCCAGCGCAAGCCACCGATCACGAGCACGATCAGGATGAAGATGCCGCCCTCGGGGCCGAACATCACCTTCAGCCCGTCGCGGAAGAGATAGATGAGAAGGAGCAGCAGCGGCAGTTGCGGCAGCGACAAGAAGAGGTCGGTAAGCCACATCAGCCCATGCCCGAGCGCACCGCGCGACATGCCGGCCAGCGCGCCGATCAGCGTGCCGACGAACACCGAGACAAGCATCGCGGCGAGACCGACCGCGAGCGAGATGCGGCCGCCATAGATCATGCGCGCCAGGATGTCCTGGCCAAGATCGTCGGTACCGAAGGGATGGGCGAGCGAGGGCCCCTGCAGGCCGGCCACAATGTCGATGTCGTTGATCTTGACGCGCCAGACGAAGGGACCGACCACGACCGCAAGGATCAGGATCAGAAGCAGGAAGGTGCTGACCACGGCGAGCCGGTGGCGGCGATAGCGCCGCCACGTCTCGCGCCAGGGCGAATAGGCCGCCCGCGCGGTGGTCCGCTCAGCGGAGGGAGATGCGAGGGTCAAGCCAGCCATACAGGACGTCCGCGATGAGATTGAACAGCACGACGAGGCACGCGAAGACGAAGGTGACGGCCATCACCACCGGCGTGTCGTTGGCGAGAATGGAAGAGATCAGGAGCGAGCCGATGCCGGGAATACGGAAGATCTGCTCAGTGACGATGGCACCGCCGAACACCGCCGGCATCTGCAGCGCGATCAGCGTGACGACCGGGATCATGGCGTTGCGCATCACGTGCTTGACGATGACCTTGACCTGGCCGAGGCCCTTGGCGCGCGCCGTGGTAACGTAATCCAGCCTGATCACGTCCAGCATCGCCGAGCGAACGAAGCGCGTCAGTGATGCGGCCTGGAACAGGCCGAGCACCATCACCGGCATGATCGCCTGCCGGATCATCTCGAGAACCCAGCGGATGCCGGTCCCCTTGATGTCGGTGGAGTAGACGAAGGGCAGCCAGTCCAGCGTGACCGAGAAGATCAGGATGAAAAGGATGCCGGTGAAGAAGGTCGGCAGCGAGAAGCCGACGAAGGCGAGCGTGTTGGCGATCTGGTCGAACAGCGAATAGGGTTTGGTCGCCGCATAGACGCCAACTGGAATGGCCACCAGCAGCGCCAGGATCTGCGCCGAGCCGATCACGTAGAGAGTCGCCGGCAGGCGCTGCAGGATGAGCGTGTCGACGTTCATCCTGCTGACGAAAGAGAAGCCCCAATCGCCATGCGCCATGGCGGAGAGCCAGTGCAGGTAACGCAGGTAGATCGGATCATCCAGGCCGAACTTCGCCCGAAGCGCGAGAGCGACTTCGGGCGGCACGTTCGGATTGGTCGCCAGTTCCGAGAAGGGATCGCCCGGGGCGAGCGCGAGCACGACGAACAGCACGAGCGAGATTCCGAGCAGGCTCGGAATCGCGATCAGGATGCGACGCAGGACATACTGACTCATGAGAGAAGGACCCGCTCAGGCGTGCGTGATCATTCTTCCCGGTACCAATCGTGCAGATTGTCGGTTTCGTTGGCCCAGCCGCTGATGATCGGACGCAGATTGTTGGCCGCCGCTTCCACCTTGAGCCGATGCTGCACCGGGATGAACACCGTGTCCTGGTACATGAGATCGTTGGCCTTGATGTAGAGCGCTGCGCGCTTGACCGGATCCATTTCGCTCTCGGCGGCTTCGATCGCCGCGTCGTAGTCCTTGTTGACCCAGCGCGGGAAGTTCGTGCCCTGCCACTTGTTCTCCTTCGTGGCGACGTTGGTCGACAGATAGCGGCGCATATGCTGCGACGGATCCGGCTGGCTCAGCGGTATCTGGAACATCTCGAGATCGGCGTAGAAATGCGCATAGGTGTCGGGGTTGGCGACGTCGGAGGAGAAGAACACGGACGCCACCACCGACTTCAGCTCGACGTCGATGCCGGCCTTCTGGCAAGCCTGCTTGACGATCGCCTGGGTCTTCTGACGCGGGCCGTTGATCGAGGTCTGGTAGACGAGCTTCAGCTTCTTGCCGTCCTTCTCGCGGATGCCGTCCGCGCCCGGCTTCCAGCCGGCGTCGTCCAGGATCTTCGAGGCCTTCTCGACGCTGAACTCCCAGGAGGTGTTCTTGGAGACGAATTTTTCCGGGCCGTTGAGGAAGTTGGCGGTGGTGCGGCCGGCACGGCCGTAGATCGCCTTCTTCACCGACTCGCGGTCGATCAGCAGCGACAGCGCCTTGCGCACCGCAGGATCGGAGAACAACGGATGCTTGGTCTTCATCGAAGAGCGCTCGCCGTCGACCTCGGTGTTGGGATCGGTGAAGTTGAGCGCGATGAACTCGGTGTCACCGCCGACGGCATAGATGGTCTTGCCCTTGCCGCCCTTCTCCAGGCGCAAGAGGACGTCGTCCTCGACCTGGATGTTCCAGCCGAAATCATATTCGCCAGTCTGGATCACGGCGCGCGCGGCCGAGACGGCGTCGCCGCCGCCCTTCATCTCGATCGTGTCGAAATAAGGCCGGTTCGGCATGTGGTAATCGGGATTGAGCTGGCCGCGGACGAGATCGCCCGGCTTGAACTCGACGAACTTGTAGGGGCCGGTGCCGACCGGCGAGAGGTTGGTCGGCGCCTCCCGCGATTTGGACCCTTTGTAGTCCGCGAACAGATGCTTCGGGATGATGGTGTTGGGAGCCCCGACAAAGGCGTCGGCCCAGAACGGCGTCGGCTTGTTGAAGAGGATGCGGACCGTAAGGTCATCCACCTTCTCGACCGTGATGTCGCGGTGCGTCGCAATCGTCAGCGCGGAGGTCGCCGGATCCTTGGCGTATTCCCAGTTGAACACGACGTCGTCGGCGGTGAACGGCTTGCCGTCGTGCCACTTCACGCCGGGCTTGAGCTTCCAGGTCACCGACTTGCCGTCGGCGGCCAAGCCGCCGTTCTGGATCGAGGGAATTTCGGCCGCCAGCACCAGCTTCATGTTGCCGTCCGGATCCCAACAGGCGAGCGGTTCGTAGAACAGGCGCGAGCCGTCCTGGTCCTTGGTGCCGGTCGCGAAATGCGGATTGAGCAGGGTCGGGCCCTGCCACCACAGCAGCTTCAGCGCAGCGCCGCCGCCGCGCTTGGTCGGCTTGTAGACTTGAGGACCTTCCGCCATGGCGACGCCGCCAAGCGCGAGGATCTGGTTGGCCAGGGGTGCGGTGAGGCCGACCGCGGCCATGCGCTGGATGAAGGCGCGGCGATCCATCTTGCCGCCCGCCACCTTGTCGATCATCGAACGCAGTTCTTTGTCCAGCATGGTTGTCCCCCGTCTGGTTCCGTTACGGATGCAGGCGGCCGCGATGCGGCCACCAATTTTGGCTGGCAGTAGATGGCACACCGAATAGGCCGCGCGTCAACTGGGACCGTGTGTGTGCAAACGGTCTTCTGACTTTCCGTTGGGCAAAACGCGTTTCGTTCGCCCAACCGTGCGGCAATCCGACGTCAAAGCACGCCGGATTCCGCGCTGCACTGCGGAAAATTTGTTCGCCGCATCAGACGAAGTAACGAGACAAAATTCTACACCACGGACATATCGAGCGGCGGCGCGACATGATCCGGCAGCGGACAGACGTAAGGTGTCTTGGCGGTCCGCTTCGTCAGGTCCGCCTTGGCGGCCTTGATCAGCTCCGGTTCCGTGAGCGCCTTGACACCGAGCCCGGCCATGGCCTTGGCCGCCTGCACCATGGCCTTGTGGGCGTGCCCGCTCTTGCCTTGCGCCACCACCTGCCAGGTGTGGAACGGGGTGCCGATTGCAACCGTCGGTGCGTGCACCTGCACCGTCGGCACCACCCAGCTGACGTCGCCGACATCGGTCGAGCCGACCAGCGGATTGCGCTTGGCATCGAGCGGCACCAGGAAGTCGGCGAGCGGCCGATCGGTCGGCTCCATGCCGATCGCGTAATAGACCGACGAGATGTCCTTGTCGCTCAGCGTCGCGCGGATCTCCGTGGCGAAGCTCTTGTCCGCGTCGTCGAAATGCGGCGGTCCGAGCTCTTCCATGACCCGGTGCAGCGCCTGCTCAAGCGGCGCGTTGGGCAGGATGTTCGAGACCGCAGAGATGATCTTCATCTCGACCTTGGTCTCGGTCATCAGCGCCGCACCCTGCGCGATCTTGCTGACGCGCTCGACCAGCTCGGTCATGCCGGGCAGATCGCGGGCGCGGATCGAATAGCGCACCCGCGCATGCGCCTGCACCACGTTGGGCGCGATGCCGCCGGTATCGAGCAGCGCGTAATGAACGCGCGCATCGCTCGGCATGTGCTCGCGCATGTAGTTCACGCCGACATTCATCAGCTCGACCGCGTCGAGCGCGGAACGGCCGAGATGCGGCGAGGCCGCCGCATGCGAGGTGCGGCCGGTGAAGATGAAGTCGGCGCGCGTGTTGGCGAGCGACGGCGTCACCGCCACTTCCCAGAAGCTGTGCGGGTGCCAGGTGATGGCGATGTCGGCGTCCGCGAAGGCGCCGGAGCGCACCATGAAGGCCTTGGCCGCGCCGCCCTCTTCCGCCGGGCAGCCGTAATAGCGCACACGGCCCGGCACCTTGTTCTCGGCGAGCCAGTCCTTCACCGCGGTTGCGGCGAGCAGCGCGGCCGAGCCGAGCAGATTGTGACCGCAGCCATGGCCATGGCCGCCGGATTCGATCGGACGATGCTCGGCGACACCTGCCTCCTGGCTGAGGCCCGGCAGCGCGTCATATTCGCCCATGAAGGCGATGACCGGACCGCCCTCGCCCCATTCGCCCATCAGCGCAGTCGGGATGCCGGCGACGTTCTCGGTGATACGAAAGCCCTGATGGCGCAGCTCGGCGAGATGCTCGGCGGCGGACCGCGCCTCGGTGTAGCACACCTCGGGCATGCCCCAGACCTTGTTGCTGAGGTCGATGAAGCGCCCCTTGATAGTGTCGACGCCACGCCAGATGTCACTGCGGTTATCCATGCTTCGGTCCGTGATCCAGGTCAAAACGAAGCGGTAATGGTTAGCAGCTTCGTTCGCCAACGACCAGCGGCTGGCCGGACATCAGCCATGCGGACGGTGCCGATATGATGACATGTCTGTCAGACTTGTGTGCGGCCAGTTCCTGCCCTTTCGAAGAATTCACGCGGCGGCATCTGGAATAGTGGCGGTCAAGTCTTTCAAGACGGCCGCCCGGGGCTTAAATTGGGGAATGCTTCGCGCGCCGCTCGTTCGCGGCGAAGGGGCCGCGTTCGCAGATCAGGAGAACTCCATGCCCGCTCTGACCGAATGGCGCGTGCCGCCGGCCAACCAGCCGCGGGCGAGCGACTACGGCTTCGATCTCGACCGTGCGCTCGCCTCCATCGTCGGCCTGCATGCCATCATCCCGCCGGACGCCTTCAGCGCCGAGACGCTGGGCACCGAGCGGGCCGGCAACGGCGTCGTGATCGACGACGGGCTGGTGCTCACCATCGGCTATCTCATCACCGAGGCGGAATCGGTCTGGCTGCATCTCGCCGACGGGCGAGTCGTGGAAGGACATGCGCTCGGCTTCGATTCCGTCACGGGCTTCGGCCTAGTGCAGGCGCTCGGCCAGCTCGACATCGAACCGTTGCCGCTCGGCTCGTCGGCGGCGAGCCGGATCGGCGACCGCGTCGTGGTCGGCGGCGCCGGCGGACGCACGCGATCGGTCGCGAGCCAGATCGTGGCCAAGCAGGAATTCGCCGGCTACTGGGAATATCTGCTCGATGAAGCCGTCTTTACCTATCCCGCCCACCCGAACTGGGGCGGCACGGGCCTGCTCAACGAGCGCGGCGAACTGATCGGGATCGGCTCGCTGCAGCTCGAGCGCGAACGCGACGGCAAGGGCGAACACGTCAACATGGTCGTGCCGATCGACCTGTTGAAGCCAGTCCTGGACGATTTGCGCAAATTCGGCCGCGTCAACAAGCCGGCACGACCCTGGCTCGGGCTCTACTCGACCGAGATCGACAACCGCGTGGTCGTGATCGGGATCTCCGCCAACGGCCCGGCTGCCCGGGCCGAGCTCAAGACCGGCGACGTCATCCTCGCGGTCGACGGCGACAAGGTGACGAGCCAGACCGCCTTCTATCGCAAGATGTGGGCACTCGGCGCCGCCGGCGTCGACGTGCCGCTGACGGTGCATCACGAAGGCGTCACCTTCGACGTCACGGTGACATCGACCGACCGCTTCAAGCTCTTGAAGGCGCCGAAGCTGCATTGAGCAGGCTGAACTGACCTCAGGCAAGGACGTGGTAATGACCGAGGCCGTGGTGGACGACATCGTCGCCGTGCTGCCGCCGCTGCTCAATGCGTTGGAAGCGCTGAGCTTCGTCGGCCGCCATTTGCATCCGCCGGCATTCGGTTCAGTGATGAACGCGATCGGTGCGCCGGACGAGACGCTGCAGGCGGCGCGCGCAGCCCTTGGGGAATGGCCGGAGCGATTCGCTGACCTTCGCAGCCTGGTGGAGCGCGCCTGCGACGAGACGCTCGCCGCGTTCGCCGGCCTGCGCGAGGTCGAGCGCGGCAATGGCGACCTGGTCGCTGTCTTCCGCGCGCTGCGCCACGTGCCTCGTGCGCAGGAGGCGCTCTATCCGCTCGCGGCGAAATTTCCGCCGGTGAGCAGCTTCTTTCTCAGCGCGACGACACGCGAGGATGAAGGCCTGCTGATGCGGCTTGCCACAGGCACGAGCGAGCACACCGGCGTCTTCCACGATCACAACGAGCCCGGCAGCCGCGGCGGCTTCTCGGTCTATGTGCCGGAATATTACACGCCCGATCGCGCCATGCCGCTGGTGATGGCGCTGCATGGCGGTAGCGGCAACGGTCGCGGCTTCCTGTGGAGCTGGCTGCGCGATGCGCGCAGCTTTGGTGCGATCCTGGTGGCGCCGACCGCGACCGGACCGACCTGGGCGCTGATGGGCGAGGATACTGACACACCGAATCTGATGCGCGTCATCGAGAAAGTGCGCAGCCGCTGGACGATCGATGCCGCACGCCTGCTGCTGACAGGCATGAGCGACGGCGGCACCTTCTGCTACGTCAGCGGGCTCGATGGCGCCTCACCCTTCACGCATCTCGCGCCGGTCTCAGCGACCTTCCATCCGTTGATGGCAGAGATGGCGGACGCCGCGCGCATGCAGGGCCTACCGATCTTCGTCACCCACGGCAAGCTCGACTGGATGTTTCCCGTGCAGACAGCGCGGCAGACACAGGCTGCGCTCTCGGCCGCCGGTGCCGACGTCACCTATCGCGAGATCGACGATCTCAGCCACGCCTATCCGCGCGAGATCAATGCGGAGCTGGTGCAGTGGCTGAATGGAGGATGAACAACCCGTCCTTGACCGCGCCGCAGTGCCGCGGAACCATCACTCCAGGCCGGAGTTATCGTCCGGTCACCGGAGGTTCGACAATGCAGACTATTCTCGGAATGATTTTGGGCGCGCTCCTGCTGGCTGGCGGCGTCTATGTCTATGACTCCATGCAGACGTCCTCGGTCGCCAATGGTGACGTCGCAACCGCCAATCGCACCATCGTAAACTGGGATGTCGCGAAGGCCGATTGGGACGCGCTGCGCGATCGCGCGCACAAGGACTGGGTCCGGATCTCGTCGAAGTAACATCGCCCGAACATGAGCAAGGCGCCGTCGCGGTTCGCGGCGGCGCCTTTGTGTTGGGCACGATCAGAGCGGCGCGCAAATCAGTTCATCGTATCAGTTCATCTTGGCCTTGCGCGCATCGGCGATGACCTGCTCGAACTCCGCCATCGTCAGCACGCCGGGCACGCGGTATTTTCCGACGATGAAGGACGGCGTGCCGCGGAAGCCGAAGGCCTCGGCCTGGTCGTTGTTGCGCTTGAGGACGGAGTCGATGTCCTTTGCGCGCTCAGTGAGGTCGCGCTTCAGGCGATCCATGTCGACGCCGACGCCGGCCAGGAGCTCGTTGATGCGCGGCTCGGTCAGGCGCGAGCTGACTCCCATCATCGCGTCATGGGCCTGGTGATACTTGTCCTGGAATTTCGCCGCGAGCGCGATCCGCGCCGCCGTGATCGAGACCGGACCGAGGATCGGCCAGTCCTTCAGCACCAGCCTCACCTTGCCGTCGTCCTGGATGACCTGGCGCAGCTCGGGCTCGAGCTTGCGGCAATAGGGACAATTATAATCGGACCATTCAACGATGGTGATGTCACCATTGGGATTGCCGGCGACGGGAGTGTCGGGATCGCGCAGCACCTTGGCCTCGGTCAGCACCTCGTCATCGTCGACGGCCGCGCGTGCCGAGGCGATGCCACCCGCCACGAGGGCTCCGGCTCCGATCAACGTCAATGCGGTGCGCCGCGTCGGCCCAAGGCCCTTATTCCTGAATCCAGTCATATCTCGTCCCGTTTCGGTCCCATCGCCGCTGATATGGTTCAGGACCGGGAATTGTTACGCGTCATATAGAGTGTTGCGGCGGCATTGTCATCGCACCAGCAGCGTGACCGCCAGCGGCAGCAGAAACGAGGTGATCAGGGCGTTCAGGCTCAATCGCCGCGCGGCGCCTGCGAAGGCTACCCGCGGGGCAGCATCGCCATCAGCGTGCCGGTCATGGCCGCGATCAAGGTGGTCTTGCCGTCATGCTCGGCGAAGGCCTTGGCCTCGCAGAAGGTCAGCGTGCGGCCCGGCTTGACGACCTCGGCCTTGAAGACGAAGCGCTCGCCGCGGGCGGGCGCGAGCAGCGAGGACTTGAACTCGACGGTGAGGATGTCGGCCTCGCGCTGCATCAGGGTGAAGGCGGCAACCCCGCACGCATTGTCCAGCCCTGCGGTGATGATGCCGGCGTGAATGAAACCGTTCTGCTGCGTGAAGGCTGACGTATGCGGCATCGCCAGCTCGACCTCGCCCGGCGCGAGACGGACAATCGAGATGCCGAGCGTTCGCATCGCCGGCTGTCCGGCGAACAGCGCGGTGGCGGCGGCGTGGTAGTCGGGGTTTTTCGGTTCGAACGCGGCCATCGCCTAGGCCTCGGCCGGTTCGACGAGATGCGTCATGGCGATTTGGCGGATGGCGTCCGCAAACGGCGCAGACTTGCGCAGCTCACGGTTCATATGCACACCCGTGATCTCGCAGATCGCCGCGATCTCTCCGGTCTCGGCATTTGTCATCTCGTGCCGGAAGCGGATCGATTTTTCGCGGACCTCGAGCAGATGGCTGCGGATCTCGATGATGTCGCCGGCGAGCAGCTCGCGCTTGTAGGTGATGTTCTGCCGCACCGCGGCCATGCCGCGGCCGGAGCTGCGCAGGTAACTCGGCGTCAGCCCGAGCCGCGCGAACAGATTCCAGTTGGCCTCGTCGAATTTGCCGACGTACCACATGATGTTCATGTGACCGACGTGATCGCACTGCCACGGATAGACCGTACCGCGATAGGTCGCCTCCTGCTCCATCGGACTTCCTGTCCTTCCGCTGCCTGTCTTCTTGATCTGATACGGTAGCGTATCAGGCCCGGGACGCGCTAGCAATACGGCACCGTATCAAGAACCGGTGAGGCTTTCTTCATGAGCGACGGCAGGGGCGATGTCTGGGTCGAGGCGGGGTTTACCGAACTCGCCCGCTCCGGGGTCGAGGGCGTGCGGGTCGAGGTGCTCGCCAAGAATCTGGGCGTCACCAAGGGCGGCTTCTACCGCCGCTTCGCCGACCGTGCCGCGCTGCTCGACGCCATGCTCGGGCGATGGCGTGAGGGACGCATCGCGGCGATCGCGCAGCAGACGAGCCTCGACGGACAGGGCCCCCGCGAGCGGCTGAAGGCACTGATCCAGCTCTATTCCGAGCGGCTGAACCCCGAAGGCATGGCGATCGAGCTCGCGATCCGGCAATGGGCCCGCACGGACGAAGCCGCAAGCGCGGCGGTGGCGAGCGTGGATGAGGCGCGGCTGAAGCACGTCGCCGAGCTCTATCGCGCCACAGGCCTTGCAGCCGAGGAAGCCGACGCGCAGGCCTTCCTGTTCTACTGCTTCATCTTCGGCCAGAGCCTGTTGTTCGTCGAACGCGGCCCGCGCAAGCGCTCGCAGCTCGTGGCGAAGTCGGCCGAGAAGCTGCTGGACTAGATGATTTGATTTTGGCGAAATGGCCGGAGCTTTGCTCCGGCCATCGCGTCACATCGAAGCTCAGGCGGCGCCCTTCAGCTTCTTGTTGCATTCCGAGTAGTAGCCGCCGCCCTTCTCGATCCACTTCATGCCGCCATTGGCGTTGGTCGCCTTGTTGGCATTGTACTGGTCGACGCAAGTGTGCAGGCGGGCCTTGCCGGCGGTCTCCTTGGCATATTTCGGATCGACCGCGTTCGGGAAGACCGCATTGCCCATCGGCATGGTCGGCGCCGGCGCGGCAGCGGGGGCTGCTTCCTTCTTCGCGGCGGCCTTCGGCTCGGCGGGAGCGGCCGGAGCAGCCGCGGTCGGCGCCGCGGCGGGCGTTGCGTCCGCGCCGCACTGGGCCTTGCGGAAGTCATTCCACTTCATGCCACCGAGCGTGCCGTCCTTCTTGGCGGCCTGATATTTCGCACTGCACTCCTGCGTGGTCAGTGCCTGCGCCGGCGCGGTCGCCACCAGCGCGGCGAATCCCGCCACCGCGGCGGCACACAACAATTTTGCTTGAATCGTCATCCTTGGTCTCCCTCCTTGGCCTTCCCTGGGGAAGCGAAATGAGGATTGCTATCCTAGCGTGCCGACGGATTCCGACAAGGAAGCGATGCTGCTCCCGGCCAAAATTTAGTGGTCGCGCGCTGCGAATTGTTCATGTCGCGTTCAGCATCGCGAGCCGACGTTCACACCCTCGCCAACTTGCAACCAAGAGTGCAACGCCATGAACCTCGCCTCGCGCCTCGCCGCAGTCGCCCTCGTCTCCCTGTTCGCAACCGGCACCGCCTTCGCTCAGACCGCCGCGCCGGCCGCCAAGACCGATCCCGCCGCCACCACGGACAAGAAGGCGCCGAAGGAGCGCTCGGCCGAGTCGCTCGATTGCTCGAAGCAGGCGGATGCCAAGGGCCTCAAGGGCAAGGACCGCAAGAAATTCCGCCGCGAGTGCATGAAGGAAGCGAAGGCCGGCACCGCCGCCCCCGCCGACAAGAAGTAAATCCGTCACAATCTTTCTGCTCGCGTTACGGCGAGAGGCGCGCGCATTGCGGCATGACATGGCCGCAATTGTGCGCCTCCCGCCGATTTGCCATAAGGTGGCGTGAAGCAAATCACCGCCTCCCTGCCGTTCGAATGGCCGAGCCGCGCCAAGGTCTTGAGCGCGGTGGAGACGCTCGTCATCGGCGCCGCCGGCGGGCTTCTGTTTCTGGTCGCGGGCCTTCCCGGCGGGCTGATCTCGGGATCGATGATCGCAGTCGGGATCGCGGCGATCGCCGGGCGCCAGCTCGCGGTGCCTCCGCTCCTGACCCAGACCGTGCTGGTGCTGCTCGGCATTTCCTTGGGCTCCGTCGTCTCGCGCCACCTGATCCAGCAGGTCAGCGCCTATCCCCTGACCATCGGGCTGCTCGCTTTGGCGACGTTCTGCGCGACCTTTGGCTCGAGCTATTACCTCCAGCGCGTCCACGGCTGGGACCGCACCTCGGCGTTCCTTGCCGGCAGCCCCGGGGCACTGTCGCAGATCACGATCCTTGCGGTCGAGCGCGGCGCCGACCTGCCGGGCATCGCGGTGGTGCAGACCATGCGCGTCATCATCCTGACCGCGGCGCTGCCGCTGGTGCTGGCACTCGCGGGCGTTGCGCCGTCCGCCGCGCCGTCGCTGGCGACGACGACCGCCTCGCCGTTCGATCTCCTGAAGCTGGTCGCCGCCTCGCTGGCGCTGTCGCTGCTGTTGCGGCTGATCAAGTTTCCGGCGAGCTGGATGTTCGGCGCGATGATCGCCTCCAGCGTGCTGCATGGCGCGGGATGGGTCGAGGGGGGCCTGCCGGACTGGGTGCGCGGTGTGGCGCTGGTCGGCATCGGCGCGCTGATCGGCAGCCGTTTTGCGCGGATGAAAGTCAAGACGCTCGCTGGCCACCTCCGTGCGGCGCTGGGCTCATTCGCGGTCGCGATCGCCGTCTCCGGCATCTTCGTCGGCATCGTGGCGCTCGCCACGCAGGTGAAATTCTCCGACGTCGTCGTCGCCTTCGCACCGGGCGCGATGGACGCGATGCTGGCGCTGGCCTTGACGCTGCATATCGACCCGATCTTCGTCGGCGCCCATCATCTGTCGCGCTTCGTGTTCGTGACGATCGCGACCCCCGGCATCGTGCACCTGTTCGGTCGTACGCAGGACGACGTGGACGATTAGGTGGCGCCACTCCCTGCCTGGTAGGGTGGGCAAAGCGAAGCGTGCCCACCAGCCGCACGCGCGATCGCTCATCAATGGTGGGCACGGCGCGCGAAGAGCGCGCCTAAGCCCACCCTACGGCAGCTAGGCGCGCTTCGCCGTCGCGAAGAATCCCCACGCAGCGATCCCAGCCATCAGCAGCGAGATCAGCACATTGTAACCGGCGAGCGAGAGGCCGAGGAAGCGCCACTGCACCTCGTCGCAGCGGACCACCTTCACGGTGTCGAGCCGCGACAGCAGGTCGGTGGCGCTGCCGAGGTTGACGACGGGACCGGAGCAATCGGTCGGCCCTTTCCAAAACCCCCATTCGACGCCGGCGTGGTAGCCGCCGAGCCCGGCATTGGCGAGAGTCGCCAGCGCGAGGATCGCGAGCCCTGCGAGCAGCAGCGGCCGCGGCGCGCCGCTTCGTGCCGCGAGCACGGTGAGCACACCAACCGGGATCGCCAGATAATAGGCATAGCGCTGCTCGAGGCAGAGCGGACAGGGCACGATCTCCAGCACGAGCTGGAAGAACCAGGCGCCCGCGATCGTCGCCGCCGCGATCAGGGTGACGAGAAGCGAGGCGGTCAGCGCGGGACCGCCCGTGGCCGACTTGAACGCGGGCATTGCGGCAGCACTCTGGGTTGTCACGGCAGCCTCTCCGGGTAGATCGCTGCCCAAGCCTCTAACCCCGGCCCATGTCGCTGTCGAGAACAGCCGGGATCACTTTGGCGCGGGTTGACCCCGTCTTTCCCATGGCTATAGTCCGCCGGCTTCGCGACGCCCTCACCCAGGAGGGGCCGACCGAGGGCCCCTGTGGCGGAACTGGTAGACGCGCTCGACTCAAAATCGAGTTCCGCAAGGAGTGCTGGTTCGATTCCGGCCAGGGGCACCAGCCTTCGCTGCTTCGCAGCCACGGCTGGGCGAGCCACGCACGGCCCAATCCGGGCGAAGCAGGGAAGGCTGTCACGCCGAAGCCTTGGCGAAGGCGGACTGGATCAACAAAGCTCACGTCCCCCTCCCTAGCAATTGTCGCATCCCCACTGTATAAGCCCTTAGCTTCTTCACTCACCGAAGAGGCTCATATGAACGACCTGCACACGTGGCTCTCAGAGCAGCACCACGGCCTGCGGACCTTCCGGACATTCCAGCAGAAGCTCGAGACGCTCGGTCGCGACGACCCCGAGCAGCGCGGTCTTTACCGCCTCCTGAGCAACCTCGTCGGCAGCTATGTCGAGGCCTTCGACGAGGCCCCGCTGCCGGTCGAGGTCGCCGATGACGCCCATCACCGCCTGGTGACACTCCTCGCCAGCCTCAACCCCGAGGGCGATGCAAGCCGGCGGCTCGCCGACATCAATCGCGTGGCGGAGAGCGAACTCTGGCAGTGATGCCGCGGAGCGGCTGCACCGCTCGCGTCCGTGTCACTTCATGCTTATATCCTGCGGCAACGCGTTGACGCAGCGAGCAACTTTGATGGCCAGGAGACGCACGAGCGAGCCGGACGCCGACGACCCTCCCCGCTTTTTCGTCTGGGTCCGGGGCCTCGAGGGTCCCGAGCCGCAGAAATGGATGGCGATGGATTTCGGCATCGACGACTGGAAACGGTCGCTTGTGCTGGCCTATCTGGAGCTGCCAAAGGACGAGCGGCATCTGCCGCTGTCGGTGCTGGCGCGGCGCTATCCGCCCCCGCGGGTGGACTCTCTGTAGGGTGGGTTAGCGTTAGCGTAACCCACCACTGTCTATCTGCACGGAAACAAAAGAGGTGGGTTACGCCGAGCGGACTGCGCTTCGCGCAGCCGCGGGGCTAACCCACCCTACTACGATTGCGGATCGCGATCTCTCACTTCCCCCTCGCCGCGGTCGGCGTCAGGCCGAAGCGGCGGCGGAAACAGCGGTTGAAATAAGAGAGATCGTTGAAGCCGCAGGCGAACGCGATGTCGCTGATGCGGCCTTCGCGTTGCGCGAGCAGGTCGGCCGCCTTGCGCAGGCGCAGCTCATTGAGGCGCGTGGTGAAGCCTGCGCCGGCCTCGAACAACAGCTCATTGACGTAGCGTTCGGACAGGCCGGCGGCGACGGCGAGCTTTTGCGCGGAAAAATCCGGCTCATGGAAGCGCGTCTCCAGGATCGCCAGCACCGCCTTGAGCCGCACGGCGCGCAGCCCCCGGCGGCGTGCCGCGGCCGCGACATCGCTGCGGGCCCCGAGGCCGATCGCCGCGAGATCGAGCAGATGAGCGGCGATCGCCATGCCGGCTTCGTCGGCGGCGGTGGGATGGCGCAACAGGAGATCGCTGTAATCCATCACCAGCGACAGCGCGCCACCGGGCTCGAGCTCGCAGCCGACGAGACCCTCGACGTCGGCGACCATTGCCCGCAGCGTCTCGGCCGGCAGATGCACGTTGGTGAAGCGCTTGACGCTCGCGCCGTCGGCGGCGAAGAACGGCTCGTCAAGCTTGAGCAGCACCATCGATCCCGGCCGCATGTCGAATTCGCGGCCGCGATGGACCACGCGGGAGGTGCGGTCGCCGGTGTTGCGCACGAGGCAGAAACGGTCGTCGCCGGTCTCGATCACCTGACGCTTCTCCCGCCGCACCGTCGCGAAGCTGCCGTTGCAGCGGCCGAGCATGGTGGTGCCGATGTGGATCGAGTTCATCGCGGCGCGGAACGGCACGTCGGAGGCCGGATCGAGCTCGCCGGTGTTGGAAAAATGCTCGAACAGCTCGGCGAAGCGGATGAATCGCTGCCGGTCGGACAGACCCTGCGGCAGCATGTCGGTCGAGAGCACTTTCCTGATGACGGACATCGGAGAATGACTTTTCGAGAAAGGCTTTTTGAAAAGATCGCAGACAACGCCGGCCAACCTTCGCAACCCGAAGATGAACCCTCGCTGAAGGCCAACCGCCGACAACCTATCAGCACGGTGACGTGATTCAAGCAGCGCCGGTCAGTCCAAGCCGGCAAGCGGCCGGCGCCGGACAGTCCAAGACGGCCCGCGCGCGCCCGCCCTATTGAGACGACGGATGCGGCATTCCCGCCACCTGCGGGCTGCATCCGGGCAACCGGGCGGCCCCAGCATGACGCCCGCTGGAGGAGACAACGACATGCGAACCTCTCTACCCCGCAGCCTCATGCTCGGCGGCGCCATCGCGGCAAGTCTTTGCGTCGGCTATGCGCTCGGCGCGCAGCCGCACATGGACGAGGCCATCGGGATCCTGCAATCGGCCCGTGCCGAGCTCGCCAAGGCCGAGCCGAACAAGGGCGGCCATCGTGAAAAGGCGCTCGGCCTGATCGACCAGGCGATCGGCGAAGTGCGCGCCGGCATCGCATTTGCCGCCGGCCATTGATCGGGGAGGACAGATCATGATGCGAACCGTTCTTGCCGCAGCCTTCGCCCTCGCCGCGATCGCAGGCTCCGCAGCGGCGATGCCGCTGGCGCCCCTCGACGCGGCGACGAGTGGCGATGTCATCGCCGTCGCCGGTGGCTGCGGCGCCGGCTGGCACCGCGGCCCCTACGGCGGCTGCCTGCGCAACTACGCCAACCCGGCGGCGCATGCCTGCCCGCGCGGCTACCACATCGGTCCTGGTGGCGGCTGCCGCGGCAACGGCAGGTAAGGACCGCGAGGCTCCTCCCTCCGCCTCCTCTCCCTCCACGAACACGACATGCCCGGGCACGAGCGCGAAGCGCGTCTTCCCGGGCACGAGCGCGTGGCGCGTACACGCGGTTCGGGACGAAGATCATGACCGAACAGGGCGAGACGGCTGAGGCCATCGCCATCCTCCTCGCCGAGGACGATGGAATCGCACGGGGGTTGAAGCCCATGGTCATTCCGGGGCGCGCCAACGGCGCTAGCCCGGAATCCATCTCGCCGCGTTAGGCGTTGATGAATGGATTCCGGGCCCGCGTGCTACGCACGCATCCCGGAATGACGAGGCGGGTTTGGAACGCAGGTCTCGCCATCGCTCCCACCGAGGTTGTCTTCCTAATCGTCATCATCAGCCCCAAACAGCCTGATCTGCGGGAAGCCGCTGCGCGGACGCGCGGCGAGGTCGCGGGCGTCGGAATCCTCGCGGATGCTGCGCGCGACGTCATCCCAGTCGGTGCGGTCGCGCATGCCGCGTGAATCGCGTGATTCGTTGCGCCGCCGCTCGGCCCAACGCTCGTGCCGTTCCGCGCGGCGCCGTTCGGAGGCGGTGCGCTTCACGTCGGAATCCTTGGCCTTGGCATTGGCGTTTTCGGGCGAGGATGCCGGCTCGGTCAATGCCTGCTTCTCGGCGGGCTTGGCGGCCTGCGCAGGTGACGCCGGCGCCCCCTTCGGCTCTTCGGCTGCAACGTGCTTCGGCGGTACTGGCGGCGCTGCTGGTTCTGCATTGGCCTGAGAGGTCT
Source organism: Bradyrhizobium neotropicale (assembly GCF_001641695.1). GTDB lineage: Bacteria > Pseudomonadota > Alphaproteobacteria > Rhizobiales > Xanthobacteraceae > Bradyrhizobium > Bradyrhizobium neotropicale. The sequence continues at coordinate 25,900 of NZ_LSEF01000089.1, forward strand.
TCGCTTCAGGTCTTGCTTCGGACTTGGCCCGGTCCTGCGCGGGCGCGGCGATCATGGTGCCGAACGCCTGCGAGCCGCTGAGATACTGGACGCGTTCAGACGGCGCACTCGTCGCCGCCACGGAGTCGGCGCGCCGCTCCTTGATGGCGTCCGGGCCCCGCTTGGGCGTGACCGGATTCATCATGTTGCCGGCGACGATGCCGCCGCCGAGCCCAATGGCGATGGCCGCAATGATGGTTCCGGCACCGACAAAATAGGCTGTCGAGGCGCGCATAGATCCACTCCCTCTTTTGGAGCGGGCAACGCCGAGGGATTACCGGATGTTCCTGATCGGGAGACGCGCGATCCCCGCAGGGAACTTGGGCGTCAGATCTGCTGCGCGACCTTTTCCAGCCCGATGATGCGGGCGAGCTTGCGCACTTCCTCTTTCTGGTCGTCGCGCAACTGGAACAACAGCGGCATCGCGGCCGACTTCAACTGCTGGACCTCATCGCAATTCGGATCGATCTGCACGCCAGGCGGTGTGTTCGGATTCGATAGCTTGTTCGCCTGGATCCTGCGGGCGACGTTGCGCAGCGCGGTCTCGACCGACGGCCAGTAATATTCCTGCGAGGACGACAGCTTCAGACGGTCCTTGATGCCGGCGATCTGCACGTCGGACAGCAGCGAATAGGTTTTTTGCGGCTGCGGTTTTGGCGCTTTCGGCTTGGCCGGAGCCTCGGCAGCATGCGCCGGCGCGTTTGCAGCGGGGGCTTCAACAGCCGGCGCCTCGGACACACTGGCCTTGGGCACCGGGAAGTCGGACGGCGTCGCAGCGGCAAAAGCCTGGCGGAGCGGCTCGGTCAGCACAGGCATTTGAGTTTGAGTCTGCACCGGCTCGATCGCGGCCGAGGCGAGTGCCAGCGTCGGGACCAGGCGGTCGGCCTTGGCGGCGCGGTTGGCAGCGAGCGGCTTCGGCGGACCCTGCGTGATCATCTCGGCGCTGACACTGGGCACGCTATCGCGGCCGAGAATGGCGGTGGTGGCGGCGCCGAGGACGAGGAGGCAGGTCAACGCGACGATGGTGATGGCTTTGGACAAACGTCTCTCCACGTCCGGCATTTCAAGTCCAATTGATCACTGCTGGGAAACTGGGCGGTAATTAAGGCCTAACCGTGCTCCCGCCGCGGAATTCGCTGGGACTGCGGCGACACAGGCCGAAAAACTCAATGAAATCAGGCGGCTGCCGCAAGATCATAGGCATCCTGGATGTCGGCGACGATCTCGGACGCCTCCCAGACGGCGCGCGGTTCGACCGATTGCAGCGTCACCGTCCAATTGCCGCCGCGGCGGGTGCGGGGGACGCTGACGATGTCGAAGCGCACGTTGCGGCACAGCGGATGACGAGCCAGCGCATGGGCCACACGGACGCGGATTTCATCCAGCGAAGCCGCCGTCTTGGTGCTGAGAAAATCGAAGTCCATCGCCTGTCCCTCTCGATCCTGGTTGGCGGCCTTGAGGGATTCTTGGCGGGCGATGGTTAATCTGCCGTTAAGTGCGCCGGACCGCGGGAGTGCGCGGTTAACTGTGCTGCGTCTTCTCCCTCTCCCCGCTCTTTGCGGGGAGAGGATCGGGGTCAGGGGCTGCCGCCGCGCGCACGGTGAGAGTTGGCCTCGCGGAGGCTCCCCCTCACCCGTATCGCATCTTCGATGCGATACGGCCTCTCCCCGCAAGCGGGGAGAGGCGAAGGAGAGCGACTACCACCCGCCCCTCCCCCCCGCGATATTCGGCGAGCGTCCGTGCGACGAGATCTCGACCCCCAGCACATCGCTCACGCCCGACGTCGAGTGCCCGCCGCTCCAGATGTCGCGCCAGCGCTTCGGCCGGTTCTCGCGCGCGGTGACGTCGATGTCCTTGCCGATGTCGATGGCGCCGCGCGCGGGCAGGTCGTCCGGATCGAGACCGGCGGCAACGATCGACGGCTTCAGCATGCTGGTCTGAAGTCCGGTGAACGCAGTGGTGAGCAGAATGTCGTCGGCGCTGCTGTTGACGAGCATCTGCTTGTGGCTGTCATCCGCCATGCTCTCGCGCGTGGCGATGAACTTCGTGCCCATATAGGCGAGATCGCAGCCGAGCACTTCGGCGGCCTGCAGCGCGTGGCCGTCGCTGATGCCGCCGGCGAGCACGATGATGCCGTCGTAGAACGCGCGCACCGCGCGGACGAAGGCGAACGGGTTGAGCCAACCGGTCTAGCCGCCGGCGCCTGGCGCCGCCGCGATCAGCGGCAGGCTGAGACGGTCGCGAAAGCGTTGCAGTCGGTCGGACGTCACGCAGCCTCCTCAAAGCGGGCTTTGCCATTCCGTCCCGCATGCGCCGACGTTGCGGCAACATTGGCACGTCAGAAGCCGATGACAAAGCGAAGCGGATCCGGTTCGTCAGGCAGCTGCCGATGACCGGCGCCGGCAAAGTCGACAAGAAGACGTTGCACGCGAGCTTCTGGAGCCGGCGAGATCGAGTGGCGAGATAATCGTCCTGATTGTGATCCCGGGTTCGGAGTGCACGCGCCGCGCGAAACGCCGCTGCATGGCAGCATTTTCCTCCGGAGTATTACGGTGTTGTTGTGGCCGGCGAACAACAATCCGCCACGGAGTGTGAGGGCACGATGCGCGCGCAATTGCGGGCGAATCAACGAATCAACTAGACCGCAAATGGGGCTGGGAAGCGGAGTATCAGATGAGAGTCGCTTCCTTGGAAAGTGCGTTGGCTGCGGTCACGTTGATCACGGCTATCATTGTCCTGCTGTGGGAGATCAAGATCGTCTACGGCAGTTGAACTGGCAGGACGCTGGCGTCGAACAGAGACCTCCGGACAAGAAGAGGTTCGCGACCAGGGCATCCCTTCCGCGGCGGCGGAAGCTGCCATTCAAATTGACACCAGGACTTGAGCGCGGCGAAAGCCGTGAAGCTCACCGCTTCTCGATCACGAGACTCTGCACAGCGCGACCGAAATAGCCTTGCCTGTCCGCGAGCCGCGACATCGCGAGCCCTGTGCCGTCGGCACCGATCCAGGATTCCCCGTCAAGCAAAATCCATTCGCCGACCGGCTGGCGCGCAAAGCTCACCGTGAGGTCGGCGTTGATGTAGGTCCAGGCGCGGAAATCCAGCGTCGAGGCGGTGCCGTTGGAGAAATCGGCAGCGACCACAGCGCGCATCGCCTGCGAGATCACTTCACCTTCGATCAGCGGATGGTCGACGCGAAACCAGATCGCGCCAGCGCCGGCCTGACCGAAGCGGCCGCGCGCGGCGCGCATCGAGACCGATCGCACGAACGGACTGGTCGCGGCGTGGCCGTCCTCGACGAGAGAGTCCTCCGGAGACGACAGCTCGACCGGCAACTCCTTGACGTCGTCCGGCAACGTCAGCACCTGCCGCTTGATCTTGAGCACGGTCGCGCCGACGACTTGCACGCCGTCGGCCAGCAACTTGACTGCGCAGAGCTGAATCTTGCGGCCCTCGCGCAAGACTTCGGTCGCGATCGTGAGCGGCGCCACCGGCACCGGCCGCATCAGGTCGATGGTGACGCGCGCGATGTCCATCGGCACTTGCGTCGGGATGCGTTCGGCCGCCCAGGTCACCAGCGAGGCCGGCGCCGAGCCATGCTGCATGCGCCGGTCCCAGGGACCCGCGGCATTCGGGCTGGTGACGACGCTGTTGCCGTCGACGCGGTAGATGGCGGTCATGTCTTGCTCGGGCTCGGCTGGCGTTCCCCGGACTCAGCGCAGCGCGTAGCGGTGCGCTGCTGATCCGGGTCCATATGTTGCGGCGATGGGTCCGGCTCTGCGGCGCCGAACTTCATGCCGCACCGCGTCCGGGACACGAGAGCGATCACAACGGCGGATCGATCGCCTCGTCATATTCTTTCTTGAAGCGCGCGATCAGCTCGGCGGCGGGCACGACCTTGTCGACGCTGCCGATGCCCTGGCCCGAGCCCCAGATCTCCTTCCAGGCCTTCGGCTTGGCGCGCTCGCCGGAGGCGTCGGTGCCGAAGTTCATCTTGGAGGGATCGGAGGACGGCAGGTTTTCCGGGTCCATGCCGGCCGCGAGGATCGAGGGCTTCAGGTAGTTGCCGTGCACGCCGGTGAAGAGGTTGGAATAGACGATGTCGTCGGCGGTCGAGCCCGCGATCATCTCCTTGTAGCGCTCGACCGCATTGGCCTCCTGCGTGGCGATGAAGGCCGAGCCGATGTAGGCGAAGTCGGCGCCGAGAATGCGCGCGGCGCGGATCGCCTTGCCGTTGCCGATCGCGCCCGACAGCGCGATCGGGCCGTCGAACCATCTGCGCGTCTCCGCGACGAAGGCGAGTGGCGAGATCGTGCCGGCATGGCCGCCGGCGCCGGCCGCGACCAGGATCAGGCCGTCGGCGCCCTTCTCGATCGCCTTGTTCGCGAATTTCTGGTTGATCACGTCGTGGAAGACGATGCCGCCCCAGCCGTGAACGGCCTGGTTGAGCTCCTCGCGCGCGCCGAGCGAGGAGATGATCATCGGCACCTTGTACTTGGCGCAGAGCTGCATGTCGTGATCGAGCCGGTTGTTCGATTTGTGCACGATCTGGTTCACCGCGAACGGTGCGGAAGGCCGCTCGGGATGGGCGCGGTCATAGGCCGCGAGCTCTTCGGTGATCCGCGCCAGCCACTCGTCGAGCAGCTCCGGCGGACGTGCGTTCAAAGCGGGAAACGAGCCGACCACGCCCGCCTTGCACTGCGCGATCACGAGATCGGGCACCGAGATGATGAAGAGCGGCGAACCGATCACGGGGATCGACAGGCGCCCTTTGAACAGCGCAGGCATGGTCATAGCGAAACGATCCTCTATTGGGCTGACATGTTGAAGGCTTGGCGGCCATACCAACAAGGCAATCTTTCCACTGTCAAGTATTGCGTTTGCACGCCACCCGCGGACGTCGTTACCGCAATTCCAAGGCACGGAATTCGCTGCGCGAGTTCGCTTCAATTCCCGCTTCGTCATTCCGGGGCGCGCGAAGCGCGAACCCGGAATCCATCGCACCATTCACGCTGAGGCCTGATGGATTCCGGGCCTGCACCTGTCGGCGCATCCCGGAATGACGGGATGCGCGATCTACGTTCACGCAATCAGATCCGGATTGATCAGCCGATCGAACGAGAACATCTCGTCCCACTTGTCCTGCGTCAGCAGCTTGCGCTCGACCACCACGATCTGGTGCAGCGACTTGCCGCTCTTGTAGCCCTCGCGCGCGATCTCGGCGCATTGCTTGTAGCCGAGCAGCGGCTTCAGCACGGTGACGATGCCGAGCGAGTTGAGCACCATGTTGCGGGTGTGCTCCTCGTTGGCGGTGATGCCGAGCACGCAGTTCTCGCGCAGGCTGTTGACCGCGCGCTCCATGGTGCGGATCGAGAAGAACAGCGCGAACGAGATCACCGGCTCCATCACGTTGAGCTGGAGCTGGCCGGCGGAGGCGGCAAGCGTCACCGTGGTGTCGAGGCCGATGACGAGGAAGCTGGTCTGGTTGACCACCTCGGGGATCACCGGATTGACCTTGCCGGGCATGATCGAGGAGCCCGGCTGGAGCTGCGGCAGGTTGATCTCGTTCAGGCCCGCACGCGGGCCTGAGGCGAGCAGGCGGATGTCGTTGCAGATTTTTGTCAGCTTGCTCGCGGTGCGCTTCAGGACGCCCGACAATTGCACATAGGCGCCGGTGTCGGACGTTGCCTCGACGAGATCGCCGGCGAGCACGAAGTCGACGCCGGTCAGCGCGCTCAGGTGCCGGACGGCGAGTTTGGGATAACCGGGCGCGGCCGTGACCGAGGTGCCGATCGCGGTGGCGCCGAGATTGATCTCACGCAGCAGCGCGCGGGCTTCCGAGATGCGGTCAACCTCCTCGCCGATCGTGGTGCCCCAGCCGCGGAATTCGGCCCCTAGCGACATCGGCACGGCGTCCTGCAGATGCGTGCGGCCCATCTTCAGCACGCGGTCGAACTCGCGGCCCTTGGTGAAGAAGGCCTCCTGGAGCTGGCGCAACGCCGTCATGTAGCTTTCGAGCCGCAGGATCAGCGCAAGCCGAAAGGCGGTCGGATAGGTGTCGTTGGTGGACTGGCCGTAATTGACGTGATCGTTGGGGCTGACCTGCTGGTAGTCGCCTTTCGCAAAGCCGAGCGATTCCAGTGCGAGGTTGGCGATGACCTCGTTGGCGTTCATGTTCGTGGAGGTGCCGGCGCCGCCCTGGATGAAGTCGGTGACGAACTGATCCATCATGTCGCCGGCGATGACGCGGTCGCAGCCGACGATGATCGCGTCCGCAACCTTGCCGTCAATCGCGCCGAGATCGCGGTTGGCCATGGCCGCGGCCTTCTTGACGTAGCCGAGCGCCTTCACGAAGTAGGGCTCCTGGCTCATCGGAATGCCGGTGATGTGGAAGTTCTCCTTCCCGCGGATGGTCTGGACGCCGTAGTAGATGTCGTCGGCGATCTCACGCTGTCCGAGGAAGTCCTGCTCCGTACGGCTCATGGGCGCTCCTTGTTGTTCGCGCGCGGCGTCATCGCCTTCAGTTCTGGCACAGCGCGCTGGTCACGAAAGTATCGGTGCGGCAGTCATCCGGTTTGCGTTGCCTGCCCGGGATCAGGACCTTGGCCGAGCACTTCTCGGCGGAGTCGGCGTTCAGGCTCTTGCCTTCCCTGTAGCCCTTGCTCTGGCAGAGCTGGTCAGCGGCCTGCTTGCAGTCCGGCGCGCCGTTCGCCGAAGCCGGGCAGACAACGCGGCCCGACACCATGCTGGACGGCTTCGCCAAGCGCGACAGGCCGTCCATCGTCTCACCTGGGCTTTTCAACGGCGGAAGGATCGAGGGCAGCTTGTCGAACAGCTTGCCCATCTCATTGATCAGACCCGGATTCTCCTCGCCCGCCGGCGGTCCCGACGGAGCGGGCGCCGATTGCGGCAGCGCCTGGGGTCCAGCCTCCCGAAGACCGAGCGACGGCGCGGACGCAGGCGCGGTGGACTGGGCCCATCCGAAGCCGGCGGTGCCAGGCACGACCAGCAGCACCGCGGTCACGAGTATCCGGAGTCGCGCGACCGTGTTGCCGGATCGAACCATCATGGCGCAACCGTAGCCGAAGCCAGCGCGGCGGCAAAGCGCCTCGCTAGATCAGCTTGATCGCCACCACGAAGCCAAGCACGAGCACGGCGGCACCGAGCGCGACCCAGAGGCCGAGATGCCGTTCGATCCTGACGCGGATCCAGTCGCCATAGCGGTTGAGCAGCACGGCGGCGACGAAGAAGCGTCCGCCGCGCGCCACGATCGAGCACAGGATGAACAGCCCGATATTGTAGCCGGCAAAGCCCGAGGTGATGGTGACGAGCTTGTAGGGGATCGGGGTGAGCCCCTTGAGCAGGATGATCACGGCGCCCCATTCGGCATAGGAAGCACGAAAAGCATCGACCTTGTCGCCGAGGCCATAGACCTGGATCAGCCAGTGGCCAACCGAGTCATAGAGCAGCGCGCCAATGGCGTAGCCCAACATGCCCCCGAGCACCGAGGTGGCGGTGCAGACCGCCGCATAGACCCACGCGCGCTGCGGGCGCGCCAGCGACATCGGGATCAGCATCACATCCGGCGGCACCGGAAAGAACGAGCTCTCCGCGAAAGACACGGCGCCCATGATCCAGAGCGCGTAGGGCTTGTGGGCGGCGTCGATGCACCAATCGTAGATACGTTTCAGCATGGCGCCGCGATCAAGCACCATGGGACGGATTTGTCCATGGCAAGATTGGGCCGATTTGTGTTGCTTCTAGTGGCGCTTTCGCGCCGCGCGGCCCTCGAGCGCGACAATCGGTCGCCGCGCAGCGACGGACGGCGAGGCGACCTTGGGCAGCTTCATCGCCGACTTCGGCAGCTTCTCGGCGATGCCGAGCATCTCTTCGCGCCGGGCCATCTCGCGCCAGACGTCGTCGGGACGCACGCCGGCCGACACCCAGAGCACGGTGAGATTGTAGAGCAGATCAGCGCTTTCCCTGATCACGGCTTCGCTATCGCCGTGGACCGCGTCGATGACGACCTCGATGGCCTCCTCGGCCAGCTTCTTCGCCATCTTGGCCGGCCCACGCTGAAACAGCCGGGCCGTGCGTGATGTCTGGGGATCAAGATCCCTGGCCGCGAGCACAGCCAGATATAGCCGCTCAAGCGAATCGCTCATGTCATCAAAACTACCCTAAACCAATGGCGAGCGCGTTAACGTCCGATAGGAGAACCAAAAAACAGGCCGCCGCGGCAAGCACGACGGCCTGTTGTGGTCAACCTTTGGTAGCCAAGCTCGTACCCGTTAAGACTCGTACCGTTAAGGCTCGTACCCGTTAAGGCTAGTAACAGTTGGTGAAGTAGCCTTGGCCGCAGAGCTCGGACGGTGCCGTGCCACCATAGCGCTGCGCCTGGTAGTCCGGGCCCGGACCGTAATAGGGGCCGCCGCCGTAGTAGGTCGGGCCGCCATAATAGACGGGACCGCCACCGTAATAGGCCGGACCGTAGTCATAAGCGTAGGCGTTGCGGGACGCGGCGATCGCAAGGCCGGTGCCGACGATGCCGGCAAATGCCGCGGCCGCAGCCGCTCCGCCGCCGCCACGCCANGCCAGTGGCGGCCGCCTGCGAACGAGGCCGTGGGCGCGACGGTGGTCAGGGCCAGCACGGCCGCGGTTGCAAGAACGGCCTTGCGGCCGGCAAACCTGGAAACTCGGTCTAACATGTCTTGGACCCTCCTTGGGACCTGCGATGGTGCCTGCGGACAGGCTCATGCCTCTCAAACCCCCGCATCCCATGTTGGGTTCCCCAACCCCAACACAAGCTGAACGGGGTTGCGTAATCGTGACGCAACCTCCGCTCATCTACCGTTCATGTTCGATCGTCCACGATGGATACGAGCCGGCGCTGCACACTCGTCAAGCGTCATCAAACCATAATAAAGGCGGGACCGGCGCCGCTGATGTTCGGACTTGGAACGATCGCTCTTCGTGGCCTGCTGGCGTTCACGATCGTGATGGCCATGCTGGCCGCGCGCGACGCTGGGGCAGCGGAGACCAGCGCATCGCCCATTGCAATCCGGTTTGCCTTCGATCGGCCGATTGACTCGAGCATGGCGCCGTTCTTCGTGGCAATGAAGGACGGCAGATTTTCCGCCGAGCATCTCACGGTCTCCTTCACCAGCGCGGCCGGATCGCCGGAGGGGCTCGCGCGTGTCGCGAAGGGCGACAGCGATCTCGCGCTCGTCGACATCAACGAGCTGATCCGCTTCCGCGACAATTCCGATGCGGCGCCCATCAAGGCGGTATTCGTGCTGTTCAATCGCGCGCCCTACGCGATCGTCGCACGCAAGAGCCGCGGCATTCACCAACCGTCCGATATCGAGGGCAGAACCGTCGGCGTTGCTGACAGTGATCTGTCGATCCGGCTGTGGCCGGCACTGGCGCAACAAAACGGCATCAACACCTCGCACGTGAAATTCCACAAGATGAGCGCGGCGGTGCGCGAACCGATCCTCTCGGCCGGGCAGGTCGACGCGGTGGCGGGATTCAGCTATCTCTCGGCGGTGAACCTGCGCGACCGCGGCGTGCCCGCGGGCGATCTCGCCGTGCTGCGCTACGCCGACTATGGCTGCGAAGCCTACGGTTTTGCCGTGGTGGTCAATCCCGCCTTCGCAGCAGGAAAGCCGGACGCGGTGAAGGGCTTCGTGCGCGCGCTGGTCGCCGGCATCAACGCCACAGTGAAGGAGCCGACGCGCGCGGTGGACGAGGCCGTAAGCCGCATGGACAGCGGCGATCGCGATCTCGAACTCGAGCGCCTGCGCACCGTGCTCGCCGATAACGTACTGACCGACGAGGTCCGCCGCGATGGCCTCGGCGGTGTCGACGCCGCGCGCCTGGAGCGCTCGATCGACCAGATCGCGCAGGATTTCAAATTCCGCAAGCGCCCGGCCGCAAGCGACATCTTCGACGCGCAGTTCCTGCCACCGGTCGAGGACCGGCTGATCAATTGAGTAAAACTGGCAGCTTCCGCTGTATCTCGCAGGCGATCCTAGTTTAGAATACGGGCTCCTCCAGTCGCCCACCCGAGTTCGTCGCCCGCATGTCCATCCTCCGCCTCTACACCCGCGTTCTTGAGCTGCTCGGCAGAGAGGCGCGGCTGGGCTGGCTGCTGGCGATCGCCAATCTCCTGCTCGCGAGCGCGCAGTTCGCCGAGCCCGTGCTGTTCGGACGTATCGTCGACGTGCTCTCCGGCAAGACGGTGGCCGGCTCGAATTCGGCCTGGCCGTTTCTTTGGGCCTGGGTCGCCTTCGGGTTGTTCACAATCATCTGCAGCGCGCTTGTCGCGCTGCACGCCGACCGCCTCGCCCACCGCCAGCGTCAGGCAGTGCTGACGAGCTATTTCGAGCACATCCTGCAACTGCCGCTGACCTTCCACTCCGGCACCCATTCGGGCCGGCTGATGAAGGTGATGCTGAACGGCACGGACGCGCTGTGGCGACTGTGGCTCGGCTTCTTCCGCGAGCATTTTGCCGCGATCCTCTCGGTCGTGGTGCTGCTGCCGCTGTCGCTCTATCTGAATTGGCGGCTCGCGATCCTCCTGTTCGTGCTCTGCGTCGTCTTCACGGGTCTGACCACCTTCGTCGTACGCAAGACCTACGGCATGCAGATGGCGGTCGAGGAGCATTACAGCGACCTCTCCGCCCGCGCCTCCGACGCGCTTGGCAACGTCGCGCTGGTGCAGAGTTTCGTGCGCGTCGAGTCCGAGGTGCAGGGCCTGCGTTTCGTCGCAGATCAATTGCTGGCGGCACAGATGCCGGTGTTGTCCTGGTGGGCGCTGGTCACCGTGATCACGCGCGCTTCCACCACCATCACCGTGCTCGCGATCTTCACGGTCGGCATCGCATTGCATGAGCAGGGACTGACCACGGTCGGCGAGATCGTGATGTTCGTGAGCTTCGCGACGATGCTGATCCAGAAGCTCGAGCAGGTCGTCAGCTTCATCAACAACGTGTTCATGGAAGCGCCGCGCCTGCGGGAGTTCTTCAACGTGCTCGACGCCGTGCCCGCAGTCCACGACCGGCCCGACGCGATCGATGCCGGACGCCTCTCCGGCCTCGTCGAGTTCCACGACGTCACCTTCTCCTATGACGGCAAGCGACCGGCGGTCGAGGACCTCTCCTTCACAGCGCTGCCCGGCCAGAGCATCGCGCTGGTCGGCCCGACCGGCGCCGGCAAATCCACCGCGATCGCGCTGCTGCATCGCGCCTTCGACCCGCAGTCCGGCTTCATCAAGATCGACGGCATGGACGTGCGCGGGATCACGCTGACGTCGCTGCGGCGAAACATCGGCGTCGTGTTCCAGGAGGCGCTGCTGTTCAACCGCTCGATCGCGGAGAATTTGCGCGTCGGCAAGCCGGACGCGACGGACGCGGAGATGCGCCTCGCCGCCGAGCGCGCGCAGGCGCTCGACTTCATCGAGCGCAGCGGCGGCTTCGAGACCAATGCCGGCGAGCGCGGCCGCATGCTGTCCGGCGGCGAGCGGCAGCGGCTGTCGATCGCGCGCGCACTGCTCAAGGACCCGCCGATCCTGATCCTGGACGAGGCGACCAGCGCGCTCGACGCAATCACCGAGGCCAAGGTGAACGCCGCTCTCGACGAAGTGATGAGGGGCCGCACCACCTTCGTGATCGCGCACCGCCTCTCCACCATCCGCAAGGCCACGCGGATCCTGGTGTTCGAGAACGGCAGGGTGATCGAGAGCGGAACTTTCGATGAACTCGTGGCCAAAGGCGGCCATTTCGCCGAGCTCGCCAGGGCCCAGTTCATGGTGCAGGAGAACGCACGGGCCAGCGTGACGGCGGCGGAAGCCGCAGCGGCGACGGTCAAATCCCCCTAAGGCCGTCGAAATTCAGCCTATTTCCTTGCTGAATACCCGGCCAAGCCCCCTGTTCTCGACGCACGAGCCGGTATAGGTTTGCGATGCCGCGAGCGGCGGCGCCGGATTTCAAAGTTCGAAACTCAGCTCACGAGAGCCGTCCGGAACCGGCGGGTCTCCAAGGACCGGAATCGGATAGTGCACGTCTTTCGCCCGCTGCTTCGTCATTCCCTGTTGAACCTGCTCGCTGCAACGCTCGCGCTTGCCGCGCTGCTGGCGCCGCGCGCGGCGGACGCCGAAGCGCTGCTCCTGATCGAAGCCAACAGCGGCAAGGTGCTGCAGGCGGAAAACGCGACCATCCCCTGGTACCCGGCGTCTGTCACCAAGATCATGACCGCCTATGTGACGCTGAAAGCGGTCAAGGACGGCAAGATCACGCTCGACACGCTGTTCACGGTGTCGCCGACCGCAGCTTCGCAATCGCCGTCGAAAATGGGCTTCCGCCCGGGAACGCAACTCACCGTCGACAACGCGCTGAAGATGATGATGGTGAAGTCGGCGAACGACATGGCTGTGGTGCTCGCCGAAGGCGTCGGCGGCTCGATCGACGGCTTCTCCGCGATGATGAACCAGACCGCGCAGAAGCTCGGCATGACGCAGACGAGCTACGTCAATCCGAACGGCCTGCCTGCCGATGGCCAGATCACCTCGGCGCGCGACCTCGGCATCCTCGCACGCGCGTTCCTGCGCGACCTGCCGGAGTACGAATACTTCGTGCACATCCCGGCGATCCGCTTCGGCAAGCGCATCACGCCTAACTTCAACAAGCTGATCGGCCGCTATCCCGGCGCCGACGGTTTCAAGACCGGCTTCATCTGCGCCTCCGGCTACAACCTCGTGGCATCCGCAACGCGCAACGGAAGGCGCCTGATCGCGGTGGTGCTCGGCTCCAACTCCGGCACCGCGCGTGCGGTGAAGGCGGCGCAGCTGCTCGAGCGCGGCTTCGCGCAGGACAATCTGACGTGGCTGCGCCCCTCGCTCGGCACCGTCGAAAATCTCGTGCCGGTCGACGCCTCGCCGCCGAACCTGCGCGAGGAGATGTGCGGCGGCCACCGCAAGCGGCCCGCGAGCGACGATGATGATGCGATGATCGCGACCAATGCCGGGCCGACCGGATCGGCCTCGGCCACCGGCGGCGAAGCCCAGGTGACGTTCTTCACCGCCGGGCTTCAACCGCCCCTGATGAAGGCTTCGGATCTCATGGCCTCGGCCGCGGCGGCCACCGAGCCGGTGCCGGTCTACACCGGCCCGACCCGCACCGGCGCCGCCCTGATCGCGGCGGTTGCCGCCGATGCCGACCAGCAGGCGACTCCGAAGGCGCGTGGCAAGAAGTCGCGCGTTGCGGCCAAGAAGCCCGACGCGGCGGACAATCCCAAGGACGGAAGCAAGGACGGAAACAAGGACGCTTGGAAGGGCGCCAGGACGGCGGCCGCAAAGCCAGATGCCAAGCCCAATGCGAAGGGTGAGACCAAGGGCGACGCCAAGACCGCGGCAAAGCCGGCCGGGACCAAGCATGCTGCGGCCAAGCCGGATGCGTCCAAACCTGCCGAGAAGCCTGCCGCCAACGGCGATCAAGTGGCGAAGCCATCCAAGCCGAAGGCGGCGACCAAGCCCAAGCCAGCCCCCAACAACAGTTAAGTCAACGGCACGGCGAGCGATGCTGCGTCGGCACTTCGCAGGTGCGACAGCGCGGCTTGCGACGATTCCAGTAGCCTCCCCCCGCCCTTTGCCCTAAGCCTCAACGGCTTGCCACCGGTTCCGGCAGGCTCGATACTGCCGGCAACGAGGCAAGCCCGAGACACAACGGGCTCTGAAGGAGGGGAGTTTCCATGGAGCGTATCTGGCTCAAGCAATATCCGCCCGGCGTGCCCGCTGATATCGAGCCGACGCAATACGCATCGCTGGTCGACCTGCTGGAGGAGAGCTTCACCAAGTTCGCCGACCGCAAGGCCTTCATCTGCATGGACAAGGCGATCAGCTACCGCGACCTCGATCAGATGTCGCTGGCGCTTGCGGCTTACCTGCAGGGCCGCGGGCTGCAGCGCGGGGCACGCGTCGCGATCATGATGCCGAACGTGCTGCAATATCCGATCGCGACCGCCGCCGTGCTGCGCGCCGGCTTTGCGGTGGTCAACGTCAACCCGCTCTACACGCCGCGCGAGCTCGAGCACCAGCTCAAGGATTCCGGCGCCGAAGCCATCATCGTGCTCGAGAATTTCGCCCACACCGTCCAACAGGTGATCGCCAAGACGGCGGTGAAGCACGTCGTCGTCGCCAGCATGGGCGACCTGCTCGGCTTCAAGGGCGTGATCGTCAATCTCGTCGTCCGCCGCGTGAAGAAGATGGTGCCGGCCTGGTCGCTGCCGGGCGCGGTGCCCTTCAACGAGGCGCTTGCGGCCGGCCGCGGCATCACGTTCAACAAGCCAAAACTGTCGCCCGGCGACGTCGCCTTCCTGCAATATACCGGCGGCACCACCGGCGTCTCCAAGGGCGCCACCCTGCTTCACCGCAACATCGTCGCCAACGTGTTGCAAAACGACGCCTGGCTCCAGCCGGCGCTCAACGCACCGCCGCACATCGAGCAGCTCCTGATCGTCTGCGCACTGCCGCTCTATCACATCTTCGCGCTGACGGCCTGTTACCTGCTCGCGGTGCGCGCCGGCGGCTGCAACCTCCTGATCCCCAACCCGCGCGACATCGCGGGCTTCGTGAAGGAGCTGGCGAAGTACCAGGTCAACAGCTTCCCGGCCGTGAACACGCTCTACAACGGGTTGATGCATCATCCCGACTTCAAGAAGCTCGACTTCTCCAAGTTGAAGATCTCCAACGGCGGCGGCATGGCGGTGCAACGCCCGGTCGCCGAGCAGTGGCGGGCTGTGACCGGCTGCTTCATCGCCGAAGGCTACGGCCTGTCGGAGACCTCGCCGACCCTCACCTGCAATCCGGCGACCACGACCGAGTTCTCCGGCTCGATCGGCATCCCCGTGCCCTCGACCTGGCTCTCGATCCGCGACGACGACGGCAACGAATTGCCGCTCGGCCAGCCCGGCGAGATCTGCGCCAAGGGCCCGCAGGTGATGACGGGTTACTGGAACAGGCCGGAGGAGACCGCCAAGGTGATGACGGCCGACGGCTATTTCCGCACCGGCGACATCGGCGTGATGGACGAGAAAGGTTACACCAAGATCGTCGACCGCAAGAAGGACATGATCCTGGTCTCGGGCTTCAACGTCTATCCGAACGAGATCGAGGAAGTGATCGCGAGCCATCCGGGCGTGCTCGAATGCGCCGTGATCGGCATCCCCGATTCCAAATCGGGCGAGGCGGTGAAGGCCTTCGTGGTGAAGAAGGACCCGAACCTTACGGCGGAAGACGTCATCAGGTTCTGCCAGGAGCAGCTCACCGGCTACAAGGTGCCCAAGCACATCGAATTCCGGACCGACCTGCCGAAGACCAATGTCGGCAAGATCCTGCGCCGGCAGTTGCGCGACGAGAAGAAGGCGGAGGCGGCGTAAATCGCGCCGCTTTAGTCCATGATTGAAGTGGCCGACATCGGACCGGCCGGCATTCTCGCCTTTTGGCGCGAAGCCGGCTACGACCGCTGGTACAAGCGCGACGACGTGTTTGACACGGAAGTCAGGCGCCGCTTTCTGGATCTATGGCGGAAGGCCGCCGCCGGCGAGTTGGCATCCTGGGAGGCGACCGACGATGGTGCGCTGGCCCTCGTCATCGTGCTCGACCAGTTTCCCCGCAACATGTTCCGCGGCGATCCCATGACGTTTTCCAGCGACGCGCTGGCGCGCGAGGTGGCCCGCCGCGCGCTCGCCCGCGGCATGGACAAGCGGATTGATCCGATCCTGCTCGAATTTCTCTATCTGCCCTTCATGCATTCCGAGCATCTGCCCGACCAGCAGCATTGCGTTGAGCTGTTCCGGCAAATCGAGGACAGCGAGAACCTGAAATACGCCGAGGAGCACGCCGACATCATCCGCCGCTTCGGCCGCTTCCCCCACCGCAACCACGTCCTGGGGCGAAAGACCACGGAGGAGGAGCAGGCGTTCCTCGACAGTGGCGGCTTTGCCGGCTGATGACATCACGGTGAAGGGCCGCAACCTTCGCCGCCAGGCACATTGGAAATATTGTGCGGCCCGGCCGCCCGGTCTACAAAGCGGAACCGATTTCCAGGGAGACTGACGATGGCGATCCAGATTGGCGACAAGCTGCCCGAGGCGAAATTCCGCGTGATGACGGCGGAAGGCCCGCAAGTGAAAAGCACCGACGATATTTTCAAGGGCAAGAAGGTGGCGCTGTTCGCGGTGCCCGGCGCCTACACCGGCACCTGCCACAAGATGCATCTGCCGAGCATCTTCCTCAACGCCTACGCCATGAAGGACAAGGGCGTCGACACCATCGCGATCGTATCCGTCAACGACGCCTTCGTGATGAACGCCTGGAAGCGCGACACCGACCAGCGCGACGAGGCGACCTTCCTCGCCGACGGCAATGCCGACTTCACCAAGGCGATCGGCATGGAGCTCGATGCCTCCGCCAACGGCCTCGGCATCCGCTCCAAGCGCTACTCGATGCTGATCGAGGATGGCGTGGTCAAGAAGCTGAACCTCGAAGCGATGCCCGGCAAGGTCGAGGTGTCCGGCGGCGATACGCTGCTGGGGCAACTGTAAGGCGAGACGAGCCTCGCGCTACGTTTACGACTGTCATCGCCCGCCTTGTGCGCAATTACGCACTGGAGCGGGCGATCCAGCATTCCAGAGGCTTCGAGATTCACAACGCCGCCGCGGTCTACTGGATCGTCCGGTCAAGCCGGGCGATGACGCCTGAAGACATGGTGGCGATGAAGACCTACTCCGTCACCCTCTGCTGCAACCTCGCCTTCACGATCCCATCACGCGCCAACTGATCCGCGCGCTCGTTCTCGGGATGCCCGGCGTGGCCTTTGACCCAGTGCCAGCGCACCTCGTGCTGCTTCAGCGCGGCATCCAAGCGCTGCCATAGCTCGACATTCTTGACCGGCTTCTTGTCGGCGGTGCGCCAGCCGTTGCGCTTCCAGCCATGGATCCAGCCGGTGATGCCCTGACGGACATACTGGCTGTCGGTGTAGAGATCGACCGTGCACGGCTTCTTCAGGGCTTCGAGTGCCGAGATCGCCGCCATCAGCTCCATCTGGTTGTTGGTGGTGTGGCGCTCGCCGCCGTTCAGCTCCTTCTCCTTGTCGCCGAACTTCAGGATCGCGCCCCAGCCGCCGGGCCCGGGATTTCCCGAGCACGCGCCGTCCGTGTAGATGGTGACGTTGGGAAGTTCGCTCACGCGACGAGTCCTGACGGCATCAGCCCGTAGTCGCGCACGCTCGAGACGCTCTGGTGGAAGCGCAGCTTGCGGACATATTCCAGGGGATCCTTGGGGCGCACCAGCGCACCGGGCGGCACGTTGAGCCAGTCGACCAGCCGCGTCAGCAGGAAGCGGATCGCGGCGCCGCGCGCCAGAAGCGGCAGCGCGGCCTCTTCCGCCTCGGTCAGCTTTCGCACGCGACCGTAAGCATTCAGGAAGGCGCGCGCCTTGGTGACGTTGAAGGAATGATCGGCCTCGAAGCACCAGGCGTTCAGGCAGATCGCGATGTCATAGGCCAGCATGTCGTTGCAGGCGAAGGTGAAGTCGATGATCCCCGAGAGCTGGTCGCCGAGAAAGAAGACGTTGTCGTTGAATAGGTCGGCGTGGATCACGCCCTCCGGCAGCTGCGTCGGCCAGACGCCGCTCTCGAGATGGTCGAGCTCGGCGGCGAGAAACGCACGCAGGCCCGGTTGCACCTCGTCGGCACGGACGGCGGCCTGATCGAACAACGGGCGCCAGCCGGAGACGGAGAGCGCATTGGCGCGCCGAACCGCGAAGTTGGCGCCGGCCAGGTGCATCTTCGCCAGCACCTCGCCGACGCCGGCGCAATGCGCGGCGTTCGGCTTGCGCGGCCAGACGCCTTCGAGAAAGGTGATGATCGCCGCGGGCCTCCCTGCGAGCTCGCGCAGCGCCTCACCGTCCCTGCCCTTCACCGGCAGCGGACAGTTGATGCCGTGCTCGGCGAGATGCGTCATCAGCGCGAGGAAGAACGGCAGATCGTTCTTCGCCACGCGCTTCTCGTAGAGCGTGAGGATGAACGAGGCCTTGCTCGTATGCAGCAGGAAGTTGGAGTTTTCGACGCCCTCGGCGATGCCCTTGTAGGAGAGCAATTCGCCGAGATCGTACTGATTCAAGAATTCCGCAAGCTCGTCGGCGGCGACGTCGGTGTAGACCGCCATAAAGAGCTACTCGGCAGCAGCTTCGGGGCGCACCGAGCGCGGCAGCGGGAAGAACTCGTTCTCTTCCGCGGCCGAGACCGTCTCCACATGCAGCGTATAGCGCTCGGCGAAGGCGTCCATGATCTCCTCGACGATCACTTCGGGCGCGGATGCGCCCGCGGTGATTCCGAGGCTCGTGATGTTGCCGAACTTGCTCCAGTCGATGTCGGCGGCGCGCTGCGCCAGCACGGCGACCTTGCAGCCTTCGCGCTCGGCGACCTCGCGCAGGCGCTGCGAGTTCGACGAGTTCGGCGCACCGACCACGATCAGCGCATCCACCACCGGCGCCACCTTCTTCACTGCGAGCTGGCGGTTGGTGGTGGCGTAGCAGATGTCTTCCTTGTGCGGCCCGTTGATGTTCGGGAAGCGCTCCTTGAGCAGCGCCACGATCTCCGCGGTGTCGTCAATCGACAACGTGGTCTGGGTCACGAAGGCGATGTTGTTCGGGTCCTTCGGTGTAATGGTCTTGGCGTCCTCGGCGGTCTCGATCAGGGTCACGGCGCCGGGCGGAAGCTGGCCAAGCGTGCCGACCACCTCGGGGTGATGGGAATGACCGATCAGGAAGATCTCGCGGCCACGCTTGAAGTGGATCGCGGCCTCGCGGTGGACCTTCGTCACCAGCGGGCAGGTCGCGTCCAGCGAGAACAGGTTGCGGGACTGGGCGTCGGCAGGAACCGACTTCGGCACGCCATGGGCCGAGAACACCACCGGCGCGGTGGTGTTTTCCGGGATTTCAGCCAGTTCCTCGACGAAAATGGCGCCCTTCTTCTTCAACCCGTCGACGACATATTTGTTGTGCACAATCTCGTGGCGAACATAGACCGGGGCGCCGTACTTATCGAGCGCCCGTTCCACGGTGTCGATGGCCCGCACCACGCCCGCACAGAAGCCGCGGGGAGAACAAAGCACGATCTTGAGGTCTGGTTTTGCTGACATGAAGCGATCTCGGGACCGAATCACCCCTCGGGCAAAAGGCCGGGGCGTGGTCGATGGATTGAATAGGGCTTAGGTACGGTCTGCTCGGACTTTACAGGGACTTGGGCCCCCTTTCGGGCGCTGTCAAGGCACTATCTATAGCAGAACCATTGCGTAATTGCCCCCCGGCGGCTTATATAGGGGTTAATTCCCGTCATCGCTGATGACCACCGGTTTCGCCTCCAAAGGGGTGGGCGAAGCACAAAGGAGATTTGCCATGAGCAACGCACCTCTGATGCCCAAGGCGACTGCCGTCTGGCTGCTCGATAACACGGCGCTGACCTTCGACCAGGTCGCCGATTTCACCAAGATGCACCCCCTCGAGGTGCGCGCGATCGCCGACGGCGACGCCGCCCAGGGCATCAAGGGCATGGATCCCCTTTCCAACGGCCAGCTGACCCGCGAGGAGATCGAGAAGGGCGAGAAGAATCCCGACTACCGCCTCCGCCTCCAGGAGAGCAAGGTGGTGCTGCCACCCCAGCCCAAGCGCAAGGGCCCGCGCTACACCCCGGTGTCGCGCCGCCATGAGCGCCCGAGCGCGATCCTCTGGCTGCTGCGCAACCACGCCGAGCTCAAGGACGCCCAGATCATGCGCCTGGTCGGCACGACCAAGAGCACGATCGCCAGCGTGCGCGACCGCACCCACTGGAACACCGCCGGGCTGACGCCGATCGACCCCGTCACGCTCGGCCTCTGCTCGCAGATCGAGCTCGATTTCGAGGTGCAGCGCGCGGCCAAGGAAAAGCCGATCGACGCAGCCTATGGCGGCGCCACGCTGCTGCCCGCCTCCGAGACCACCCGCAAGGACGAGTTCGAGCCCTCCGAGAAATCGAGCGACGACCTCAACGTCGACGCCGTGTTCGCCAAGCTCAAGACGCTCGGCGGCAAGAAGCAGGACGAGGAGGAGTAGTCCTCAAGTCTCTCTTCGATCGATTTGAACGCGGCGGGCACCCCGCCGCGTTTTTGTTTTGTCAGCCGCTGAACAACGGAGCACGCCACGCCCTCCGGGGTCGTCCTGGCGAAAGCCAGGACCTCCGCGCGAGCGCTTGCGCTCGTCGCGATTACCCCAAGGGAGTAGTTTGGCGAAGATTCGTCGTTCGGTACGCCCGCCAGGACGACGTTGGGGAAGCACCGTGCCCTCCCCCAACCTCAGAACTTATACGTCACACCACCACCGACCAGCCACGGGTCGATATGCGCCGTGCCGCTCACCGGCAGCCCAGAGACCGTCGCGGTGTAGTCCGGCCGCAGCCAGAGCTTCTTCACGTCGACGTTGAGGCCCCAGTGGCGATCGAGCATGTAATCGAAGCCGAACTGCACGGCCGCGCCCCACTGGTTGCTGACATGCAGGCCTGTGGTGGTGGCGACGATCGCGCGGGGCCCGGCGATGGCCGCCGGCACATTGGCGGCCGAGTTGTTGAAGAACACGGTGTAATTCACGCCGGCGCCGACATAGGGCTTGAACGCGCCGAAATTGTCGAAGTGATATTGCAGCGTCAGCGTTGGCGGCAGCAGCGTCGTCTTGCCGATCGGCAGGCTGGCGAGCGAACCGGTGCCGGTGATCGAATGACGCGTCACGCCGAGGATCAGTTCGGCCGCGATGTTGTTCGTGAAGAAATAGCTGATGTCCAGTTCGGGTACGACCTGGTCGCTGATCGACAGACCCGAATTCGGCGAGGAAAGCGACGGAACGCCCGCGACATTGACGCTGCTGCCGCTGGCATCCGGCAGGACACCGAGCGCGCGCAGGCGGATCATCCAGGGATTGACGGCTTCCACCGGCGGCGCCTTCCTGTAGACCGGCAGGTCGGCGGCTTCCGCCGACACAATAGTCCCCGCAACCACCACACCAAGCGTCGCGAGCCGCGCCAGGTTTCTTATCGTACTTTGCATTGCATTCCCCTTCAGCCATGTCCGCGCTTCGTTGCGCGACATGCGCGTCAGAGCAGAAAGGGGATGGAGAAGGATTTGATGCCGATCAAATCAGGCGACGCGCGCCACAATTTGGCCGCGGCGTTGCAGATGCGTCACGATGAACGCGAATGCGAGCGAATGGCGCGGGAGCCGTCAACGTGCGGCTCGCGCGAACGGCAAATCAGCCCAGCTCGATCGTGTCGTCGATCTCGTGGACGAGTCCGACGCTGTCGATCGTCAGCACCATCTTCGCGTTGAGCTTCTCATGGCCCGTGATCCGGCCCGCCGCGATCGCGTCGCGCACGGCCTTCTCGATCTCGCGCTGCGAGGTGACACCGACTTGCTTCAGAAATTTACGCAGGCTGGTATTGAACTGGTCTTCGTTCATGACGGCCTCCGTCGACCGGGGCGGCTCACGGCCGTTCCGGGTGGTTCAGCATGTACTCGCCGAGGTCGCGCTGGCGGCGGTCGGCGCGGGCGGTGGCGGCGTTGCGCTGGACGTCGCGATCCTTGCGGCAGGCGACGTATTCGGGCGAACCGGACGCGTAGCCGCGGCTCTGGCAGACCGCATCGTCGTCGTCACCACCCATCGCCACCGGCGTCTGGTAGCGTGCCGAGCACGCGGAGAGAATGAGGCCCGCAAACACAATCGCAAGAAACGGCTTCGAATTCATGGCAGGCCTTTCATCCTCATGGTGAGGAGCCCGCGCAGCGGGCGTGTCGAACCATGCAGGCCCGGATGCAGCAGCGGGGCCTTTCATCCTTCGAGACGCGCGCTAAGCGCGCTCCTCAGGATAAGGGTTGAGCGGAAAAATGCGGCCTATTCAAGCCCCGTGAGGTTGTCATTCCGGGGCGATGCGACGGGACCGCGCAAGCGCGGCCCGGAATGACAGGTCAAACCTCACACCCGCCCCTTCAACGCGTCCCCGATCTCGTCGAGCACCTTGGGGTCCTCGATCGTGGCCGGCATCGCCCAGGGCTCGCCGTCGGCGATCTTCTTGATGGTGCCGCGCAGGATCTTGCCCGAGCGTGTCTTCGGCAGGCGGCCGACGGTGATGGCGAGCTTGAAGGCGGCCACGGGGCCGAGCTTGTCGCGCACTAGTGCGACGATCTCCTTCTCGATCTCGGCAGGCGGCCGTTTCACGCCCGCCTTGAGCACCAGGAAGCCGCAGGGCACCTCGCCCTTGATTGCATCCTTGATGCCGAGCACGGCGCATTCGGCGACATCCTGGTGCGAGGCCAAAATCTCTTCCATGCCGCCGGTCGAGAGGCGATGGCCGGCGACATTGATGATGTCGTCGGTGCGGCCCATGACCCAGACGTAGCCGTCCTCATCCTTGTAGCCAGCATCGGAGGTTTTGTAGTAGCCGGGGAATTCGGTGAGATAGGCCTCCTTGAACCGCTCGTCCTGATTCCACAGCGTTGGCAGGCAGCCCGGCGGCATCGGCAGCTTGATGACGATCGAACCCATGGTGTTGGCGTCGACGGGCTTGGCCGCTTCATCCACCACGTCGACCTGGTAGCCCGGCATCGGCACGGTCGGCGAGCCGTGCTTCACCGGCAGCATGCCGAGGCCCACCGGATTGCCGGCGATGCACCAACCGGTCTCGGTCTGCCACCAGTGATCGATCACCGGCACCTTCAGCTGCGCTTCGGCCCATTCGACCGTCGGCGGATCGGCGCGCTCGCCGGCGAGGAACAGCGTGCGGAATTTGGAGAGGTCGTACTGCCGGATGAACCTCCCCTCCGGATCCTCCTTCTTGATCGCGCGAAACGCAGTCGGCGCGGTGAAGAAGGCCACCGCCTTGTGCTCCGAGATCACGCGCCAGAACGCGCCGGCATCGGGCGTGCCGACCGGCTTGCCCTCATACATGATCGAAGTCGCACCGTGCAGCAGCGGCCCGTAAATGATGTAGCTGTGCCCGACGACCCAGCCGATGTCGGAACCGCACCACCAGACCTCGCCGGGCTTGACGCCGTAGAGGTTGAACATCGACCATTTCACCGCGACGAGATGGCCGCCATTGTCGCGCACGACGCCCTTGGGAATGCCCGTCGTGCCCGAAGTGTAGAGGATATAGAGCGGATCGGTGGCGGCGACCGGCACGCAAGGCGCGCGCTTGCCGTCATTGATCGCCTTGCGGCGCAGGCTCGCCCAGTCGTAGTCGCGCCCCGGCGTCAGATCGCAAATGAGCTGGGGACGCTGCAGGATGATGCACGCCTTCGGCTTGCTGCTGGCAAGCCTGATCGCCTCGTCGAGCAGCGGCTTGTACTGCACGATGCGACCGGGCTCGATGCCGCAGCTTGCCGACAGGATCAGCTTGGGCTGGGCATCGTCGATGCGGGTGGCGAGCTCCTTGGCCGCGAAGCCGCCGAACACCACGCTGTGGACCGCGCCGATACGGGCGCAGGCGAGCGTCGCCACCACGGCCTCCGGCACCATCGGCATATAGAGGAGGACGCGCTCGCCCTTTGCGACGCCGAAATCCTGCATGATGGCGGCGAGCGCCTGTACCTCGGCGAGCAGCTCGGCATAGGTGAATTTCCTGGTGCTGCCCGTCAGCGGCGAATCATGGATCAGCGCGACCTGGTCGGCGCGGCCGCGTTCGACGTGACGGTCGAGCGCGTTGTAGCAGGTGTTGACGATGCCGCCGGTGAACCAGCGGCCATAGGTCCCCTGGGTGGCATCGAAGATCTTTTTCGGAGCCTCGATCCAGTCGATCTCCCTGGCAGCCTCGGCCCAAAACCCCTCGGGATCGGCGAGCGAGCGCGCATACACCTCGTGATACCTGCTCTTACCCTGGACGTTCATACCCGCGCTCCCGTTCCCTTTATTTGCCTGGCCTCGACCTTGTGACAGGACAGCCGTCCCGCCATGACCCGGATCAAGTGCCAGCCTTGTTTGACGGGTATTTTCCCGGGAACGGGCCGCGGTTCAAGCTGAAAAGGAGGATGTACTGTCTCCCTCTGCCCATTCTTACGGGGAAAGGGTCGGGGCGAGGGGCTGCATCCGCAATCACGATGAAAGCTGGACTCGCGGAAGGTCCCCCTCACCCGGAATTTGCTAGGCAGGTTCCGGCCTCTCCCCGCAGGCGGGGAGAGGCGAAGACCGCGACCGTCGAACGCTCGTCAGCTCTCCATCGCGTTCAGCCGCTGCAGGCGATCCTGCATGACCTTTCTCAGATCATACCCCGGACGGCCGAAGCTGGCGTTGCGGGTGGCGAGGAAGTCGCGCTGGCTCTTGCGCAGGTCATTCGCCGAGCGTTTATTCGCCGCCTTCAGCACGCGCTCATAGGTCTCGGCGATCTGGCGGTCGAGCACCCCGAGCTGCGGATCGGCGCAGATCACCTTCTCGACCTCGCGCCTCGCCGTCGCGCAATCGAACGACGGCCCGTTGCCGGAATTCGTGGCCAGGGGGCGTTCCGACTCGTCGCCGAATTTTGCGATCTCTGCCATCATGGTGCGGCGGCCGCCGGCGGCGTTCTCGTTGCCGGGATCGAGCCGCAGCGCGGTCTCGTAATCGGCCAGCGCGTTCCTGCGCTCGCCCATCTTCTTGTAGAGCACCGCGCGGTTGTTATAGGTCTGCGCGAAATTCGGATCGAGTTTCAGCGCAGCCTCGTAGTCGCTCAGCGCAGCGCCAAGCTCGCCCTTGAGCTGGTAGGAATCGCCGCGGTTGGTGAAGAAGTTCGGCCGCTGTGCGAGGCGCAGCGCCTGGTCGTAATCGGCGATCGCCTTGTCGTACTCGCCCATCGCGGCGAGCGAGAGACCGCGGTTGTCGTAATATTCCGGCACCTTCGGATCGAGCTTGATCGCCTCGCTGTCGTCGGAGACCGACTTGTCGAGCTGCCCGAGCTGCTTGTAGGCATTCCCGCGATTGGTGTAGGTGCGCGGCCGCTTCGGATCGAGCCGCAGCGCCTCGTCGAAATCCTTGATTGCCTTCTCGTTGTCGCCGCCGAGATGGAAGGTCACGCCACGGTCGGACCAGGCCTGCGCGTAGTCCGGCTTGAGCTTGATCGCCTGGTCGAAATCGGCGAGCGCGCGGTCAAGCCTGCGCTGATTGATGTAGACGACGCCGCGTAGCTCATAGGCTTCGGCATCCTGCGGATCGAACTCGATCGCCTTGCTGAGGTCGGAAGCGGCACGGTTGAGATCACCACCGGCGCGGCGCAGGAGGTCGCCGCGCGAACGCCAGGCACGCGCATTCCTGCCGTCGAGCGCGATGGCGCGGTCGAGGTCCCGCAGTGCTGCGGTCTGACCGCCGGAGGTTCGAGCGTTGGCGTCGGCACGAACGACGAGCGCCGCGGCGCGATCGGCATTTGGATTTGCGGTCTGGTCGATGATGGTGCTGCAGGCCGAAATCAGGTCGGTCGGCTCGGCCTTGCTGCCGGACGCGCAGTTGACACCTGTTTCCCCGTCGGCCGCGGCGGCAGGACCAGCAAGGAGAAGGCTCATGGCCGCGCCGAGGAAGCAGGCGCGCAGTCTGCGCATCGCAAGAGAGGGCATTTGCGCGGAAGACTGCGTGCCGCACATGAGAAAGCTCCGTGACATCAGGTTTTCACACCATTGTCGCGGTGACGCAGGGTTCGGTTCAAGCCGCGACCTCCCGTGAGGGGCGGATCGCCCTTCGCACTCCCTCTCCCCGCCTGCCGCGAGAGGGTGGGGTGAGGGGGAGCCTCCGCGGGGACGGTGAGAGCTGGAATCGCGGAGACCTCCCCTCACCCGGAATTTGCTCTCGCAAATTCCGGCCTCTCCCCGCACGCGGGGAGAGAGGCGAAGACATCCTCAATACCCATCCACCCCGTTCAGCCGTTGCAGCCGGTCCTGCATCGCTTTCTTCAGGTCATAACCCGGCCGGCCAAACTCGGCGTTGCGGCGGGCGATGAACTCGTCTTGCTCGCGCTGGAGCACCTTGGCCTCCGTCGGGCCGCGCGCTTCGCGGATGACGCGCGCGTTCAAGGCGTAGATCTCGCGGTCGAGATCGGCGAGCTCACGATTGGCGCAGATCGCCTTCTCGACGGCACGGCGAACGCGGGCGCAGTTGAAGCTGGGCTTGCCGGCGACCGCCATCTGCGCCCCGATGCGCTCGAGCTCGCGGGCGATCGCCTTGTGATTGGCCTTGGCCTTCTCGTGGTTCGGATCGAGCTTCAGCGCCGCACCGAAATCGTGCACGGCCTTGGGCCGGTCGCCCTTCTTCAGCCACAGCTCGCCGCGCGCATTGAAGATGTCGGCGAGCGTGGGATCGAGCTGCAATGCGCGGCTGTCGTCGGCGATCGCACGGTCGATCTGGTCGTGGCGCGCATAGAGCGCGGCCCGCGCTGCAAGCGCCTTGACGAGGTCCGGCTTGGCCGTCTTCTCGTTGTCGATCACATCAGCGCAGGCCGACGTTGCCTTGTCCATGTCATCGGCGGCCGCCGCAGCCAGGCACGGCGCGATATCGACCGGCGTGACGGCAACCGGCTCGCCGCCGGTGGCGGCATGGGCCGGACCGACAGACAGTGCGCCGAACAACGCGGCGGCACCGAGCCATTGAATCAGAACGCAAGCGCGCATCGTCTTCGTGATCGGAATGTCTCGCCTTGTCGCCATATTGTCCATTATACGGCCGGATTGATGCTAGCCTGTAGCATCGCTCAAACTATCTCGGGGCTTCGTCGTGTCGACATTCGAATGGGTCATCGCGCTGCTGCTCGGCGCCGTTGCATTATCGGCGGCAGCGCGGCGGATCAAGGTCCCCTACCCGACCTTTCTCGCCATCGGCGGCGCCCTGATCGCCTTCGTGCCGAACAGCCCGTCCTGGACGCTGGAGCCCGATTTGGCATTGGCTCTTTTTGTCGCACCGGTGCTGCTGGATGCCGCCTACGACACCTCGCTGCGCGACCTCCGCAAAAACTGGGTTCCCGTCTCGACCCTGGTCGTCGCCGCAGTCGGCCTGACCACGGTCGGCGTGGCATATGTTGCGCACCGGCTGGTGCCGGACATGCCCTGGGCCGCCGCAATTGCGCTCGGCGCGATCGTGGCGCCGCCGGATGCCGCGGCCGCGGTCGCGATCCTGAGCCAGGTGAAGCTGCCCCACCGTATGGTGAAGGTGCTGGAGGGTGAAAGCCTGCTCAATGACGCGAGCGCGCTCCTGATCTATCGCATCGCGGTCGGCGCGGTCGCCATCGAGCATCTGAAGTGGAGCCAGGTCGCGCCGACGATTGCGCTGGGGCTGGTCGGCAGCGTCCTCGCCGGTCTCCTCGCAGCCCGCATCATCCCGTTGTTCCTGGAGCGCGTCACCGAGGCGCCGAGCGCGATCATCGTCCAGTTCGCAACCACCTTCTTGATCTGGATCACTGCCGAGCATCTCGGGCTGTCCGGCATCCTCACCATCGTGGTCTACGCCATCACGATCGCGCGCACGGCGCCGGCGCGGATACCGGCGCGGCTGCGGGTGCCGTCCTATGCGGTGTGGGAGACGATGGTGTTCGTGCTCAACGTGCTCGCCTTCATGCTGATCGGCATGCAGATGCGGCCGATCTGGTCGCGGCTCGATCAGGACGTGCGCTGGGAATACTGCGTGGCGGCGGCCTGGATCCTGCTCACGGTCATCCTGGTGCGGCTCGCCTGGGTGACGTTCTATCGCACGACGCTGCGCGTGCTGATCACGCATGACCTCTATCATCCGAAAGATCCGAAGGCGGTCGCCTCGCCCAAGGGCGGCCTCATCATCTCCTGGTGCGGCATGCGCGGCCTCGTCACGCTCGCCACCGCCTTCGCGCTGCCGGAAAACTTTCCCCATCGCGACTTCATCGTCTTCATCGCTTTTGCGGTGGTGCTGGGCTCGCTGGTCGTGCAGGGCCTGACGCTGCGGCCGCTGATCCTGGCCTTCGGCCTCAAGGACGACGATCCCGTCGGCGTGGAGGTCGCGCGCGCCCGCGCGGTTGCCTATCGCGCCGCGCTCGATGCGATCGACGACGATCCCTCGGAGGAGGCGGAGATCCTGCGGCTCGAATACCGCGCGATCCTGATGCAAGCCGAGAACGATCCCGACGGCGGCATCGCCGACGGCCGATTGCCCGCCGATCCGCTGCGCCTGCGCGCCATCGAGGCAGCGCGAAAATCGATCTTCGACCTCCGCGCCACCGAGGTGATCGGCGACGACGCGTTCCACCGGCTCGAGGAGGAGCTCGATCGCGCGGAGTTGAGCGCGGGGGGATGATCACTCGATCCTCCACACACTCCGCCGTCGTCCCGGATCTGCGCTCGCTTGTCCGGGACAGCGTGAGGAGGTTGGCCGCCGCCTCACATTCAACTGTCGTCCCGGCGAAGGCCGGGACCCATAACCACAGGGAGTAGTTTGGCGAAGGCTCGTGGTTATCAGTCTCGCGCCACAACTACGCCCTGTGTTATGGGCCCCCGGGCTCGCGCTACGCGCGCCCCGGGACGACGGCGGAAAATGCGGCGCCGTCTACGCCCCCGCCTTGCACGTGATCCCGCCGTCCACCACCAGCTCGATCCCCGTCACGTATTTCGACTCGTCCGAGGCCAGGAACAGCGCCGCATTCGCGACGTCCCAGGCGTCGCCCATGTGGCCCATCGGCACCTGGGCGTCGCGGGCGCGCCACATCGCTTCGACATCGCCCTTGGCGTAGCTCGACGCGAGGCCTGCGGAATGCGCGACCATCGGCGTCTTCATCAGGCCGGGCAGGATTGCATTGACGCGCACATGGTGGCGCGCGAACTCGATCGCGGTGGTGCGGGTCATCTGGTTCATCGCCGCCTTCGAAGTGCCGTAGGTGACATAGGAGATGCCCATATGGCGGATCGAGGCGATCGAGGAGATGTTGATGATCGAGCCGCCGCCCTGCTTCACCATCACGGGGATGACGTGCTTCATGGCGAAATAGGCGCTCTTGAGGTTG
Organism: Bradyrhizobium neotropicale; assembly: GCF_001641695.1. Taxonomy (GTDB): domain Bacteria; phylum Pseudomonadota; class Alphaproteobacteria; order Rhizobiales; family Xanthobacteraceae; genus Bradyrhizobium; species Bradyrhizobium neotropicale. The sequence goes on from NZ_LSEF01000089.1 coordinate 54,992, forward strand.
ACGCTGAAGACGCGGTCCCAGCTCTCCTCGGTCACCTCGACCACGCTGCCCATCTCGGCGATGCCGACATTGTTGTCGAGCACGTCGATACGGCCGTAAGCCTTCAGGCACGCCGCGACCATCGCCTCGATCTCGCTCGCGCGCGACACGTCAGCCGTGAACGCGGTCGCCTTGCCGCCCTCGTCCGCGATGATCTTCGCGGTCTCTTCGGCGGCGGCGCCGTTGCGGTCGACGCAAAACACCTGCGCGCCCTCGCGCGCAAAGGTCACGGCGGTCGCCTTGCCGTTGCCCCAGCCCGGCCCGATCGAGCCGGCGCCAACCACCATCGCAACCTTGCCCTTGAGCCGATCCATCGTGGTCTCCCTTATTGCTGTTGTTGTTCGCAGATGCTCATCTTGGTGACGTTAGCACCGATCGGATGCCCGATGATCTCCGACAATGTCTGGCAGGCGCCATCATGGCACAACCGCCATTCGCCGGCGGCGCCGGAATTGCCGAGCACGACCTCCTGCATGGGTGCGCGTTTCGGCTGCCACTGAAACCAGCCGTCGACGAGCCGGGCTTGCGGCGGCGGCTCCATGCCGGCGCCCGTGCCCTTCACCCGTGCCTGCACCAGCTCGAGACCGGCCGGCGTGACGCGCCAGTCCTCCTGCCATTCGATCTTCTCGATCGAATGCGTCCAGGCAAGCGTGAAGGCGGTCAGCGCCAGCGCCTTCACGCCGCCCGCTGTGGCAAAGCAGAGGCTCACACCGCCTCGACCACTGCCGGCGGCCGCTGCCNGCCACTGCCACAGCACGAGCGCCGCAGAGAGCACGAAGCCCGCGGTGTCGCTGAACGGGAAGTCACCGAGCAGGCAGAGCGCGGCGCCGAGCGCCGCCGCGCGTTCGACCAGCGTCAGCCGCGTGAACAGGAAGCCGATCGCCACCATGCCGAACAGACCGATCGCGACCAGCGCCTTGAAGGTCGCCAGCGCCACCGCGCCGTAGAAGCCGAGCTGCGCGGCCATGGGATCGCCGGCCTGCAGCATCAGGGCGGGCGAATAGACGAAGATGAAGGGAATGACGTAGCCGGCGAGCGCGATGCGCATCGCTTCCCAGCCGATCTTGTCCGGATTCTCCTTCGCGATCGGCGCCGCCGCAAGCGCGGCCAGCGCGACCGGCGGCGAGAGGTCGGCCATGATGCCGTAGTAGAACGCGAACATGTGGCTCGCGATCAGCGGCACGCCGAGCTTGGCGAGCGCGGGCGCGGCGAGCGCCGCGGTGATGATGTAGGTCGGGATCGTCGGGATGCCGGTGCCGAGCAGGATCGACAGCAGCATGGTCATGATCAGCGCCAGGAACAGGCTCTTCTCCCCGAGCCCGATCACCCAGCTGCCGAAGATGGTGCCGACGCCGGTCTGCGACATCATGCCGATGATGACGCCGACGATGGCGCAGGCCATGCCGACGGTGATGGCGGATTTCGCACTCTCGGCCAGCGCATCGCGGCAGGCGCGCAACGCCGCGAGGCCGCCACGCACGAACGCCGTGATCACGATCAGCCCGACGACGACGCTCGCGACCGGCACGATCTGCAGGCCGTCACGCGACAGCGCGGCGACGACGAGCGCGAGCCCGATCCAGAAGATGTAGCGGATGACCATGGAGGAGGCGCCGGCGGTGATGCTGGCCCCGAGGATCAGCGTCACCGTGAGCGCAAGGCCCATGCTGCCGGCATAGAGCGGCGTAAAGCCTTCGAACAGCATGTAGACGAGCGCGGCGAGCGGCAGCACGAGATACCAGCGCGTCACCAGCGCCTTCCAGGCGCTCGGGATCTCCGCGCGCTTCATGCCGACAAGGCCATACTTGCCGGCTTCCAGATGCACCATCCAGAACGCGGAGGCGAAATAGAGCATGGCTGGGATCGCAGCGGCTTTGACGATCTCGGAGTATTGGACGCCGAGCGTCTCCGCCATGATGAAGGCGACCGCGCCCATCACCGGCGGCATGATCTGTCCGCCCATCGACGCAGTGGCTTCGACGCCGGCCGCGAAGGCGCGGCGGTAGCCGAACTTGATCATCAGCGGGATCGTGAACTGGCCGACGGTGACGACGTTGGCGACGCCGGAGCCGGAGATCGTGCCCATCATGCCCGAGGCGAACACCGCGACTTTCGCTGGACCGCCGCGGGTGCGGCCGAACAGGCCGAGCGAGACATCCGTAAAGAGCTGGATCATGCCGGCGCGCTCCAGGAACGAGCCGAACAGGATGAACAGGAAGATGTAGGTCGCCGAGACGTAGATCGGCACGCCGTAAAAGCCTTCGGTGCCGAACGACAGATGCGTGATGATCTGGTCGAAGTCATAGCCGCGATGGTTGAGCGGCGACGGCAAATATTGGCCAAAGAACCAGTAGACCAGACACGCGCCGCACATCAGCGGCAGCGCCGCACCCATCAGGCGCCGCGTGCCCTCGAAGATCAGCACCGCGAGCAGCGTGCCGACGGCGAGATCGAGCCGCGTCGGATCACCGTCGCGCGCTATCAGGTCGGCGTAGAAGATCCACTGGTAGAGCCCGCAGAGGAAGCCGGCGCCGCCGACAAGCCAGCCGAGCGCGCGACTGAAATCGCTCTTGGCGGTGAAGTTGGCGATCAGGCCGAAGGTGAGCAGGATGAGGAAGCCGACATGGACGCCGCGCACCACCTGGCTCGGCAGGTAGTTGAAGGCGGCGACATAGAGCTGGAACGAGGCGAAAGCGATGCCGATCCAGTAGGCGAGATTGCCCCACCAGCCCGGGCCGAACCCTTCCGGAAAACCATGCTCGAAATTGTCGAATTCAACCTTGATGGGCGCTTGTTCGCCCTCTGCCTGCAACATCGATGTTCCCCGCGCCCATCACCTGTGGCGCTTATAACACTGAGCTTCCGCTCACCACACCGTCATGGCCGTGCTTGTCCCGGCCATCCACGGCTTGCGGCGCCTCCAAGACCGTGGATGCCCGGGACAAGCCCGGGCATGACATCGACGGATGAAGCGCCTTACTTGATCAGCCCCTTTTCCTTGTAATAGCGGATCGCACCGGGATGCAGCGGAACCGGGCTGCCGCTGGCGGCGGTCTCGAGCTTGATCTCCTTGCCGGCGGCATGCGCGTTGGCGAGCTCGGGGAGCGACTCGTAGATCAGCTTGGTCATCTGATAGGCGAGATCGTCAGACACCGCCGAGCTCGTCACGAGATAGTTGACCACGGCCGCGGTCGGCACGTCCTTGTCCTGGCCGGTATAGGTGTTGGCCGGAATGATCGCCGAGATGAAGGGCGGCCCGATCTTGTCGACGGTCTCCTTCGGCACCGCCACGACCGTGATCGGGCTCGAGGTCGAGAGATCCTTCAGCGAGGCAACACCGAGGCCGGCCGATTGCAGCGTGGCAGCGAGCTGCCGGTTCTTCATGAGGTCGACGGATTCGGCGAACGGCAGATATTCGACCTTGCCGAGATCCTTGTAGGTCATGCCGGCAGCGGCGAGGATCGCGCGCGAATTGAGCTCGGTTCCGGACTTCGGCGCGCCGACCGACAGGCTCTTGCCCTTGAGGTCCGCCAACGTCTTGATGCCGGACTCGGCGGTCGCAACGATCTGGATGTAGTTCGGATAGATCGCCCCGATGGTGCGCAGCTTGTCGAGCTTGTTCTTGAAGCCGGCTTCCTCCTCGCCCTCCCAGGCCGCTTTCAGCGAGTCACCCAGCGTGAACGCCAGCTCGCCGCGGCCCTGCTGCAGCAGGATGAGGTTTTCGACCGACGCCTTGGTGGCCTGCACCTGCGTCTTCACGTTCGGAATCTTGTCGCCGTAGATCTTCCCGATCGCGACCCCGAGCGGATAGTAGACGCCGGAGGTGCCGCCGGTCAGGACGTTGATGAACGACTGCGCATGCGCGCGAGGTGCCGACGCCGCCAGAGCAAGAGCCGCGGCAACGCCGAAAAACTTCAATTTCATGATTTCTGAACTCCCCAAACCGGGCGGGAAATTGGCCGGACGAGGGAAGCGGGTCAACCCATCCAAAAGGCAAAACAGGGCTGCGGGAAGCGGCTGTTTTGGCTCGACCTTGGTGGAACCCGGCAGGTGCGGCGACGTGGCGCAGCTAGATCAGGCCAGCTCACGTGAGGATCACTCACTCGCGCCACTGGTTCGGCGCGACGTCTCCCGCTTGCGGGAGAGGCAGAGACGCCGAGGCAAAGTCTCCGCGATGGCGAAGCGCCGGGTGAGGGCTTCCTCCGCTTGGGGATTGTCTCATTGCGGATGCACCCTCTCCCCAACCCTCCCCCGCAAGCGCAGGGCAATCGCATATGAGAGAGAGTTTGGCAGGCAGCCTCCTTGCGGCCCATCCTTCGAGACGCCCGCTTTTGGCGGCTCCTCAGGATGAGGTCTTTTTGCGGCAAGATCTTAGACCCTCATGGTGAGGAGCGCCGCCTTACGGCGCGTCTCGAACCATGAAGGCCGAGCGCGCGCCACCAGGGCATATGCGATAGCCCTGCCCGCAAGCGGGGGAGGGAGTGCACCGTCACTGGAAGGTCATATCCAGGCACTTGGAGATGTCGGAGCCGAGGCCGGAGGAGATGATGATGCAGCCGCGGACCTTCTGCGTGGTGACGTCGGCGGCCCAGACCGAATAGCCGCCAGGACCGAAGAACGAGTTGGTGTTCGGCGGCTCGGTCTCGGTCGCGTCGAAATCGTAATGTCCGTCGGTCTCGAAGATGCGCTGCTTTTTGGTGCAGCCGCCGTCGGTCTGCACGTTGATCACTTCCTTGTTGTCGCGGGTCAGCGCGAGCGAGACCTGGCAGCGGAAATATTCCGAGGTCCTGGTATTGAAGAGATAAGTGTAGGACCTGCAGGTCGCGGTGTTGAGCTTGCCCGGGGCAAGGCCACGGCTGCAGGAAATCCTCTGGTTGTGGCTGAGCTGGAAATCGTCGGCCCAGGCGGCCGGCTCGGACGTCACCAGCGACAGCGCAGCGGCCGAACAAATTTTCATGACGTGACGCATTCGAATCACCCCCACCAATCTTTTTGTCGAGTTGCGTTCTAGACTGAAAGCGGAACATAGTCGCGCGGGGACGAAGGGAAAATCACAAACTGCTGGACAAGACGTGATGCGCCGCGGTGGAGATCGCAGATTGACCCGAAAACGCCGTTCGTGATTTGTTCAAGCCTGCTAGCCCCGATTAAGGGGAGGATGGATGATGGCATTTTCAACGAAGACATTCGCAACGAAGACATTTGCAATCGCAGCGGTGCTCGGCGCGTTCACAGCGCCGGCTTTCGCGCAGGCCGCGGCGACGCCGTGGGAGCTGAAGCCCGACATGGGCTATGCCTATGACAAGGACGGCAAGACCTTTTCCTACAGGATGGGCACCAGCAATGCCGGCGAGCTCCTGAAGGGCGCCAAGAAGGTGCCGAAGGGCACGCTGTTCTTCATCGGCCACAACGGCCAGCTCTACATGCGCACCGGCCCGTATCTCGAGGGCGACGGCAAGTTCAAGTTCGGGCCGGATCAGTAGACCCTCGCTGCCGTAGGGTGGGCAAAGGCGCACCAGCGCCGTGCCCACCATCTATCAGCGCATTCCGATCTGAAAAATGGTGGGCACGCTTCGCTTTGCCCACCCTACGGCACCTGCCTAAAACGCCCCCGCCAGCTCCCGCGCGCCACCATTGCTGCTGTTGCTGTCCATCCGCGCATCCGTCACCGCGAGCAGCTTCGCCACAGTGTTGTGGCGGATCGCGACCGGATTGCGCTCATAGCCGCCGCGCTGGAAGAAATTCGAGGTCGGCACCTGCTCGCGCATCGCCTGCGGCATGGTCACCATGTCGAGCCCGGTGCCATCGCCGGTGAGGTTCATCATCTCGAGCTCGGCGGCGGAGAGCTGGCGATTATAGCCCTTGGCGCGGGCGAACAGCACCGACGTCAGCAGCTTGTGAGTCTGCAGCATCGGGCCGACGTCGATGTCGAGCACCATCGCATGCATGGCCCAGCCCTGCGCGGTGTTGCCGATCTTCTCGTGCTCCGACCAGGTGTCGGGCACCGACTTCGCATGCGCCACCATGCGCTTCAGCACGGCGAGCTTGTACTCGAGCGACTTGCGCGCCGGCCCCGAGGTCTGCGTCACCTTCTCACCGAGCGCACGGATGAATTCGTGGCCCTGCTCGGCCAGCAGCTCGACGCTGTTGGTCGTCAGCAACTGGTTGTAGCCAATCGCGGTCGAGATCGCGCGCTTGCCGCCATGCTCGATTCCCGCCTGCACGTCGTAACTGCCGGTGCCGCCGGTCTCGAACGAATAGACCCGCACGGCCTGCTCGCGCGTAAGCCCTGAAGCGAGCGCGTAGCGCGCATAGACGCGCTTGAACTCGACCTCGGAGGTCGGACGCTGTGGCGTGAACTGATATTGCTCCTGCGCCGCGCGAAGGAGATCGGCGACCACGGGAATCGGCTTTCGGGCGGGACGCTCCGGCGTTTCCTCCGGCTCCGGGTTCACCGGCCGCTTCGGCCCGTTATAGAGCGGCGGATGCTCCAGCACATAATCGTCGAGCGTGACCTGCTGCCCGCTCCGGCGCTTGGCGTTGCGGGTGCGCCGCTTCTCCGCGATCTGGCTCCAATAAGCGCCGGCCTCGGCATCAAAGGCGGCGCGCGCCTCCTGATACTCCTGCAGCTTGCGGCGATATTCGAGCACGGCAGACGACGCCCCGCCTTGCGCAAAAAACTGCGACAATAGCTGGGCTTTGGCATTGCTGACGGCGGGCGGCAGCGCGGCAGAATCCTGGGCGGGCGCCGCGGGCGCAAGCAGGACGAGCGCGAATGGAACCAGCCTCAGGACACGTCGAATCGGGATGTGATGCATGCGCCCTTGTAGCAAGCATCCGGTAACCGTCACGTTAACGCTGCGTTTACCATCGTCACTTCCAGGCGAATACCGGCTGTTCCAGGTCGCTGACGCGGGTTTGGCGCCCTGCCAGCACCTCGCGGAACTGGTAGATCAGGGCTGCGGTCGGCGCGTGGATCAGGCTCTCATGATGATGGAAGCGGATCACACGGCGCGTGCTCTCGGGAATCGCGACGAAGTCGAAGGCAGCATCGCGCTCGATCGTCGCGAGCGCGATGCGATGCACGGAGGCGACCTCATCGGGGTTCGGCCTGATCGCGGCGCTGCCGGCGGCCCAGACCACGACCGGTGTGATCAGATAGCCCGAGCGGGTCGGATAGTCGTCGAGCTGGCCGAGCACCTCGCCAGCCCCGAGCTTGAGGTTCAGCTCCTCGTCGAGCTCGCGCAGCGCCGCCTCAACCGGCGTCTCGCCGGCATCGCAGCGTCCGCCTGGCAGCGCCCATTGCCCGCGATGCGCGCGCAGGTGTGATGCGCGCCTCGTGAGCAGGAAGGCGGTGTCGTCGCTGTCGCGCGCCGCGGTCAGCGCAACCACCACCGCCGCGCGCTTGAGCGATGCCGGGTCGGCATTCTCCGGCAGACGCGTGAAGGCTGCGCAGGCGGCCGCGATATTCCGCCTGGTGGCATCGTCGAACGGTCTCATGATGCTTGACTACACCAGGAGCGCGCTTGATGAAATGACGGCAGATGCCCGCGCAAGAATGGACCAGCAGATGATCGACAAGACCGCCGCGAAGCTCAAATCGGACGGCTGGACCATCCTCGAGACCACGGGCTTCATGCACCTGATCGGGCCGCTCTGGGAGCGCAAGGTCGATGGCCATTACGAATTCGCGCTGGCCACCGAGGACAAGCACCACAACCGCCGCGGCATGGTCCAGGGCGGCGTGATGATGACCTTCGCCGACCGCACCTGCGGCATGACCGCCCGCTACGTCTCGGGCAAGGAATTCATGGCGACGGTGCAGCTCGACACGCATTTCGTCGAGGCCGGCAAGATCGGCGACCTCCTGATCTCCCGCCCCCGCGTGGTCCGCTCGACGCGCAGCCTCATCTTCATGAACACCGAAGTCACGGTGGACAACCGCTGCATCGTGATGGCGAACGGTGTGTTCAAGATATTGAAAGGGCCGGAGTAGCGGACCGTTTCGCTTCGCCCCCACCTCACGGTGAGGCTGCCAGCGCTGCGCGCCACACACTCCGCCGCCGTCCCGGCGAAGGCCCGGGACGACGTTGGGGAAGCAAGGGAGCTTCCATACTTCGTCATTGCGAGCGCAGCGAAGCAATCCAGACCGTTGCTGCGGTGACATTCCTGGATTGCTTCGCTGCGCTCGCAATGATGGAGCGGCATGGTTATGCTGGCGCCAACGCAAGCGTTGAGGAAATAGCCCATGCAATATCGCCAGCTCGGCCGCAGTGGCCTGAAAGTGTCGCCGATCTGTCTCGGCACGATGATGTTCGGCGGGCCGACGGATGAAGCGGACTCGCGGCGGATCATCGCCAAAGCGCACGAGGCCGGCATCAACTTCATCGACACGGCGGATGCCTATTCGAACGGCGCATCCGAAGAGGTGGTGGGACGCGCGATCGCGAGCAACCGCGATGCCTGGGTGCTCGCCACAAAACTCGCCAACCCCATGGGCAAGGACCCCAATCGCGTCGGACTGTCGCGGCGCTGGGTGTTGCAGGCGGCCGATGAAAGCCTGAGGCGGCTCGGCACCGATCACATCGACATCTACTACCTGCACAAGGAAGACCATGCGACGCCGCTGGAGGAGACGGTGCGCGCGATGGGCGATTTGATCCGCGCCGGCAAGGTGCGTTATTTCGGCGTCTCGAACTACCGCGCCTGGCGTGTCGCCGAGATCTGCAACATCTGCGACCGGCTCGGCATCGACCGGCCCGCGGTGAGCCAGCCCTATTACAACGCGATGAACCGCATGCCGGAGGTCGAGCATTTCCCGGCCTGCGGCTATTACGGCCTCGGCATCGTGCCCTATAGCCCGCTGGCGCGCGGCGTGCTCACCGGCAAATACCGGCCCGACGCCGCACCGGACAAGGAGACGCGCGCGGGCCGCAACGACACCCGTATGATGCAGACCGAATGGCGGCCGGAATCGCTCCAGCTCGCGCAGCAGATCAAGAACCACGCCGAGAAGAAAGGCATCACCGCCGGCCAGTTCGCGGTCGCCTGGGTGCTGAACTCCGCCTTCGTCAGCTCCGTCATCGCCGGCCCCCGCACCGAGGAGCAGTGGGACGACTATATCCGCGCGCTCGACTATCGCTTCACGGCCGAGGACGAGGCGCTGATCGACGCGCTGGTGACGTCCGGCCATCCATCAACGCCGGGCTACAACGATCCGGCCTATCCGATCGAAGGACGGCGCGCACGGACGGCGTGAAAGCGGGAGACGACGATGGCGCATGAGGATCGCTACGGGCTGCCGCTCTCCACCGGCTCGGATGAAGCGGCATCCGCCTATCGCGAGGGCGTCGACCTCATGCTCGCCGGCTGGACCGGCGCGGCGGAGGCGCTGGAGCACGCGATCGCAGCCGACCCCGATTTCGCGCTGGCGCATATCGCGCGGGCGCGGCTCTACGCCTTCTATCAGCAGGGCGATCTCGCACGGCAGGAGGCGGCGGCAGCGCGCGCGCTCGTAGCCAAGCGAGGGACGGAGCGCGAGCGCTCGCATGTCGAGACCTTGGCGCTGTCAGTCGAGGGGCGGCCGCCCGAGGCGCTGGCGGCGACGTTGAAGCATATCGAGAGCTGGCCGCGCGATGCCGTCGTGCTGTCGCTGCCGCTCGGCGCGTTCGGCCTGTTCGCCTTCTCCGGCATGGCCGATCACGACCGCGCTCGGCAGGAGCTGTGCGAGCGCGTCGCAAGGCATTATGGCGAGGACTGGTGGTTCCTGACCCTGTACGGCTGGGCCATGACCGAGAACGGCGACGTCGCGCGCGGCCGCCCCGTCACCGAGCGCGGCTTCGCGTTGCGGCGTCAGAACGCCCATGCCGCGCACGCCGTGCTGCATGCGATGTTCGAGGACGGCTCGATCGACGAGGCCGATCGTCTCGTCGACGAGTGGATTCCGACTTACGACCGCGCCGGCATCTTGCACGGCCATATCCGCTGGCACCAGGCGCTCGGCGCGCTCGAGCGTGGCGATGCGGCGCGCGCGCTTGCGATCTATGCCGACGTGCTGCAGCCGCAGGCGACGCGGGCGCCGCCGCTCAATGTGATCACCGACGGCGCCTCGCTGCTGTGGCGGCTCGCGGCTTACGGCCACGACGTGCCAAAGGCACTCTGGGCCGAGGCCGACGCCGCCGCGCAAAAACTGTTCCCGAAATCGAGCATCCCGTTCGCCGACGTCCACATGGCGCTGTTCGCAGCCGCGACGCAGAACCGCGAGGCGCTCGCCGCGCGGCTGGCCGTGATCGAGCAGCGGCTCGCCGACGGCAAGCTGCCCGCCGGTCCCGTGGTGCCCACGATCTGCCGCGCGATGACGGCCTTTGCCGACGAAGACTATGGGACCTGCGCGCAAACGCTCGCGCCTGTCATCGCCGAGGTCGTGCGCATCGGCGGCAGCCACGCCCAGCGCGAGCTGATCGAGGACACTTTCATCGTGGCGCTGATGCGCAGCGGCGACCTCCCCCGCGCCCGCGCCCTGCTCGACACCCGCCTGCACCGCCGCCCTTCCTTGCGCGATACGCGCTGGCAGGCGGCGATGGCTTGAGGCAGGATAACGAAAACAGACCGGAGGACGCCCATGACCGAGATCGTTGCGCTGGAAGCGCTGGCCGCGCGCGTTGCATCGGGGCTGACGCTGGCCGTTCCCGTCGATCGCTCCGGCGTCGCGATGGCCGCGACCGCCGCGCTGATCGATGCCGGCGTCGACAACCTCCATCTGGTCTGCGTCCCCATCAGCGGCATGCAGGCCGATCTCCTGATCGGTGCCGGCGCGATCGCCACGCTCGAGACCAGCGCCATCTCGCTCGGCGAAGCGGGTGGCGCGCCGCGCTTCGGCGCCGCCGTCCGGGCCGGCTCCCTAACCTTGCGCGATGCCACCTGCCCCGCGATTCACGCAGGTCTCATGGCGGCGCAGCACGGCGTGCCCTTCATGCCGATCGCCGGGATCATCGGCAGCGACCTGCTCGAGGTGCGCCCCGACTGGAAGGTGATCGACAGTCCGGTCGGCGAGGCGCGCAAGGTCGTCGTCGTGCCGGCGATCACGCCCGACGTCGCGCTGTTCCATGCACCCGAGGCCGACCGTGCCGGCAACGTCAGGATCGGCCGCCTCCGCGAGCTCGCGACCATGGCCTATGCCGCAAAGCGCACGCTGGTCACCGTAGAACGCATCGTCGACCGCAATCTGCTGGAAACGGAAGACTCCGCCGCGGGCGTCTTGCCCTCGCTCTATGTCGACAGCATCGCGGTCGCTGCGCGCGGCGCCTGGCCGCTGGCGCTGTGGGACGAATATCCGGCCGACGAGGCCGAGATCGCGCGCTACGCAGCGATGGCGCGCAGCGAGGAGGGTTTTCGGGCCTATCTCTCGACCTTCCTGGCGCATCGCAAGCAGGTGGCGTGACGCCATGTCATCCGAACGCGAGCGCCGCGAAATCCTGATCGCCACCATCGCCGATCTGCTCGACGGCATCCGTCACGTCGCGGTCGGCGCGTCGTCGCCGATCCCGGCGGCCGGAGCGATGCTGCTGCGCGCGCGCAACGAACGCGACGGCAAGCCGCCGGTGCGCATCTCGATCCTGGGATCGCAAGCGCACAACTTCTTCACCAATGGCGGGATCGAGCTGTTCGACTGCGCCGCTCAGGGCCGCGTCGACGCCTTCTTCCTCGGCGGCGGCCAGATCGACGGCGAGGGCAACATCAACCTGGTCGGCACCGGCGACTATCCGCGAACCGACGTGCGCTGGCCCGGCTCGTTCGGCTCGGCCTATCTCTATCACCTGATCCCGCGTGTGATCCTGTTTCGCGAGGAGCATTCGCCGCGCGTGTTCGTGCCCAAGGTCGATTTCGTCAGCGCGCGGGCGATCACGCCGGAGGTCCCGCGCCGCGGCGGCCCCTACGCGCTGCTGACCAACATGGCGCTGTTCGATTTCGACCGCGAGGCGGGCGGCTTTGCCCTGCGCTCGGTGCATCCGCCCTTCACCCCGGCCGACATCAGGGACAACACCGGCTTTTCCTATGCGGAGCCGGAGGTGGTTCGGGAGACGCCGCGGCCCGATCCCGCAACGCTGGCGCTGCTGCGCGGACGAATTCTCGATGACCTTGCCGAGACTTATCCGGCCTTCGCGCGAACGATGAAGCAGGCTGCGTGACCCCTGCCCGCCTCTGCCACGAAAAAAACATGGGCTTGGCGGCATGTGCCGGCTTGGGACGGGTTGGGCGATCTAGCGAATCGCCGACGGGTGGCGCGGTGGTATTGCAGTCTGGCATCGTAGAACGAACGGGATCGCAACCAATTCGGGGTTCGATGGTTGGTGGACGGAATCTGCCCGCTCCACTGGTCTCCGCCTCTCTGGTCTCTTGGCATGCGAGCCTGACGATGCGCCTCCGCCGACCGGTTCTCGCCGCGACCCTCGTGCCTGCTTTCCTGGCTTTCGCCAGTCCCTGTTTTGCCGAGTCTTCCACCCCGATTGCAGTCAACAACCCGCCGGCGCAGCAGAACGCTCTGATCGACCTCCTGGCGCTGATGTCGGGCAAGTGCAAGACGTTGAAGATCGCGGGCCGCACCTTCGCCTGCAAGACGGTGGCGTACGCCCATGGCGACAAGGGCCGGGTCAATTTCGCCGTCGCGATCGACGATCCCAGCGATGACAGCCATGTGGTGTCGTTCTCCGGCGAGAACGGCAAGCGCGCCGACGACAATTCCTACGAGCTGCCGATCGACCGCATGTTGCTCAACTCCAAGCACCGGCCCAAGGTCGACGGCCTGCCGGTGCCGGCCGAGCAGGCCTCCACGGGAATCTGCCGCCAGACCGGCAATTTCGCCGCCAAGAAAGTCTCCGACATCACCTGCTCGGCGACCGACAGCGAGGGCCGCAAATACGAGCTGCTGTTCGTCTCCGACGGCACGCCGGTGAGCGTGCGCCGGATCCGGCAGTCGTCGCCGTCGATCCAGGATCCGTTCAAGTAATATTCCGCGCCGTCGCCGGCTTCTTCGCATAGATCCGCTCGATCTCGGCTTTGAAGCGATGTTCGAGCGCGGGTCGCTTGTTCTTCAGGGTCGGCGTGAGAAGTCCGGCGGCGATGGTCCAGGGCTCGAGCGTCCACCACACCGCACGCGGCGTCGCGTAGGACGGATAGGCCTTCACCGCAACAGCGATCCGCGCGAGCAGATCGGCGCGCTCGGCCGCTTCGCCCTGCTTGCCGCTCGTCGCAATCCGCGCGCGCTCCTGCTCCCAGGCCTCGGCGTTGAGCACGACCAGCGCGGTGAGGAACGGCCGCTGCTCGCCGATCACCATCGCCTGCTCGAACAGGGGATCGGCGAGGATCGCGGTCTCCAGATCCACCGGCGCGATCTTCTCGCCGGTGGAGGTGACCAGGATGTCCTTGATGCGGCCGGTGATGGTGATGCGCCCGTTGTCGATCCGCGCCTGGTCGCCGGTGTGCAGCCAGCCATCGGCCTCCTTGACGCGGCGCGTCTCCTCCGGCTTGTGCCAATAGCCGAGCATCACGCTCCGTCCGCGAACGAGCAGCTCATCACGCTCGCCGAGCCTGACCTCGATGCCGTCGAGCACGCGGCCGACCGAGCGCGGGTCGTTGTCCTCGACCGTGTTGACGCTGACCACCGGCGAGGTCTCGGTCATGCCGTAGCCCTGGAGGATGTCGAGCCCGAGCGACAGGAACAGGCGGATGACGGGCTCGGCGATCGGCGCGCCGCCGGAGACGGCGACCCGCAAGCGGCCGCCGAGCTGCGCCAGCACCTTGTCGACCACGAGCCGCTTCAGGAGCGGCCAGGCTAGGCGGTCGAACAGCGAGAGCGAGGCGCGCCCCTGCCGCGCATCGAAACGCCGGCCGCCGACGGCAAGCGTGAGATCGAGCAGCGCGCGTTCGATGCCGCCTGCCGCAGCGCGATGCTGCATGATCAGCGCGTAGATGCGCTCATAGATCCGCGGTACCGAATTCAGCACCGTGGGGCGGACGCGCTTCAGATCCTCCGACAGCAGCGGCACCGAGCGCGCATAGGCGACGCAGGCGCCGGCCGCGATCGGATAGTAGTAGCCGCCGGTCCGCTCGAACGTATGCGAGAGCGGCAGGAAGGACAGGAAGACATCGTCCGGGTGAGCGGCAATACGCCCGGCGATCGCCTTCACATTGGCGACGATGTTGTCGTGCGACAGCATCACCCCTTTCGGCCGCCCGGTCGTGCCTGACGTGTAGACGATGGCGGCGAGATCGTCCGGATTGACCGCGACGTCCGGCATCGGCGCGGCCGCGCCTGGTGCCGCATCGAGCCAGTGGTCGAGCGCGACGATGCGCGCCTCGTTTGCCGCAAGACCCGGCGCATCGGCACAGATGATGCGCTTGAGAGTGTCGAGCGGCTGGCCGGCGGCCACGATCGCCTGCCAGCGCGCCAGCGTGTCCACGAACAGCAGAAGCGCACCGGAATCGGCGAGGATGTAGGCGATGCTGTCTGGGTTGTCGACGGCGTGCATCGGCACCGGCACGAGGCCACGCGACAGCGCCGCCTGGTCCATCGCGATATGCGCAATCCCGTTCGGCATCAGGATCGCGACGCGTTCGCCTGCCGCCAAGCCCTCCGCCGCGAGCGCCCGCCGCCAGCGCTCGAGCTCCGCATCGATCTCCTGCCAGGACTGGCTGACCCAGCGCCTCGCGGCGTTGTCGAAATGCCAATAGGCCTCCGCCGCCGGCGTCAGAGCGATCCGCCAGCGCAGGAGCTCTGGCAGCGTCCCCACCTCGGCGAGCGTGCGAGGCGCAGCCTGCGGTCGACTGATCGGCGGTTGACTGATGGGCTCCGGCATGGCGTCCTCCCGCAGCGATCGATTCCCGGAAAGATTTACTGCCTTGAGGTTAGGTCGGCCAGCCAGTCCCACCTTGATCCTCAGCAAGGCGGCCATGTTTCGGAGCGGCCCATGACGCGTGACCGTCTGTTTCTGCTGCGCCCCGATTTCGAGGACCCGGCCTTTCCGGGCCGGCGCTTCTATTGCTGGCATTGCGCACTGATCGAGGGCGTGCTGGCCTCGTTTCCGGCGCTCGCCGGAAGGCTCGACGTCGAGCGCATCGCATGGCCGCGACCGCGGCAGGCCGTGATTGAGCTCGTCGGCGAAGAAAACCAGTCGCTGCCGCTCCTGGTGCTCGCGATTGGGGCGACGTCACCGCACCAGACCGGCCAGCATCGCGGCCGCGCCTTCATCGCCGACAAGGACGCGATCCTCGCCGCACTGTCCGAACGCCACAGCTTCCCCGATCCGCATCCGTGAGGGGGTGCCGCGTGCGCGGTGGCTGCATCAACACGCCATTGCGAGCATGAGGTCGCCACTCAGCTCACTCTCGCCATCCGGCGGCCCGTCTCGAAACGAGGGAAAAATCGGCCTTGTCTGCACCGGTCGCAACCTCGCATACTCCCCACCAAGACCCGGAAAGCTACCCCCATGATCCGCCTGCCCTCGCTCACCGCCCTCATCGTCGTCGACGTCCAGCGCGCGTTTGATGAATGGGAGGCTGCGGGGAAGCGGCGCAACAATCCGGATGCGGTGGCCCGGATTGCATATCTGCTCAAGGCGTTCAGGGCGAGCGGCGCGCCGATCTTCCACATCCGCCACGAGGGCACGCGGCCGACATCGTCGTTTCTGCCGACAAGCTCCGGCCACAAGGTCAAGGACGAGGCGCGCGAAGCGCCGGGTGAGCCGGTGATCATCAAGCGCGTCAACAGCGCCTTCATCGGCACCGACCTCGAGAGCCGGCTGCGCGCAGCCGGCATCACCACCCTCGTCATTTGCGGCGCCACGACCAATCATTGCGTCGAGACGACGACGCGGATGGCCGGCAATCTCGGCTTCGACACCGACCTCGTGCGTGATGCGACATGGACGTTCGATCGGCTCGGGCCCGATGGCGACGCGCATTCGGCCGAGGCGATCCATGCGATGACGCTGTCGAACCTCAACGACGAGTTTGCCCGCATCGTCACAACGGATGAAGTTGTCGCGATGCTTGCCACGGCATGACACCGCGGCGATTGCGAGGCAGATACGGCGTCATGCGACAATAGATCGCGCGACACGCGATCATTCACACGCGTTGATCAAACTGAGATCTGCGTCGTTTCGACGCCGGAACGTCGCGGACGCACTTCTGTTATCACACGGTAATCTCAACTGGAGTGATGACATGAAGTATCTCCTTGTCGCGATGGCTGTCGGTGCTGCGGCACTTGCCGGCGGATCCGCGGCTCACGCGGCCAACAACGGAAAGGCGGCGCAGAACGCGCAAGGTAGCCCATCGACCGACATCAGCGCGCAACACCGGCATCACTGGCGCGGACACCGCCACCATCATCATCACTGGGGTCATCACGGCCACTATCGTCCATACTATCGCAGCTACGGCTATTATCCGCGGCATAGCTATTATGGCGGCGGGCCCTACGGCTATTACGGCGGTGGCGGTCCCGGCGTGACGTTCAGCTTCGGCTCCGGCGGCTATCGCTACTAGACGAAAGGCCCGCAAAGATGCGGGCCTTTTTCCTGGCGAACGCACTCGGCCTCATGGTTCTCTAGGCGTTGCGAAAGCATCGTCCGGGAGACGCGCCGGAAGGCGGCGCTCCTCACCATGAGGGTCAAAGATCGTACCGCGAAACAAGACCTCATCCTGAGGAGCCCGCCAAAGGCAGGCGTCTCGAAGGATGGCCCGCTATGAAGCTGCTTCCCAAGTTCCTCTCCAAATGCGACAGGCCTATCCCCGCAAAATCATCTTCGCCGTCTCAAGCCCGCTCGCCAGTGCCGCTTCGACCGTTCCCATGTCGCGGCCGCGATAGAGCGCTTCGCCGGAGAACAGGACAGGACCATCCGCGCGCTCAAGGATCGATTGCGCCTCGCGCGTCTGCGGCGTCGCCCAGGAATAGGCGCCGCGCGCGAAGGGATCGTGCGCCCAGTTGGTCGCGGTCGCCGCCACAAGGCCGCGTTCGATATCCTTGCGTGGCAGGCCGAAGATGGCGGCGAGCGAATCCAGCCCGGCCGCGATCAGCGCCTGCGGATCGAGGCGGGACAATTCCGCCGTCCTCGGGCCGCCGAACCAGCCGGTGAGCACCGGACACTTCGAGGGACGTTGCGTCCACCACACCGGGATCGTCTCGTCCGACAGCAGGAAGGTGAGCTCGCCGAGATCCTCCTTCCAGTCGAGCCACCATGGCCGCTCGAAACGCAGCAAAATCTTGATCACGTTGCCGAAGCCGATATCGGCGGCGACTGCAGCCTTGTCGCGCGCAGCTTGCGGAAGCGCGATTTTTGCCAACAGCGGAAGCGGCACGGTGAGGATAACCCTGTCGCAGGCGTACGCCTCGCCGTCGGCGCAGCGAACGCTCACCGTGCCGCCAGTCTCCTCGATCGCCGAGACGACCGAGCCGAAGCGAATCGCAACGCCATGCCTGCGGCACTCGGCCGCGAGATAGGCGACGAGGCCGCCATAGCTGCCGATGATCCGCGCCAGCGGGCTGTGCCCGCCGTCCATCCATTCGTCGCGCAGCGCCAGCGTAGAGGCACGCTCGGGGTCGGCGGCGTCATAGCCCTCGACCATCAACGCAATGTCATGGCGCAGCCGCTCGTATTCGCCTCCCGCAAAATGGCGGCGCAGGAAGTCGGCGACGGAAAGATCGTCCTTCAGCTCCTTCAGCACGCCATGAAGCTTCGCCTCATGCGGATCCAGCTCCTCGCGCGCGAGCGTTTTGCCATCGAAAATCCATTGTGCGCCTTCGATCTCCTCGAGCGACAGATTCGCCTCGCGCGCAAGGCCGCGCGTGACCGGCGCCTCGCCGTGGACGAATTCGGCGCCGCCGTCGGCGGCGTAGCCGAACTCTGATGAGGACAGCGGATGGATGCGCCCGCCGCAGCGCTCGCGTGCCTCCAAAATCGTCACGCGCGTCCCCGCGCGCGCGAGCTCGCGCGCGGCCATCAGACCGGCCGCGCCGGCGCCGACGATGACAATGTGCTCTGATGATTTGCGTGACATGCCGGCGCTTTTACTTGCCCACGGCCTGCGGGTCATTCTGGATGAGATAGCGCAGCAGCAGGACGCCGCCGCCGAGCGGCCGCGTGCTCTCCAGCGTCATCGCGGTGACGGGCGCGCGCTCATCGCTCTCGGCTTCGCCTGAGTCGAACACGATCGGCGCGCCCCTCGCGCCATCCACCGCGGGACACAGGATCAAGTTGAGCTCGTCGATCAGCCCTGCGCGCAGGAACGCGCCATTGGCCGCGCCGCCGCCCTCGAGCAGCAGTCGCTTCACGCCGAGCTCGCGATTGAGAATTTCCAGTGTCAGCGCCAGGTCAATCTCCGACTTTCCGGCAAAGATGTAGGATACGCCTTCGCCGCGCAGGCCGGCGAGATGCGCATCCGACACACTCTCGGTCAGCACCACGACGATCGGATCGCCGCCGATGTCCGAGCGGCCCCAGCCGATCTTGCCGTGCGCGTCGAGCACGACGCCATAGGCGCTCGCATCGCGCCGCGCGAACCAGTTTTCGCGCGGAAACGTCTCGCTCGTCGTGGTGGGATACGGCCTGCCCTTGGCAAACTCCGAGCCGGTGACGCGCCCGATCAGCCAGGCATCGCCGCCGAGCTCGTCATGGATCCGCTCGAACCACTCCGCCCCCGCGCCCTTCGGCCGCCAGCGGCTGTGATGCGTGCGGCCGTCGACGCTCGTGGTCATCAGGCAGATGACATGCGGTTTCATGCAAAACTCCGGGATGCTCTCTCAGGCCGCCGGTCCGCCACCCTTGGCGCGATCACCCTTGGCGCGATCACCTTTGGCGCGATCACCTTTGGCGCGATCGTTCACGATCACCGCCAGCGGATTGAGCTTCGGCGGCGCGACCAGCTTGAGCGTATTGGTGTCGCGGTGATTGAACGGCGCGCCTCTCACGAAAAGCTCGGTCTGAATCAGGTAGGTCCAGCTTCCATCATCGTTGAAAGTGATATCACAACGATAACTGTCGGTGCGGAAGGCTTGTTCCAGGAAATCGGTCGAGCAGATCCCGTAAGCCGTCTCGCCGCGCTTCGCCGTAACCGAGATCTTCTTGTCATCCGGCTGAGCCTTGCCCGACGCAAGCAGCACCTGCCCGCGCGGAATGGCGAGCGTCTGCATGATCAGCCCGGTCGCGGGCTCCCACAGCCAATAGCCGACCTGGTCGTGGAAAGTGATGTCTTCCTCGGGTGTGTTGATGTGGATGTGATAGCGCAGCCCATAGAAGAGCTGCGGCCCGTTGGCCTGCGGATCGATCGGATCCATCCGGATGTGCTCGATGAAGGTCCGCCGCTCCGGCCCCTCGGCCTTCGGATTGATGTCGATGCCCTTGTCCGCCTGCCAGACCCCGGCGAGACGGCGGAGCGGTCCGAGATTGGCGAGACCATCGGGGGAGACGTCGTCGGGCTCGGTGAAGATGTCGGCTGGGATGGGAAGCATGGGGCGGCCTCGCGGGGGGTGCGGGAGTAGCAATAGCACAAGAGCAGGCTATGTGGATTCAAACGCGCCTCACAAACCGGGTGGGCACTGGCGATCCGTTCAGCGCAAGTCGCTCATCCAGGCCACGCCGGCATGCAGGCCTCGTCAGCTCTGGACGCGATGTTTACTACTTCAACGCCAGGCTGCTGCAATACGCCATAGTCTCACCGGATCGCCAACCGGTGATCCGTCCGGCTTCCTTGCACTCGTCGTAGGTCTTGTAGTTGCCGACGTTTCGGCAAGTGAACGAGTACACGCCACCCGAAGCGTTGCAACCGACCCAGGGCTTATTGCCCGTCTTGAAGCTCGATTGGCAACCGCCGACGCAACTGCCCGTTTCGTGTTCGAGCTTGGCAAGCTTCGCGGCATCCGACATTGGCGCCGCCGAAGCGGTCGAGATGGTTGGCGACGTGCGAGAGACGGTGCTGTGGGCTGCCATATGACGCGTCGGCCTGTAAGGCCTCGCCACTTGTTTCGGCGCGTCGACCGTGACGCCGGGAAGCTGGGTGTCGGCGGGTGTCGGTTGAGACATTGCCGCGCCGCCCAGGCCACACAGCAGCAGTGCGAGCGATGCGATTGCGACCGCTGGGCTCGCGAAGAAGAGCGACGAAAGCCTCATAGCCATGTCCTCCCAAATGCGGGGACGGCCAATGTCCATCCCGGAACGGAAGGTATCACGCTCCCATGAAAGTTGAGCTACCGCCTCTCACAACCAGACATGACTGTCGGTCAGATTCGGAAGCTTGACGGCGGAATCAATTGGCCCGCTTCGGCCGAGCATCCAGACTTCAGCAAGCGATTTTCAGGAAAGCGCCATCAGGCTGGATGGTGCCCAGGGGCGGAATCGAACCACCGACACTGCGATTTTCAGTCGCATGCTCTACCAACTGAGCTACCTGGGCGTGCTCCAAGAGAGGGGCCAAGGCCCATCGAGCGGGCGGTTTATAGTGGGCTCGGAGCGGCCTGTCCACCCGGCTTCGCCAAGAGGCTTCGCCGGGCGCGGCCCAGCTGTGCACAAGATGAGGCGGGGCTCGGCGGGTGCGGATGACGATGGACCAGACTTCACGTAACAGCTTGATAAGACATTACTATTCGACGTCATCCGTCTCGTCATCGCGGCCGGGGATGACGTAGGAGCCCTTCAGCCAGCGGTTCAGGTCGACGTCGCGGCAGCGCGAGGAGCAGAACGGACGGGTGGCATGCTCGGCGGGCTTGCCGCAGATCGGGCATTTTCGCTTCGGGTTGGCGGGCTTTTTGACGTGGTCGTCCATGATCGGGGCAGCTTACACGAGGTTAGGCAGTTCAAGAGCCTGTCGGCAAACGGGTTCCGCCAGTGGACGCGCACGCGTCGCCGCCAGGGTTCCACGGGGACTACTCTACTTTGCATGGGGTTGTTTTCGAGATTTTTGTCGGCGCGCGGCCGGCGCCGCCTTCGTGCTCACACGCCGGCGGCGTTGAGCCAGCCGAAGCGGATCGGGAAGCCCTCGCCGCCGAGCAGCGCGGTGGTCTCGTAGAGCGGCAGGCCGACGACGTTGGTGTAGGAGCCGACCATCTTCACAACGAAGGACCCGGCGATGCCCTGCACGGCGTAGCCGCCGGCTTTGCCGCGCCATTCGCCGGAGCCGATATAGGCCTGGATGTCGTCCTCCGAGAGGCGCTTGAAGCGGACGCGGGTCTCGACCAGACGCTGGCGGAAGGCCTCGCGCGGCGTCACCAGGGTGATTGCGGTGTAGACGCGGTGGTTGCGGCCCGACAGCAGCCGCAGGCACTGCGCGGCTTCGTCCACGAGGTTGGCCTTGGGCAGGATGCGGCGGNGGCCGACCGCCACCACCGTGTCGGCCGAGAGGATGAAGGCGCCGCGCAGCTCGTCGTCGAGCTGCACCGACTTCAGCGCCGCATCGGCCTTGGCCCGCGCCAGGCGGTTGGCGCAGGCGCGCGGCAGCTCGCCCCGCTTCGGCGTCTCGTCGACGTCGGCGGGCCTGAGCGCGTCCGGCTCAATGCCGGCCTGGTTGAGCAGCGACAGGCGTCGCGGCGAACCGGAGGCAAGAACGAATTTGGGGCGGCCAAGCATCAGGTGATTTGAGGGGGCGAAGCAGGGGGTGAATTGCGCGCGGAACCTATCGGAAGGGGGCTGATTTCACAACCCGGGAACCCGGACTTAAGCGATTCGGTGGTGCCATGATGCGTGTGCCTGCGCTCTGTGACGGGGGTGTTACGGGGCTCGGGGTTCCGGACGGGGCGCGAGAGTTACCCGCTCGCCGCGCCCGCCTTCGCAAAGCGGCGGCGGATGCGCAGCAGGAGCTGGTCGCAGACCTCGCGATAGGCCGCGAGCTTCTGGTCGCGGCTGCCCTCGGTGGTGGTGGGGTCCTGCGTCGGCCAGTATTCGACGTCGGCAGCGAGCGTTCGGGTCAGATCCAGCGCCTTGTGATGCGCCTCCGGCGACAGCGTGATGATGAGATCGAAGTTGAGCCCCTCCCAATCCTCCAGCTCCTCGAAGGTCTGCGGCCTGTGGGTGGAGATGTCCTGCCCGAGCTCGGCCATCACGGTGACGGCGAACGGATCGAGCTCGCCCTTCCTGGCGCCGGCGGATTTGACGTAGAGGCCTTGCGGAAACATGTGCCGCAGCAGGCTCTCGGCCATCGGCGAGCGCACGCTGTTCATCGCGCAGGCGAACAGCACCGATTGCGGATCGCGTGCGCGTGGCGGACCCGCCATCGCACTTAGCCCTTCCAGTGCAAGACAGTAATGAGCGTGAACAGCCGGCGCGAGGTCTCGAAGTCGACCCGCACCTTGCCCTTCAGCCGCTCCTGGAGCGTGCGCGAACCTTCGTCATGGATGCCGCGGCGGCCCATGTCGATGGCTTCGATCTTGTCCGGCGTCGCCGTGCGGATCGCCTGGTAGTAGCTGTCGCAGATCATGAAATAGTCCTTCACGATCCGCCGGAACGGCGTCAGCGACAACAGATGCGCGACCACGGGCGCGCCGTCCTCTTTGCGGATGTCGAACATCAGCCGGCTGCCGGTGATGCCGATATGCAGCGTGAACGGCCCCTGCCCATCCGCGCCATCAGGCGCGAACAGGTTCTGCTCGATCAGATCGTAGATCGCGATCGCCCGCTCGTGCTCGATGTCGGGCCCGGAACGGCCGATCGAGTCCTCGTCGAGGGTGACCGCGACGATGCGATTGTTGGAGTCGTCCTGTTCGGGCGAGCTGGTCATGACAGATTGAGGCGCAATCCAACCGAGCGCGAATGGGCGTCCAGCCCCTCCGCCTTGCCGAGCGTCATCGCGGCCGGACCCAGCGCACGGAGCTGATCCGGGCCGCATTTCAGAATCGAGGTGCGCTTCATGAAATCATGCACCGACAGCCCCGAGGAGAATCGCGCCGAGCGCGCGGTCGGCAGCACGTGGTTGGAGCCGCCGACATAGTCGCCGATCGCCTCCGGCGTATGCGCGCCGAGGAACACCGCGCCGGCGTTGCGGATCTTGGCGGCGAGCGCATCGGGATCCGTCGTCATGATCTCGAGATGCTCTGCGGCGATCGCATCCGCGAGCGGGATGGCGTCGTTGAGATTCTTCACCACGATGATGGCGCCGAAATCTTGCCACGAGGCGCTGGCGATCGCGGCGCGCGGCAGCGTCTTCAGCTGCGCAGCCACAGCGGCTTCGACATCGGCGGCGAGGCGCGCGGAATCGGTGATCAGGATCGACTGCGCGCTGGCATCGTGCTCGGCCTGCGCCAGGAGGTCGGCGGCGATCCAGTCGGCATTGCCGGTGTCGTCGGCGATGACCAGCACCTCGGAGGGACCGGCGATCATGTCGATGCCGACCTTGCCGAACACCAGCCGCTTGGCGGCGGCGACATAGGCATTGCCGGGGCCGACGATCTTGGCGACCGGCGCGATCGTCGCGGTGCCGTAGGCGAGCGCAGCCACCGCCTGCGCGCCGCCGACGCGATAGATCTCGCTGACACCGCCGAGCCGGGCCGCCGCCAGCACCAGCGGGTTGAGCCTGCCGTCCGGCGCCGGCACCACCATCACGAGCCGCGCGACGCCGGCAACTTTTGCGGGCACCGCGTTCATCAGCACCGAGGACGGATAGGCCGCGGTGCCGCCGGGCACGTAAAGGCCGGCGGATTCGATCGCGCTGTAGCGCCAGCCGAGCTCGACGCCGAGCGGATCGGTGAAGCGCTCGTCCTTCGGGAGCTGGCGGCTATGGTAGGTCTCGATGCGGTCGCGCGCGAGTTTCAGCGCATCCAGGGTTGTGGCATCGCAGACCTTGACCGCGGCCTCGATCTCGGCCGCGGAGACGCGAAGTGCGGATGCAGCCAGCGTCAGGCGGTCGAACTTTGCCGTCGCCTCGATCAGGGCGGCATCGCCGCGTTTCGCCACGTCGTCGACGATGGCGCGCGCGGCGGCTTCGACATCGGCCGAGACTTCGCGCTTGGCGGCGAGGAAGGCCGCAAATCGCTGGTCAAAATCGGCGCTGCTGCGGTCGAGACGAACGGGCATTTTGGCGTGGCTTCTGGCTGGTCTTTTGGGGCGGATCGGCTCACCCGGTCCCCTGCTCAATGGCGCGGCGGGGAAGCGGCGTCAACCCTTGGTCACCCCTTCAGGGATGTCGCTGGTATACCGCCGAGCGCCGGTTTCACCCCTCCCCCGCGATCCCCGGCCCGGTCCCGAGCACATCCGCCCCCAAATCGGTCAGCTCGCATTCCAGGCACTCGACATCGAGACGGATGGCGCCGCCATCGGCGAACAGGAGCAAGGCACTGCCGCTGGGCTCGTCGGCGCGGCCGTCCCGGGGATGAAACTCGATGCCGATGAGGTCCAGAACCGTCTCCGGCGCGGCGAGATCGATGTTGCGCGACTTGCAGGCGAGCACGCGGTCGAAGCGGAGCGCCGCGACCAGCCGGCGCGGCTCGGCCTCGCCGTCCAGCGTCTGCTCCCAGTCGAGCCGGCTCATGCCGACCACCAGCCGCTTCTCGCCCTGCCGCCAGATGATGTCGGCGGTCTGCACGCGGGCATCCTGCACCTGGGTCGAGATCACGGCGAGATCGTCGGCGTCGAGCGCGATCATCTTGAGTTGGGGAGACATCGCCGGCACCTCTCCTTCGACGCGGAATCAGCTCAACGCGCGGGAGCGCCAAGATTTCCGCGCAAGCTACCCGGCCGGCGGGCTAGAGGCCATTGATATCGACCATCTCCAGCACGTTCCGCGGATAACCCTCCCGGGCGACCCGGATCATGGCGCGACCGACCTGCTCGGTCGAGGTCACGTAGCTGGGTGCGAGGCGGCGCAGCACCGACCAGAGCGGCCCGGTCACGGTGTAGACGGCTTGCACCCAGGCCGTCTTGGAGCGCGCGCCGTGCAGCGGCTGGATCGCGGCGGGCCGGAACATGTAGGCGGCCTTGAACGGCAGCTTGAGCAGATCGTTCTCGGTCTTGCCCTTGATGCGCGCCCACATCCGCGCGCCGTGCTCCGTGGAATCGGTGCCGGCGCCGGTGACATAGGCGAACGTCATCTGCGGATTGAGCCGTGCGAGCGTCGTCGCCGCCGCAAGCGTGATGTCATAGGTGAGATGGCGATAGCGCTCCTCGCTCATGCCGATCGAGGAGACGCCGAGGCAGAAGAAGCAGGCATCGAAGCCTTCGAGCTGCGGCGCGATGTCCGCATAGTCCAGAAAATTCTGGTGGACGATTTCGGTGAGCTTGGCGTTGCGCACGCCGGTCGGGCTGCGTCCGACCACGAGCACGCGCGCGATGCCGCCATCGATCAGGCATTCGCGCAACACGCCCTGCCCGACCATGCCGGTCGCGCCGAAGATGATGACCTTCATCAGGATATCTCAGCAGTTCAAGCTGCGGCCGCGATCTCGTTGAAGGATACCCCGGTCAGGGTGGCCGAAACATCCCACAGCCTGGCTCGGGCCGCAAAGTCCTTCGCCTGCGGCATGATCTTCGCAGGCGCTGGCGCGCCCTTCAATTCATAGAACCCGTTCGGACCGTAATAGCCGCCGGCCTCAACAGCCGCCGAGGTCGCGGCAAGGAGCGTGGGCAACGCGCCTTCCGCGGCGGACTGGCTGATGAAAGGCTGCAGCAGCCGGCCGACGCGCCACTGGAGGGTGTCGGCGCCCGGGCCATTCGCAATGAGATCGGTACGCGCGTAGCCGGGATGCGCGGCAATGCTGCGCAAGCCCCAGCAGGCCGCATCGCTGCGGCGCTGCAGTTCGAGCGAAAACATCAGCATCGCGAGCTTGGACTGGCAATAGGCGCGCCAGGGACGATAGGAGCGCTTGCTCTGCAGATCGTCGAAATTGATCGCGCCGGAGCGGTGCGCGAGGCTGGAGAGATTGACGACACGCGGCACCTTGGCGCGGCGCAGTAGCGGCAAAAGGTGCGCGGTCAGGGCATAGTGGCCGAGATAGTTGGTGCCGAGCTGCATCTCGAAACCGTCCGTCGTCTCCTGCCGCCTCGGCAGCGCCATCACGCCGGCATTGTTGATCAGGAGGTCGAGCTGTTCGTGGCTGGCGGCAAAGCGCCTTGCAAAGTCGGCGACGGAGGCGAGGCTTGCGAGGTCGAGAGGCTCATAGGCGATCAGCGCATCGGGAAAGCGGTTGCAGATGGCCTCGATCGCCCGCAGGCCCTTTGCGTCGCTGCGCCCAGCGAGTATGACGATGGCACCGGCGCCCGCCAGCGCCAGTGCCGTCTCGTAGCCGAGACCGCCCGTGGCCCCGGTAATGACGGCGGTCTTGCCGCTGAGGGAGGGAATGTCTGCCGTGGTCCAGTCGGTCATGCCATATCTCCAGGCTTTGAAGGGGGTGGAAGTGCCCCCGCGAACGGCTAAATGTGCACTTGGTGCAAATTTGCAAGAGGTGAAATAGTTTGAAGGCATCCAAGGGCGTGCGCCGACGCGCCAAGCCATTGACTTCAGGAAGCAAATCCGCGGCCACCTCGGGCCTGCGGCAGCGCAAGCGCGAGCAGACCCGCGAGCGGCTGACCCGCGCGGCGATGGCGATGTTCCTGGAGCGCGGCTTCGAGGCCACCACGATCGACGACATCGCGGCTGCCGCCGAGGTATCGCGCCGCAGCTTCTTCCACTATTTCGCCTCGAAGGAGGACGTGGTCGCCGCCTGGCAGGAGGACGCAGCGACCGCACTGGTCGACGCGATCATCGCGAGGCCTATCGAGGAATCCATGCTGACCGCGGCGGAGAACGCGATCGCGGCAGTGGTCAAGCGGGTCGATCCGGCTGAAGCAGCCGCGATGTCGCGGCTCAAGCGCGACAACCCCGCGCTTCAGGCGCGCGACCAGCTCAAATACGAGAAGCTCGAGCGCGCATTGGCCGAGGGGCTCGCCCGGCGTTCCGGCCGAAAATCGGACCGGCTGAAGGCGCGGCTCGTCGCGATGATCGCCACCGGCGCGATGCGCGTCGGCGGCGAAAGCTGGATCGGCGAAGGCGCGCGCGAGAAGCCGGAGGTCTTCGTGAAGCGGACGTTCGATGCGATCAGGGGGATCTTGAAGTGAGGTGTCACCCTCCCCTGGAGGGGGAGGGTAAGCAACGAGGCGTCAGCCTCAGCTCTTGAAAAACGCCAGCAGGTCCGCGTTGATGGTTTCGGCTTCCGTGGTCGGCATGCCGTGCGGAAAGCTCTTGTAGGTCTTCAGCGTACAGTTCTTGAGCAGCTTGGCCGACAACGGTGCGGAATCGGCGTAAGGCACGATCTGGTCGTCATCGCCGTGCATCACCAGCACCGGCACGTTGATCTTCTTCAGGTCCTCAGTGAAATCGGTCTGCGAGAACGCGACGATGCCGTCGTAATGAGCCTTCGCGCCGCCCATCATGCCCTGGCGCCACCAGTTCTGGATCACCGCTTCCGAGGGCTTCGCTCCGGGACGGTTGTAGCCGTAGAACGGACCGGCGGCGATGTCGCGATAGAAGCTCGAACGGCCGGCGGCGAGCTGCGCCTGGAAATCGTCGAACACCTTCTTCGGCAGGCCGCCCGGATTGGCCGTCGTCTGCACCATCAGCGGCGGCACCGCTGAAATGATCGCAGCCTTTGCCACGCGGCTCTCGCCGTGGCGCGCGATGTAGTGCACCACCTCGCCGCCGCCGGTGGAATGGCCGACGTGAATGGCGTTCTTCAGGTCGAGATGCGCCGTCACCGCCGCGAGATCATCTGCATAGTGATCCATGTCATGGCCATCAGCGACCTGCGCCGAGCGGCCATGGCCGCGGCGGTCATGGGCGACGACGCGGTAGCCACGGGTCACGAAGTACATCATCTGCGCGTCCCAGTCGTCGGACGACAGGGGCCAGCCGTGGCTGAATACGATCGGCTGACCCGAGCCCCAATCCTTGTAGAAGATCTCGACGCCGTCCTTGGTGGTGATGGTGGGCATTGCAAGGCTCCTTATCGTAAGAGTAATCCGCAGATGGCCGCGCGAGGTCACCGGCGCGATGCCTCGCATCGCCCGGCAATGTCGGCGATCGGGCGATCAGGCAAAAGCCGTCGGCCTGAAACGACGCCAGGCGCCGATGATAACCAGCACGAAGAACACGAGCACGATGCCCTGCACCACGGCAAAAACTGGGCCTGACGGCGGTGCCGGCGGCACGGCGGGCGCGAGCGCGGCAAGCGCCGGCACCTTCAGGAACGACTGGATCACCAGCACGAAGACGTTGAGATAGAGCGAGACCATCGCGGTCACGATGTAGATCGGACGCCACGCGCCCGACAGCTTCATGCCGTAGAGCGCGATGCAGGCGATCGCGAGCAGCACCAGCGACAGAATGCCGATCATGTGCGACGGCAACAGCTCCTTGAACGGAAACAGGAAACCGGTGACGCTGGTCAGGATGGTGAAGAGGAGAAAGATCGCGGTGAGGCCCGGCATCGGCTTCGAGCCGAGCAGCCCGAACATCACGACAAGGCCGCTGGCGATCGCGATCAGGCTGATGATGACATGGACCAACGTGAAGGCGGGCAGGCTCAACCCAAGAACCACGGCATCTCTCCTACTCTGCGCTGAGATCAGAAGAATGGTATTACGGTCCTCATCGAATTGCCACATGCGTTGGCGCCGCACTTGCGCGCCAAGCCATGCGCCGTCGTGCGAATTGACAAACGCATGCTCAGATTTTTTGCATCGCTGTCACAAACCTCAGCAGGTTTTCGCCGAAAGCTGAATCGATTGTCGCAACATCGGCCCGCGATCAGCGGGCCGATGCGACGGGGTCTCAGACTTCCTTGGTGTCGAAGATCAGCAGGTCGGCGCCGCCACTGGCGAATGTCGGCACATCGCCTGCCGCCGCCTTGCCTTCCGCGCTGCCGAATGCCGCCTGGATATCGGCCACGCTGTCGAAGGTGAGGATGGCAACAAGGTGGACTCCGGAAGGTCCGGCGGGGGAGCCGACCGGCCCCTTGCTGATCGCGTACTTCTTCAAGCCGGGAAGTTTCTTCGCGAGCGGGATGTGCGTTTCGGCATAATGCTTGTCGAAGGCCGCAGCATCCTTGGGCGTCTTGTAGAGCACGACGAGTTCAGCCATTTAGTCCTCCCTTGAACCTAGTTTTGTGTAGACCCTCATGGTCAGGAGCGTGCGAAGCACGCCCCGCGGACGATGCTTCGCATCGCCGCGCGAACCATGAGGCCCCGACGTCCGGGCCTTCATCCTTCGATGACGCGCGCGATGCGCGCTCCTCAGGATGAGGGGATAGTCTGCAGGATGGGTCGCAATGGCAAGTCACATTCCGCTTGCCGATCGCTTGTCTTATCCTTGGCTAAAGCGCGACGCGATCGGTTCCGATCGCGTCGCGCTTTAGGTTATTGTTTGAGCATGATCTTTTCGGAAAACCGCTGCACACTTTGCGCTTGCGCGGCCCTGCGGGTCCGGATCATGCTCTAAAGCGCCGGTTTTGCGGCGTCGCCGAGATAGCCGTGCAGGGACGCCACGACCTGCGCGCCTTCGCCGATGGCGCCGCCGACGCGCTTGACCGAGCCGGAGCGGACGTCGCCGACGGCATAGACGCCGGGCACCGACGTTTCGAGCGGAGCCACGAGCCGCCCCAGATTCTGCTCGGACTGCGCGCCGGTGACGACGAAGCCGCCGCGATCGAGCGTGACGCCGCAGCCGGCTAGCCAGCCGGTGGCGGGATCGGCGCCGACGAACAGGAAGAGATTGCGGATCTCGGCGGAATCCTCATCGCTCGACAACCGGCTCTTCCAGCGGATGCGCCGCAGCAGCGAGGTCTCGTCGCCTTCGAGCGCGGTGATCTCGGTGTTGAACAGCAGCTCGATGTTCGGTGTCGCTTCGATGCGCTCGATGAGATAGCGCGACATGCTGGCGCCGAGGCCGCCGCCGCGAATGATCATCCAGACCTTCTTCGCATGGCCCGAAAGGAACACGGCGGCCTGCCCTGCCGAATTGCCGGCGCCGACCAGCGCCACCTCCTCGCCAGAGCAGAGCCGTGCCTCGACAGGCGAGGCCCAGTACCAGACGCCGCGTCCCTCGAATTCTTCCAGGTTCGCGATCTCCGGCCGGCGATAGCGCGCGCCGCTCGCGACCACCACCGCGCGCGAGCGCAAGGTGTCGCCGCAATCCAGCGCCAGCGCGAAGGCGCCGCCGGCACGCGAGCAGTCCAGCGACTTCACCGACATCGGGATCATGATGTCGGCGCCGAACTTCTGGGCCTGCGTGAAGGCACGGCCCGCCAGCGCCTGGCCGGAAATGCCGGTCGGAAAGCCCAGATAATTTTCGATACGCGCGCTCGCGCCGGCCTGACCGCCGAAGGCGCGGGTGTCGACGACGGCGACCGAGAGGCCTTCGGAGGCCGCATAGACCGCGGTCGCAAGCCCCGCCGGGCCGCAGCCGACGATCGCGACGTCGTAGATGCGATCGTTCTTCGGGCCGCCGATCATGCCGATGGCGCGCCCGAGCTCGATCTCACTCGGATTGCGCAGCACGGTGCCGTCGGCGGTGACGACGAGCGGCCAATCCTCCGGCTTCGGCGAGTAGCGCGCGATCACCTCGGCCGCATCATGCTCGCTGTCGGGGTCGAGCAGATGATGCGGCTGGCCGTTGCGGGTGAGGAAGCCCTGCAAGCGCACCACGCCGGCGGAGTTCGACGGCCCGATCAGCACGGGGCCGCCGACGCCGCCCTGGATCAGGTTGACCCGGCGCAGGATCAGCGCGCGCATGATGCGTTCGCCGAGTTCGGCCTCGGCGACCAGCAGGGCGCGCAGCCGGTCCGGCGGGACCAGGAGCACCTCGACGTCGCCCTCGGCGCGTCCATCGACCAGCGCCGGCCGCCCCGAGAGCTGGCCGAGCTCGGCCAGGAACTGGCCCGGCCCCTGATCGATCACCGGCGTGACGTGACCAAGCCCGTCACGCTCGGTGATGGCGACATGACCCGACAGCACCACGAACATGCCCGGCCCCCGCTTGCCGGTCTCGAACAGAAGCTCGCCGTCCTTGTAGTGCCTGACCTCACCAAACAGGCGCAGCCGCTCGATCTCGGCGGCGGCAAGCGTCGGGAATGTCTGCTCGGGGCGGGAGAACCGCGAGATCAGTGCGTCCCCCTCGGCTCGTTGCGATTCGTCCTGCGCCATTGTCGCTCTCACTCATTCCAAGAAAATTCAGCGGCCGGGCTTCCCGGCGGTCTCCTCATCTAGGGAGGGTTCGTCATTGTGCGAGGGGCCGGTCATCTCCGCGCGCTCGCGCGCCTGGGTCTTCCGCCGCTTCAGGTTCTCGCGCAGCGCCGATTTCAGCCGGTCCTGGCGGGAGTCTGCCGTTCGCTTCTTGTCGTTCTCGTCGGTCATCATGGCCCATGGCGTTGGTCGGCGGCAGCATGCCACCGAAAAACGACAGCTCAAGGGGTCGTCGTCCTGCCGGTGCAACGAAGCGGCCAGAATGGGTCGAATCCAAGGGTACGGCCAACTGGCCATTTGGCTGGGGATTTCTTCGGGAACCAAATCGAGCCAAAATCGGTCATTTCGGGACAAAAAGGCCGCCTCCGGCATCCAGCGGGGCCGATTTTATCGATTTCGCGAGGCGGCAAGCTTGCACATGAGGGGGCCTTGTGGCATCCATCGCCCCGCTTGGCGGGCCCATGTCGCGGCCCGATTCTTTGCCAGCATTTGCTGCCGTAGCTCAGTGGTAGAGCACTCCCTTGGTAAGGGAGAGGTCGACAGTTCAATCCTGTCCGGCAGCACCAGAAATCCAGCAAATTCAAATACTTAGACAAGGATGCAGAGCGCGACAAATACAACTGTTGCGTTAATCTCGCATTTTTCGGGGAAATCGTGCCACCCAATTTGCCACCCCGATCATAGCTACAATCGAAATAGAAAGCCCCTCCAAAGCCTTTAGAGGCCGTAGAGGGGCTATTCGTGTTTGCGCTCCATCTGTGGATCACTTGAGGGGGCGCTAATGGAAAACCGAAGTCTGTTGTTAGATAGGTCTTCGACCGAAGGTGACCTTGAAAGGAGACGCTTCACATGGGCCAGGACAAACAAGAGGGCTGCCTTTGGGCCTTTGTATTCTTTCTGGCGGTCGGTGGTCTGCTTTGGCTTTTTGGTCCAAAGAACGAACAAGAACTAATGGATCACGCTCGGAGGACGTGCGAGCGGCGCGGCGGAATTTTCTACGACAAGGATTTAGGAAACGGCGTCCATCAACTCTGCCATGACGTTCGATGAAGTTCGGTTTCGCAATGTCTCGAATCGAAGTCGGGACAGCGGAAGCCATCCCGACCAAAGCTAGCCGCAAAAGGAAAAGACTAGCTTTACCATAGGTGATTTGTAACCGATGAAACCGCTGTAACCGTTGTAACCGATGATTTCTGGTATACCCCTAGCTGTAAATATCGCTCCCAAGCTTCTTCAAAGTCTGACTTGTAATAACCTTTGTCGGGAGTGCCTTCGAATCTAATCGTCTTTGGTTTGATTTGATGGGGCTTCAACACCCTAGCCAATCCTCTGCCGTCTAATGGCCTTCCGTAGTTGAAGGTAGACCACGGCGATTCATCGATTGAGTTTAGTTTCTCTAAAAGCTCTGTAGTCCTGATCTGCCGTAGCTCTTCTAGGTCGTCATTGAAGACAGAATAGATATCCTTCAAAAGCAATTCACTAAAGCTTGCCGGTTCTATGTCTTTATCGACTAAAGAAAGCTCTATAGCTGCCTTTCGGATTTTGTCTTCCCAACCGTTGCCTGCCAGTCTCCCGACGATAAACAACGGCTCCCACTTGTCTTGCTCTCGGTCGTTGAGACAATCCGGCATCTCGGGTTCTATTTCCTTAGCCTGATCTGAAACGCTTTTAGCCCAATCAATCAGCTTGCGTCCTAGCGCCAACCCTTCGCCAGAATGTTTTCTAGGAAGTATACGAAAGTCACTCTCAAGGCCCGTGGTGAGGCCATGGCGAGGTTTCCGAGATACCCGGCATAGCCAGCGGGCCATCCGCACCGGCTTCCAGCGAAGAAGCCGATGGTGTTTGCGGTACGGACATCGACGGCCAAGGAAATTTATCAGATTGAGCCGCTGGCGGTCGTTTGGATTCCTGGTATTCTTTGATTTGCATCCGGCAGGTCTTGCCCCCAATGGGTGCTTGCATGTGGATCGTTCACGCGCGGATTTCGGCAATCGCGGCTGAGACTGTCGTGCTGTTACTTTGCAGTCAGACGCACGCATTGGCTCGCGGCAGCCAGGTTGGGCATGACGATCCCTGGAGTTCGGCACGTATCGATCGTCTGCCTCCCGAGGTTCGGACTGCTGTCATTCGCATGTGCCGAGACCCACCGCAGGCCGGTCAGTACTTTGCGACCTATATCGACAATTCACGCGTGATGAAGCTGCACTTCGAACATCTGCACTGTGGGGGACAGGCAACATTTTGCAGGGAAGACACTTGCCTCCGCCAGGAATATGTCACTACCGGAGGCCACTATCAGCTCAAGAGAAGCTATTACGGTCGCAATAACGACTGATCTGGCGAGCCATAGCGAAATAGCCCCGTCGGCTACGCGTTACCCAGAAGACGAGCAAAACAGTCACGGAACCTGACTAAAGTCTGTGACCGGCCGCGGATCGCCACTACGTCCTCGAACGGCGACGGGCGGAACGGCACCTTGGAGGAGCTGATCCACTGCCCAGTTCGCAGCAGACATTTGCAGGTTTCGGTCGCGGCTGCTCAACATCGGCGGGGCTGACCACGGACCTACAATTGACGAAGATGGTAGCTCAGATAAGATTGCGCTGCGGCTGAAAGCCGAGGGACATTACCGCTCGAATGCGCTGGTTTCGGGACACTATGAGGCAAAGTACATGGCTGGCGCTGATTGCGCTGGCCATAAACCTCGGGCTGTCCTTTGGTCACTTCCACGCGATCGACGGCAAGGTTTCTGGGCGCGGGATTGCCGAAATGGCGGCCATCGCGTCGCCGGACAATGGCCAGAATAAAGGTCATCCCAACGAAGGCCATGCCGACTATCTCTGTCCGATCTGCATGGCCGCGACCGCGATGGCGAACGCGCTCGCCTCGGCGCCGCCTGCTCTGCCGTTAGAGCCTGCCAACGTTACAGTCGATCGTAAGATCGAAGACGTGCTTGGCTTCGTCGAGCCATCACGGGGCGCATTTCAACCGCGCGGGCCACCGATTTCCTGACATCGCTGTTCCGGTTCCCTGTTAGCGCAGCGTGCTGAAGCACGTTAGCGCAGATGGGTACGAAGCTCCGATCGCGTAGGCGGCGCGTCTTTGGCCGCAAGCTCGAATCTCAGGATTTGGCCATGATTGGTTCCCACTCCTCGCGCGTTAGACGGAGGATTCTCTGCTCCGCATCGTCGCTGGCACTGCTTGCGGCATCGAATGCGCCCATTCTGGCGCAGAACGAGACCACCTCGCCGCCGCCCACCACGGCTGCGCCGCAGCCTCCCGCTGCTACCCCGGCGCCTCAGGAGAGCGCCACGCCCGCCCCGCAACAGACGCCGGCGCCCGAAACGCCACAACAAGCCACGGGTGGCAATGTTCTGCCCGAGACGCGCGTCGTCGCGCCGGCCGAGCGACGCCGGCCGCGAACACCGCCACTGCGTCAGGTGGTGGCCCGGCAGCCGGCCCCGCCGACACCGACACAGGCGCAGGTCGTGAACCAGCAGAACCAGAAGCTCGACGCAGCCCGGCAAACCATTTTGGCGCCAGTCGGTGCTTCCTCCTATGAGGTCAGCCACCAGGCGATCGAGGCGCAGCCGCAGGGAAATAATGCGACGCTGGACAAGGTGCTGTTGCAATTTCCCGGCGTTACCCAGGATTCAGCCGCGAGCGGCGAGTTGCATGTGCGCAACGAGCACGCCAATATCCAATATCGCATCAACGGCATCATGCTGCCCGACGGTGTCGGCGCCTTCGGCCAAATCCTCGACACCGGCATTGTCGGCAGCTTGGCGCTCCTGACCGGCGCGCTGCCGGCGCAATACGGCCTGCGGACGGCGGGCGTGCTCGACATCCAGACCAAGACGGACGCCTTCAACAACACTGGAAGCGTCAGCGTCTATGGCGGCAGCCACGGCACCATCACGCCGAGCTTCGAATATGGCGGCACGGTCGGACAAACCCAGTATTTCGCGTCCGGGCGCTTTCTGCAAAACAATCTGGGAATAGAAAATCCGACACCGTCGAACGAAGCGATTCACGACCGCACGTCGCAGGAAAAGGGCTTTCTCTATCTTTCGACGGTACTCGATCCCACCAGCCGCCTGACGTTCATGAGCGGCATTTCGAACGCGTCGTTTCAGATTCCCAATAGGCCGGGGCAGACGCCCAACTTTAACGTCAATGGGATAACCAACTTCGATTCCTCAACGCTCAACGAGCACCAGAACGAGTTCAATCAGTTCAACGTTCTTGCCTACCAGAAATCGGCGGGGGATATCGACTACCAGATTTCCTACTTCAACCGGTACAGCCAGTTGCATTTCTTTCCTGACCCGCTCGGAGATCTGATCTTCAATGGCGTGTCGTCGGACGTCTACCGTCAGAGCTTTGTCAACGGCATTCAGGAAGATACCGCTTGGCGCGTGGGTTTTGCCCATACGCTGCGGTTCGGATTTTCCGTGAGCGCTGAGCGCTCTTTGGTCAACAACATCTCCACTGTGTTGCCAGTCGATCCCGCAACCGGCAATCAGGTCGATCCCGTAACCGGCAATCCGTTCGGTCCACCCTTCACCGTGTTCGACTCCAGCTCCAAGACCGGCTGGCTGCTCGGCACTTATGTTCAGGACGAGTGGCGGATCACGAATCAACTAACATTGAACGCTGGATTGCGCTTCGACCAGATGTATCAGTATGTCGATGCCAACCAGTTCAGTCCGCGCATCAGCCTGACCTGGAAGCCCTACGACGGAACCACCTTCCACGCCGGCTACGCGCGAAATTTCACTCCGCCACAGCAGGTGATCGCTGCCCCGACCAATCTTGCGCTGGTGACGCCCCCTACCGCGCCCGCCAACACGCAAACTCCCGAGGTGCCGCTCAACAGTCCGGTGCTACCCGAACGCTCTCACGTCTTCGATGTTGGGGTCGTTCAGAAGATCTATCCCGTGCCCGGTCTCGAAGTCGGCGTCGACGGCTATTACAAGATCGCCCGCAACCTGCTTGACGATGGCCAGTTCGGCGCAGCCTATGTGCTAACCGGCTTCAACTATGACCGCGGCGAGAATATTGGCCTCGAATTCAAATCGACCTACACCAACGGCAACTTCCGCGCCTGGGGCAACGTGGCCTGGGCAAAGCAGGTTGCCACCAACGTCGTATCGAACCAGTTTCTGTTCGCTCAGGACGAACTGAACTATATCGCTAACCACTATATCTACACCGACCACGCCCAGGTCTTGACCGCTTCCGCGGGCGCCTCCTATCTGTGGAACGGCACGCGCTTCAGCGCCTCGATGATCTACGGTAGCGGGCTTCGTTCCGGCTTTGCCAATACCGATCATCTGCCGTCTTACACGCAGGTCAATGTCGGGGTATCGCACGATTTCAACATCGTTGCGCCGAACAAGCCGACCACTGTGCGGTTCGATGTCGTCAACCTGTTCGACAAGATCTACGAGATCAGGGACGGAACGGGTATCGGCGTGTTCGCCCCGCAATTTGGACCGCGGCGCGGTTTCTTTGTCGGCGTTTCGCAGAAACTCTGAGTTGGGGCGTGATCACTTATCGAAGAGAGGACCACATGTGGCATAGCAGGCACGGTGGCAGTTTTTGCAGTGGAATCATCACGAGGTTTGCGGGGTTTCTTGCCTATTTGGCAGTGACGGCAGAACCCGCGTTTGCCCAATCTCCAAATCCCTTGTTGCCGCGAAACCTGTCGCCTTGGGGCATGTTCCTCAATGCCGATATCGTGGTGAAAGTGGTGATGATCGGGCTTGCCTTCGCTTCGCTGGTGACCTGGACGGTGTGGCTCGCCAAAACCGTCGAGCTCGGTGGCCAGAAGAGGCTCGCACGTCGCCGGCTCAAAATGCTAGAAAGCGGGGGCAGTCTTCGAGAGGCGGTCCGCGCTTGCGAGACCAGTAGGGACGCCGTTGCGCAGCTTGTCCTGTCCACGGCCCGAGAAGCCGAGCTATCCGACGGCGTCTTTGACGAAGGTTTCAAGGAACGCGTCGCGTTGCGGCTGGAGCGGGTCGAAGCCGCGATGACACGACAGGTTTCGCGTGGCGTCGGCATCCTGGCAACGATAGGCGCCACGGCCCCGTTCGTTGGCTTGTTCGGTACGGTCTGGGGCATCATGAACTCCTTCATCGGCATTTCGGAATCCCACACAACCAATCTCGCGGTGGTGGCCCCCGGTATCGCCGAAGCCTTGCTCGCCACCGCGCTTGGGCTCGTCGCCGCCATTCCGGCGGTCGTAATCTACAACCATCTCGCGCGTGTCATCAGCGGCTACCGCACGCTATTGGGAGACGCCTCGGCGCAACTCCTGTTGATGGTCAGCCGCGGACACAGGAGCCGCGTTGATCAGATGCCCCGCGCTGCGGAGTGAACCGATGGCAGTGCGTCTTGGTAAACGCTCGGGCGACGATGATCTCGAAATTCAGCACGAGATCAATGTCACGCCATTCATTGACGTAATCCTGGTACTTCTCATCATCTTCATGGTGGCCGCGCCGCTCGCGACCGTGGATATCGGCGTCAACTTGCCCGCCAGCACTGCTCCCGAGCAGCCTCGCCCGGACAAGCCTGTGTTCGTCACCATCAAGCCGGACGAGACCATTGCGGTCGGCGAGACTGTGGTGACGCGCGAGGAACTTCCGGCCGCGCTCGATTCCGCCACCAACAATCACAAGGACGAGACGATTTTTGTCCGCGCCGACAAGACACTGAGCTATGGCGAACTGATGGGGGTCATGAACACCTTGCGTGATGCTGGATATCTCAAGCTCGCCCTCGTCGGGCTGGAAGCGCCTACGGCCAAGCAATGAATGCGTTCGCTCTGCATCTGCCAGAAAGGCGCGGGCTTTCCCGCTGGACGTTGGCCGGTCTGACGATCCTGATCGCGCACGCAGCAGTCGTGACAGTGGTTGCGCTATGGTATGCCCGCAGACCAGTGGAACCGAACATTCTTCCAGCCATCGCAGTAACACTTGCACCGGTCGAAGCCAGTTCGCCGCAGGTTCAGAACCAGGACATCGCGGTCGGGCCGACCATGCAACAGGCGGAGGACGCGCCGATAGAGCCTCCCAAGGTCGAGGACAAGCCATTGGAGCAGGTGATACAACCGCCGTCGCCGCCACAACAGGCCGAGGTCACGCTGCCGCAGACCGAGCCGAAAGAAGTGGAAAAGCCGAAGCCGCAAGAGCAGCCTCCCGCGCCGGAAACACGGGCGCCGCCGAAGACGGAGCATGTCGGTCAATTCACTCAAGCCGGCTCCAATGCCTACAACGCGCTGGTGTTTGGGCACCTGCAGCGCTTCAAGCGCTATCCATCGTCGGCGCGAGGGGCACAGGGCACAGTGGTGGTGAGATTCGTCCTGAACCGCGCGGGCGCGGTGATGGAGAGCGCAGTGACGAAATCTTCAGGCAATGGCGTGCTCGATCGCGAGGCGCTCGAAATCCTGCGCCGCGCCAGTCCCTTCCCGCCATTTCCGGCGGCGAAACCCGGGTCTCAGGATAGCTACATCGCACCGGTGAATTTCGCGCGGTAGCTCGAACACGGGCCTTCCTCTTCGACAGCGCAGCCATGCCCATTAGCTCGACCATCTCCTTCGCGAACGCCCTCCTCGGCGCTGATCGAATAGGTTGCGCGTCTGCCCCACAGAACGCCCTCTCCGGGGCAGGTCGATTAGGTTGCCCCCATGCCCATAGGACGCTCCCTTCGGCGATGATCGAATAGGTTGCCCATTCGCCCATACAGAACGCCCCACTCACTCTCGCAGGTGACAGCTCTAGGCCGGTCTGGTCTCCGGCTGATCGACATTTTCAAGGCGAGAGTGACGGTGTGTGGTCGCTCCTGCCGAGGACAGCTCTCGGTCGGCCTTGGTCTGCCCGGCTGACGACATCCTCGGTAGGGGCCCTTCCCTCTCCCCATCTCGCCAAGCCCTTCACTAAGCGCCGAGCAGCACGTCAAGCATGCTCCTGGCTCCCATTGCACCGGGTGCGACAGGGAATGCGAGGGCATGTTGCCCGACGCAAATCACCATCGTGAAGGGTTTGGCCGGATCGGTCACCATTCAATCACACACACTCCAAAGCTGCGGATCAAAGACCGTCATTCATTTTCGGGGTGTTTAGTTCATGGGTAATGCTTGGTCCACCCCGCGCGGAGCTGCCAAGCCACTGAAGCTACCACTTCAGATGCACCTCAGCATTCCCAAGATCAGCCACCCCAGAGTTCCCCGATCAACTTCCAAAGGCCAAATGGGATCGCACTGCTTATGCTTTACGTCCAAGAAACTCTTGACCGCCAGACTG
Organism: Bradyrhizobium neotropicale; assembly: GCF_001641695.1. Taxonomy (GTDB): domain Bacteria; phylum Pseudomonadota; class Alphaproteobacteria; order Rhizobiales; family Xanthobacteraceae; genus Bradyrhizobium; species Bradyrhizobium neotropicale. The sequence continues at coordinate 94,533 of NZ_LSEF01000089.1, forward strand.
GACTGCTCGCCACCAACACCGTTGGCGAATACGTCACCGTCACTGAACTCGGTGACAAGTACCGAGTTGGGCCGCGGCGTGCCCGCGCGATCCTCCATCACATGGGTGTTCTCGCTGCCGAAGGGCGGCGTTATCGCTTGCCCCGAGCGTTCGTTGAACGTGGCCTTGGCTTTCGCCACGACACCCCAAGATCGGGCTACCCGTTCGACGTTCTGTCTCCGAAGTGCCAAGCTCTAATCGCTGAAGCGTGGGATGACACAGTTGCTAGCCTCGATAGCGAGGCCGACCCGACGATGCATCGTGCCAAGGCAGCGCTTGATGCATTCCGCTCGACCCGCCGTCGTGAGCTGAGCACACAGGAGGCGGTGTGTTGGCTGTGCGACAATTATCCCCGCCTCCTCCATCGTCAGATTGCGGACATCCTCGGTGTCACCGCTCAGCTAGTCTCGAAGTTCACCAAGCTACGAGCCAAGCAGATCAACATCGCCCGCACGACACAGGCGCGGCCCATTCCAACAGTGACCGCCGACCGCAAAGATCACAACATGAAAAGACCAACTCCGAAAGCAGACCAATGAATCCCGACGAAATCCAGATCACCGCGATCATCATCGAGCCGACTGTGGTCAATGACACTGGCAAGTTTACCGCAAACGATGACAGGCAAACCAAGCGGTTTGTCGCTGTCGATCAACCTGACGGCTCGGTAGAGATCATCACCGAGGTCATCTTGGAGTGATCACCAATCACCTAGCGAGTATTCGGTGTGAGCACCTCGCCGTTCTGATCTTGATCATCGCAATATCAGCACAGCCGCTGTTGTCAGCGCTGTGATCTTCAATCCTCAAGACCACCCAAGACCGACTGAAAGAACAGACCAAATGTCTATTGCTTCTGACCGCGACGACCTCCAGCAGGCGTCAGTCTACACGAACAACAATCTCCAAGGCACTCCGGCGTCCCGTGAGCGGGCTACTCTCGATGCCCTAGCGGCGCACCAGCAGTCCCTGAAGGACCTTGCAGCGGCCCAGCGTGCATCCGAGGAAGCCGCCCGTTCATCGTCGTCCTCAATGATGAGGACCAACACCGCGAGCAACGCGTCGATCACCATGTCGCAGGGCAAGGCGTCAATTGTCTCTGGCAGCCCGCACCGTGCCACCGCCGCTTCCTCTCCGCGTCCGGGGATGGTCACCGTCAACGGCATCACCACGACCATCGAAGCAGCCAAGGCAGCCGGTCTCATCTCCCAGGACTACCAACCGGGTTTTAGCACTGGGGTCGCCGCTGCCCCGCAGTCTATTCAGCAGCAGCCGCAGGTTCAGCAGCAGCAATATCAGAGCAACGACGATAGCACCATCAAGGCCACGGCAGAGCAGGCAAAGGCAATCAACGCTTCGACGGCTGCGATTGAGCAGGCTAACGACGCTATCGGCAACTTCGCCGTATCGTCCCTGCTTGAAGATGCCGTCGTGTCGGGTGACATCCCGACCACGCCGCCTAGGGGCGTCAGCGCTGAGCAGGTGTCGGCCGTTGTCGCTGGCTTCGAGGCTCAGGCCAACGCCGTACTGTCCGAGACCGGCGCCTCCGTTTCGCTCCTCAACAATATGCTCAACGAGAGCGAGCTTCGGGCCGCCCGCCTCGCCACCTACCGTGGCAATGATCGGGAACTGCGGGACCTCGGCAACAAGGCGATGGACCGACTGGCGAAGCTGCCAAACGATCCAGCCCTATTCAAGGCCATGACGGCCGACTGGCACGACATCCAGATCACGCGCGGCAAGGACGGAGACACGCTTGTCAAAGCCCCCGGTTGGCCCAAGTCCATGTCGTGGTCAGCAGCAGTGAAGCAGCGTCTGATCACTCCGGGCTAACCAACCAATGAGCAAGCCAGCCAAGCGGCACGCTCCGGGCGCTTCGACTGAACTGCCTGACGCACTGACAAAGCATCTCGACTGGCTTGCTGACGCTATACTGAAAGGAGCCGGGAAATTACCGCCCGGCTACAATCGCGGCAACATCAGAGCCATGCTCCGTGGAATGGCAAAGCGCAGCGTCGACGCCAACGGACCCGACCTACCACCCGACACATTCATCAATTCATCCTCGTAAGGAAGATCATGGACACTTCAACTACTCCTCTGGCCTCCGCGATCCTCGCCGCGAAGGCTGCGAGGCAGGAGCATCGACGTGAGCGTATGCGCAAGAACGCGAAAGCGCTCTATTGGCGGACGCTTGAAACCGACCCTCGGAAGGCGATGCTGCAAAACGCTCAGCGAGCAGCCCGCCGCTTCAGCATTCCCATTGACATCACGGTAGACGACATCGTGATCCCGGCCCGCTGCCCCGCCTTCGACATCCAGCTAGAGCGGTCGAATGGCGTTGCGGGAGAAGCCTCCCCGTCCATCGTTCGGATTGAGCCGGAGCTTGGCTACGTGAAAGGTAACGTCATCGTCGTGTCAGCCAAGGCGGCGCGTGACGTGCTGGCTCGAACGCTGCTCTTCAAGGCATTGCGGGCGAACTGAAAGCTCAGCCCCAGAGCAACTCATTCGCCTGAAAAGCCCCGGATAGTCTGCGCAAATTTGCGAAACGGTGTTTGAGAGGGTAGCGGTCAGCTTCTTCCCCCTGGGGGTGGGGTCCGATCCAAAACGTTTCGTCTGTCGGACCCTTCCTGCACGAGCGAACCCCGCCCTCAACATGTTCGCTTGCCCCTGAACTCTGCTCCCACGCGCCTGCACTCAACTGAGCAATTAGGACGGGGGGCATGCTCTTCCATCGTTGCGGCTCTGCGTCAGCATGCCGCCATGATCAGCGCTGGAAGCTGCTTGTCCCATAGAGTGCCAGTCTTTACAACTTAGTCAACGTTCGTTGATTGAGATGTAAGGGGCGATGTCGATGGCTGAGGGTGTGTTCGTGGCGTACTGCCGGGTTTCAACGGCAAGGCAGGGCAAGTCAGGGCTTGGTCTCGAAGCGCAGCGCGAAGCAGTGAGGAGCTACCTCGACGGAGGTCAGTGGTCGCTCGTGGCGGAGTTCACCGAGGTCGAGAGCGGCAAGAAAGGTGATCGCCCCGAACTGGCGAAGGCGCTGCAGGCATGCCGCGTCTACGGTGCCAAGCTGGTCATTGCGAAGCTGGATCGGCTGTCCCGTGATGCGCACTTCCTGCTTGGGTTGGAGAAGGCGGGCGTTGACTTCGTGGCGGCAGACATGCCTCACGCCAACCGCTTGACTGTGGGCATCATGGCGATGGTGGCCGACGAAGAGCGGCGGATGATCTCGCAGCGGACCAAGGCCGCACTGGCAGCAGCGAAGAAGCGCGGCGTGAAGTTGGGCGGCGACCGAGGTGCTCGATTGTCTCGCACTGCCCGGAAGGCGGGTCGCGATGCTCAGACCGCACGGGCGAACGAAAGAGCGGCGGACCTCGCCCACGTCATTCGCGACCTTGAGCGAACGGGAGTGACATCTCTCAGCGGCATGGCGCGGGCACTTACGGAGCGCCGCATCCCCACCCCGCGCGGCGGAAGTGAGTGGACAGCCACACAAGTTGCTCGGGTAACGGTGCGACTCACCGTATAAACTCATCTTTCTTCGCCAATCAGTGTTTTTGGCAAGCGCTAAAAGCCGCCCATCCACATGATGTGGGGATTTTCTTCCCGACTACCCCCACGATCTTGTGGCTCGGAACCGACTCACCTATAACGCGAACATCTTGTCCACTCGCTTCTGGGGGCCGGGCTCGATCTGAGCGTCGGTTGTTCCGGGGGTGAGGTCCGTGTGGCTGTTGCTACATCGGATCAGGTCGCACCCGAGGGATGCACACTGCGCCTTCGGAGCCTTGGGGATCGGACTTCGCCCTCGGCGGGTTGGAAGCTGACCGTAGCCCTCACCATTACGGGGACCTATCGGACGGTTGGCAGCTTTTCTTTCTCCGTCGGCGTGGAGGGTCGCGGGCAGCTCTTGACCGGCACCGCCAAAAAGGTAGGCGGACCTCGAAGGAGCGCGCCAGATGACCAAGACATGCAAAAACGTGCCAGTCGATCGGCACTCGCTACGGCTGCGGCGTGCTTCGCAGCATTGGTCCACTCGCTTCTGGGGGCCGGGCTCGATCTGAGCGTCGGTTGTTCCGGGGGTGAGGTCCGGGTGGCTGTTGCTACATCGGATCAGGTCGCACCCGAGGGATGCACACTGCGCCTTCGGAGCCTTGGGGATCGGACTTAGAGCTTTGGCCGAGGGCGGGCGCACTGATAGGCCCTCACACCACAGGCGTGCAGATGGTCGATGACCTCTACAAGAGACTCCGGTCCCGAGAGGTCCTTCATCGGTCGTGGGCGGCTGTGAAGCAGAGCGGGCTCGCGTCGCCCAGCGAGACAACGGTGACCGCCATCAGGCGCTACGATGAGACGTGGCTGAGCAATCTTGAACAGATCGGCAAGCGGCTTCGTGGCAACACGTTTCGCTTCGACGGAGAAGAAGGCCTCACGATCCCCAAGGGGAAAGGCAAAGGTCTTCGCCCGGTCGTCATGGCTCCGATCGCCAACCGGATCGTACGTCGAGCCATTCTCGAAGTGCTGCAGGGCTACGGCTGCGACAGTTCGCGAAAGACTTGGCACGGCGTTCCTGCTGTCAGGCAGATTATGGAAACGAGAACCAGCGTGGGGGGCATCAAGGATCGAGGTGTTCCTCATGGCTTGTCGTTGATTGATGAAGCCGTCCGCAGTGGCAAAACTTCGTTCGTAAGGTCTGACATCAAGAACTTTTTTACGCGCATTCCGCTGCCGGAGGTGAATGCGTTCATCGCCGAGGCCGTCGCTGATCGAGCATTCGCAGATATTTTCAAGGCGGCGCTTACCACCAACCTAACCAACAGGGCGCAGTTGGAGGAGCGCAAGCACTTCAAGTTATTCCCCGACGATGATGTAGGCGTGGCTCAGGGCTCGGCCCTCTCTGCTCTTGCAGCAAACATTGCTCTTCGCTCGTTCGACAAGCGGATGAACGACCGGGGGATCGTTTGCGTTCGCTACATCGACGACTTCATTATGCTTGGCGCATCGCCTGCCAAGGTTCGAGCCGCATACGTCGCAGCGCGTGAGCACTTGGCGCTGATGGGCATGGATGTCTACGACCGAACCGACGACGCCGCTCGACACGCTGGAAAGTTTGATGAAGGTAACATCTACAGTGGCACCGATGTGCTCGGCTACAAAGTTTCAGAAACTTCCCGACAGCCTTCCGCAGCGGCCATCCAGGCTTTCAGGAAGAAGTGCGACGTCATTGTCGAACAGGCAAAGAAGCAGATGAGCCTTGCAGCATCGGGGCAGTCTCCGCCTAATGGGCAGGGTTACCATCAAGCCATGGTGATGCTGCACAAGACAGTAAGGGGATGGTCGCAGGCGTTCCGCCACACTACGGCGACACAGGTCTTTCAATCCCTCGACCGGGAGATCGACCGGCGCATCGAAGACATGAGGGCATTCGCGCTCACCCTGACACAGGGAGCCACCGCGCAATCACGACGACGCGTTATGGGCATCCAGCTCCTCGGCGAGACGCCTTCGCATCCCCTCCCCATCATCCCCGCACAACAACGGCACATTCCCGAACGGGATGACGATCTGGGAGACATGGCACCAGCCGCCTGACTCCAGAGCCTCCGACTTTCCAACCAAGCTCCCCCCGTACAAGGGTCCGATCCGGCCTTTCGCTCACGGCAGCTCGACACAATCGAACGAGTCACCTAAACGCCGCACCAGAGGCGGTACGTTCTTTACCGGCGATTAGGAACTTTACAGGAACGTAAGCCGTTCGCTATGATTGCCTCTGATGCGGGGAGTGGCTCGATGACTAATGATCTGAAGGAACTTATTGAGCGGGCTCGCCAGATTGAGATGACGCCTGACCAACTGGGCGAACAGCGCCGGAGCTTTGCCTACGGCAACACTCACATCGAGAACGATCGGATCACTCGCGAGATGGTCGCCGCACTCGACAAGAAGCTCCACTCGGGCGAGTAGGAGCAATCGTGGCCGAGGACCGGCATAGCGTTGCCGAGACAGCGCCACTTCTCAACGACCCGGACGAAATTGCTCGGCGCGAGGCTGAGAATGGCATTCGCCAATTCGACCTCGCGCTGGAGATGATCCGGTCTTTCGTCAAGGAACCCGAGCGCCCCTTTCGCTTGCGATCGAGTTTGACCCTCAAGCTGCACCAAGCGGCTCTTGATGGCATCCATCCGCTTGCGGGAACATGGCGGAACACCAATGTGACAATTCAGGGCAGCAAGCATCAGCCTCCTGAGGCGCCCTTCGTATCCGAGGAAATTGAGTATCTGTGCGACTACGTCAACGACAATTGGTCGAAGACGGCAGTTCATCTTGCCGCATACGTGCTGTGGCGGCTCAATTGGATCCATCCGTTTGCTGATGGCAACGGGCGTACCGCGCGAGCTGTGTCGTATGTTGTGATGAGCGCCAAGCTGGACAGCCTGCTGCCGGGTGCTCCGACGATCCCTGAGCAAATCGCTGGAAACAAAAAGCCCTACTACGACGCACTTGAGGCTGCCGATCTCCGCCTTACCGAGGGTGCAACCGACGTGAGCGCACTTGAAGACATGCTGGATCGGATGCTGGCGACCCAACTTCTGAGCGCGGCGAAGGAAGCAAAGGGCGAGGTGAAGGGGACCGCGAGCCGAAACTACCACTGATCCTGAACTGCAGTGACGTGACAACTGCACCCACCGCTGATACACAGGGTCACTTGGCGAAGTCGAAAACTTCAACAATTTCAGTGTAGTCGCTGCTTCTCGCAACAGTTCAATCCTGTCCGGCAGCACCAGCTTTTCCACCAACGATGTCTCGTCCTGTTCCTCCCGGGGTCCATCTTGATCAAGCGTTCCCTACCTTATGCAGGACTGCTCCACGAGGTCGTCGAGCATAATGGCGTGCTCTATCTCGGCGGCGTCGTTCCCGAAAATGCCGGGCTCGACATGGCAGGCCAGGCCGACGATGTGTTTCGCCAGTTGAAGACTCTGCTCGAAGGAGCCGGCTCCGATCTCTCCTGCGTTCTGCAGGTGACGATCTACGTGACCGATCTCGCCGACAAGGCGGCGCTCAACCAGGTGTGGAAGCGCTACTTCGCCGTTGAGCATCTGCCGGCGCGTGCCGCGGTCGGCGTCGCGGATCTCGGCCCGGGCATCAAGCTGGAGCTGACGGCGATCGCCGCCCGCCGCTAGGCGCTTCCGGCCGGCGAGCCAGTCCTGGTCCCGACCAGAAATATCGAAAAACAACCCCATGCAAAGTAGCTCGGCGGCCGTCGGACGGGGCGCGAAGCGCTTCCTTGTCGTCGACGGTCATCCATGGATCGCGTCCTCCCCGAGGGGATCTTGTCGCAGAAGCGCAACACCCGGTCAAATTGCGAAACCCATTCCGCCCAGTCCGTGCGCAATGCCGCCCCGCCCAAGCGGGTGCACCCCTGGCCCATTATGCATGGCGAACGCGAGCGATCGCACTGAATCCGTGACGACCACCGGGCAGTGTGAGGACAAGCTCGATATGCCGCGTTGAACACTTCCTCTGAGGGCGCCAATGATCCGGATGTTGCTGCGAACCATCTTCGTGTCCCCCTTCCTGCTTGGAGCCGGCGCCCATGCCGCCGATCTGGCGCTGAAGGCACCTCCTCGTGCGATTGTCACGGCGCCTCCCTGGACGGGCTGGTATGTCGGGTTGAACGCCGGGGGTAACTGGGGCCGATCCGGTGGAGACACCTTCTATTCGTGCAGTGATCCGGATGGCGTCGGCTGCTACAGCAGCGCCGCTTATTCCGTCGCGATCAACAATCTCGGCGCCGGTCAGAGGTTCGATACGGCGGGATTTACCGGCGGCATTCAAGGCGGCTACAACTGGCAGGCAGGAAACTGGCTGCTCGGCCTGGAAGCCGACCTCGATTATTTCCGCAGTGCCGGTTCGAGGACGGTGACCGCCGCAGCTCCGTTCTCGAACGGCACGCTGTCGCTGACATCCTCCATCAGCACCGATTGGCTCTTCACCTTCCGCCCGCGCGTTGGCGTGGTGGTCAGCAACTGGCTGTTCTACGGAACGGGCGGATTGGCCGTCAGCCAATTGAACGGCCGTTGGAGCTTCGTCCATTCCAATCCATTCGGCCCCTTCACGGAGAGCGCGTCCGCGTCGGCCGTCAAGGCAGGATGGACCGTCGGGGCCGGCTTCGAAACGATGCTCGCCGATCGCTGGACCGTCGGGGCCGAGTATCTCTACGTGAAGTTCGACGGCGTTTCGGCAACCGGCAATCTGGTCACCCCTGCGGCACTCCCACGCAACGACGCGTTCAACCATAACGCCGACCTCTCGGCCAACATCGTCCGCTTGCGCTTGAACAAGATATTCTGATCTGGCTTGGCGAAACCAGCAGGTAAGGCTTCAAAAAACCCCAGGGTGTCGCCTTGGGGTTTTTTCTCGTCGAGAATCTTCCTGCTGCCGTACGCGGACAATAAGCGTGGAAGGACGGGTGCGCCAATTGGCGAGGCGACCGAGCGGCCATCGGTGCGACCTGCTCTCAGTCATCGCCAAGCGCCTTCCGTCGCAAGGATGCAACATCCGTTCGAATTGCGAAAGCAGTGCCGCCCAGTCCGCGCGGCGTACCGCCTGGCCCAAGCCGGCGGACCGTCTTCGCTCTATCCATAACGGTATCCGCATGGACGGGGGGCGACGCGTTGAGTCGACTGCCCCAGCGATGCTTTTGGGGAATGATGATGCAGAAGACTGTTGTTGCCGTTGCCGCGATCAATGCGCGAACCGGAACGCGAGCGCGTGCCGCGATGCTGGCGACATGCTCCATGCTTGCGATCGTGGCCACGGCTGCACCGGCGCGGGCGCAGAATGCCACCTGGAATACGGCCCCCGGGAGCAACGATTACAATACCGGCGCGAACTGGACTCCTGGAACCGTGCCGACCGGCACGGCCTTCTTCAACTTAACGACCCAACCCAACATCACAATCAGCGCGGACAGCTCCGTGGGGGGCTGGACCTTCAACACCGGCAACTACGCGTTCACGCTGGCACCAAACAAGGATCTCATTTTTACAGGCGCCGGCATCGCGGTCACGAGCGGCAGCGTTTCCATCTCTAACACCACCGGCAACCTGAATTTCCAAGGCAGCAGCACCGCGGGGACTGCTACGATCATCAACCCATGGAACCTGAATTTCCAAAACAACAGCACGGCGGGCAGTGCCACGATCACCAATAGCGGCGCCTTGGCCTTTTTTAATAACAGCACGGCAGGCAATGCTGCCATCACGAACATTGCGCATGGGCAGACGGATTTCTCCGCAACGTCCGGACCCAGCGGCAATCACCAATTGACCGCCGGTTCTATCAACGGCGGCGGATCGTTCCTTCTTGGCAGCAACCAGTTGACGGTCGGTGGCAACGACCAGTCGACGGTGGTGTCCGGCGTGATCAGCGGGATCGGAGGTTCGCTGGTCAAGGTCGGCACCGGCACCATGCAGCTCACCGGCACAAACACGTATACCGGGGCGACCACCGTCAATGGCGGAAACCTTCAGGTCGACGGCTCGATCGCCACGTCCAGCCTGATCACGGTGAACCACGGTGGACTTGGCGGCGTGGGCACGGTCGGCAATGTGCAGGTCAATTCGAGCGGCGCACTATACTCCGGCAGTGGCCAGCCGGGAACATCGCTCACCGTTTCCGGTAATCTCGCCCTTCAATCCGGCGCGTTCTATGCCGTTGCGGTAAATCCTTCGAGCGCTTCCTTCGTCTCGGTCTCGGGCACGGCGACACTCAACGGCGCCACGTTGGGCGCTACCTTCTTTCCCGGCAGCTATCTCAGCAAGCAGTACACGATCCTGACTGCGGCCGGCGGACGCTCCGGAACATTCGCATCGACGATAATCAACAACGGTCTACCTGCCGGCGCCCAGGAGAGCCTCAGCTATGACGCCAACCACGTCTATCTCAATCTCGCGCTGAGCTTCAGTGGGCCGTCCAACAACGGGCTCAACCAAAACCAGCGGGCGGTCGGCGACGCGCTGGTCGGCTACTTCAATTCCACCGGCGGCATTCCGATGGTCTATGCGAGCCTCTCGCCTGACGGCTTGACGCAGGCCTCGGGCGAGCACGCGACCGGGTCGCAGCAGACCACCTTTGACGCGATGGGCCAGTTCATGGGCCTGCTGACCGATCCCTTCATGCGCGACACCGGCTGTGGAGCCAATTCGGCTTCGGCTGTCGTGCGCGACCGCTGCGGCGCAAGTCCGGCGGGTGCGGCGGGGTATGCGGAAGAAGGTGCCGCAAGCGCCTATGCCATGTTCACCAAGGCGCCGCTGCGCGCGCGGCCGTTCGAGCAGCGCTGGAGCGTGTGGGCGGCGGGATATGGCGGTTCGCAGACCACCGAGGGCAACGCCATCGTCGGATCGAACCGGGCGACCAGCCGCATCTTCGGCACGGCCGTCGGTGCGGATTATCTGTTCTCGCCGAACACGCTGGCCGGCTTTGCACTGGCCGGCGGCGGCACCAATTTCGGCGTCAACGGGCTCGGCGGCGGACGCTCCGACCTGTTCCAGGCCGGCGCCTATGTGCATCACACCAGCGGCCCCGCCTATGTCACGGCCGCGCTTGCCTATGGCTGGCAGGACGTGACCACCGACCGCACCGTGACGATCGCGGGCACCGACCGTCTGCGCGCCGAGTTCAACGCCAATGCGTGGTCCGGCCGGCTCGAAGGCGGCTACCGCTTCGTGGCGCCGTGGATCGGCGGCGTCGGGCTGACGCCTTATGCAGCCGGCCAGGTCACGAGCTTCCAGCTCCCGGCCTATGCCGAGCAGGTGATCTCGGGCGCATCGGCCTTCGCGCTCAACTATGGGGCCAAGGACGTGACCGATACGCGGACCGAGCTTGGCCTGCGCACCGACAAATCCTTTGCGCAACAGAACGGCGTCTTGACGCTGCGCGGCCGCGTTGCCTGGGCGCATGATTTCGACCCCAATCGCGCCATCGCCGCGACCTTCCAGGCGCTGCCGGGCGCGAGCTTCGTCGTCAACGGCGCGGCGCAGGCGCGCGACTCCGCGCTCACCACCGCGTCCGCCGAAATGAAATGGCTGAACGGCTGGTCGGCAGCCGCGACCTTCGAGGGCGAGTTCTCGCAAGTCACCCGCTCCTACGCCGGCAAGGGCGTCGTGCGCTACGCGTGGTGAGGGAGTGGCTACGTCCGCGATCGCATCGCGGGCGTGGCAACGAACGACCGCTTCCGGCCTTGTGTCCCTGACGCCTGATCGACTGGTGTTGAGTCTCCAAAACTCTATTCCGTCATTCCGGGGCCCGAGCGAAGCGAGGGAGCTATGATGCGCAATTGCGCATCTGAGAATCCATCGGGCCGCAAAGCACGTGGACGAATAGATTCCGGGCTCACCGCTTCGCGGTGCCCCGGAATGACGCTGAAGTGAAACGCAACACTCAGCGTCGCGAGATCCTGAGCGCGACATGCCGGCTGCGCAAGAGCCCGATGCGGCCGAACCGCCATCGCGGCCCACTCTCCAGCACCGGCTGGCGTCTTTCGTCGCAACAATGCAACAGCCGTTCAAATTGCGAAAGCAATGCCGCGCAGTCCGCGCGGTGTGCCGCCTGGCCCAAGCGGGCGCATCTTCCGCGCACTATTCATGATGGCATCCGCATGACGGGGGGCGACTCGAGTCGCCTGGCCCAGTGACGCTTTTGGGGAATGATGATGCAGAAGACCGTTGTTGCCGTTGCCGCGACCACCGCGCTGACCAGAACGCTGACGCGTGCCGCGCTGCTGGCAGGAACTTCCCTGGCTGCGATCGTGGTCCTCGCCGTGCCCGCGCGGGCGCAAAATGCCGCCTGGAATACCAACCCCGCGAATAGCGACTACAACAACACCGCGAACTGGAGCACCTCCGCAGTGCCGACCGGCACCGCGTTTTTCGGGCTCCCCTCCAGCCTGACGAATATCGCAATCAATGCGAGTAATTCTGTGGGAGGCTGGACCTTCAATGCGGGCAACTACCAGTTTACGGTGGGAGCAGCTCCAACGACTTTCGACTTCACGGGTGCCGGCATCACCGTCAACGGCGGCAGTGCCACCATCACCAACAACGGAGGCCTGGCCTTCCGCAATAGCAGCACCGCGGGCACTGCTTCGATCATCAACAATTGGGTCGTCAACTTCGTTAACAGCAGCACGGCGGGCAACGCTAGCTTCATCAATAGCAACACCATTGCATTTTTTAGTAACAGCACGGCGGGCAATGCCGCCATCACCAACGTCGCGCTGGCAGCGGTCACGGATTTCTCAGGTACGTCCGGACTTAGCGGCAATGGACAAGTGTCGGCTGGCTCCATCGCGGGAACCGGGATCTTTGCCCTTGGCAACAACGAATTGACCGTCGGCGGTAACAATCAGTCGACGACCGTGTCCGGCCAGATCACTGGCGGCGGTTCGCTAGTCAAGGTTGGAAGCGGCACGCTGATATTGTCGGGCGCAAATACCTACAGCGGCGTGACCACGGTCAAGAATGGTACGCTGCAGGTCGATGGTCAGTCCGATTCAAACACAGTGGTGAATACCGGCGCGACCCTTACAGGCCAGGGGTTGATCCAGGATGTGCAGATCAATTCCGGCGGCACGCTGGCGCCCGGCAATGGCACTCCGGGGTCGTCGCTGAGCATTTTCCTCAGTCTCGCCTTTCAGTCCGGCGCGATCTACATGGTTCAGGTGAATCCATCGGCCGCCTCCTCCGTGACAATGAACGGCACGGCGACGCTCGGCGGCGCGACGGTGAATGCCGCATTCGCTCCCGGCACCTATGTCAGCAAGCAATACACGATCCTGACCGCAAACTCCGGAATCTCCGGCACGTTTGCGCCGACTGTCGTCAACAGCAACCTGCCCGCCAACTTCCATGACAGCCTGAGCTATGACAGCAAGCACGTCTATCTCAATCTCACGCTGGGTTTCGCGCCGACGCCGGGAAGCGGGTCGCTCAATCAAAACCAGCAGGCGGTCGCCAACGCGTTGACTGGTTTCTTCAATTCCACCGGCGGCATTCCGGCGGTCTATGCCGGCCTGACGCCCGCCGGCCTGACGCAGGCCTCGGGCGAGCACGCGACCGGGTCGCAGCAGACCACCTTCAACGCGATGGGCCAGTTCATGGGCCTGCTCACCGATCCCTTCATGCGCGAGGTCGGCTGCGGCGGCAATTCGGCTGTCGTGCGCGACCGCTGCGGCGAAACTCCCGCAGGCGCGGCCGGGTATGCGGAAGAGGGTTCGGCGAACGCCTATGCCATGTTCACCAAGGCGCCGCTGCGCGCGCGCCCGTTCGAGCAGCGCTGGAGCGTGTGGGCCGCAGGATATGGCGGTTCGCAGACCACAGACGGCAACACCGTCGTCGGATCGAACCGGGCGACCAGCCGCATCTTCGGCACGGCCGTCGGCGCGGACTATCTGTTCTCGCCGAACACGCTGGCCGGCTTTGCGCTGGCCGGCGGCGGCACCAATTTCGGCGTCAACGGGCTCGGCGGCGGTCGCTCCGACCTGTTCCAGGCCGGCGCCTATGTGCATCACACCCAAGGCCCCGCCTATGTCACGGCCGCGCTCGCCTATGGCTGGCAGGATGTGACCACCGACCGCACCGTGACGATCGCGGGCACCGATCGTCTGCGGGCCCAGTTCAACGCCAATGCGTGGTCGGGCCGGCTAGAAGGTGGCTATCGACTTGTGGCACCGTGGATCGGCGGCGTCGGGCTGACGCCTTATGCGGCCGGCCAGTTCACGACGTTCCAACTGCCGGGCTATGCCGAGCAGGTGATCTCCGGCGCGTCGGCCTTCGCGCTCAGCTATGGGGCGAAGGATGCGACGGACACGCGAGTCGAGCTAGGCGTGCGCACCGACAAATCCTTCGTGCAACAGGACGGCGTGTTTACACTGCGCGGCCGCGTTGCCTGGGCGCAAGACTTCAATCCGAACCGGTCGGTTGCCGCGACCTTCCAGGCGCTGCCGGGGGCGAGCTTCGTCGTCAACGGCGCGGCGCAGGCGCGCGACTCCGCGCTCACCACCGCGTCCGCCGAGATGAAATGGCTGAACGGCTGGTCGGCAGCCGCCACCTTCGAGGGCGAGTTCTCGCAGGTCACCCGCTCCTACGCCGGCAAGGGCGTGGTGCGCTACGCCTGGTGAGGGTGCGGCTACGTCCGCGGTCCCATCGCGGGCGTAGCAACGAACGACCGTTTCCATCGTCGAGTTTCTAACGTCTGATTCACTCAGTGTCATTCCGGGCGCGACGAAGTCTCGAGCTATGATGCGCAATTGCGCATCTGAGGATCTATTCATCCACTAACCCTGCGCCCGATGGATTCCGGGTTCACCGCTTCGCGGTGCCCCGGAATGACGCTGAGGCGAATTGGGCTCGGTGCCAACTTCAACGTCAAGTTCTGAGAAACGTAGCAATGAACGAGCAGACTATTTCTCTGGTCCAGGAGAGTTTCAAGAAACTGGCACCAAAAGCCGATGAAGTTGGCATGATGTTCTATGACCGCCTCTTCGAGATCTATCCCGAGGTGCGTCCCATGTTCGCGCGGGACATCGGGCCGCAATCCCGAAAGCTCGTGCAGATGCTTGCACTCGTCGTGAACGGGCTACGGAATCTGGATTCCATCCTTCCAGCAGTCAAAGAGCTCGCGCAACGGCATCATGGCTACGGCGTCGTCGACGCACACTATCAAGCCGTCGGTTCGACGCTGATCTGGACGCTTCGCCGTAGTCTCGGCGAGGCCTTTACGACGGAGGTTGAGCGCGCCTGGCATGATGCCTTTGAGACACTGTCGACGGTCATGATCGAGGCGTCGAGGGAGAGACGACCGGCCTGATACGAAAGCACGATTTTCACGGACTGCGGGCGCGAGCCGATCGTCGATATGGACGGTCTCCCGCGCGTCAGACGTGTCGCCATTGGGGACAGCAGGTATTTGCGCTTGTTGCAGCTTGGCGACTTTGTCCGGCGTTCGCGTGGTGGTTGGCGGTTCGGAACAAAGATCATCACCGACCAGGTCGCCGACAGGCTCATCGCCGCGGGTCGAGCGGAGGTTTGCGACGACCGCTTGCGACTCAAACGGAATGGTTGGCGCCAATAGTTACTGCCTTGCCGCCTTCGGCGCGATGCTTGTGCAGCCGACGGTCGGGCAGTTCAGGGCGAAGCCACGTGCATCGAGCCTGCAAGCTAACACCGACTCGCCCCGATACGGGATGCCGTAACACGCGGGGTCGGCCCGGCACGCGACGACATTGCGATGGTGCCCGCAGGGATCGCCTGGCGGCGCCGCGCACCAGTCGTTGGGAGCCGTGCCGCAAATCTGCGGTGGCGTCTGCGCAAGCGCCAGCACGGCCACCAGCATGAGCGCCACCAGCACCAGAGGGGACCTGGACAGGAAAATTGCCTTTGGATTCATCGCACCCACCCGAACGCCGTCAGAGGATCACCTTTGCTGCCGCGCGATCTCGCGCGCATCCGACGGCGTCATGCTGTAGCGCTGGCGGAAGGCGCGGTTGAAATAGGAGAGATCGCCGAAGCCGCTCTCAAAGGCGATGACGTGAATAGGGCGGTGCAGATGCCTGGGATCGGTCAGCATCTGCCAGGCGCGGGCGAGCCGCGCCTCACGCACGAAATCGGTGAAGGTCGTGCCCTCATCGGCGAAGAGCTGGCGGATGTAGCGCTCCGAGATCTGCTGGCTGGCCGCGATCTCGCCGACCGAGAGGGAGCTCTGCGTAATCCGTTGCAGGATGTCGTCCTTCAAAGCCTTCAGCCTCGCCGCGCGAAGTCCGTCGGCGAGATGCGGCTCGAGCCTGGCGCCGAACAACAGGGCCGCAAGATCGTGCATGTGCGTGCTGACGGCGCGGCGAAGCCCGGCCGTTCCGAGCACGCCATGATCGTTCAGAGCGCGGGAATAGCCCACCAGCAGGCGAAGCGCCTGGCTATCCCCTGGAATCGGGCGGGCGACCAGATCGTCGAGATTGGGAACGTGGGGTCGCAGCAGATCCCGGCGCAAGCGATAGCTGATGGTGCGGGACGGCACCGGTATCGCAAAGCTTGCGGGGGACCCGTTCGACGACAACACGGCCTCGCCCGCGCCGATGGCCGCTACGCGGCCATTCTCGTTCAGTTCGCCCGCACCGTCTGCGAAGACGACGAGGAAGAAATCGTCGTGGTTGATGTGCTCCGCGGTGCGCCGAGTGAGCATCGGCGATCGCGATCCGCTCGCCATCGTAAAGTCCGGCAGCGAGCGAATCAGGGCATCGAAATGCAGCGGCTGGCCGTCGAGCGGCTCAATTTCGTAGCGCAGCATCTTGCGCGCCCAGACTTCGCGAAAGGCATCGAGTTGCCCGCTCGCAGCGAAGGGCGCCGAAGAGACACGCAACTGCACCAACTCGTCGTCGTCTGCCATCCACGGCTCCAAACCTCATCCGTGGCTTCACTGGTATTCCGCGCGACGGTTCCAGCGCTTGGGCCAGGCGGCAATTCGGACGGACTGGGCGGCACTACGTTTCCCAATTTGAACAGGTGTTGCTGTTGCGCGACTGACGACATCGAGCGGAATGGGCCGCTGTCGCGGCAGACCTGGCCGTCAAGGGGCCACCGCCTGCGCGATCATGCTTGGCGTCGACGTTCGGCGGGTCAGTCGCGGTCCGCCGCGAGCTCGCGCGCGTCCGACGGCGTCATGCCGTAGCGCTGCCGGAAGGCGCGGTTGAAGTAGGAGAGGTCGCCGAAGCCGCTCTCATAGGCGATTGCATGGATGGGGCGGCGAAGCTGAGAGGCATCGGTCAGCATCTGCCAGGCGCGGGCGAGCCGCGCCTCGCGCACGAAATCGGTGAACGTCGTACCGTCATCGGCAAAGAGCCGGCGGATGTAGCGCTCCGAAATCTGCTGGCTGCGGGCGATCTCATCGACCGAGAGCGAGCTCTGCGCAATCCTCTGAAGGATGTCGTCCTTCAACGCCTTCAGCCGGGCAGCGCGAAGTCCACCGGTAAGGTGCGGCTCGGCCTTGCCACCGAGCAGCAGGACCGCGAGGTCGTGCATATGGGCAGTAACGGCGCGGCGAAGATCTGCCGTTGCCAGCGCGCTCTGGTCGTTCAAGACACTGGAATAGCCTGTCAGGAGGCGGAGGACCTGGCTGCCCCCGGCGATTGGGCGGATCACCAGATCGTCGAGATTGCGAATGTGGGGTCGAAGCAGATCCCGGCGAAAGCGGTAGCTGATGGTGTGGGATGACGTCGGCACCACAAAGCTTGTGGGCGTCCCGCTCGCCGACAGCAGCGTGGCCTCACCATCGCCGAGCGACGCCACGCGACCGTGCTGGCCCAGTTCGGCCGCACCGCGCGTGACCACAAGAAGGAAAAGATCGTCGTTGTCGATGAGCTCCCTGGTGCGCCGAAGGCGCATCGGCGATCGCGATCCACTCGCTATCGCAAAGTCCGGCAGGGAGCGAAGCACGAAATCGAACTGCAACGGATGTTCATCGAGGGGCTCGATGTCGAAGCGCAGTATCCTGCGGCCATACGCTTCCCGGAAGGCATCAAGCTCTCCGCTCCTCGCATAGGGCGCCGAAGAGACCCGAAACTGTATCAGCTCGTTGTCGTCGACGGCCATCCACGGCTCCGAATCTCGCGAACTATTGTTCGCACAACAGCAAAAGCCGTTCGACTTACAAAACGCAATACCGCCCAGTCCGTGCGCGGCGCCGCCTGGTCCGTGATGGGAACGAACCGCGTCAGCTCTGCTGCCTCGCGAGCTCGCGCGCGTCCGACGGCGTCATGCGATAGCGCTGGCGGAAGACGCGGTTGAAATAGGAGAGATCGCCGAAGCCGCTCTCAAAGGCGATGACGTGAATAGGGCGGTGCGGATGCCTGGGATCGGTCAGCATCTGCCAGGCGCGGGCGAGCCGCGCCTCGCGCACGAAATCGGTGAAGGTCGTGCCGTCATCGGCAAAGAGCCGGCGGATGTAGCGCTCCGAAATCTGCTGACTGCGGGCAATCTCGTCGACCGAGAGAGAGCATTGCGCAATCCTTTGCAGGATGTCGTCCTTCAAGGCCTTCAGCCGGGCCGCGCGAAAACCACCGACGAGGTGCGCCTCGGCCTTGCCCCCCAGCAGCAGGGCTGCGAGCTCGTGGACATGGGTGCTGACGGCGCGGCGGAGCTCCACTGTAGCAAGCGCGCTCTGGTCGTTCAGAACACCGGAATAGCCGACCAGAAGACGGAGCGCCTGGCTGTCCCTCGCAATCGGCCGGGCGACCCGATCGTCGAGGTTGGGAATGTGGGCCCGCAGAAGATCGCGGCTGAAGCGGTAGGTCATCGTGCGGCTGGGCACCGGGATCGCAAAATTTATAGGTGCCCCGTTGGCCGTCAGCACCGCCTCGCCATCACCAATGGTCGCCGCGCGGCCATGCTGGTTCAGCTCGCCGGCACCGCGCGCGATGGTGATCAGGAGAAGATCGTCGTTGTCGATGAGCTCTGCAGAGCGCCAGACGCGCATCGGCGATCTCGGTCCGCTCGCCATCGCGAAGTTCGGCAACGAGCGAAGCATGGCATCGAGCTGCAGCGGGTGGCTGCCCAGGGGCTCGATTTCCATGCGGAACATCTTGCGGCCATAGGCCTCAAGAAAGGCATCAAGCTGCCCGCTCTGCGCATAGGGCGCCGAAGAGACGCGAATCTGGATCAACTCGTTGTCGTTGACTGCCATCCGCGGCTCCGAATCTCGTGACAATTTTGTCGCACAACAGCAAAAGCCGTTCCGACTGCCAGACGCAATACCGCCCAGTCCATGGCGCAGCGTCGCCTGGTCCGTGATGGGAACGAACGCATCAGTTTTGACGCCGCGCTACCGCCCGCGCGTCCGAGGGCGTCATGTCGAAGCGCCGGCGGAAGGCGCGATTGAAGTAGGAGAGATCGGCAAAGCCGCTCTCATAGGCGATCGCATGAATCGGCCGGTAATGCTGAGAGGCATCGGTCAACATCCGCCAGGCGCGGGCAAGCCGCGCCTCGCGCACGAAATCGGTGAACGTCGTCCCGTCATCGGCGAGGAGCCGGCGGATGTAGCGTTCCGAGATCTGCTGGCTGCGGGCGATCTCATCGACCGAGAGAGTGCCCTGCCCAATCCTCTGAAGGATGTCGTCCTTCAACGCCTTCAGACGAGCCGCACGAAGTCCACTGGTAAGGTGCGGCTCGGCCTTGCCACCGAGCAGCAGGACTGCGAGGTCGTGCATGTGGGCGGTGATGGCGCGGCGAAGATCGGCCGTTGCCAGCGCGTTCTGGTCGTTCAAGACACCGGAATAGCCTGTCAGGAGGCGAAGGACTTGGTTGCCGCCTGCGATTGGGCGGATCACCAGATCGTCGAGATTGCGAATGTGGGGTCGAAGCAGATCGCGGGAAAAACGGTAGGTGATGGTTTGGGATGACGTCGGTATCACAAAGCTTGCGGGCGCCCCGTTCATCAGCGCGGCCCCACCATCGCCGAGCGCCGCCACGCGACCATGCTGGCCCAGTTCGCCCGCACCGCGCGCGACCGCAACGAGTAAAATATCGTCGTTGTCGACAAGCTCCCGGGTGCGCCAAATGCGCATCGGCGATCGCGATCCACTCGCCATCGCAAAGTTCGGCAGCGAGCGAAGCACGAAATCGAACTGCAACGGATGTTCATCGAGGGGCTCGATGTCGAAGCGCAGTATCCTGCGGCCATACGCTTCCCGGAACGCATCAAGCTCTCCGCTCTTCGCATACGGCACCGAAGAGACGCGAAACTGAATCAACTCGTTATCGTCGACCGTCATCCACGGCTCCGAATCTCGCGAACTATTGGTCGCGCGACAGCAAAAGCCGTTCGACTTGCCAAACGCAATACCGCCCAGTCCGTGGCGCAGTGCCGCCTGGTCCGTGATGGGAACGAACGCATCAGTTTTGACGTCGCGCTACCGCCCGCGCGTCCGACGGCGTCATGTCGAAGCGCCGGCGGAAGACGCGGTTGAAGTAGGAGAGATCGGCAAAGCCGCTCTCATAGGCGATCGCATGAATCGGCCGGTGAAGCTGAGCGGCATCGGTCAGCATCCGCCAGGCGCGGGCAAGCCGCGCCTCGCGCACGAAATCGGTGAACGTCGTCTCTTCGCCGGCAAAGAGCTGGCGGATGTAGCGCTCCGAAATCTGCTGGCTGGCCGCGATCTCATCGACCGAGAGCGAGCTCTGCGCAATCCTTTGCAGGATGTCGTCCTTGAGCGCTTTCAGCCGGGCCGCGCGAAGGCCATCGGACGACTGCGCTTCGAGCTTGCCGTCCAGCAGCAGGACGGCCAGTTCGTGCATGTGCGTGCTGACGGCACGACGAAGCTCCGCTGTCGTGAGCGCGCTCTGATCGCTGAGAACGCCGGAATAGCCAACGATGAGACGCAGCGCCTGTCTATCCCTTGCGATCGGCCGGGCCACCAGATCGTCGAGATTGGGGATGCGCGGCCGTAAGAGATCCCGGCTGAAGCGGTAGGTGATGGTACGGCTTGGTGTCGGCATCGCAAAGGTCGCGGGCGTGCCGTTGGCCGACAGCACGGCGTCGCCCTCGCCGAGGGCCACCACGCGGCCATGCTGGCGCAGCTCGCCGGCGCCGCCCGTCATCACGATCAGGAGGATATCGTCATGGTCGATGAGCTCCGCGGTACGATGAACACGCATCGGTGATCTCGGTCCGCTCGCCATCGCGAAGTTCGGCAGCGAGCGAAGCATGGCATCGATCCGGAGCGGATGACCGCCAAGGGGCTCGATCTCCATCCGCAGCATCTTGCGGCCCCAGACCTCCAGGAAGGCGTCGAGCTGCCCGCTCTCGGCAAACGGCGCCGAAGAGAGGCGAAACTGCATCAGTTCGTCGTTGTCGTGCGCCATCGCGTGTCCGAACCTCAAAGGTGGCCAATTTGTCGCACATCCGCAACAGCCGTTCAAATTTTGAAACGCTGTGCCGCCCAGTCCGCGCGCTGTGCCGCCTGGCCCAAGCGCGGAAAACCCGACCCGGTAGATATTGATGGCATCGGCGAACCGGCTCCGCACTTGGGGCGGAGCTGCCGATGAACAGGTCTTTTGGCCCATGTCGCACTTTCCGCGTGGGCCTCGCGGGAGCAGATGATGAATTTGGCGGCAGGCGCAATCTCGGCAGGCTTTGGCGGATCTGGGCGAGGACGAGGCGGCGGTAACGCACGCCTGCACACGCGGGCCAGATTGCTCGCCGTCGTATGCGCCTTGTTGGCCGCGCCAATGCTCATCCCGTCGGCGGCGTATGCCGTCGAATGCGTTAACGGCGGTGCCGGCGGAGCTTCGGCGGGGTCTGATTTTGGCATTGCGAATAGTACAGCCTGCGGTAACGTCGCTAGCGCGAACGGCCAGGCCAGCACTGCGTTCGGTTATCTCGCAGGCGCCGGCGGAGACTCGAGCGTCGCTATCGGCGCGCAGAGCTCCTCGCAGGGCACGGGCGGCGTCGCAATCGGCCCATCCAGTACCGCTAGTGGCTACTCCAGCACCGCGACCGGCCCAGGTAGCACGGCGAGAGGCAGCTATTCGAGCGCGTTCGGTTTTGGCTCGACCGCAACCGGCAACGAATCCACTGCGCTCGGTGTCAATGCGCAGGCGTCCGGTGCCAACTCCATTGCCATTGGCGGCAATCAGGCAACAGCTCCCGGCAACGCCGCCTTCGCCAGCGGCACCAACGCCATTGCCATCGGCAATGGCGCGCAGGCACCCGCGGCTAACTCGGTCGCGATCGGGTCGGGCTCGGTCGCATCCGCGCCGAACACGGTGTCGTTCGGCTCGTCCGGTAACGAGCGGCGGCTGACCAATGTTGCCGCGGGCATCGCGCCGACCGATGCGGTGAACGTCTCCCAGCTCAACAGCTTCGCGAGCGGGTGGACGGCCGGATTGCAGAACCAGATCAACACCAACCAGACCGAGGCGCGCGCCGGCATCGCGCTGGCGCTCGCCTCGAGCGCCCTTCAGTACGATCCCCGCCCCGGCAAACTCTCGGTCGCCGCCGCGGTCGGCAATTTCCGGGGCCAGAGCGCGCTGGCCTCCGGCCTCGGCTACGCCATCAGCAGCCAGTGGCGCGTGAACGCCTCGTTCACCGCCACGCCGCAGGTCAACCAGTATGGCGCCGCGATCGGCAGCTCCTGGACGCTGAATTGACGATGAGGTTTCGGCCCGCGCCGTTCGGGCGACTAGCTTTCATCGTCGCCGCACTGGCGTGCGTTCCGGCATCCGCCCAGCAGGCGCAGCAAGCACCTGTCCCGCAGGTGCAACAGGCGCCGGCCCAGCCGGCGCCTCAGCCATCCGGCGAATGGGCAAAGCTGCCGCGCATGCAGCTCGAGCGGCAGTTCGCGGGGCCATTGCAGGACACGCTGATCCAGCGCTGGCGCGATCCGGTCGACGGCACCGCCTGCTACATGTACCTGCCGATCACGGCCGCGCATTCGCCGCCGGCCCAAGGCGGTTTCGTGCAATACGGAGCCAATGTCATTGGCTCGATCAGTTGCTTCCGCCCTCCCTCACCTGCGGCGGTCCCGACCAGCAGGACGTCTCCAACTCCGCACTGACCCGGCACGGCGACCAGCCTTGAGACACAACTGCGATCGGAAAGGCTCGGCCACCGGAGCCGCCGGGACAATTGCTGTGCAGATTGCCGGCATCGCGCGGCCGTTCTATAAACAGAGAGCAGGATGGGCAGAATACCGCGGCAGGCACCCAAGGCCTGATCGAAAGGTCGTCGATGGATGTGATCCAAAGCCGCGCGTTCGAGTTCGCCGAGACGATCGACAAGCTTCCCGACACCACAGGTGTCCTTGACGCAATGGGCCGCATGCTCGGCCAATACGGCTTCGACTATTTTTGTTGCGCCTATGTCGCGCCTCTGCCGACCGAACCGGCGCGCGACGCCGTTCTCGCCGAACGGCTGCCGGCCGGCTTTCTGGATATGTACTCCGCGGAGCAGTTCGTGGGCGACGATCCGGCGCTGCGCCATTGCAGGACGACGCTTCGGCCGTTCCGCTGGTTCAGCGAAGCGCCGTACGATCCGGAACGGGAGCCGCGCGCTGTCGAACTCGTGCGACGCGCCAGCGACTTCGGTATGGTCGACGGTGTGATGGTGCCGGTCGCCTCACCCGCGGGCCGTATCGGCCATGTGTATTTCGGCGGGAGCAAAATCGATCTGCCGGAGCGCCAGCTGCCCGCTCTTCATCTGATGGCGCTCTATGCCTTCGACCGGACACTGAGGCTGGGCGGCCCGCCTGAGGCAGCGAAGCTCGCTCTGTCACTGCGTGAGCGCGAGGTTCTGACGCTGGCCGCGGTCGGGCGATCCACCCAGGAGATCGCCGACGCCTTGACCATCTCGGCGCGCACGGTGAAGGCGCACGTCAAGAGCTGCCGCAAGAAGCTCGGCGCGACGACCCGCACGCAGGCCGTGATGATCGCCATGCGCGACCGGATCATCGCGCCGTGACCGATTCCATCATTCCGGGGCGCGCGTCGGCGCGAACCCGGAATCCATCTTCGCCAGGACGACGATGGTGTGCGTGGCAGCGCGCTCAGTCGGGGAAGCCGAACAGCTTCGCCGGATTGTGCACCAGGATCTTTTCCAGCGTCCCCTGGTCCGGTGCATAGCGATACATCAGCTCGAGCAGGTCGGCGTCGTTCGGCGGCTGCTTCACCGAGACCGGATGCGGCCAGTCGCTGGCCCAGACGCAGCGGTCGATTGCTGCCTCAATATAGGTCCGCGCGATCGGGATCACGTCGTCCCAGGGTGGGCCGGCCTGCGAGGTCTTCTCGCCGAGCGACAGCATGACCCAGAAATTGCCCTTGGCGAGCAGCTCGAGCATCTTGCGCAGGTTGGGATCGTCCTTGCCGCGCGCGGGCTCGGGCCGCGCCATGTGGTCGATCAGCACGGGCACATCGAGGTTCTCGTACTTCGCAACGCTCGAGACGATGCCGTCCTTCTCGGGCTGGATCTTGACGTACCAGCCGAGCTCACGGATCCGCGCGATGGCGCGGGCGAAGTCCTGGTCCGAGAGCACGGCGCCGAGCTCCTGGCGGAAGCTGAAGCGTGCGCCGCGGACGCCGGCGTCATGCAGCTTTGCAAGATAGGCGTCGCTCGCCTCCGCGAACACCAGCGCGTTGGCGCAGCCGCGATAGTTCGGTCCCATGGCCGCGAGACCGTCGAGCACGACGGAATGGTCGGCGCCATAGGTCGTGGTCTGCACGATGATGCCGCGCTCGATGCCGAGCGCCTTGTGCATGCGCAGCGCCGCTTCCCAGGTCGCGCTCGGCATCTGATAGGCTGCGCCGGGGCGGATCGGATATTTGTCCAGCGGACCCAGCACGTGAAACTGGCTGTCGACGGTCTTCGGCGGCGGCGTCTTCACCGGGCGGCGCGGATTGGGGTCGAACGGCAGATAGGTCGGCATGCGTAATGCTCCCTCAGTCAATCACGGCGGTGAAGTCGCACTGCACCAGCGCGCCGCCATCCATGTTGTCCATCGGCAGCGCGTGGCGCGCCGGGCGCGAATGCTCGTCCGGAAACATCTTGAGCCACTCGATATTCACGGGTCCGCGCTGCGAGCGGTCCTTCAGCCACACCGTCATCTTGATGATGTCGTCAGTCGTACCGCCGGCGGCCTCCACCGTCGCCTTCATATGCGCGAACATGTTGGCGCACTGCGCGTCCAGGCTCTCCGGCATCGCGCCGGTCGCGCCATCGCGGCCGAGGATCACACCGGACATCACGAGATTGCCGATGCGGCAGGCGTTCGGAATCGGGTTGGCATGCTTGAAGCCGCCGATATGGATGCTCTTGCGCCGCGTAGGACCGGTCATGGGCTCGCTCCCTTCAGTTTGTTGGTTCACACGAATTGGCACGACACCGAGCCGAACCCGCCATAATCGGCATGGAAGGTGTCGCCGCGGCGGATGTCGACCGGCCGCGTGAACGAGCCCGCCAGCACGACCTCGCCGGCGGCGAGATGTTCGTCATGCGGCGCGAGCCGGTTGGCGAGCCAGGCGATCCCGTTGGCGGGATGGTTGAGCACACCGGCGGCAAGCCCGGTCTCCTCGACCTCTCCGTTGCGAAACAGCAGCGCGCCGATCCAGCGCAGGTCCGCGTCCATGGGGCGGAACGGCCGGCCGCCCAGCACGAGCGCGGCGTTCGCCGCATTGTCCGAGATCGTGTCCATGACCTTACGGGTCTTGCCGGTCTCGGGATCGACGCGATGCATGCGCGTCTCCAGGATCTCGAGCGCCGGCGTCACGTAGTCGGTGGCGTTGAGCACGTCGAAGATGGTGCAGTCCGGCCCGCGCAGCGGCGCCTTCAGGACGAAGGCAAGCTCGACCTCGATTCGCGGCGCGTGAAAACGGTCGAACGGGATCGGACCGGCGTCGCCGTAGAACATGTCGGCGAACAGCACGCCGTAGTCGGGCTCGGCGATGCCGACCGCGTTCTGCATCGCTTTCGAGGTCAGGCCGATCTTGTGGCCCTTGATGACGCGGCCGCGGCCGAGCTGAAGCTTCGTCCAGGCGCGCTGGATCGCATAGGCATCCTCGATGGTGATGCCGGGATAGTCCTTCGAAAACATCGGGATCAGCGCCTTGGTGCGCTCGGCCTCATCCAGGCGCGCGGCAAGGCGTTCGATCGTGGCGGCGTCCAGCATGGCTTAACTCTCCGCAGCCACTTTGTTGCAGAGCACGCCGATGCCGCGCGACTCGACCTCGACGACGTCGCCGAACTTGAGCCATCGTGGCGGATCAAACCGCGCGCCGGCTCCGGTCGGCGTGCCCGTCACGATCATGTCGCCGGGCTTCAGCGTGGCGAAGGTGGAGAGATAGGAGATCAGGAAATCGAACGGGAACATCAGCCGCTCGGTCGTGTCCTGCTGCCGCACCTCGCCGTTGACGCGCGTGACGATGTCGTGCGGACCGCGCGGATCGAGCTCGTCCGCCGTAACGATCCACGGACCGATGCTGCCGGAGCGATCGAAATTCTTGCCCTGCGTGACGTTGAACTTGCCGTGGCGCAGCCAGTCCCGCACCGTGCCCTCGTTGCACAGCGTCATGCCGAAGATATGCGACCAGGCCTTTTCGCGCGGAATGTGACGGCCGCCCTGGCCGATCACGATGACGAGCTCACCCTCGTAGTCGAGCTGCTCCGACACGTTCGGCTTCTCGATCGGCTGGCCGGAGCCCGTCATCGAGGACATGCTGCGCACGAACAGGCTCGGATATTTGGGCAGGTCGGAATTGTCTTTGTATTCCGCGTTGCGTTCGGCGTAGTTGACGCCGATGCACCAGAGCTTTTCCGGCGCAAGGATCGGCGGAAGCAGGACCAGGTCCTCGAGCGCGTAGTCGGGCTTTTGTCCGGCCACGGCTTCTTGCGCATCCGCCAGCGCATTCGCGGCGATCAGCGCCCTCACGTCGGAGAAGTCGCGGCCGATCCGCTTGCTCAGATCGACAACGCCGCCATCGACCGCCGCGCCGTAGCGCAGCTCGCCGTTCAAGAGATAGCTCAGCAGTCGCATTGTCGTTCTCCAAAGATGTTCAGGCGGCATCGGTCCGCCGGCAGGCCCGACTGCGCGCTCAATCGGTCGATTTGGGAGTCTGGAAGACGGCGTGCAACGTCACGATCTCGCCGAGGCGGGCGTAGCGCGGTCCGCCGATGCGGGCGATCGGGTCGAGCGCCTCGGTCTCGACCTTGCCGTTGTTCACGAGGCCGTCGCGCAGGTGAAACATCACGACCTCGCCGACGATCAGCCGGCTGCGGGCCTCGCCGAATTCGAGGCATTGCCGGAAGCGGCATTCCATCGCGACTGGCGCGGCCGTGAGCCGCGGCACCTTGATGCGCTCGCTGGGGTGCGTCTCGAGGCCGAGCTCCGCGACCTCGCTGACCTCGGGCGGATGCTCGACGGAGCTGTCGTGCACCGCATTCATCAGCGGCGTATCGGCGATATGGATGACATATTCCTCGGTGTCGAGGATGTTGTGCGCAGTGTCCTTGTAATCGGCGCCCTTGCGGCCGACGCTGATGGCGAGCATCGGCGGCTTCTGCGAGACGAAGGTGAAGGCGCTGAAGGGTGCGAGGTTGAGCACGCCGCTGCGCGACAGGCTGGTGACCCAGGCGATCGGGCGCGGCACCACGATGCCGGTCATCAGCCGGTAGATTCGCTCGGCGCCGAGATCGGCAGGATCGATCTGCATCGGTCAGTCAGCCCTGATGTTGGCCTTGCGCACGATCGGAATCCACTTGGCATCCTCGCGCTCCAGATAGGCCGTGAACTCGGCCGGCGTCATCGGAACCGCTTCCGCGCCGAGCTTGTCGAACTTGTCGACGACGCCGGGGTCCTTGAGGATCGCCACCAGGGCCTCATGGAGCTTGTCGACGATCGGCGCCGGCGTGCCCGCGGCCGCGAACACGCCGGTGAAGGTCTGGGCGTCGAAATCCTTGTAGCCGAGCTCGGCGAAGGTCGGCACGTCAGGCAGCGCCTTCAGGCGATGCGGGCTGGTGACGGCAAGTGCGCGGAACAGGCCGGTCTTGATGTATTGGAGGCTGACCGAAAGCTGGTCGAAGGCGAACTGCACCTGGCCGCCGAGCAGGTCGTTGGTCGCCGGCGCATTGCCGCGGTAATGCGCGGTGACCCACTGCAGGCCGAGGGTCGACTGCATCAGTTCGCTGAGCAGATGGTTGGTGGTGCCGGGACCGGGCGAGGCCATGGTCAGCTTGCCGGGCTCGCGCTTGGCGAGGTCGAGAAACTCCTTCAGGTTCTGAGCCTGAACCGAGGGATGAACCTCGAGCACCAGCGGCGTCATCGAGATGGTCGAAATGGGGAGGAAATCCCGCTTCCAGCTATAGGCGTCGCGCTTGTTGATTTCGGTCGCGAACAGCACCGGACCATTGGCACCGACGAACAGCGTGTAGCCGTCGTTCGGCGATTTCGCAAAAGCCTCGCCCGCGATCATGCCGCCCGCGCCGGCCTTGTTCTCGATGATGAAGGGCTGACCGAGCCGCTCCTGGAGCTTATCGGCGATGATGCGGGCTGCGCTGTCGACATTGCCGCCGGCCGGATAGGGCACGATCAGCTTGACGTTGCGCGCCGGCCATTGCTGGCCCGACGCGGGCCCCGCCAGCATCGCCGCCGCCGCTGCCACGGCTATCCAGAACAATCTCATCTCAGCCTCCCGCGGGCGGATCCGGAGGCCGCCCTCTTCTTCTAGAATTTCCATCGACGCGGCGCGCAGTGCCCGAGCGAACCCCAATCTGTCGATTCCGGACTTTACCTGTCGACCGAATTGTGCGGTTCTTGTCCATATTATGGACAAGATACGCAAGCCCGCCAACAGCTCCGCGGAACCGCGACAGGGCGCTCAGGCGATCCGGCGCGCGCTCGCGGTGCTGCGCATTCTTGCCGCAGGCCGCGAGGACGGCGTGCCGCTGGCCGAGGTCGTGCAGGCGACCGGCCTCACCCGTCCGACCGTGCATCGCATCGTTCACGTGCTGATCGAGGAAGGCATCGTCGAACGGCACGGCAAGAGCGGCCGCTATGCGATCGGCAACCAGGTGCCCGAATTGGCGCTCGCCCGCCCGCGGCCCTCGCCGCTGCTGGTTGCGGCACGACCTTCGCTGCGTCGCGCATCCGCCGACATCGGCGATACGCTGTTCCTGACGGTGCGGACCGGAAATGACACGCTGTGCGTCGACCGCAGGATCGGCGCCTACCCGATCCAGGTGCTGTCGATCGAGGTCGGCGCGCGCCGGCCGCTCGGCGTCAGTAGCGCTGGCGTTGCGATCCTCGCCGCGATGGCTGCGCAGGACGCGCGAAGAATCGTCGCGGCCAACGAGAAGCGGCTCGATGCCTACCGGACCGGTGTCGCCACCGTGCTCGCCCAGGTCGCCGCGGCGCGGCGGCGCGGCTACAACCTGCGGGAAATCGGCCTCGTGCAGGGAACGAAATCAATCTCCATTTGGATCAAGACTCCGGACGGGCGGCCGGCGGCGGCGATGACGGTTTCCGCCGTGCGGACACGGCTCGGCCCCCGCCGCGAGCAGGAGGTCGTGGACATCCTGCAGCGCGAGGCCCGCATCATCGAGCAGAACATTCGGGACGGCGTGGCCTAGCGCTGCGCGGCGTCACACCGCGCTGTCAATGGGCTGACGCGGCGCGCCGATTTGTGGCACAACGGCCGCCTCCGCCGATCGACCAACGAGGCCAAGCATGCCCGCGCCCAAGCCGCCTGCCTTTGAGACCCTGAGCCTGCATGCGGGCCAGCATCCCGATCCCGCAACTGGTGCCCGCGCGGTGCCGATCTACCAGACCACGTCCTATGTGTTCCAGGATTCCGACCACGCCGCGGCACTGTTCAACCTCGAGCGCGCCGGACACATCTATACGCGCATCTCCAACCCGACCACCGGCGTGCTCGAAGAGCGGCTCGCGGCGCTGGAAGGCGGCGTCGGCGCGATTTGCACCGCGAGCGGCCAGGCGGCGATGCATCTCGCCATCGCGACGCTGCTCAATGCCGGCGACCACATCGTGGCATCGAGCTCACTCTATGGCGGCACCATCAACCTCCTCGCGCACACGCTGCCGCGTTTCGGCATTACGACGACATTCGTGAAGCCGCGCGACCTTGACGCGTTCCGCTCGGCGATCAAGCCGAACACAAGACTCGTGATCGGCGAGACCATCGGCAATCCCGGCCTAGAGGTGCTGGACATCCCTAAGGTCGCGGCCATCGCGCATGACGCGAAGATCCCACTGCTGATCGACAACACGTTTGCCACGCCCTATCTCAGCCGGCCGATCGAGCTCGGCGCCGACATCGTGATGCATTCGGCCACCAAATGGATCGGCGGTCACGGCATCGCGATCGGCGGCGCCATCGTCGACGGCGGTCGCTTCGACTGGCGCGCGTCCGGCAAGTTCGGCGTGCTGACCGAGCCCTATGGCGGCTATCACGGCATCATCTTCGACGAGCAGTTCGGCACCGCCGCCTTCATCATGCGCGCCCGCACGGAAGGCCTGCGCGATTTCGGCGCCTGCCTGTCGCCGACCAATGCGTTCCAGCTCTTGCAGGGCGTGGAAACGCTCGGCGTGCGCATGGACCGCCACATGCAGAACACGCATCTCGTGCTGGAGGCGCTGAAGGCGAACAAGGCGGTGGACTGGGTGCTGCATCCTTCGCTGGAGGACCATCCCGACTATCAACTGGCAAAACAGCTGCTGCCGCGCGGCGCCGGCTCGATCGTCTCCTTCGGCATCAAGGGCGGCCGGGCCGCCGGCCGCAAGTTCATCGAACAGCTGCGCATGATCAGCCATCTCGCCAATGTCGGCGACGCCAAGACGCTGGTGATCCACCCGGCCAGCACCACGCATCAGCAGATGGATGCCGAGCGGCTCAAGGCCGCCGGCGTCGGCGAGGAGCTGGTGCGGCTGTCGGTCGGCATCGAGACGGCAAGCGACATCATCGACGATCTCGCCCAAGCCCTGCGCATCTCGCAAAAGGTCTGATGCCATGAAGCTCTCCGTCAACGGCGCCGAGGTGTTTGTCGCAACCGGCGGCCGCGAATTCGACAAGTCCCTCCCCGCGGTGGTGTTCATCCACGGCGCAGGCTTCGACCATTCGACCTGGGCGCTGCATACGCGCTGGTTCGCGCATCATGGTTTGGGCGTGCTGGCGCCGGACCTGCCCGGCCACGGCCGCTCGGCCGGCCCCTCGCTCTCCACCATCGCGGAGATGGCCGACTGGACCGCGGAACTGATCGACGCCGCCGGCGCGGCAACGGCGCATCTGATCGGTCACTCCATGGGATCGCTGATCTCACTGGAGACCGCGGCGCGACATCCCGACAAGGTGTCCGCGCTGAGCTTGATCGGCACGGCCGCGACCATGACGGTCGGGCCGGATCTCCTGAAGGCCGCCGAAGCCAACGATCAGGACGCCATCGACATGGTCTCGATCTGGGGCCTCGGCTTCAAGGCCGAGCTCGGCGGCAGCCTCGCGCCGGGCCTGTGGATGCATGGCGGCGCGCAAGCGGTGCTCAGGGATTGCGAGCCAGGCGTTCTGTTCAAGGACTTGTCCGCCTGCAATTCCTACGCGAATGCGCTCGCTGCCGCAGCGAGCGTGAAGGTGCCGACCACGCTCGTCCTCGGCGAGCGGGACATGATGACTCCGGCCAAGGCGGGCAAGGCACTCGCGGCCGCGATCCCGCACGCGAAGACCGTGGTGGTGCCGGGCGCGGGCCACATGATCATGGCCGAGCGTCCCGACGAACTGCTGGCGGCGCTGAGGAACTGAGACGGATCAATCTTCCGCCTGATGCGTTGCGGTCAGACATCCCTGTGAAACTCAGAGGGAACTGACTCATGCCAAGACAGGAAGTCATTCGCAAAGCCAGACAGGACAAGCGTGCCGGCAAGTCGCCGAGCACGCAGGCCGGCGAATTCGTCAAGGACGAGATCGACAAGATCAGGAAGGGCAGGCACGGCGCGCGTTCGACACGCCAGGCCATCGCCATCGGGCTTTCCGAGGCGCGCCGCGCCGGCGTTGATCTGCCGCCGCCACGCAAGGGACAAACCAAGAAGTCCACGCGCCGCAGCGCCAAATATGCGTACGAGGCCGGCCAGGGCAAACGCCATCCGAAGAAGCGGCCGCGCGTGTCGCGGGCGGTGGAAGGCGTCCTGAAGAAGGAGCCGCGGTCGACGACATCGCGCCGCGCGCTGTCGAAGCAGGGCCAGCGGGCCGCGAGCCGGCGCAGCGCCGCGTCGCGTTCGGCAGCCGCGCGGAAAGCGAGCCGCACCAAGGGCGCCAAGGCCCGCTCCGCCGCCGCAAAAAAGGCGGCGCGCACCCGAGCACGCCGCCGCAGCTGATCAGGCGCGCCGCCTCGCGTTCAGATGGAGAGAGATGGAGGGTTCGGCCGCTGGCTCCGCTCGGAGAACACCGCGCGCGCAGCGCGCTCAGCCTCGCGAGCCGAGCGGAACTGGCGGCCCTCGAGACTGTCGAACAGGCGCTCGGAGGAGAAGAAGCGGAAGCCGCGTGCCTCCCGGGTGACGATGCCGGCAGCGCGGTCGTGGATTTCGATGATGTAGGCTTGCGTATGTGCTTGGGACATGGCTGCTCGTTCGCCGCGGTTACGGCGTTCCTGTCGGTTGCTTGCGGTGCGGATTGCCAGGCGGCTGCGGTCAGCAACAACAACAGGCGCCGGTCGCCGCCGAGAAACAGCGTCGCATCATGCGCTTGTGCATGTCGCCCAGACTACGCTGGTAATCGGTTCTCATGTCGCGGCTTCGGCCCTAGGAGCAGTTTCGATACTTCGAATATCGAGCGATCGGCGCGATCGGTCAATGAAATGGCTATCCATATTTGCAGCCCGCGCATATCGGCGCTTCTCCCGGCGCAAGCGGCGGCAAATGGATTCATCTCGCGATGAATTCAATCCGGGCGACGCGCTGGCGTGGTAGCGTCTGGCCGGCTGGCGACGAACGAGAAGAAAGGTCGGGACATGGCAGACAGTCTGAAAGGGCGCACTGCGCTCGTCACCGGCGGCTCGCGCGGGATCGGCGCGGCGGTCTGTCGCGCGTTGGCCGAGGCCGGCGCGACCGTGGCGATCAACTGCCGCGAACGAATCGGACAGGCCGAGCAATTGGCGGACGAGATTAGCAAACGCGACCGCCGCGCGATGGCCGTGGCCGCCGACGTCTCGCAACGCGAGGCCGTCGCCGCAATGATCGAGCAGGTGACCGCCGAGCTCGGGGCGGTCGACATCCTCGTCAACAATGCCGGCATCGCCATCACGCGCGGCGTCGAAGATCTCACCGAGGACGATTTCGACCGCACGATCCTGACCAATCTGAAATCCGCCTTCCTGTGCACACAGGCGGTGCTTCCGGCGATGCGCGCGCGGAAATGGGGCCGCATCGTCAACATCTCCTCCGGCGCCGCGCGTGGCGCCGGCTCGATCGGCCCGCACTACAATGCATCGAAGGCCGGGATGGAGGGTCTCACGCGCGGCTATGCGGCGCGCCTGGTGAAGGACGGCATCACCGTCAACGCGGTGGCGCCGTCGCTGATCGAGACCGACATGATGAGCGGACAGCCACAACTCATCAGCCGCATCCCGCTCGGCCGCTTCGGCACCGCGGACGAGGTCGCGAAAGCCGTAATGCTGCTGGTCGATAACGCCTACATGACCGGACAGACGATCGCGCTGAGCGGCGGGATGGCGTTTAACTGACCCGATTTGCGATCGGGCTTCCCTTGTCCCTTGTGCGGAGAAGGTGGCGCGCGTAGGGCGCCGGATGAGGGGTTCTGTCCGCACACAGCAGCGACGAGATGAGTTGGGGAGAGGGTAAGAAAGACCTACCACATCGTCGCCGCGGCGCGCTCGGGCCAGATGCGGTCGTACTCCTCGCCGCCGACCTTGTTCTGGCTCATCTCGGCGAGGATCTGGCCGGGTGTCGGCAGCGTCTTGGGATCGACGCGCTTGTCGGGATTCCAGAGGTCGGAGCGCACGATGGCGCGAGCGCACTGGAAATAGATCTCCTCCACACTCATCACCATCACGCTGCGCGGCGCCTTGCCGTCGACCTTGAACGAGGCCAGCAGCTCGGGATCGACGGAGAGATGCGCGCGGCCGTTGACGCGGATCGCGTTGCCTGAGCCGGGGATCAAGAACATCAGCGCCACGCGTGGATCGCGCACGACGTTGCGCAGCGAATCGACCCGGTTATTGCCGCGGCGATCCGGCAGCATCAGCGTTCTGGAATCATGAATTCGGACGAAGCCCGGCAGATCGCCCCGCGGCGAGCAGTCGATGCCCTCCGGTCCGATGGTCGCAAGTGCTGCGAACGGCGCCTTCTCGATGAAGATGCGATAGAGCGGCGTGACGTGGTCGGCGACTTTCACGGTCGAGGCGTCGTTGGTGACGCCATAGATGGCTTCGAGCTGTTCGACCGTTTCAATCACCGACATTCCGCTCTCCTTGTTGCGCTCTAAAGCGCGATGAGATTGGGGTAAATCGTCATCGCGCTTTAGCTTGTTGTTTTGAGCATGATCTTTTCGGAAAACCGCTGCACACTTTTCCGGATCATGCTCTACTGGCTCCAGCATTCGTTCCTGATCACACGCACGAGATGGCGACCGTGATACTCGGCGCTGCCGGCGTTGACGATGGTGACATCGGCCTGTGCCGCCGCGTCATCGACGTTGCGCGCCAGCCGCTGCGCGATGTTGCCGTCGCTGAGGCGCGCCCGCGCGGCGAGCCGCTCGGCCAACACGTCCGGCGGCGCGGTGATCGCGACCACCACGACGTTGGCATAGGTGCCGCGCAGCGCACCGATCACCGTTCGCGAGACGTTGACGACGACCGTGCGGCCGGCGCGGATGTCGTCGTTGATTTCGAGCGGCAGGGCGTAGGAATGCCCGTGCGCCTCCCAGTGCACGGCGAAGTCGCCATGGTCGAGTCCGCGCCGGAATTCATCGGCGCTGACAGCCACATTGTCCTCGGCCGCAGATGATTCCCGCGTCACGACGCGGCGCGGGAAGACGACATCGTGATCGTCGATGCAGGCCGCCTGCGCAAGCCGCAGCAGCGTGTCCTTGCCGGCGCCGCTGGGACCGACCACGAGCACAAGCCGCCCCGGCCCGATCGCCGCCACCGGATCCTGCGCAATCGTCACCGTCTCGCTCATGCGACGCGGCTCCCTTCGCGCCAGACGCTGCGAACCGCGGGAACGCGGCCGGTGACGTGCACGCGGATCAGGTCGGCGCGCTTGCCGACTGCGATTTCGCCGCGGTCTGAGAGGCCTACCGCATCCGCCGGAGCCTTGGTCACGGTGCGGATCGCCGCCGGCAGATCGATCGCCGGCACATGCTCCGGCAGTTGCAGCGCGGCCATCAGCAGGCTGGAAGGGATGTAGTCGGACGACAGGATGTCGAGCAGGCCTTCGCGCGCGAGATCGACCGCGGCGATGTTGCCGGAGTGAGAACCGCCGCGCACGACGTTCGGCGCGCCCATCAGGATGTCGATGCCGGCCCGATGCAAGCCTCGCGCAGCCTCGAGCGTGGTCGGGAATTCCGCCACCGCGACGCGGTCGCGCAAGGCATCCGCGACGTTCTCCTCGGTGGTGTCGTCGTGGCTGGCGAGCGGAATGTTGCGCTCGTGCGCCAGCGCCACGATCGCGCGCATGTTGGCCGCGGCATAGGCCTTCTGATACTCGAAGCGCCGTGCGAACAATTCATCGAGCTCGGCGTCGGTCTTGCCGCCGCCCTTGCCGCGATAATAGTCGCGCAGCTTGACCTCGTCGCGGAACTGGCGCTGGCCGGGCGTGTGGTCCATCAGCGACATCAGCCGCACGTCGGGACGGTCGACCAGCTCCTTGGCCTCCTCGACCACGCTCGGCATCGGGATCTCGCAGCGCAGATGCAGGAAGTGATCGGCGCGCAGCAGATTGTTGTCGCGCGCGATGGAGATCGCTGCGGCGAGCGTGCCGGCGCGACCGTCGACTTCCTCCGCGCCGTCCTCGCGCCAGACGCGTAGCGAATCGAGCACGGTGGTGATGCCCGACGTCGCGAGCTGGCCGTCATAGGAAAGCACGGCCGCAACGGGATCCCAGAATACCTTGGGGCGCGGCACATAATGCGCTTCGAGATGGTCGGTGTGGAGCTCGATCAGGCCGGGCGTGATCAGATCGCCGCCGGCGTCCTCGGCACCCGCGGGCGCCCCGCCCTCGCCGATCTCGGCGATGCGCCCGTCCGCGACGGCGACCCAGCCCTGCTCGATGACCCGGTCGGCCAGCACGACTCTGGCGTTGGCGATCACGGTTTCGTTCGGCTTCGCGTTCATTTCCATTCGTCCTTCAGGCCGCGGCGGCAAAGCTGGTGACGTCGACAATGCGGTCGGCGATCCGATGGCGGATCTCGTCGTCATGGACAATCGCAACCATGGCGACGCCCTGGCGCTTCTTCTCGCCGATCAGCTCGACCACGACCGCACGATTGGCGGCATCGAGCGAGGCGGTCGGCTCGTCGAGCAGCAGGATCGGCAGGTCCGAGATGAAGCCGCGCGCGATGTTGACGCGCTGCTGCTCGCCGCCGGAAAAGGTTGCCGGGGGAAGCTGCCAGAGCCGCTCAGGGATATTGAGACGATGCAACAGGCCGCCCGCGCGCGCCTGCGCATCGGCCCGGCTCATGCCGTTCACGATGAGAGGTTCAGCGACGACGTCGATGGTCGCGACCCGCGGTACCGCGCGGAGGAACTGGCTGACATAACCGATGGTCGAACGGCGGATATTGAGGACCTGCCGCGGCTCGGCGGTAGCGAGGTCGATTAGCGCGCCACGGTGCCAGATACCGATACGGCCGGAGTCGCAGCGGTAGTTGCCGAAGATCATCTTCAGGATCGAGGACTTGCCGGCGCCGGAGGGGCCGGACAGCACAACGCATTCACTGGGCTCGACGCGGAAGGTCACGCCGCGCACCACTGGCAATTCGATGCCGCCCTGAAGGTGCATCGTAAAGGTCTTCTTCGCATCGGCGATGTCGATCATGGCGGTCATAGGCGGGCTCATGGCGGCAGAATCGAGGAAACGAGGAGCTGTGTATAGGGCTCGCGTGGATCGTCGAGCACCTGGTCGGTGAGACCGGTCTCGATGACGCGGCCGCCTTTCATCACCATCACGCGATGCGACAGCAATCGCGCCACCGCGAGATCATGGGTGACGATGACGACGGCGAGATGCAGCTCGGCGACGAGGTTGCGCAGGAGATCGAGCAGACGGGCCTGCACGGAGACATCGAGGCCGCCGGTCGGCTCGTCCATGAACACCAGCCGCGGCTCGGTGACGAGGTTGCGCGCGATCTGCAGGCGCTGGCGCATGCCGCCGGAATAGGTGCGCGGCGCGTCGTCGATGCGCGCGACGTCGATCTCGACCCGCGTGAGCCAGTCGGACGCGGTGTCGCGGATGCGGCCATAGTGATTCCATCCGACCGCCATCAGCCGCTCGCCGACATTGGCGCCGGCCGAAACCGCCATGCGCAGGCCCTGCGCGGGATCCTGGTGCACGAAGCCCCAATCGGTGCGGAACAGGAAGCGCCGCTCGGCCTCGCCGAGGGTCGCAAGGTCACGCGTGACGCCGTCGCGCATCCGATAGGAGACCTGGCCGCCGCTCGGCGCGAGCTGGCCCGACAACAATTGCAGCAGCGTCGACTTGCCGGAACCGGACTCGCCGACGATCGCCAGAACCTCACCGGGATAGAGCGCGAAGGAGACGTCGCGACAGGCCGCGATGCGACCGTAGGACTTGCTCAGGGAGTCCGCGACCAGCAGCGGCTGATCGTTCTCGATCCTATCCTGGTCAGCCATTTGATTCCCCTTGCGCCCTCTCCTTGTACGGCGCGGCACTCAGGCTGCCGTGATGGCCGGCGGCCTGGCGGCCCTCGCAATAATCAGTATCCGAACACACGAACATACGCCCGCCCTTGTCGTCGGTGACGACCTCGTCGAGGTAGGAGTTTTCCGCTGCGCATAGCGCGCAAGGCGCGTTGAAGCGATAGGGCTCGAACGGATGGTCCTCGAAATCGAGCGACACCACCTGCGTATAGGGCGGGATCGCATAGATGCGCTTCTCGCGGCCGGCGCCGAAGAGCTGCAGCGCCGGGCAATTGTCCATCTTGGGATTGTCGAATTTCGGCGTCGGCGACGGATCCATCACATAGCGCGCGTTGACCTTCACCGGATAGGCATAGGCGGTCGCGATGTGGCCGAAGCGGGCGATGTCCTCATAGAGCTTCACATGCATCAGGCCGTATTCGGCGAGCGCGTGCATGCGCCGCGTCTCGGTCTCGCGCGGCTCGAGGAAACGCAGCGGTTCCGGGATCGGCACCTGATAGACCAGCACCTGATTTTCGTGCAGACCCGTCTCCGGGATGCGGTGACGGGTCTGGATCACGGTCGCCTCTTCCGTCGCGGTCGTCGTGGCAACGCCGGCGGTCTTGGCGAAGAACTTGCGGATCGAGATCGCATTCGTGGTGTCGTCGGAGCCCTGGTCGATCACCTTCAGCACGTCCTGGGGACCGAGGATCGCCGCAGTCACCTGCACGCCGCCGGTGCCCCAGCCATACGGCATCGGCATTTCGCGGCTGGCGAACGGCACCTGATAGCCGGGGATCGAGATCGCCTTCAGGATCGCGCGGCGGATCATCCGTTTGGTTTGTTCGTCGAGATAGGCGAAGTTGTAGGCGGGCGCGTTCATTCCGCGGCCTCCTTCATGGGCTCGGCTTCATTGGCCTCGGCGAATTCCTGGCGCAGCTTGCGCAGCAAGCCGAGCTCGGACTGGAAGTCGACATAATGTGGCAGCTTCAGATGCTCGACGAAGCCGGTCGCCTGGACGTTGTCCGAATGCGACATCACGAATTCCTCATCTTGCGCCGGTGCGAGCGCCTCCTCGCCGAGCTCGCGGGCGCGCAACGCGCGGTCGACCAGCGCCATCGACATGGTCTTGCGCTCGCTCTGACCGAAGGCGAGGCCATAACCGCGCGTGAAGCTCGGCGCTTCGGTGGCCGAGCCCTTGAACTGGTTGACCATCTGGCACTCGGTGAGCTCGATCGCGCCGAGCGGCACCGCGAAGCCGACGTCCTCAGCCGCGAATTCGACCTCGACCTCGCCGAAGCGAATTTCACCGGCGAAGGGATGGTTGCGGCCGTAGCCGCGCTGGGTGGAATATCCCATCGCCAGCAGGAAGCCTTCGTCACCGCGCGCCAAATTCTGCAGGCGCAGATCGCGATCGGCCGGAAAATTCAGCGGCTCACGCGTAAGATCGCCGACGCTTGCACCCGCCTCGGCCTGCGGCGAGGGTTCGATCAGCCCGTCGCGGCCGAGAATATCGGTTACGCGCGGCGTCGCCGCGGTCGAAGCTTCCGCCGTCGCTGGCGCTTCCGGCACAAATCCTTCCGCCAGCGTCGGATCGAGCAGGCGATGCGTGTAATCGAAGGTCGGCCCGAGAATCTGGCCGCCTGGAATGTCCTTGAAGGTCGACGACACCCGCCGCTGTACCCGCATGGCGCCGGTGTCGACCGGCTCGCTGGCGCCGAAGCGCGGCAAGGTGGCGCGGAAGGCGCGGACCAGGAAGATCGCCTCAATCAGATCGCCGCGCGCCTGCTTGATCGCGAGCGCCGCGAGCTCGCGGTCGTAGAGCGAGCCCTCGCTCATGACGCGGTCCACGGCGAGGCCGAGTTGCTCGGAGATCTGGTCGAGCGTGACTTCCGGAACGCTCTGGTCGCCGCGCCGCGCATGCGCAAGCAGGCGGTGGGCGTTCTCGATGGCGCGTTCGCCGCCTTTGACTGCGACATACATGCTTCTAACTTCCCTTGTTCACGACACGCGTGGTGCGCGGGATCGCAACCACGGCCTCATCCGCCACCAGAACCACGTCGATGCCGCGTGGAAACAGCGCCTCATTGACGCGCAGCCGCTCGAACAGATCGGCGGGCCTTATCGCCGCCTGAAGCGTCGCGACGCCATCGATGCCCGGGCCGTGCAGCTCGAAGGCGCGTCCTGCGTCGAGGCTGTCGACCTGGAGGATCAATGTGGTCGAACGATCCGGATATTCGCTGGAGCCGAGCGCAAAGCGCTCAAGCGGCGGAAGCGCCAGACCGTCGGCGATCAAAGCAAATGCGGCGATCGAGGAATCCTGCACGACCGGCGCGCCGGTGTGGAACTTCAGCCACTTCACCACATCAAAGCTTTCCGACATCCGTGCATCGAGCCAGAGCGGCGTGTCGTGATCGAACAGCGTCAGCGCGATCGCGGCCGTGCCGCGCATCATCGGCCCGGGCGTTCCGGCCATCGGCACGATGCGCTGCACCAAACCCGGACGCGCCATTGCGTCCATGACCGAGCGAAAGGTCGATTGCGCCGACAAGACCTTGTCGGCAAATCCCGGCGGCAGTTCCGCAATCGTGGTCATGGCCTCACCCCTCACCGCGCACCATGGTGTAGAAATCAACCTTCGTCGCGGCCGTCTCTGCCGCCACTTTCCTGCGCCGCGCCAGAAGTTGTTCGCGCAGCGGCGCGATGACGTCCCGCTCGACGGCCGCGCCAAAATCCCTCGACTGCACCAGCGCGTCGCACAGCGCGATCAGCCTCGCCTTCTCGCGGCCGCGCCCGAGCGTGTAGCCGAAGCCGACCTCGCCGCTCGCGAGCCGCACCGCGGCACGCGATACCGTCGCTTCGCCGAGATTGAACGGGGCGCCGTCGCCGCCGATCCGGCCGCGCAACATCACCAGACCGTTCTCCGGCTCGCGCAGGTCCTGATGGTCAGGCAAAGCGAGAGAGCGGAGGCGAGCGGCGATCTCGCCCGCCTCCGCGTGCGCCAGCACGGCCATCGCGGCCTTGCGCTGGGCTTGCTGGTCGTTGTGTTGCGTCACCAGATCCACCGAACTTGCCGAATTCAAGTTGTCTATGATAATAGACAACTTGATACGGAAGCGCCATGACTGTTTCGTGACAAACGTGTGATTTCTGAGGTAGCCTACCCGTCGACATGAGTATGCAGGACACCGCTTCTTCCGGAGTCGCGCTGTGGCGCCTGGTCGCCGACGGCATCGAGCGCGGCATCGCCGACGGCCGCTTTGCCGCCGGGGACAAACTGCCGGGCGAGATGGAGATCGCCGAAACCTATCGCGTGAACCGCCACACCGTGCGACGCGCGCTGGCCGCGCTTGCGGAGCGCGGCCTCGTGCGGGCCGAGCGCGGCAGCGGAACCTATGTCGAGGCACAGCGCCTCGCCTACCCGCTGCGCTCGCGCACGCGGTTTTCCGAGATCGTCGGCGCCGGCGGCCGCGAGCCACGCGGCCAGTTGATCGAAGCTTCGGAAGACGTCGCAACCCGTGAGCTCGCGCGGGAGCTCGGCCTGAAGGTCGGCGCACCGCTCGTCCGGATCGAAGCTATTCGCCTCGCCGACCGCACGCCGATCTGTGTCTCCACCACCTGGCTGTCAGCAGAGCTGTTTCCGAACGCGGGCACCGTGTTCGCGGCCACGCGCTCGATGACAAAGCTGCTGGAGCATTACGGCGTCCGCGACTACCAGCGCGGCGCGACCCGGATCACCGCCGGCATCGTCGACGCGACCGACGCCGCGCGGCTCGATCTGGCGCTCGGCCGGCCGATCCTGGTGGTCGACGCCACCGACCTCGATCTCGACGGCAAACCGCTGGTAACCAAGCACTCGCGCTTCGCGGCGGAGCGCGTGGAATTCCTGGTGGAGAACGGGTGAGCTGCCTGTTCTCCCTCTCCCCGTTCCTACGGGGTCGCGACGAGCTTCGCTCGCGGTGAGAATCATAGGGTGGGCAAGGGCGCGCCCTTCGCGCGCCGTGCCCACCATCTTTCCCGCGATGTCGACGTGAACGGTGGGCACGCTTGGCTTTGCCCACCCTACGGGGTCTGTGATCAGGCCACCGCGCGCCGCCCGATGATGGCGAAGCGGAGTTTTCCCGAGATGAAATCGATCGCGGCGACCGCGACCAGGATCATCAGGATCAGGAACGACACCTTCTGCCACTCCAGCACGCGGATCTGCTCGGCGAGTTGAAGACCGATGCCGCCAGCGCCGACGATACCGATGATGGTGGCCGAGCGCGTGTTCGATTCGATGAAGTAGAGCACCTGGCCGGCGATCACGGGCAGCACCTGCGGCATCAGGCCGAACCTGATCTCATGCAGCGCACTGCCGCCCGAGGCGCGGATGCCTTCGACCTGCTTCTGGTCGGCGCCCTCGATCGCCTCCGAGAACAGCTTGCCGAAGGCACCGAAATCCGACACCGCGATGGCGAGCACACCGGCAAACGGACCGAGCCCGACGACATTGATCCAGACCAGCGCCCAGATCAACGTATCGACGCCGCGGATCGAATCGAGGAAGCGCCGGACCGGAAAACGAAAGATGTTCGACGGCACCACGTTGCGCGCGGCGAGCAGACTGACCGGAAGCGCAAACAGCGCGGCGAGCGAGGTGCCGAGCAGCGCGATCGACAACGTCTCGCCCAGCGCCTGCAGATATAGCGGCAGCGACGCACCGGGATCTGGCGGGATCATCATCATGCTGATCCAGCCGAGCTGGCTCAGCCCCGAGATGAGGCGCGACGGCGAAAAGTCGAGATCGACCAGGCCGAACACGAAGACGGCCAGAGCGGCGGCGAGCACCAGAGGCGTTGCGAGGCGTGCAGAGGCCGGCCGGTCGAACACATCGGGATAACGCGCGCGAAGCCGTGCGGTGTCGACCTCCTGAGGCTTGCTCACGTCCGCGCCTCCTTGCCGAACAGGCGGCCGCGCAACCAGCCGGTCGTGATGTCAATGATGAAGACCGTCACGATGATGGTAAGCAGGATCGCGCTGACGTCCGAATAGTAGAACTTGCGGATGGCGACGACGAGCTCCTGACCGATGCCGCCGGCGCCGACGAAGCCCATGACGGAAGCTTCGCGGACGTTGATCTCGAAGCGCAGCAGGGCATAGCTGGCATAGCCGGCAGTAACCTGCGGCACGACGGCGAAGC
Organism: Bradyrhizobium neotropicale; assembly: GCF_001641695.1. GTDB lineage: Bacteria > Pseudomonadota > Alphaproteobacteria > Rhizobiales > Xanthobacteraceae > Bradyrhizobium > Bradyrhizobium neotropicale. Next base: position 137,166 of record NZ_LSEF01000089.1, read on the forward strand.
GCATGCAGGAGAGCCAGCTCGCGCCGGTCGAGCGGATGCCTTCCACCGGCTTCATGTCGGCATTCTCGACGATCTCCGAGAACAGCTTGCCGAGCGCACCGGTGGAGTGGATCGCAATCGCGAGCACGCCCGCCATCGGTCCGAGGCCGAAGGCAATGACGAAGATGAGCGCGAAGACGATGCCCGGCACCGTGCGCGCGAATTCAAGCAGTCGACGCACGAGGAAGCGCAGCCAGGGCCCCGGCGAGGTGTTCTCCGCGGCGAAGAAGTTGAGCGCGAAGGCGAAGACGGCACCGATCAGCGTGCCAACATAGCTGATCAGCAGCGTCTCGCCGAGCATCTTCAGCCATTTGCGCCAGCCCCAGAGCCACTCGCCGACATCGGTCCAGACGCGCTGGCCACTGTCGAGCGTGAGGATGCGGTCGAAATAGCTGACGAAGTTGCCGAAATAGGTGAAGAGCGTGCGCAGGTTCACTTCCGCGCCGATCGCCGACAGGATCAGGGCGGCGACGAACAGCGCGATTCCAAACAGGAGACGAAGCCGCTTGCGCGTGACCGCCTGGCGGTAGGCGGCATTGAGCGCGGCCAATTGCTGTTCGGGAAGGATCGAAACCGCGAGCGTCATTTGATCAGGGAACGTGGCCCGTCAAAAAGAGGAAGAGCCGGGTCCATCGACCCGGCTCCAGTGCGTCGTCCCGAAACTCAGAACGCCTTCTTCTTACGCAGCGCATCGACGAACTTGATCAGCTCGATCGTGCCATCCCAATCCTTGGTGCTCGCGGGATGAAAACCCTTCTTCTGGCCGTCGGAGAGGCGCTCGAACGCCGCCTTGTCCTTGGTCGGCGCCTCGAAAAACGCCTTCGCGATCGCCGCCTTGGCGTCTTCCGGCAGGTCGGTGTTGTAGGCGTAGGGGCCGTTGATGATCGGCGCCGACTTGTGGATGATACGGAAATCGTCCTTCTTCATCGCCGAACCGTCGGCGTTCTTCAGCATGCCCTTGGTCAGCATCTGCGCCAGCGTGGAATCATCGTCGCTGGTCCACTGGTTGGCCGCGACGTCCACCGTGCCCTGCGCCAGCGCCAGCATCGCGTTCTCATGGCTGCCCGTGAAGACGACCTTGCTGAAATAGGTGTCGGCGTCCGGAATGCCCATCTTGTCGAGCTCGAAGCGCGGCACGTTGTTGCCGGAGGTCGAGTTCGGATCGACGAGGCCGAGATTCTTGCCCTTGAGCTGATCGACGCTCTTGTAGGGGCTGCTCGCCTTGACGAAGAACACCGAGTAATAGCCGGTCGAGCCGTCGGCGTTGATGTCATTGGCGAAGGCGTCGGTCTTGACGCCGGTCAGGCGGGCGCGCGCGAACGATGCCGAGCCGTAGCTTGCGATGTGGATGTTGCCGGCGCGCTGGCCCTCGATCACGGCGGCATAGTCGTTGGCGATCCGCAGCGTGACCTTCACGCCGAGCTGCTTCGACAGATATTCCACGAACGGCGTCCAGCGCTCGGTGACGCCGGAGGCGTTTTCGGCCGGAACGACCGCGAAGGTGAGTTCGGGATATTTGGCTTTCCAGTCTTCGGCGGAGGCGGATCCGGCAAAGGCCAGCGCGGCGGCGCCGGCAAGGACTAGTCTGCGAGTAATCATGATACCCTCTTCATCGGTTGGGGTCGGTTGACGCGAAACTGAAAACATAGGCGCCGGTTCAGGCTGCCGCCGCGGTCCCGAGCGCGGGAACGCCTGCGGGCGCCGGCACGGGCATGCCGCCCATGACGTCGGCGGCTTCGAGGTCATAGAGCTCGCGCGCGACATGATCAGTCAGCGCGGACGGTGCGCCGTCGAACACCACGCGGCCCGCCGCCATGCCGATCAGGCGGTCGCAATAGCTGCGCGCCAGATCGAGCGAATGCAGGTTGCACAGCACGGTGATGCCGAAGTGCTTGTTGATGCGGAGCAGCGCATCCATCACGATCTTGGTGTTGCGCGGATCGAGCGAGGCGATCGGCTCATCGGCGAGAATGATGTCGGGCTGCTGGACCAGCGCGCGTGCGATCGCAACGCGCTGCTGCTGGCCGCCGGAAAGCTGGTCGGCACGCTGGGCGGCGAGCGAGGCGATGTCGAACTGCTCGAGCGCCGACATCGCCAGCGCCCTGTCCTGCTCGGGCCAGACCTGCGTGAGCGAACGCCAGGCAGGGATCGCCGCGAGTCGCCCCATCAGAACGTTGGTCAGCACATCGAGCCTGCCGACCAGGTTGAACTGCTGGAAGATCATTGCCGATCGCGCCCGCCACTGCCGCAGCTCCTTGCCGCGCAGCGCGGTGACGTCGACGCCCTCGAACAGGATGCGACCCTGTGTCGGCGTCACGAGGCGATTGATGGTCCGCAGCAAAGTCGACTTGCCGGCGCCGGATCGTCCGATCACGCCAACGAAGCCGCCGGGGGAAATTTGAAACGAAGCGTCGTCCACCGCGGCTTTTGCGCCGAAGCGGCACGTCAGGCCTTCCACCACCAGCATGCAGTGCTCCAAAGTAGCTGGCTGCCACCGCTAACGCCGACGCTTGACACTTGTGTGACACGTGCGTGGCCGTGCGGCGATCCAACACACCTCGTCCCCTGTCATCACTGCGTCATGACGTTGTCATCGAGCCGCTCGAAGACGGACGCCCGCCCTCGCGCTTTCGGATGCAACATGGCCGCCAAAATGCTTTCGGTCGAACCGACCATTGATCCCTCGGCGAAGCTGCATGAGACGAGGCTCGGCGCCTACACCGAGGTCGGCGCGCGCACGATCCTGCATGAAGTGGCGATGGGCGATTACTCCTACGTCGTGAACGACGCGCAGATCACCTACACCACCATTGGAAAATTCTGCTCGATCGCGGCGATGACGCGCATCAATCCCGGCAATCATCCGATGCATCGCGCCACGCAGGCCCATTTCACCTATCGCTCGAGCGCCTACTTCGCGGGCGAGAGCGACGATTCCGAGTTCTTCGACTGGCGGCGCCAGCATCACGTCCATATCGGCCACGACGTCTGGATCGGCCATGGCGCGATCGTGCTGCCCGGCCGCAACATCGGCACCGGCGCGGTGATCGCGGCCGGCGCCATCGTCACCAAGGACGTGCCGGCTTATACTATTGTCGCAGGCAATCCGGCGCGGATCGTCCGGCGGCGTTTCTCGGAAGAGATCGCCGGAAGGCTCGCCAGGCTCGCGTGGTGGGATTGGGATCACGACAAATTGCGTGAGGCCCTGCCCGATTTCCGCAAGCTCGGGATTGAAGATTTCCTGTCGACATACGAAGCACGCGCGAGTTCCATTACAAGTTCTCTTGCCAGCCAACGAAGCGCGGTCGCGTGACAGACATTTTCCTTGAAGGTGGCCGGACCCTGATCGGCTCCGAGCTCGTCGAAACTTCACTTGCGGTGTCCGGACAGGACATTGCAGGGATCGATGCTCCTCGCGGCCGTGCCCGGCTTGCAATAAGCGCGCGCAACCTGCTCGTCCTGCCCGGCATCGTCGATCTGCACGGCGATGCCTTCGAGCGGCAGATGATGCCGCGCGCCGGCGTCGACTTCCCGATCGACGTCGCGCTCGCCGACAGCGACCGCCAGGCGATCAGCAACGGCATCACCACGGTGTTCCACGCCACGACCTGGTCGTGGGAGCCGGGCCTGCGCAGCGGCGACAATGCGCGGCGCCTGCTCGAGGCGATCGAGCGCCAGCGCCCGCAATTCGCCGCCGACACCCGCTTCCATCTGCGGCACGAGACCTACAATCTCGATGCCGAGACCGAGATCGGCCAATGGCTCGTCGAAGGCCGTGTCGACCTGTTCGCCTTCAACGACCACATGGACGGCACCGTTGCCGACATGGCCAAGCCGCGTAAGCGCAACCGCATGGTGGAGCGCACGGCACTGTCGAACGAAGACTTCGACCGGCTGGTCGATCACGTGGTGTCGCGCGCCACTGAGGTGCCGGCCTCGATCGCGCGACTCGCTGCGGCTGCACGCGCTGCCGAGGTGAGGATGCTGTCGCACGACGACGGAACGCCGGCGATGCGCCGGGAATATCGCACCATGGGCGCGACGATCGCCGAGTTTCCGATCAATGAAGAGACGGCGCGGGACGCCGCTGCCAACGGCGACGCCATCGTCTACGGCGCGCCGAACGTCGTGCGCGGCGGTAGCCACACCGGCTGGACCAAGGCGTCTGACATGATCGCCAAGGGGCTCTGCTCCGTGCTGGCGTCGGACTATTATTATCCCGCGCCGCTGCTCGCCGCATTCCGGCTCGCCGCCGACGGCGTCTTGCCGCTCACCGAAGCCTGGAATCTGGTCTCGGCCGGGCCCGCGCACGCAACCGGCCTTGCCGATCGCGGCACCCTCGCGGAAGGACGGCGCGCCGACATCCTCCTCGTCGACGACACCGTGCCGCTGCGGCCGCGGCTCGTTGCGGTGATCGCCGCAGGCCGACTGGTGCACCTGACCGATGCGACACGATTGCTCGGCCCGGCGGCCACGCCGCGCGAAGCTGTCGTTGCGGCTTAGACCGGCTATGCTGGAGCAATGACAGCTTTCCCGCGCTACGCGATCTACTACGCCGCCGACGCCGACAGCGCGCTCTCGCGCTTTGGCGCCGAGCTGCTCGGCTATGACGCTCACTCCGGCAACGAGCTGCCCTTCCCCGAGGACGCACGGCGCGTCGCACCGGACTGGCGCGACGTCAGCGCCGATCCCCGCAAATACGGCTTTCACGCCACGCTGAAGGCGCCGATGGCACTGACGTCCGGAAAGACCGAGGCCGAGCTCGCCGCCGCCTGCGCGACATTCGCCGCGAGGCCGCGGCGCATTCCGGTGATCCGCCCCGTCGTCGACTCCATCAGCGGCTTCATTGCCGTCATTCCGGCCGAGCCGGTCGATGCACTCCAGCAGCTTGCCGCCGATTGCGCGCGCGATTTCGACGCTTTCCGCGCCGCCCTGACTGCCGACGATCGTGCGCGGCGCAAGCCCGAGAAGCTCAGCGAGCGGCAGCGCGACTATCTCGACCGCTGGGGCTACCCCTACGTGATGGAAGAGTTCCGCTTCCACATGACGCTGACGGGACGGCTGGACGCGGAGCGGCGCGGGCCGATCATCGAGATGCTGCGGCAACGGTTTGTCACGCTCCATCTCGCCACGCTCGCGATCAATCGCATCGCACTGTTCAAGCAAGACGACACGACGGCACGCTTCCGTATCATCGGTGAATGGCCTTTGACGCGATAGACCTCAGCGCCAGCTCGCAAGATTGAAGCCGAGCGCCACGGCGCCGACCAGAACGAGGCTGGCCGCCCAGATCGCATCCAGATTGAACCAGCTTCGCGCGACGAACCGCAATCCCAGATAGCGGTAGACCAGCCACGCCAGAGATCCGCCGGCGCCGATCATGGCGGCAACGTGCACCAGGGACACCAGCACGGCCATCGCGAGACTTGCCTTCATCAGCGCGCCGGCGGCCTCGTGGCCGGCATCGAGGTCGAAGGCCTGGCAGAGCCCGAGATAGATCGGCACGAGCATCAGGGCGGCGCCGTGAGCAATGGCGACCGCAAACGACCAGACCGCCAATTGCGTCGGCGGAATTCGCGCCAGCGCGCGCGGATGGCGCCGCACGATCAGCCGATAGACGCCGAAGCCGATGACGAGAAGGCTTGCACTGATCTGGATCGCACGCTGCCACTCGGCCAGCACCAGCAGGAACGCGAATGGCAGCAGCACGAGAAGCGTTGCCAGCAGATGCCCGGCCGACAGGGCCCACAGCGCACGGAACAGCGCGCGCGGGCTCTTGTCCATGAGCCCGGCTGAAACGGCGAGCGGCCATCCCATCCCCGGATTGACCCCGTGATAGAGACCGCTCGCAACAAGGGCGAGCCACAGCCAGCCGAGCGTCGGGCTCGCGTGCCCCCAATCTAGGCCGACGGGTAGCAAAAGGAGTCCGTCGAACAATCGCCGCCCTCCAGCCTGATCTGGTGCGCACGATATCCGTCGGGGAAGCTCACGAAATAATCTTTGGCGAGCTCGAGGCCGCCGCTGCCACCGACATTGGCCATGACTTCGACGCCCGGCATCCCATCGGGATAGAACTGGTCGTCCCAGGTGGAATAGAGCGAATTGGTCCAGTACACGCGCCTGCCGTCGCGGCTGATCTCGACCATCTGCGGGCCACCTGCATATGCCTTGCCGTTCGGATGCGACGCGCGGCGCACGATGCCTCCGGTGTGCACCGAGCCTGCAAGCTTGGGCTTTCTGGGATCGCTGACATCGTACTGGCGCATCTCGCCGGTGCCCCAACAGGAGACGTAGAGAAACCGATCGTCCATCGACAGATCGATGTCGGTCACCAGCGGCGGGACGGCACCAAACCCCTGCAAGAGCGGCGGAAGCTTCTCTTTGGCTGCTGGCTCCGGCGGGATGGTCGCCGTCTTCTCGGCATGGAATTTCCCGCCCTCGCGCCACCAGGTCCAGATCGAGCCTTCGAGATTGGTGGTGTCGACCACCACGCCGGCAAAGCCGTATTCGCGAACCGGATCGTGCGCGGGCCGTACCTCCAGCGCCATCTGATGATTGGCGCCGAGGTCGATCGTCTGCACGTTGCGCCGGGCGCGGAGATCCCAGAAGTGGAGACGATGGCCATATTTGTTCGACAGCAGGTCCTCCGGGACGATCCCGTTCTCGAACTGGGGCGGCAAGCCCCATTCGCTCGTCACCATGTAGTCGCGGGGCAGGTTCCACCAGAAATCATAGTGCAGCGTCTGCGGACCGCGATCGATCTCCCATCGTCCAAGAACCTCGAACGTCTCGCAATCCATGATGAAGACGCCCGGAGGCCCGTTGGTGCCGTCCTTGCCGCCGCCGCCCAGCGTGCTCACATAGACGCCGTCCGGCCCGCAATGGATGGTATGCGGTCGCGAATAGCCGGTCTTCTTGAAGACCTCCTCGGGTTCGATGATCTTGTGGATATTGGCTTTGGTCGGATCGGGCTTGGTATCGATGATGTAGATTCGCGACGAGCGCAGCCCGGGGATGATGAGATAGCGCCGCTCGATGAAGGCGTGTCCCGCGAGCGGCGACAGCGCGGAGGAGCAGGCATTCCAGCCGAAGTGATGAAACTCGTCGCCCTTGTTGGGCATCGTCACAGTGTGGACGATCTGGCTGTAGGTCGGCGATCCCGGCTTGACGTCGACGACCGCCAGAGCGTCCGGCTTTGAGAAATCCGGACTGAGCAGCAGCGTATAGGCAAAGTTCTCCGCAGGAGCTTCCATCGCCAGCTTGGGCGATGCGTGAAAGGTCGGATCTGGCCTCATCGTCATGGCACTGCCTCCCTGTTTCGTCGGTTCGCGCCAACCTGGCTCGGGATAACGACATAATGAAGAGGTGTTGCGCGATGTCTTGAAAGTGCTCCGCAGGGCCCGGTTGGCCGGCATACAATACGTGATCGCCGGGCTGCAGAAAACCGGCCGAACCGCGCCAATTCGACGCCGTCACGCGAAATGGGCTGATGAGATGGTGCTCGAGTGCGCACCTCACCTTCAGTGTCGTCCCGGCCCTCGCCGGGACGACAGCTGAGATATCCAACGCCGGCCGAGCGAGTGGCGCGCTACTTCCCCCAGCGCAGCGCGAGTGCGTCGCGCTCCTTGGCCAGCTCCAGGAGGCCCGCACGCGTCGCCGGATGCAGCGGCTGCAGGGGATGCCGGACGGCATCCGACTTGATCACGCCGCCGGCCTGCATCATCACCTTGCAGGCGACCAGGCCACACTGGCGGTTCTCGTAGTTGATCAGCGGCAGCCAGCGTTCATAGGCGGCTTTCGCCTCCTCGCGCTTGCCTGCGAAATAGGGATCGATGATCTGGCGGATGCCGTCGGGATAGCCGCCGCCGGTCATTGCGCCGGTCGCGCCAGCATCGAGATCGGCGAGCAGCGTGATCGCTTCCTCGCCGTCCCAGGGCCCCTCGATATCGCTGCCGCCCGCCTCGATCAGGCTCCTCAGCTTCGCAGCGGCGCCGGGTACCTCGATCTTGAAGTAACGGATGTTGGAGAACTCGCGCGCCAACCGCGCAAGCAACTCGACCGAGAGCGGCGTGCCCGCCACCGGCGCATCCTGGATCATGATGGGAATATTGATCGCATCCGAGAGCACGCGGAAGAACTCGACGATGCCCTTCTCGGGCACCCGGAACGTCGCGCCGTGATAGGGCGGCATGACCATCACCATGGCCGCACCCGCAGCTTCAGCCTGCTTGCTGCGCGCGGCGCAGACGGCCGAGCTGAAATGGCTGGTGGTGACGATGACGGGAACCCGCCCCGCAACATGCTCCAGCACCGCATGCATCACGGTTTCCCGTTCGGCATCGGTGAGCACGAACTGCTCGGAGAAATTGGCGAGGATGCAGAGGCCGTTCGAGCCGGCATCGATCATGAAATCGATGCAGCGGCGCTGGCCCTCGAGATCGAGCTCGCCGCGATCGTCGAAGATGGTGGGCGCGACCGGGAACACGCCGCGATAGGGGCGCTGGGCCTTAGGTGTTGGCGTGACCGGCATCGAACTCTCCATCCCTGATGATCTCGTAACTCTGTCGCAGCGCGCGCTTGGCGCGGCGGCACAGATGTACTCGGGGCGAGGACCTGCGGCAATGCCGATCCGCGCACCGATGGGACGGAGAAATATTGTGGCTAAGCGGTCTTCACTGCCCCGAGGAAGCCCTCGACCGCGACGCGGAGGCGGTCGGCATCGACCGACATCTTCCTGACCGATTCGAACAGCACGTTTCCGGCATTGCCGGTCTTGCGGTTGAGGCTGGCGACGCCGCCGATGGTGTCGGTGACCTCGCGGGTGCCTTGTGCAGCCTGCTGGAAGTTGCGCGAGATCTCGGTGGTCGCCGCACGCTGTTCTTCGACGGCGGCGGCAATCGCCGTCATCTTCTCGTCGATGCCGCTGATGGCGCCGCCGATGGATCGGATCGCGGCAACCGCCTGCCCCGTAGCGCCCTGGATCTCCTCGACCTGCCGCGAAATCTCTTCCGTCGCGGTCGCGGTCTGCGCCGCAAGGCTCTTGACCTCGCCGGCGACGACGGCAAAGCCGCGGCCGGCTTCACCGGCGCGCGCCGCCTCGATGGTCGCATTCAGCGCCAGGAGGTTGGTCTGGCCGGCGATGGCATTGATCATCTTCACGACTTCGCCGATACGGCTCGCGGTCTGGTCGAGGATCTCGACCGTCGCGTTGGTCTGCTCGGCCTGCGACACCGCTTCGCGCGCCTCGCGTGCGCTCGCCTGCACCTGCGCGGAGATTTCGCCGACGGAGGCGGAGAGCTCTTCGGTCGCAGCCGCGATGGTTTCGAGATTGTTGGTGGCCTGCTCGGCGGCGGAGGAGACCGCCGCGGTCTGGCTGCTCGATTCCGAAACCAGCGAACGCATGCCCGTCGCCGTGGCATCAAGCTCCTTGGCCGATGCCGCAACGCTCTGAATGACGGCCTGCACGGTGTCGTCAAAGCTGTGGCAGGCGGCATCGACGGTGCCGGAGCGCGCGAGCTGCAAGGCTTGCTGCGATTCGCGCTCCTGGCCCAGCCGCTCGGCAGTCGCCGCGCTCTCGCGCAGGCTTTCGAGCGCAGCTGCCATGGTGCCGAACTCGTCGGGATATTTCGACTGCGGAACCGGGGTCGCAAAATCACGCGCGCCGATGCGCGCGATGGCGTCCAGGATGGCGCGGACCGGGCGGACCAGGCGACTACGCACCACGAACACGCCGGCCAGAGTCACGGCCAGCGCAAGCAGGAACGCGAGCGACTGCACGACGAGGTTGGTGAGGGCCCTCTCCCGAACCGTCTCCGCGCGCGCGATCGACTGGTCCAGCGCCTCGTTCGCCACAGCGACGATCGGCGCAAACGGCGACTGGCAGAGCGCGTTCCATTCCGACGCAGGCAGCGCCGGACGACCACTGCCGTCGAGATTCCTGGTGAGGTCACCGATCTGCTTGAGAACGCCGTCGGTCTTGACCCGTGCGGCCTTCGCCGCGTTGACCAGTTCCGGCGTCACGTCAGGCGCGGCCAGGAGCTCGCCCATGCCGGTCCAGCCGGCGCCAACGATGCCGCTCCAGCCGGCAACGGTCTGCTTCTGGGCCTCGTCGAGCGGCTTGCTGCTGTTGATATTGGGGCGCAGCGTCGAGCATTGGATGCCGTAGCGATCACGCACCTGCCAGGCGAGGCGGCGGACCTGAATCATGCGAGCGATGAAAGGGTCGTTCATCCAGGCGCGGTTCGACACCGCCGTGGATGCCAGGTTCGCGGTGTCGATGACCTTGGTGACGGCATCGTACCAGGCACCGGTCCGCTCCAGCTTGCGCTCGGCACGCGGGTGCCTCGCCTCGTCATAGAACAGCTGGAATTGCGGCGCGGCTTCGTTCCAGCGCTGCTTCAGCGTGCTCGCGAGCTCGTCGCGCCCGGCAAATTCGATGGTGGAAAGCGCCGCGACGATGGCCTCAAAGCCCGCCTGCTCGGCCTTTTCGGCTTCACCGAGCTTGGTACGCGGATCGTCCTCGCCGAGCAATGCGCTCTGGGCGTCGCCGCGATTGTTGCGCAGTGACAGCACGCCATGGAAGATTGCCTTGTCGGCAGCCGCCAGTCGTCCGGTCTCGAGGCTGTCACGATAGCGGCCGAAGGCGCCGGCCATTTGGATCGCGGTGCTGGTCAGGGCCCCGACGGCCAGCAAGGCCATCAAAACCAGAAGGAGCGTGCTTACCGATTTCTTAAACATTGCCATGCGCAAGGGGCCAAGTCTTCACTGGTGGCCACCTTGCATCGCGACATGCCAACGTTTCGTTAAGGTTTCAATCGAATTGCGGACAACTCCCGATCTCCCGGCGCTTCAGGCCTCGGACATCATGCGACTTTGGTGAAATCGGGCGGACGGCGCTCGGCGAAGGCCGTGAATGCTTCGCGCGCCTCGGCCGTGCGGAGGCGCTGCGCGAACTGCTCGCCCTCCGCATTCATCTGCGCGACCAGGGCCTCGCCGTTGCGCATCAGCCGCTTGGTGGCGGTGAGCGCGCCGGCCGGCTGGCGAGCCAGGCGCTGGGCCAGCGCGAGCGCTTCGGCGTCGAGCTTGTCGAGCGGCACGACGCGATTGGCCAAGCCCCATTCCAGCGCAGATTTGGCAGGGACAGTTTCGCCCAGCGCGAACATTTCATAGGCACGTGCGTAGCCGATGCGCGCCGGCATCAGCAGGCTCGAGGCCGCTTCCGGCACCAGCGCCAGGCTGACGAACGGCGTCGACAATTGCGCATTGTCGGCGAGCACGACGAGGTCGCAATGCAGCAGCATGGTGGTGCCGACGCCGACGGCCCGGCCCTGCACGGCAGCGACCAGCGGGCGGGTGCAGCGCGCCAGCGATTGGATGAAGCGCACAACGTTGCGGCTGCCTTCGGACTTGCCGCTCGCCACCGCCGCGAACTCTCCGACATCGTTGCCGGCAGTGAACATGTCGCCTTCCCCGCGGATCAGCAGCACGCGCACTGAGGTATCGGATTCGGCGGATTCGATGGTGTCGGCGAGCTTGCCGTACATCGCATCCGTCAGCGCGTTCTTCTTGTCGGGACGCGCCAGGGTGAGAGTGAGAATTCCGCCGCTGTTCTCGATCCGCACTTGCTCGGCCATTGGTCTGCTCCTCTTATTCCTCTGGGCTTCTTGGAAACTTGTCCTGAATGCTCGTCAGCCAGCGCGCGACGACGTCGATCTCCGCGCTGGTAAATCCTTGCGTCAGCGCCGCATTGACCTCCGCCGCGGCGGCCTTGGCCTGCGCCAGCGCAGAGCGGCCCTTCGGCGTCAGCCACACGCGCCAGGCCCGACCGTCCTCGCGATCNCCGCCGCTCGACCAGCTTGGCGGCGGCCGAGCGGTCGACGAGACCGGAAATGCCGGCCGGCCCGAGATCGAGCGCAGCCCCCGCCTCGCCCATCAGGATGCCATCCTGCCTGCCAAGGATGAACAACAGACCCGCCTGCGCCGGCGTCACCTCGCCTTCGGGCTGCGACGCCATCCAGCGCTGCAGCCGCCGCTGCGCGACGCTCAACAGGTAGATCAGCCGGTGATGCCTCGGCGCGCTCACGCGCCCACCAATTTACTTCGCATGCGAAATATATAGCCGACGCGACAGAATTGTCAAAGAGCGGCGGCCGCTAGGGCGATTTCGCGCGACAGCCGTCGAGGAACAGCGCGGCACAGACGCGCACGCGCCGCGCGATGTCCTTGCGCGACGGCAAAGGCACGCCGCCGAAGATCGCGGCACGCTGCGGCGCCGAGGCAATCATGCCGATCAAGATGCCGGCAACTTCCTCGACATCGTCGATCGCAATGCGCTTGCGCTTGACCTGGGCGCGCAGCCAGCCGGCGAGCGCGGCGACCGTGCGCATGATGCCGTTCTTGTAGAAGGTCGCGGCGAGCTCGGGGAATTCGGCGGACTCCTGCAAGATGATGCGCTGAAGCGCGACGACTTCGGGATCGAGCGCGAGATCGGCGCAGGCGAGCAGCGCCGCGCGCAGGCCCGTTTCGATATCGACCTCGTCGTTCGCCTGGAGATGGACGTCTGAGAGCAGCCGCTCGAGCCGATCCGCGCACATGGCCTCGAACAATGCGGCCTTGCCCGGAAACAACCTATAGAGCGTCTTGGTGGAGATGCCGGCGCGGCGCGCCAGTTCTTCGGTGCTGGTCGCGGCGTAGCCGTCGACGGCGAAAGCGTGCCGGGCGGCGTCGAAAACGATCTGCTTCGTCTCCTCGTCGCTGCGCAGTTGCGGTCGCCCGCGCGGGCGGCATTCCCTTGAAGAACTTGCCGTTGAATATTTTGCCTGAGCCATGTTTTTACATGATGCCTGTCATTCCATTGACAGTCTCAAAGCTAGTCCTATTTTGGAAATCGTCAAGTTTCCTAATTCAGGGGAGCCGGTCATGACCGTCCACACCAGCCCGTCCAAGTCCGAAGCCACTGTGGTTCCAACGACTGCGCTAGAGGGCATTCTGCCCGCTCCGGCGTCCTCGGCTGTTCGTCAAAAGCTAAACTTTCGCAAGGTGTTGCTGGCGGGGGTGGCGGCGGTCGCGCTGGCGGGAGCGAGCTGGTACGGCTACGACTACTGGACGGTCGGCCGCTTCCTGGTCTCCACTGATGACGCCTATGTGAAGGCCGACAACACCACCATCGCGCCGAAGGTGAGTGGCTATCTCGACCGCGTCCTGGTCGGCGATAACGAGCATGTGAAAGCCGGCCAGGTGCTGGCGCGGATCGACAGCCGTGACTTCAAGGTCGCGCTCGACCAGGCCCGGGCCGATGTCGCCGCCGCGAACGCGACGGTGACGAGCAAGGAGGCCCAGCTCGAGGTGCAGCAGGCGGTAATCGCGGCGGCCAAGGCGACCATCGACGTCGACACCGCGTCAAAGAAATTCGCAAGCCAGGAGAACAAGCGCTACACCGACCTCGCCGCGACCGGCTACGGCAGCGTGCAGAATGCGCAGCAGGCGCAGGCGCGCGATGCCGGCGCGGACGCCGCGATCGCACGCGACAACGCCAATCTCGTCTCCGCCCTCAAGCAGGTGGACCTATTGAAGGCCGAGATCGTGCAAGCCAGGGCCGCGGCCGCGCGCGCCGTGGCGATCGAGCAGCAGGCCGAGCTCAATCTCAGCTACACCACGATCGTCGCCCCGCTCGACGGCGTCGTCGGCAACCGCACGCTCCGCGTCGGCCAGTACGTGCAGGCCGGAACCCAGTTGATGTCGATCGTGCCGGCCGAAGGCGCCTATGTGGTCGCCAATTTCAAGGAGACTCAACTCACCAACGTGCACGCCGGGCAGACCGTCGAGATCGAGGTCGACACGTTCCCGGGCCAGATCGTGCACGGTCATGTCGATTCCATCGCGCCGGCCAGCGGCCAGGAGTTCGCGCTGCTGCCGCCGGACAACGCCACCGGCAATTTCACCAAGGTGGTGCAGCGCATCCCCGTCAAGATCGCGCTGGATGCCGAGACTGCGCCAGCGATCGCGCTGCGGCCCGGCATGTCCGTGATTCCGACGATCGCAACGCGATCGAGAGCGCCGACTGCAAATGCGGCAACGGCGCCCAAGGCAAAACTCGTTTCCGGAGGATCGTGCCATGTCAAACAGCCTCACACTCTCGACGCAAATAGCCGCAACGCCGGCCGCGACGCCTGATCGCGCTGCCGTCGATCCGAACCGCGCGAGCGCCACGATCTGGGTTGCCGTGTTCGCGGCGATGATCGGCGCCTTCATGGCGATCCTGAACATCCAGATCACCAATGCCTCGCTGCTCAACATCGAGGGCGGCATCGGCACCGGCGTCGACAACGGGTCCTGGATCTCGACCTCGTATCTGATCGGCGAGATCATCGTCATTCCACTGACCGACTATCTGTCCCGGGTGTTCTCCTTCCGCAACATCATGCTGAGCTTCGCGACGCTGTTCGCGGCATTCTCGGTCGCCTGTGCCTTCACCCACGATCTGCCCTCGATGATCGCGATGCGCGGCTTCCAGGGCTTCTTCGGCGGCGTGCTGATTCCGATGGCCTTCACGCTGGTCTTCACCAAACTGCCGAAGGCCCAGCAGCCGATCGGGCTGGCGATGTTCTCGCTCGCCGTCACCTTTGCCCCGGCGATCGGCCCGACCATCGGCGGCTATCTCACCGAGAATTACGGCTGGCAGACCATCTTCTTCGTCAACGTCGTGCCCACCGCGGTGATGGTGATCACGCTGTTCTTCACGCTGGAGCGCCAGCCCCTGCAGCTCGGCCTGCTGCGCGAGGGCGACTGGTTCGGCATCGCGACCATGGCGGTCGGCCTCGCCTCGCTGCAGGCCGTGCTGGAAGAGGGCAACAAGGACGACTGGTTCGGCTCGCCCTTCATCGTCCGGCTTGCCATCATCGCGGCGGTCAGCCTGACGCTGTTCATCTATAACGAGCTGGTGGTCGAAAAGCCGCTGCTGCGCCTGCGGCTGCTCACGCAGTGGAATTTCGGCGTCGGCACGATCGCCTCGGTGTTCCTCGGCTTCGCGCTGTTCGGCTCGGTCTATCTCCTGCCCGCCTATCTCGGCCAGGTGCAGGGCTACAATGCCGAGCAGATCGGCAACGTGCTGGCATGGACCGGTCTGCCGCAGCTTCTGTTGATTCCGCTGGTGCCGAAGCTGATGCAACGGTTCGACACCCGCTACATCGCGGCCGTCGGCCTGCTCCTGTTCGCCGCGAGCTCATTCATGAATATCATGATGTCGCTCGACTATTCCGGCGATCAGTTCTTCGCCCCCAACGTCGTCCGCGCGATCGGCCAGGCGCTGACGCTGGCGCCGCTCTCCGCGCTCAGCCTCGGCAGCGTCGCGCCGCAGGATGCGCCCGCCGCCTCCGGCATTTCCAACATGATGCGCAATCTCGGCGGCGCGATCGGCACCGCCGTGCTCGCAACCATCGTCACCAAGCGCGAGCAGTTCCATTCCAACATCATCGGCCATTCGGTCACGCTCGGCCGCGAGGAGGTTCGCACCCGCATCGCGCAGCTCACCAACTACTTCATGGCGCACGGCGTGCCCGACCCCAACGCCGCGCGCGAGCAGGCGATCATCGCGCTCGGCAAGACCGTCAAGCGCCAGGCGCTGGTGATGGGCTATTCCGACACGTTTGCGGTGATCGGCGTGGTTCTGGTGCTGGCCGCTATCGCCGTGCTGCTGATGCGGCGTGTCAAGGGCGCGGCCGGCGGACCGGCGCACTAGAGCTTCATCCCTCACATCTTTGCCTGCAACTTTGCGCGGCCGTCACCCTTGACGGCCGCTTTACTTTATGTTCCTTATTTGTTCCATTCAAGTACAGGTTGTAGCGCTGGAGTTATTTGGATGAGCAATATGCGGAGTGAACGCGAACCGGCCCAGCTCGTGATCCACAATGACGACGACACGCCGGACGAGTTTGTGGTCGAATTGCTCCGCCGGGTTTTCGGCAAGTCGGAGCGTGAAGCGATCGCCCTGATCGCCAGGATTGAGCAAGAGGAAAAAGCCGCTTGCGGTCCCTACCCGCAATCCGTCGCCGAAGCGCTCTTCAAGTCCGCCCAACAATACATTTCTCTCGCGCGGCACGGCCTGAAGATCACGCTCGAAGAGATCAAGACACCGTGCGAGCTCTGCGGCAAGCCTGAGGGACAGACGGACGTGCGGATCGGCGGCCGCACGATCTGGCTGTGCAGCGACTGCATTCGTGCAGCAGACAGCACCTCGGAGGAACCGGAGGAAAAGTTCGACTATGCCTGCGACGTTCTGGACTGGCACTTTGCCGGCGTTCCGCGCAGCAAACTCGTGACAACGGTCCGCCAGTTTCCCGGCCATATGCGGGCAGATGTCCAGGCGGCCATCGATCGATTGTTCAGCACCGCGATCCGACTGTACGGTATCAACGAGGAACAGCGCTACGAGACCCTGTCGATTTCACGGCTCCTCCGCGAAGGGCGCCATGCACAGGCGCTCGCCCCGCTGCAGTATTTCGATCTTGAAATCGGCGAGACGAACCCGGTCAAATGCCTCGACAACGGGCTGTGGCTGTGCGCGCAGGGTGATCTCCGCTATGCCGTACTGCTCTGCGTACATCGCGAATACAGCCGCGAGAGCGGCATCCGGATCGAGATCGCGGTCCCTTCGGGCGCAGCAGGTGCAGCCCTCGTCCAGCAGTGCTTCGGCGAACTGGAGCAAGCCGTGCAAGCCGCGCGCACCTATCGCGGCAAGATCCTCTCGCTCGATGTCGACGACGACTATCGCGGTCGCTCGCGCGGCATTACCGTACACCGACTACCGCCAGTCTCTCGAAGCGAGGTGATTCTGCCGGAGCAGACCTTGCGGCTGCTCGAGCGCAACGTGCTGAATTTCGTCGGCACCCGCGACCAGCTGCGGCGGCTCGGCCAATCGACGCGCAAGGGCATTTTGCTGTACGGACCGCCGGGCACCGGCAAGACCCACACGATCCGCTATCTCGCGACGCATTTGCCCGGGCATACGACGCTGATCATCACCGCCGAGCAAATGGGCCTTCTCAGCGCCTATATGAGCCTCGCGCGTTTGCTTCAGCCCTCGATGGTGGTGATCGAGGATGTCGATCTCATCGCCCGCGACCGCGACGACATGGGACCGTGTGAGGAGTCCTTGCTGAACAAGCTGCTCAATGAAATGGACGGGCTGAAGGAGGATGCGGCCATCTTATTCGTTCTGACCACCAACCGGCCGGAGGATCTTGAAGGCGCCCTCGCTGGTCGCCCCGGGCGCATCGATCAGGCCATCGAAGTGCCGCTTCCCGATGAAACCGGCCGCGGCAAGCTGGTCCGGCTCTACGGTAAAGGGCTGCCGCTCGAGGAAGCGGTCGCCGCCGAGGCTGCCCGGCGCAGCGAGGGCACGAGCTGCGCCTTCATCAAGGAATTGATGCGACGGCTGGCGCAGGCGAGCCTTGCTCGGGATGGCGGCAACTCCGTCATCTCTGCCGACATCGACGAGGCACTCGATGACATGCTGTTCTCCGGCGGCCGGCTCAACGCGCGGCTCCTCGGCGGTGCACAGCAGATGGCGGCGGGGTGAAGCCCCGCCGCGCCGGTCTTACGTGCTGATCACGGCGCGCAGGTGAAGCTCGACGCCTCCGTCACCGGGCCGCTCTTGTAGTGCGGCCATGTCGGCCAGCGGCACAGCGGCAGCGCGCGCAGCACTGCGAATGACGGCGCCTCGGCCTTCTGCTCGGTGACCTCCAAGTCGCCGGGCGCCTTGCCCTTCTCGACCCAGTCGACCAGCACGCTCAACATGTCGACATTGGCCGGCGCGCCGGAGCCGACATGGTCGACACCCGGTGCGGTGTAGAGCCGCGCGAACTCCGCGGTCTCGGCCTTGCCGAGCTTGCGCTCGACGCTCTCGAAATAGCGGATGCCGGCATAGGGGCTCTGCGCGTAGTCGGCCATATGCTCGAGCATGATCAGCCGGCCGCCGTGGGCGCGGAAGCGGCTGAGATCGGGATTGGTCGAGTCCATGAGGTTCGAGACCTCGAGCAGCCGCGCCTTGTGCTCCTCTACCTTGTAGGTGGTGACGTCAAGCTTGGGATCGCGCGCGAACACATATTGGATGCCGCCTGCGCCGTAGATCCAGGCGATGCCGTTGTTGGGCACAGGCGGCTGCGCCGGCGGCGCCGTGCCGAGCCACCATGCGACCCAGCCGCCGGTCGAGCCGGCAGCCGGCGTATCCTCGCCCGAAATACCCCAGCCCGGATAGTCGTCGAGACCGTTGGCGAGCGCGAACGGGAATTTGTAGGTCGCATGCAGCGTGTCGATCGCCTTGATCTGCGCGTCAGTCAGGCACTGGTCGCCACTCTGGCCGCTGGCACAGCGCAGCGTCTCGGCCTTGAACGCCGCCTTGCAGGCGACGGGATCCTGCACCAGCGCGTCATCGGAGCCATCGGCCTTGTCGCAAGCCGTACGCACGGCATCGCCCACGAGCTTCACCTGCGCCGGATTGATCCAGCCCGCGCCCATGGTCACGAGGCCCGAGCGCGTGCCGGCATGCTGCAGGCCGACCCAGTTGATCACGGGAACGCGCGAGAAGATGCCGTCGAAATCCTCCGGATAGCGCTGCGCCATGGTGAGGCCTTCACGGCCGCCCTCGGACGAGCCCATGAAGTACATCTTCTCCGGCCGCTTGCCGTAGGCGCGCTCCATCAGCGCGACGGCGGCATCGCGCACCTTCTTGTAGGCACGGTGCGCGAAATTCTCGAACGCTTCGTCGTTTAGCGCGAAGTGCTGCGGCGGCGCGCCGGGCTTGGATTCGTGGCCGGAATCGGTGCCGTAGGTGACGAAGCCGCGCGCCAGCGGCGACGGCCTATCGAAGGGATAGGCTGGCGGCAGCGCAAGGCCGGTGATCAGCACGCCATTGAATCCACCGCCACCATACTGCACGGACCGCCCGTTCCACTCGACCGGCAAGTTGACCTGGAATTTGATCGGCGGTGCCTTGGGATCGGTCGGATCGATATGGCCGAGCACCTTGCAGAAGGCGGGGTTGGCTGGCGTGACGCGCCCTGACGGCGTCGGTCCGCGCTCCGCAACAGCGAGCTGCGACGGCGCCTGCAACGTTGCGGCATCGATCTTCACCGCATCGCCGCCGCCGGCGAGGCTCTTGCAGACCGTGTCGGCCTCCTGCGGCAACGTCGCCGCAAACGCGGCGTTCATGCCAAGCATGATTATCGCGCCCGCGAGCCATGCACACAGTCTCGCATCCATTCGCGCCATCGTTTCCACCCTCTTCATTCTTATCCGGTCCAACGGGAGGCGCGCATTGAATGCGACCATTAATGGCCCGTCAATTCATTGACATCCGCGTCCAGGCTAGAACGATCCCAGCGGGCCGCCCAATACGATCACGACCACCAGCGCCAGCAACGATGTCACGACGCCCACCATCACGATGTCGAAATAGCTGTCGCGATGCGTCAGGCCGCAGATCGCGAGCAGGCTGACCACCGCACCGTTATGCGGCAGGATGTCCAGCGTCCCCGATCCGATCACCGCGACGCGATGCATCAAGCCGAGATCAATCCCGGTGCGCGCGGCAAGCTCGACATAGGTCTGGCCGAGCGCATCGAGCGCGATGGTCAGGCCGCCCGATGCCGACCCGGTCAATGCGGCCAGGATGTTGGTTGCGACCGCCAGCGACACCAGCGGGCCGCCTTCGATCGCGAGCACCCAGTCGCGCACCACGGTGAAGGCCGGCAGCGCGGCGACGACCGCACCGAAGCCGACGAGGCTCGCGACACTCAGCGCCGGCAGGACCGACGCATTGGCGCCGGCGTCCATGGTCTGCCGCAACGCCGGCAGCCGGGTCCAGTTCAGCACGATGGTCGCGAGGATGGCGACAGCCAGAGCGACCGAGACCGACCACACACCTGCGACTGCGGCCAACGACGTGCTGCCGAAACGCGGCTCGGCGAGATAGCTGACGTCGAGCCGCGGCAGCACCACGAGCGACATCGTGAGATTGACGGCGACCACGACGATCAGCGGCACGATGGCGCTCGCGACCGGCGACGGCGAACCGCTGCGATGGCCGCGCTTCAGCTCCGCCGGGTCGAACTCCCGCGCCGTGGTTGCGCGTTCGCGCACGAGCTCGTCGGCGGCGGCGCGCTCCATCGCATCCTCCGTGTCCTCGCCATAGCCCTCGCCGGCGCGGCGCGCGGCACCCTCGGCGCGACGCAGCCACCACAATCCCGTCGCGAGCATGACGAGCGAAGCGAGAATGCCAAGGCCCGGCGCGGCAAACGGCGTCGTGCCGAAGAACGGCATCGGGATGGCGTTCTGGATCGACGGCGTGCCTGGCAACGCGGACATGGTGAAGGTCGACGTGCCCAGCACGATCGCGGCCGGTATCAGCCGGCGCGGAATCGCGGCGGCTCGGAACAGGGACCGGGCCATCGGTACGATGACGAAGAACGCGACGAACAGGCTGACGCCGCCATAGGTGACCATCGCGCCGGCCAGCACGACCGCCAGCACCACACGCCGCTCACCGAGTCGCTCCGCCATGAAGCCGGCGACCGCAGTGACGGCACCACTGTCGTCCATCAGCTTGCCGAAGACAGCGCCGAGCAGAAAGATCGGAAAAAACTGCGCCAGGAAGCCGGCCGCACTCGCCATGAAGACCTGCGTCAGGTTCGCAAGCAGCGGCTCGCCGCCGAACAGCGCGGCAACGAGCGCGGCGAACGGCGCGAGCAAGAGGACGCTCCAGCCGCGAAAGGCGAACACCACGAGCAGGCCGAGCCCGACGAGAAGGCCGAGAAGACCCATGCCTCAGCACTCCGTCAGCAGAACATCGAGATCGGCGGTCGTGCGCCGGCCGACGTCCATGCCATGCTCGTCGAGAAACGCCTGCGCAGCCAGCCGTCCCTCGGACCGGAGCATCGAGACGAATTCCCACTCCGCATTGAGCTTCGAGGATGCACCGAACTTCGCCAGCATGTCGCTCTTGATCCGATGCGTCCGCATCTTCGCCCAGCGCGCGCCCTCGCCGCTGCCGGGATCGGCCGCCTGGCGCAGCAGCGCGATCATGCGCAGCTCCTTCATCAGCGGCGAGTTGAAGGAAATCTCGTTGAGGCGGTTGAGGATCTCCGCCGCCGTCCGCGGCTCCTCAGGCCGCTCCGTCGGATTGATCTGCACCAGAATGGTGTCGCAGGCGTCGCTTTCGCGCACCAGCGGCGTGATCGTCGGGTTGCCGGCGAAGCCGCCATCCCAATAGGGCTCGCCATCGATCTCGATCGCCCGGAACATGGTCGGCAGGCAGGCCGACGCCAGCAGCACGTCGGCCGTGATCTCGGCATTACGGAAGATGCGGCCGCGCCCGGTCCGCACACGCGTCGCGGTGATGAACAGCTTTATCGGCGAGCGCGCGAGGCGCTCGAAATCGATGCTCTCGGCCAGCACCGCGCGCAGCGGATTGTAGCCGGTCGGATTGAGATCATAGGGCGAGAGCACCCGCGACATCAGATCGGTGAGGATGTAGGCGGGCGATGTATCGAGCGTCCAGCGCCCCATCAGCCGATCGAGCGGCGAGCGCTGCAGCGGGCTGAAGGCGGCGGCCCGCGAGACACGGCGCCAGTATTGCTCCAGCGCGTCACGCGCGCCTTCGGCGCCACCGGCGGTCCAGCCATCCGCCAATACCGCCGCGTTCATCGCACCCGCAGACGTGCCGGAGATAGCGGCAATCTCGATCCATTTCTCTTCGAGGAGACGGTCGAGCGCGCCCCAGGCGAACGCGCCGTGCGAGCCGCCGCCCTGAAGTGCGAGATCAATCGGTACGGCGTCCCGTTCCATCGGCACCACGCAACTGAAGCTCAAATTCGACGCGTTTTATAACACGCCGAGGATGACAGCAGTGTAGAGAGCCGTGGCCGCTCGATGCAACCGGAACGTGACGGTCCCGCCGTCTAATGCTCGAATACCAGCCGTGCGCCGACGGTGCCTTCGAGGGCGCGAATCTGCTCGAGCAGCGTGCCCGAATCCTG
The DNA here is from genome assembly GCF_001641695.1 of Bradyrhizobium neotropicale. Taxonomy (GTDB): domain Bacteria; phylum Pseudomonadota; class Alphaproteobacteria; order Rhizobiales; family Xanthobacteraceae; genus Bradyrhizobium; species Bradyrhizobium neotropicale. The sequence continues at coordinate 159,236 of NZ_LSEF01000089.1, forward strand.
GCCGCCGAGGTCGGCATCGAGCACGACGTAGCCGAGGTCGCCGGCGGTCTCCAGATATTGCGCGGCGATGTTGATGTCGCGCTGGAGGAACACCTCGTTCAGCCGGCGCAGCATGCCCGGCACGTTGCGATGGACGTGGCTGAAGCGGGCGCCGGAGGGGCGCAGATGCAGCTGCACCTCCGGGAAATTCACAGCGCCCATGGTCGAGCCGGTGATGAAATAATCGACGAGCTTGCGCGCCACCTCGCCGCCGATCCGCTCCTGTGCCTCCTCGGTCGAGCCGCCGATATGCGGGGTGAGGATGACGTTGCCGAGGCCCTGCACCGGGCTCTTGAATCGGTCGGCATTCGACGAAGGCTCGACCGGAAACACATCGATGGCGGCACCGGCGAGGTGACCGTCACGCAAGGCACCGGCGAGCGCATCGAGATCGACGACGGTGCCGCGGCTGTTGTTGATCAGGAACGAGCCCGGCTTCATCGCCCGCAGCTCCCTCTCGCCGATCATGCCGGCGGTCTCCGGCGTCTCCGGCACGTGCAGGCTGACCACGTCGCTCTGCGCCAGGAGCTCTTCCAGCTTCTCGACCGGCTCGGTATTGCCATGGCGGAGCTTGTCCGTGCGGTCGAAGTAGATCACCCGCATGCCCATGGCTTCCGCCAGCGTCGAAAGCTGCGAACCGATATTGCCATAGCCGATGATGCCGAGGGTGCGGCCGCGGACCTCGCGGCTGCCGGTCGCCGACTTGTCCCAGCCGCCTTCATGCGCCGATACCGAGCGCGGAAATATCTGCCGCAGCAGCATCACGATCTCGCCGATCACAAGCTCGGCGACGCTGCGCGTGTTGGAGAACGGCGCATTGAACACGGGAATGCCGCGCTTTCGCGCCGCCAAAAGATCGACCTGGTTGGTGCCGACGCTGAAGCAGCCGACCGCCAGGAGCTGGTCGGCAGCCTCCAGCACCTCCTCGGTGATCTGCGTGCGCGAGCGGATGCCGAGCAGCGACACGCCTTTCAGCGCCTGCCGCAGCGCCTCGCCGTCCAGCGCCTTGGTCAGGCGTTCGACATTGGTGAAGCCCGCGCTCCTGAACAGGTCCACGGCGCTGTCATTGACGCCTTCAAGCAGCAGCGCCTTCGCGTTCCGCTCGGGGTTTTGACCTGGGGCTGGCATAGGATCTCCGTAAGTAACAGCTTTGCCGCAGCTCATAGACCGCGGAGGAGACGCAGCACAATAGGGTTTGGATATGGGGAGAAGATGGCCGGGTGGTAGGTGGTTTTGGTGTACCAGACCCGTCATCCTGAGGTGCGAGCCATGCGACGCGAAGTGTGGCGTGGGGAGCCTCGAAGGATGAACGGCCCCGACGCGGCCGGGCCGTCGCCCTTCGAGGGCCGCTGAAGAAGCGGCCACCTCAGGGTGACGGTGAGAGATCAATGCTCGCGGTAAGGAACACTCCCGCCCGCCGTCAAATCACGTAAAACCCGTGCGTGCCGTCGCGGCGGAGCTGCTCGACGAGGCCGTATTCCCAGTCGAGATAGGCCTGCATCGCGCGCTCGGCGACGTCTGTGCCCTCATAGGGACGGCGGTAGCGATGCGCAGGATCGGGCTTCGGCAGGACACGCGCTGGCCCAACCTCGAGCGCGCCGCCATAACCGCCTTCGAGCACATAGACCTCCCAGCCCATCTGCGCGAGCCAGGACGCGGTCATGTCGGCACGGACGCCCTTGTCGTCGGTCAAGAGAATGCGCGCGCCGCGCACGGGCGCGGCCATGTCGGTCTCCTGGACAAGCTGGCCGCCCGGATAATGACGGAAGCCCGGGATGTGGCCGGCCGCATATTCCTCCGCGTCGCGCACGTCGAACCGATAGAGCGTACGACCGGTCTGCGCGACGAGCGCGGCCGCCTCGCCGGCGCCGATGCGGCGGACGCCGGCGCGATAGGCAACGTCACGCGCGTTCGCCGGGCCGCCTTCGAACGGCCCGATGGCGCCGCGCCGGTCCGAGCCGTGATCGAGCGTATGTCGCGCCAGCGTCCAGCCGATCGTGCCGTTGCGCAGCGCCCGCACCTTGTTGGGCACGCCGGCATTGATCAGCGACTGGGTACCGATGATCGAGCGCGTGCGGCCGGCGCAATTGACGATGATGGTGGTGTCGGGATCGGGCGCGGCGCGCCCTGCCCGCAGCACCAGCTCCGCGCCGGGCACGCTGACCGAGCCCGGGATGTTCATGGTTGCGTATTCGTCGAAACGGCGGACGTCGAGGATGGCGATGTTGGCCTTGTCGGCGATCAGCTTTGCGACCTCGTCGGCGCCGAGCGAGGGCGTGTGGCGGCGCGCCTCGACCAGCTCACCAAAGGCCTTGCAATAGGAATTGACGTCCTCGAACACTTCAAGGCCCGCCGCGCGCCACGCCTTCAGCCCGCCGTCGAGCGCACGAACGTTGGTGTAACCAAGCGCGGCAAGACGTTCGACGCCCACAGCAACCAGCCCTTCGCCGTCATCATAGAGCACGACCGGCACATCTTTGCGCGGCAGTCTCATCTCGGCTTCGATCGCGATCCTGTCCACGGCCATGTTGGCGGCGAACAGCGGATGGCCGGTCGCAAAAGCCGCCTCAAACCTGAGATCGAGCAGCGCGATCTCCTCGCGCAGCAGCAGCGCGCGGCGGATGTCGGCGGGAGTGACGGTCTGAAGCGTCATGGCATGAACCTCGAAAGGACGAGCCAGGAGCTTTTGAACGATAGTCGGGGCGTTGGCTAGCCACTCCGCTGCATATTGTTGATCGCCGGTTCGCCTCAGCCCGCGGCGGCCACCTGCTTCTCGATGATGCTCGCCACCCGGACCGGGGTCTCGAGCATGGAGTAGTGGCCGGCGTCTTCGATCGTCTCGAACGTCACGCGCGGATAGGCCAGCGCAAAGGCGTTGCGCGAGGGATCGCCGCGATAGAACACGATGTCGAGCCCACCGTTCACCACATGCAGGGGCGCGGCAAGCCCGTGTGTCTCGCCCGTGATGGCGGAACTCGTGAACATCTTCAGATAGCCGCGCATCGCCTCGAGCGTCGCCGCGCCGCGCGCGATGGCGAGCTTGCGCTGCAGCCAGCCGGCACCGTAGCGGCTGGAGGTGCGGGCCGTGATCGCGCGCGCGGCCGCCTCGTCCTCGTCGATCACCGCGTTGAGTGCCTTCATCGCGGCCTCGTCGGCACGGAAGCCGGTGGGCGGCACCGGCGAGAACAGCGTCACGCTCTGGACCCGGCCCGGCGCCTGGAGCGCAATCTTCTGCGCCACCAGCCCGGACATCGAATGCCCGACAAGATGGAAACGAGCGGTCGAGAGGCCATCGGCGGTGCGCAGCACGTCCGCGACGGCTTCATCCAGCGTGTAGCTCCCACTCATCCCGCGCGACCAGCCGTAGCCGCGGAGGTCCATGAACACGAGCGAGTGGCGGGCGAGATCGACATAGGGCAGCACCGGCTCCCAGTTGACGTGGTCGCCGAGCCATTCGTGCAGCACCACGCAGACCGCAGGACCGTCGCCAATACGGCAATGGCCAAGCCGGCCGTCGCTCGCCAGCTGCGGCGCCGGCCATGGCGATGGCGCCATTATCGGAATGGGCTTTGCGCCCTGAGCCACAACCGGCGTCGCGGCGATGGCGGCAGTGGCGGTCAATCCCAGCCCCTTCAGAAGATTGCGGCGTTGCATGTATTTCCCCCCGCGCCTTATTCCGACCGGCGCGCTTGCCTGATAGCGCACACGCCTCACGCGGGGAAAATTGATTTCTGCAATGGCTTCATTGATAAATCTGATTTTGACTGAGCTCTTGCGCCGGGTTCGTATCCGGCGACGCCTCTTTCGGAGTTCGCCCATGCCGACGACCCTCGACATCGACACGCTGCGGTCCCTGATCGCGATTGTCGACCTCAAGAGTTTTTCGCGCGCCGCCGAGCAGCTGGGGCGATCGCAATCCGCAATCAGCCTTCAGATCGCCCGGCTCGAAGGCCTGGTCGGCCATCCCGTGCTCGAGCGGGCGCGCGGGCGAGTGCTCGGCCCGACGGCAAAGGGCGAGGAGCTGATCGCACATGCGCGAGAGATCATCGCGCTCAACGAACGCGCGATTGCCGCGATGCGCCGGCCGGGGGCGGGCGGGCAGATCAGGCTCGGCATGCCCGCAGATTTTCTCGAGCGCGATTTCTCGTCGACCCTCGGCGAAATCCGCTCGCGCTTCCCGGATGCTCAGCTCGCGCTGCGGACCGACCTGTCGGCGCGGCTCGCCGAAGACGTCGGCCACGGCCGGCTCGATCTCGCCTTCTACAAGCGCGCCCCGTCGAATGCCGATGACGCCGCGATCGCGTTTGAGCCGATGACCTGGTTTGGCAAGGCGACGTCTTGGCCCGATGATGCCGTTCCGCTGGTCGCATTCGCCGATGGCTGCGCTTATCGCAGCGAAGCGCTGCGCAGCCTGCGGCTCGTCGGACGCGAATGGACCATCGCCTGCGAGGCCCGCAGCCTCACCGCACTGATCGCCGCCGTCAAGGCTGGCCTCGGCTATGCCGCCCTGCCGGTCAGACTCGGCGAGCGCAAGGCGCTGCCGCATGCCAGCGACCTAGCGGAACTGCCGCAGCTCAACGCCGTCGAGCTTGCCCTTGGCATCGCTAGAGGCTGCAACCTGCCGTTCGCCCGTGCGATCGGCAGCATCATCGCGCAGCGCTGCGCGCTGGCGTGATGGCCGCAACTTGCGGCGCGACATATAGAGCAAGACGCCGGTAACGGCGAACAGCGGCATCAGCGCCGCGGCGAGCATGAACGCGAGCTTGCCTGGCCAGCCTAGGATTGCGCCGCGGTGGAGGTCGTACACGCTCGCGATGATCTTCTCGCCGAACGTCTTGTCGACATAACGCTCCGCGGAGACCATCTGGCTGGTGACCGCGTCGATGCGAAATTCGTCGCGCGTGGCCTCGAGCGTAGCCTCCTTCCCCCATGACCTGATCCGGATCACCGTCCCGGGCCCGGCAGGCAGCGTCAGCAAGGCTCTGGAGAAGCGATCACCCTCTTCGTGCAGAAAAGCCGACCAGGCTCGATCGAATCCCACCGCCGGCACCGGCTCGCGCGGGACGGCTGCGCGCGGTGCCCTCGGCTGCATCTTCGCCGCGGCAGCCTCCGGCCGCGACAGAAGCCAGACCACGCCATCCTTGTACCAGTCGAACGAGTACCAGAGCCCCGTCAGCGTCATCACCAGGTAGATCGGTAGCACCCAGGTGCCGATCACGGCATGCAGCGATCGGTGCAGGCCGCGGCCGCTGAGCCCGAGATTTGGCTTCAGCCACATCTTGACGCTGCTCGCGCGGCGCGGCCAGCGCAGCACGAGGCCCGACACGAGCATGACGATGAGGCAAAGCGCCACGATGCCGGTGATCGGGCGTCCCCAGCTCTTGGCATCGCCGGGGATCAGCAGCCACCGATGCAGCCTGCGGACGATGGCAAAGAATTCCTCGCCGCGCGGCACGCCCAGCACGCGCGCGTCATAGGGATCGACATAGAGCGAAGCCGGCCGCCCGCCCTGCTCGTCCCGGGCGAAGCGGATATGCACGGCCGCGGACGGATCGCTCGACAGCGTGACGGCGGCGACCTTGCCGACATCCTGAGCCGCCTTCAGCCGCGCGACCAGTTCGTCCGGCATCAGCACCGGCGCCGTGCGCGGCGCGACCCGCATCATCCCCGCATTCAGATGATCGACGATCTCGTCCTCAAAGCTCATGATCGCGCCGGTCAGCGCGATCAGGGTAAGCAGCAGCGCGAGCACGAGGCCCACGACGGAATGGACCTGAAGCAGGCCGGCCTTGATCGTATGCCCGAGCCTACTCATCGAAACCCACCTTCCTGATGAGCGCGATCGCGGCTTGCTGATGGCTTGCGACCTGATCGATCGGCAACGCTTCGGCCGTGAACGATCCGATCTCGGCGACAATCGGAGCCGGCTTCGCCGCCGCAAGCACGGGATATTCGAGCTCGGCGGCTGCAAAGATCCGCTGCGCCTCGGGCGCGACAAGGAATTCGATGAATTTCTGTGCCAACGCTGGATGCGGCGCGTGTTTTGCGATCGCCGCACCGGTGAGATTCACATGCGTGCCGCCGCCCTTGAACACTGTCGGAACCGCCCTGACCGCCATCGCCCAGGCACGCCAGTCGGCGCCGTCCCGTCCATCGCGCAACTGCGCCAGCGCCACTGTGTTGCCGATGCCGATCTCGCAACGTCCTTGCGCGATCTCGCGGATCACATCGTTGTCCTTGCCAACCGGCTTGTGGACGAGATTGGCTTTCAGACCGGCGAGCCACGCTTCCGTCGCGGCCTCGCCGTGATGGGCGAGATAGGCCGCCACCAGGGCGACGTTGTTCTGATGCAGAGGCGAGCGCATGCACAGTTTGCCCTGCCATTGCGGGCTCGCGAGGTCTTCATAGTCGATTGCCGCCAGCGCACTGTCCTTGCGCGCCAGCACGACGCGCGGACGAACGGAGACGGCGAACCATTGCGCGCCGTCCCCGCGCAGATTTGACGGAACGGCCTGCTCGACGCGCGGCGATACGAGCGCCTGGGTCAGACCGCGGCTGGAGAGCTGCGTGGTCTTGTCCAGGCCGATCGTCATCAGGACGTCCGCAGGCGACGCTTCGCCCTCGGACACGAGGCGTTTGACGAGACTATCCTCGACGAAGACGACATTCACCTTGACGCCGGTCTCTTCCGTGAACGCCGTGACCGCAGGCGCGACCAGGGCAGCCTCCCTGCTCGAATAGAGCGTGATCTCCTCGCCGCGGCTCGCACCCGCGGTGGCAGCACAGACAGACGCCAGCGCAATCAGAACTGCCAAGGCTTTATGCCGCACCGCCATGGCTAGAACTTCACCGTCGCCGACAGCGACACACGCCGCGCATCGCCAACGGCGACGCCCAGATTGTTATTGGCGGAAGGGTAGTAGACGGTGTCGAACAGGTTCTTGACGTTCAGTTGATAGATGACCGGCAGGGCCTGGTAGTTCGTTTCATACGTCGCGAAGATGTCCGCGACCGCATAGGACGGGAGCACGAACGTGTTCAGGGCGTCGCCAGGCCGGTCACCGACATAGCGCGCGCCGCCGCCGAGCCGAAGCCGGCCCGGCAGCACGGTGCCGAAATCGTAGACGAGATAGAGCGAGGCCGTGTTCATGGCGACGTTCTGCAACTGCTTGCCGGCGTAGGTCGGGTCCTCGGTCACCCGCGCGTCGGTATAGCCATAGCTTCCGATCATGCTCCAATTGTCGGTGAGCCTGCCGGTGACGTCGAGTTCGACGCCGCGCGAGCGGACCTTGCCGGCCGCCGTATAGACGTTGAGGCTGGTCGCGGTGTTGAGCTGGCTGACCAGGACGTTCTGCTTCTCGATGTCGTAGACCGCAAGCGTGCCGGACAGGCGCTTGTTGAGGTCGAATTTGAGGCCGGTCTCGTACTGCGTCCCCTCTTCGGGCGCGATGTTCGAACCGAGTACGACGCCGCCGCCATTGCTCAAGGGAGCGATGGTCGAGTTCGGCTTCAGCGACTGCGTGTAGCTTGCATAGAGCGAAAGCTCGTCGGTGAGCTTGAAGATGGCGCCGCCGAGCGGAAGCACCGCATCTGCCGACACGTTGGTGTTGGTGATGAACGGCTTTCCGCGTCCGGCGAGCTGATCGTAGTCCATGTAGCGCACGCCGCCGACCAGCGCGAACCGCTCGGTCAGGTGCAGCGTGTCCTGGAAGAACAGCGACCACTGGCCGAGCTTGTCGGTCTGGGCGCTGTCGGTCGGCGACACCGTCGTACCTGGCCCGATCAACCCGTAGACCGGATTGTAGAAGTTGAAGGACGGGGTCGCCTGCCGGATCAGATTGTCGCGATAGATGGTGCGATACTGGCCGTCGCCGCCGAACAGCACCTCGTTGCGCATGTCGCCGAGCCAGAAATTGCCCGAGATGTAGGACGTGCCATAGCTCGAATTGCTGAGCGAGCCTTGCGTGCCGTCATTGCTGCGCGTCTCGACGCCGGTCTTGGCATTGACGCCGGTGATGCGGAGCTGGTTCGCACTAAAAGTCTCGGTGTTGTAGCTGTAGGCCGCAAACAGCTTCCAATCCTGGTTGAGGCGGTGTTCGACCGAGGCCTGCATCAGGTCGGAGGTGCCCCACATGTTGTTGAAGGGCTCATCCAGCCGGCGCGTCGCCGGGATTGCCAGCGGAGCGCCGTTGACGAAGGCGGTGCCGCGATCGAACGGGTAGATGAACTCGCGATGCTCGTAGTTGAGGTAAACCGTGGTGTCCTTGCCGTACCAGGCCAGTGATGGCGCCACCAGCATCTCGCGGTGGCGTCCGAAATTCCGCCAGTAATCCTCGCTGACGCCGTAGCCGATGAACCGATAGGCAAGACCTTGATCGCCGATCGGGCCGGTGATGTCGAACACGCCATCGGCGCCGCTCTTGGAGCCGCCATAGGTCGAGCCAAGCAGCGTCACCGAGCCGTGCTGATCGAGCTCCGGGCGCTTGCTGATGGTGTTGACGATGCCGCCGGGATCCATGATGCCGTAGAGCAGCGAGGCCGGCCCCTTCAGCACCTCGACGCTTTCGACCGCGGCATTGAGGCTGCGCCCCTGTACCAGCGGCATGCCGTTGCGCATGATCGAGCCGTCGCGGTTGTCGCCGAAGCCGCGGCGGATGACTGCGTCCTGCGTGCCGGCGAGCGTGTTGGCCTGGGTGATGCCGGAGACGTTGCCGAGTGCATCGTCGAGGTTGCGCGGCAGTTGGTCTTTCAGCACCTGCTCGGGCACGACGTTGACGGCCTGCGACGTGTCGAGCGGCGAAGCGCCGCTGCGCAGCGTGGTCGAACTCGGCATCGCGCGATAGCCGAGCTTTGCGGCTTGCTGCGCGGCGGCAGCCGCCGCGGCGCGCTCCGACGGCGTCGGCTCAGTGGCGCGCGGGGCGCCGCTGTTGCGCTGGCGCGCGACGGTTTGCGTGCGGCGTTGCGCGGCGTCCGACGCGCGCGCCGGCTTGGGCCGCTGCGTCGGTGCATCCACCGTCACCGGCGGCAGCGCCGCTTGCGCCTCTGCGGTCGTCGTGGTGGCGGGACATTCGGCGAGCAGGACGGCTGCTCCGAAGAGAAGACTCGCACGGCTCTTGCCGGCGCGGTTTCGATGGCAGCAGACGCGCTGGCCATCCACATAGGCACGCACTTTCGATTCACTTCCAAGTCAGGGACGTCGAGGTGTGCGCCTCTAGCAGTCGCCGGAGATGGAGAGAACCGTAGAGGAACTTGAATCCCTCTAGTGTTGAATCGTTCTAAGTGCAGATGGGCACCGCGCGGCAGTCATCGATGGGTACCGATCGCGGCACGCAACACGCGAATGCGCGGCAACGTGTCGCGGCGCTGCGCGAGCTCACGCGATCGCCGGACTCGTCAGCTCATCGAGCTTGCGCTTGGGCGCGGCGCCGTCGGACAGCGCGCGCAGCGGCGGACGGACGCGGAGCCAGCCTGCGTCGCCGGTCTGCGCCGCGAGGATCGCTTTCAGCGTCGCGAGGAAGGACGGCGTCTTCACCACGATGTCGACTGCGGCCTGCATGCGCGCCTCGACGTCAGCGCCGTCGATCATGCCCTTGACCAGCTCCGGCACGACGTTGGCCATGCCGCAGATCGTGCCGGCACCACCTTGCGCGATCGCGCGGGCGATGTCGGCTTCGTTACCGACGGTGATGGCGAGCTCGGGCGCGGCCGCGCGGAACGCCAGGAATTGCTTGAAGTCACCGCTGGAATCTTTCAAGCCCGCGACCAGCTTGCCGTAGCGATTGCGCAGGTTCGCGGCGACCGAGGTCGGGATCGCGACGCCGGAGACCTGCGGGATGTGATAGAGCGTGGCACGCAGGCGCTCGTCGGCGACCGCATCGATGACCGCGGCGAAAGCATCCTCGATCCCCTCGGGCGTGACGCTGCGATCGAAATAGGGCGGCAGCAACAGCACGTGGCGCAAGCCGAGGCCTAGCACGCCGCGCGTCAGCGCAATGCTGTCGCTGATCGCGGGAAAGCCGCCGCCAATGCCGATCCGCTCGGCCGCGACGCCAGCCTTGAGCAGCGCCTCGACGGTCGCGACCCGCTCGGCGACATTGAACGAGGTGCCCTCACCGGTGGTGCCGAACAGCACGACGCCATCGACGCCTTTGCCGAAGAGCCGCTGGGCATGCGCCGCCAGCCGGGCGTGATCCACACCGCCCTCCGACGTCAGCGGCGTCGCCGCCGCCACCCAGAATCCGCGAATTGCCTCGGTCATGACACCACCCATTGCTGCGGCCTCGGCGTAAGTCCCTGATTCATAACGATCTTCAGAGCTTGAGCGAGGCTTGTTTTTGCTTTACTTTTCATCTTGTACCTTACATACAAGAACGACGCAATTCCCCTCGCCTCGCTCCCGCTCAATGAGCTCCGGCCGACCTTAAGAAGGTGCTGCATGGACATGGTGCCCCCAGCCGACCGCCCCCTCCAATTGCTCGGCGCCCTGCGCGACAAGCTCGGCGCGGCGGCCGTGCTGACCGGCGCGGAGGTCCCCGCGCGCAATTGCAACGACTGGAGCGCGAGCCTGCCGCAAACGCCGCTCGCCGTGATCCGCCCGGTCGATGCGCAAGGCGTTGCCGATGCGATCGCGACCTGCCGGCAGGCGCGGCTGCCATTCGTGCCGCAGGGCGGATTGACCGGTCTCTGCCGCGGCGCCTCGCCCGAGCCGGGCTGGGTCGCGATCTCGCTCGAGCGCATGGTCGGCATCGAGGAGATCGATAGTGCCTCCGCGACGATGACCGTAAAGGCGGGCACGCCGCTCGAGACGATCCAGAAGGCCGCCGACGAGGCCGGCTTCTTCTTCCCGCTCGATCTCGGCTCGCGCGGCTCCTGCGCCATCGGCGGCAATCTCTCCACCAATGCCGGCGGCAACCGCGTGATCCGCTACGGCATGACGCGCGAACTGGTGCTCGGCGTCGAAGTGGTGCTGCCGGACGGCACCATCATCACCAATCTCAACAAGCTGATGAAGAACAACGCCGGCTACGACCTGAAGCATCTCTTCATCGGCTCGGAAGGCACGCTCGGCATCATCACCCGCGTAGTGCTGCGGCTTTATCCGAAGCCGCGCTCGACCATGGCGGCGCTCTGCGCGCTGAAGGACTATGCCGCGGTGATCGAGCTGCTCGGCGCCGCCCGCAGCGGGCTCGGCCCGCTGCTGTCGGCGTTCGAGGTGATGTGGCCGGACTATTGGGAGGTGATCACGGCGCGCGCCGGCGTGAAGCCGCCGGTCGCCGCAGGCCACGGTCTCTACGTGCTGGTGGAGGCGCAGGGCACGGAGGAGAGCATCGATGCGCCGCGCTTCCAAAACTGGCTCGAAGAGCTGATGGAGCGCGGAATGCTGGCTGACGCCGCGGTGGCGCAATCGCTGGGGCAGACCCAGGCGTTCTGGCGGGTGCGCGACATCTGCGCCGAATTCGGCCAGGTGCTGGGGCCGCACATTTCCTACGACATCGGCCTTGCGGTGGCGCGGATGGACGAGTTCGCCACGCGCTGCAAGGCGGCGCTCGCGCAGGGCATCACCGGATGCGAGAGCGTCTATTACGGCCATATCGGCGACGGCAACCTGCACCTCGTCTCCTGGGTAACGGGCCTCTCCGTCGAGCGCCAGCCGAAGGAAGAGATGGACGCGATCATCTATGGCCTCGTGCGCGAGATGGGCGGCAGCGTCTCCGCCGAACACGGCATCGGCACGCTGAAGAAGAAGTGGCTGGGGCATGCGAGGAGCGAGGCCGAGATCGCGCTGATGCGCACGCTGAAGGCCGCGCTCGATCCCGACCATCTGCTCAACCCCGGCAAGGTGATCTGACCGGCCGGTAGCGCCATGGGAGCGCCGATGAGAGCCTTGAAGCTCGATACGCCGAAATCGCTGTCGCAGCGGGTCATGCTGCGGCTGCGTCAGGCCATCGTCGACGGCGAGTTCGCGCTCGGCGCTGCGATCTCCGAGGAGATGGTGGCGAATTCCTTCGGCGTCAGCCGCACGCCGGTGCGCGAGGCGATGGGGCAGTTGCAGGCACAGGGCCTCGTGGTGATCAGGCCGCAGGTCGGCAGCTTCGTCTTCACGCCGAGCGCCGAGGACATCACCGCGCTCTGCACCTTCCGGATCGCGATCGAGCCGAAGGCCGCCGAGCTCGCCTTTCGTCACGACCGCGACGGCGCAATTGCGACGATGGGTGCCGCGATCGCAGCGATGGAGCCTGCGGTCGCGGCAAAGGACAACATCGCCTACGGCCGCGCCGATGCCGCTTTTCACGAGGCGCTGTTCGCGCATTGCGGCAATCGCTATCTCGTCGAATCCTACCAGCTCGTCTCGGGCCGCGTCGCAGCGCTGCGCACCAACCTCACCTCGCCGATCGATGTCAGGACCCGCACGTCGTTCGACGAGCATTGCAGACTGCTCGATTTGTTCGGGCGCGGCGAGCTCGCGGCTTTCGAGACGCTGATCACGACGCATATCACCAATTCGGGCGTGGCCTATGCGCGCGCGTTGAAGGTGGACTGAGCGGCCGTTACCGCCCGTCCTTGGGTTCGGGCCGATCCAGAAAATCGAGTGCGGTATTGATCTGTTCGAGCTGGTGCTCGATCTTGTCGCGCTCTTCGACCGCCTGCGCCTGATCCAGTTGCTCCACGAGCTTCTGCTTTCGCGCCAGCAAGTTCTCTATCACCGTACTCACAGCTCCCCCTCGCCCCAGACGAACATTCAGGCGAAATCCGGTTGCAGGCATGGGCGCTGACATGGCGGCAGTGCGCGCAATCCGGGCTCGCGTCGAACCCTTAACCAGAATGTTCGCGGAAGCAGTTGGTTCCTGGGGCCACGATCAGGGAACCGCCTGCGCAAGGCCTGCCCAGAACCGCGATCTATCACGCGCCCGTCGGTTGAATTCGCCGGTCCGCAGCCTTATGCGTAGGCGCCATGGACACCCAAATCACCGCCGAAAGACCCCTGATCGCCCGGGCGCGGCCCGGCAAGCCAGCGCCGTTCCTCCCCATGAGCCGCGCCGAGATGACGGCGCTCGGTTGGGACGCCTGCGACATCGTGCTGGTGACGGGCGATGCGTATGTCGACCATCCGAGCTTCGGCATGGCGATCATCGGCCGGCTGCTGGAGGCGCAGGGCTTTCGCGTCGGCATCATCGCGCAGCCCGACTGGCATTCGGCCGAGCCGTTCAAGGCGCTCGGCAGGCCGCGCGTGTTCTTCGGCGTCACCGGCGGCAACATGGATTCCATGGTCAACCGCTATACGGCGGACCGCCGCCTGCGCCACGACGACGCCTATACGGCCGGCGGCGAAGGCGGCGGGCGCCCGGACCGCTGCACCATCGTCTACGCGCAGCGCTGCCGCGAGGCGTTCAAGGATGTGCCGATCGTGCTCGGCGGCATCGAGGCCTCGCTGCGCCGGATCGCGCATTACGACTACTGGTCCGACAAGGTGCGCCGCTCGGTGCTGGCTGACGCCAAGGCTGACCTTCTGCTCTACGGCAATGCCGAGCGCGCCGTCGTCGAGGTGGCGCAGCGACTCGCCGCGGGCGAAGCACCGCGCGAACTCGACGACGTCAGGGGCGTTGCGCTGTTCCGCCGCGTGCCCGAAGACTACGCCGAATTGCACGCCGACGATCTCGATTCCGCCGACGAGGGCGCATCGCGCCAAAAAGGCGCGACCGTGATCCGGCTGCCGGCGCTCGAGCAGGTCGAACAGGATCGCGAGGCCTATGCACGCGCGTCACGCGTGCTGCACCGGGAGAGCAATCCCGGCAATGCGCGGCCGCTGGTGCAGCGCCACGGCGATCGCGATCTCTGGCTGAACCCGCCGCCGATCCCGCTCACCACCGAGGAGATGGACGCGGTCTACGACCTGCCCTATGCGCGCGCGCCGCATCCCTCCTATGGCGAAGCGAGAATCCCCGCCTGGGAGATGATCAAGTTCTCGGTGACGATCATGCGCGGCTGCTTCGGCGGCTGCACCTTCTGCTCGATCACCGAGCACGAGGGGCGCATCATCCAGAATCGCTCGGAAGGCTCGATCCTGCGGGAGATCGAGAAGATCCGCGACAAGACGCCGGGCTTCACCGGCGTGATCTCCGACATCGGCGGTCCCACCGCCAACATGTACCGGATGGCGTGCAAGGATCCGAAGGTCGAGGCGGCGTGCCGGCGGCCGTCCTGCGTCTTCCCCGAGATCTGCCCGAACCTCAACACCTCGCATGACGATCTGATCCGCCTCTATCGCAAGGTGCGCGAGACCAAGGGCATCAAGAAGGTGATGGTCGCCTCCGGCGTGCGCTACGACCTCGCGGTGGAGAGCCCCGAATACATCAAGGAGCTCGTCACCCATCATGTCGGCGGTTACCTGAAGATCGCGCCGGAGCACACCGAGCGCGGCCCGCTCGACAAGATGATGAAGCCGGGCATCGGCGCCTACAACCGCTTCAAGCGGATGTTCGATGCCGCCGCCGAGCAGGCCGGCAAGAAATACTATTTGATCCCCTATTTCATCGCGGCGCATCCGGGCACGACCGACGAGGACATGATGAACCTCGCGCTCTGGCTCAAGAAGAACCGCTACCGCGCCGACCAGGTGCAGACCTTCCTGCCCTCGCCGATGGCGACCGCAACGGCGATGTACCACACCGGCGTCAATCCGCTGCGCGGCGTGCGGCACAGCGGCAGCGACAAGGTCGAGGCGATCAAGGGCCTGCGGCAGCGCCGCCTGCACAAGGCGTTCCTGCGCTATCACGACCCCGACAACTGGCCCGTGCTGCGCGAGGCTCTGAAGGAGATGGGCCGCGCCGATCTGATCGGCTCGCAGCCCCACCAGCTCGTCCCCGCGCACCAGCCGCCCGGCACCGGCAAGGCCGCCGGCACGCGCCGGCCGCTGCGGCCGGGCGGCAAGACGCAGCGCTTCACGACCAAGGGCGTGCGGTTGATGAAGTAGCGGGTAAGCGAGAGGCGATCAGGTCCGGCCTGACGCTTTCGTGCCCCTACAACAAAAATATCGAAAACAACCCCATGCAAAGTAGCCGGCGGCTGCCGGCCTGATGCCGCGTGCCTCCGGCGAAGCCATTGAGAGGGCGGGTAAATTTCAGGAGCATGACGACAAACGGGGAGAATCCTTCGCGCGAGGGATGTCTTGACCTTCGTCTCATCACGCAACATATGAAGTTACATGAGGCGAGATAGCAGATTGTCGGGAGTCCTCCACGTGCTGCTGCACATGGCGCAGCAGCCCGGTCCCTTCACGTCCGAGACGCTGGCGAAGGCCATGGACACCAATCCCGTGGTGATCCGCCGGATCATGGCGGGCCTGCGGGACCTCGGTTATGTCCGGTCCGAGAAGGGGCACGGCGGCGGCTGGACGTTGGCTTGCGATCTTTCGAAGCTGACGCTTCGCGACGTCTACACCGCGCTCGGCAGTCCGCCGCTTCTGGCCATGGGCAGCAGGACGCAAGCGCCGGACTGCCTCGTCGAACAGGCCGTCAATGCCGCACTCGATCAGGCGTTTGGCGATGCGGAGGCGTTGCTGCTGTCGCGCTTTGGCGAGGTGACGCTGGCGATGCTGAGCGATGATCTGCGCAAGCGCCTCGGGTCCCTCAAGCTTCATGGCATGAGCGCGCACGCATGATCGGCTTCATCGAGTAGGACGACATCGTGAACGACATTCAAAACGCGTTCGCCGAACAGCAAATGGTGGCGAAATATACCGAAGGACCGCCGCGGTTCGTTCCCGGCTACAATTCCATGCTGTCCATGGCGGCGATCCTTCTGGCCGAGCGTGCGCATGAAGATGCGCGAATACTCGTCCTCGGAGCCGGCGGCGGCCTGGAGCTGAAGGCTTTCGCGCAGGCGCAACCGAGCTGGACCTTTGATGGCGTGGACCCGTCCGCGCCGATGCTGGACCTCGCCGGGCAAACGTTGGGTCCGCTCGCTTCGCGCGCGCATCTCCACCGAGGCTATATCGACGATGCGCCGGAGGGGCCGTTCGATGGCGCCACGTGCCTGTTGACCCTGCACTTCGTTGATGTCGAGGAACGTCTGCGAATAGCATCGGAAATCCGCCGCCGCCTCAAGCCGGGCGCGCCGTTCGTGGCGGCCCATTTCAGCATCGTCGGTGGCGCCGATGAGCGGCCGCTCTGGCTCTCGCGATATTCCGCGTTCCTGGCCGCATCCGGTGTCGAGCCTGACAAGGCGGTGGCCGCCCAAGATGCGGTCGGCAAGCGATTGAGCATCCTGACGCCCGAGCAAGATGAAGTGATTTTGCGTGAAGCGGGCTTCTCGGACACGACCCTGTTCTATACTGGGTTCACCTTCCGCGGCTGGGTCGCCTACGCCTGATGCGTCCCTGCTCCTCCAACACAGATAGATTGCCAGCATGAAGAAGATCGGATTCCTCTCGTTCGGACATTGGACGCCTTCGCCGCAGTCGCAGACCCGCTCGGCCGCGGATACGCTGCTGCAATCGATCGAGCTCGCCGTGGCAGCGGAGGAGCTCGGCGCCGACGGCGCCTATTTTCGCGTCCATCACTTCGCGCGCCAGCTCGCTTCGCCCTTTCCCCTGCTCGCCGCCGTCGGCGCCAGGACCAGCCGCATCGAGATCGGCACGGCCGTGATCGACATGCGCTACGAGAACCCGCTCTACATGGCCGAGGACGCAGGCAGCGCCGATCTCATCGCCGGCGGACGGCTGCAGCTCGGCATCAGCCGCGGCTCGCCCGAGCAGGTGATCGATGGCTGGCGCTATTTCGGCTATCAGCCGGCCGACGGCCAGAGCGACGCCGACATGGGCCGGCGCCACGCGGAAGTCTTTTTGGACCTGCTGCGCGGCGAAGGTTTTGCCGAGCCCAATCCGCAACCGATGTTTCCGAATCCGCCCGGCCTGCTGCGGCTCGAGNCCACATGCCGCAGGCCTGCGCGAGCGGATCTGGTGGGGCGCCGGCTCGAACGCGACCGCTGTCTGGGCGGCACAGCTCGGCATGAATTTGCAAAGCTCGACGCTCAAGAACGACGAGACCGGCGAAGCCTTCCATGTGCAGCAGGCCGCGCAAATCCGCGCCTATCGCGCGGCGTGGAAGGAAGCCGGCCATACGCGCGAGCCGCGCGTATCGGTCAGCCGCAGCATCTTCGCGCTGATCGACGATCGCGACCGCGCCTATTTCGGCGGCGGACGCGCGGAGGAGGATCAGATCGGCTTCATCGATCCGCGCACCCGCGCGATCTTCGGCCGCAGCTATGCCGCCGAACCGGATGTGCTGATCGAGCAGCTCCGCAAAGACGAGGCGATCGCCGAGGCCGACACATTGCTGCTGACCGTCCCCAACCAACTCGGCGTCGCCTACTGCGCGCATGCGATCGAGGCGATTTTGACGCACATTGCGCCGGCGCTCGGGTGGCGCTGAAGCGGAATGGCATGCCCATGGCAAGTGCACGTGTGCAGCCGCAATGGGTTCAAGTCAATTCGGCGACACGACTTGATCAAGCAGTACATCATCGATGTCGAGTGGCGCGCCCGCCGATGCAAACCACTCCTTTCGGGCGGCGGCCCTGCGGCGGACACGCTCGGTGATCGGCAGGTTCAGGAGGCCAATCAGATCGTGCATCTCCTGCTGAGCCAGTCGGTGTGACTGACCCGGCTTGGCGCCGAAGGTCGTCTCGTCCAGCGCATCGAGAGCAGTGAGGCCAGAGAGGAAAAGCTGGCGATACACGACGCGCTCGGCGCAGCCTCGGATATCTCTGAGCCCCAGCCTTATGCCGAGTTCGGCAATGTTGGGATACGGCAGTCGGCCCCGCGCCGAGCGATTGCGCAGGACGACCCAATCGGTCTGGCATTGGTCGAAATGGCGCCGATACCTGCGAGCTTCGCATACCATCTCGGCGTAGTGACCGGTTCCCTTCACCTCCTGCGTGATGGGGTCGACCGAGGCCAGCGAGCCGAAATCAAGAAAACTATCAGTGACGGGCGTCACCAGCGTATCGGCCACCAAATGTGCAAGGCGCATCAGATAAGTGTCGGTCGAGGGCGTATCGATCACGAGGAAATCGACGGACTTTTTGAGGTCGGAAACAGCCGCCTGGAAGGCGGCGAGTTCCTCGACTTCGTTGTCCTCCAAGATCGCGCCCTCGGCGCGCCGAACCAGACGGTGCAACGGCAGTTCGAGTTCGATCCGCCGATGCCAGGCCCAGATGCGCCGGTTTTCGATGTAGCGCGTCAGAGCTTCCTGATTGCTATCGAGATCGATCGTCCCGACGCGCTGGCCCTCTTTCAGAAGTGCGACGGCCAGATGCATGGCCATCGTCGTCTTCCCCGAGCCACCCTTCTCGTTGCCGATGACGACGACATACGGCGATCCCGCCCCTGCGATTGGTGTCGCGTGCAGCATCGCAGGCCTTATAAGTACCTGATTCCACTTTAGGACTAATGCGGTCGACCCACGCCTGGTTCCGAGCCGATCCTCATTGACCCCGGCCAACAAGGGACGCGCCGGTCATCCGACCGTCATCCTGGGCGCGCCATCCCGTGCTATTATGATGATCGACGATCCCGGAGCCTCGGTTGCAGCGAGAGCAATTCAAGATCGACATCCAGTCCGACGAGCCGGTCTGGACGGCCGCCCGGCAGGAGCTGTGGCGACGTATCGAGCAGCATGATTTCGAGCCGGACACACGGCTCAACTTCACCCGCCGGCTTGCGCGCGACCATGGCTGGAGCCTCGAGGAGGCCCGCGCGGCTGTCGATGCCTATCGCCGCTTCTGCTTTCTGGCCGTCGTCTCGCCGACGCCGGTCACGCCGAGCGAGGTCGTCGACGAGGTCTGGCACCAGCATCTGATCTATTCACGCGACTATTGGACAGTCTGGTGCGGAGAGAGGCTGCAGGCGCCACTGCACCACGATCCGACTCCCGGCGGCAGTGAGGCCCAGGCGCTCTATTGCCGGCAATATGCCGAAACGCTGGCGCTGCACGAGCGCGTGTTCGGGCCGCCTGCCCCGGAGCTGTGGCCGGCGACACACTTACGCTTCGGACGACAACGCTATCATGTGACCGATCGCAACCGCTGGCTTATCATACCAAAGCCCATGGCATGGATTCGACGTTTATTCAGGAGATGAACTGATGACCTTGAATCCGTTCGACTGGACGGCCGGCCCGTTCCTGACGTTCTACCTGACCATGGCGGCAATCGTCTTCCTGGCCGGCTACAGCCTCAGACTGCGGATCGGCCCGGCCGCGCACGCTGCCCGCAAACTCAACGCATTGGAGCTCGCTTATCTCTCCGGTGGCGCACGCCGCGTCGGCGATGCCGCGCTGCTCAGCCTGATGTCGGCGAACGCTGCGTCCATCGGACTCAGGGATCACAGGATCACCGTCACTGATCAAACGCCGCTGGGCACAATGATGGGGCGGCCGACACATCTGCCGGTCGAACCCGGCATGACACGGCAGCAGTTCCAGACCGCGGTCAGGCCACTCGTCGAGCGGATTCAAACGCGCTTGCAGGACATCGGCTATTGCCCGACCGACGAGCAGATGCTGTCCTTCCGCATGACCTTCCTGCCCTTCGTCATGCTCCTGATCGGCACAGGTTTCATCAAGGCTGCTGTCGGCGAGGCGCGGCATCACCCGATCGGAATTCTGGTCATCCTCCTGATGCTCACGGCCTTTGCGGGGTTCCTGCTCGCGCAGCGTCCGACGCGGACGCGAGCCGGCGCGGACGTTCTGGAGAAGTATAAGTCCTCCCACGCACGGGCCTCGCGCGCGCCGCTCGATCACGAGCTCGTCCTCGCCGTGGCGCTCTCCGGCGCCGTGGTGCTGTCGGGCACGCCCTACGCGTCGGTCTATGCCGCATCGAAAACGATGAGCGGCAGTGGCGACGGTGGCGGCGGATGTGGTGGTGGTGGCGGCGGCGGTGGCGGATGCGGCGGGTGTAGTTGAAGGGCGGCCGAAGAGAGCTGCCGTTCGCTCCGCGTCCAAGGGCCACGAACTCATATACAATTGAAATTTCTCGTGATTTTTTCTGCCCCCAATGGTTCGACAGACCGCCGACGCCGACCTCGGCCTCACCTGCTGTCGTCGGAAAAATTCAGCACCCCTCACGACAGCGTGCGCCTTTCGCTCCGGGATCGTAGTATTGTCGTCGAAAGCCGCCGAAGCTTCGAGGCTGCGCAGCACTCGATCGCGGCGCTTGAAGAGATGCACTCCAAAATCAAGCTGACGATTGCACCTGCGGTCGGACGGCACGGCAAATGGAGGACATTATGGCGTGGCGTGACGACAAGGCCCGGGCAACCCTGATCCGCGATGCAGCGGGTAGCGTGCCAGCGGGCAGGAGCCCCCGGGCCTTTGCCGAGCCGTTGTTCGGCTACACCAATATCGAGGATCTCGCCAATTACGATGCCGCCTCGCTTGCCCTCCTTGCCGAGCAGGCCTGGGAGCACGTGCAGCGGCGCACGGCCGGCAGCGCCGATATCCGCGTCGTCAATCCGACCTTGCCGAACGGGCGCGAGATTTCCGTGCTCGAGATCCTCAACGACAACATGCCCTTCCTGTTCGATTCCACCATGGCGGAGCTCGCCGAGCAGGGCATCGAAGTCACCTTGGTCGCTCACCCCATCATCGCCGTGGAGCGCGACGATGGGGGCAAGCTGCTGCGCTTCTACGGGGAAGCACTGCCGGACGGGGCAAAGGGCGCGCGCGAAAGCCTGATTCATCTCCACATCACGCGCCTGGATGCCGATGCCGACCGCCAGAAGCTGATCGACGGCCTGACCAGGACGTTGAACAATGTCCGCGCCTGCGTCGCCGACTGGCGCGTCATGCGCGACCGCGTCGAGGAAGCGATCAAGACGTTCTCTTCCAATCCGCCGCCGCTGCCGATCGACGAGGTCGCCGAAGCCAATCAGTTCCTGCAATGGCTGTGCGCGGACAATTTCACCTTCCTCGGCGTGCGCGAATATCGCTTCTCGCCCGACAGCGACGCCTCGGACGACATCACGACCGGCGAGGGCCTCGGCATCCTGCGCGATCCGGACGTGAAGGTGCTGCGCCGCGGCACCGAGATGGTGGTGATGACGTCGGAAATTCGCGAGTTCATGCACGAGCCGACCCTGCTGATCGTCATCAAGGCCAATGTCAGTAGCCGCGTGCATCGCCGCATCCGGATGGACTATGTGGGCATCAAGCTCTACTCGCCCGACGGCCGGCTCGAAGGCGAGCTCCGCGTCGTCGGCCTTTTCACCTCGGGCGCCTATACCCGCTCGGCACGGCAGATCCCTTATGTGCGCCTCAAGATTTCGCGGGTGCTGCAGCGGGCCGGCTTCGATCCGAACGGCCATTCCGGCAAGGCGCTCATGCATATTCTCGAAGATTATCCGCGTGACGAATTGTTCCAGATCGACGTCGACACGCTCTACAATTTCGTCATCGAGATCCTGATCCTCTACGAGCGCCCGCGCGTCCGGGCGCTGGCGCGGGTGGACAAGTTCGATCGCTTCGTCTCCATCCTCACCTTCATTCCCCGCGACAAATACGACACCGACGTCCGCACGCGCGTCGGAGCCTTCCTGGCGCAGGTCTACAAGGGGACCCTGTCCGCTTCCTACGTGTCATTCCCTGAAGGCGCGCTTGCGCGCGTCCATTTCATCATCGGGCGCTATGAAGGCAAGACTCCCGTCGTCGACCACGCCACGCTCGAAGCTGGGATCAGCGCCATTGCCGCGACCTGGGCCGACAAGCTGAAGACCGCGCTCACTGCGTCGACCGATGGTATGCGGGCGCGCATGCTCACCAACCGTTATGCCCGGGCTTTTACCGGTGGCTACACCGAAATTTTCAGCGCGGAGCAGGCAATTGCCGATATCGCCACCATCGAAAAGCTGACGCCAGCCCGCCCGGTCACGATTTCGGTTCACCGTTTCGAGGAGGACGATCCGAGGCGCCTCGGCCTGAAGGTCTTTTCGGACGCCGCACCGCTGTCGTTGTCATACCGCGTGCCGGTGATCGAGAATCACGGCCTGCGCGTGGTCAACGAGCGCACCTATCAGATCGTCCCCGGTAACCGGCCGGAGCCGGTCTGGCTGCACGACATGACGATCGAGACCGGTGACGGCCAGCCCATCGAGATCGACCCGGAATTCAGCCATCGCCTGGAAGCCTCGATCATGGCGGTGGTCACCGACCGTGCCGAATCCGACGGATATAACGGACTGATCCTGCGCACCGCCCTGGGCTGGCGGGAAGTCTCGACGATCCGGGCGCTGTCGCGCTATTTGCACCAGATCCGCGCTCCGTTCACCCAGGATTACATGTGGGAGACCTTGCGCAAGAACGCCGCGATCACGGCCAACCTGGTCGCGCTGTTCCAGGCCCGCCTCGATCAGCGCCTCGTCCTTACGGATCGCGAACGTTCGGCACGCGAGACGGCCCTTCTTGCCGAGATCGAGGAGCAGCTCAAATCCGTCGCCTCGCTCGATGAAGACCGCATCCTGCGCCGCTTCACCAATCTGGTGCAGGCAACCGTTCGCACCAATCTGTGGCAGATCGGCGAGGATGGACATCCGCGACCGGTGATCTCCTTCAAGTTCGAGGCGCGCCGGATCGACGACTTGCCCGCGCCACGACCGCTCTACGAGATCTTCGTCTATTCACCTCGCGTCGAAGGCATTCACCTGCGCTTCGGCAAGGTTGCGCGCGGCGGCCTGCGCTGGTCCGACCGGCCGCAGGATTTCCGCACCGAGATCCTGGGCCTGGTAAAGGCGCAGCAGGTCAAGAACGCCGTGATCGTGCCGGTCGGCGCCAAGGGCGGCTTCGTGCCCAAGCGCCTGCCGCCGCCTCTCAATCGCGACGCCTGGCTCGTGGAGGGCACCGAAGCCTATCGCATCTTCGTTCGCTCGCTGCTCGAACTCACCGACAATCTCGACGGCGACATCGTCGTGCCGCCCGAATCCACCTTGCGGCATGATAGCGACGACCCCTACCTCGTCGTCGCCGCCGACAAGGGCACCGCCACCTTCTCCGACGTCGCCAACGCGATCTCGGCCGAGAAGAACCATTGGCTCGGCGACGCCTTCGCCTCGGGCGGCAGCCAGGGCTACGACCACAAGAAGATGGGAATCACGGCGCGCGGCGCCTGGGAGGCGGTCAAGCGCCACTTCCGCGAACTCGGCACCGACATTCAGACCATGCCGTTCACCGCGGTCGGCGTCGGCGACATGTCCGGCGACGTTTTCGGCAACGGCATGCTGCTCTCGCCGACGACGAGGCTGGTGGCAGCTTTCGATCATCGCGACATCTTCATCGATCCCTCGCCCGATCCAACGACCAGCTTCGCCGAGCGCAAGCGGCTGTTCGATCTGCCGCGATCGAGCTGGCAGGACTACAACAAGTCGCTGATCTCGCAGGGCGGCGGCGTGTTCTCGCGCCAGCTCAAGGCGATCCCGCTCGCTCCGGAAGTGCGCACCCTGCTCGAGCTCGACAAGCCGCAAGCCACGCCTTTCGAGGTGATGACGGCGATCCTGAAGGCTCGCGCGGACCTCCTGTGGTTTGGTGGCATCGGCACCTATGTGCGCTCCTCCGGGGAGAGCGACGATCAGGTCGGTGACCGCGCCAACGATCCGATCCGCATCGCGGGCGGTGACGTGCGCGCCCGGGTGATCGGCGAAGGCGCCAATCTCGGCGTCACTCAACGCGGCCGCATCGAAGCGGCGCAGAAGGGCGTCAAGCTCAACACCGACGCAATCGACAATTCGGCCGGCGTGAACACGTCCGACGTCGAGGTCAATATCAAGATCGCGCTGGCGCGCCTCGAGCGCGAGGGACGCCTCAGTCCCGCTGAGCGCAACAGCCTGCTTGCCGCGATGACCGACGAGGTCGGCGTGCTGGTGCTGCGCAACAACTATCTGCAGACGCTGGCGCTCTCGCTCGCCGAGCGCAAGGGCGTGGCCGAGACCGGCTTTCTCACCCGCCTGATGCAATCGCTCGAGCAGCGCGGCCTGCTCAGCCGCGCGGTGGAGTTCCTGCCCGACGACGCAGCGCTCGCCGAGCGCACGAGGCGCGGCCAGTTCCTGACACGGCCGGAGCTTGCCGTGCTGCTCGCCTACGCCAAGTTGACCCTCTACGATGACCTGCTCGTCACCAGCGTGCCCGATGATCCCTATCTCGCCCGCGAACTGTCGCAGTATTTTCCGCGCGAGATTCAGGACAAATTCCCGACCGCGGTCGAATTCCACCGCCTACGGCGAGAAATCATCGCGACCAGTCTCGCCAACGCGGTGATCAACCGCGGCGGCCCGGCCTGTGTCGTGCGTCTGATCGACGAAACCGACGCCGATATCCCGACCATCGTGATGGCCTATGTGGCGGTCGATGAATGCTACGGACTGAAGTTGCTCAATGACGCGATCGATGCACTCGACACCTGCATCGACGGGCAGTTGCAGCTGTCCCTCTATGCGTCTGTGCAGGACCTGCTGCTCTCCCGCATGGTCTGGTACGTGCGCAATGTCGATTTCAAGGACGGACTGGAGGCCGTCGTCGCGCGCTTCGGCCCGGCGATCCGCCAGATCGTTTCCGGGCTCGACACCGCCCTGCCGTCGGACTTGCAGGCCGGGCGCAGCAAGCGGCGGCAGGAACTCACTGAGGCCGGTGTCCCGGCCGGCCTCGCCGGCGAGCTCGCCGATCTCGACGCTCTGGTCTCCGCACCCGACATCGTGACGGTTGCCGAGCGCACCACCCGCCCGATCGGCGATGCCGCCGCGACCTTCTACGCCGCCGAGGCGAATTTCCGTCTCGACCGCATCATCGCCGCCGCACGCGGCGTGCCCGCAAACGATTATTTCGAACGCATGGCCATCGATCGCGCCGTCGAGCAGATCGCCGGCGCCGAAAGGAGGCTGGCCGCGGACATGCTGGCGACCGGCCAGTCCGGCCAGCAGGCGGTCGAGACCTGGCTCGCGGCGCACCCCGAAGCGATCCGCATCCGCCGCTCGGTCGAGGAAATTGCTGCAAGCGGCCTGACGCTCGCCAAGCTGACCGTGGCGGCGAACCTATTGGGGGATTTGGTCAAAGCCTAAAGCATGATCCGGAAAAGTGCGAAGCGGTTTTCCGAAAAGATCATGCTCAAAAAAGAGCGCGTTGCGAGGCAGCGATGTGAGAAGCGCAACGCGAGCGCATGTTGCAGCCGGCGAACGGAGGAAGCCAATGATCCACGCCACTTGCCATACCGCCGACAATGTCCGCTGCATCGAGTTCGACGCCACCCCCTGGTTCAGCGAGGCTGACGCTCCGAGCATCATCGATTTGGCCCAACGCGGATGGACCAGCTCGGCGATTGCAGAGTCCCTCGAGCACCGACGGGGATACGAAGGCCTGCACGAACTCGTCGAGTATGCGGCGAAGCGACTGCAATTGGAATCCCTGGAGGACCCAACCTGGGAAACCTTCGAGTGTGTCGTCGATGGACCCGAGG
Organism: Bradyrhizobium neotropicale; assembly: GCF_001641695.1. Lineage (GTDB taxonomy): Bacteria > Pseudomonadota > Alphaproteobacteria > Rhizobiales > Xanthobacteraceae > Bradyrhizobium > Bradyrhizobium neotropicale. The sequence continues at coordinate 184,766 of NZ_LSEF01000089.1, forward strand.
CCGTCGCCTGGCTCGAGAAGAACCGGCCCAACGTCGTGGCAAGGATCCCGTAAGCCACGGAAAGCGCAGCAAGGTCACAATCGATTGGCGCAAACGACGCGGAAACGGCGCGCCCGGAGCGATTCGAACGTCCGACCCGATTGCGGCATTCGAGGGCAAGGCCTATGCTGAAGTCCGGCAATCACGCGGCCGCCCATCGTGCGGCGGGGGCAGCCTCACGGTGGATGGCTCGCATACCCATCCGGAGGCTACGCCATGTCCATTGCCCCCACACTGCACCGATATCTGGCTGCCGAGAACATCCAGTATGCCGAGATCCCGCACGATCTCACCATGTCATCCGCGCGCACGGCGCAAGCCTGCCACGTCTCGGGCGATCGTCTCGCCAAGGCCGTCGTGCTGCGGCATGACGGCGGCTATATGCTCGCGGTCGTGCCGGCATCGCACCATCTCAACCTGCCGGACTTGAAGGAGAGGCTTGGCGAGGATCTCGTCATGGCCAACGAAACCGAGATCAACCGCCTGTTCGCGGACTGCGCGCACGGAGCCGTTCCGGCGGTCGGCCGCTGCTACGGGCTCGATCTCATCGTCGATGACAGCATCCGCGCCCAGCCCGAGATCTATATCGAAGCCGGCGATCACGAGACGCTGCTCCAGCTCACCCATGCACAGTTCGCGCGCCTGACGGCCAGTGCACCGCATGGGCGCTTCAGCATGCACGACTGATGCGGCATCACGGCGGGATGATCCCGGTACACCTTCGTCGCGGCGACGCGTGCGGTCGCGGCCGGTTCATTATATAGTCACGTCACGGGGGCTGCGTTCGCAACGGAGGTCCTCCATGAAGGTCAAGGATGTGATGCACAAGGGTGTCGATTGGGTCAGCCCCGACACCCCAATCACCGAAATCGCGAAGCTGATGCAGGGGCACGACATCGGCTGCATTCCGATCGGCGACGGCGATCATTTGATCGGGATGGTGACCGATCGCGACATCGTCTGCAAAGGCCTTGCGCGCAAGGACTTCAACGTCGCGCGCATGACAGCGCGGGAGGTCATGACCGAAGGCATCCATTGTTGCCGGGAAGACGACGATCTGGCGAAAGCCGTGCATCACATGGAGACGCTGAAGATCCGCAGGCTGCCCGTGATCAACAAGAGCAAGCGGATGGTCGGCATGATCAGCCTGGGTGATATCGGCCAATCCGCCACCGTTGATCTGTTGACCCAGTGCGTCAAGGGCGTGTCGGCCCACCATTGAGGCAATGCGGGCCCGTCTCCGGAACTTCGCCGGCTCGCTCGCAGACCCTGCGGCCGGCGAACGGGCAGCGGATGATCCGCGGCTCGATTGATGAATGTGAGGAGCTGGTGCCATTGCGCGCGTGCTCCGTCGCACGCTCCCTGGTGGGATGCAGACATTGATCGGGTCGACGGCCCCGCGAAACGTTCCGGCCTAGCGCTTCGTCTTATGAAGGACCAACCTGCCCTGTGACGCAACACCACCCCATCTGGCGGACCAATTGACTTCCGCGGCGGAAGGTTGCTCGGCGCCCTTCTGATCCCAAGCTCCCTGCAGCGCAAACAGGGCACCTTGGGGATCGGCGCATCGCACGATCCAGCAACCATCGGGCAACTCGATCGGACCCTGGAGGACCCGGCCTCCGCCAGCATTGACGCGCCTGGCGGCCGCGCCGATGTCGTCGACATTGAAGTAGTAGAGCCAACAGGGCTGCGATACGCTCGGAAGCTTGGTGAGCATGCCGCCGATCGTCTGTCCGGCCGCCGAGAACAGCTCGTACAGATCTGCCGGATCGGCTTCAGCGGAGGCCTTCTGCCAGCCAAGAAGCGCGCCGTAAAATGGAAAGATCCTGGTCCGGTCTTCAGCCAGCAGCTCGTGCCAGCCGACGCGCCCGGGCTCGTCCAACCCGCAGGCCTGCCGCTGGCCGTATGACAGTCCGGTGACCAGAGCAAACGTCGCTCCTTGCGGATCGGCGACCACCGAAATTCGGCCGATATTGCTGTCGGTCGGCGGCACCAGAATGGCGCCCCCAAGACGGCGGATCTGCGCGGCCTTCGCATCCATGTCATCGACGGCGACATAGCCGACCCATCTCGGCGTCGCACCCATTCGTAGCCCCTCTTCGGGGAGCCCCATGAACCCAACGACCGGAGCGTCGCCAGCGTTGAGCACCGTGTAGGCCAGTTCCGGCGTCGACGCATCTTTCGCAGCCCAGCCGACGACCTTGCCGTAAAACGCAGCTGCTCCCGAGATGTCCGTCGTCAGAAGCTCGTACCAGGCGAAGCGTCCGGGTTGATCGACCAAGCTAATGTCCCCATTCAAGCGGGTAGACGATTGCGCACTGCATCAAACCACATCCGTTGCTCTCCGCTCTACAAGCGCGGATACTCGATGCAATCGACGGATTTGCGCGATATCGTTCATGAAGATGAATGCAATCTGAACGAGCTCATTACATTTCGTGTATGCGTGATTCTTGCCTGCCTTGTTTGCTCGGCGTAGGATCATCTTCTCAAGATCCTTCCAACTGGAGGATGCGGCCATGCAGCGGGCGAAGCAAGCTTCGAAAAAGAAGCGAGTGACCAATGTCGCGGTACCGGCGCTGGGAGTGGCCGGTCTAACTTTTTCGCTGGCGGGAAGTGCACTGGCGTCGACCGTGCCGACCGGCGACGTTCAACACAGGACGAACTTCGTGCCCAGCGGGGTGAGCCCGCTCAGCGAGGAAGAACTCGCTGACGTCAGCCTCGCCACCTTCCATCTCTTCGACAATGAAAGCGTCGGTGACCGCATACAGGTCGCACGGGGATGCGGCGGCTGTGGCTGCAGAGGTTGCGGAGGCTGCAGAGGTTGCGGAGGATGCAGGGCCTGCAGAGGCTGTGGTTGCGGCGTCGGCATCGGCTGCGGTGGATGTGGCGGCTGCGGCGTCGGCTGGATAGGCGTCGGCGTGCCGTGGGTGACGTGCGCAGGGTGCTGTGCATCGTGGGGCCGCTGCCGCTGGTGCTAGGAAGCAACGCTCCCTGACCATGTATCGACACGTCGCGATTTCGTCGGCTGGGCCTGCGAACGGCCCGGCCGATTTTTGCTTTCGTTGCACGTTCGCCGCGTCCGGCTGATCAGCTTGCCGATGGTGGGCGAGTGTGATCCAACTTATTCAGAAACAGGATCAGCGTGCTGACCCGATGACAGTCAATGGCAAGAGCCGCGCTGCGAGGCAGACCCGCAAGGGCATTTTGCGATTCGCGCCGAACTTCACCGCCTATCTAATTCCTCCCGATGCGGTCTGTCTCTATTCCGAGAACCGCAAGTTCTTCCTGCACGGCGATCTGTACTGCGCGGTGGCCGCGGCGATCGGAAAAAATGGCAAGGCTGCGCCGGAGATCGTTCGCCAGCTTTCAAGGAATTTTCCCGCCGACAAGATCGAGGAAGCGATCAGGCGGCTGCTCGATCGCCGATACGTCGTCAGCGGAGCATCGCGCGCATTCGATGGCGCCGTCGATGGATATTGGGCGAGCCTCGGCCTGCCTGTCGAGGTCGCGGAGCAGAATCTCCGCGAATGTCCTGTGCGGGTGGAATCGATCGATGTCAAAGGCGCCAAAGAACTCGCCGCGGCCTTGAGCCAGCTCGGCGTTCGGATCACCAAGCGCTCGCCCAAGCTCACAATCACGCTGGTGAGCGACTATCTCGATCGGCGGCTCGCTGAAGTGAACAGGGAGCGCGCCGGCGATGGGACGCCCTGGCTGCTGGTGCAGCCGTCCGGCGTGTTTCCGCTGGTCGGACCTGTATTCAAGCCGGGCGAGAGCGGCTGCTGGACCTGCCTGTTCGATCGCATGATACGCAATCGGGAGATCAAGGGATTTCTCGACCGCGGACCGGCGCAAGCGGTCGCGATATCACCCCTGGTCAGTGACACCGTAGGGCAGATCGCCATCCACTTCGCTGCCGTTGAGATCGCGAAAGCGATCGCCTCGGGATTTCGCACCGATCTGCGCGATCACATCGCAAGCTTCGACCTGACTGGGGCGGTGATCGGCAAGCACTACGTCGCGCGGCGCCCGCAGTGTCCGACCTGCGGCAGCAAGAAGCTGCAGAATCCGCGCCGGACGGCGGCGCCGATCGAGATTGCGGAGGGCAGAAAGCTCATCATGACGAGCGGCGGATACCGCACCGTGACGTCGCGAGCCACGGTCGCGCGGTTCCGCAAGCACGTAAGCCCGCTGACCGGCGTCGTTTCGCGGCTCGAGCGGATCGAGGTCGATCTGCCGATGAACACCAATTTTTTCGCCTACCACAATTTCTCTGCGCCAGCCTGGAACGTCGACCAGCTCAGATCCGGACTGAGCGGCGGCAGCTTCGGCAAGGGGTCCACGGCCGAGCAGGGCGAGGCCAGCGCACTGATGGAGGCGATCGAGCGCTACTCGGGCATTTTCCAGGGTGACGAGATCAGGACGAAGCGCCGCTTTGCCGATTTCGCTCCCGGCGACGCTCTCCTCCCCAACGACGTCCAGCTTTTCAGCGACACGCAGTTTCAGAACAGGCATGCCCCGCAGGGGGACGATTCGCATCCGGTGCCCGAGCCGTTCGATCCCTCGACCAAGACCGAATGGTCGCCGGTCTGGTCGTTACGCGACAAGCGTTTCAAATATCTTCCGACCGGCCTCCTGTACTTCTTCTACGGCGGCTTCCACACCGATTCCAACGGATGCGCGGCCGGCAACACCCGCGAGGAAGCCATCGTTCAAGGCTTCCTCGAACTGGTCGAACGCGATGCCTACGCCATCTGGTGGTACAACCGGCTGCAGCGCGCCGAACTCGACCTCACGCAATTCGACGATCCCTATGTGCGGGATCTGCAAGCCCAGTTTGCCGATGCGGGGCGCAGGCTTTGGGTGCTCGACATCACCAGCGATCTCAGCATTCCCTCCTACGTGGCGATCATGCACTGGATGCAGAACGGACACGAGAACATCGAGTTCGGCTCCGGCTCGCATTTCGATCGCCGCATCGCCCTGCTGCGTTCCCTCACCGAGCTGACCCAGTTCATGTCGATTGGCATGATGGGCGGCGGAAGTGGCGAGAAGCCGACGCTGGACGGCGTCACGCCGCTGCGCCTCGACGATTACCCGTTCCTGATCCCCAGCGACAATCCGCTTCTCCCGCCGGCGCCGAGCCTCAAGGTTCACGGCAATACGCGCGACCAGGTCAATGCCTGCATCGAGATTGCGACCCGGGCGGGATATGATTTCCTCGTGCTCGACCAGACGCGGCCCGACGTCGAAGTCCCCGTCGTCAGAGTGCTCGTTCCGGGCTTGCGGCATTTCTATCGCCGCTTCGGGCCCGGCCGGCTCTACGACATTCCGGTGAAGCTTGGATTGTTGGATCGCCCGCGACTGGAAAGCGAACTCACTACGTTCCTTCCCCACACCTGAAGGTTGGCCTCGTTGCGCAACGTCCGGAAAAAGCCGGTCAGGAAGAGCGCGCCAGTCATCGCAGCCCGGTTGAACGGTCGTTTTTCCTTTCATATGCAGGCCGACGGAAGCATCGCCGCGGCCGTGGGCGGCTATTCGGTCAATCTGGGACAATTCAGCGCGGCGGCGATCGAGCGCGCGGGACAACTCAGCACCGGCCTGCCGCTCGCCTCCCTTGCCGGCAAGAGCGTGCTCGCGCGGCAGGTTCATGCCCTGCTGCAGCGACTGGCGCGGCACGGGCTTCTCGAATACCGCCTGTCCTCTCCGCATGACGAGCAGGACCTCGTGGTCCTCGAGCCGCAGGTCGCCGAATACTGGCCGCAAGCGGCAAAGCTGGGGAACGGCGATACCGTCGTGCTGTCGCGCTTCGCATATCTGCGCCGGCGCGGCAACGAGATGGTGCTGGAATCGCCGCGCGCCGGCGCGCTGTTCCGGATCTGCGATCCCGCCATCGCGGCCACCCTCGCGGCGCTGTCGCGGCCCCAGAAGATCAGCAAGCTTCGCCGCGACGCGGCCTCCTTGAGCCTCGATCTGCTCGGATTGCTGCTTCATAGCCGGATGCTGATCAAGCTCAGTGCGAAAGACGGCGACGGCCTTCGGGTGAATGAAGGCGACGGCAATCTCGTTCTCTGGGATTTCCACGATCTCGTGTTTCACACGCGGAGCACGGAGGGCCGGCATGCCAATCCGGTTGGCGGCGCATTCACCTATGCGGGCGTCGTTGCACCGCTGCCCGCGGTGCGTCCGCCCTGGCCCGGCAAGCCAATCGACCTCGGCAAATTCGCAACGCCTGAGCCGGTCTCGTCCTTCGCGAAGCTGCTCCGCGAACGCCATTCAATACGCGATTTCGACGACCAGCATCCGATCACGCTCGCCGAGCTCGCGCAGTTTCTCGGCACGACGGCCCGCGTGCTGTCGGAATGGAACGGCGCAGGTTTCGACGGCGGTCCGGAGCTCACCTACAGCGCAAGACCCTATCCGTCGGCAGGCAGCGCGTATGAGCTTGAATTGTACCTGGCGGTCTCGAACTGCGAGGGGCTTGCACGTGGCCTCTACCACTACGATGCAGGCGGCCACGCATTGGTCGCGATCGACGCCTCCGCCCAGCAACTCCAGGCGCTTGCCAAGGCGGCCGAATTCGCGATAGACGCATCCGGTCCGCCGCAGGTCCTGATCACGATCGCCGCGCGCTTCGGGCGGATCTCCTGGAAATACAGCTCAATCGCCTATTCGCTGATCCTCAAGGATGTCGGCAATTTGATCCAGACGTTCTACCTGGCGGCGACCGACATGAGCCTTGGCGGCTGCGCCATCGGCACCAACAACATCGATCTGTTCGCGAGAATGACGGGGCTCGAATTCCACGTCGAGGGACCGGTCGGTCAATTCGCGCTCGGACGCGGATCGCGTCTCGTCCGGTGACTGGTATGAAACTGACTTATCTAGCGCTTTTGGGCGCCCTCGGCGCCGGGTGGACATTCGCGACGGCTCCTGCCGCCGCAGGCCAAGCGTCGAGTCCGTTTCCTGATCCTCCCGGCTATCACCCGGCGGTCACACCACCGGCCCCCGGGAATTCCGACGCGAAGCCGCCGGTCCATGCGCCCTCACGCCCGTGGGTACGACAGCCGTCGCCGCAACTCGCAGCGCGGTTGCAGGGGTGGCGTGTGAACATCGGGCCCGACAAGTCTGCGCCAGATCCGGCAAAAGGCGTGTTTGCTTCCGATTGTTGCACCGACACGACGATCCGGTTGCTGAAGAGTGGCTCGTCAGCTTCGATCAAATTGGCTCCCGTCGCATTGCGAGTGCGCTACGTTCCCAAATCGGAGAGCCGCACCGATCCGAAAGATCAGGTCATCACCCAGGATCTGGTCGACGTGCTTGCCGGCCGCGAGATTGCACGCTTCATTGCCTCGCAGCGGCTTGGTAGTCCGCGCCTGAATGCTGGACAGAATCTTGCTGTCGTACTGGTGCAGGAGTTCGATGCGGCGTTGAGTGCGCCCGGGCACAAGGAGCACATCTGGTCGATCAACTGGCGGGTCGAGACCAATCCCGGCAAGCCCGACGACTATGTCGGTTACGAGGCGTGGGGTCTGTTCACGCGGGTGAACGGCGCGTTGAAACCCTTCCACCTTGCCGCCCGTGAATCGTGGTCGAGCGGCGAGAATTCAAACTACTTCTATGTGCTCGCCACCGGCGATCTTGACGGCGATGGAATCGACGAAATGGTGGTGCGGGAGATGGTCTTCGAAGGGGAGGAAGACCTGGTCCAGCTATGGGCGTGGGAGCGCGGCATGCCAGTCACGATCAGCAAGATTCCCTAGGTGCAGAATCGTTGCACTACGTCTGCGCGCTTCTGCGGAGGAGCGATGCGCGCTCAAGGCCCGGCAAGCGTCGCGATTCGTCCAAGCTTCTACGATGGCTCAACGGAATGCGGGGCTTCTACATGACGGCTTTCAGCATCGCCTCATCTATGAGGTTGGGCATCCAAGGAACAGCGCAGGAGAACTCGCTTGCCAAGGCAGAACATCTCGTCCGGTTACGCCTTTGAAGACGCGTACGGATACTCACGAGCCGTCCGCGTCGGAAATCAGGTCTTCGTATCCGGTACAACGGCCCGTCCGCCGGATCTGGGCGGCGATGCCTATGTGCAGGCGAAAGCCGCGCTGGCGACCATAGCCGACGCGCTGGCCAAGACCGGCGCGGGAATGCAGCACGTCGTTCGTACAGTGGTGTACGTCGTCGACATGGCTGACACCCAGCATGTTGCCCGCGCCCATTCTGAAGCTTTCGATCAAATCCGCCCTGTCAGTACACTTGTCCAGGTCAGCGCCCTCACCCCGGCCTCCGCACGGGTCGAGATCGAGGCAATGGCGATCGTCTGCGGCTGACCGGATGCGATTATTGGCGATAACAAGAGCGTTGGACCTATTCGTCGGGGCGCTCCTCGCAGCGCTCGCTCTCGCTGAACCTGCAAAGGCGCGCCCGGCGAAGTGTTTGCTCGAGATCGGCGAGGCGCACTACATCGGTTCAGTCTGCGAATTCACGCGCACGGACGATAAAGGCTCTTCTCGCATTGCCGACGCGGGTCACTCGGGCATTGAAGCCGAAGTAAAGGTCACCGGCGCCGGACAAGGCATAGCGAGCTGGACAGATCCACGCAGCAAGACGCGCCAATGGTGACGTGCGGGGCACAGCACAATGACCATGCAATAGTTCCCTGGCTGTCGGCGGCGCTCAGGGGGTCCCAGTTGACGCTGACGACCTCCCGCGCGCTGAAGGCCCGCCATAGCCGAAAGGAGATTGGAACCCTGGAACTGGTGATGCGTTACGACGACGGCGCAGGTGAGAAGGCCGCGTGGAAGGTGACGAGCCCCAGCTTTCGCTGCCGAGATCATCGAGATAGCTCCGCTATCGTCCGCATGATTGACCGGCATTGGCCCACCTCGGTGGAGGTCTCCATGTCAAATGGCGTCGGTTCGAGATCCAGCATCCAGGAAGCAGCCACCGGCCGGCACGACGAAAAACACGCCGGATGGAGCTGGTGGTATCTGCTCTTCATCATTCAATTCATCGCCGTGCTCTGGCCGCCATTCTACAACATGGCCGAACCCGATCTGATCGGCATGCCATTCTTCTACTGGTACCAGCTTCTCTGGGTCATCGTTGGAGCCATCCTGACCGCAATCGTCTATTTCGCAACTGAGGACTAGCCGGCCCACGGGCACGATCACACAAGAGGGAGTCGATAACGAGGGAGGGCCAATCGGGAGGGAATGCCGTGCAGGACGTCAACTGGACTGCCTTGATCATCTTCCTGGTGCTATTTGCCCTGATCACGTGGCTCGGCTTCGCCGCGGCGCGGTGGCGCAAGGGCGACCTCGACCAGTTGCACGAATGGGGGCTTGGCGGACGTCGCTTCGGCACGATCGTCACCTGGTTCCTGATCGGCGGCGACCTCTACACGGCCTACACCTTCATTGCCGTTCCGGCGCTGGCTTTCGGGGCCGGCGCGATCGCCTTCTTCGCTGTCCCGTATACGATCGTCGCTTATCCCATTCTCTTCCTGGTTTTTCCGCGGCTCTGGTACGTCTGCCACCGGCACAACTACATCACGGCCGCCGACTTCGTCCGCGGGCGCTTCGGCAATCGCTGGCTCGCATTGGCGGTGGCGGTCACCGGCATCGTCGCGACGTTGCCCTATATTGCGCTCCAGCTTGTCGGGCTTCAGGTCGTGATCGGCGGGATGGGCGTTTCCGGCGAGGGCTACAGCGGCGACCTGCCGTTGCTGCTCGCGTTCATCATCCTCGCCGCCTTCACCTATTCGAGCGGACTGCGGGCCCCAGCATCAATCGCCATCGTCAAGGACATCCTGATCTACATCACGGCGTTCGCCGCCATCATCGTCGTTCCCATACAGCTTGGCGGCTTCGGGAACATCTTCGCGGCCGTACCGGCCGAGAAACTCCTGCTGGCCACGCCCGGCGCCAATACGACCGGCGCGTACGGCGCCTACGCGACGCTGGCGCTCGGATCAGCGCTCGCGCTCTTCCTTTACCCCCATTCGATCACGGGTATTTTGAGCGCCAGCAGCGGACACGCCGTCAGGCGCAACGCGGCACTTCTGCCGGCCTATTCGTTCATGCTTGGCCTGCTTGCGCTCATCGGCTTCTTCGCCATTGCCGCGGGCGTCGGCAAGCTTCCCGAATACGCAACCGGCTTCAAACAGTTCGGCAACAATTTCGCGGTGCCGGCCCTGTTCCTCCACAGCTTCCCGTCATGGTTTGTCGGCATCGCCTTTGCCGCCATCGGCATCGGAGCGCTCGTGCCGGCTGCGATCATGTCGATCGCCGCCGCCAATCTCTACACGCGCAACATTCACCGCGAGTTCATCAACGGCGCGCCCACCGACAGGCAGGAAGCGCAGATGGCAAAGTGGGTGTCGCTGATCGTCAAGTTCGGCGCGCTCGCCTTCATCGTCTTCGTGCCGTCGAAATTTGCGATCTACCTGCAGCTCCTCGGCGGAATCTGGATCATCCAGACGCTGCCCGCCGTGATGCTTGGTGTCTACACGCGCTGGTTCAACGATTGGGCGCTCCTCGTCGGATGGGCCGCGGGCATTGTCGCCGGCAGCGCAATGTTCGTCGCCGCGAATCTCACTCCGACCTACGCTCTTGCGGTGGGCAACCTCACCTTTCCCGGCTATTCGGCGCTGTACGCCGTGGTGCTCAACCTCGTCCTGACGCTCGTCCTCACACCGCTGTTCAATCTCGTCAGCCGCACTTCGGCCGATGAGACTCTCGCGGCCGAATATCGAGCGCCGTTGCGAACCTGAGAAAGCATCGCAAGACAGAAAAGCGCGCTGTCGCAGGTTCAGTTGTGACCGGCAGAAGATGGTGCGCCCGGAACGGTTCAAACGTCTGTCCCTCGGGTTCGTAGTCTGGGGCGAGCCCTCTCCTCCAGCCGTCCCCTTTCACCAATTCACCCTGAACGTCCCTGTGCCGGCATAACTCTGGCCGGCGCTCGAGAACTCGCCGGTGAAACGCGCGGACAGTTCCGACCAGCGGTTCAGCACCAGGCGCGAGCCGAGTTCGACGCGGCCGGCGTCGCTCGCCGCACGTGCGCCCTCGACTGTGAAGGCCGGGACCGGCATCGAGATCAACGATGCCGTGACGTCGCGGTTCGGCGAGAATTCATGCACCCAGGCGAGACTTCCGAACGGCATCCACATCATGCCGTTGCCGAGCGTGAAGCGGGCATCGAACTTGCTGCCAAGGAAAGTCGGGAGCGATGAGACGCCGCGCGAGGCGTAGCTCAGGCCGAGCACGCCCGGACCAGCACCGGTGACGCTGGTCTCGGTATAGCCCTCCTGCCACAGCCTCGCAGCCTGAATTGCGGCGAACGGCGTGACCGTGACCGTGCCGAAATCGTAGCTGCGGCCGACCTCAAGGCGTCCGCCGAACTGGTCGCTGCCGAACGAGCCCTTGGCGACCTCGTCGGCGCCGATGCCGGTGATTGTGCGCGTCGTGGAATTGTTGAAATGGCTGTAGGCGAGCTGGCCCGAGAGGTAGGTCACGCCGAAGCGCTGCATCGCATAGCCGCCGAGATGGGCGCCGTCGAGCCTGCCGGAGGTCAAGCGCTCATCGACATTGAACGTCGCGCTGGAGCCGCCGACGGCGATGCCGACGAGCAGATCGGGACCAAGGAGATGGTCGACGCCGGCCGCGCCGCCAGCGATGCGGTCGCTGAAGCCGGCGCTGCCAATGCTCGCATCGCCCGACAGCGACTGATTGCCCCCGAAGCCCGACGCCCAGGCGTGCCATTGCGGCTCGACCCGCGGCGGCGCCTTCAGAGCATTGAAGGCTGAAGTGACCGGGCGCTCCGAGGCGTAACCGAGCGCGCCCGAGCCCGCGGCATCGCCGCGATGGCCCGCGCGCCACGCATCCATCTGGCCGTCCATGGTCTGGCCGAACAGGCTGCCGACGGCGAAGGCGGTGTTCTGCGTGCCGCTGGTGCCCTCACCCGAGAGCTGGTCGAGCACGCGCACTGAGCCCGCCTGCAACAGATTGGAATAGAACGCCGCAGCCGCGCCGGTGAGCGAGGGCGAATAGCCGGCCTCGAGCGCGTTGCCGACCGCGCGCTGGTTCGCCGTTTCCCCCGCGACCGCGCCAAAGCCGGAGCGGGTCAAGGTCAGGTCGACGCTGGTGCTGTTGTAGGTGGCTGCCGCGCTGTAGAAGGCCGATGACGTGGTGACCTGATCAAACCGGCCATTGAGCGGATTTGTCGCTGTGAGGACACCGCTGTAGAGCGTCGTCGGCGCATAGGTCCCTGGCTGGATCACCGCACGCAACGTGCCGCCGAGATTGGCGGTCGTGGTGGTGAAGGTGTCCGCGGCACCCGCCGCGTTCACCCGCAGCGCCAGGACGCCCGTCGCGGTCTGGGTGAACGTCCCCGGAAACAGGTGAGCAGTGCCCACCGGCGTGCTCGGGTCGGTGATGGTGACGAGCCCGGCGTTGGTGAACGTATTTGTGTTGAAGGGGTCGTTCACAAGCAACCGGCCGTCGATCGTGCCGTTGTTCGTCAGCGAGCTCTGGGCCATGAGACCAAGGACCGACCCGCCGGCAGAGGTGGTGGCGATGGTGCCGTTGTTAACGATCGACTCGTTCATGCCGATGATGAAGAGGCCCGAGGTGCCACGGATCACACCTTTGTTGACGATGGTGTCGCCGTCGCCAAACACATTAACGCCCGACGAATTGCCGCCAAGGGCATTGATCGTACCCGTGTTGGTAAACGTGATGTTAGCGCGCAGTGCGACGCCGATGTCATTGGTCGAAGCACTGTTCCCAACAGTGATCGTTCCCGAATTCAAGACGTTGTTGTTGACTCCGAGAATATTGAAGCCATTACTCGCCGAACCGGTCAAAGTAATCGTGCCGATATTTGTGGCCACGCTCCCCGCAGTGGACAGGTCTATACCGAACACGTTGAACGAACTCGAAGTAATGGTGCCGTTGTTCGTCACCGCATTCCCAATGCCGCTTACCAGAATGCCGTTTGATTGCGCCCCGACAGAGATCAAGCCATTGTTGGTAACGGTATTGCCGCCGCCATCTCCCCTGATAGCGGACGAATTGTCCCCCGTCGTAATCGTGCCGTTGTTTGTGACGGTATTGTTCTGATTGAGCCAAATTCCGTTAACAATCGCGCCAAGCGCAATTGATGCGTCCGGCTGCACGGTCACGGTATAGCCATTCTGCGTGCCGTCACCGAAACCGGCGGTGGCGGTGCCGCTGCAGGTAACGCTGGTGCCCGACTGGTCGCACGCTGCATGAGCCGGAGCGGTCGCCCACATGATAGCTGCGGGCGCCAGCGCCCAAGTCATTTTCCGAAACATCAACCCCTCAAGAGATTTAGCAGATCAGAACGAAACCCTAGAGGGGCGCGATTGCACCGTCGTCGCGGATTGCGAACCCGGCGGTGCGCTTTCGCGACCACTTGGCGCGGCGACATCGAAAAGCTGCCGGATGTGCCTCGGCTGCAACAGAAGCGCGGACCTCGCCGCCGGCAGCCGGTTACTCGTCCCGGTTCAGCGCGACAGAGCGCAGAGCGCCCGGCGTCGTTCCAAACTCTCTCTGGAACAGGCGGTGAAAGTGCGAGACGCTGGAGAAGCCGCATTCCAGGGCTATATCGGTGACGTTGAGGCGCCGATAACGCGGCGAGACGAGCATATCGCGCGCACGGTTGAGCCGGCGGCGCGTCACTTCCTCGGTGAAAGACGTTCCCATTTCGGAAAGCAGGCGTTGCACGTAACGGGGGGTGATCCCGAGCCGGCGCCCCAGTGCGGGCAGCGAGAAATCGGCCTCCCCGGCGTGTTGCTCCAGCTCACGATAAATCGCCGCCACGCGTGCCGCGCGCAAACCATCCGGGTCCTGGCGGGCGGACGCGTCCGCCAGTTCGACGGCTGCGGCGATCAGATCGGCAATGTGCCTTGACGCATATCGAAGCGCCGAAGGCGCGTCTGCCTCCAGCGGAGACAACAGGACCGAGACATACGCGTTCATCAGCGCCATTGCCGTTGACCGCCCCGGCACGCGCAGCATGAAACGATCATTGAGCTCCGGCAGATGCGCGGCCACCCGCGCGCGCGGCGCCTGGATCGCAAGCAGGTTGCAGTTTGCGTGCTCGACCCTGATCCAGGACGGCGCACATTGCTCGATCAGGACCGAGTCGCCTGCATCCAGGTCAACGGCAACGCCCTTCTGCTCGACGCAAATCCGACGCGTGCCGGAATTGCAGAGCAGCACGACATTGTCGGTATTCTCCGCAGCGACCTCGCGCGCCGACCGCGCTATCGTCTTGACCGTGCCATAGATCGTACCGACCGACGTCTTGTCGACCACTGCGATCTTGAGCTGCCCCTGAAACGGCCGGTCGGCCACCGGATCGGCGTTCAACCGCACGTAACCCGAGGACAGGGTGGAAATCCAAAGATCCTTCCGTGACCTTTCCTCGCCCGCCAACGTGGAGGAGTCAAAAATGATCCTTTGCAAGGCTTATTCCCGGTCGTCTGGCTGATAATCCATGGCCAAGAGACACCCATATCCTCAATGACGATCAGACATGCCGATCGCCGGCCGACGGCGGCTGTCCGGCTGGTGCGCCGGGGAGCATCTCTCAAGAAGGAAAAGCCGCTCTGGGCGCCCCTCAATATTTTGCTACCGCGGCATTGCCAAAACGATAGTTTACACCGACGCGCACGATGTCGTCGGTGAGGCGGCTGCTTGCTTGCAATGTGCCGACGAATGGCCAGATGGCTACCTGGGTGAGGCCGCTGCTGATCGAGCCAAAATCGAGGTGAAGGTACTCGATCTTGCCGGTCCATCCGCCGACAAGCGCGGACTCGAATCCGGCGCCAACCACCCATCCTAACTTGGCTTGACCGAAATTGCTGGTAATCGAGCCACCCGGGTTAGGCGTACACGGAGCCAGACAGACTTGCGGCGCGACAGTCAAGGTCGTGCTAGCGTCGATCTCTCCATAAGCAAGTCCGCCCGTCACATAGAACAACGACCGATCCGATGGCATAAACCCGATTCGTCCGCGCAAGGTGCCGAACCAGGGCAGCGATTGTGAATGGTTGAGCGGCGCGTTGGTCACTGTCGGCGGCGGCTGCACGCAGGGTGCAAGACATTCATTCGGAGAGGTGAGGGAAGCAGTGGACTGCCCCTTACCCTGCTGACCGGTAGCCTGGATGTCGGTCTCGACACCGAAGATCAGCCGATTGATCTGCATATTGTATCCGGCCTGCAGCCCGCCAAGCGCCCCACTGATGCGTCCCGACGTGGAGTTTGCGACGGCCGTGTCGAAACGGCTGCGCGGATCGAAGCTGGCGTCAACGCTTGAACGTCCCCAGCCTCCGCCAACATTTACACCGGCATAGAAGCCCGTCCAGTTGTAGACTGCCCCATACGCAGTCGCCTTGACTGGGAAATCCGCGGCGGAAGCCACCTGCGTCAACGCGAGACCAAGTGTAACTGCCCAAGCAAGTCTTCCGGTGATAGTCATCGCCCCTCTGCAACCGATGCACGCGTCTGAAAAAGCCAAGGAGCTTTACCGAGGGCGGGGCATGCTGGCTTGGAATATGCGCTACACCGACTTGGACTGGTCGCTACAATCCTCGCGATTGCAAATCACTGTGGTCGCCTTGCCACATGAGCAGGCGCGCTGGTCCGGTGGCATGGTCGCGTCCGGCCGTGTTTGAAACGCCAGGCGCTTCCGACTGGAAGTCACCATCGAAGGCCTTTGCAAAGGCCTTTGAACGCCGCGCAATTTCTTGCGACAAATGGGCGCGGGGATATCTCACTCTCAATGGAGCGATCGTTGGTTATTGGCGACGAATTGATTGCGTTGGAGCTTTCCAGCTCGGCGTTCTCCGAACGAGACAGGACCGAAGCCTTTCACGAGGTCTATGGCCGCGAAATTCTGAAGCTGGATATCGAACCTCTGCCCGAGACGACGCTCCAGGTCGATATGAACCTGCGCGCTTTGCCCGGAATGTCCGTGGCTATGGCGACCGTTTCTCCGATCGTCTGTCGCCATACCACGTCGATGATCGACAACGATGATCCGGTGATCGTGCTTAATCTCGAAGGGACTGCGACCTACAGGCAGAACGGCCATGAGACGAATCTCGGTCCCGGCGATGCGATTCTCACCACCAATGGCCTACCGGGGACATCGATTAGTCACGACGCGAACCGTGTGATCAACTGGCGGATCAGCCGCACGCTGATCGCGCCGCTGGTAAAGAATTTTGATCAAGCCGTGGGAAAACCTCTCGACAGGCACAATCCAGCACTTGCTTTCTTCCTGGATTACCTCGGCATCGTCAATGAGAGGCAGACGCTCGCTAAACCGGGAATGCGACGGGCCGTGGTGACCCATATGCTCGATCTCGGCGCCCTCTTGCTGGGCGCGACTCCCGATGCGGCTGAAATGGCTGACTTGCGCGGCGTTGCAGCGGCCCGCATGCGGAGCATAAAGGCGCATATCCGCGCCCAGGCAGGTGCCCCTGATTTCAGCCTGGCTGCCGTCGCCGCGAAACAGGGCATCTCCAAGTCCTACGTGCGCAGGCTCTTCGAGATCGAAGGCACGAGCTTTACGGAATTCGTTCTGAATCATCGACTCGCCGTGACTTACAAGATGCTGACAGATCCCAGCCTTGCAGGCCGATCAATCAGTGAGATCGCACATCAATCCGGGTTCAACGACATCTCGTACTTCAATCGCACCTTTCGCCGCGTCTACGGCATGCCACCATCGGAGGTCCGCGTTCGCAAGTGACCAACCGGACCTATCGGTTTGCCCGTTTCGTGACCGCCCTGGCGCCTTGCGATGTTCAATCCCGTTTGGCTTGGCGAGCACTCACGAGAAGGTTTGGATTTCGCTATCGCAAACCACCAGACGTTCGATGAAGCTGGCCATGTAGGCCTTCATTTCCTGGTGGGCCGAGCTGACCTGATAGCGATCGTGCGCGGCTGAATCGGCAAATGCGCCTATGACAGCATGGTCCAGCCCATCAGAGCGACTTGCCAGGTTGGGCTGAAAATCATAGCCGGCGACGCCGTCGCATTCCGACTTGATGCGCGCGCAATAGTGCTGCACGCGCTGGTGGAATTGCGCATCGGCATCGCGATTGAACTGCATCATCACCACGTGCAGGAACATCGGAATTACAAGCGCGCCCGGCGCGCCTCCCCCTTTACATGCGCGCCAGGAGGCCGCCGTCGATCGCCAGCACATGCCCGTTGACGAACGAGGCGGCCGCGGAAGCCAGGAACACCACGGCCGGAGCGACATCCTGCGGGGTCGCCCAGCGGCCGGCCGGCACGGCCGAGGACAGGAAAGCCTGGAATTGCGGATTGTCCTGCAGGCCTTGCGTGAAGTCGGTGCGGACAAAGCCCGGTGCCAGCGCATTGCACGTGACCCCGCTTGCGCCATATTCGACCGCCAGCGCCCGCGTGAAAGCAGCGATAGCTCCTTTGGCGGTGGCGTAGGCGGCGATGTTGGGCATGGCGGCCTGTCCTGCCACCGAAGACATCAGCACGATGCGCCCGAAGCCGCGCTGCGTCATGCCGGGCAGCGCTGCGCGCGCGCAATTGAACGCGCCATTGACATGGACATTGTGTAGCGCCTGCCACTCGTCCGGCGACATCTCCACGACGGGCTTGCGGTTCTGATTCCCGGCATTGCTGACCAGCACATCGATGGGCAGGCCCTCGGCCTCGAGTTGCGTCAGCGCCTTGGCGACGCCCGAACCGTCGGCCACGTCGAAGGCCAGGCCGCGAGCCGCGATGCCCTCTTGAGCCAACCGCGCCGCCGACTCCTCGCAAGCCTGCGCACTCAGGTCGTTGATGACCACGCGCGCACCAGCCAGGCCGAGACCGCGCGCAATGGCGAACCCCAATCCGCGTGCTGCGCCCGTCACGAGCGCTACTCTCCCCCCGAGACCGAAGGTCTCGCTCAGGTAGTCGTGCTTCAACTTTTGTCCCCTCGGTCATCGACGTCGACGGTTTGCCCCCGCGTTTCCGCTTCGGAGCAAGCCTGCACTTTGGCCGCCCGCCTTTAAGTAAGTCGCAACATATAAGACTATTTACAAACTCTCAATAGAGAGAATATTGTTGGATCTCCAACAAGAACCTGGAGGAGACACCATGGCTTTGGAAACACCCGGCTGCCCTGCCCTCGACGCGCTGCCTCCGCTGGCCTCGCGCTTCCTGAAAGTGGGCGAATTGCCCTGGAAACCCACGCAAGTGCCCGGCATCGACATGAAGGTGCTGATGCAGGACAAGGAGACGGGCCTGCTGACCGCATTGTTCCGCTGGCAGCCGGGGACCGAATTGCCGCTGCACGAACACGTGGAAGTGGAGCAGACCTTCGTACTCGAAGGCTCGATCGTCGACGCCGAGGGCGAGGTTTGTGCCGGCGACTATGTCTGGCGCCCCCGCGGTAACCGGCATGTCGCGCGGGCGCCGAATGGCGCCCTGGTGCTGAGCTTCTTCCTGAAGCCGAACCTGTTCATCGACGCATTCGCCGGCCAGACGCTGGAATAGGCACCCACGCGACCGGTCAGCATAGGCCGGCGCTCAAGCCAATCCCCGAGGAAACATGCCCATGCAATTCAAATACAAGAACGTCGTTGCCGCCTGCCTGCTCAGCACTCTGCCAATGGCGGCACACGCGCAAGTGTCCGACAATGTCGTCAAGATCGGCGTGCTCGGCGACCAGTCCGGCATGATGGCCGATCTATCCGGTCAGTTGGGCGTGGAAGCCGTCAAGATGGCGGTGGAAGACTTCGGCGGCACCGTGCTCGGCAAGCCGATCGAAGTCGTCTCGGCCGATCACCAGAACAAGGTGGACGCCGGCTTGTCCATCGCGCGTCGCTGGTACGAGAACGAAAGCGTCGACATGATCCTGGACGTGCCGAACTCGGCCATCGCGCTGGCCGTTCAGGATCTGACGCGGCAGAAGAAACGCGTGGTGATATACACCAGCGCTGGCTCTGGCGAGTTGACGGGAAAAGCCTGTTCACCAAACGGCATCCACTGGACCTACGACACCTATGCCTATGCGACCGGTGTGGCCAGCGGCGTCACGGATGACGGCGGCAAGAGCTGGTTCTTCGTCACCTCGGACTACGCATTCGGTCATTCGCTCGAGCGCGACGCCTCGGCGGTGGTGAAGGCCAGGGGCGGCGAAGTGCTGGGCAGCGTCCGGCACCCGATCTCAACCTCCGACTTTTCGTCCTTCCTGCTGCAGGCTCAAGCCTCGAAAGCGCAGGTCATTGGTCTCGCCAATGGCAGCGGCGACACCATCAACAGCATCAAGCAAGCGTTTGAGTTCGGCATCATGGGCAGCAAGCAGCGGGTGGCCGCGCTGTTCATGAGCATCGTTGACGTGCGAAGCCTGGGCCTGGAGTATGCGCAAGGGCTGAATTTGGTGGAGCCGTTCTACTGGGACCAGGACGACAAGGCACGCCAATGGTCCGAACGTTTCTTCAAGCGCACCGGCCGCATGCCCTCGATGGTACAGGCCAGCAATTACGGCGCGACCATGCACTACCTGAACGCCATCAAGGCGGCCGGCACCGATGCATCCGAACCCGTATTGAAGAAGATGCATGAAACTCCTATCAATGATTTCATGACCGACAACGGCAGCATCCGCGCAGACGGCCGCGTCATGCGCGATCTTTATCTGTTCCAGGTCAAGAAGCCGGCCGAATCGAAACGCGACTGGGACTACTACAAGCTGGTACGCAAGATTCCCGCTGAGCAGGCATTTCGACCGCTCAACCAGGGCGGATGCCCGTTGGTGCAGCAATGAGCGGGGGTGCCACCGGCTTGCTGGCCGGGAAGCGCGCGGTGGTGACGGGCGGGGCCAACCCGCGCGGCATCGGCGCAGCGATCGTGGAGTTGTTCCTGGCGCAAGGCGCCAGCGTCGCCGCGTTCGACAGCGCCTACCCCGCTGCCCCGCAACCGGTCGCATTGGACCGGCGCGTCAACCTGCATTGCGATGTCGCGAGCATCGCGTCCTGCGATCAAGCCGTAGAGGCGACGATCTCCGCGCTCGGTGGCATCGATATACTCGTGAACAATGCCGGCATCGTGGCCGCCACGCGCATCTGGGACATGCGCGACGATGAATTCCGCCGCATGATCGAGGTCAACCTCACCGGCACCTACAACATCACGCAAGCGGCGTTGCCGACATTGATGCAAAGCGAGCGCAGGCCCGCTATCGTCAATTTGGGATCCACTGCAGCCCTGCGGGGCGGCGGCCTGCTGGGCGGCTCGCACTACGCGGCTTCCAAGGGTGGCGTCATCAGCTTCACCAAAGCCCTGGCGCGAGAATTGGGACCACGCGGCATTCGCGCAAATTGCGTGGCGCCCGGCATCATCGAAACTGATATGACCCTCGGAAAATTCGGCGAGGATTGGGAGCGGGATCTGAAACAAGGCATTCCGCTGCAACGCTTCGGCTCGCCAACCGAAGTGGCGCAGGCCATCCTGTTCCTCGCATCCGATCTTTCTTCCTATTCAACCGGCATTGTGGTCGACGTCAACGGCGGCTTCCACATTCACTAGGCACGCCAACACACAATGAGCTCTCCAGATCGCATGCTGTCCATTCTGGACCTCTTCCGCGACGACACGACCGCCGTGTTTCAGGAAGCTGTCATGGCGCATCTGGAGTGCTCCCGCGCGACTGCATACCGTTACCTGAAATCGCTGACCGAAAGCGGGCTGCTGACCCCGACTGCCGGCGGCGCCTACGTGCTGGGCTCGCGCATCATCGAACTTGACCGACATCTTCGTCAGCACGACCCCTTGATGCGCGCGGCACGTGATGTCATGCGCGCCATCGGGGACGAACTGCATGCCAACCTGATGCTTTGCAGCTATTACGGCGACAAGGTCATGTGCGTAGACCGCTACTGGCCCGACACGTCCATCGAATCGAGTTATGCGCGCGGACGACCCTTTCCGATGTTTCGCGGAGCAACGGCGAAACCCATCCTGGCAAATCTGCCGCCCTATCAGTTGCGCAACCTGATGCTGTGGCATGCGGACGAGATCCGCAGTGCGGGGCTGGGCGAAAACTGGGATCAGTTCCGCGCCAACCTCAAGCGCCTGCGTGCCGCCGGCGCCTACGTCTCGCACGGCGAGGTCGATCGTGGGCTGCTGGGTATCGGAACAGCCATCTTCAGCCCCGAGCAGAAGGTTGTCGGCAGCCTGGTCTTCATCACGTCGGAGGCCCGCACGCCGCCCGAGCGCTTGGCCCTGTTGCAGGCGCGTATCCAGAGCGCAGCCAAGCAGGTCTCTCAGAACCTGCACGCCCCGCGCGCGAATGCGCCTGCAATCGGCATCTTGCCGTCGCGGCCGCGCCGACTGAAATCGCCCACGAGCACAGTTGCTGCCGATGCGGCCGTCGCAAGGCCCTCGAAACGGCCATCAAGTCGGCGACGTTAAAACGCTCCGCAAGCTCGGACGCTGTTCCGCCCCGACATGCCGATGCGGGTCCCCAATAAAACGGGGACCGCAACCAACGTCAGCGCCAAATCGGGTTCACAGTCTTGTTCTGGATGGCGGAGAAATGGCGCGCCCGGAACGATTCGAACGTCCGACCCTCAGATTCGTAGTCTGATGCTCTATCCAGCTGAGCTACGGGCGCGTGTTTCGCAAACAGCGATTGCGGGCGGGGCCCGCACGCATCTTCCGGGCTGAGCCGGAAGGGGTGCGAAAGAGCGCTCTGACTAACCGCTCTTGCCCCAGTTGGCAAGGTCTGCCTGGGCGGTATTTTGGGCCATTTCCGCCTCTAGCTCGTCATTCCGGGGCGCGACGAAGTCGCGAGCCCGGAATCCATAACTACGGGCCGGGGTTATGGATTTCGGGCCTGGCCCTTTGGGCCATCCCCATTGCGCAATGGGGAATGACGGGTTCACTCGGCCTCTGGCCGAGTCTTACGCCCTCGCCCGCTCGTTGCGGATCGAGAGGAGTTCCACGGGACGGTCGGGGATGACGATCCGGAAGGTGGCGCCGATGGTGCCTTCGACCAGGTGGATGTCGCCGCCATGGGCGCGGACGAGCTCGGCGGCGATCGCAAGGCCAAGGCCGCTGCCGCCGGGGCGCCCCGAGGTCTGGAACGCCTCGAACAGGTGCTCCCGGGTCTTTTCGGGAACGCCCGGTCCGGTGTCGGAGACTTCGAGAATCGTGACGGCGCCTTCGCGCTTGCCGGTGATCCGGATCTGCTGCACGCCGCCGTCGCCGGACGAATGCGTCTCCAGCGCCTGGGCGGCGTTGCGGACGAGGTTGAGCAGCACGCGGAAGAGCTGGTCGGGATCGGCGTCGATCGCGAGTCCGCGCTCGATTGCGGCGACCCAGGCGATCGAGGCGTCGCTGGCAAGGCCCGCGGTCTCGCGCACCTCAAGGACCACCGGCTCGATCAGGATCATGCGGCGATCTGGCGCGGCCTCCTGGGCGCGGCCGTAGGACAGCATCGACTGGCAGAAGGCGATCGCGCGCTCGAGCGAGCGCACGAGCTTTGGCGCAAAGCGCTGCACCCGCGGATCGGGCACGCTGGCGAGCTGATCGGACAGGAGCTGCGCCGAAGCGAGCAGATTGCGCAGATCGTGGTTGATCTTGGAGACGGCAAGGCCGAGTGCCGCGAGCCGGCTCTTCTGATGCAGCATCGACATCAGGTCGCGCTGCATGTCCGACAGCTCGCGCTCGGCCACCCCGATCTCGTCGCCGCGCTGGCTCGGCACGATGATTCGCGCCGAGCTCTCGGGATTCTCGTGGAAGCCGACAAGACTGGCCGTCAGCCGCCGCATCGGCCGCACGAACAGATAATGGAGCGCGAGATAGACGAGGCCGGCGGTCAGGACCGCGATGATCAGCGCCACCACCACGACGTTGCGGGAGAAGCGGTACATCGATTGCCGCAGCGGCTGCTCGTCGGTGACGATTTCGATGAACTGGGCGTTGCCGACGCCCGGGCCGACGATGCGGATCGACTGGTTGCCGGTCTCCAACATCATCTCGAACGAGCCGGTGATCGCCTGCCACACCGTCATGTCGCGCAGGTCGATGTCGTGCTCGATCGCGGTTGGCAGGTTGTCGCTGGCGAGCAGCCGGCGCTGCTGACCCATCTTGATCGCGACCGCGCGCGCATTGATGCTTTTCAGGATCTGCCGCGACAGCGATTCGGGGACCATGCCGAGCGGCGCGGCGTCGAGCACGAGGGCGGCGGTGTTGGCGGCGGCGACGCGGTCGTTGAGACGGTTGACCCAGAAGTTGGCGATGGCCGGCACGTAGAGCAGGATGGCCGCGATCATCACCAGGGGAACGGTCAGCAGCAACAGCTTGCCGGACAGGCCGAGCCGACGCGGCTCACGCGGCCGCGGCGCCGGCTGCTCCATATCCTGGGTCGGCTGGAGGTCTGTCGCTGCCACGAAATTCGCCCTCACTGCCTTTGCGGGTGGAAGAATGCGGCCCGCCCCAAGTCCGGTCAAATTACGGTTCGCTAATGTCCCGAGGTGGGATGTAAGGCCGGAAGCGGCGAGTCGCTACCTCATCGGTTAAAAACACCGTCGAAACAGTGATATTCACCCGATCTGCGCCCACTAGCGGCGTTGACGAAATGAGGACGCTCGCTTATAAGCCGCGCCGAATTGTCCGCGTTGACCCGGCTTGGCCGGGAGCGGCTCTCTTGGGGCCGAAAAGGGCCCGTTTTGGGCCGCATCTTCCGGACTTTACCTTCAATTCTACAGGCAAATTGCCCGGTCAGCGGAGAACAACCCGTGAAGCGGACTTATCAACCCAGCAAACTGGTGCGCAAGCGCCGTCACGGCTTCCGTGCCCGCCTCGCCACCGCCGGCGGCCGCAAGGTTCTCGCCGCCCGCCGCGCCCGCGGCCGCAAGCGTCTGAGCGCCTGAGCCGGACCCTTTTGGGATTTCATCATGGAACGGCTAAGGCAGCGGGCGGATTTCCTCGCCGTTGCCAATGGCGCGCGGGCGAATGCCAGCGCGTTCGTCCTGCAAAGCCGTCGCCGTGATGACACCGGCCCGATCCGGGTCGGGTTTACCGTTACCAAAAAGAACGGCACCGCCACCGAGCGCAATCGCATCCGGCGCCGGCTTCGCGAATTGGTGAAGCGGCTCGATCCGGTGTCAATGCTCCCCCATCATGATTATGTGCTAGTCGGCCGAAGGGAGGCGCTCACGCGCGACTTCGCGACGATGCTCGACGACCTCCGCGCCGCGTTCAGGAAGCCCGCACGGCAGGCGCCCAAAGGACCGTCGAAGGGACGCGGCCCGAAGGTGGGCCCGTCCCCCGCGACCATCCGCAAACCGGATTGATGACGAGACACAAGAGATGACCGACAACCGCAATACCATTCTCGCCGTCATTCTGTCCGGCTTGGTGCTGATCGCCTGGCAGTACTTCTACAATGTGCCGCAGATGGAGAAGCAGCGCGCCCAGCAGCAGACGCAGGCCGAGCTCCAGAAGAACGCGCCGCAGCCGACGGCCTCTCCGACGCCGGGTGCTACGCCGCAGTCCGGCAACGCACCGCAGCCCTCCACGGCACCGGGCGCGAGCCAGCAGGCGCAGCCGGTCGTCAGCCGCGACACCGCGCTTGCCGCGGCTCCGCGCGTGAAGATCGACACCCCGCGGCTTGCCGGCAGTATCTCGCTGAAGGGCGGCCGCATCGACGACCTTGCGCTGGTTCAATATCGCGAAACGGTCAATTCGAGCTCGCCGCCGATCATCCTCTATTCGCCCTCGGGCACGGCGGAGCCCTATTATGCCGAGTTCGGCTGGGTCGCCGCGACAGGCGTGACGGCGAAGATGCCGGACTCGACCACGACCTGGCAGCAGGACGGCAGCGGCAACCTCACGCCGTCGACGCCGGTGGTGCTGAAATGGGACAATGGCGAGGGCCTGACTTTCCGCCGCACCATCTCGGTCGACGACCACTATCTCTTCACGGTCAAGGACGAGGTGAGCAATGTCGGCAACGCGCCGGTCACGCTCTATCCGTTCGCGCTGATCTCGCGCCACGGCACGCCACAGGTCTCCGGCTACTACATCCTGCATGAAGGCCTGATCGGCTATCTCGGCGAGCACGGCCTGCAGGAATATGCCTACAAGAAGATCGACGAAGCCAAGCAGGTGAACTTCAAGGCGACCAACGGCTGGCTCGGCATGACCGACAAGTACTGGGCCTCCGCGCTGCTGCCGGACACCAATGCCCAGCTTCAGGCGCGCTTCTCGTCGAACCTCTCCGGCAATGTTCACACCTACCAGACCGACTATCTGCTCGATCCCGTCACCATCGCGATCGGCGGTACCGCGACGGCGAACGCACGGCTGTTTGCCGGCGCCAAGGAAGCCGGCGTGGTCGGCATCAACTTCCCGTTCGCCGGCCTCGGCGGCTACAACAAGGAGCTCGGCCTCAACCACTTCGATCTCCTGATCGACTGGGGCTGGTTCTACTTCATCACCAAGCCGATGTTCCTGGGGCTGGACTTCTTCTATCGCTTCTTCGGCAATTTCGGCATCTCGATCCTGCTCGTCACCGTGATCGTGAAGCTCCTGTTCTTCCCGCTGGCGAACAAGTCCTACGCCTCGATGGCGAAGATGAAGTCGATCCAGCCGCAGCTTCAGGCGCTCAAGGAACGCTTCCCCGACGACAAGGTGAAGCAGCAGCAGGAGATGATGGAGATCTACCGCAAGGAGAAGATCAATCCGGTCGCCGGCTGTCTTCCCGTGGTGATCCAGATCCCCGTGTTCTTCTCGCTCTACAAGGTGCTGTTCGTCACCATCGAGATGCGACACGCGCCGTTCTACGGCTGGATCAAGGACCTCTCGGCGCCCGATCCGACCAATCTGTTCACCCTGTTCGGGCTGATCCCGTTCGATCCGACCACGATCCCGGTGTTCGGCCATTATCTCGCACTCGGCATCTGGCCGATCATCATGGGCATCACGATGTGGTTCCAGATGAAGTTGAACCCGACGCCGCCGGATCCGACGCAGCAGATCATCTTCAACTGGATGCCGCTGATCTTCACCTTCATGCTGGCGGGCTTCCCGGCGGGCCTCGTGATCTACTGGGCCTGGAACAACACGCTCTCGGTGCTCCAGCAGAGCTTCATCATGCGCCGCAACGGCGTGAAGGTGGAGCTGTTCGACAATCTCAAGGCGACGTTCGCAAGGAAGGCGACGTAGGTTAGGGGTACTTCGAACCTCATCCTGAGGAGCGGCCGCGAGGCCGCGTCTCGAAGGATGGCCACGGGCACCGGGGCCTTCATGGTTCGAGACGGCGCTTGACGCGCCTCCTCACCATGAGGGACTGACACGGAGCCGTGGGCTTGAACGACAATACCGACGATAAGCTGATCGAAGCCGGGCGAAAGCTGTTCGCCCGCGACTGGCAGTTCATCTGGGCTTCGCCCTCGATTGCGACGCTGCCGCCGATGGCGGGACTGGAGATCGCCTTTGCCGGCCGCTCCAATGTCGGCAAGTCGAGCCTGATCAACGCGCTGACCGGCCGCAACAACCTTGCGCGCACCTCGCACACGCCGGGCCGGACGCAGGAGCTGATCTTCTTCGAAGTCCCGGGAAAGTCCGACCTGCGGCTGGTCGACATGCCCGGCTATGGCTACGCCAAGGCGCCGAAGACGCAGGTCGCGTCCTGGACCGACCTGATCCACAAATTCCTGCTGGGACGCGCCAGCCTCGCGCGCGTCTACGTGCTGATCGATGCGCGGCATGGCCTCAAGGAGGTCGACCTCGAGGTTCTGAAGACGCTCGACCGCTCGGCGGTCAGCTATCAGATCGTGCTGACCAAGGCCGACCAGGTGAAGGCCGCCGAGTTGCAGTCGCGCATCGCCGAGACCGAAGCCGCCCTGACAAAACACCCGGCCGCTTTCCCCAACGTGCTTGCGACCTCCTCGCGCTCATCGACCGGTATGGCCGAGCTGCGTGCCGCAATGGCGCGGCTGCTGGACGAGCGGGGATCATGATGGCTGCATTCCGCCTGCTGATTGGGCTTGCCGGTTTGATGGGCGCCGCCGGCGTGG